>NZ_FOKG01000059.1 GCF_900111885.1 Amycolatopsis marina
ACTGCAACGGCAGTTGGTCGTCGTGTGGTAGATCATCGTTGTGGTGGTCGATGTGGTGATGGGGCAGCTGGATCGGGTTCATGATCGGATCGCGGGACGGTTCAGGCGGTCGGAGCCGCGGGGCCGGGCTCGGGAGTATGTGTCCGGGCTGGTCGCGGGGTTGGAGCGGAAGAACGGCTGGACACTGGCGGAGCAGTCCGGTGAGGTGTCTCCGGATGGGATGCAGCGGTTGTTGCGCTGGGCGGACTGGGACATCGACGGGGTGCGTGACGACGTGCGGGACTACGTGGTCGAGCATCTCGGCGAGCCGGGCGGCGTGCTGATCGTGGACGACACCGGGTTCCTGAAGAAAGGTGTGCGCTCGGCCGGGGTGCAGCGGCAGTATTCCGGGACGGCGGGGCGGATCGAGAACTGTCAGATCGGGACCTTTCTCGCCTATGCCGGTGATCATGGGCATGCGCTGATCGATCGGGCGCTGTATCTGCCGGAGCCGTGGATCGCCGACCGGGACCGGTGCCAACGGGCGGGGATTCCGGATGAGGTCGAGTTCGCCACGAAGCCGCGGCAGGCGATGGGCATGCTGGCGCGGGCGTTCGAGGCGGGTGTGCCGTTCGCGTGGGTCACCGCCGATGAGGCCTACGGGCAGGTCAAGTACCTGCGAGCCTGGCTGGAGGAACACGACGCCGCGTACGTGCTGGCCACCAAGGTCAACGACACCCTGATCACCGCCGAGGGCACCGAACAGCGGGCCGATGAGCTGATCGCGGACCTGCCCGCCCGGGCGTGGCGGCGGTTGTCGGTCGGTGCCGGCGCGCACGGGCCGCGCGAGTACGACTGGGCACGGGTGCCGGTCCGGATTGGCTGGCAGGCCGGGCGCGGGCACTGGCTGCTCGCCCGGCGTTCGATCTCTGATCCGACCGAGATCGCCTACTACATCTGCTACGGGCCCCGCCGGTCCACCCTGCTGAACCTGGCCTGGATCGCCGGGGCGCGCTGGCGGATCGAAGAGTGTTTCCAGCAGGCCAAGAACGAAGCCGGACTGGATCACTACCAGGTCCGGTCCTGGCGGGCGTGGTACGCCCACATCACCCTGTCGATGCTCGCCCACGCCTGGCTCGCCGTCGCCAAATCCCTTGCCATAAAAGGGGAATCGGTATCGCCGAACCAGACATGATCAGCTTTACACTACCGGAGATCCGGCGCCTGCTCACCAAGCTGGTCCTGCGTGTCGCCGACGCCGCCGAACACATCTGGTCCTGGTCACGCTTCCGCCGCCGACGACAACACCAAGCCCGCCTCAGCCACTACAAACGCCGCGGCTACCCACTTCCTTAACTGCCGTTGCAGTA
>NZ_FOKG01000056.1 GCF_900111885.1 Amycolatopsis marina
CGGACCGGTGGTGGTGTGGTGTTTCAGAGCTGTAGAGCGGATGCGTAGCATGTTTGTGGGCAAGTCCTCGGCCTATTAGTACCAGTCAACTCAAAACACATTACTGTGCGTCCATTTCTGGCCTATCAACCCAATGGTCTGTTGGGGGCCTTAACCCACAAAGGGTGGGAGACCTCATCTTGGAACAGGCTTCCCGCTTAGATGCCTTCAGCGGTTATCCCTTCCGAACGTGGCTAACCAGCCATGCCACTGGCGTGACAACTGGCATACCAGAGGTTCGTCCGTCCCGGTCCTCTCGTACTAGGGACAGCCTTCCTCAAGTCTCCTGCGCGCGCGGCGGATAGGGACCGAACTGTCTCACGACGTTCTAAACCCAGCTCGCGTGCCGCTTTAATGGGCGAACAGCCCAACCCTTGGGACCTACTCCGGCCCCAGGATGCGACGAGCCGACATCGAGGTGCCAAACCATGCCGTCGATATGGACTCTTGGGCAAGATCAGCCTGTTATCCCCGGGGTACCTTTTATCCGTTGAGCGACACCCCTTCCACCAGGTGGTGCCGGATCACTAGTCCCGACTTTCGTCCCTGCTCGACACGCCTGTCTCACAGTCAAGCTCCCTTGTGCACTTGCACTCAACACCTGATTGCCAACCAGGCTGAGGGAACCTTTGGGCGCCTCCGTTACTCTTTAGGAGGCAACCGCCCCAGTTAAACTACCCATCAGGCACTGTCCCTGAACCAGATCATGGTCCGAGGTTGAGATTCCCAATTCGACCAGAGTGGTATTTCAAGATTGACTCCACCCCCACTAGCGTGAAGGCTTCACAGTCTCCCACCTATCCTACACAAGCCGAACCGAAAACCAATACCAAACTATAGTAAAGGTCCCGGGGTCTTTCCGTCCTGCCGCGCGTAACGAGCATCTTTACTCGTAGTGCAATTTCGCCGGGCCTGTGGTTGAGACAGCCGGAAAGTCGTTACGCCATTCGTGCAGGTCGGAACTTACCCGACAAGGAATTTCGCTACCTTAGGATGGTTATAGTTACCACCGCCGTTTACTGGCGCTTAAATTCTCAGCTTCGCCCCCGAAAGGGCTAACCGGTCCTCTTAACGTTCCAGCACCGGGCAGGCGTCAGTCCGTATACATCGAATTGCTTCTTCGCACGGACCTGTGTTTTTAGTAAACAGTCGCTTTCCGCTGGTCTCTGCGGCCAACTCACCCTAGCCCGCACGGGGCTTCAGGTGCTTTGGCCCCCCTTCTCCCGAAGTTACGGGGGCATTTTGCCGAGTTCCTTAACCACAGTTCACCCGATCGCCTTGGTATTCTCTACCTGACCACCTGTGTTGGTTTGGGGTACGGGCCGCACATGCACTCGCTAGAGGCTTTTCTCGGCAGCATAGGATCACTCTACTTCACCTCAATCGGCTACGCATCACGTCTCAGAGTCCATGAGGCACGGATTTGCCTATGCCTCCTCCTACACGCTTACACCAGTACTACCATTCACTGGCGGAGCTACCTTCCTGCGTCACCCCATCGCTTGACTACTACAGGATCAGGTCCCACGCTCCACACAC
>NZ_FOKG01000055.1 GCF_900111885.1 Amycolatopsis marina
GGCTTCGGGTGGTTAGTCTCACCTGCCTCGTCAGGGACGCGCACACGCGGGTACGGGAATATCAACCCGTTATCCATCGACTACGCCTGTCGGCCTCGCCTTAGGTCCCGACTTACCCTGGGCGGATTAGCCTGGCCCAGGAACCCTTGGTCATCCGGCGGCAGAGTTTCTCACTCTGCTTTCGCTACTCATGCCTGCATTCTCACTCCCACACCCTCCACGACTCGCTCACGCGGCCGCTTCCCTGGATGCAGGACGCTCCCCTACCCATCCACACGACTACACAATCCTCCCGAAAGAAGAAAGCGGATCTATTGTATGAATGACACAGCTTCGGCGGTGTGCTTGAGCCCCGCTACATTGTCGGCGCAGGACCACTTGACCAGTGAGCTATTACGCACTCTTTCAAGGGTGGCTGCTTCTAAGCCAACCTCCTGGTTGTCTGGGCAATCCCACATCCTTTCCCACTGAGCACACACTTAGGGGCCTTAGCTGGTGTTCTGGGCTGTTTCCCTCTCGACGACGAAGCTTATCCCCCGCCGTCTCACTGCCGCACTCTCACACCACGGTATTCGGAGTTTGGTTGATTTCGGTAACCCGGTAAGGCCCCTAGACCATCCAGTAGCTCTACCCCCATGGTGAAACATACGACGCTGCACCTAAATGCATTTCGGGGAGAACCAGCTATCACGGAGTTTGATTGGCCTTTCACCCCTACCCACAGCTCATCCCCTCAGTTTTCAACCTAAGTGGGTTCGGGCCTCCACGACGTCTTACCGTCGCTTCACCCTGGCCATGGGTAGATCACTCCGCTTCGGGTCTAGACCACGCGACTCACACGCCCTATTCAGACTCGCTTTCGCTACGGCTACCCCACACGGGTTAACCTCGCCACGCAGCACTAACTCGCAGGCTCATTCTTCAAAAGGCACGCCATCACAACCCGAAAGGTCGCTCTGACGGCTTGTAGGCACACGGTTTCAGGTACTCTTTCACTCCCCTCCCGGGGTACTTTTCATCTTTCCCTCACGGTACTAGTCCGCTATCGGTCACCAGGAAGTATTTAGGCTTACCGGGTGGTCCCGGCAGATTCACAGCAAATTCCACGAGCTCGCTGCTACTCGGGAACACCGTCCAAACACAACGCAGCAGTTTTCGCGTACGGGACTCTCACCCTCTCCGGTCACGCTTCCCAGACGTATTCCACTAACCACCACGCGCATCCCCAGGAATGTCAGTCCCTGGACAACGGGTCCCACAACACCGCACACACAACACCTGACAGCTTGACATGCATACGGTTTAGCCTCCTCCGCTTTCGCTCGCCACTACTCACGGAATCACGGTTGTTTTCTCTTCCTGCGGGTACTGAGATGTTTCACTTCCCCGCGTTCCCTCCACACCGTCTATATATTCAACGGCGGGTAACACCCCATCACGGGTGCTGGGTTTCCCCATTCGGACACCCTCGGATCTCAGCTCGGTTGACAGCTCCCCGAGGCTTATCGCAGCCTCCCACGTCCTTCATCGGCTCCTGATGCCTAGACATCCACCATGTGCCCTTAATAACTTGACCACAAAGATGCTCGCATCCACTCTACAGTTCTCAAACACCACACCCAGAGGCCTGTTGCCTCAGGACCCAACAGCATGCCAGCAAACAACC
>NZ_FOKG01000052.1 GCF_900111885.1 Amycolatopsis marina
CATCACCCTCAGCCCCACCCACATCGGCACCATCACCCAAGCAGCCCTCGTCCTCACCCACCACGAACACCACGGCCGCTACTGAGAAAACCTCAATGTGGCATTGGGGAACTTCAACGTCCCCAATGCCACATTAATTGGGGACGTTGCCGTCCCTAGCCGGGGCCGTCCGGGCGACGGCGGCGCAGGTAGCGCTCGAATTCGGCGGCGATCTTGTCGCCACTGTTCTCGTCGAGGGTGATCTCGGCGTCGCCGCGCTCCTCCAGGGAGCGGACGTAGTCGCTGATCTCCTCGTCCTCGTCGGCCATCTCACTGACCGTGCGCTGCCACTCCTCCGCCTGCTCGGGCAGCGCGCCCAGCGGAATCTCGACGTCGAGTACGTCCTCCAGCTTGTGCAGCAGCGCCAGGGTCGCCTTCGGTGACGGCGGGTGGGACACGTAGTGCGGCACCGCGGCCCACACCGAGACCGCCGGGATGCCCGCCCGCACGCAGGCGTCCTGGAACACACCCACGATGCCCGTCGGGCCCTGGTAGCGGTTGCGCTCCAGGCCGTACCGCGCGGCGGCCTGCGCGTCGAACGCGGTGCCCGTGACCGGGACCGGGCGGGTGTGCGCCGTGTCGGCCAGCAGGGCTCCCAGCGTCACCACGGTGGAGATCTGCAGCTTCTCCACATGATCGAGCAGTTCCGCGCAGAACGCACGCCAACGCATGTTCGGCTCGGGCCCCTGCACCAGGACGACCTCGCGGTCATACCCCTGCGGATGACAGATCACCAGTCGCGTCGTCGGCCACTCGACCCTGCGAGTGACCCCGTCCACCATGCGGACTGTCGGCCTGCTCACCTGGAAGTCGTAGTAGTCGTCCGGATCGAGTTCGGCCAGCGGCGAGGCATCCCAGTTGAGCTGGAGATGCTCGATGGCCGTGCTGGCCGCGTCTCCCGCGTCGTTCCAGCCCTCGAAGGCCACCACCATCACCGGCTTGGGGTCGCCGGTCTCGGCGCCCTCGGTGTCGCTGTCGCGCTCGTCACCAGCAAATTCGGCGGAGTCGCCGAGGTCGTCGGACTTGCCGGTGCCGGCGGTGTCGGCAGCTTCGGCCTGCTCGCCGTCGGCCGGCGGCGTTTCGCCTGGGGGAACGCTCGCCCCAGGCTGGTCGCCTCGCTCCGCAAGCTCCGCTTCGCGTGCGGAATGCTCGCGCGCCGGGTCCGGCTCGTTGGCTGGGGTCTCGTAGGGGGGCTTGCTCACACCTGCCAGCCTACGACCAACGACTGTCCGGCCGGAGACCGTACTCTGGTACCCATGCCTGAACGCACTCCGTCACCACTGCTCGACGCACTCTCCTCCCGCGTTGTGGTGGCCGACGGTGCGATGGGGACCGCCCTGCAGGCCCACGATCTGTCCCTCGACGACTTCGCCGGACTCGAGGGTTGCAACGAGATCCTGAACGTCACCCGACCCGACGTGGTGCGGGGAATCCACCGCGGTTACCTCGCGGCGGGGGCGGACGCGATCGAGACGAACACGTTCGGCGCGAACTTCGCCAATCTGGCCGAGTACGACATCGCCGATCGAATCCACGAACTCTCCGAGTCGGGGGCGCGGCTGGCCAGGGAGGTCGCCGACGAGTTCGCCACACCCGAGCGGCCCCGGTTCGTGCTGGGGTCTGTCGGGCCCGGAACGAAGCTGCCGACGCTGGGCCACGCCCCCTTCGCGACGCTGCGGGACGCCTACGCCGAGGAGGTCCGCGGCTTGCTCGCGGGTGGCGTGGACGCGGTCCTGGTCGAGACGACTCAGGACATCCTGCAGACGAAGGCCTCGATCATCGGCGCGCACCGGGCGATGACCGCCGCTGGCCGGCGGGTGCCGGTGATCGCGTCGATCACCGTGGAGACCACCGGCACGATGCTGCTGGGCACCGAGGTGGGTGCGGCACTGGCCGCACTGGAACCACTGGGCGTCGACGTCATCGGCCTGAACTGCGCGACCGGTCCCGCCGAGATGAGCGAGCACCTGCGCCAGTTGTCCCAGCAGGCTCGTGTCCCGCTGTCGGTCATGCCGAACGCGGGGCTGCCCGAACTGGGCCCGAACGGAGCGGTGTACCCACTGGGGCCAGAGGGGCTCGCCGATGCGCTGAGCGGGTTCGTCAGGGAGTTCGGTGTCGGGCTGGTCGGGGGCTGCTGCGGCACGACCGACGAGCACATCCGGCAGTTGGCCGAGGCCGTCGCCGACCTGCGGCCGAAGCCGCGCGACCCACGGCCGGAGCCGGGCGTGTCGTCGCTGTACCAGGCCGTGCCGTTCGCCCAGGACGCCAGTGTGCTGGTGATCGGGGAGCGGACCAACGCCAACGGGTCGAAGGCGTTTCGTGAGGCGATGCTGGAAGGGCGCATCGACGACTGCGTGGAGATCGCGAAGGCACAGACCAGGGACGGGGCCCATCTGCTGGACCTGTGCGTGGACTACGTGGGCCGGGACGGCGCCGCGGACATGGCCGAACTCGCGACCCGGCTGGCCAC
>NZ_FOKG01000049.1 GCF_900111885.1 Amycolatopsis marina
CCTTGGCCGTGGCGATCACGTCGCGGGTCCCGAGCGCGGTGCGTAGCTGGGCCTGTTCCTGGGAGCCGATCAGGGCGACGGCGGCGTGAGCGGCGAACAGTTCACCGATGTGCTCGGCATCGGCATCGAACGCGTCGCGCTGTGAGGAGTACAGGTTCAGCGCGCCCAGGGTGGTGCTGGTGGCGAACAATCGGAACCCCAGCACGGACGCCACACCGAGGCTGGCCGCGGTGTCGGCGAACTTGGGCCAGCGGGAGTCGTCGGCGAGGTTGCCGGTGCGGTAGGTGTGGTGCTCGGCGATGGCGTCCACGCATGGGCCTTCGCCCAGCTCATGCTGCAGCTCGTCCAAGCGGGCCACGAGATCGTCAGACGGCGCGACGGTGCGCAGCTGCCCGGCCTCCAGCAGCGACACCCCGGCGTACTCCGCGCCAGGGATCGTTGCCACCGCGGCAGTCACGATCCCTTTCATGGTCTGGTGCAGATCCGGTTCCGCGGTCAGTGACCGGGCCACCTCGCTGAGAGCGTGCGCTACCTGCCCCAGCGCCTCACTGTTGGCAGCCTGCCGGGATGATCGTTCATCGCCCACCTGCCCCATTCTGTCCGGATATAGACGTCACGGCCAGATGCGGTATTCGACAGCGGTGGCGGCAGACCCGAATGCATCGCACTGGTCGGCCGTCGCGCGGTACCTCGCCGATGTCGGCTCGTCTCCCCGATGGCGTTGTGGATGACGTCGGCGAGGGGTGCAGGTGCAGAGCTTGCTGGGAAGCCTTGACCAGGTCCGGGACGGTGGCGTTGTCATTGATTGGCAGCCCTCGTTCGTGCAGGACGACCTTCGCGGTCGCTTCGACAAGTTGCTTCGCTGTGCCGATCGCCCCGGCGGGGTCCTCGTGCAAGGCGCGGTGAGTCCATTCACTTTTTGGCAGTCCTGCCGAAGTATCTGTTCGGCCAGAAAGGTCAGCGGTTCGGAGCATAGGCGAGCACGCAAGGGGAACTCTTCTCGAATGCGTCGCGGCCGAAAGTGACGTGTGCAATCGAAGCCGTGAGAAGGAGTGCAATGTTCTATCATGTTCAGACCTTGCAGTTCGAGGCCAAACCGGATGGCCCTGACCCTGCCTTCGCGAAACGTCTGCAGGAGATCCTCGGGGGAAAATGGGGTGAGCTGACCGTCGCGCTGCAGTATCTGCAGCAGGGCTGGAACTGCCGGATGCCGGGCAAGTACAAGGACATGCTGCTGGGCATCGGTACCGAGGAGCTGGCCCACGTCGAGATGATCTGCACAATGATCGCGCGGCTGAACGAGGGTGCGCCGATGTCGGTGCAGGAGGCGGCCGTGTCGGACAATCCGATGACCGCGGCCATCTACGGCGGGTCCAACCCGCAGCATCTCATCAACAACGGCGGCGGGGGCTACTACCAGGACAGCAGCGGGGTGCCGTGGCTGGGCGCGTACACCACGTCCTCCGGCAACCTGATGGCCGATTTCCACCTCAATGCGACGGCGGAGATGCAGGGCAGGTTGCAGGTGTCACGGCTGTACAACATGACCGACGATCCCGGCGTCAAGGCGATGCTGCGGTTCAACCTCGCCCGCGACCACATGCACCAGCAGCAGTGGCTGGCGGCGATCGAGGAACTCAAGGCGGACGGATTGGAGGGCCTGCCGGTGCCCGAGGCGTTCCCGAACGAGTCCGAGCAGAACCTCGACTTCGTCAGCCAGTACATGAACTGCAGCGATGGCGCCGAAGCCGGTGCGGGCAGGTGGGCTTCGGGGGAGATGCCCGATGGCAGCGGGCGCAACTTCAGCTACACGGACAATCCGGAGCCGCACGGCGACCGGCCGGTGCTGCCTCCCGGTGACCCGCGGCTGTACGGCACCCCGCCGCCGTCGGCCGCCTCGATGAACCCTGCCACCGGGACTACCGACACTCAGGAGTGATTGTCGTCGGGGGATGCCTGGTTCCTACCAGGCTTCCCCCACGGGGGTCGGAGCCGAATACGCCGGAAAGGGGGGCGGCGGGCGAGCGTGGGTGTTCGTCAGGAGGCCGCAGCCGGTTGGCGCCGGCGTCGAGTGTGGGCGCGGCCGGTCGTGGTGTACCAGGTGATGGCGACGGTGGCGGCGAGGGCGATCTCGACCAGGTCGCCGCCGTAATACATCAGTTGGGCGGCGGTGTGCAGGTCGTCGGTGGTGACGGCGGTTGCGGGCGGGGGTGTGGCGTAGAGGGTTTTGGCGAGGATGGCATGGGCTGCTCCGGCGGCCAGCAGCGTGGTCGCGCGCCAGGCGAGGTTCCAGCGGTGGCGCAGCGGGTCGAGTTGGCAGACGGCGAAGGTGAATAGCAGCCCGGCGATCAGGACGTGGGCGTGGACCGCCGCGTGTACGAGCGGCTGGTGTTGGGTTGCGGCGTACAGCGGGGTGCGGTAGAGCAGCCACAGGACGCCGATGTCCAGCAGCGCGGCCAGTGGCGGGAAGACCAGCCAGGCCGCGGGCCGGGAGTGCGCCATCGTCAGCAGGGCGCGCCGCGCTCGGCCGGGGGGAAGGACGCGCAGGGTGAGGGTGAGCGGGCGGGACAGGACCAGCAGCAGTGGCGCAATCATCGCGGTGATCAGGTGCTGGGTCATGTGCCCGGTGAACGGTTCACCCGGAAGCGGGATCAGCACGGCGCAGACCAGCGCGCTACCGCCCGCGAGGAAGAAGACGTCCCGTCGCCTGGGCCACATATCGCCGCGACGGCGCAGGCGGGTGGCAGCCAGCAGGTAGCCGAGCACCGCCGCGCAGGCGGTCGCGGCGATGACCAGTTCAATCGCTGCGATGCCGAGATGAGCTGGCGCGTGCTGAATGTGTGTGGCAGTCACGCGCCCGCCGCATCGGCTGGAGTGCGTCGGCGGGCGCGCACGGCCAAGGCGACGCCGATGGCCAGCAGCACCAGCCCGGCGGCGTTCCAGGCCAGGTCGTAGGGCAGGATGGTGTCGACGCCGTAGCGGACCTGGTGGATGCGCAGCACCTTGTGATCGACGATGCCGTCGAAGAGTTGGAAGCCGCCCAGGCCGAGAAACAACCCCGCCCAGGCGTGGGTCGGCGCCAGAGCGCGGCGGCGGCGCAGGTCGGCGTACAGGACGAAGCCGGCCACCAGGCCCAGCAACTCGGCGGTGTGCAGCAGGCCGTCCGAAAGCAGGCCGACCGCCGGAGTGGAGCGGTCGAAGAAGTGGTGCCAGGCCAGGATTTGGTGAAAGACGATCTCGTCGACCGCGGCCATCACCGCCGCACCGAGCAGCGCACACACCGCCATCGACCGCCCGGGCATGGAGTGGGTTTCGGAGGGGCCGGGTCGAACTGGTCCGGTCATGGTCAGTGTCAACCCTCGGTTGTGTCGGTATCTCGTGTCGGCAGGGTCCGCCGGTGCAGCGACGCTGTCGTGCGTCGCCTTGTGCGGCTATCGACTGTAGGCGTGGTCGCGGGGCAGCGGGTCCACATCGGACCGGCGGCCGGGGCGCATTGAGGCGTGACTCTGACCGGGGCCGGGTCCGGAACGAGCGGCCAGGACATCGGCCACGATGCCGGTGGCGAAGGCATATACGGTCTTGTGCACTAGGTCCACCACCAGTTCCTGCCGGGGCCACGAGGGTGGTGGGGCACCGACGCCGGTGGCGTTCTCCAGAATCTGGTCATTGGTCAGCCGGACCACAGCGAACTTCGCCGAGGACCACGGACCGCGCAGCCCGGCATGCGCCATGACCGAACGTAGTACGCCGAGCAGTACACCCTGGCCGACGTGCATCGCCCAGTTCACCGGCACAGGTTGTCGTCGCGGTCGTTCCCTCATCCCGGTCAGGCGTTGCAGAACTCGTGCCGGAACGTGGGAATCGGGGCGTCCGGTCAGGCGTTGCTCCACCTTCTCGCCCAGCGTCATCACCACCACCCCGGCCGCGCCGGCAACCAGGCCCTGCCACAGCGCTCGTTTCATCACACCCGAGTACCCCGGCCCACCGGTCCCAATCGTGTGGGCCCAGCAGGAGCGGGTCAGCGTGAACCGCGGATAGGTCGTGCGACCGAATCGATGTCAACCCGACACGAACCGCTGTCCCCGCTGCAAACCCGCGCCGATCAGCCCCAGTGTGGTCCCTTCCCGACGTATTCGGTTCCCACCCGCTGCGCACGGGTGCTCCAACTCGGTGACCAGGTACTGATCGCTCCGCCGACGTTTACTCGTGCTGGGGTAAGCCGGTTTGGCGTGTGCTGGCGCGGGTACGGATATTGCATGACAGCCACCATTGCGCCGCCCAGCATCATCACGTATCTCATCGGCCAGCAGCGGCAGGTTTCCCTGTTGTTCAGCCAACTCGAGAAGCTGCGCAACGCTCCGAGTGAGCAGGCCCGGGGCCTGGTGCAGCAGGCTGTGATTGGGCTGATGAAGAACTCCGTCGTCGAGGAGATCCACCTCTTTCCCTTCGTCCGTGACCGGTTGCCCGGCGGCGACGAGATCGCGGACCGGGAGATCGCGGCGCTGGCAGAAGCGGAGCAGACGATGAAGGAGCTCGAAGGCCTGGATCCGGACGACCCTCACTTCTGGCCCACAATCCATACTCTGATGGGGCAGGTGAAGGCCGTGGTACACGAGCAAGAGTTCATGCTGTTCCCACTGATGCAGAAAACGTGCTCGAACGACGAGCTGGTCACCCTTGGCGTTCGCGCTCAGGAATCGGCGCAGATGTCGCCTACCCGGCCCCACCCGAACAGTCCGAAGGAGGGTGCTGCGCTGCAAATGCTGGCCCCCGGTGTCGGCCTGGTGGATCGTATCCGCGATGTGATCACTGGCCGTGGACATTGACCACGACATCAAGGGTCTCGACACAGCAGAGCAGGCGTGAGCGCGCGCTCTCGGGATTCGGCTTGTTCGTCGTCAACGATGAAATCGCCGGCCCACTGCTTCGCGTCACTGGACCAGCGAAAGCCTACCCCTGGCAAACCCACGCGCGCGGTCTCGTTGGGCACGTCGTACTCGGCGTCGCGATCCATCTCGTGCTGGACGCCCTGTCATCGACCGACACGGGTGCTATCAATTCAACTGATGCGGCATGACGCGAAGCCCGCGGCGTCGTTAGCGACGATGACGGCTATCGCAGGCATATGCCTCCCTGGCACCGGTGCTCAGGACCCACTGCAGGATCCACTCGAGTGACTGGGAGTTCGGGCTGTGGACGCGTGCAGACCGAGCCGCGGAAGCGTAGCCACGATTGCTCTGACCCTCGGACTGACGCGTAGGCACCACTGCGATCTCGCTCCCGGCTTTCCGCATGAGATCAGCGCTTGCTATATCGCCGCTTGTCACATTGACGACGCCGTTTGCCCTACCCGGGCGGGGGTAGCCGTTCAGGCCAGACGGCATGGAGACCGACGAGCATCACCACTGGCGATCCAAGAGCTGCGGTCTGCTATCGCAATCGTCAATTACGGAGCGAACCTGACACAGGCGAGTTGCCAACGCCAACGGTCAGCAACGCTGACCGCTCCGAGCCCCCGGAATCGGTATGGTCAGTGTCCCGATACCGGGGAGCGGCATGGGCCACGTCCCCTCCAGAGCGGCTCTGGAAGGACGTGGCCCATGTTGTTGTCTGTGTTGACAGTGGTCCACCCGGCGCTCCTCGTTCCCCTGAGTGCTGCCGCTTCGATCGGGGCCACGGTGCTTCTCGTGCAAGGCGGGCGCGTACACGGAGCGGGTGAAGCCGAGACCTGGGTACTGCGGGTGTAAGAGCAGCGGCGCCGGGTACTCCTGTGCCGCCATTAGTGGATGTGAGTTGCCAGTGACGCGAGCGAGGGCAGTTGAACCCGTGACGCAGACATCGAGGAGCACCTACTCACCGGCGCCGATGCCGCATGCGCCGCGTCGTGCCGAGCCGCCTGGGCAGGTGCTGTTGCGGTTGATCAGGACGACCGATCACAAGCAGATCGGCATCCTCTACCTGGTGACCTCGTTCGGGTTCTTCCTGATCGGCGGTCTCATGGCTCTGCTGATGCGTACCGAACTGGGTTACCCAGGGCTGCAGTTCCTCTCTCCAGAGCAGTACAACCAGCTGTTCACCATGCACGGCACCATCATGATGCTGTTGTACGCGACGCCGAACGTGTTCGGCTTCGCCAACTTCCTTGTGCCGTTGCAGATCGGCTCGCCGGACGTCGCGTTCCCGAGACTGAACGCACTCTCCTACTGGCTGTACCTGTTCGGAGCGCTCATCACCATCGGCGGCTTCCTCACGCCTGGTGGTGCCGCCGACTTCGGCTGGTTCGCCTACACACCCCTGTCCACTGCGGCGTACAGCCCGGGAGTGGGCGGGGATCTGTGGGCGGTGGGTCTGATCATCACCGGCCTCGGCACGATCCTGGGTGCGGTCAACATGATCACCACGATCGCCTGTCTGCGCGCGCCCGGCATGTTGATGTGGCGGATGCCGATCTTCACCTGGAACATCCTGTTCACCAGCGTGCTGGTACTCGCGGCGTTCCCGATCCTTACGGCGGCGCTGTTCGGGCTGCTGGCAGACCGTCACCTCGGCGCACACGTGTTCGACCCGGCCAACGGTGGCGCGATCCTGTGGCAGCACCTGTTCTGGTTCTTCGGTCACCCCGAGGTCTACATCGTGGCCCTGCCGTACTTCGGCATCATCAGCGAGATCGTGCCGGTGTTCAGCCGAAAACCACTGTTCGGCTACAAGTTGATGGTCTGGGCGACGGTCGCCATCACCGGCCTGTCACTCGCCGTATGGGCGCATCATATGTACGCGACAGGCGCTGTGCTGCTGCCGTTCTTTGCGTTCCTGTCATTCCTGATCGCGGTGCCGACCGGGATCAAGTTCTTCAACTGGATCGGCACTATGTGGAAGGGGCAGCTGACTTTCGAGTCACCGATGCTGTGGTCGATCGGGTTCATGGTGACGTTCCTGTTCGGCGGGCTCTCCGGCGTGCTGCTCGCGGCGCCGGGAGTCGACTTCCACGTCACCGACAGCTACTTCGTGGTCGCGCACTTCCACTACGTCCTGTTCGGCACCATCGTGTTCGCGACGTTCGCCGGGATCTACTTCTGGTTTCCCAAGATCACCGGTCGGATGATGGACGAGCCACTGGCCAGGCTGCACTTCTGGACCACGTTCATCGGCTTTCACACGACGTTTCTCGTGCAGCACTGGCTCGGGGCGGAGGGAATGCCCCGCCGTTACGCCGAGTACCTTGCGAGCGACGGCTTCACCGGGTTGCACATGGTGTCCACCATCGGGTCCTACATCTTGGGTGCCTCCGTGCTGCCGTTCATCTGGAACGTCGTCCGCAGCTGGCGCTTCGGCGAACCCACCGACCTGGACGACCCCTGGGGGTACGGCAACTCGCTCGAATGGGCGACGACGTCTCCACCCCCGCGGCACAACTTCTACGACCTGCCCCGAATCCGCTCCGAACGACCAGCCTTCGAACTGCACTACCCCCACTTCGTCGAAAAGTTCCGAAACGAAAGCCACCGCACCCCCGTCAAACAGCGCCCCCAGCCCGCCGCACCCGAAGAACTCGGGGCCGCGCTCACCCAGCCTGACGAACAGGGACCAAGCAGCGACCCGCGCGGCAAGTAGCGGATATGCGCCCTGTCAACGCCGGTCGAAATCTGACCCCCTGGTTCGGCTTGGGTTCCAGTACTTGTCGCAACACTCCTGGTAGAAGAGGGCGTACTGATGACGAGGCGTGGAGCGAAGCGGCGGTTGGATCTTGAGTCGCGGTACTGGCAGTTGGTTCTGGCGGGTGTAGGGACGGTGGAGGCGTGCCAGATCGCGGGATTGGCCGTAAAACCGGCTACCGCTGGCGGGCGGAGAACGGCGAGCTTCCACCCGCATTGGTTGCCGAGGAGACCCGGTCGAGCCGGTATCTGTCTCGGGTGGAGCGGCAGCGGATCGCCACTCTTCGACGAACCGGTCAATGGCGCGGGGTGCTAACCGAGTGTTAGGGAAGCCCCGAGGGAAGAGCTGAATCGCGATGACCACTGGACCTGAGCACGACTCCTCTCGACCAGACAGGCCGGACCCGATCAGGAAAAGCCCATCCGGCGAGCACAACGATGACGAGCAGCCCGAGCCTGAGGCCGATCACGACCAGAGTAATGAGTTGGATACGCGCGTCGCCTCAAGTGGTATGCGCCCCTACGGCGGCGATCCAGATCCCGAGAGGGAGAAAGGCACCTTGCCGGGGAAGTGGCACGACCACCAGATCAACAAGCAGAAAGATCGGTAGTCTGCTGCCCAGTGAATGCCCCATGCTGAGTGAGCATCAACCGCATGTGGAGTTACGGGTGACGAGGCAACTGGAGCAGCGACGCGATCGTTCCGACTGTTCGGCATCGTGGCTACCATTTTATGGCCTCAGATCAACAACTACTTACCGCCATCAGCGAACGACGGTCGCGACGCAGACCCGGTTCAGGCTGAATTTCAAGCGACGGAATACCCACGAAGTGCCCTGGCGATACCACGTCAAGGACAAGACCAAAAAGACCAGTATCTATTCCCTGGAGATGCGAGTCAGCTACCGCTGATCGCACCGAGGCCAGCAGGGACGAAGAGTCCAGCCCGGCCGCTGCGACAGATGCACGACGCCATCATCCACGCCACGTGGCGAGCCGGGAGGATATGTCGGCGTCGGCGAGCTTCCCCTTCCGCATAGCAGGATGTGAATGATTCGCAGCAGGACACGTCAGCCGCTCGGTTGCTCAGTTGGAGCGGGGGCACTCGGCCAGGGTGAGGAAGTGGTGAGTGAACTCTTGATTGCTCTGCTCCGAGATGTGTTGCTGTTTCGTCATACCATCGACCAGTCAGGCGGCGAGTTCACGCACTTTCACGTTGTGTTCCTGCGATTGCCAGCGCAACAGTGACCACGCCACAGCATTATCAATGCTGTAGGTCAGCATCAACGTTTTTTTGGCCTGTTCAATCACTGCTCGAGTGCTGAGCGCGGCGTCCAGTTGGTGGTCCACCTCGGTCTGGACGTCCAGGTCGGGCTCTCCGTGAGGTCCACAATGTATCCGGATACCCGTTGCACCTGGCCCTGTTCGTCATGGTGGCCCTCGCCGAGCACGACCACGTGTCGTACCTGCTGATGTGTATCGATGATGCGGTGGTAGTAGGAGAATGGCTCGCCGGTTGCCAGCGCCTTGTCGAGTACCTCGTTGGCGCGAGGCCGTTCCTCCGGGTGTTTGTGCTCTAGGGCGTGTCTGACAATGTCTTGGTCCAAGTGATGACGGCGTGGAGAACGACCGCGCAGCGATAGACGATGGCGAGTTTGTCGTAGCGAGTTGCCAGGCCACGCCATTGTTTGAGCAGGGCGATGCGCCGTTCGACAACGTTGCGGCCGCGATAATCGACCGCGTCGAGGGTGGGCGGACGGCCGCCGCGGGAACCGCGGCGGGTGCGGTGCCCGGCCTGGTCGGCCGGCTCGGGGATCACCGCCGTGATGCCGCGATCGCGCAAATGCCCCCGGATCGCTCTCGAGGAATAAGCCTTGTCGCCGCGGACACGGTCGGGCCGGGTCCGAGCTCGACCACGTCCGAGGCGAGCGACACGCAGTTGCCGCATCAGATGCGGAAACATCGGCGCGTCCCCGGCCTGGCCGGGCCCGACTAACGTCACCAGCGGGCGGCCGTTCCCGTCGACGAGATGGTGCACTTTGGTGCTCCAGCCGCCACGAGAGCGGCCGATCGCGTGATCAGGCGGCTCGTTGTGCAGATCCGTGTAGTTCGACCCAGCCCCCTGTGGGGCGGGTGATGTTGGTGGCGTGCTGATGCGCACGCGCGATCGTGGAATCCACCGACACCGACCACTCCACCAGGCCGGCCGAGTCCGCAGCAGTCAGCAGACGTTGCAACACGGTGTCCCAGGTGCCGTCACCGGCCATCCGGCGGTGCCAGGTCCAGATCGTCTGCCACGGGCCGAATACCGCAGGCACATCCCGCCACGCGATCCCGCACCGATACCGGTAAATGATCCCTTCGACCATCGACCTCGCATCCGAGAACGGTCGGCCCTGCTTGCCGGTACGCACCGGAAGCAGGTCCTCGATCAACGCCCACTGATCATCTGAAAGCAACTGGAACCGCGACACCCGAACAGCATCTCAACCACCCGCCAACACCATTGTCAGACACGCCCTAGC
>NZ_FOKG01000050.1 GCF_900111885.1 Amycolatopsis marina
CCTGATCGGCTCCCAGGAACAGGCCCAGCTACGCACCGCGCTCGGGACCCGCGACGTGATCGCCACGGCCAAGGGCATCCTCATGCACCGCCACCGCCGCACGGACGCGCAAGCGTCCACGATGCTTCCGACGGCTGGCAACTGAGAACATTGCGCCTCACTCACCAGCAGGGGTGGCCATGGGTCGCGCAACTTCTGCACGTGTCGGCCTACGTGGCGCGCCACCTCGGAGCGCATTGCACGCGCCGAACCGGACGTCCAGGACGGGGGAAAGTTGCGGCAGAGGCGGGCGATTAGGCCTGCTGGCCATCTACTTCAGCTCAGGCATTCGGCAAGTCGTGATTCCGGTGATTACCAGTAAGGTCCGGCATTTCGGTGGTTTACGAGTTCATGAATAACCTCTTCATCAACGTGACGCGATGAGTGTCCTGATTGGACGAGCAGTGGAATCGTTCGACGATGCGCGAATGGCGCGAGCGCGGGCCGACGCTCGCGCGATCGGTTTGTCAGCCCCCGAACGTGACGTCGCCCTGGACGCAGATGCGCAGTGGAACCGTGCTGTCCCTGTCGTTGCGCAGCAGCCACGACTCGGTATCGTCGAGATCGATCGAAACTCGGACCTGCCGGCTGGCCGGATCGACGTAGAGCGCGACGACAAATCGGTGTTGCCGGTGCTGTTCATGATGATCTCCTCGGACGGCGGGCTGCCGTCATCACGGCCCGCGCGGACGCGGGCGGTGCCGTGCGGGTGGGGTGGTCCGGCCGTGTGGCCGGAGGCAAGCGCGGTGCCTGGTACTAGCGGTCGGCGTCTGGGTTGCGCTGTGCCTTGGTGATGTCGCGATAGTCGGTGCTGCGGTAGCCGGTGTCGCGGTCGGTCGTGGGCGTCCAGCCCAGAGCGGCGAGCAGCGGCCGGATGCCGGCCCACCAGCCACCGGGGAACCGTCGGAAGACCCATTCCTCGGCGGTGTAGCGGTCTTCGTCGTCAGTGGGGCCGCGGGATCACAATCGAGATGGGACGCGAGGTGAACAGGTCGATCGTGATCACCAGCGCGCGGAAGGTGCCGCCGGGCGCGGTACCGACCATGCTGGCGCTGGGTGCTGCGTTGATCAGCGTGGCGTGGTAGCGGGTGGCGTCACCGGGGGCCCACCATGCCCAGCGCGGGCGTTCCGTGGGGATGTTGATCTCGGCGATGAGTTGCCGGGCGTCGTGAATGTCGTTGGTAGTCATGGCGATTCGAGCTACTGCGGATGTGTATCAGCCCACGCAGCGCGATGCCCTCCCCGTGGCGAGTTGGTGCTGGGGAGGGCATCGCGCCGATGTGGCGTAGCTGGTAGCCGGAGTGGTCAGGTGTGGCGGTGTCGCCGGAGGGCGTGCTCGACAGCTTTGGTGATCGTGTCGCCGTTGGTCTGCGCGCTCGCGTGCTGGTAGAGCGGCCAGGACCAGACGCAGTCGCGGCCGTCGCAGTAGATGCGGACGTGCCCGTCGTCGTTTTCCTGAAGTACCAAGGGAAGGCGGTGCCGCTCGGGCTCCGGCCGCCGGGGCGTGCTGCCTGATGTGGTGAGGCGCGAGCCGTCCTGAAAAGCCACGTCGACCCCGCGCTCGGCGAGGTGCTGCACGACGCGGCTGACCAGGTCTTGCGCGTTGACCTTGCCGACGGCCGAACCGGGCCGGGCCGGGCGGGATCTTCGAGGTAGTTGTAAACCAGGTCTTCCAGCGTTTCGACCAGAATCATCGGTAGGGGTCCTCTCGTGGGAAGCGGATAGGTGCGTAGGCAGGGGACGCGTTCCAAGCCAGACACAGGCGACAGAGGGCGCCGCTACTTGTATTCGCGCTTCCACCTGGCTTCGACCTTGGGAGCCAGTTCGGCGCGCAAGTCGTCCTCGGTGCGGCCATGTTTCGCGGCCAGCGCGGCCAGGATGAGCTGCGCGTCCTCGCGGTACTCGGCGATGGTGTCTCGGTGGTGGGCGATGCTTGCCCTGGTCAGATACCGGGCGTAGGCCAAGGCGTCTAAGTAGGAGCGACGGGCCGTGAACTCGGTGTCGATCTGCCCGTACCCCTTAGTGCGCAAGGGTGTTCCGTCCGGCGCGGTGATCGCTTTCGCGGCCTTGGCTTTCGCGCGTTCGGCTTTCTCGGCTTCCCGCGCGAGTTGCTCGGGGGTCTTGATCCGTCTGGGCTGGTTGCGAATGTCGACCGGCGCGCTGGGGTAGCACTCGGTGCATGCGGCCTTGCCGGCCTGCTCGACGATCTCGGTCTCGTCGTGCCCGGAGAGCTGGGTGAGCCAGGCGAACCGGGTGGAGGGGAAGCAGGTGCGGCACTCCATGGTGCGGTGGACGTGGCCGCCGGTGTTGAGGACCAGCCAGGCGCGGGTCCAGCCGCCCCGACGCTCGAACTCCGCATCGAGGGGGCGCGCGGCGGCCTCGCACTCGGCGATGGTCTGGCGGGCCTGCTCGATCCGGGGCTGCAACTCGGTCGCGTACTCGGCCATGCCGTCGTTCACCAGACGGTGGACGCGGGCGGTGAGCCCGTTGACGGTGTCGGTGGCCTTGGCATGCTCGATGCCGAGCCGGGCGAGCTCTTCGTCGATCTCGGACGGGGTTGCGGTCGTGGGGTCGTCGATAGGCATGGTGTTCACCTCGGAACGGGTTCGGGCCAGGCCGTGTCGGCCAGGCGGGGGCGTGGGAAGGCGTCGCCGGTGCGCCAGGCGCGGATGGCGGGGGCGAATTCGCTGGTAACGGCGCGGTCGAGGTCGCGGATGTCGATCGTGGTCCGGCCGTTGCGGCGGGCGTCGGCCCACAGGTCGAGGACCTTGGTGAGGCTGTCGGCCAGCAGCGCGGTCAGGGCGGTGGGCGGGTAGTCCTCGGCGACCGCGGCCAGCAGGCCGGCCATCTCGGTCAGCGGCCGGGGGTGGTGCAGTGGCCGAGCTGGCGGACCGGCAGCGTGACCACGTTCTCGGGTCCGGGCTGGGCGCCGGCCAGGGTGACCGTGCCGAGATGGACGTCGGCGCCGAGTTGGAAGACGTAGACCCATAAGCCCATGCGGGTGAGCGACTGGCGCGGAAGGTGGCGGTCCCGCGCCACGTCGAGCGCCTTGGCGCGGTTGGCGGGCACGGTGTGCACGTCGTCCAGACGCAGCCGTGACAGGTCGAGGCGGTCGTAGAACTTCATGAACACGAAGGGCTCCTTTCTTTGTGGTGGCGCGATTCACGCGCGGGTCTGGGCGAGTTCGCGGGGTGGCAGGGCGGTGGTGGTCCAGCCGTAGAGGTCGAAGACCTGGCGGGCGTGGGTGCGGTAGTAGAGGTCGAAGGCGCCGCCCTGGCCGGCGTGGGTGGCGCGGCGGTGGCAGTAGCGCGGCGCGCCGCCGTTGCCGAACTCGGTTTGCCAGGTGCACACGCGCAGCCGGTGGACGCGGATGACGAGGCCAGGGCCGCCGTTGACGCCTGCCCAGCGGCCTCCGTCGACGTCGGTGGCGTGCCAGACGTAGCGGGTCCACATCCCGCCGGACGGGGTGTAGGTGCGCCGGCCGACCTGGTGGGCGTCGGTGGGGTCGATCGTGGCCAGGTGCCCGCCGGGCGCGGTAATCAGCGCGTCGCCGGCCGAGGACACGTAGGCGACGAAGGTGTTCGCGCGGGTCATCGCGTGGCGTTCGCGTTCGTTCGAGCACGGGTAGCAGCTCGTGGCGCCGGTGGTCGGGTCGATCGCGCGGCCGGTGCCGATCCCGCTGGGGTCCGGGGTGGGTGGGTGGCCGCAGTCGAGAACGTCCGCCACGGGGGCGGTGGAGGAGGTGGTGGTCATGGCGGTATCGGTCCCTTCGGGCCGGAAGTGAGCGGAATCGGCAAGGGCACAGGCCGGCCGTTCGGCCACCGGAGGGGTGGACCGAACGGCCGGAGGTGATCAAGGAAGGTGTCCGAACGTGGCCAGCAGCCGGGCGAACTCGGTCACCCGGTCGTGCGGGACGCGGACGGTGAACACCGAGTCGGACGCGCCGGGCCGCACGCAGACTCGGCCGTGGACGCCTGCGTCGACCGTGCCGAAGTGGAAGTCGGTCGCCTGGTCTTGGCGCTGCACGCCCAGGCGGGCCGCGACGGTCGCCGCGAGTTGCTCACGGGCGGCGGCGATGCCGTCGCTGGCGTGCTTCTCGTCCCAGGCCGCGTGCAGCGCGGTCTCATAATTCGGCAGCAGCCGGCGCCGGGTCTCGTGGGCGATCACGTCGGGCGGTTTGCACCGGCCCACGGTGATCTTGTGGTCCTGCTCGTGGTCCTGCGGGACATGGTTGCGCAGGAAGCCGAGGTGACCGATAATGATCAATCGGTCCCGGTCGGTCTTGCGGCCGGTAGTGGTGCCGTCGACCAGGTCGAGGACCTGATCGTTCGGTCCGGCGAGATGGGCTTCCGAGCCGTCGTCGGCCTTGCCGGTGTAGGCGCGCCATCCGGTCCCGAGGTGCTCGGCGACAGTGTGCGCGAGGTCGAGGGTTGTCATTGGGGTTCTCCGTGGGGTTGCTGGTCGACGAGCCAGTCCGAGCCGAGCCGGCCGACTTGGTGGTGAGGTGTGGCGGTAACCGGCGCACGACGAGGCGCCGGCCGACCGTCGACGGACGGTCGGTCGGCGGGTGCGGAAAGGGGCTGAGGTCAGCGGCAGTGGCCGGTGATCTGGACCAGGTGGGCCATGTCGACCACGGGCCCGGCCCAGTAGCGGACGTGGGCCGGTTGGTTGCCGATTCCCCAGACGTAGAGCCGGAAATCGGGGTCGCTCGGGCAGGCCCACACGGAGCGCTTACCGGGCCCCTCGGGCGCGGGGGCGCCGTGTTCGTCGCACCGATCATCGACGACCAGGCCCCCACCCCAGGACGACCGCAGGTGCGCGAACACCCGGACGTACGGGGCATCGAACGGCACCGTGTGCGCCTGCTGCCGGGCCGCGACCCATTCGGCCAGTGCGTCCGCGGACAACGGCCGGCGGGAGGTGATCACGGCACGTACGCCGTCGACGTCGGTGAGCCGGCCGTGGTCGCTGCTGTCCGCGTAGGCCAGTGCGCACGGCCCGGTGAACCACAACGTGATCCATTGCGGGCCGCGATGCCAGCCGCGCGCATAGCCGCGCCGGTCGCCCAGCTCGGTGATCGGGATCGGTGGCAACACGCCGTCCAGGCCCCGGTCCGGTCGGGGCGTCCACCCGTGTGCGCGGAGGTCGTCGTCCACGGTCGGGTAGATCATGTCCGTGGTCCGGGCGCCGGAGTAGCCGCGTGCCGCGCGGCTCAAGGTCGTCGCCAAGCCGTCCATGCGGCCGGTGACGTTGCGCAGGCCCTGTACAGGCATCGGGTTCGAGCTCAGCGCGTCGTCGTGCAGGTCGGCAACCTGGCAGCGGAGTTCCTCCGCGAGCCTGGCCAGGCTGGTGAGGCTGCCGGCCTGCACACGGTTCACCGTCTCCAAGGAGTCGGCCCGTGCGCGTTCCCGGTCGAGCTCCGCGCGCAGAGCGTCCAGGGTGGTCGAGTGGCCTGTGGTCAGCGTGGGTGCTCGCTTTCGTCGGTCGAATTGCGTGAATGTGCGGAGGTGATGGGAAAAGGGCGTCACTGTTCTGCGAGCACGCGGTCGAGCTGATCAAGGAAGTAGTCGACGTCCGTGTTCGGGCGCATCGCGTCGCCGGACGGCATCCAGTAGGAGTCGTCGACGTAACCGGTGCCGGCGACCTGGTCGAAGGTGTCGACGTAACCGGTGTGATCGCATTCGCAGCAGTCCGGCGCGGTCACCGGGTACAACTGGCTTCCGACATTCAGGCAGGCGGTGGCCAACGCGCGTTCCCGGAACGTGGGCGCGGTATAGGTGGCGATCGCGGTCACCACGCGGGCGGCCGGGAATCGGGCGAACAACTCAGCCAGCACGTCGTAGTGGGCGTGCCAGCACGCGGAAATGGTGCTGCGCCTGCCGTTCGGGCCGGTGCCCTTGCCGAACGCGGACGCGCTTCCCTTGGCGCCGGAACCCGCTGTGTCGGTGGTGCGAAGGGTGAACGTGGCGCGGGGTCCGGCGCGGTTGCTGCGATCCTCACCCGTGTGCGTGGTTATGTTTCCGTCGTAGAGCGCGCTGGACACGTCGCGTACGACGCTGTGAATATCGGTGATGGACACGCCGTACACGAACATGGTTGAACTCCTTTACTGATTCGGGAAACGGTGGTGATGACGTGCGCGCGGATGAGTCGAACAATCCGCAACGGAAAGCAGAGCCGTTGCAACCATTGCGTGCGGGTGAGAGCTGCGCGGCGCCCGTATGAACGGGCGCCGAGACACGCGGCTGACTATCAGTGAAATTTCGGGATGCGCTGGACGATTGCGCTAGATCCAGGAATCGACTCGGCGGACCGTGGCGCCGCACTTCTTGGCGACGTACTCCGCAGCGTCCGCCAGGTCCGAAAGTCGGTACCGATAGGCGGACAGCGGCACCGGACCGGCTTCGCCGTCGGTGGACTCGATACGCCAACGTCCGCGCGGTGCCCGCTCGCAGGCGACGAACGCACACCCGTCACGAGTGAACGCGACCGCGCTATCGGCGTCCTGTTCGCCGTACGTGTCGTCTGTCATGACGTAGCCGTTTTGGGCGTACTGAAAGTGGAGCTTAACGACGTTGGCCGTGTCCGTGTCGGTGGACATGTCGCCTCCCTTGGCGTTGACCGGTAGGACGAGGGAAGGTGCGCGGGTTTCAGGCCCAGCGCGGTTGGAATTCGTCGCGCAGCCCGCCAAAGGTCCACGCACCGAAGATGCGGAACTGTCCGCAACGCACGCGCACGTGTGCGCGCGGAACACAACCGCTCGGGGTGAATGTGGTGTGTTCGCCACGGCGGTAGGCGCCGCGCGTGGCGGTCACCAACACGGCGATTTCGCCGCGCGGGGTGTACCCGCTCACCTTGGCCGGTACGAGTCCGGAGAAACTGTCCAGGAATATGAGATCACCGATCCGAATCACGGTTGTCGGAATCGAACGGTGTTGTGTGTCAGTCATCGTGACCTCACTCGGGATGCTTTAGGCGGCTGACTGGTAGCCCGTACCGGGGCACGTGGCTAGTACTGCAACGGCAGTTGGTCGTCGTGTGGTAGATCATCGTTGTGGTGGTCGATGTGGTGATGGGGCAGCTGGATCGGGTTCATGATCGGATCGCGGGACGGTTCAGGCGGTCGGAGCCGCGGGGCCGGGCTCGGGAGTATGTGTCCGGGCTGGTCGCGGGGTTGGAGCGGAAGAACGGCTGGACACTGGCGGAGCAGTCCGGTGAGGTGTCTCCGGATGGGATGCAGCGGTTGTTGCGCTGGGCGGACTGGGACATCGACGGGGTGCGTGACGACGTGCGGGACTACGTGGTCGAGCATCTCGGCGAGCCGGGCGGCGTGCTGATCGTGGACGACACCGGGTT
>NZ_FOKG01000019.1 GCF_900111885.1 Amycolatopsis marina
CACCACCGGAAATCCGGCCAAACCACACGTGATACACCACCACCAACAACGCAGCCAACGCCCGCAACCCCTGCAACTCAGGCCGAAAACGCCGAACGGCAGCCGTGGACGGAGGCGTCGGCTGTATCGGTGGGCGATCGGCCAGTCGCAGCTGGTCCACCTGGATACCTTTCGTAAGGCGCGTGCCACTGACCGCGTCATCAGTTGAGGTGACGGGATCATTACATTGCTGCGTACCGGCCCCCCAACAGGGGTACCCGCACCGTGTGTCCAGGGGGCCAAGGGAGGGACGACGGCCACCGGGTGGCGCCGGATGAGGGCGGGCTAAGTTGACGTTCGTGGTCTCCCAAGCAGCAGGGGTGTCGGTGCGCCGTGCCCGGATCGCCGATGTTCGCACGATCAAGTCCCTCGTCGACTCCGACGCGGGGCGGGTGCTCCTGGAGAAGGAGCTCATCACGCTCTACGAGGACGTGCAGGAGTTCTGGGTCGCCGAGCTGGACGGACGGGTCGTGGGCTGCGGTGCGCTACACGTGCTCTGGGAGGACCTCGCCGAGATCCGCACGGTCGCGGTCGACCGGGCTGTCCGAGGCCGCGGCGTCGGGCACGCGCTGGTGGGCGCGCTGATCGACCTGGCCGACGAGCTGGGCCTCACCCGGATCTTCGTGCTCACGTTCGAGACCCAGTTCTTCGCCAGGCATGGCTTCACCGAGATCGACGGCACCCCCGTTCCGCGTGAGGTCTATGAGGAAATGCGCCGCTCACCGGATACCGGAGTGGCGGAGTTTCTCGACCTCCCGCTGGTCAAACCGAACACGTTGGGCAACACGCGAATGCTGCTGCACCTCGACGGCGGGCGGCATCGGCAGGTGAATCACCCGCATCACCCGCCAGAGGACTGAAATTCACCAGGTATCCGCCACTCGGTGGTAGAAGAACCGGCGGCCGGGCTCAAAACTGATCAGACCTGTTCACCTGATCAGCGAGGGAGCCCATCCATGACCGCGACAGCTCGTTTCACTCGCAGACTGGCCGGTACCACCGCTATCGCCGCGAGCATCATGCTCGCCGGCGGCACCGCACAGGCCGCTGACATTCCGTCCGTGACCGACCAGTACCTCTACAGCACCTCGCTGTCCTCGTTCAGCCAGATCCGCAACGATCGGCCGTACCCGACACAGCTGGACTGGTCCTCCGACGCCTGCTCGTGGTCGCCGGACCGGCCACTGGGCTACGACTTCACCCGCGCCTGCCACCGGCATGACTTCGGCTACCGCAACTACAAGCGGCAGAACCGGTTCTCCGAGTCCGCCCGCAAACGCATCGACGACAAATTCTACTCCGACATGAAGACGATCTGCGCGGGCCGCTGGGCATGCAACAGCGCCGCCTGGACCTACTACAAGGCGGTCCGCCAGTTCGGCGCGAGCTGAGGGAGCACTCAGTCCTCGGCTCTGTCCACCCAGCGCGCGCCATCCAGCGCCACTGCTGAACAGCTTCCGTTCAGTCCTCGGCGGAGTCCGGGTCGGGTCCGCCGCCACGGATCATGTAGAGCACGGAGTCCAGTTCCTCGGGCTTGATGAGGACGTCCCTCGCCTTCGACCCTTCGGACGGCCCGACCACTCCACGGCTCTCCAGCAGGTCCATCAGCCTGCCCGCCTTGGCGAAGCCGACGCGTAGCTTGCGCTGCAGCATCGAGGTCGAGCCGAACTGGGAGGTCACCACCAGCTCCGCCGCCTGCAGCAGCACGTCGAGGTCGTCGCCGATCTCGGGGTCGATGTCCTTCTTCTCACCGGACTTGGCCGCGGTGACCCCGTCGGTGTACTCCGGCTGGGCCTGGTCCTTGGTGAAGTTGACGACGCCGGAGATCTCCTCGTCGCTGACGAACGCCCCCTGCACCCGGATCGGCTTGCCCGCCCCCATCGGCAGGTAGAGCGCGTCACCCATGCCGATCAGCTTCTCGGCGCCGGGCTGGTCCAGGATCACTCTGGAGTCGGTCAGCGAGGAGGTGGCGAACGCCAGCCTGGAGGGCACGTTCGTCTTGATCAGCCCGGTCACCACGTCCACCGAGGGCCGTTGCGTGGCGAGCACGAGGTGAATGCCGGCGGCCCGCGCCTTCTGCGTGATCCGGACGATCGCGTCCTCGACGTCGCGTGGCGCGGTCATCATCAGATCGGCGAGCTCGTCGACGATGGCCATGATGTAGGGGTAGGGCCGGTACTCCCGCTCGCTGCCGGGCGGCGCGGTGATGTCACCGGACCGGACCTTCGAGTTGAAGTCGTCGATGTGCCGGACCCGGTTGGCCTGCATGTCCTGGTAGCGCTGCTCCATCTCCTCGACCAGCCAGGCCAGCGCCGCAGCGGCCTTCTTCGGCTGGGTGATGATGGGCGTGATCAGGTGTGGAATGCCCTCGTACGGGGTCAGTTCGACCATCTTCGGGTCGATCAGGATCATCCGGCACTCGTCCGGCGTCGCGCGCGAGAGCAGGGACACCAGCATCGAGTTGACGAAGCTCGACTTACCGGAACCGGTCGAGCCCGCCACCAGCAGATGCGGCATCTTCGTCAGGTTCGCGGTGACGAAATGTCCCTCGATGTCCTTGCCGAGCCCGATGACCATCGGGTGGTTGTCCTTGGCCGCCTTGGGCGAGCGCAGCACGTCACCGAGGCGCACCATCTCCCGGTCGGAGTTCGGCACCTCGATCCCGACCGCTGACTTGCCGGGAATCGGTGCGAGCAACCGGACGTTGTCCGTGGCCGCCGCGTACGCGATGTTCTTCGTCAGCGCGGTGATCTTCTCGACCTTCACGCCGGGGCCGAGTTCGACCTCGTAACGGGTCACTGTCGGGCCTCGGGTGAACCCGGTGACCTGGGCGTCGATGTTGAACTGCTCCAAGACCCCGGTGATCGCGTCGATCATGGAGTCGTTGGCCTTGCTGCGGGTCTTCGGCGCCTCACCGAGCGGCAGGAGTTCGGGTGGCGGCAGCGTGTAGTCCCCCTCGACCGCCCGCATGACACTGAGCGCGGGTTCCGCCTTGCGCTGCTTCTCCGGCGGCGCGGCGGGCTTGGCCTTAGGAGCGCGCGGCGGTTCGGGCACCTCGGCGTTGTCGGGGGTCCCGAGGGTCGCGCGGGATTCGGCGGCCGCGTCCGCCGCGGCCGCCGAGCCCTGCCTGCGCCGGGAGGGCTTGCGCAGGCGGACGGCCGAAGGGTCCGCGCCGGTGACGTCCGCACCGTCGGTCTTCGCGTCCTTGACGGCCTCGCGTTCGGCGCGGACGGCCTCCAGTTCGTCCGGGTCGAGTCCCCATTCGCGCAGACGCTGGGGCACCTGACGGACGGGGGTACCGGTGAAGATCAGCACTCCGTAGCCGAGCACGAGGACGAGCAGGGGCGCCGCGACCCAGGGAGTGACCCCCCTGGCCAGCAGGTCGCCGGAGAACCAGCCGAACCAGCCCCCCGCGTACATCTGGTCCTCGCCGCCCTGGGGCCGGCCGTTGAACAGATGCAGCAGGCCGAGCACCGACAGCGTCACCAGCAGTGTGCCGATGACCATCCGCGGCCGGGTCTCCGGCTGCGGTTCCGAGCGCATGAGGACCACCGCGACGACCAACAGCGCCAGCGGCAGGGTGACGGCTCCGGCGCCCAGCACACTGCGGGTCCCGATGGCGACCCACTGCCCGATCGGTCCCGCCGCCTGCCACCAGACGCCCACGGCGGCGATGAGGCCGATGCCGATCAGGCCGAGTGCGAGCCCGTCCCTGCGGTGCTCGGGTTCGAGGTCACGGCCACGGCCTACGGTCCGCGCCAGGCCACCCGCACCTTTGGCCAGCAGATTCCAACCGCCCCGGACGGCCTGCCCGAACGCCCCGCCGGAGGAGCGGGAGCGTCTGCGCGGAGCGGGCTTCCGAGCCGCGGGCCGGGACCTGCTGGAACCGCGTGAGTTCCGCGCGGGCGCCTTCTTGCCGCCGCGCGACGTGCCTCTCCCCCGCGCCCGTCCCTTCGTCACCGACCCGCTAGCCATGTCTCTACGGTAACCGCCAGAGCGCAGTCTTCACCGCAGACACACGGGCACCAGGGAACACGGGTACCCCGGCAGCCACTGGAATCACAGCGCGTCAATGCGGGAGGGCCATCGGGCAACCCTTCGCGTCATGCCATGCTCTGCTCATGTTCGCGCTCCAAAAGAATGACGACGAGCCGACACGCCGTGGCGGGAAAGCACGGGCGGGGAACCGTACGCCGCCGATCTGGCGGGCGATGCTCACCGTCGACGCGGGCCTGGTGCGAATGGCCGGCAGGCTGCGGGTCACCGGTGAGGTTCCGGCCGACCTGTACGGCAGGCCACTGCTGATGGCGGCGAACCACATCGGCGTGTTCGACGCGTTCGTACTCATGGCGGCCTGCCGCAGGATCGGCCTCGCCCCGCGCTTCCTGATGGCGGGTGGTCTGCTCGACGCCCCCGTGCTCGGTCCGGCCCTGCGCGCCAGCGGCCATCTCAGGGTGGACCGGGGCAAGGCCTCGGCCATCGAGCAGTTCGCCGCGGCGGCCGAAGCACTGCGGGAAGCGCACGCTCCGATCATCGTCTACCCGGAGGGCCGCATCAGCCACGACAGTGGACTGTGGCCGGAGCGCGGCAAGACCGGGGCCGCGCGGCTGGCTCTCGCCTCCGGTGTGCCGGTGATCCCGATCAGTCAGTGGGGCGCGCACGAGGCGGTGTACTGGGGTACCGAAACGGTCAGCGGACCGGCCG
This sequence comes from Amycolatopsis marina, assembly GCF_900111885.1. Classification (GTDB taxonomy): domain Bacteria; phylum Actinomycetota; class Actinomycetes; order Mycobacteriales; family Pseudonocardiaceae; genus Amycolatopsis; species Amycolatopsis marina. Next base: position 4,744 of record NZ_FOKG01000019.1, read on the forward strand.
ACCTCGTGCCGTTGGCCCGGTCCGGACTGACCGCCCCGGTGCGCAGGCCGACGTTCCAGGTGCATTTCGGCGCTCCGGTTGACCTCTCGGAGTTCACCGAGGGCAAGCCCGGTAGCGGGGTCAAGGCCCACGCGAAGATCATGCGGGCGATCACCGAGGGGCTCGTGCCGCTGCGCAGGGACGAGCCGGACGTCCCCCGCTTCCGAGACCCCACCCGGCCGACGGACACGAGGAGCCCCTGGCGGCCGTAACCCTCGTACCAGCAATCGGGGGTTATGAGAAACACGTCGAAAACCGCTACTGCGGGAGCAGGGCGGGGACATACGCTCTCGGCGTGGCCACCGATGTCTCCCTCCCCACGGCTCCCGTGCTCACCAGCCGGGCGCGCGGTATCGCACTGATCCTCATCGCCTCGGTCTGCTTCGGCAGCTCGGGGGCGATCGGCAAACCCGCGATGATCGCCGGGCTCTCGCCCGAACAGGTCGCGGCCGCGCGAATCGGGTTGTCGGCCCTGGTGCTGCTGGTCGGTGTCGGACTGTTCCGGCCCGCGCTGCTGCGGGTTCGCCGGGGCGAGTGGCGCCTGCTGATCGGATACGGGCTGCTCGGCGTCGCCGGGGTCCAGTTGTTCTATTTCGTGGCCGCGTCGCGGATCCCCGTGGGCATCGCGATCCTGCTGGAGTTCACCTCACCCGTGCTGGTCGCCCTGTGGGTGCGGTTCGTGCGGCGGGTGCGGCTGCCTCGGCTGATGTGGGTGGGTACGGCACTCGCGATGGTCGGGCTCGGCATGGTCGCGCAGGTCGGACAGGGTCTGCGGCTGGACGCACTCGGCCTGCTGGCCGGTGTCGGGGCCGCGCTGTGTTCCGCCGCGTATTTCCTGCTCGGCGAGCACGGGGTGTCCACCCGGCACCCGCTGGGCATGGTCACGTGGGGCATGATCGTGGGCGCCGCCGCCGTGTGCCTGGTCGCCCCGCCGTGGACGATCCCGGCCGACGTGCTCACCGCGCCCGCGGACTTCGGGCCGTGGCGTCCGCCGGTCTGGAGCCTGCTGATCGCGGTGGCCCTGTTCTCCACTGTGCTCGCCTACCTCGCCGGGATCACCGCGTTGCGCCACCTGCCGGTGTCAGCGGCGAGTGTGCTGGCGCTGCTGGAGCCCCTGGTCGCCACGGCGGCCGCCTGGGTCCTGCTCGGCGAGGCACTCACCCTCCTGCAGATCGCCGGCGCCGTGGTGCTGCTCGGCGGCGCGCTGATCGTGCAACTGACCTCCCCCGGCAAGGAGGCCACCACCCCCGCGACCACCGGCGAGCCGCTCCCAATCCGCCACCCTGAGTAGCGACAAGGAACGTTTCCAATGTGGCATTGGGGACGTTCAAGTTCCCCAATGCCACATTGGGGACATCCCCCGAGGGCCTCAGACGGGGATGACCGTGGGGACGATCATCGGGCGGCGGCGGTAGGTCGCGGCGACCCAGCGGCCGACGACGCGGCGTACCGACTGCGCGATGCGGTGCGGGTCGGTGATGCCCTCGGACTCGGTCCGGGAGAGTTCCATCTCCACCAGCGGCACCACGGCGTCCAGCGCCTTCGGGTCGTCGGAGAAGCCACGGCCGGACACGGTCGGCGGGGACACCGCCCGACCGGTGTTCGAGTCGATCGCGACGTTGATCGCGATGAAGCCGCCCTCACCGAGCACGAGCCGGTCGGACAGGGTGGACTCGCCGACGTCGCCGACCGAGAGCCCGTCCACGTACACGTGCCCGACCTCGACCCGGCCGGTCGCCCTGAGCTGCCCGTCCACGAGGTCGACGACCACGCCGTCCTCGGCGATCACCACGTTCTCCGGCGTGACACCCGTGCGGACCGCGAGTTCGGCGTTCGCGCGCAGGTGCTTCCACTCGCCGTGCACCGGCATGACGTTGCTGGGCCGGACCGCGTTGTACAGGTACAGCAGTTCACCGGCCGAGGCGTGCCCCGAGACGTGCACCTTGGCGTTGCCCTGGTGCACCACGTTCGCACCCAGCCTGGTCAGGCCGTTCACCACGGTGAACACGGCCGTCTCGTTGCCGGGGATCATCGAGCTCGCCAGGACGATCGTGTCGTCCGCCTTGATGGAGATCTGCCGGTGCTCGCCCCTGGCCATCCGGGACAGCGCCGAGAGCGGCTCGCCCTGCGATCCGGTCGAGACGAACAGCACCTTGCTCTCCGGCATCCCGGCCGCCTGGTCGAGGTCCACCAGCAACCCGTCCGGCACCCGCAGCAGTCCCAGTTCCGCCGCGATGCCCATGTTCCGGACCATCGACCGGCCGACGAACGCGACCCGCCTGCCGTGGTTGGCCGCGGCGTCGAGCACCTGCTGCACTCGGTGCACGTGGCTGGCGAAGCAGGCCACGATCACCCGCTGGTCCACCCGCCGGATGACGTCGTCGAGTACGGGGCCGATGTCGCGCTCGGGCATGACGAACCCGGGCACCTCGGCGTTGGTGGAGTCCACCAGGAAGAGGTCGACGCCCTCGTCACCGAGCCGGGAGAAGCCCGCGAGGTCGGTCAGCCGGTTGTCCAGCGGCAGTTGGTCGAGCTTGATGTCCCCGGTGTGCAGCGCGACGCCGGCCGGTGTGCGGATCGCCAGCGCGAGCGCGTCCGGGATCGAGTGGTTGACCGCGAAGAACTCGAGGCCGAAGACGCCGACGTCCCGCCGCTCGCCCTCCTTCACCTCGATCAGCGTCGGCCGCTGCTTGTGCTCCTTGCACTTCGCCGCGAGCAGCGCGAGGGTGAACCGCGAGCCGTAGACCTTCAGGTCCGGGCGCATCCGCAGGAGGAAGGGCACGGCGCCGATGTGGTCCTCGTGCCCGTGGGTCAGCACGACGGCGTCGACGTCGTCGAGCCGGTCCTCGATGGCCCGGAAGTCCGGCAGGATCAGGTCCACACCCGGCTGGTCGTCCTCGGGGAAGAGCACCCCGCAGTCGACGATCAGCAGCCGTCCGCCGTACTCGAACACGGTCATGTTGCGACCGACCTCGCCGATACCGCCGAGTGCGACGACGCGCAGCCCGCCCTCGGGCAGCGGTGGCGGGGCGTTGGTGGGTCCGGGGCCGTACCGCAGTGCGTTGTTGCTCAGTGTCAAGGGTGAATTGTCCCTACGCTGGTATGGGTCGTGGGTGCCACGTATGCGGCGGCGGAGTCCGCGTGGGCCACCCGGGAACTGTGCCAGTCCGAGGTCGGCGCCTCGTCCAGCGGCACGCCCGCCTGGGTGAGATCGGCCGCGATGGCCCGCACCTGCTCGTCGGTGGCGGGCACGATCGGTAGCCGCGGATCCCCGACATCGTAACCGCGCATGCGCAGCGCGGTCTTGCCGAAGACGACGCCGCCGACCCTCGAGAACGCCCGGTAGACCGGCAACATGCCGCGGTGGTTGGTGCGAGCCGTGGACGTGTCGCCGTTGTCGTACGCGTCGAGCATCGCCCGGATACGGCCCGCGACGACGTGGCCGATCACGCTCACCACACCGGTCGCGCCGACCGACAGCCACGGCAGGTTGAGGCCGTCGTCACCGGAGTAGTAGGCGAGGTGGGTGTTGGCGATGACCTCACTGCCCGCGAGCAGGTCGCCCTTGGCGTCCTTCACGGCCAGGATACGGGGGTGCTCGGCCAGCCTGCGCAAGGTGTCGACCTCGATCGGCACGATCGAGCGCGGCGGGATGTCGTAGAGCATCACCGGCAGCTCGGTGGCGTCGGCGACGGTGGTGAAGTGGGCCTGCAACCCGGCCTGCGACGGCCGCGAGTAGTACGGGGTGACGACCAGCACGCCGTGCGCCCCGGCCTTCTCCGCCTGGCGCACGAGCTCGACGCTGTGCGCCGTGTCGTTCGTCCCCGCGCCTGCCACCACGGTCGCCCGGTCGCCCACCGCCTCGATCACGGCGCGGATGAGTTCGGACTTCTCGGCGTCGGTGGTCGTCGGGCTCTCACCGGTGGTGCCGTTCACCACGAGACCGTCGTTACCGAGGTCCACCAGGTGCGCGGCGAGGTCCTGCGCCTGCTTCAGATCCAGCGCGCCGTCGCGGTCGAAGGGGGTGATCATCGCGGTGAGCACGCGTCCGAAGGGCCTGCCCGGCGCGGCAGTGGGTGGAGTGACCATGGTCCTGACGGTACCTCGTTCCGACGTCCTACCCGGCGACGACCTGGCAGAACGCGGTGATCGACGGCAGCGGGCCGACCGCGGCGGAGAATTCTCTCCACCGTGGTCCAGGAGCGGGAATTTCTGTCGCAGCTCCTAACGCACCTGCGTCCAGTTCAGTCCATCGAGCTGGCCGCCCCCGCGGTCCGACAGCATGCAGTAGACCCTGCGGGTGAGATCGTTCGCGTTGTCCCCCCGCGCCTCCCATGCATCCTTGTACGGAATGAGCGCCTGGTAGCTCAGCCCTGCCCGCTTTTGCGCGGGCACCTTCTCCGAGTGAAACGCCATCGAACAGGCGCTCTCCGCGAAAACGCGCAACCGTGCGGGGTCCGGGTAGGCGGCCTTCGCCGTGTCCGAGGAGGCACGGCTGTTGTAGAACACGACCACCGACTCGAAGTATTCGGAGTCGTGCGACCCGTCGCACTCGATCCAGTTGTTCGAGACGATCGACCGGCCCTGCTCAAGCGGGACGTTCAGGCATCCGTTGCTGCTGGTTTCGAAACTCGGGATGTCGGCGCCGGACGCCCCGTAGGTCATGGTCGGCTTCATCGCGTCGTCGACGGCCGGTCCGAAGATCCACTTGCCCAGGAAGGTCCCTGCGGCCAGCAGCGCCACCGCCGCCAGCACGCCGCCGATCAGCAGACCGTTGCGCTTGGCCTTGCTCCCCGGCCCGGCCGGGGCGGGCCCGGACATGACGTGTCCCGCGACCATCGTCTGCGGCGGCGGCGGCTGCTGCCCCGGGTAGACCGAGGTCGGCATGCCACCCGACGGGGTGGACTGGCCATGCTGCCCAGCGGCCATCGACAGCAGTCCACCGGCCTGCTCCGCGGTGATCCGCGCCTCCGGTGTGGAGATCAGCAGGCCCATGATGGCCGAGGCCAGCGGCCCCTGCGCGTGGGTCAGGTACGGCACCTCGTTCATGATCGCGTGCAGCGTGGCGGCCGTGCTGCTGCGCTCGAACGCGACCGTGCCCTCAACGGCGAAGTACAACGTCGCGCCCAGCGCCCAAAGGTCCGAGGCGGGCATCGCCTCGCGGCCGGCCACCCGTTCCGGTGCCATGAACGCGGGCGAACCGACCAGCATGCCGCTGGTGGTGAGCCGCGGGTCGTCGACCGCCTGGGCGATCCCGAAGTCGGTGAGCTTCACCCGGCCGGTCGAGGTCACCATGATGTTGCCCGGCTTGACGTCCCGGTGCACGATGCCGGCCTGATGCGCGGCACGCAGCGCCGAGAGCACCTGGTCACCGACCATGGCAACCTGGTGCGGCGCCAGGGGGCCGTTGCGGCGCACCAGGTCCGACAGGGTGGGCGCCTCGACGAGTTCCATCACGATGTAAGTGGTGTCGGCATCGGTGACGACGTCGTACACCGTCACGACGGCGGGATCGTTGAGCCTGCCGCCGGTGCGCACCTCACGCAGTACCCGCTCCTGGAACACCCCGGCGTCCTCGGCACCCTCGGGCAACCGCAGTTCCTTCACGGCCACGTGCCTGCCGATGACCGTGTCCTCGGCCCGCCAGACCACGCCCATGCCGCCCCGGCCGAGTTCACCCATCAGCGCGTAGCGGCCGGCGATCACCCGCTGCGCGGCCCCGGCATTCGGCGTGGTCTGCGTGGTCCGGGTCTGCTGCCCCTGCTCGTCGGTCACCGGCGGCGCCCCTCCTCGTGTTGTCGGCCGAGATCGTAGCGGCGAGCCGTGCCGCCCACTTCCGCCTCGGCGAAATCGGCGTCAGGCGCCGTTGACGTCATCGACCTCGTGTCCGGCCGCCCGCAGCGCCGTGACCGCCCGCGACAGGTCCGCCGCCTTCACCAGAACGTGATCGGTGTCGAATGTGGACAGTGTGAACAACGCGACACCCGCCGAGGCCAGTTCGCTGGACAACGCCGCGATGATCCCGGTCAGCGTGAACGCGAGCGGGCCACGGACCGTGAGCAGCCGCCAGTCCGTGTCGACCGTCGCCGTCTCCGGCGCCCGGGCGGCAGGGCAGACGACGGACAGCTCACCCGGAGTGCGGGTGATGGAGACCAGTCCGGGTTCGGCCGGGTCGAGCAGGCCGGCCGGAACCGGGGTGGCACGGTCCAGCCGGGCGACGGCGTACTCCCCCGGCTGGACGTCGATCGCGAGCCGTTTCACTCAGCCCTCACTGACCTTCGGGCTCGAGGCGACCTCGGTGCCGTCGGGCAGAACGGAGATGGTGAAGTCGGCGAACACGTTCTCCGCCACCTTCTGCAACTGGCGCAGGCACTCCACGGCCAGTGCGCGGATCTCCACGTCCGCCTGCTCGGTCGCCCGCATCGCGATGAAGTGGCGCCAGGCGCGGTAGTTCCCGGTGACGACGATCCGGGTCTCGGTGGCGTTCGGCAGGATCGCGCGGGCGGCCTGTCGTGCCTGCTTGCGGCGCAGCGTGGCGCTCGGCGCGTCGGCGAACTTCTCCTCCAGACCGGCGAGCAGGTCGGTGTAGGCATCGACACTGGCCTGCGCCGCGGCCAGGAACTTCTCGTGCAGCTCGGGGTCCTCGGCGATCACCTCCGGCTCCACGAACGCCGCGTTGCGCTCGGGAACGTACCGCTGGGAGAGCTGGGAATAGGAGAAGTGGCGGTGCCTGATCAACTCGTGGGTCAGGGACCGGGAGATCCCGGTGATGTAGAACGACACCGAACCGTGCTCCAGCACGGACAGGTGTCCGACCTCGATGATGTGGTCGAGGTAGCCGGAGTTGGTGGCCGTCTTGGGATTCGGCTTCTTCCACGACTGGTAGCACGCCCGGCCGGCGAACTCCGCGAGCGCCGCGCCGCCGTCGGCGTCGGTGGACCACGGTACGTCCTCCGGTGGAAAGAACTCCGTCTTAGCGATCAACTGGACCTTCGGTGACACCGTCTCGGCCACGTGCGCACTCCTTTCCTGCGGGACTGCTCCCCGCACCCGGGTTCCCTGCGGGTCCGCCCGGGCCGCTCCCCTGTTCCGCTGCTGGACAGGGCGAAGCGTAGTCGCCGTCGCAGGAGCGGCACCCGTGACATCAATCGGCGGCACGGCGGCGTCATACTCGCCTTGACTGACGCCACATATGACGTCACAGTGGCGTCATGGACCTCACGCCGTACATCGACAATCTCCGTGACGACCTCGCCACCGCCGCATCGGCAGGCGACGAACAAACCCGGCGCGCCGCGACGACGCTCGCGGCCGCTCTGGAACCGGCTGCCCGGCTCGCGATGATGAACGCGCTCGCCGACCTGGCCGCCGAGGTGACCGCCCACCTGCCCCAGCACGTGGTCGACGTCCGCCTGGACGGCAGGGACGTGCGGGTGGTGGTGACCGGTACGGGCGAGCGCGCCGAGCCGGACTCCGCCGACGCGGCGCCGCCCCCACCACCGCCTCCGCCACCGCCACCGTCCGTGGACGGCGGAGACATCAGCCGGATCACCCTGCGCCTCTTCGAGCAGATCAAGGGCCAGGCCGAGCAGGCCGCGGCCGCACAGGGCGTCTCGCTGAACACGTTCGTCTCCCAGGCCGTGCAGGGGGCGCTGCACGGCAAGTCCCAGCACGACCGGCGCCGGAAGGGGCGGGACACCGACGACGGCGGCCTGCACGGCTGGGTCAGGGGCTGAGCACCATGATCGAGGAACCCGACGAACTGGTGCGCACGCAGACATTTCCCGCGAACGAGCCGCTCGACCTCGACATCGGCATCACCATCGGCCGGGTGGAGGTCGAACTGACCGACCCAGGGAACGACCCGGCCGAAAGTGCCGACGCGGTGGTGCGGATCGCGCACGATCCCGGCGCCCAGGAGCCCTGGCAGGAAAGCATGGCCGGACTGCTGAACTGGGTCGGTGACCAGTTCGGCAGCGATCTCAACGGCTCCCCCGCCGACGCGGTACGGCAGGCGCAGATCGACCGCACCGGCAACCGGCTCGTCGTCCGGGGACCCAAATCCCTTCCGCTGCGCAAGGTCCCGCTCGCGGTGACCGTGACCGCCCCGGCCGGATCGACGGTGACGGTACGCACGGGGGCCGCGGGCGTGACGGTGTCCGGCAGCGCGGGCAGGGCGGACCTGACGACCGGTTCGGGCGACGTCAGTGTCGACCGCGCGGGCGCGGGTTCCACCGTGCGCACCGGAACGGGCTCGGTCCGGATCGACGAGGCGGCCGGAGGTCTGCAGGTACGCAGCGGCAGCGGCGCCGTCGAGGCGGCTTCGATCGCCGGGCAGGCCACGGTCGGCACCGGCACGGGAGGCGTCTGGCTGGGCAGGGTCGCCGGTGACGTGCTCGTGCGCAGCGGCAGCGGCGACCTCACGATCGCCGAAGCCGTCTCCGGGTCGATCGAGCTGATCACTGGTTCCGGCGCCATCCGCATCGGCGTGGGATCGGGCGTCACGGCCGAGATCGACATCTCCTCCGGGTCGGGCAGGGTGAGCAGCGAACTGGAGGTGTCGGACAGTCCCCCGGACGGCGACACCGTGGCTCGCATCCGCGCACGCACGGGGATGGGCGATGCGGTGGTGACCAGCGCCGCACGGTGAGGGCGGGGGGCGCCGGGCGAGGGCTCGCTTCCGAGTCCTCGCCCGGCGGCCCTCACACAGCGGCCCGCGACTGACTGGAAACGGCGGTGGCCGTGACGTCCTCGGTGTCCCCTTCGGGGTCCGGGACGAGGTTCCGCTGCCGGATCGCCAGTGCGCACAGCACGCTCAGGACCGTGGCCCCGAGCAGGTACAGCAGAACCAGTCCGTACCCCCCGCCCGATGTGCCGACGAGGAAGGCGAGGATCAGCGGCGTACAGCCCGACGCGAAGATCCCGGAGAACTGGTAGACGAACGAGATCCCGGTGCAGCGCACGGAGGTCGGGAACATTTCCGCGTAGAACGCCGCCTGTGGTCCGTACATCACGGGGTAGGCGATACCGAGCACGGCCACCAGCGCGATCGTGATCAGCAGTTGGTTGCCCGTTCCCAGCGCGGCGAACGCCGGATACGCGAGCAGTCCGGTCAGCACGGCACCCACGGAGAACGTTTTGCGCCGCCCGAACCGGTCCGACAGCCTGCCGAACACGGGAATGAAGAAGATCATCACCGCGGCGGCGATCATCACCGCAACGAGCAACGGCTGCTGGCTCATGCCCAGTGTTTCGCTACCGTAGGAGATGGCGAAAACCGCCCAGGCGTTGAACGCGATCCCCTCGGTGAGCCTGCTGCCCATGCCGAGCAGCACGTGCCTGCGCGAGAGCGCATTCTTCGCGAGTTCGACGACCGGCACGGTGGCTTTCTGCTCGTGCTCCTCCAGTTTGCGGAACGCGGGTGTCTCCATGACCTTGAGCCGGATGAACATGCCCACGAGCACGAGGACGGCGGAGAGCAGGAAGGCGATGCGCCATCCCCAGGCCAGGAACGCGGCGTCGGACATCGCCACGTTGAGCGCGGCGAAGACTCCCGTCCCGAGCATGAGCCCGAGCGCGAGCCCGACCTGCGGAAAGCTGCCGTAGAGCCCGCGTTTGCCCGCGGGGGCGTACTCGACGGCCATCAGTACCGCGCCGCCCCACTCGCCGCCGATCGCGATCCCCTGCGCGAAACGCAGCAGCACGAGGAGGATCGGCGCGGTCAGCCCGATTGTCTCGAACGTGGGGACGAGTCCGATGGCGCACGTCGCGACACCCATGATCAGCATGGTGGCGACGAGCGTCTTCTTCCGCCCCACCCGGTCGCCGATGTGTCCGAAGATCAGGCCACCGATGGGACGGGCGACGAAGCCGAGTGCGAAGGTCGCGAACGCGAGCAGCGTGCCGACCAGCGGATCGTCACTCGGGAAGTACAGCTTGTTGAACACGATCCCGGCGGCGGTGCCGTACAGGAAGAAGTCGTACCACTCGACGGTGGTGCCGATGACGCTGGACGCGACGACGAGACGGACGTCGCTGCTCTTCACGTCACCGGCAGGCTCGAGCGGGGCTGGGGAGTTTGCCATGATGGGCTCCAGACGGGTGCTCGCTCACAGGGACTGGTGGAAGATGTGGCAGGCGGCCGCGCGATCGAGCGGGCGGGGCACCACGGCCAGCTGGCGGGTCTGCTTGAGCGTCCCGTCCACGAGCGTGTCCACATCGGACTCCGTGTAGCCGAAGCTCCGCAGTCCGGCGGGCATCCCGATGTCGGTCATCAGTTCCGTCAGCACCTCGGGCAGCGCGTCGGCGCCGTCGGTGCTGGTGAACGTGCGACCCGACAACAGTTGCGCCGCACGCAGGTGGCGCGCGGGGTCGGCCGGATAGGTCCAGCGGAACACGGCGGCCGCCGTCGCGGAGACGGCCTGGCCGTGCGGGACCATCGGCATCTCGGGATACCCCTCGGCCCGGTAGTTCTTCACCGCACCTGCGACGGGATAGGCGTTGGCGTGCGGGAGATGCGTTCCCGCGTTGCCGAAGCCGGTGCCCGCGTAGGTGGACGCGAGCGCCATCTGGGTCCTGGCTTCGAGATCACGGCCGTTCAGCACCGCGCGGCGCAGGTGCTTGCCCACCAAAGACAGGGCCATCTCGCACCAGACGTCGCTGATCGGATTGGCGCCGCAGAACGCGGGGCGTCGCATGGGATCCTCCGGGGCGGGCTTCGCGTCGAAGCGCACGCTGGTGTAGCTCTCCAGCGCGTGGGACAGCACATCCATCCCGCTGGCGGCGGTGATCTGGGGCGGCAGGCTGACGGTCACCCGCGGATCGACGACGGCCAGCGCCGGTCGCAGCCGTGGATGGCTCACCCCGGCCTTGAGGTGCAGGCCGAGGAAGTCGATGACGCAGATGGTGGTCGATTCCGAGCCCGTGCCGGCCGTGGTGGGCACCGCGATCAGGGGTTTCACCGGCAGCCACGGCGCGGTGCCCGCGCCGATCGGGGGCGTGACGAAGTCCAGCAACTCCCCGGGATGTGTGGTGAGCAGGTTGACCGCCTTCGCCGTGTCCATCGCCGAACCGCCGCCGACCGCGACGTAGCAGTCCCAGTCACGCTGCTTGGCGAACGCGACCGCTTCGGCGATGCTCTGGTCGGTCGGTTCGACGCCCACCCCGTCGTAAACCTCCGACTTCACGCCCGCCGCCAGCAGGTTCTCCCTGACCCGGTCGGGAAACCCCGTCTCGCGCACCCCGGCATCGGTGATCACCAGACACGAGGCCGCGCCGAGTGCTGCGACTTCGGCACCGATCTCGTCGATAGCTCCGACACCGAATTTCAGCGGCGGGGCGGCCCAGGTGAAAACACTCTCGTTCGCGTGGATATCCGGCAACATCGACGGCTCCGTTCGTTGACACTATGTGGGGGTTATAACCACTATGTGGGGAGGAACGGTAAGACGTGTCACCTGGTTTGTGAAGCCCCAAAACGAGGCGGGAGCCGAAAATGCCTGTTCAGCACGCGGAAAAGGAGTGGTTCCGGTACCCGCTGAAGCGCCGTTTCCAACCTCGCACTTTCCGGGGAAAGTGCGGTAGTTGCACGCGCGGGGCATCGCACTTTCCCGGGAAAGTGCGGGTCTGGGTGGATGGGACCGGAGAGGTGCTCCGTCAGCGGGACATGATCCGGTCGACCGGCACGAACTGGGCGACCTCCTTGGCCGCCGTGACGACGCGCGCGCCGAGCTCGCGCATCCGCTTCGCCGGCATCCGCACGGTCGGCACCTGGATGACCAGCGCCGCCTGGGCGTGACCGTCGGAGTCGAGAATCGGAGCGCCGACACAGCGCACGCCCGCGACGTTCTCCTCCTCGTCGATGCTGTAGCCACGCGTGCGAATCTCGGCCAGCTGTGCGGCCAGCTGCGCCGGGCTCGTCAACGTCCGTTCCGTGAGGCGTGACAGTGTCGCGGGCAGCGCGTTCACGTACGCCTCGGCATCCGGCGAGTGCGCCAGGATGGCCTTGCCCGATGCGGTGGTGTAGAGCGGGAAGCGGGCCCCGGAGTGCTGCTCGAAACGCAACGGCAACGCTGACTGCACGCGCAGCATGACGACCGATTCGCCGCCCTCGCGCACGGTGAGGTTGACCGATTCCTCGGTCTCGGCGTTGAGCTGTTCCAGCACCGGCAGAGCCTTGTCCAGCCCGAACCCGCGCTGCGCGGCCTGGCCGAGCAGGATCATGCCCGCACCGAGGTAGTAACTGTCCGTTCTCGGGTTGTGCGCGACAAGGCCCTCGGCGATCAGTGCCCGGACGACCCGGTGGGCCGTGCCCGAGGACAGTCCCAGTTGCGCGGCGATCTCCGAACCGGGCAGTTCCGTGGAGGTGTTCGCGAGCAGCTTGAGCACGGCCAGCGCCCGGCCGATGGCCTGCGTGCCTGCGGGAGCCTGCAGCTCCTTCTTCGCCAAGATCCCGCCCTCTCGTCGTGCCGTCCCGAGCGGGTTCAGGTTACCCGTGCCGGACGGTGCGTCAGCGCGTGTGGGCACGCAGGGTGTCGGCGAGATCGCCGCGCTCCCCGACCTCCACCCCGTCCAGCCCGAGCCACCCCGCCATCGCATGGAGTTCGGCCGCCAGTTCTCCGGCCACCCGCAGGTGATCGGCCCCGGGCTCGGCGAAGGCGCCGGGCACGCGCAGCACCCCGCGCGCCCGATCGGCCTTGAGATCGACCCTGGCCACGAGTTCACCGTCGAGCAGGAACGGGAACACGTAGTAGCCGTACACCCGTTTCGGCCCGGGGACGTAGATCTCGATGCGATAGTGGAAGTCGAACAGCCGCTCCGTGCGATCCCGCTCCCAGATCAGTGGATCGAACGGGCACAGCAACGCGCGGCCGGTGATCCGCCGCGGCGCCCTGGCATCGACATGGCGGTAGGCCTGTTGCCGCCAGCCACGCACCTGGACGGGCTCCAGCACACCCTCCTCGATCAGCTCCGCCACCGCCTGCCTGCTGGCCTGCGGGCTCAGTCTGTAGTAGTCGCGGAGGTCGGGCTCGGTCGCGACACCGAACGCCGTGGCGGCACGGGCGGTCAACTCCCGTGCGCCCTCGGCGGCGTCGACCCGCCGGGCCAGCACCCCTGGGGGCAGCACCCGCTCCGGCAGGTCGTAGAGGCGCTCGAACCCGCGCCGGGTCCCCGTGGTGAGCTGCCCCATCCCGAACAGCCACTCGCAGATCTTCTTCACCTCCGAGCGGTCCCACCAGGCGCCGGGAGTCCGGCGGGCGCCGCCGGTGAGTTCCCGTTCGATGGCGCCCGCGCCGATCGGCCCCGACTCCTTCACCACGGCGAGTACGTCGTCGACGAGGGCAGGTGTGCGGTCGATGAGCTGGTGATACCCGCGCCACCAGCCGCGCGGTTTGGCCCCGGAGTGCAGCAGCGGCCAGTCCTCGACCGGTACCAGGCTCGCCTCGTGCGCCCAGTACTCGACCAGTAGTCGGGGCCGGCGCGGCGACGGCGACCACGCGGCGTCATCGATCAGCGCGGGCTCGTACGCCCCCAGCCGCGCGAACAGCGGCGCGTAGTGCGCGCGCACCGCCACGTTCACCGAGTCCAGCTGGATCACCTGCACCCTGGACAGCACGCGCTGCAGATGGCGCCGGTTGGGGGTCGTGGCCGGGCGTGGGTCGGCGAACCCCTGTGCCGCCAACGCGATGCGGCGCGCGACATCGGGGCTGAGTGTCGGTCCTGTCAGTTCTTTTGAAACGCGCTCCGCGGTCACGGGTCTTGTCATTTCTCGCATGGTGCCGCCATCGTGCCAGCGGGGACCGACGCTTTCGCCTCGGCCTTCCGGACGCGCCGCTCCGACCGCACCACGACGATCACCGCGGCCAGCACCAGCGCGCCGCCCGCGAACTGGGCGGGACCGATGTGCTCTCCCGCGATCAGCACCCCGAGCAGCACCGCGATCACCGGGTTGACGTAGGCGTAGGTCGCGACGGTGGACACCGGGAGCCGGTCGAGAACGAACACGTAGGCGGTGAACGCGATCAGCGAACCCGCGACGATGAGGTACACCAGCGCGATCCACGACTCGGCCGTCACCTCCGCGAACCGGATGCGCTGGCCCGCGCCGAGACCGACGAAGCTCAGCGCGAAGCCGCCCGCGCACAGTTCGACAGCCGTGGCGGCGAACGAGTTGGCCGGCATCGGCAGCCGCGTGGTGGCGACCGTGCCGACGGACCAGCTCAAGGCGGCGATCAGCATGATCCACGGGCCCCACCAGGCCGCGCCGTGCGCTCCCTCCGACGGCCCGCCGAAGAGCACGAGCACCGCGAGACCGACGAGGCCGAGCAGCACCCCGAACAGCGTGACCGCGGGCGGCCGCTCGCCCAGCAGCCGCCGCAGGCTCAGCACGAACAACGGGATGGACGCGGCGAGCAGTGCGGCCACCCCGGAGGCGACCTGCGTCTCGGCCACGGTGAGCAGCCCCTGGCCGCCACCGGCGAGCAGCAGTCCGACCACGATCGCCGACCCGAACTGTGCGCGCGTCATCCGCAACGCGCCCCGCCCGGCGAACACCCGGACCAGTACCAGCAGGATCACGCCCGCGATCGAGAAGCGGAGGCCGGCGGCCAGCAGTGGCGGCAGGGAGCCGACAAGGTAGCGAATGGCGAGGTAGGTCGACCCCCATACGACGTACACGATCCCGAGTGCGGCCCACACCGGCCAGGTCCTGTTGCCCATGGATGCACCATGTCACGAACCACCGACAGAATTACAGCGGTTATTCACGAATGGTCGTGGACCGGGGTTCAACAACGGACAGCCGACCACGTAGGTTGCGGGAATGGCCACTGCCGAGGTTCGCAGCGCGACCGTCGAGGACGTCCCCGAGATCGCCCGGATTCAGCGCGACACCTGGCGCACCGCCTACGCGGAGCTACTCGGGCCGCGGGCGCTGGGCGAGCTGGACTCCGATGGCATCGAGCAGCGATGGGCCGCCGCCATCGGCCACCCGGACACCGGCGTGTACGTGGCATTCGAGGGCGATTTCGCCGTCGGATTCTGCGTCGCGGGACCCGCACCGGAGGACGACGTGGCCGCCGCCGACGGCAGTCTCCCCGAGGACGCGGGCGAGGTAGGCCTGATCGCCACGATGCTGGTGGAGCCGCGCTGGGGCCGGCGCGGGCACGGCGGCAGGCTGCTCGCCACGGCCGCGGCCTCCCTGCGTTCGGCTGGGGCGCATCGCGCGGTCGCGTGGGTCGCCCAGTCCGACTCCGCGTCCCTCGCCTTCTACCGGCGGGCGGGCTGGCAGCCCGACGGCACAGTGAGGGTGCTCGACACCGGGGAAAAGACGATCAGAGAAATCCGTCTCACCGGTGGAGTCGACCTCCACCTGGCCGAGTGAGCAACGGCCGCGTCGATGCTGCGGGCTCCGGTTGCGGTGTCGGCTGCCGGAAGACCAGCCACCGCATCGCGCTGTACATGAACAGGCCCTCGCAGCCACCGGCCAGGATCCGGGCCAGGTGGTACTGCACGCCGAGCGCCACCAGTCCGCTGCCGACACCGAGGATGAACGCGGCGTAGTTCACCGCGATCGCGACCGCGTACAGCGCGGCCTGCCTGCCCACCGGGGCGTGTGAGCGGAAGTTCAGGCTGCGGTTGAGCAGAAAGCTCAGCCCGAAGGCGATCACGTAGGCCACGGTGACCGCCAGCGCGATCGGCAGCCGCCACCAACCGTGCAACATCGTGAGCAGGAGTAGGTCGACACCGAAGGTCGCGGTGTTGATCAGCACGAACCCGAGGAACTCCGGTGCCACGACCGCCGCGAGCCCGAACGGCAGACGACGGACGACCGCGGCGCAGAACCGCGCGAACAGAAGCGGAACGCTCACCGGGCCAGGCTGGCAGTGCCAGGTGTCCTGCCGTCGACCGGAAAGTGATCTTCTGGTGCCGTTCGGCGACGAAATACGGGTGCTGGCCTCAGTTTCCTCCCAGAAAGAACTGCTAGCGTGGAAAACCGGATCTGCACCGGGGAGATATATGTTCGGCTGGTTGTGCGTGACGCTTGGCGTCGCGTTCGGCTCCGCGCTCATCCCCCTCATCAGCGTCGAGGTCTTCGTGATCGGCCTGGTCACCAGTGATCCCGGAATTCCGTGGATCGCGGTCGGCGCCGCGGTCGCGCTGGGCCAGATCGCGGGCAAGCTCGTCTATTACCTGGCGGCACGCGGATCCGTCCGGCTGCCGGACTTCCTGCACGACCGGCTGCACCGCGAGCGACCCCCTTCACCGCGCCGGGACCGATGGCGAGCACGGACCAAACGCGTCCGGCGCTGGATCGAGGCACTGCGGGAGCGGTGTCACCGGCATCCGCACTGGATGACCGGCACCTACGGCGTCAGCTCCGTGGTCGGTCTCCCACCGTTCATGGCGACGACCGTGCTCGCCGGGCTGGTCCGGATGCCGATGTCCACCTTCCTCGCGGCCGGGCTGCTCGGCCGGTTCGTCCGGTTCAGCGCGCTCGCCGCCGCACCCGCCCTGTTCGCGGGCTGGCTACACCTCTGAGCTGATCAGCGCCGCACCGGCATGTGCCGCTAACGCTTCCAGGAGTTCGGCTTGCCGCTGCGGCGGAACCGCGACAAGGTTCAGGGTGATGTGCATCTCGTCGGCCCCGACCGCCTGTGCGCGTGCCAGATCCGACAGCACGGCCTCGGTGAACATGTCCGGTGAGATCGGCCCCTCGGGGTAGGGCTGGATCGAGTTCACCACCACAGTGCCGCTGCCACCTGCTTCGCGATACCAGTCGACCTGCCTGCGCGTGTCGTCCCAGCCCATCGGCAACGCGACGGTGACGAACCCGTCCCCGATGCGAGCCGCTCGCTCGATCGTCCGCCGGGTCGTCGCGCCGAACAACAGCGGAATCGAGCTGCCCCACGGTTTGGGGCCGATCGTGCAACGCGGTATCTCGTAGTGCTCGCCGTGGAATTCGACCGGATCCGGGCCCCAGCACGCACGCATCGCGGCCACGTGCTCGGCGAAACCCGCGCCCCGCCGACTCAGCGGAACCCCGGCAGCGACGAACTCCTCCGGAACGCAGTACGGCGGTTCCCTGGTACCGCCGCCCTGGCCGATTCCCACGTCGAGGCGGCCGCGCGAGAGCTGGTCGAGGGTCGCCAGCTTACGGGCGAGCACGAAGGGCGGCTGAAAGATCGAGTTCAGGATCCCGGTGCTCACCCGGATTCGCTCGGTGTGGGCGGCGGCCCACGTCAGCATCTCCAGCGGATCCCACACGTAGGACTCCGGCAGCTCGGCATCATTGCGCCAGTCCTGTCGAACGGGCGTGAGCAGCCGTTCGTTGACCGACACACCATGGAACCCGAGCCGTTCGACGGCCTGAGCGACGGTAACCACGGCGTCCGGGCCCGCGTGCGGGCCGACATGCGGCAGGCTGACGCCGATGCGGGGAACGTTCATCTCTCCTCCGATAGCCACTCGACACGGGTCCGCCCGGTACGGCGCACCCTACAGATGGTCGGACACACCCGTGCGATCTTGCGGTCGATGGTCGATCGGGAGATGTCAAGATCGCGAAGTCGGTACCGACCCACTTCGGTCGGCACCGTGCCGGCGCCGGTGAACACCGGTGGAGCAGTCGAGGAGAAGACATGCAGTTCCTGCTGATCATGCACATGAATCCACGGATCTGGGACGCCCTGACCGAGGAGGAACGCAAGGAGGTGATGGACGGACACGGGGCGTTCATCGAGGCCGTCACGGAGTCCGGCGAGATGGTGGGCACCACCGGGCTTTCCGACCCCGCGACCAGTTCGGTGGTGCGGGTTCGAGCCGGAGTCCCCGCGGTGACCGACGGGCCGTACCTGGAGTCGAAGGAGTACCTCGCGGGCTACTACCTCGTCGACTGCGCGAGCCGGGAACGCGCGCACGAGCTGGCGGCGATGATTCCGGACGCCAGGGTGGACGGGCTCGGCATCGAGGTCCGCCCGGTCGTCTTCTCGGGCACCCCGGAGAGCTGAGTTCCCTGGTGACTCCGGACCGGGAGCCCGTCGGGGACCTGCTGCACGAACTCACACCGCAGGTCCTCGGCGTGCTCCTGCGCCGCTACGGCGGCTTCGACACCTGTGAGGACGCGGTGCAGGAAGCACTGCTGGCCGCGGCGACCCAGTGGCGGACCGACGGCGTGCCGGACAACCCGAGGGCCTGGCTGATCACGGTCGCCTCGCGTCGCCTCGTCGACCACCTGCGCAGCGAGCACGCTCGCCGACGCAGGGAGGCGACGGTGTTCGCACGGGAGTTGCCCGGGGCCGAGCTGACGCCCGCTGCCGGTGAGCGGCACCCCGGCGACCGGGACGACACGTTGACCCTGCTCTTCCTGTGCTGCCACCCCACGCTGACACCGGCCTCCCAGGTGGCCCTCACGCTGCGCGCCGTCGGCGGGCTCAGCACCGCCGAGATCGCCAGAGCGTTCCTGGTCCCCGAGGCCACGATGGCGCCGCGAATCAGCCGCGCCAAGCAGCGGATCAAAGCTGCGGGAGCTACTTTCCGCCTACCGGGACAGGCAGAGTGGCTCGACCGGCTGGGTTCTGTCCTGCATGTGCTCTACCTGATCTTCAACGAGGGATACACCGCCAGTGCGGGCGCCGCCCTGCAGCGTCAGGACCTGGCCCGGGAGGCGATCCGCCTCACCAGGGCTCTGTACGGCTCCCTGCCAGACGACGGCGAGGTGGCCGGGCTCCTCGCGCTCATGGTGCTGACCGATGCCCGGCGGCCGGTCCGCACAGGTATGGACGACGCGCTCGTACCACTCGCCGAACAGGACCGGACGCGCTGGAACGCCGCCGCGATCGAAGAGGGCACCCGGTTGGTCGCCGATGCCATGGCTCGCGCGGAACTCGGGCCGTACCAACTGCAGGCGGCGATCGCCGCAGTGCACATGGCAGCTCCGAGCGCCGAGGACACCGACTGGGAACAGATCCGCATCCTGTACCGGGTTCTCGGCCGAATCGCGCCGAATCCGGTGGTCACGCTCAATCACGCCGTCGCCGTGGCGATGACCCAGGGTGCGCGCGCCGGGCTCGATCTTTTGGCGACACTGGACGACGACGACCGGATGGTCCGGCACCACCGGCTGCACGCCGTGCGCGGGCACCTGTTGGAACTTGCCGGTGACAAGCCCACGGCACGGGAAAGCTACCTGCTGGCAGCCCGGCGCACGACGAGTCTGCCCGAACGGCGCTACCTGCTGGAGCGCGCCGCCCGGCTGGCCGAATGACCTACCCGGTGGTCCGCGCTTTCAGTGGTCCTGGGCTTCGTGATCCTGCGCTTCCAGTTCGACGGCCCTGCGCATGGTCTCCCGTGCCCGAGTGCGGTCCCCCGCCACGTCATAGGCGTATGCGAGGCGATACCAGGTGCGCCAGTCGTCGGGAGCCTCGGTGACCTCGGCTCTGCGCTCGTCGAACCATGAGTCGGCAGCCGCCCGGTCGACCCGCCCGGACGGACGGCGCGGCAGGTCCGAGACGTCCGGCAGTGCGCCTTCCTCGGCCAGCCGCCGCGACAGGCGCTGGATCCTGGTCCCCGACCGCCAGGTCGTGACCAGGATCCACACGCCGAGCAGCGGCAACAGCAGCACACCCAGCCCGAACAGCACCGGCACGAACTCCCCGGTGCGCAGCAGGGCGATTCCCCGCCCGGCCAGCAGCACGAGGTACACCGCGACGGCGGCGGTGAGCAGGAGGGCGATGTTGCGTGATCTCACAGTGTCCGACCCAAAACGCGCGACAAGATCGACTCGGAGGGGCTCGGACCTGAGGTGCGAACGTCACCATCGCTTCTCATTCGCCCTGCCTCCTCGCTCTTGGGCTCTCGCCAGACGCGCTTCTTCCACTGATCATCGCGGACCAACCCGATTTCCGACCCGATCTCACAGATCCAGCACATTCTCCAGGCCGACGGTCAGCCCCGGCCGCCGCGGCACGGACCGGACCCCGAGCAGCACACCCGGCATGAACGACGAGCGGTCCATCGAGTCGTGCCGGATGGTCAGCGTCTCGCCCTCCCCGCCGAAGAGGACCTCCTCGTGCGCGACCAGCCCCGGCAGCCGCACCGAATGCACGCGCACACCGTCGACCGAGGCTCCGCGCGCACCATCCATCTCGGAGGTGGTCGCGTCCGCTCCCGGCTCGAGCCCCGCCTCGGCCCTGGCCTGCGCGATCAGCCTTGCGGTGTGGGCCGCGGTGCCGGACGGCGCGTCCGCCTTGCGGTTGTGGTGCAGCTCGATGATCTCGGCGGACTCGTAGAAGCGCGCGGCCTGCTGCGCGAAGCGCATGGCGAGAACTGCCCCCAGCGCGAAGTTCGGCGCGATCAGCACGCCCAGTTCGGGCTTCGGCCGCAGCCACTCGCGCAGCGTGTCCAGCCGCTCCTCGGTGAAGCCGGACGTGCCGACGACGGCGTGGATGTTCTGCTCCACCGCGAACCGCAAATTGTCCATCACCGCATCGGGATGGGTGAAGTCGACGAGGACCTCGGCGCCCGCCCCGGAAACCTCGGTCAGCGCGTCGCTCGCGTCGACCGCCGCCACGACCTCCATGCCGGACGCGGCCCCGACGGCCTCCGTCGCCTGTGCGCCCATCCGTCCCCGTGCGCCGAGGATGGCGACTCGGATGGGGTCGTCCGCACCACGCTGCGACGCGGAGGCTCCCGTCGCGGTCGGTTCGGCCTGGGTCATGACGCGATCACCTCGTGCAGGTCGTCCGGCAGGTCCTCGGAGTGAGCGTACGGGCCGACAACAGCGGCAGCCGAAATACCCACCCGTCGCACCAGGTCCTTGGCCAGCAGGCACACCTCGTCGGTCCGCACCGCGTCGATTCGCGCGATCGTGTCGTTCACCCCGAGGTACCGGCTGTAGTTGAGCTCGTTCTTGCCGATCCTGGACATCCGCGACGCGGTGTCCTCGAGCCCGAGCACCAGCCCGCCGCGCAACTGACCCTTCGCCCTGGCGACCTCGGCATCGGTGAGCCCGTTCTCGCCGACCTCGTCGAGCACCTCCCGCAGCACCCCGGCCACCTCACCGAGCCGCTCCGGCTGACATCCGGCGTAGACCGAGAGGTGCCCGGTCTCGGCATAGGAGGCCACCGACGAATAGACCTGGTACGCGAGGCCCCGCCGCTCCCGGACCTCCTGGAACAGCCGGGAACTCATCCCGCCGCCCAATGCGGCGTTGAGCACCGACAGCGTGAAGCGGCGCTCGTCGTGCCGGGCCAGTGCCCGCAACCCCAGCATCACGTGTGCCTGCTCGGAGTCGTCGGTGTGCAACGTGAGCGCGGACTTCGAACGGATCCGGCCGCGCCCGACCCGTGGGGGCATCGGCGTGCCCGATCCGGCGGGAAACGGCTTCAGTGCCGCGCGCACCAGCCGGAGCACCTGGACGTGGTCGATGTTGCCCGCGACCGACAGCACCATCCGGGGCAGCGTGTACTGCCGCCTGTAGAACGACCGCAGCGCGCTCGGCCGCATCCCGGTGATCGACTGCTCGGTGCCGAGTACCGGCCTGCCGAGCGGGTGGTCGCCGAGGATGGTGCCCACGAACGCCTCGTGCAGTAGATCCTCGGGGTCGTCGTCACGCATGGCGATCTCCTCGAGCACCACGCTGCGCTCGGTCTCCACATCGGCGTCCGCGCACACCGCACCGAAGACCACGTCGGACACCAGATCCACCGCGAGCGGCAGGTCCTCGTCGAGCACCTGCGCGTAGTAGCAGGTGTGTTCCTTGGCGGTGAACGCGTTGAACTCGCCACCGACGGCGTCGATCTCCTCCGCGATCTGCCGGGCGTCGCGGCGCCCCGTGCCCTTGAAAAGCAGGTGCTCCAGGTAGTGCGCCGCACCGGCCACGCTCGGATGCTCGTCCCGCGACCCGATACCGACCCACAGGCCGACGGTCGCCGAGCGCGAGCCCGGGACCCGCTCCGTGATCACCCGCAGGCCACCGGGCAGGACCGTGCGTTTGACCAGCGAGCCGTCGTCCGCCGATTCGAGCGTCCGTGTCCGTCCCACGGCCTGCTCATGCCCCGAAATCTGTCGAACCATCGTGTCCTTACCTCTGCGACGAAACGACCCGTCACCCCCGCTGAGGCGAGTGACGGGTCGTTCGTCGGATAGCGGCGGTGCCGGTGAACTACTGAGCGGCGTCGGCCGTCTCGTTCTCTGTCTCCTCGGCCGCAGCGCCTTCGGCAGGCTGGTCGTCCTGCACCACGATCAGGCTGATCTTGCCGCGGTTGTCGATGTCGGCGATCTCCACGCGGAGCTTGTCACCGACGTTCACGACGTCCTCGACCTTGTTGATGCGCTTGCCGTTGCCCAGCTTCGAGATGTGCACCAGGCCGTCCTTGCCCGGCAGCAGCGAGACGAAGGCGCCGAAGGCGGCCGTCTTCACCACGGTGCCGAGGAAGCGCTCCCCGACCTTGGGCAGCTGCGGGTTGGCGATCGCGTTGATCTTGTCGATCGCGGCCTCGGCCGAAGGGCCGTCCGCCGCACCGACGTAGATCGTGCCGTCGTCCTCGATGGAGATGTCGGCACCGGTCTCCTCGGTGATGGTGTTGATCATCTTGCCCTTCGGCCCGATGACCTCACCGATCTTGTCGACCGGGATCTTCACGCTGGTGACGCGCGGCGCGTACGGGCTCATCTCGTCCGGGCCGTCGATGGCCTCGGTCATGACGTCGAGAATGGCGAGCCGAGCGTCCTTGGCCTGGTTCAGCGCGGCGGCGAGCACCTCGGACGGGATGCCGTCCAACTTGGTGTCCAGCTGCAGCGCGGTGACCACGTCCTTGGTGCCCGCGACCTTGAAGTCCATGTCACCGAACGCGTCCTCGGCACCGAGGATGTCGGTCAGCGCCACGTACTCGGTCTTGCCGTCGACCTCATCGGAAACCAGGCCCATGGCGATCCCCGCGACCGGGGCCTTCAGCGGCACACCGGCGTTGAACAGACCCATGGTGGACGCGCAGACCGAGCCCATCGAGGTCGAGCCGTTGGAGCCGAGGGCCTCGGAGACCTGACGGATCGCGTAGGGGAACTCGTCCCGCTTCGGCAGCACCGGCACCAGCGCGCGCTCGGCGAGCATGCCGTGCCCGACCTCGCGACGCTTCGGCGTTCCCACCCGGCCGGTCTCACCGGTGGAGAAGGGCGGGAAGTTGTAGTGGTGCAGGTAGCGCTTGTGCGTTACCGGCGACAGCGAGTCGATCTGCTGCTCGAGGCGGAGCATGTTCAGCGTGGTGACACCCAGGATCTGGGTCTCGCCGCGCTCGAACAGCGCCGAACCGTGCGCCCTCGGGATCACGGCGACCTCGGCGGCGAGCTGGCGGATGTCGGTCAGGCCACGGCCGTCGATGCGGACCTTGTCGCGCAGGATCCGCTGGCGGATCAGGTGCTTGGTCAGCGAACGGAAGGCGGCGGCGATTTCCTTCTCCCGGCCGGCGAAGGCTTCGCCCTCACCGATGCCGACCTTCGCCAGGACCTCGGCCTTGACCTCGTCGGTCGCGGTCTCCCTGTCCTGCTTGCCCGCGATGGTCAGCGCCTTCGTCAGGTCGTCGGTCGCGATCGCGGCGACGGCCTCGTAGGCGTCGGGCTGGTAGGCCGGGAACGTCGGGAAGTCGGCGGTCGGCTTGGCGGCGACGTCGGCGAGCTTCTGCTGCGCCTCGCACAGCACCCGGATGAACGGCTTGGCCGCCTCCAGGCCCTCGCCGACCACCTGCTCGTTCGGCGCCTTGGCACCGGCGGCGATCAGGTCGAGCGTGTTCTCGCTGCCCTCGGCCTCGACCATCATGATCGCCACGTCACCGGCGTCGTTGACGACGCGGCCGGCGACGACCATGTTGAACGTGGCCTTCTCCAGCTGCTCCCAGGTCGGGAACGCGACCCACTGGTCCTCGATCAGCGCGACGCGGACGCCGGCGATCGGGCCGGAGAACGGGATGCCGCTGAGCTGGGTGGACGCCGAAGCCGCGTTGATGGCCAGGACGTCGTAGGGGTCCTGCGGGTCCAGGCTCTGCACTGTGATGACGACCTGGATCTCGTTGCGCAGTCCGTCGGCGAACGACGGGCGCAGCGGGCGGTCGATCAGGCGGCAGGTCAGGACGGCGTCGGTGGAGGGACGGCCCTCACGGCGGAAGAACGAGCCGGGAATCTTCCCGATCGCGTACATCCGCTCCTCGACGTCCACCGTCAGCGGGAAGAAGTCGAAATGCTCCTTCGGGTGCTTCGATGCGGTGGTCGCCGACAGGAGCATGGTCTCGTCGTCCAGGTACGCAACGACGGATCCGGCGGCCTGCCTGGCCAGCCTGCCCGTCTCGAAGCGGACCGTGCGGGTGCCGAACCGGCCGTTGTCGATCACGGCTTCGGTCTCGTGCACGGTTGTTCCGCTTGCGTCGGTCATATGGTGTTTCTCCTCATCGTCTCGGGCAACGCTGTCCCCACCCTTTGGGGCACGCCCGAGGAACTGAGGCCGGTCTTCGATCGAAGCCCCCGGGTTCGACCCGGGAGCCACTACCGAGGACCGGCAGACTTGTCCTCGTGCGCGGTGCGCTCGCCCTGTCTTCTTCGTCTAACTCGTGTCTTGCTGTGTTTCCTCCGAAGAACAGTCACACCAGCTTCGGGGTGTTGACGTTCTTGCGGTGTTTCCTGCGGTTATGCACCGAGGGGGAGCGACCCGGTGGCCACTCCCCCTCGGTTCAGCTCATCGGCGGAGGCCGAGGCGCTGGATCAGCGCCCTGTACCGCTCGATGTCCACCTTCATCACGTAGTTGAGCAGCCGGCGGCGACGGCCGACCAGCAACAACAGACCACGACGCGAGTGGTGGTCGTGCTTGTGAGTCTTCAGGTGCTCGGTGAGGCCGATGATCCGCTTGGTCAGCAGGGCCACCTGGGCCTCGGGCGATCCGGTGTCCGAGTCGTGCACGCCGTACTCGGTGAGGATCGACTTCTTTTCGTCAGTGGACAGAGCCACGCTGGTTCTCCTACTTATCTCTGTGCCGTGCGGCCCGGACGATCGTTCACGTCGGGTGAGACGGTCACGGCCGCCACGGACTGCAGCCGGACCCAACTATCGAGCGTAGCAGCCACGTAATTACCGCACGTGCTCGACAAGGCCGAAGCGCTCGATCGGGGTGTAACGCGGCCCCGGCTCACTGGCGCACAGCACGACCTCGGTCGCCGTCCACGACGGTCCCCGGTATCCCGCGAGCGTGTCCGCGAGGGACTCCGGCCGCAGCCGGTCCCGGTTTCGCGCGACGGTGAGATGCGGGCGAAACGGGCGCTCGTCGGCCTTCGCTTCGGTCGCGGTCGCCAGATCGGCCAGGTTTCCGTCCACTCCTACCCATAATACGCCGGGAAACGTTCCCGTCCCCGTGAGCCGCACCTCCCGGGCCGGGAGCCCGGTCAGCGATGTCCGTAGCTGACCCGCTCTGGCCTGCGGATCGTCGACGCCGTAGAAGCCGAGTGTGATGTGCCACTGCGACGGCGGAGTCCAGCGCAGCCCGGCTTCGGGCACGTCGTCCAGCGCCTCCCGGAGCGACCGCACCGCCTCGGCGGACGGCACCAGTGCGCTGAACAACCGCACGCCCACCCGTCACCCACCTCCACCCAAAACGAGTCGCTGCGCGACGCGGAATCGCCCACCGTCACCCACCCCCAAACGAGTCGCTGCGCGACGCGGAAATGGCTTCTCAGGAGTTCTTGCCCGCCCTGCGCAGCAGGTCGGCGATCGCCGGAAAGTCCGGATCCAGGCGGTTGGCGGCATCCACCAGGTTCTCGTCCTCGGCGACCTCCCGCAGCGCGGCGAGCACCGCACGGTCGTCCGTACCCGCCCCGACGGGCAGCGTGTCCCGGCCGACCGTGGGCCTGGCATCGCGCACGTCCTCGAGGGCCCCCCGGAGCGCCTCGCGGTTACCCGCCGCGACGGCGGGGATGAGGATCTTTCGTTCGAGCATGATCATCCGGGCGAGCACGACCGGGTTGCCGATCTTCGCGCGCCTCCCGCTCATCACCTGGCTCAGCATCGGGGCACTGATGCCGAGCACTTCGGCGAGGAAGGCCTGCGAGACGTCGAACGCCACAACGAGTCTGCGGACCCGGTCGCCCAGTGGTTCCCCGTACCACTCCCGCTGAAGTGCGATGTTGCGCTGGACGATCTTCTGGTCCTCCACCTTTGTCCTGCTCCCCTAGACAGCAACTCTGCGAACGGCCCGATACGGGCGGCCCCTGCCGAGCATCTTGCCAGCTGGGACGGTCGGCCGTGGCTGAATCACCCAGCCGTTCGCATTCGCACCGCGGATGCCCGCATCCGGCTCAGGCGAGCCCCAGGACGGCGCGCGTACGCACCACGTCGTCGTCGATCTGGGCGACGAGCGCGTCCGAGGAGTCGAAGCGGACCTGGTCGCGCAGCTTTCCGACGAAGTCCAGCGCCACGTGCTGGCCGTAGAAGTCCTCGTCCACATCGAGCACGAAGGCCTCGACGGTGCGCTCCCGGCCCGAGAAGGTCGGGTTCGTGCCCACCGAAACCGCGGCCGGCAACCGATCACCCGGCTTGGCCGGACGAGTGAACCAGCAGGCGTAGACCCCGTCGGCCGGGATCGCGGCGAAGCGTGGGGTGGACAGGTTCGCCGTCGGGTAACCGAGGTCGTGGCCGCGCCCCTCCCCGCGGACCACGATTCCCTCCAGCCGGTGCGGACGACCCAACGCGTCGGCCGCCGCCGCGACATCGCCCGCGTCGATACAGGAGCGCACATAGGTCGAGGAGAAGGTGATCTCCGCCGAGGTGTCGTCCTCCTGCGCGGCGTCGTCGGCGAGGGTGCGGCCCTGCAACCGCGCGCCGTGGGCGACGAACCCGAACCGGGTGCCGAGCGTGCGCAACAACTCGATGTCGCCCGCGGCCTTGTGGCCGAACGTGAAGTTCTGCCCGACCACCACGACCGCCGCGTGCAGCCGGTCGACCAGCACCTCGTGCACGAACTCGTGTGCGGACAGCCGGGAGAGCTCGAGCGTGAACGGCAGGACCGCGAAGACGTCCACGCCGAGTTCCTCGACCAGTTCGGCCTTGCGCCGCAGTGTGGTCAGCTGCGCGGGGTGGCTACCGGGACGCAGGACCTCGGACGGATGCGGATCGAAAGTGAGGACCACGCTCGGCAGACCCCGCGAGCGTGCCGTTTCGACGGTCCGGCGGATCAGCGCCTGGTGTCCACGATGGACCCCGTCGAAGACTCCGATGGTGACGACGCACCGCCCCCAGCCACTGGGAAGATCCGCCAATCCGCGCCAACGCTGCACCGAACCACCTTTGCGTCAGACCACTGTGTGTCGTACCCCAGCAACTCTAAGCCGGAGCGAGGACGACGACCGTCCGGGCCGCGTTGTCCGTGTCGGCGGCGAGGGCGAGCACCCGGCCGTCCGGATCGAAGATCCCGTAGACACCGGCCATGCCCGCGGCCGGAATCCGCTGGCCGTACTGGACCGCCCGCGCGGTGGCCTGGTCGACGTCCCTGCGCGGGAACGCCGCGGCGACCGCGGCGGCGAGGTCGTAGGACAGCGCGGGCTCCTCCTCCAACTGCTCCAGCGTGCGCGCCGCGGCGAGGGTGAACGGCCCGACAGTCGTGCGACGCAGGGCCACGAGATGACCACCCACGCCGAGACCCGAACCGAGATCGCGGGCCAGCGCCCGGACATACGTCCCGGACGAGCACTCCACCATCACGTCGAGTTCCAGCGTGCCTTCGCCGCGGCGCACACCGAGCAGGTCGAACCGGTAGACCGACACCGGCCGGGCGGGCAGGTCCACCTCCTCCCCCGCGCGCACGCGGGCGTAGGCCCGCTTGCCGTCCACCTTCACGGCGCTGACCGCGCTCGGGACCTGCTGGATGTCGCCGGTGAGTTCGGCGATCCCCGCCTGGATCGCCGCGTCCGCGATCGCCTCGAGTTCCGCGGGCTCGGCGCGGGTCAACACCTCGCCCTCGCTGTCGTCCGTGGTCCTCGCCTCGCCGAGAGCGATCGTCGCGAGGTAGGTCTTGCGGTCCAGCGCCAGGTGCCCGAGCAACTTGGTGGCCCGCTCGATCCCCAGCACCAGCACGCCGGTGGCCATCGGATCGAGGGTGCCCGCGTGCCCGACCTTGCGGGTGCCCATGATGCGCCGCGCCCTGGCGACGACGTCGTGCGACGTCATCCCTCCCGGCTTGTCGACGATCAGCAGACCGGGCGGAGGTGCGGGCTTGCGCGAATGTTGCTGGCGAGACACGCGCGCACTGTATCCACCGCGCCCAGGTGCTCCGGCACACACGGGCCGTTCTTATTTTCCTTGACGGTTATATGAGTGACTGGTTAAGCTCGGGAACGTGGACACCTTCCAGGCCGTGGCCGACCCGGTGCGGCGCAGCATCATCGAACGACTGGCTTCGGGCGAGGCCAGTGCGGGCGAACTGGCCGAGCACACCAGCGGCGAGTTCGGCATCAGCCAGCCCGCCACGTCCAAGCACCTGCGCGCCCTGCGCGAGGCGGGCCTGGTGAGCAGCACGATCGCCGCACAACGGCGGATCTACCGCCTCGACCCGCGACCGCTCGCGGACATCGCCGACTGGGCGCATCGCCAGCACCGGTTCTGGAGTGACCGGCTCGACACGCTCGAGAACCAGTTGCTGGCCTCCGGGAACCCCACCGACGAGAACAACACCGACAAGGAGACGACATGACAACACTGCTGGGCACCGTGGACCGCGCGACCGGATCGGTTCACCTGGAACGAGTGCTCCCCGCCTCCCCAGAGCGCGTCTGGGCCGCCCTCACCGAGCCGGACCGGATGGCCGGCTGGCTCGGCCCGGTCGAGAGCGGAACGGCGGGACCGGGCCGGACATTCGTCCTCAGGATGGAGCCGGAGGCCACCGCGACCTGCACGGTGACGGCATGGGATCCCCCCGCACGACTGAAACTGATCTGGGACTACACCGGCGAAGCCCGCTCCGAGGTCTCCTTCGCACTGTCCGATGAGGACGGGAAGACGCGGTTGGTCATCGACCACGTCAAGGTGGGCGTCGATCCTGTGGAGTACGCGGCGGGCTGGCACGCCTACCTCGACAGCCTCGTCCAGTACGTGGAGGGCAGACCGGTCACCGGGTTCACGGCGACCTTCGAGGCGATGCGAACGCGTTACGCGGCCGCGGCACCCACTGACTGACGCTCGGGCGCGTCCCAGCGCCTGCGCCGGATTCGCACCGGCAGCTGTTCGCCGCGCGCCTCGGCGGCGAACAGCTGCGCCCTGGTCCTGCGCCACCAGACCAGCATGCGCGAGGCACCGAAGCCCAGGATCCCGACGACCGCCAGCAGCGCGATCCGGAAGTCCCCGGTCAACTCCAGCAGGACGCCGATCGCCAGCGCCGACAGCGTCGTCGCGACGAAACCGCCGACGTTGACCACACCGGTGGCCGTACCCACCCGGCGCAGCGGGTTGTAGTCCCGCGCGAGCGCGAACGCGATCATCGAAGCGGGCCCCCCGAGGGACAGGAAGGCGAAGCTCGGCACCAGCACGGCGACCGGGATGGCGCCCGGCCAGCCGAGCAGCGTCGCCCACACCAGCGCGGCCCCGCCGAGATAGCCGACCGCCAGCGGCAGTCGCAGTGACGGGTACCGGCCGATCACCGCGCCGACCACCGGGCCACCGATCATCGAGCCGAAGACGAACACGGTCAGCAACGCACTCGCCGACTTGGGCGCGAGCCCCTGACCGTCCACAAGGAACGGCAGGCCCCACAGCAGCGTCAGCACGTTCGGCGCGAACATCGTGCTGAAGTGCAGCCAGAAGCCGAGCCTGGTGCCCGGCACCCGCCACGCCTCGGCGACCTGCGCGGCCACCGCCCGTGGACCGCCCGCGGAGGTCCGCACGGGTGTCACGCCGAGCGGGGTGTCGCGCACCCGCAGGTTCACCACAACGGCGAAGACGACGGTCACCAGCCCGGCGATCAGGAACGTGGGGGTCCAGCCTGGCCCGGCGAGCAGCAGGGTCAGGGGGACCGTGGCAGCCAGGTTGCCGAGGTAGCCCATCGCGGTGGTGAACGAGGTGACCAGCGAGTACTGCCGACCGGGGAAGTGCGCGGCGATGAGCCGCAGCACGCTGACGAACGTGAGGGCGTCACCGAGTCCGAGCACCCCCCTGGCCACCAGACCGACCGGATAGGACTCCGCGGTCGCGAGCAGCACCTGGCCGGTGCCGAGCACCAGCAGCGCCGCGGTGAGCACGGCGCGCGGGCCGAACCGGTCGACCAGCAACCCGGTGGGGATCTGCATCGCGGCGTAGACACCGACCTGCAACACCGTGAAAGTACCGAGCGCGGCCGCTCCCACACCGAACCGGTCGAGCGCCTCCAGGCCCGCCACACCGAACGAGGTGCGATGGAAGACCGCGAGCAGATAGACGGTGGCTCCGGTCAGCCAGATCGCCCACGAGCGGCCGGTGGCTCGCTGGGACATCGACTGGGTGGGCACGGCACTCCTTCGAGGACGACTTCGGCGACGGGCGAGGACAGGTCGCGGGCGTCGGCGTTGCCGCACCGCTCATTACTTGTATCGGCTATGCAACGCCGAAACATACCCGTTATCGAAGTGCGATTCCTCACGTCCGGACGGCGCCCACCACCGCCCAGTTCCCGGAGCGCCACCGCGCCACGACGGCCACGAGGCGCAGCAGCATGAACACGGACAGGCCGGTCCAGATGCCGGCCAGTCCCCAGCCGAAGCCGAGCGAAGCCCAGATCAGCGGCAGGAAGCCGAGTACGGCGCTGGCCAGTGTCGCGGTGCGCAGGAAGGCCGCGTCCCCTGCGCCGAGCAGCACGCCGTCCAGGGCGAACACGATCCCGGCGATGGGCTGGAGCGCGACGAAGAACCACCACGCGTTGGGGATCTCGGCCAGCACCCCGGCGTCGGTGGTGAACACGCGCGGCAGCACCTGCGACACCGCCGCGAACAGGGCACCCAGCGCACAACCGAACACCAGTCCGTACCGGGTGATCTGCCCGGCGATGCCCCGGGCCTGCCGCGACGAACCGGCGCCGAGCGCCGCCCCGACCAGCGACTGCGCGGCGATGGCGACCGAGTCCAGCACCAGCGCCAGGAAGGTCCACAATTGCAGCACCACCTGGTGCGCGCCGACGGCCGCGGTCGACGTCCTGGCCGCCACAGCGGCGGCCGAGACGAAACAGGCCTGGAACGCCAGGCTGCGCAGCACCAGGTCCCGGCCCATCCCCAGCTGCGCCCGCATGACGGAGAAGTCCGGCCGCAGCGGCACCCGCTCCTGGCGCAACGCGTGCAGGAACAGCCCCGCCGAGATCACCTGGGCCACCACGTTGGCGACGGCCGAACCCTCCAGCCCCCAGCCGACCGGATAGACCAGGATCGGGCACAGCACGGCCGAGATTCCGTTGCCCGCCAGCACGTAGCGCAGCGGGCGCACCGCGTCCTGCACACCACGCATCCAGCCGTTGCCCGCCATCGTGATCAGGATCAGCGGCGCGCCGAACAGCGCTATCCGCAGCCAGGACGCCGCCTGTTCGGCGATCTGCGCGTCCCCGGACAGTCCCCTGGCCACCGGCCCGGCGAGCAACTGGCCGGCGAGCAGCACGACGATGCCGACGGCGATCGCGATCCAGGTGGCCTGCACCCCCTCGCTGACCGCCTCCGCCCTGCGCCCCGCACCGTGCAGCCGCGCGGTGCGGGCGGTGGTGCCGTAGGACAGGAACGTGAGCTGGGTGGACACCAGCGTGAGCAGCACACCGCCGAGCGCCAGCCCGGCCAGCGGCAGCGCCCCGAGGTGGCCCACCACGGCGGTGTCGACCAGGACGTACAGCGGCTCCGCAGCGAGCACCCCCAGCGCGGGCACGGCGAGGCCGAGCACGCGCTTCGGGGGCACCCGGTCGGTCACCGAGCTTTCCGGTGTCACAGGCTCCGGGGTCTCAGCTTCGGAAGTCACAGCAGCGGGGCCTCCGCCAGCGCGCCGCGCACCTGCTCCAGTGCCTGTTCGGCGGTCCCGTCGAGCGTGCAGCCCGCAGCGAGACGGTGCCCGCCGCCGCCGAGCGCACGGGCGGCCGCGGACACGTCGATCCGCGACTTCGCCCGCAGCGACACGGTCCACTGCGCGGTCCCCGATTGCTTGAACACGGCCGCGACCTCGGCCTCCCGCACCGAGCGCACGACGTCGATCACGCTCTCGACCTCCTCGAGACGAACCCCGGCAGCGTCCTGATCGGTCACCACGGCGTGCGCCAGCCCGAGCCCGCGCGCCGCGCCGGTGTCCAGTCCGGCCCCGGCGAGCACCCCGGCAAGCATCGGCAGCCAGCCGAACGGGCGCTCCTCGGCCACTTCGCGCGCGACCCGGTCCGGGTCCACCCCGGCCGCCAGCAGCCGTCCGGCCAGCCGGTGCGTCTCCGGCGTCGCCCTGCGGAAGCCGCCGGTGTCGGTGACCAGCCCGGCGTACAGGCAGCGGGCGACGGGCTCGTCGAGCTCCTCGCCCAGCTCGTCGATCAACCGCAGTACGAGTACGGCCGTCGCCTCCGCGGTGTCGTCCACCAGGTTGTCGGTGCCGTAGCGGGTGTTGGAGGCGTGGTGGTCGACCACCAATACCCGCCCACCGGCCCGCTTGACGACCCCAACGCGCTCACCCAGCGAGCCCAGCCTGGCCGGGCTCGCCGAGTCGAGCGCGATCAGCAGCGGCTCCGATTCGGGCAGCTCGGTGGCCGGGATCCACAGCCCGGGGTCGAGACCGCGCAGGCTCTCCGGGACGGTGGCCGGCTCGGCGAAGCTGACCCGGACGGTCGCCCCGCGGCGCCGCAGCACCTGGGCGAGAGCGAGCGCGCTTCCGAGCGCGTCGGCGTCGGGGCGCACATGGGCCAGCAGGGTCACGTCGGTGGCCTCCCGCAGCAGCGCAACGGCGCGCGGGAGGTCGTCCAGGGCGAGGGTGGTCACGACAGCAAGCTACGCTTCCCTCCCGATGCCCGAGTACGCGATCCTCATCCTGCCCGCAGCCAACCGCGTCTACCACGACGTGTCACCGCGGCTGCTCCGCGCCGAGCTGGAAATCCTCGGCGACACCGCACTCTCCCAGCCAGTGCAGGAGATCGAGCAACGGGAGCTGGCCGGGACCGAGTACGTCACCTTCGCCACCGAACGCCCGCTGACCGGGGACGACGTCCGGCATCTGTCCGATCTGTCCTCGATGTACGTGCTGTTCGAGATCAGCGACGAACTCCTTCGCCCGATCCACACCAGCCCGCTGGCGTGGTTCGACTCGGATCTGCTCACCATCCAGAAGTACCCCGGCAAGACCAACGAGCTGTTCACCAAACTGCTGCTGAACATCACCCTGCTGGCCGCAGGCCGCGCCACAACCCTGCGCGACGGACCGGTGCACGTGCTCGATCCGTTGTGCGGCAGGGGAACCACGCTGAACCACGCGATGATGTACGGATGCGACGCGACCGGGTTCGAGGTGGACGGCCGGGATTTCGAGGCCTACGAGCAGTTCGTCAAGACCTGGCTGCGCACCAAGCGGGTCAAGCACAACGCGGAGACCGGCGCCGTGCGGCGCAACAAGGTGCGACTCGGACGGAAGCTGGACATCGAGTTCGGGCTGACCAAAGAGCGGTACAAGGCAGGCGACACACGCAGGCTGACGTACTACAACTGTGACACCCTGACCGTCGACGAGCTGTTGAAGCGCGACTCGGTCGACGTGATCGTCACCGATGCCCCGTACGGCGTGCAGCACGGCAGCCGCGCGGCGGGCTCGGGCCCGGTGCGCAGTCCGCGCGAGCTGCTGGCGGCGGCGGTTCCGGTGTGGAACCGGGCGCTGCGCCCTGGTGGCGCGATCGGGATCTCGTGGAACACCAATGTGGCCAAGCGCGACGAGCTGACCGAGATCCTCACCGGGGCGGGGCTCGACGTGCGCGAGGGCGGCCCGTACGACCAGCTCGAACACCGGGTGGACCAGGCGATCCTGCGCGACCTGATCGTCGCGGTAAAGCCACGCCGGGGGTAGTCTTTGCGCGGTGAACCAACTCGTCTGACTCCCACCCTCGTCAGCTGCGCAGCAGACGGTAGGCGAATACGGTGACAGCGCCGTCGTATACGACTAGCGTGGCAGACAAGAGGGTGTGGAAAAGGGTTGACGGCACAACGATTGGTGTCGGTGTCTGAGCGGCACTGGCACCGAGAGCGAGCCAGCCTAGACACGCCATGAGTATGCCGAGGTTCCACAGGACGAGAAGATCTCGGCGGACGGCGTTGGCGGCTGCGAGTTCGATCCGCCCCGCTGAGACTGTGCCACGCATGAACATCGCGACGATTCCGAAGAGAACTCCGCTGAGTGCGAGTGCTCCATGAGCACACGCTGTCGTCAACAGCAGGGAAAGCTCCGGCGGACGCTGCAATGCCAGGTAAACTGCGCTCGCCGCGAGCACCGTAGACAGAATGAGCGAACCAACCCCGAGCGGCACAGCGATCGTGCTGATGCGATTCACCCGGACCAGAGGGATCGCGCGATAGTCCAGGTGGCGTCCCCGGTTCCGACGGCGCACTGGTTTCAACCTCTGGGTAGCACCCGGCGCATGACAACTGACGTTATACCGGCCCAGACGATTGTGACCGCAGCCCCAATGAACACCACGACCTCCGTGGTGGCGCTCAGCGGTGTGCCACCCCGGCCATCCGCGATCGCGAGCACCACCAGAACCCCGAGCGCGTCGGCGACGACGGCGCACAACCACATGGCGAGCACCAACCTGCGGATTCCCTGGAAGAACCGTAGATCAGCCTCTGGCGCAGCGGGAGCCCGCGATCCGGCCGTTGCGGCACCGACCCCGGCGAACAGCAGGCTAAATGCTCCCCCAGCGACGAAAATCAATCCAAAGTAGAATAGCGGGTGAGTTTCGGTAGGCGCGGTGATACCAATCCAAAACAGTGCCACCAGTACCAGCACGGCAACACTGATTCCTGTGCTCGCGACTGTTCGTGCTGCCGAACGGATCACCGTCACTGCATCACGCGCCAATCTGACTTGCCCTGCATGGTACCGATGTTCGACTTCGCCCACTCGTCACCCAGGTCATGCACCTTCTGGGAGATGGTGGCCTGTTCGGTGGAGATGGTGTTGGTCAGAGACTGCAGTGACAGGATCGCGGTCGTGACGAGTCCAATTGAGACACCCGCTGCGGCTGCGATTGCCGCGATCGCGGCGGGAATCCCGACAACGGTACACGCGGCGGCGATCGCACCAACCGCCCCGACCACGAAAACACCCGTTGCGATAGCCATCGCTGTCCAGAACGTTTCGATCCCGTTGCCCAGATTGTCCAGCGAGCTACGCAGTTGGTTCGCCAGGTCCTTCACTGAATTCAGCCCGTCGACCTGTGTCGGTACCGTGGCCTTGTACGCCTCGGCGCCTCGTCCCTCCCAGTCCAGATTTGTCTGCATCTTGTCGAGACTGACCTCGCCAGCGATATCACCAATGACATTGCCAACCTTGTTAACCCAATCCTCGGCCACCTGATGCAACCGTGTGGGGCTACCCGGCTGATCAATCAACTGGTTGACCCGACCCCAGAACTCCTCCACCTTCTGCCGGAGCGCGTTCAAACCTTGCTGGATCGGCTCGATAAGATCGGAAAGGAAACCGGGGACCCAGCTCAGTACATCGTTGACCTTGTCGAAAAACTCGTTGATCTTTTGCTGAAGCTCGCCGAATTTGCCGTTAGCTTGCTGAATAGCTGGACTCGTCACGGCAGATCACCAACCCTTCATCAGTTACCGCCGGCGCTTTGTATGCGCTGCTGGTGATCGGCTTCGGTCTGGTCGTACATGTCGGCGGCCTGCCGCAACGCGCCCGCGAGGTCGGAAAAATTCTCTGCCGCCTGCCTCAACATATCCTCAAGAGCAGTCTGTGCGCCGGTGTAGGTGGTATCGATTCCCTTGTCCACGCCGTACATCGACACGTCATGTCCGGTGAGGCCCAACGACCCGATCGCGCTCATCGGCGCATCCAGGTCGGTCGCCGCACCGTCCCAGATCTCCGCGTCTGATCGTAGCGCGGAGATCGCCGTTTTCATGTCAACCATGTGCTACCTCTCACCGTTGGAATCGGTCGCTGCCGGCATGCCAAGACGACGCAAAAGACGCTGCGGATCCGCGGCTAGAACCATCAGTTCAGAAATCGCATTGCCACTCGGACCGGCCGCCATATCGCCCGGGGTACTCGCTTCGTGCAGACCCCGGAGCACCTCGACGAGTTCCGTCTCGATCTCGGTGTGCCGAGCCCGCCCGGACCAAGCACCGTCGATGTCCAGCGTAAGCACATGGCCTCGTTGTGCCGAGCCCTGCACGTGCCCACCGGAACTCCGCACCTGCACTGGCTGATCGACGATCGCTGATAGCCGCGCCGTGAATCGGCCCAACTCGGCGTCGACCGCATCGAGCAGCCGCTCCACGTCCTGCGTGGTCAGCGCCGACTCATCCTCGGTAACCTCTTGCAGCGGCACGGCCGGTGCCGTGCGGTCAGTCTGCTCGACACTGCGGGCCAGCGCTTTGGTCGTGGCAGCGTTCGCGGCCGAGAGCACACTGACGTGTAGTTGACGCGAGTCGACTACCTGATGCCATTGCGGCGACAACCGCACAGCAATGACAGTAGCCTCAGGCGAGACCACCACTTGGACCACCTGGTCGGCGTCCTGCCCGACCAGTGTCTCGTCGGGTTCTGCGACCGGACTCGACTGGCTCTCCGACTCGTCGTACTCCCAGTCCTCGGCTTCTTCGAAGCCCCATCTCCGATCGTCCACGTCGGCGGACTCTACTCAGATCTCGTCTCGGAGGCGGATAAATTGCACGAAGCACGCATCAATCACCCGTTCGCCGGAATTCTCGTACGCTATGTATTCGAAACTCTGCTCCGAATCGCGCTACGGAACGGTGGAATTCGTAGCTAGCTTGGGCTTTGGCGGTGACGGGGAGGCTTCTGCTCGCCAGTCACCCAGCAGGGCCGACGATG
This sequence comes from Amycolatopsis marina, assembly GCF_900111885.1. Taxonomy (GTDB): domain Bacteria; phylum Actinomycetota; class Actinomycetes; order Mycobacteriales; family Pseudonocardiaceae; genus Amycolatopsis; species Amycolatopsis marina. The sequence goes on from NZ_FOKG01000019.1 coordinate 41,834, forward strand.
AGGGCGAAAGGGGGCGGGCTGCGACCAGTCGCCGACGTGTCCCACCCTCTCCCGTTCACCCACCTGGGACGCTTGCGGGTTCCGCAATTGCGCGACACGACGACCTCCTTGGGGTGAGGTGTCGCTGTTTGTGCGTGGCGCGGGCGTCGCGCGGCCATACGTTGCCGCCCATGGGTATCGACGAATCCAGCGCCCGGCGCCGCGAACTCGGCAGCGAACTGCGGCGGCTACGGGAGAAGGCCGGGTTCCAGGGCAGGGACATCGCCAAGGCGCTGGGCTGGGCGCAGAGCAAGGTCTCCAGGGTGGAGACCGGGATGCGCGGGAGCTCCGAGCTGGAAGCCGCGATCTACCTCGCCACCTGCCGGGTGGCGCCGGACGAGCTGAAGCGCCTGCTGGACCTGCACGCCGAGATCGAGGACGGTGTCTGGGTACGACGGCACAACCCGAGACTGCCCGACGAACTGCGGTCCCTGGTGGTGCAGGAGACCACGGCGACAGCGATCAGCAGTTACGAGCCGTTGATCGTTCCAGGTCTGGCCCAGACCGAGGACTACACGCGAGCTATCTTCCGCGGCGCTGGTCGGTTCGCCAACGACGACATCGAACTCCGCGTCCGTGCCCGAATGCAGCGGCAGTACCTCACTCGGCGACCGCATCCGCCCCGCCTGCGGTTTCTCATCCACGAGCAGGCACTACGGCTGCCGGTCGGCGGCATGCGCGTGATGCACGACCAGTTGCTGCACCTGGTGCTGCTCAACTCCCTGCCGCACTGGTTGGTTCAGGTGATTCCGACTCGTGCGGGAGCCAGAACCGGTGCCGAGGGTGCGTTCATGCTGGAGTACTCCGGTGCCAAGCCCACGGTGTACGTCGAACTACACACCGCTGGCCTGTTCCTCGAACAGCCCAAGGACATCGCCGCCTACCGGGAGATTCTCCGTCGTCTGGCCGAAGCAGCACTGAATCGGGAACAATCGACGGCGGCGCTTGCCCGCCTGGCAAGCGAGTACGACCGACCGGAAGAGGACCCCGATGGACGCACGTGAGCAGCCCGATCCGCATTGGCACAAGAGCAGCTACAGCGGCGGTGGCAACGGCAACTGCGTCGAGGTCGCGCTCACGGGGAATCGTGCGGCCGTGCGGGACTCGAAGGACACCACGGGCACGCCGCTGTCCTTCCCCACCCCGGCCTGGCAGGCGTTCCTGACAACCCTCACTGAGCACCACGCCTGACCCACCGGGCCCCCTCCCGCACTTTCCCGGGAAAGTGCGGTACTTGCGCACGCCGGGTATCGCACTTTCCCGGGAAAGTGCGACGCCTACCGCGCTGAATCGGTCGTGGGGGCGAGGTTCTGGGTACCGATCACGCGCAGGAGCGCCAGCTGTTCGTGCTCGGGAGTGCCGGGCGGGGCCGAGTAGACGACCACGAGCTGGTCGGCGTCGGGAACGTGCAGGGTGTCGCAGTCGAGTGTCATCGGGGCCAGCTGCGGATGCTCGATGGTCTTGCGATGACTGCGCCTTGTGGACGCACCACCGCGATCCCAGAGCCGTGTGAACTCCTCGCTGCCCGCGCGCAGGTCGGCCAGCAGACGGCGCAGCTCGCGGTCGTTCGGATAGCGGGCCGCCGCGGCCCGCAAATCCCCGACCGTCAGGGCGGACGCGTTCGCGCGCTCCTCGGGTGACTGGGCCACCCTGCTCCGCTCCGGATCGTTCGGGTCGGGCAGGAATTGCAGCCGGACGATGTTCCTCCGCTCCGGCCGCAGCGCCGTCCAGTCGCCATACAGGGCGGAGGCCATCGCGTTCCAGGCCAGCACATCCCCCTTCGCGCTGAGCACGAGAACCGGCAGGTCCGCGAACCGGTCGATCAGCCGCAGCACGCTCGGCCGGACGTGCAGATCGATGGTGCCGGGTGTCGGCGGCGCCGTTCCCGCGAGGTGGAACAGCTCGTCCCGCTCATCCTGGCTGAGGCGCAGCGCCCGGGCCAGCGCGGTCAACACCTGGGCGGACGGCTGGGTGCTGCGGCCCTGCTCGATGCGCACGACGTAGTCGACGCTGATCCCGGCGAGCAGGGCAAGCTCCTCCCGGCGCAGCCCCGCGACCCGCCGGTGCCGCCCGGCAGGCAGGCCGATCTGTCCCGGAGTCACCCGTTGTCGTGCTCGGCGGACGACCGCTGCCAGCTCCTGACGGTTCACGACTCCAGCATGCCCCGTACGCCACCGACGTGGGTAGGACCGCCGGTCCCACGGTCGACGAGTCCTGTCAGCGGCGCCCTCGCGCTCGCACACTCGGCAACATGACGACACACAAGATCGCCCTGGTGACCGGGGCCAACAAGGGAATCGGGTTCGAGACGACCCGCAGGCTGGCGGAGCTGGGCTGGACAGTCTGGCTGGGCTCTCGCGATCCCGAACGCGGAGCCGCAGCCGCACGCCGTGTGGCGGACCTGCTGCCGAAGGCCGATGTCCGGCCGCTCGCGCTCGACGTGACCTCCGACGAGTCCGTGGGCACGGCCCGCAAGATCGTCGACGAGACAACCGGCCGCCTCGATGCCGTGGTGAACAACGCGGGCATCGGCGGCCGGTTCGCCTCCCCCGAGGAGACCGTGTCCGACGATGCCCTGCCGGTCTACGAGGTGAACGTGATCGGACCGATCCGCGTCACAGCGGCGTTACTGCCGCTCCTGCGACGGTCGGCGGACCCGCGCCTCGTGATGGTGTCCAGCGGGGTGGGGTCGTTCGGCGTCACCACTGATCCCGACCGTCTCGAATCGACCCTGCACGCACTCGTGTACCCGTCCTCGAAGGCCGCGCTGAACATGATCACCAGTCAGTACGCGAAATCCCTCCGGGATATCCGTGTGCACGCCGTCGACCCGGGCTACACGGCGACCGACCTCAACGGACATCAGGGAATCCAGACGGTCCAGGAAGGCGCCGAGGCGGCAGTCCAGGCCTGTGTCGCCGATGAGTTGCCCGGAGTGTTCATCGACCGCCACGGAGCCGTGCCCTGGTAGTTGGATTTCGCTGGTCCGGTCAGCCGAACTGGCCGACCTCGTAGCCGCCGGCGGGCTGCTGGATGATGACGTTCAGCCGGTTGTAGGTATTGATGAGCGCGATCAGGCCCACCAGAGCGGCGAGCTGGTCCTCGTCGTAATGCTTGGCGGCATTGGCCCATACCTCATCGCTGACGCCACCGGCGGCATCGGCGATGCGGGTGCCCTGCTCCGTCAACTCCAGGGCGGCGCGCTCGGCGTCGGTGAACACCGTGGCCTCTCGCCAGGCCGCCACCAGGTTCAGGCGCAGCGAGGTCTCCCCCGCATGCATGGCTTCTTTCGTGTGCATGTCGGTGCAGAAGCCGCAGCCGTTGATCTGGCTGGCGCGGATCTTCACCAGCTCCTGTGTCGCGGCGGGCAGTGTCGAGTCCGCGACCACCTTGCCCGCGGAGTTGATGTACTTCGAGAACTTGGCCGCGACGGGGTTGCCGAAGATGTTGAGACGGGCGTCCATGGTGATCTCCTTGCCGATCCGACGGTTACACAGCACTGACGGATCGGCGCGACGAAACGTGACAACCGGACGAAGCACCTGGGCGTGACGTGCGTCTCACCGAGTCCGTACTCGACGAGGAGTTTTGGCGCAGGGGTGGATGGCCACAAGCGCCTGGAACGACGAGGGGCGGGCGGGCGGCCGTGGAGGATCGTGCACGGTGTTGCGGATCGGGTGCCGCCCGGGGTCGAGCCAGGGCGGCGGAAGGAATTCCGGCTGCCCGTGGCATATTCGGACGTCCCAGCCGCTGTGGTGCAGCATCCGATGGTGCCGGGCGCACACCAGCACCAGATTATCCAGATCCGTACGTCCATTATGGATCCACCAGGATACGTGATGCGGCGTGCACCACTTCGGCGCCCGATCACACCCCGGAAACGCACACCCCCGATCCCGCAGAACGAGGGCCCGCCGCTGAGCGGAGCTGGCATGTCGCACTGAGCGGCCGAGGTGCAGGATCTCGCCGTCGTGGCCGAAAATCGCGGGCACCACCCGCGCCTCACAAGCCAACCGCCGCAACTGATCCACCGTGTCAAACCCCGGCACATCCAGCAGTGCCGCCTTGACCCGGTTCTCCAGTTCGGCGAGGGTGACGGTCACGATCAGGACCGCGCGTTCCCCACCCTGCACCGACAAATCCTCGGTCCGGGCGGCGAGTGCGACGATCTCCGCCAGCGCGTCCCCCTGCCGCTGCGCCACAGTCCGCACATCGGGCTCGCCGTTCTCGCCTTTCGGGTGCGGCTTGGCCAGCGGGCCCAGCAGACCTTGCAGGGTGGCACCGGTGTCAGCGTCGAACTCGCCACTGAACCGCATCCGCCCATCAAACCCAATCCGGAAACGAAACTCCCGCAACGACTCCGCCGCAGGCTTGTCCTTCGGCGTCGGCCCGTCCTGATCCCAGTACCGCCGCAGACGAGTACCGACACGAGACACCTTCTCCGGACCCGCCTGTAAGGCGACATCCAACAAGATCCGCTCATCAGCAGCGCGTCGCTCGGCAGGCACCCACTCCGGACAGTGCTCGAACACCGAGCAAATCACTCGCACATGCTCCGCGGTGATCGCACCCCGCCCCAACGCCTCGCCGGTCGCGACCAAGTTCTGGGTCGCCACCGCCTGCATGCGGCGGGCCTCCGCCTCCCGCCGGGACAGCCGGGTGGCCTCGGCCAGCAGAGCGACCGTGTCCCGGTAACCCAGACTGGCGGCCAAGCCACGCTGCTCCGCCTCGGCCACCACTTCCAGCACCTCACCGTAGGCACGGCGCAGCGATTCCTCGCGCGTCAGCAGCGCCGCGACCAGCTCCTCATCGGAAACCTGCCACAGCGACCCGGCCACACGCGTGCCCTCGTCCACACCTTCAGATTACCAAGAATCGTAGAACATACGTTCGAATTCACCCCAAAGAGACTCCTACGACTCAACGTGACCATGGGTGTTCAGCTCGAAGGTTGACGGGCCAAGGCGCACAGCAGCAGTCTGGGCCAGCCTACTGCCCCGGTCTCACTTCAGGTGCCGAGCGAAGAACCGGTTCCCGGCATCCCCCTCGAACTGCGGGACGCCGATGTGCCCGCCCATGTTGGCGTGCAGCGTCTTCTCCTTGGAACCGAAGGCGTCGAACAGGTCCAGGGCCATCTGCCGGTCATTTCCTTCGTCGTCCCACTGCAGCAGGACCTGCAACGGAATGGTGACCTGCCGGGCCTCCTCGAACAGCGCGCGGGGCACGAAACTCCCGGCGAAGAGAAGTGCGGCCGAGATGCGCGGCTCGACCACCGCCAGCCGGATGCCGATGGCGATCACCCCTCCCGCGTACCCGATCGGGCCGCCGATCTCGGGCAGCGTAAGGAGGTCGTCCAGGGCGGCCCGCCATTCCGGGGCCGCCGTTTCGACCAGCGGGAGGACGAGCCGGTCGACGATCTCGTCGTGGACCGGCTCGCCGGCCTCCAGCGCCCGGTGCAGGTCGGCGCGGGCGTTCTCGGCGGCGGCGGAACGGGGCCGGTCACCGCTCCAGGGAAGCTCGATGGCGGCCGATGCGAAGCCCTCCCCCGCGCAGCAGTGCCGGGCCCGGGCCATCAGACGGGGGTACATCTTCTGCAGCCCGCCGGGGTGGCCGAGCAGGATCAGCGGAGCCGGTGCGGATGCGGACCCGGGCGTCCACAGGATCCCGGGGATCTCGCCGAGGGTGAATTCGCGTTCGAGGACGCCGTCGTCGAAGCGCTGTTCAGAAGTGAACCGCATGGTCGTGCCTTTCGGGAGTGCTCGCGAACGGCGCTCCCGGACGACCTATCGCCCGACCGTGACCCCGGACGGGAGCACCCATGTCGATACGTTCACGGGTACCACCTCCTCGTTCTCTCGCACGGCCGCCGGAAACATAGCAGTGGCCGCCATGGTCCGCCAACGCATTTGGCGACGGTGAGCGATGCGCAGAAGCGGCCTGGAGCCGAGATCTTCAGCCGAGCACCGCGAGGTCGAGCTTGGCCAGGCGTTCCGGGTCCGCGATCACGTCGATCTCGGTGATCCTGCCGCCGGTGAACGTGAAGCCCAGCGCCAGGGTCAGCCGGCCGCGCGGGGCCATCACCAGGCCGACCGCACCGTTGACGAGTGCCGGCTGGGTGAACCTGGCCCGCTCCGTCGCGAGACGCGCGCCCCTCGCAACGTTGCGTGCACCGCGTACCAGGATCGGTGCGGGAGTGGGACCGGCCGCCCGGTCGGCGCGCAGCACCACGTCCGAATCGAGCAGTGTGACCAGCGCGTCGAAGTCCCCGCCCCGTGCGGCCGCCAGGAAGGCGTCGACAACTCGCCGCTGCAGGCTGAGATCGGCGTCGGGCACCGGCTCGGCGCCCTTGACCCTGCGCCGGGCACGACTCGCGAGCTGCCTGACCGCGGCCGGGGAACGCTCAAGCATCCCGGCGACCTCGTCGAACGGCACGGCGAACATGTCGTGCAGCACGAAGGCGATCCGCTCGGCCGGTGCCAGCGCGTCGAGCACGACCAGCAGCGCCAGCCCGACCGAGTCGGCCAGCAACGCCTCCTGCTCGGGGTCGTTCCCCGCCCCCTCAGCCGCCACCGGGTCCGGCAGATGCGCGTCGAACGGTTCCTCACGCCTCGACTCCCGGGAACGCAGGACGTTCAGGCAGACCCGCGTCACCACGGTGGTGAGCCAGGCGGGCAGGTTCTCGACGCCACTGACATCGGCGCGGTTCAGACGCAGCCATGCCTCCTGCACCGCGTCGTCCGCCTCGCTCACCGAGCCGAGCATCCGGTAGGCCACGGCGCGCAGCCTGGGCCGCTGTTCCTCGAAACGCTCGGTCAGCGGATGGCGCTCGTCCACGTGTCACATTCCTTCCGGGCGAGGTGTCACAGCAGTAGACCCCACAGTCCTGGGAGATCAGCTCCGGGCGACAGAGTTTGGAGAAGTCATGACATCACCCATTCTGCTCACCGGCGGCACCGGCACGCTCGGAAGTCTCGTCATCCCGCTGCTGCGGGACGCGGGCCGCGCGGTCCGGGTACTCAGCCGGAGCAGTCACGAGCCCGCCGACGACGTCCAGTACGTCACCGGTGACCTCGTTACCGGCGAGGGGATCGACCGTGCGGTGCGCGGCGTCGAGACGGTCGTGCATCTCGCGGGTGGCGCCAACGGAAAGGGGGACGAAGAGGCCACCCGCAACCTGGTGCGCTGCGCGGCACATGCGGACGTGCGTCACCTCGTGAGCATTTCGGTGATCGGGGCGGACCGGGTGCCGGTGGGTTACTTCAAGGCCAAACTGGCCGTGGAGCAGGTGGTGGCCGGATCCGGGCTGCCGTGGACGATGCTGCGTGCCGCCCAGGTCCACGACCTGATTCTCACCCTCATGCGGACCATGGCGAAACTCCCGGTCATCCCGGCCCCCGGTGCGATTCGCTTCCAGCCGGTCGACTCCGGCGAGGTGGCGAACCGGCTCGCGGAACTCACCCTCGGTGAGCCTGCCGGTCTGGTACCCGATCTGGCCGGACCCGAGGTGCACGGGATGGCGGACCTGATCCGTGGGTACCTGCGAGCGAACGGCAAGCGGAGGTTGCTGCTGCCGTTGCCGGTACCGGGCAAGGCGGGCCGCGCTTACCGGGCAGGCGAGAACCTCTCCCGTGCGGGGGCGAGCATCGGCACGCTAACTTGGGCGGACTTCCTCGCAGCCCGGGGCATCGGACTCCCCGGCGACCGTACCGGCACCGGCGTCACCACCCCCTGACCGGTCAGGATCGCACTTTCCCGGGAAAGTGCCGGTCCCTGGCCCGCACTTTCCCGGGAAAGTGCGATTCGCCGGGAACAACGCTCATGAGTCCTATTCGGACTCGTTCGCGGGTTTGCTTGCCCAGAGCCGTTCCACGGTACCTGCCTTGAGGCGCTGCTGTTCCTGGACGACGAATCCGAAGCTCTGCACGATGGGTAGTGGACGCCGGGTCTGGTAGTCGCCGATCGTGCGAACGGTGATTTTCTCCAGCAGCCGCTGTCCGAAGCGGATCAGCGCGTGCTGGCTGCCGATGTGGTCGAGCAGCAGCAGCGTCCCTCCGGGCCGGAGCACCCGGTACATCTCGGCGATCGCCGTCCGCTCGTCGGCGATGCCACACAGGGACAGCGTGCAGACCACCGTGTCGAACGACGCGTCGGGGAACGGCAGTTGCTGGGCGTCACCCTCCCGCAGATCGACGGACCGGCCGAGGTCCGCCGCGCACCGGCGAGCGATCCCGAGCATGGCAGGGCTGAAATCGATTCCGGTCAGCCGGATCCCGTCCGGGTAGTACGGCAGGTTGCGACCGGTGCCGATGGCGACCTCCAGCACCTCGCCTTCGGCCTTGTCGCAGACCCAGGCCCGGCCGTCACCGAATTGCACCCGTTCACACCAGCCGATTTCCCGGTCGTACCGCGGCGCGTAGCGTTCCCACAGACCCCGCAGCCGCTGGGTGTCGTGTTCGGTCATCGTGCCGTCGGCACCTCCGCCTTCTCGATGTGGACCGGAGTGCCGATCATCCCCGCCACTGTGGGCCTCCACCATCGTCCATCTGCACGACATCGTAACCTTCAAGTCGTTCACGGTGTAGATTTCGCGATGCCCCTGACTGGAGCACTGGGTGAGTCACAAACAAGGTCGCGTGCGAAGCCTCGTTCAGGCGACGATCAAGGACGAGAACCTGGATCTGTACATCCTGGCCCTGGTTGCCGCGGCATTCACCGTTCTTGGCGTCACGGGGCTGTCCGACGCGAAGACGCTCTCATCCGTCGTACTTGGACTTCTTGCACTCCTTGCGCTGTCGCAGATCAAATCCAGAAAGGTGACCCAGCAGATCAGGGAGACCCAAGGCGCGGGATCACGAACCTTCCTGCGCCGTGAGTTTCCTGCCGACCTGATCACCAGGCGAGCGAACGCCTCCGACATCTTGCTGGCCGGTCGCACCATGAGCAGGACTGTCCAGGGCATGCGTCACGACCTCCCACCCATTCTGAAAAACGGTGGCCGGGTCCGGATCGTGGTGCTCGACCCCACCAACGAATCACTCATGGCAACCGCGAATCGGCAGATCTCCCACAGCCTCGGAGCCGAGCACCTGCGACAACGGATTCATGCGATTCTCGACGATCTGACCAACATGCGGGATCGTGTCGGCGGACGCTTGGAGATCCGCGTTGTCTCGAGCATTCCCTCCGCCGGGTTCAACTGCCTGGAACCGGCCAAGCCCAACGGAATCGTCTGCGTACAACACTACGAATTCGAACCCGATGGGGAGGCAAGCCCGATTCTCGCGTTGACCCGGGACGATGATCCTTGGTACTCGCATTTCCTGGCCGAGGCGGAACGCCTGTGGCACGCAGGGTCAGACTGGCCACCCGCGGTCCAGCCTCAGGCGGTGCCCTAAGCGAGACTGGAACACTCGGGAGTGTTTCCCTTGACCACACGCCCGCACCGACAAAGGAGGGCCAACCTGGTCGCCAACGAACGCGAATCATGTTCTTCCCTCCTGCGTAGCACCGGACGGTGTACACAAAGAGTGTCAGCGAAGCAGTGATCCAGTCCTGTGCAGACGACAGCGACAACCGGAAGGCGAGGACTCCAGGTCAGCGCGACAAAGTCGCGTTTCGTGGTCGTACGCTACGGGTTGTATACGGTCACCGACCCATCGACGAGGGCTCGCAACTGCTCACCCAGGTACGCCAGCGCTTCGGCGATCCAGGGCAGGGCCACGGGTTCGGCCGCATCCAGCGCCGCCCAGCGCTCCTCCGCGGTGACGCCGTAGAGCAGGCTCGTCGCGACCCGCAGAGTCAGCGCGGAACTGGAGTCGCCGAAAGCCTGTCCCGGCAGGACCGCGATCCCGTGCCTGTCGAGCAGGGTGCGTGCGAGTGCCGGGCTCGTGGTGATCCCCCGCGCGGCCAGACTCTCCGCATGCGGAGCGAAGTCGGGATAGAGGTAGAATCCCGCCTGTGGTGGCCGGCAGCGCACACCGGCGGCCGCGAACTCGGCGTACACGGCCGCCGCGACCCGGGCGTGCAGCCGCGCGGACGCGGCTACGTGATCCACCACCTCAGCGGGATCACCGAGAACATGGGTGGCCACCGCCTGCATCGGCGCCGCGAGGCCCGACCACAGTTCACTGGCGATCCCGGTCAGTTTCGCCCGCAACCGCCGCCCCCATTCGCTGTCGGGGGTACGGGCATAACCGATACGCCAGCCCCCGAGGGCGAGTGACTTGCTCAGCCCGGACGTGACCACCGTGCGTTCCGGCAGGAAACTCGCCGCGGAGGTGGCGCTGCCGTGGTGGCACAGCTCCGCGTAGATCTCGTCGCAGATGATCGACAGGCCGTGGCGCTCCGCGATCGCGCACACCTGGCGGACCTGCTCCACCGGCGCGACGGTGCCAGTGGGGTTGTCGGGGATCGTCAGCACCAGTACACCCGGACGCGCGCCGTCCGTGGTCGCCGCGCGCAGGGCCTGTTCCAGAAGTGCCGGGTCCGGAACGCCACCGGCAGCGTCGGTGATCGGGGCCGGGAGCACACGCCTGCGCAGCAGTGCCGCCTGTGCGGCGTAGCTGACCCACGCCGGCCGCGGGAGCACCACGTCACCGTCGAGCGCGGCCAGCAGCGCGAACAGCAGCGGCTTGCTGCCCGGCGCGAAGATGATCTGCTCGCCGCCGGTGACCAGGTCGCGGCGGGTGAACCACCCTGCCGCGGCTTCGCGGGCTTCCTCGGTTCCCGCGACGGGGCCATAACTGTTGCGCTGTGCGGCCGCGGTCAGGACGTCGATCAGGCCCGGCGCGACGGGCAATCCCGCCTCGCCGAACCCGAGATGCAGAGTCCGGTGCCCGGCGCGGCGGCGGGCCCGCACGGCCTCGTCGATCGCCAGCGTCGCGGATTGAGCCGGTACGGAAACGGCATCGGAGCCACCCAAGTTGGTCATGCCACCACCATGCACTTCGGAAAGCAACAGCAACAGCGCGAAATTACGCTGGAGGGTGTAAGAAGAACTGATGCTGGATCTGCGCCGTCTCGACATCCTGGTCCGCTTCGCCGCTCACCACAGCATCACGGCCACGGCCGAGGACCTTGGCTATTCGCCCTCCGCGATCTCCCAGCAGTTGGCGACTCTGGAACGGGAGGCAGGTGTCGCGTTACTCGAACGCACCGCCCACAGCGCGGTCCTCACCGACGCAGGCAGGGAACTCGCCGAACACGCCGTGGCGATTCTCGACGCGGTGGAGACCGCCCGGGGCAGCGTGCGCGCCCGCGCCGGAAGCGTCAGCGGCCGGGTCACCGTGAGCTGCATTCCCGGCCTTGCCGTCCGCATCGCGCCGGAACTGGCCGCACTGCAGGAGCGGCACCCCGAGTTGGTCGTGATCGCGCGGGAGACCGGATCAGTTGGCGCCGCCACCGACATCCTCGGGCGAGCCTGCGACATCGCCGTCATCGACGACTGGAATCGGTCCCCGGCATCGACGAGCGGGCTCACCAGCATCCGGCTGCACCACGAGCACGTCGTGCTGGCCGTACCGGCCGGGCATCCGGCCACGCGGCTGCCCGAGCCGGTCTCCGCCGTCGCGCTGCGCCGGACGGTCGAGCCCGCGACCTGGCTGAGCGCGCCCGCGGGCCACCTCTCCCGGAACGCGGGCGATCAGCGGCTCACCGCGGTGGCCGCGACACCGGCCCGTCGCTGGGAGTTCGAGGGACTCCACGTCATGGCCGCACTCGTGGGCACCGGAGCCGGGATCGCCTTTCTTCCCGAGAGCATCGCGACAGCCGAGGCCGGTGTGGTCGGTCTGCGCATCACCCCGCGCATGGACCGCCACCTCGTGGGCCTGACCCGGCGGAACACCAGCCACAACCCGGCCATCGCCGCCTGCCTCACCGCCATCCGCAACGCGCTCGCACCCCCGGACACGAGCGAATGAAGTAGACCTTCATCGCGGGGTGGCAGTCGCGCGGCGACGAGGCATTCTCGGTCGGCTACGCGCGGGAGTCGGCGTCGCTGTCCTTGTCGGAGTCGTCGGCCGGTTCCTCGTCATCCTCGCGTGGCACCCGGTACGGATCGGGATCGCCCGCGGGCGCGGCGCCGGTCGCCCGGCGAGCCACCTCCGCGTCGGCCTCCCTGGCCTTGGCGAGCAGGTCCTCGATGCGCTTGGCGTCCTCGGGCACCCGGTCCGCGACGAACTCGAGGGTCGGGGTGTACCGGACCCCGGTTCCCTCACCGACCTTGGTGCGCAGCACACCACGGGCGGATTCCAGCGCCGCCGCCGCCCCGGCGTAGTCCGGCGCCGCGTCCAGGGTCTCGCCCCGGACGGTGTAGTACACAGTGGCGTCCCGCAGGTCGCCGGTGATCCTGGCATCGGTGACCGTCACGGTCGCCAGCCGAGGATCCTTGACCTGATGCTCCAGTGCGGACGCGACGATCTGCGCGATCCGTTTGGCCAACCTGCGTGCACGAGCCTGATCGGCCATGGGACACCCCTTTCAGCTGAATGAATTACTCGTCGTCCGGCCCGAGTAACCGATGCCGGGCGGACAGCAGCTCCAGGTCAGGCCTGGCCGCCACCAGTCGCTCGCAGTTCTGCAGGACCTCGCGCGCATGCGTGGCGTCGGCCGCGACGACCGCCACCCCGACCAGCGCACGCCGATGCAGATCCAGGTACCCCGCCTCGGCCACGGACACCTCGAACCGCCGTCGGATCTCGGCCAACAGTGGCCGCACCGCCGACCGCTTCTGCTTCAGCGACCGGACGTCACCGAGGAGCAGATCGAGTTCGAGAGCACCGACGTACAAGGAACCTCACCGTGAGCATGATCGTGTTGTTGCCGGTGGGCGGGGCCGGGTGTCCACAGCGGACACCCGGCCCCGTACCGATATCTGTCAGGCGCGCGGCTTCTCGCGCTGCTCGTAGGTCTCGATGACATCGTCGACCTTGATGTCGCTGTACCTACCGAGCGTGAGACCACACTCGAAGCCCTCACGGACCTCGACCGCGTCGTCCTTGAACCGCTTCAGGGAGTTCACCGGCAGGTTTTCGGCGATCACCACGTTGTCGCGGAGCAGCCGAGCCTTGGCGTTCCGGCGGATCTGGCCCGAGGTGACGAGGCAACCGGCGATGGTGCCGATCTTGGAGGACTTGAAGACCTCGCGGACCTCGGCCTTGCCGAGCTCGACCTCTTCGTACTCCGGCTTGAGCATGCCCTTCAGAGCCTGCTCGATCTCCTCGATCGCCTGGTAGATCACCGTGTAGTACCGGACGTCGACGCCCTCGCGGTTCGCCCGCTCGGTCGCCTTGCCCTGTGCTCGCACGTTGAAGCCCAGCACGATCGCGTCGGACGCCGTCGCCAGGTCGATGTCGCTCTCGGTCACGCCACCGACGCCGCGGTGGACGATGTTGAGCTCGACCTCGTCCCCGACCTCGAGCTGCACCAGGGATGCCTCGAGCGCCTCGACGGTACCCGAGTTGTCACCCTTGATGATCAGGTTGAGGGTCGAGGTCTCCTTCAGCGCGGAGTCCAGGTCCTCGAGGCTGACGCGCTTGCGCCTGGCCGCGTTCATGGCGTTACGGATCCGGGCCTGGCGGCGCTCGGCGATCTGCCGTGCCACCCGATCCTCGCCCACCACCAGGAACGTGTCACCAGCGCCGGGCACCGAGGTGAACCCGATGACCTGGACCGGCCGCGACGGCGTCGCCTCGGTCACGTCCTCGTTGTGCTCGTCGACCATCCGGCGGACCCGGCCGTAGGCGTCGCCCGCCACCACCGAGTCGCCGACGCGCAGCGTGCCGCGCTGCACCAGCACCGTGGCGACCGGACCGCGACCACGGTCCAGGTGCGCCTCGATCGCCACACCCTGGGCCTCCATGTCGGGGTTCGCCTGCAGGTCCAGAGCGGCGTCGGCGGTCAGCAGAATCGCCTCGAGCAGCCCCTCGATGTTCACGCCCTGCTTCGCCGAGATCTCGACGAACATCGTGTCGCCGCCGTACTCCTCGGCCACCAGGTTGTACTCGGTGAGCTGCTGCCGGATCTTGTCCGGGTTGGCGCCCTCGACGTCGATCTTGTTGACCGCGACCACGATCGGCGCCTTGGCCGCCTGGGCGTGGTTGATCGCCTCCACCGTCTGCGGCATCACACCGTCGTCGGCCGCCACCACGATCACCGCGATGTCGGTCGAGTTGGCACCGCGGGCACGCATGGCGGTGAACGCCTCGTGACCAGGGGTGTCGATGAAGGTGATCAGTCGCGGAGTGCCCTCGAGCTCGGTCTCGATCTGGTAGGCACCGATGTGCTGGGTGATGCCACCGGCCTCACCCTCGAGCACCTTCGTCTTCCGGATCGTGTCCAGCAGGCGGGTCTTACCGTGGTCGACGTGACCCATGACGGTCACGACCGGCGGCCGGACCTGCAGGTCCTCCTCGTCACCGGCGTCCTCGCCATAGGTGATGTCGAAGGTCTCCAGCAGCTCACGGTCCTCCTCCTCGGGGCTGACCACCTGCACGTTGTAGTTCATCTCCGAGCCGAGCAGCTCGAGGATGTCGTCGGACACCGACTGGGTCGCGGTGACCATCTCGCCGAGATGGAACAGCACCTGCACCAGCGCTGCCGGGTTGGCGTCGATCTTGTCGGCGAAGTCGGTCAGCGAGGCACCACGCGCAAGGCGAATCGTCTCGCCACCGCCCTTGGGCAGGCGAACACCGCCGACGCTGGGCGCCTGCATGTTCTCCATGTACTCCTGGCGCTTCTGCCGCTTCGACTTGCGCCCCTTCCGCGAGGGGCCACCTGCGCGCCCGAAGGCACCAGCCGTGGCGCCACGACCGCCACCACCGCGGCCACGGAAGCCACCGCCACCGGGAGGGCCACCGCCGCCAGGACGGAAGCCGCCACCGGCGCCACCGCCACCACCACCGGGACCGCCGCCACCGGGACGGAAGCCGCCGCCACCGCCACCGCCACCGCGCGGACCACCGGGGCCACCACGACCGGCACCGGCACCTGCGCCGGGACCGCCACGAGGGCCACCAGGACCACCACGGCCGCCGCCGGGACCGCCACTGGGACGGGCCGGGCGGGTGGGCATCATGCCCGGGTTCGGCCGCGGCGGCATGTTGCCGGGTGTCGGCCGGTTACCGCCGGGAGCGTTACCACCGCCGCCGCCACGGGGGCCTGCCGCCGGACGCTCGGCACCCGGACGGGAGCCGCCGCCACGCTCGCCACCCTGCTGACCGCCACCGGGACGCGGTGCGGCCGGACGCGGCGCAGGTGAACCCGCGCCGACGCCGAACGGGTTGTTGCCGACTCGCGGAGTACGCGGACCGGGCTTGGGCCCCGCGGGCTTCGGCCCCTGCGGCTTCGGCGGCACGACCGCGCCACCGGAACCACCCTGCTGTGCGGGCGGGGTCTCCTGCTGCGGGGTTGCCTTGGCCGCGGGTGCCTCCTGCTCCGGCGGGGCCGGAGTGGGGGCTGCCGGGCCGGGACGCGGCCCCGGCTTGGGTCCGGGCTTCGCCGCGGGACGGGCCTGCGACTGACCGGGCTTCGGCGCGTCGTCGGAGGACGACGGCGCGGCCGGCGGTGCGGCCGGGGTTGGCGCCGACGGCGTGGACTGTCCCTGCGCCGCCGGAGCCGAAGGCTGTGCCTGTGGCGCCTGGGGTGCGGGGGCCGACGGCTTCTTGCCACCGGACCTGTTTGGCTTGGATTCCTTACCAGGGAAGGCATCACGCAACCGGCGGGCAACAGGTGCCTCGACCGTTGATGATGCCGACTTGACGAACTCGCCCTGCTCTTTCAGCTTGGCGAGTACGTCCTTACTCGTTACTCCGAGCTCTTTTGCAAGCTCGTGTACGCGGGCCTTGCCTGCCACTGCTCTCCTCAACTGGTGAGGCCGGCGGCTAGACCCGCAGACCTCGTCCTATCGTCGCGCGTTCATGGCTTCAGCTTCACGGCTGACTCATGACGGGTCGACCTGCTTCCTTGATTCCGACCAGATCCGAGAAGTTCCCGGACCCGTACTGCCCGTATCGCCATGCGATACCTCGTTATGACTGCTCGAGATGATGCCGTACAGCCGAGACGTCGAGCATTCCAGTAGTCCGCAGAGTCCTGGGAAACGCTCGCCGCCGTTCGGCCTTGGCCAGGCATTCCGGGTCAAGGTGCAGCCATGCACCTCGTCCCGGCAACCGTCGACGCTCGTCGACGACCACTCGCCCGTCCTCCGCGACCACCCGGAGCAGCTCGCCGGCCAGCGCCCGTTGCTTGCACCCCACACAGGTGCGAACCGGATACTCTCCGTGCTCGCGGCGTGCGGCGTCCTGCTTCGGACGTTGAACCACCGACAAGTCTAGACCGTCGCCCCTCACTCAGCCGAACCGGTTGTCGCGGCCGGTGCCGAGTCCGCGTGTGGCGACTCGGTCTGCACCGGCTCGCCGTCCGGCGCGGCGTCGCTGCGGATGTCGATCCGCCATCCGGTGAGCCGGGCGGCGAGGCGCGCGTTCTGGCCTTCCTTGCCGATCGCCAACGAGAGCTGGAAGTCCGGGACCACGACCCGAGCGGTCTTGGCCCGCTCGTCGACGACCCGTACCGATACAACCTTCGCGGGCGAGAGCGCATTCCCGACGAAGCGGGCCGGGTCCTCGGAGAAGTCGATGATGTCGATCTTCTCCCCGGCCAGCTCGCTCATCACGTTGCGCACCCTGGCCCCGACCGGGCCGATGCACGCGCCCTTGGCGTTCACGCCGGAGATCGTGGATCGAACGGCGATCTTGGACCGGTGACCGGGCTCCCGCGCGACCGCCGTGATCTCCACGGTGCCGTCGGCGATCTCGGGCACCTCCAGCGCGAACAACTTGCGGACCAGGTTGGGGTGACTCCGCGACAGCATGATCTGCGGGCCGCGCGCGCCACGGGAGACCCCGAGCACGTAGGCCTTGATCCGGCTGCCGTGCTCGTAGGACTCACCGGCAACCTGCTCGGCGGAGTTGAGCACACCCTCGGTGTCCCCGATCTGCACGATGACCATGCCCCTGGCGTTCGCCCTCGTGTCCCGCTGGATCACCCCGCCGACGATCTCGCCCTCCTTCGCGGAGAACTCGCCGTACGTGCGCTCGTGCTCGGCGTCCCGCAGGCGCTGCAGGATGACCTGGCGCGCGGTGGTGGCGGCGATCCTGCCGAAACCCTCCGGGGTGTCGTCCCACTCCTCGGCGATCTCACCGTTCTCGTCCAGGGTGTGCGCGAGCACACGCACGTAGCCGGACTTGCGGTCGATGTCGATCTTGGCCCGGGGCTGGTGGCCCTCGGTGTGCTTGTAGGCGGTCAGCAGAGCGGTCTCGATGGCATCGAGCACCGTGTCGAACGGGATTTCCTTGTCCCGCTCGATCGCGCGCAGCGCCGCGATGTCGACGTTCACCTCGACTCCTCCTGGTCTCGCCCGTTGTGGTCCTGTGTGTCGTTGTCCAGCAGTTTGAGCTCCTCGACCGGCGGCTGCCGGAACTCGATCTCGATGACGGCCTTGGCCGCATCGCGGTACGGCAGGTCGCGGATCGAGCCGTCGACCAGCAGCCGGACGGAGCTCTCACCCGCGTCGCCCACTCTGCCGACGTACTCGGCACCCTCGACCGGGGTGATGCGAACCAGCCGGTACCGGGCACGACGCCAGTGTCTCGGCTTGACCAGTGGCCGGTCCACACCCGGCGAGGTCACCTCGAGCGTGTAGGCCCCGGCGATCAACTCGTCGTGCGCGTCGAGCACGGCCGAGACCGCGCGGCTGATCTCGGCCACCTCGTCCAGGCCGACACCGTTGTCGCCGTCCACCACGACCTTGACCAGCTTGCGGCGACCCGCCTGCTGGATGTCGAGGCCGTCGAGATCGAAACCGGCGTCCGCGACCGCCTCGGCCACGATCGGTTCCAGCCGGCTGGCGACTTCTCCTGCCACCGTGATGCTCCCCTATTCGGCTGCGGGTACGTGGCCTGGCCGTTCGCCGGCATGCTGCCGGTCGCGCGTCCCTGCCGCAATCTTGTTGGTGATGGTCCAGCTTATCTTGCGGGATGCGCACGAGGCGGACGACGGGTCGGCCGGAGCGCGCGGAGGCGGGCTGGCGGCGCGCACGAGCAGGCGAGAAGCGCCGACAAGCCGCGGCACGGCCGTGCCCCGAGGCCGGCACTCTCCCGGAAAAGTGCGGTAGTTGCACACGCGGGGTATCGCACTTTCCCGGGAAAGTGCGATGGATGCGCCCACGTGCGCGCGGGCGCCGCGCGCCGGACCTCACCTGGCAGTATGGCCTCACGTGACGACTGGATGGAGATATCGACCGATGCCCCGCACCCGGCGTGACGTGCTGCGGGCCGCCCTGGTGACCGCGAGCCTGGTTGTCCCGCTCGCGGCCTGCGGCCCCGGTTATCCCGAGGATCCCGATTCGCTGGCCCCGCTGGTGGCACAGGCCGAGGCCGACGCCGAGGCGGCCCGGACGCTCGCGGGCAGGCTGGGCGGCGCGGAGGGCGAGGCCGCCGGGCGAGTCGCCGAGGTCCGTACCGAACATGCCGAGGCCCTGCGTCGCGAGGTGGAACGGGCGAACCGGCCGGCGGCCGAACCGGCCGCGAACGGTACCCAGCCTGCCGAGGCCGCTGACCTGGCCGCGCTGGAGCAGCGGCTGACCGCGGCCCGCGAGAGTGCGCTCGAGCAGCTACCGGAGGCATCCCGCTATCGTGCGGGCCTGCTCGGCTCGGTCGCCGCGGGGTGTGCCGCCGTGCAGCAGTTGTCACCGAAGCTCGGCGCCGGCCAGCCGGACCCGCTGGATCCCGTCACGACCGGCACGCTGGAACCGGAGGCGGTGACCGCCCTGCAAGAGGCGCTGGCGGCCGAGCACGCCGCGGTGTGGATCTACGGCCTGGCGAGCGCGTACCTGCCTGCCGACTTCGACAAGGGCGTGGACGCGGGCGCCGCCGCACACCGGGAACGGCGCGACGCCAGTGAGCGCGTGCTGACCGCCGCGGGCGTGACTCCGCAACCGGCCGAACCCGCGTACGTGCCCACCGCACCGGTCACCGACCAGGCCTCCGCGGTCGCGCTGGTGGCCGTCGCGGAGTCCGACGCCGCGACGGCGTGGCGCGGGGTGCTGGAGCGCACCGACGATGCTCCCCTGCGCACCATGGCGGCGCATGCGCTGCTGGCCTCCGCGACCAGGGCGACCAGCTGGCGGGCCGAGGCGAACGAGCAGCCCGCGGCCGTCGCCCTTCCCGGCACCGCGGCCTGAGCCGGCGAGGGGACCACGGCCGGGGTGCCCTGACCGCGTTCAGCCACCCACCCCACCGAGCCGCAGGGCGTCCTCGGTGACCCGGGAGAGCAGCTCCTTGTCGTCGCTGTCGTCGAAGAGCCGCGCCTCCACGATGGTCACCTCACCGCCTTCGACGCTGGAGTTGTACTCGCCACCCGCGACCTTCGGGGCTCCCGGGATCTTCGCGGTGCCGTCCCGGACCAGGTCGTTGACGTTGCCGGTGTTGTCGGTATCGGTGATCACCTTGAGCTGCTGGGCCAGCTCTGGCGTCGACATGGTCACCTGAACCACGGAAACCAGGACCCGCTGCCCGGCGGTCTCGCTGACGTAGAGGGCTCGCGACAACGCGTCACACGGATGCTCGGTGAACCAGTCCTCGACCTTGCCGTAGGAGTTGGCCGCGCAGTCGGTGGCGTTCTTCGGCCCCGCCACGACCTCGTACTGGAACTGCCCGCTGGTCAGCGGATCCTGGGCGACCGCCTGCGGCTCCGCACCACCGGAGTCGTGCCGGATCACCCACCAGAGCAGCCCGGACACCAGCGCGATCACCACGAGTGCTGCCGCCTTGACCGGCGTGAGCCGGGGCAGCGGTGCCTGGCCGGTGAGTCCCTGCGGTGTGGAGCCGTAGGGCGCGACAGGGCCAGGACCGGCGGGTACACCGCGCGGCGGAGATGTGGGTGCGTTCGCGGGCACCCGGGGAAGTGGCGCGGTGCTGTCCATGCTGTCCGGGCGGCCGCCCGGACCAGCAGCGCCGCCCACGCCACCCACGCCACCAACGCCGTTGTCCCGGCGGTCACCCGGATTGGGGAAAAACTGCGTTCCAGCCACGGGCAGTGACCGTACTGGACTCCCCAGGGCGCGGTGTTCAGGAGATGGCATCCAGCATGAGTTCGACGTCCTCGGCGGTGCTGTACAGGTGGAACCCGACCCTGGTGCGGCCCGCGCGCACACTCGCGCGAACGCCTGCCTCCGACAGCCGCTCGGTCAAGGCCGCCATACCGGAACTGTCCTTCGCGGCACCCAGTTCGTCTGCCCCGAGCGAGACGATGGCGCTGCCCCTCGGTGGCAGGCCGAGTTTGCCCAGCAGCAGGTCGGCCAGGCCGACGCAGTGCGCTCGCACGGCTTCGGCGTCCAGCGAGGCCAGGTACGGCAGCGCCGCGGCCGCCCCGACCTGCGCGAGCCAGGCCGGGGAAAGGTCGAGTCTGCGGGCGCTGCCGGCGAGTCGCAGCGGCAGGCCGTAGACGCTCTGCCACGGCTCCGCTCCGGCGTACCAGTTGGCCCCCAGCGGCACCGTTTTGCCGAGTGCCTCCGGGCGCACCGCCATCCACGCGGCGCCGCGTGGTGCGAGCAACCACTTGTACGCGGCACCCACCACCCAGTCCGCCCAGTCCAGCCGCAGGGGCAGCCAGCCCGCCGCCTGAGTGGCGTCCAGCAGAACCGGCACCGCCGCCGCTTCGGCCTCGGCGCGCAACGCGGCCAGGTCCACGATGGCACCGTCGGCGGACTGCACCACGCTGACCGCGACCAGGTCGTGTCCGGCGACGTGTCCGGGCAACTCGGCCAGGTCGACCTCGGTGACGGTGACACCCCGCGCCTGCAGTGCCGCGAACGGGAAGGTCACGCTGGTGAACTCCCCGCGCGCGGCGAGCACACGTGCGCCTTCGGGCAGACCGGCCGCGACCATCGACACCAGTTGCGAGACCGTCGCGCCGCTCGCGATCCGCTCTCCGGGCACGCCGATCAGCCGGCCGAATGCCTCGCGGGCCGTCCGGACCGCCGAGTCGAAGTCGTGCGGGTCGTCCAGCCCAGATCCCCAGCGCTGCACCGACCGCGCGACCGTCTCGGCGGTCTCGGCCGAGGGGACGCCGATGCTTGGAGTGTTCAGATAACCAGTGGGCACGTCGAACCGGGCCCCGAACGCGGTGCGCATGAGCCGACCTTATTGGACGCGTTCCGGGCCACCCGGCGAACGTGACGATCGCCTCTGTGTCACCGGCGCTCGAGAAACGGTCCGAACAGGTCCGGCACGGCTTCCTCGGCGAAGGCGAGTCCCTCGCTCTGCCCCACGTCCCGCGCGGAGTAGGCGCCACCGCCCGCCGCGGTTGTCGCGGTCAGCGTGATGAGTCCCGCCCTGCGCTGGAAGATCGTCTGTGTCGCCGTCCAGCCGACGATGCCGCGCCGTTGCAGGGCGGCGGTGCTACGCCGGACGGTTCCGCTGCGCGTGACGAGATAGCCGCCGGTGAGGCCGTGGCCGAGATTGCGGTAGGCGTCCCGGCCCAGCAGCCACGCGATCGGGAACAGCACGAACGCACTGATCCAGGCGAGGTGCAGCAGCACCGGGGTGAGCAGCAGCCCGAGCACGAACAGCACGAGGACCGGCACCAGGGCCGCCATGGTCGCCCAACGCAGCCTGCGCCACTTTGCCGCGACGGGGTGCGGGCGCAACCCGACCGCCGACGTCGGGGACTCCCGCTCACGGAGCACGACCGCCGCCACCCGGTCGGCCTCGGCCCGTGGCGCGGGTGGCAGCAGGGTCTTGTGGTCGGTCTTCTCGCTCTCCTTCTGCTGCACCAGCCCGGTCGCGATCGCATCCACCCGCGCGGCACCCACCAGACGGTGTCCCAGCGGCTCGACCACGTCCACGCCGCGCAGCCGCCGCTCCTCCAATGAGATGGAGCGGGTGGTGAGCAGGCCCCTGCGCACGCGCAGGGTTCCGCTGGGC
This sequence comes from Amycolatopsis marina, assembly GCF_900111885.1. Taxonomy (GTDB): domain Bacteria; phylum Actinomycetota; class Actinomycetes; order Mycobacteriales; family Pseudonocardiaceae; genus Amycolatopsis; species Amycolatopsis marina. Next base: position 63,853 of record NZ_FOKG01000019.1, read on the forward strand.
TCACGCTCGAGGCGGAACCCCCACCACATCTCGAGAAACAGCGCGATGGCCCCGATCACGCCGACCACGATGGCGGTCAGCACCAGCCCGCCGATCACCACGGCGAGCGCGAGCTGGCGGATCAGCGCCGTCGTCCAGTCGATCACGCCGCCCTGCATGCCGAACCACTCGGCGACCTGCATGACAGCACCGAACGCGGCGAGACCGAGCGCGGGCGTCAGGAAGGACATCGGGGCGAAGCGCATCCAGCCGATGTCGAACTCGGCCAGCAGGCCGTTGTGGGCCTGCTCGGCCGCGTCGGCGGCCTCGGCGCCGACGGGGCTTCGGTCGAGCAGTTCCCGGCGCAGCCACTCGGCCTCGGCGCGGTTGACCGGGTGCAGGTCGATCGACCCCTCCCCCGCCCCGGCGCGTTCACCTGTGCCGATCTTGACCTGGACCAGGCCGAAGATCCGCAGCAGCGGTTTTCCGACGATGTCCACACTGCGGATCCGGTGCCGAGCCAGCGAACGGCGGTTGCGCACCAGCACTCCGGTGTGCAGGTGTACCCGGTCCGGGGTGATGCGGTACCTCGTGCGCCGCCAGCGGATGTCGTCCATCAGCGTGCCAACGCCGATCAGCAGCAGCGCCGCGGGCACGATCCAGGCCAGCGCGGTCCAGAACGAGGTGCCGCCGGCGAGCGCGACCCCCGCGGGGAAACCGGCGGCCACCGCGACGCCGGCCATCGTCAGCGCGGTCACGACGACCGTGCGCCGGTCGAGCTTGCGCCAGTCCTGGCCCGCGTCCTCACTGGTCACGTCGTCACTCACGTTGTCACTCACGTCGTCACTCATGTCGCGTCACCGGGTGTGGCCTGCGTGGTTTCGGTGAGCTGCTGCGCCAGGTCACCCGCGAGTTCGTGGTCCAGCCCCTGAATCTGCACCGCTCCCTTCGCCGAGGCCGTGGTGACGATGACGGTGGCCAGTCCGAAGAACTGCTCCAGGGGCCCGCGCTGGGTGTCCACCGTCTGGATGCGCGACATCGGAACCGCCCGCCACTCCTGCCAGAAGAAGCCGGTGCGGGTGTAGACGGCGCTCTCGGTCACCTCCCAGCGGTGCACCCGGTACCACCAGAACGGCAGCAGGATCGCCAGCGGCAGCCCGGCGACGGCGAGCCCACCGCCGCACAACCACAGCACCGTGCGCGCGTCGGGAAGCAGCAATCCCAGCACGATCAGCACGACAACCGGAACGCCGACCAGCAACACGGTCTGGACCAGCCACCACCGAACCGCCCTTTTGTTCAGCTGGTTTCGCGGCGGCCGCAGGCGTAACTCCGCGCTGTTCGCCCCGTCCGAGCTGTCCCCCGCCGTCGATTCGGACACCGGCATCCCTTCCCCATCATTGAATCCATTTAGGATAGTCACATTCTGCGCAGTGCGTCCCACAGCTGCGGCCAAGGCTGCCGTGGCGACCGGCAGTGCCAGACGGGAACACCCTGGTTCACGTTGTCCGGTTTGGCGTCGAGGCGCACCGTCGCCACCCTGCGCACCTCGCCGAAGTACCGGGTGAGGTACCCGGGATCGGAGCCGACGAACAGCACGTCCTCGGTTCCCGACTCCGGCCTGCCGGTGTACCAGTAGCCGCGCTCCGGACTGTAGACCGAGGGCAACCCGCGCTCCGGACCGTATATCTCGAGGGCGGAGGCCTGCCAGTAGCTCTCGGTGACCACGACCGCATCCCGGCGCACAGGCGGCGGCAGGTCGCGGTGTGCGGCCGCCACCGTGTCCGCCACCTGTGGCCAGCCGAGACTGCCGCTGGCGACGAAGTCCGTTGTCGTGACACTCGAGACCGGGCGCACCGGCAGCGCGAGCACGACGGCCAGCACCGCCGACAGTGCGTACACCGGCCAGGTGGGCACCCAGCGCCACCAGCGGGCGGGCTGGACGCGTTCGATCCGCACCGCCGATGCGGCGAAGAGCAGCCCGTACAGCCCGGCGACGTAGTAGTACCGGCCGACCGTGACGACGAAGATCACCGTGACCAGCAGGACCGTCCAGCCGAGAAATCGGTACGGCGCGAGCCCGGGATCGCGCAACAGCTGCCAGAGGCCATGGGAGGCGAGGAACGCGCCGACGAGCAGCCCGGCGAAGAGCAGCGCGAGCGGGACGAAGGCGATCGGCCCGCCCAGGAACCGGTTCACCTGCTCGGCCACGACCTCCTGCATGTCGAGGTAGGGCCAACCGTTGCGGGCCTGCCAGAACAGCGTCGGCAACGTCGCGAGCACGGTGCCGACGGCACCATCCCAGAGCGCGGGCCTGCGCAGGAGTTCGCGGGGCCCGGCGATCAGTACGACGATGCCGAGAGCGACCCAGAAGAAGAAGATGAGGAACTTGCCCTGCATCGCGACGGCGGTCACCAGCCCGGCAGCCAGCAGCAGGCGGTCCTCGCGCGTCCTGACCCAGCGCACGACCAGCCAGGTCGTGAGCGTCCAGCAGAACGGGTCGATCGTGGAGGTGGCGAGCAGGTGACCGGAACCGAGCAGCTGCGGGGAGATCGCGTACGCCCCTGCCGCAAGCGCCTGCGCCCGGCGCCCACCACCCAGTTCCCTGGCGATGAGCGCGGTGAGCACCACCCCGAGCACGGTGACGAGCAACGCGGGCAGTCGCAGCCCGACCACCGACCCCGGCAGGACGGTGTCCATCCCCCTGGCGAGCAGCGGCAGCAGCCACGGCTGGTCCGCGTAGCCCCAGTCCAGGTGGAATCGCCCTGCCGCGAGGAAGTACAGCTCGTCGCCGAAATAGCCGATCCGCCCGCTGGTGGCCAGGAGCACCGCGCCGACCGCACCGGCGATCGCGAAGACCGGCCCCCTGGCCAGCGGCGGGAGCGCGCGAGGCGTCGCCGGCCTGCCCTGCGCCGCGTCCCCGTCGGCTGCTCCCCCGGTGTCCTGCCCAGCCTCGTCGCCCGCGACCGAGCCCACTGGTGCGTCTCTCACCCGGCAAAGTCTGACAGCACCCCGCACGAGCACCCTGGCCGGGGAATTCGTCGACGAATTCCCACCGGTGGCTATCCCGGGAGGGGTGCGGGGACGTTCGCCTCCCGCATCAGGCATTCGAACAGGATCTGCAGGTGGCGCCGGCCCCTGGCCCACCGGGCGTCAAGTTCCGCCCGGTCCCTGGTGGCCCAGCTGGCGATCAGAATGCCCCGCACCACGTCCATGGCGGTGTACACGGCGTGCAGGAACTCCGGGTGGGCGGCGTGGTCGGGCAACAGCACCTTGCCGAACTCCACCAGACTGCCGGTGGCGATGGGCTCGGTGGCCGACATGTGCCTGCGCAGTTCCGGATCGGTCCTGGACGCGACCCACAGTTCCACGGTCGCCGAGAAGACCGGCCCCTGGTGCATCTCCCACATCAGGTCCAGCGCGTCACCGATCGGGTTGGGAGATTCGCGCAGCCGGTCCAGCTCGCCGAAGGCCATCTCGGTGCGCTTCGCGGCCAGGTACTTGATCGCGGAGACCACCAGGTCGGTCTTGGTCGGGAAGTGGTGTACCTGCGCCCCCCTGGTGACCCCGGCGCGGTCGGCGACCTTGGTGGTCGTGGTTCCCGCGTAGCCGTACTCGACGAGACAGTCGATCGTCGCGTCCAGCAGCCGCTGTCGCATCGCCGCACTGCGTTCTTCCTGGGTACGGCCGGTACGGCTGCCACCCCGCTCGCCGTTCGCTCCGCCTCTGGCACCAGACATGCGGCTCAGCTTACTGCGCCGGTAGATACCAATCCGATCTCCAGTAGGCCGACCCTCTTGTCTCCCAGGCAAAGCCGGTTTGGGGAGTCGGCCTACTTCCGGTCTCCTTGGTATGCCGTCTGCGTGTGGCCGCCTCCTTGTCCCGCTGCTGTTCCTAGTCGGCCAGCACCTCGGCGAGCACGGGCAGCGCGATGTTGCGGCCGGACACCACCGCGACGGTCCTGCCTCGCCGCGGCACCGCGCCCGCGAGTACCGCGGCCACGCCCGCCGCCCCGGCGCCCTCGGCGACCACCCCTCGCTCGGTCGCCAGGTGCCGGATTGCGGCTCGCAGGTCCGCCTCGCTGACCGTGACCAGCTCGTTGACCAGATCGTCCACCATTCCCACCGTGACGGAGCCGGGTTCGAGGTTGCCCGAGATTCCGTCGGCGATTGTCTGGCCGATCTCGATCCGCACCACCTCACCTGCCCGCACGGAGGCCGCCACCGAAGGAGAACGTTCGGCCTCGGCTCCGACCACCCGCACATTCGGGTGCGCCGACGCCCACAGCGCGATTCCGGCGATCAGTCCGCCGCCACCGACCGCGCACACCACGGTCAGCGGTTCGTCGAGCAGGTGCTCCAGTTCGTACCCGAGGGTTCCCTGGCCCACGATCACATCCGGATCGTTATAGGGCGAGACGAAGTGGGCACCGCGTTCGGCGAGTTCCAGCGCGTGCGTCTCGGCGTCGTCGAAGCTGTGTCCCACCTGGACCAGTTCGGCGCCACTCGACCGCAGGGCCGCCACCTTCACGGGGGAGGCCTTCTCGGACACCACCACGGTCGCGCGCCGCCCCAGCTCACGGGCGGCGAATGCGACACCGAGACCGTGGTTGCCCGCCGACGCCGTGACGATCGGGACGCCTTCCGGCGTACGCGACACCGCGTTGAACGCGCCACGCACCTTGAACGAGCCCGTCGGCTGCATCGACTCCAGCTTCAGGAACATCTCCGGGCCAGGCAGCAGCGGGGTGGGCCGCAGATGCGTGCGGACGACCTCGCGTGCCCTGTCGATCTCGTCCCGGCCGGGGCGGCGCACCGCGCGGACGGTGGGAGTGGTGGACATGAGCGCCCTCCTGTCTTCGCCGGTCTCGTCGTTGCCTCCACGATCCACCCCGCCGATCATCACTGCCACCCTGACTGGCAGCGCCGAGCCTAAGCTCCGCTTATGCTCGATCCGCGCCGCCTGCGGCTGCTCAGGGAGGTGGCGGCCACCGGCTCGATCGCGGAGGCCGCGCGACGTGCGGGATGCACCGCTGCTGCTTGCCCGGCTGGTGGCCGGGCCGGCGAACACCGGAGGCGAGTGACTCAACGTTTTGGGCCGCTCGCCTCCCGCAGGGCGCCGAACACGCCCATCAGCACGTGACTGAGGTTGATCACCACCAACCCGGCGCCGTGGGCCATGGCGGCCTTCGCCTCGTCGGGTCCGGGCACGATGTCGGCCCTGACCCGGCCGAGGCGCGCCGCGTGCTCGTGCACGGAGTCCACCGCGGTCCGCACTCGCGGCTCGCCCGCCGCCCCGGGGTGGCCGAGTGACACAGCGAGGTCGGCAGGTCCGACCATGACACCGTCGACACCCTGAACGGCGAGGATCCGCTCGGCGTTCGCGCAGCCCAGCCGAGACTCGATCATCACGACGACCAGCGTGCGCTCGGCCCGGCTCCGCAGGTGGTCCACAGCCTGCACGGTGCCGTAGCCGCCGTCCCTGCCATAGGTGGCGAAACCCCGCGAGCCCAGCGGTGGATAGTGCGCGTGATCCACCACGGCCGCGGCCTGTTCGGGTGTGTCCACATGCGGCACGATCACTCCGGTCGCGCCCTGGTCGAGCACCCGCTGCACGAGCGCCGGTTCGTTCTGCCCGACGCGTACGAGCACGTCCATCCCGTGTAGCTGCGCGGCGGCGATGTGCCTGCGCAACGTCAGCACGTCGGCCGGACCGTGCTCGCAGTCGACGACCACGTAGTCGATCCCGCCGAAGCCGGCCATCTCCACCAGTTCCTCGGCGGGCAGGCGAACGAGCACTCCGAGCAACCGCTCACCCGCGGTGAGCCTCGACTTCATCGTCACCTGGCCACCATCCCTGCCGAGAGGTCGATGTCGGCCGCGCACAGGCCGGGCATGTGCAGCATGGCGACCACGGCCGATCCGACCTCCTGCTCGGTGACCATCCGGCCGAGCGCCGAGCGTCCCACGAAGGCGCGTTCGGCTTCGGCGTAGCTGGTCCCCGTCTGTTCGGCCTCGAACCGGAAGTTGCGCCGCATCCGTTCGCCGTCCACCGGTCCGGGAGACAGCGTGTTGACACTGATCCCCAGTGGACCGACTTCGGCGGCGAGCGTGCCCGTCAGGCCGATCACCGCCATTTTCGACGCACAGTAAGGAGTCCGGCGGGCCAGGGGACGCTTTCCGGAGACCGAGGCCAGGTTGATGATGTCGCCGTGCCCGCGTTCGATCATCGGCGGGAGCAGCGCCCTGCACATCAGATACGTGCCACGCACGTTCACGTCGAAGACCTCGTCCCAGGACTCGGGGTCGATGTCGACCAACGGCGCGACGGGCCCCGGCACACCGGCGTTGTTGACCAGGATCGACACCTCCTGGCCGGCCAGCGAATCCTTCAGCGCGGCAACGGAGTCGGCGGACGAGACGTCACAGACCTCCGCCCGCGCCATCCCGTCGTGCTCGCCGACGACCTCGGCCAGCCTGGCCCGGTCCCGGCCGACCACCACGACGTGGGCGCCCGCGCCCACCAGTGCCGCCGTGATCGCTCTGCCGAGTCCGCTGCCACCGCCGGTCACCAGGGCCGTCCGGCCCGCGATCACCGGGCGGCCTCGGCGGCACCGGTTTCGTTCCACGCGAGTGGCGCGCCCGCGAACTTGGCGGCTCGCACGTCGCCGGAACGCGCATGCCCCTCGAACAGCTCGACCCGCGCGGCCCGGCCGCAGACCTCCCCGAGACGCGCGCTGGCCTCGGGGTCCACGACCTCCGAGTAGGTCACGGTTTTGAGGTACTTGCCCACCCACAGGCCGCCGGTGTACCTGGCGGCACCTCGCGTCGGCAGTACGTGGTTGGTGCCGATCACCTTGTCCCCGTACGACACGCACGTTCCCTCGCCGAGGAACAGGCCACCGTAGTTGCGCATCCGGGTCAGCGCCTGCCGCGGATCGGCGGTGAGCACCTCCACGTGTTCACTGGCGTAGCCGTCCGCCACGGTGAACGCCTCGTCCATCGACTCCACCACCAGGACCTCGCCGTGGTCACGCCACGCTGGTTCGGCGAAGTCCCGGGTGGGCATGCCGGGCAGCAGCCGGTCGATGTGCTCGAGCACCTCGATGCCCAGCCTGCGCGAGGTGGTGATCAGGACCGCGGGTGAGTCCGGGCCGTGCTCGGCCTGCGACAGCAGGTCCACCGCGACGACGAACGAATCGGCGGTCTCGTCGGCGATCACCAGGATCTCGGTGGGGCCCGCGAAGAGATCGATGCCCACCTCTCCGAACAACAGTCGCTTGGCTTCGGCCACATAGGCGTTTCCAGGGCCTGCCAGTAGATCCACGGATTGCATGGACTCGGTGCCCACGGCCATCGCGGCAACGGCCTGCACCCCGCCGAGCAGGTGGATCTCGTCAGCTCCGGCGAGATGCATCGCGGCCACCGTCGCGGCGGGAACCTCGCCACGGATGGGCGGCGTGCACGCTACGACGCGCTCCACACCCGCCACCTTCGCGGTCACGATCGTCATGTGCGCGGAGGCGGTCAGTGGGTACCGCCCGCCGGGAACGTACGCGCCCACCCGTTCGACGGGTATGTGCTTCTGTCCGAGGCGCACACCGGGGAGGGTCTCCACCTCGAACTCCGCCATCGAGTTCAGCTGGTGGCGGGCGAACGTCCGCACCTGGTCCTGGACGAACTCGATGTCCTCGAGTACCTGGCGCGGAACCTCGGAGACGATCTCCTCAATGCGTTCGGGCGAGAGCCGGAACGCGGGCGGCGACCACGAGTCGAATCGTTGCGACCATTCCCTGACCGCTGCGTCTCCGCGTTCGCGGATGTCGTCGATGATCGCCGTCACCCGGTCGGTGACCTCGGTCTGGCCGCGGCGATCGATTCCGGTCGCGACCGCGTTCTTGAGTGCTTCTGACATGGCAGTCCCATTTCCAGGTGTCGGGGTTACGGTCAGGCGACCGGATTCCATTCGTTGAGCAGGCCGGCGACGAGTGCGGGACGTTCCAGCGGGAGCAGGTGTCCCGCACCGGGCAGAATGCGGAGTACGGCGCCGGGCACGGTCTCGGCGAGTTCCCTGTGCCATCGGGGCGGGCACAGCGCGTCGCGGCTGCCGCAGAGGACGAGCGTCGGACAGCGGGCATCGCCCAGCCACCGTCTCGCGTCCTGCCGGGTCGCCTGCGCGGCCAGCTGGTCGCGCAACACGTCCGGCCCGAGCCGTTCGGCCATCCCGGTGAACTCGCGCTCCAGTTCGTGCCCCGGTTCCGGCGACGCGAACATCGTGGGCAGGAGTTCCTCCCGCACCACCCGGGAGAAGTCTCCACATCGGACTCGTTCCCTTATGTCGCGCCACGCGGCCAACTGGGCCCCGGTCGGCGCGGCGGGATTGGTGGAGACAGCGCAGAACCCCGCGACCCGCTCCGGCGCCCTGCGCAGCACCTCGAAGCCGACGATCGCGCCGAGGCTGACACCGCACAGCACGAACTCGGTTTCGGTGGTGGACAGGACCTGCTCGGCCATCTCGCCGATGCTCGCCGCGTCGATTCGGGCATCAAGTACCGGCCCGTGGAGTCGCTCGCGGACATCCGAGAACAGGTATCGATCGCACAACATGCCGGGGACGAGAACGGTCGGGGTGCTCATCCGCCGAGCGGCCTCGGAACGAGTTCGTAGGGGGCGAGGTAGCCGTTGTGGTCCAGCGCATCGCCCGCGTCCGCCGCCGCCCTGACCACCTCGGGGTCCCACTCCATGCGGGTGCGCCCGTCACCGCTGTTGATCACGACCATCGTCGCCGTGGTGTCCGAGACATTCCGGATCGAGCGCCAGGCGTTGCGCGGCACCGAAAGGATGTCCCAGGGGCCAAGGCGCACGCTGACCTCCTCGGTGCGGTTGAGGGTGACCTCCCACTCCCCGTCCTTCACCATCAGCACCTGGTTCTCCGGGTGCCGATGGGTGAGCACGCCGGTGCCGGGCCTGGCCCGCAGCCACGCGAGGTTGTGCCCGTGCGGGTTGAAGATCGCCGGGTCGTGTCCGAGATGCTCGGTCATGCCGTAGCCGATCACCGGCCCCAACTCGACTCCCCCGCCCGGCACGTGCCGGTCGAGAAAGGCGTCGCCCGACCACGGGATGTCCTCAGTGGTCACCACACGCCTGCGCATCTCCTCGGGCGAGTAACTCCGGAGCGCGGCGACCTGCTCGGCGGAGATCGGGGTGATCAGCGCGTCGTCCTCGGGAAGTTCGTCTCCCGCGACGGTGTCGATCAACTGGTTGTCCGAGGTCAGGTACAACCCGTGTCCCCGCGCCTCCTCCAGCACGGAGGGGCTCCAGATGATTCCGCCGGTGTCGTCCATACCGAGAGCGGTGAACAGCCAGCCGTCATCCGGCCCGATGTTGGTGAAGCCGCGAAAGATCCAGCTCGGTAGTGAGGCGATATCACCCTCGCGCAGCACGAGTTCACCCTCGTCCCCGTTGACCCCCCAACGCAGCAGGAACTCGCCGCGGAAGCAGAGGAACACCTCGGCCGTGAAGTGCAGGTGCAGGTTGTTCGTGACTCCGTGTGGCATCGCGGCGGCGCCGATGTTGAACCCGTGCTCCTCCTCGAGGTTGACCACCTGCCCGGCGCTCTGTGAGACACCGCGGCCGATCATCGAGTAGTTCTCCTTCTTGTCCGAACCCGGGGTCCGGCAGTCGATGAAGGCCTGGTTGCACGAAACGAAGTCGCTGCGCCGGACGGTACGACGGCCGAGCTCCCCGGCGGTCACCACCACGTCTGCAGTCATGTGTTCTCCCACCAAGATCGGCTCTATTTATACGTATGCACACTACGTCGAAGGGCACCCCGAATGTCAAGTGGGCCGTCGATATCACAGGGGAAATGCCGATGGACACGGGCGGACCGGCACCAGACCGGGGAACGCTGTCGCCGACCGCTACGATTCGTATGCACAACTCGTATGCACAGCAGGTTCGACCAGGCGGGGGCCGGATGCCGATCACCAGCAACGATGTGGCGCGACTGGCAGGCGTGTCCCAGCCGACGGTGTCCCGTGCGCTGCGGGGCGATCCCCGCGTATCCCCCGCCACCAGGGACAGGGTGCGCGAGGCGGCGGCGGCACTGGGTTACGTGCCCAGCGAGGCGGGCCGCAGCCTCGTCACCAGAAGCAGCAAACGGGTCGGCATCGTCGTCACCGACCTCACCAACCCGTTCTATCCGCACCTCATCGGGCCGCTGCACGACGAACTCGAAAAACACGGCTACCGGATGCTCGTCTTCACCGAACGTTCGGACTCACAGATGGCCTCGGCGCAACTGCTCGATGGCTCGATCGACGGTGCGGTCCTGCTGACCAGCACCATCGGTTCCGCCCTTCCGGCGGATCTGGACCGCAGAGGGCTGCCGTTCGTGTTTCTCAACCGCGAAGGCGGTGGTGCAGGCGGTGACGCCGCCGCGGTCGACAACGCCCTCGGTGGCAGGATCGCCGCACAGCACCTGGTCGAACTGGGACACCGGCGCATCGCGGGCCTCTTCGGCCCGGAGGACACGACGACCGGCCGGGATCGCGAACTGGGCTTCCGGCTGGCGCTCGCCGACGCGGGGATCGGCCTGCCCGCCGCCCTCACCCGGAACGGCACCTTCGACTTCGACACCGGCTATCACGGCCTGACGGAACTCATGACCGTCCACCCTCGCCCCACCGCATTGTTCTGCGGCAACGACGTGATGGCCATGGGAGCCCTCAACGCCGCGTTGCGCCAGGGCATCGACGTTCCCGGCGAACTGAGCGTTGTCGGGTTCGACAACATCCCCATGTCGGCCTGGGAGAGCTTTCAGCTCACCACCATTGGTCACGATCTTGGCGAAATGGCTGCTTCCGCGGCGCGCCTGCTGGTCGAACGCATCACCGAGGGGAGCCCACGGCCGCCCGGGCAGGCTTCCCGGCGCATCGTGCTCGAACCGCACCTCATCACGCGAGCCACCACCTCCGCACCCCCGGCCTGACCACCGCGAGTTCGCGCGCCGCGCAATGCATACGTATTTTTCGATGCCCCTATGTGACGGGGTGTGCACGGCGGGTCTTCACGCCCATCGCCACTTCCCTGTCAAAATCCAGCGTGAGACAGACGTTTCCTCGCTGGTCACCACCCAGACTAAGGGTCGGCTTCGCTTCGCGGCGCATCATCCAGCGTTCACTTCCCCTTGTATCGCCGCTATACATACGCATACACTCCCGAAATTCTCGCACTCGTTGCCAGCTGTCACGAAGGAGTCGATCGTGCTGACGAGACGACCGGAAGCCACTCACCACACGGGCGACGAGCGCCCGGAACACGCCGCCGCGGCCGCGCGGGGCGTGCTCCGATGACCGCCCCGCCGAGCACTGGCGGACGTCGCGGACGTGGCGCGCTGCAGCGCGTGGGGGTTCCGTACCTGCACCTGGCTCCCGCGTTGCTCGCCATCGGACTGACCACGATCTATCCGCTGATCGCCGCATTGATCAACAGCTTCCGGCACTGGCGGCTCAACGAGACACGCGGTCCACAGGAGTTCGTGGGGCTCGACCAGTACAGCAGAGCGTTCGGCGAGGAGACATTTTTCAACAGTGTCCTGGTTACTGCGCAGTTCACCGTTCTCTCCGTGGTGCTGTCCGTCGGTCTCGGACTCGGGATAGCTCTGGTCCTGAACCGGGCCACGAGGTTGAGCGCGTTCACGAAAGCCCTGCTGATCCTGCCGTTCGCGGTCGCTCCCGCCCTCAAGGGCTTCTCCTGGCGTTTCATGCTCAATCCCGACTACGGGGTCTACGACCGGATGATCAACTCAATCTTTCCGTTCACAGAGGACATCGATTGGCTCGGATCCCCTTTCTGGGCACTGTTCGTTCTCGTGCTGACGGAGGTCTGGGGCTGGGCACCACTGATCGCCCTGATGTTCCTCGGCGGACTCGGCTCCATCTCTCCCGAGATCCGGGCAGCTGCTCGAGTGGACGGGGCGAATCCGTGGCAGGAGTTCTGGAGAGTCACCTTTCCCTTACTCCGTCCGCTGATTCTGATCGTGGTGTTCCTGAAGGCCGTCTTCTCGGTGAAGGTCTTCGACCAGGTGGTCACCACGACCGGGGGCGGCCCCGGAAGGGCGACGGAAACCATGAACTTCTATGCCTACGCTCAGGGATTCAACTTTCTTGATATCGGATACGCATCCGCCGTGTCCTGGCTCATCGTGCTCATTCTGGGTGTGCTCGCCGTGGCGTACCTGATCGCGATGTCGAAGCAGGAGGAGAAGTGACCGAACTGGCGACCCACCCGGCGCCGGCCACCACGAGCCGCCGACCGGCCCCGCGATCCGCACCCAACCGTGGCCAGCTACGCACACTGGGCGTCGTGCTCCGCGTACTGTCCACTCTGGCCATCCTTTTCTTCATCCTCTTCCCGATCTTCTGGCTGGCGGTGACCGCGTTCAAGCCAGAAGGCGAGGTCTTCTCGACATCTTTGGTGTTCACTCCGTCACTCGAGAGCTTCGGCGAGATTCTGGGCGGCAACAACGACCTCGTCCGCCCGATTTTCAACAGCGTCGTGATCGGGGTCATCACCACGCTCATCTCGGTACCTTTGGCACTGCTCGCCGCCTACGCCTTCTCCCGGTACCGGTTCCCCGGCCACCGCGGCCTGCTGCTGGCCATCGTGGCGACACAATTCATCCCCGGCGTCGCGATCGCCCTGCCGTTCCTGACTCTCTTCCGCAGCCTCGGCATGATCGACACGCACGCGGCACTGATTATCGTGAACCTCTCACTTGTCGTTCCGTACATCACCTGGCTGCTCAAGGGGTTCGTGGACGGCCTCCCCATCGAGATCGAGGAGGCGGCACGGCTCGACGGCTGCTCGCAGGTGACGTTGCTGTGGCGGGTGATCACCCCGCTGGCCGCGCCGGGGATATTCGTGTCAGTGGTCTTCTCGTTCCTGCTTTCCTGGAACGAGTTCCTCTTTCCGACGTTCCTCGCCAGAACCGAAGCCTCCACCCTTCCGGTCGGACTGATGACACTGGTCCGGCCGGAGGGCGTCGCGTGGGGGCAGATGGCGGCGGCCGGGCTGCTCGTCATGGTGCCGATGCTGATCCTGGCCCTGCTGGTACGCAAGCACTTCGCGCAGGGAATGACGATGGGAGCGGTGAAGTGAGCCGATACGGACTACGCGGACGGTTCCGTCGCCGCTCCTGGGTCGCGATCGCCCTCTCACTGACGGCCACGATGCTCGCGGGCGCGTGCGGTGGCGGTTTCGAGCCCGAGGATCTCGAGCACTCGATCCAGAGCGGTCCGGTGGACGAACTGGGACTGGTGCAAGGAAAGCCCTACGACGGCGCGCACGTCAGACTGCTGATCTGCTGCAACACGACGGCACAGTTCATGGCGCTGCGGGAACGCACGAAAACCGAGTTCACGCCACGCACGGGAATCACGGTCGAGTGGGCCAACATTCCCTACGACTCGTACCTGCAGAAGATCGTGGCGGAAAGCGCCATCGGCGGGGGTACCTATGACCTTGTCGCCTGGCCCGACGCCTACGGCGCCTCCGCCAAGATCGGCCTGCAGCGCCTTGACGGCGCACTGAACAAGGCCGGCCGGTCGATCGCGGACTATCCGCCGCCGTTTCAGCAGGCAGCAGCCGCGGGCGAGGAGGGCAGCGTCTACGGCCTGCCGTTCCGTGGTTTCTCCTACAACCTCTTCTACCGGAAGGACCGCTACGCGCAACTCGGCCTGCAGCCACCGGAAACCTGGGACGAGTACTCCGAGCAGCTCGCCGAACTGAAACGCACCGGGTCTCGCCACCCGCTGGCCGGGCAGTACGGCCGTGGCAGCGGACAGAATCTCTACACCTGGCTCTCCATGCTGTGGAGCAACGGCGCGGACGTCTTCGACGCCCAGGGCACCCCCGCCTTCACCAGTCCGGAGGCGGTCGAGGCCACGGAGAAGTACGTGTCCCTGATCAGAGACGGCTACTCGCCGCCGGAATCAGCCAACTGGAACGAGACGGACGCCACGCAGTCCTTCGAACAGAACGCCGCGAACACCGTGCTCACCTGGTCGTGGCAGATCGACGACTTCACCGATCCGGAGAAGACCTCCCCCGAGGTCGCGAACAACCTCGGCGTCGCACCGCTTCCCGGCTGGGCGGGAAAGCCGACCATCACCTACGGCTACACCTGGCTCATGGGCATTCTGAACACGTCGAAGCAGCAGGGACCGGCCTGGGAGTACCTGAAATGGCTGTCCCACCCGTCAGTCGAGCGGGCGATCGCGCTGGACAAGTCCGATCCGGCCGCAGCCACCAGTGTTGTGGTGCACACCGAGAACATGCTCGACGAGCAGGTCAATGACGCCAATTTCGGAATGCCGCGGCTGCAGGAGTCGTCCTTGCGGGGCGGCCGCACCATTCCCATGACGATCAACTGGCCCCAGATCCAGGACGAACTCGAGGTCGCGATCAACAAGATGGCGCACGGCGCGAATGTCCGGGCCACGCTGAACGAGGCCGCGGCGAACGTCCGCGCACTCGAGCGGTAGCGGACAACGGTTGTGTATTGAGCGACCGGCACCGTGTGTGACAAGGAGAATCAGATGACGCTGTCCGAGACCGCCTACGCCCCCTACCGCGATCCCGAGGAGTTCATCACCGAATGGACCGATCGGATCTGGGTCCAACGTGGAATCGGCCTGATCAGGCAGAACTACGCGCCCGACTCCGTGGTGCACGGCGCGTACGGCACGGTCCACGGCGTGGAGCCGGTGGTGCGAGGCACCCTGATGAAGATCAGCGCCTTTCCCGACAGGGTCGGGCAGGCCGAGGATGTCGTATGGGAGCAGCGAGGTGACGACGCCTTTCTCAGCTCTCATCGGGTCTTCAGCTCTGGCACGCACACCGGAACCTCGGCCTGCGGCCCGCCGACCGGGAAGGACTTCGTCTCGCGGACTATCGCGAACTGCCTCTACCGCAATGGGGTCATGGTGGAGGAATGGGTGGTGCGCGACGAGTACGCGGTCGTCCAGCAGCTCGGACTCGATCCGGTCGAGGTCGCGCGCGGCCTCGCCTTCGCCGGCTGGGAACCGCACGCGCCACTCGACGCGGACGTGCTCGATCAGGGCGATTCGGGGGTGCGGCCAGATCAGCACCGCGACGACTGCGCACAGGTACTGCGGCTTGTCGACGAGGTGTGGAACCAGCGCAGACTCGACCGGACCGCCGACTTCGTCGCGCGCGACGTCACCTGCCACACCTCACGACACCGCACACTGACCCGTCCTGCCGGGTACCAACAGGGCCTGCTCGACCTGCTCGCACCGTTCCCCGACGCCACCGTCGAGGTCCGCGATGTGGTGAGCAACTACTCGGTACCGCATGGAGGCCTGCGGGTGGGGCTGGTGTGGTGGTTGCGGGGCACCTATTGCGGTACGCCTGTCTACGGCCCGGTCAGCGGATCTCCCGTCCAGGTACTCGGCTCCTCCCAGTTCCTGTTGCGGGAGGGAAAAGTCGTTCAGGAGTGGCGGGTGTACGACGAGATCGCGATCCTCGCGCAGATCCTGCGTGCGCACGGCGAGGGCCAGAGCGACGTATCCCGGTGCTGATCCGGGCGCTGCCAAGAAAGCGGCTCCTATTGTCATGTCCTGGCGTCGCGAGCGAGGAGCATGTGCTGAGCCAGCCGGGCAAGCTCGCGGGTCGCTGGCGAGAGCACGGTTCCAGCCCTGCGCACCAGCGCTATCGTGTCATGCAACGGTTCGGCGAAGCCGATCGTGCGCACCGACCGCGGGCAGGCGGGACTCTCGGCGACCGCCGTGGAAACCACGGTGTCACCGACGCCCCGCTCGACCAGGCTCAGTGCGGACTCGACGTGCTCGACCTCGATCCACGGCTCGAGTTTCACCCCGGCAAGCTGCGCGCGGTCGGCGAGCTGCCTGCGGGTGGGGTCCCGCCAGCCGTAGTGCGCGTCGTAGAGGATCAGTCGGGAACGGGCGATCTGTTCGATCGACACGGGCGCCGAGACCCGCTCCGGCGTGGCACTGGCGTAGCGAACCTGGTCCCGCAGCAACGGTGTCACCGCGAGGCCTTCAGCCTCGATGGGCAGCACGACGAGGCCCGCCTCGATCGTCCCTGCCGCGACCGCCGCCGCGACCTCGACGGAGTTCAACCCGATGAGCCGGATCCGCACCTCGGGGTATCGCTCGTGAAAGTGCTGGGCCAGATCGGACAGCAGGTAATAGGCGGCGTTGCGCAGCAGTCCGAAGGTCGCGACGCCACCTTCGAGCGAGCGCACGGAGCGAAGGGCGCGCACACCGTCGTCGGCCGCGGCGACCGCCTGCTCCGCGTAGGGCAGGAGGGCGCTTCCGGCGGCGGTCAGTACCAGCCTCCTGCCACTGCGGGTGAACAACGGCGTGGCGTTTTCGTCCTCCAGCTTGCGGATCAACTCGGAGACGGATGCCTGGGAGACACGCATCGTGGTAGCGGCGGCGGTGAACGAGCCCATGCGTACCGCGAGCAGGAAGGCTCGCAGTTGCTTCAGCGTCATAGGAAAACCCTATGCTATCCGCAAGACTTGGCAACCTTGTCCTTTGTTCAATCCGGATCTAGCGTCGTTCCCATGCGATACACGCCATCTCGACTGGCCGAACTCGACGGTTCGTACCGGTTGCTCAAAGCCCCCGCAGTGAACGCCCCCGCCGCACAACGCGACCCCGCTGTCATCGAGCGGGTTTCGGAGATGCTGAGCGCCATCGAGCGGGACGGAATGCCCGCGGTTCTGCGGTATGCCAAGGAACTCGACGCGTGGGAACGGTCCGATGTCGAAATCGGCGCGGCCGAGCTGCGCGGCAGTGGCGACGATCTGACTCCCGAGCTGCGTGCCGCACTGGAACTCGGCGCCGACCGCACCGGGAGTTTCGCCCGTGCGCAGCGTGCGCACCTCGTCGACTTCGAAACCGAACTGGCTCCCGGACTGATCACCGGCCACAGGTACGTGCCCGTCGAGCGAGTAGGGGCCTACCTGCCCGCCGGCCGTTTCCCGCTGCTGGCCGGCGCGTTCATGACCGTAGGAGTGGCCAAGGCGGCCGGCGTCCCGACGACCCTCGCCTGTACGCCGCCACGCAGGGACGGAAGGCCGGACCCGGCGGTCCTGTACGCGGCTCACCTGTCCGGTGTGGACCGAAGCTTTGTGCTCGGCGGGGTCCAGGCCTTGGCCGCGATGGCCTTCGGGCTGCTCGACGAGCAGCCGGTGGACATGCTGGTCGGCGCGGGCAACGCCTTCGTGGCCGAGGCGAAGCGGCAGTTGTTCGGCACGGTGGCGATCGATCTGCTCGCCGGACCGTCCGAAGTGGCCGTCCTGGCGGACGCCACCGCGGACCCGCGCCTGGTCGCCGCCGACCTGCTGGGTCAGGCCGAACACGGCAAGGACTCCCCCGCCGCACTCGTCACCACCTCGCAGCAACTCGGGGAGACGGTCATCGCCGAGGTGGACCGGCAACTCGCAACGCTGCCGACCCGCGATATCGCGGGACCGGCATGGCGGGACTTCGGCTCGGTGACATGGGCACGCGATGCGGCCACCGCCGTCGCCCTGATGGACGATCTCGCGCCGGAGCATCTGGAGATCCAGACCGCTGACGACGACTACTACCTTGGCGCGCTGCGGAACTACGGTTCCATCTTCCTCGGCAGGTGGAGCACGGTCGCCTACTCCGACAAGGGCATGGCGGGGACGAACCACGTGCTGCCGACCGCCGGTGGCGCGAAGCACAGCGCCGGCCTCTCCGTCTCCCGGTTCCTGAAACCGCTGACCTACCAACGGGTCACCCGGGAGGCCACGCCCGCGGCGGCCGAAGCCGTAGAGGTCATCTCCGAGTACGAGGGCATGGCGGCACACCGGGCGACTGCCACCCTCCGACTTGCCGAACACCACGCATAGAAAGGGACCGAACAGATGGCGAAATCCGCCGAACAGGGTTCAAGCGAGTCCGTACCGCCCGAAACCCAGCCGACACACCAGTCCCCGGCAGCCAATCCCTCCTCCACGCCAGGCGGCACCATGGCTCCGGGCGCGCGGACGATGCCGACCGACTACTCCATCTCGGTTCGTCCGGGCAGCGGTGCCGACCGTCCCAGTGCCGCACTGGGCGAGCGCAGGCAGCCGATGCGCGGGTTCGAGGACACCTACACCGACATCGTCGACTACATCGTCCGCATCACTCACCGCATCTGGGAGGACCAGGACGTCGGCTACATCTACGACACCTACAGTCCCGGCTGCAGGTTGTACGACGACAGCGGCTTCAAGTACGGCGTCGAGCAACTGGTGAACGGAACGATGCAGAGCATCAACGCGTTCCCCGACTGCCGGCACTACGCCGACGACGTCATCTGGGCCGGCGACGAGGACCAGGGCTTCGTCACCTCGCACCGCGCCATCAACATCGGGCACCACACCGGTCCCTGGCGCTGGGGCCCGCCGACGGGGCGCAAGCTCGAGACCTGGGTCATCGCCAACTGCGTGGTGCGGGAGAACGAAATCTTCGAGGAGTGGGTGCTGTACAACACGGCGGCCAAGCTCTCGCAGCTCGGCATCAACGTGGCAGAGGCCGCCCGGACGTACGGCAACGAGGGCGGGATCGCGCCGCTGACCGAACGGCAACTGGTCGAGCCGGACAGGCTGACCGGAGGTCGCAAGCCGGAGCCGTACCCGGCCCCTCGCGGTCGCGTGTTCGACGTCGACCACGCGGTGCGTGCCCTGTTCCACGACACGTACAACCGGCGCGATCTCAGCGCGGTCGACCGGGCGTACGCGCCGAACGTACGCTGGCACGGCACCAGCAACCGAAGTGGATACGGCCGTTCGGACGTGCGGGGAATGGCGCGGGGCCTCCTCGCCACCTTCCCTGACCTCGGCGTCCAGGTGGACGAGGTCTACTGGATGGGCAACGAGGCCGAGGGGTTCAGCGCCTCGGTCCGCTGGTCGGGTGCGGGCACTCACCGGGGCTTCGGGCTGTACGGGAAACCGACCGGACGCAAGGTACACCTGTGGGGTATTTCGCAGCTGTACTTCGCCAAGGGGCGGATTGTCGAGGAGTGGTCGCTGTTCAACGAGTTCGACGTGCTCGCGCAACTACTGTCCGACAAACCACTGGCCGAGGTGTGGTGAGCACTCGCGGAGCGCGAGTACAGGGATGACCAGAATCGTCTGCGCTCAGCTCGCACCCAGGCTAGGTGATCTCGCCGGGAACCAGGCACTGACCGTCGCCGCCGTCCGCAGGGCGGCGGACGGCGGCGCGCGTGTCGTCGTGCTACCGGAGTTGGCGACGTCGGGCTATGTCTTCGAGACGTCGGAGCAGGCAAGGCGCGTGGCCGTGACGCCGGAACATCCGCTGTTCGCACGATGGGCATCCGCGGCCCGTGGTGCCGTGGTGGTCGGCGGATTCTGCGAGCTGGGCGCGGACGGCCACCTGTACAACAGCGCCGCGGTGGTGGACCGGACCGGTGTGCTGGCCGTCTACCGCAAGACCCACCTGTGGGACCGGGAAAAGACCGTGTTCACTCCGGGGCGGGACCAGCCGCCTGTGGTGCGCACCCAGGCGGGCAGGATCGGCGTGCTCATCTGCTACGACCTGGAATTTCCCGAAATGCCCCGGAGCATGGTCCTGCGCGGCGCCGACCTCATCGCCGCGCCCGTCAACTGGCCGCTCGTGCCACGTCCGGCCGGGGAGCGGGCGCCCGAGATCGTCCTCGCGATGGCGGCCGCACGCGCGAACCGCGTCTTCGTGGCATGTTGCGACCGCTCGGGTGTCGAGCGCGGCGTTCGGTGGACCGAGGGAACGGCCGTCATCAGCCACGAAGGATGGGTGCTCGGTGAACCCGATGCGGACGGGGTCGCGGCAGCCGACATCGACCTGGAACTGGCCAGGGACAAATCCCTGACAGCGCATGCCGACCTGCTGGCGGATCGGCGACCCGAGATGTACAGCGCCCTCACCTCGGCGACGGTGCACACTGGCACGGTCCCGCACGCTTGCGCGTGGTCGCCGCGCTCACGCTGAGCGACGGAAATCGGTGACGATCGTGTGATCCTTCGCCGGACCGGTCACCTGCCACCGCTGCTGCCAGTGCGTGGAACCGAACACGCGGTACTCGCCGAGGTAGTGATCGGCACGGCACGGATGTTCCACCTGCCACCTACCCGTGCACAAATCGACGTCGTGGAAGTAGCCACCGTGCTCGAAGTGGACATCCGCGCGTGCGGCACCGGTCGGCCGGTAGCGCAGCACCCTGGTCGCGGGACCCCGGTGCGTACCCAGATCGAGGACGCCCTCCTCGCGGTACACCAGTTCACCATCGACGGCCTCGACAACGACCGTCCCGTGGAAGGTGCCGATCCGGATATCGGCGGCGGTCGCGATCTCGCGTTCGACCAGCCAGTTCCCGGCGAGGAAGCCGGCCAGTTCCCGGACCGGGTGCCAGCGCATGCGGCCAGTATGACGGGCGGCCACCTTCACGGCACATACCTTGTGCTCCGGACCACCCGCCAGTGCGGTACCGCGCCAGGCCGGTGTCGCCGATGTAGCATTTGTGCCCGACCATGCCGCGGCAGGACCAGAGGAAACCGGTTTTGCCGCGGCAGGCTGCATATGTCCACACGGGAGTGCACAGCAGCCGCGCCGGGCGCTGCGACCGGAACGGGCTTTCGCCGACTAGCGCGAATTCCGGAAACGACGCCGGACCGAAAGGGAAGAGATCGTGACCACCACCGAAGATACCGAGCAACGGCCTGGGCCTGATGACAGCCCGCCCGAGGAGAAGCAGAACCGAATCAACCCGGTGGTCTTCTTCGGCTCCTCCGCGTGCATCCTCGCCATCTCCATCTGGGCGATCGTCACCCCGGTCGCGGCTTCGGAGGCCATCGGCACCGTTGTCTCGTGGATCTCCGAGGGCTTCGGCTGGTACTACTTCCTCGCGGCCACTCTGTTCCTGGTGTTCGTCGTCTTCATCGCGCTCTCCCGCTATGGCAAGGTGAAACTGGGGCCGCAGCATTCCAAGCCGGACTACAGCATCTTCGCCTGGGGCGCGATGCTGTTCGCCGCGGGAATCGGCATCGATCTCATGTTCTTCTCCGTGGCAGAGCCGGTCACGCAGTACCTGGCGCCACCGGTCGGCGACGGACAGACCATCGAGGCAGCCCGTGAAGCGCTGGTGTGGACGCTGTTCCACTACGGCATCACCGGTTGGGCCATGTACGCGCTGATGGGGATGGCGCTGGGCTACTTCGCCTACCGCTACAACCTCGGCCTGACCATCCGCTCGGCGCTGTACCCGATCTTCGGCAAGCGGATTCACGGCAGGATCGGTCACACGGTCGACATCGCCGCCGTGCTCGGCACGATCTTCGGCATCGCGACGTCGCTCGGCATCGGTGTCGTCCAGCTCAACTACGGCCTGAACTTCCTTTTCGGCATCCCCGAAGGCACAGCCGCGCAGATCGGCCTCATTGTCCTGGCCGTGCTGATGTCCACGGTTTCCGCCGTGGCCGGCGTGGACAAGGGCATCCGGCGCCTGTCCGAACTCAACGTCGTGTTGGCGATCGGCCTCATGCTGTTCATCCTGTTCAGCGAGGACCCGATCTTTCTGCTCAACGCCATCGTGCTGAACATCGGCGACTACGTCAGCAGCTTCAGTGACATGACACTGAACACCTTCGCGTTCGACCGGCCGACCGACTGGCTCAACTCGTGGACGTTGTTCTTCTGGGCGTGGTGGATCGCGTGGGCACCGTTCGTCGGCCTGTTCCTCGCCCGCATCTCGCGTGGACGGACGATCCGCCAGTTCGTGGCCGCGACCCTCGTCATCCCGTTCCTGTTCACCCTCACCTGGTTGTCGATCTTCGGCAACAGCGCACTGCGCGTGGTGATGAACGGCAACGCCGAGTTCGGCGACGCAGCGATGAACCAGCCTGAACAGGCGTTCTACTCGCTGCTCGACCAATATCCCGGCGTCACGCTGAGCGCCGGCCTCGCCACCTTCGTCGGCCTGCTGTTCTACGTGACCTCGGCCGACTCCGGCTCACTGGTGATGGGCAACTTCACCTCGTATCTGAAGACACCGAGAACCGACGCGGCGAAGTGGCTGCGGATCTTCTGGTCGGCCGCGATCGGCCTGCTGACGCTGGCGATGCTGCTCGTGGGCGGAGTACCGACCCTGCAGAGCGCGACCATCATCATGGGTCTGCCGTTCTCCTTCGTGATGTTCCTGATCATGTGGGGGCTTTACAAGGCGCTGCGAGTCGAGCGGTCCCGTGAGGAAAGCTTCAAGACCACGCTGCCATCGTCCCTTTCGGAGCGCACCACTGTGGAGGGACGTGGAGTGTCGCGGACCTGGAAGCAGCGCCTGGCAAGGGTGATGAGCTACCCTGGCAGGCGCACGGCATCCCGGTTCGTCGAGGAGTCGGCGCGACCCGCATTCGAAGAGGTCGCCGAGGAGTTGCGGACGCAGGGCGCTGACGCCGCGGTGACCGAGGAGTTGGTCACCGAACTCGGTCTGCCGCACCTGGACCTGTCCGTCGCGCTCGGGCGCGAGGAGGAGTTCCGCTACCGCATCTGGCCCTCGGAGGCGGAGACGCCCGCCTTCGCGGTCGGCTCACTGAGCACTCAGGACACCTACTTCCGTTTCGAGGTGTACCTGACCGAGGGCGGACAGGACTACGACGTGCTGGGCTACAGCAAGGACCAGCTCATCGGGGACATCCTCGACCAGTACGAACGCCACCTCGAGTTCCTCCGCCTGCACCGGGGCACGGTCAACGGCACCGCGCTGCCTGACAACGGCTCAACCACGCCCGAAACCATCGAGTGACGTCCGCGCCGGTCGCGGGGTGAGCACCCCGCGACCGGCGACAGACCCTCAGGCGTCGTAGTCGACGGTCAGCTCGTCGGAGGTCGGCAACGACTGGCAGGTGAGGACAAACCCGGCCCGCACCTCCGCCTCCTCGAGGGCGAAGTTGCGGCGCATCCGCACACTGCCGGTGGTGACCTTCGCCCTGCACGTGCCGCACACCCCGCCCTTGCAGGCGAAGGGCAGGTCCGGCCGGGACCGCTGGGCGCCGTCGAGGACCGCCCGGTCACGCGGCAGGGCGACGGTGGTGGACCGTCCGTCCAGGATCAGCGTCACCTCGGCGGTCTCGCCGTCGAGTGGCGCCTCCTCGTGCCGGACGGGTTCGGGCGGTACGTCATCCACATAGAACAGTTCCCGATGCACCCGCGCATTGTCCACAGCGGACTCGGTGAGTACCCGGCGGGCATCCTCGACCATGCCGAACGGACCGCACAACCACCAGTGATCCACTCGTCGGGAGTCGGGCAGCACCGCGAGCAGCGCGCGGAGCTTCTCCGCGTCCAACCGGCCGGTGAACAGGTCTGCCTCGCGGGGTTCCCTGGACAGGACGTGCACCAGTTCGAGCCGGGCCGGGTAGCGGTCCTTGAGGTCGGCCAGCTCGTCGGCGAACATGACAGTGTCGGTTCGCCGGTTCCCGTAGAGCACGGTGGCCGTGGAGGCCGGATTTCGCAGCACCGAAGCGGCGATGGACAGCACCGGGGTGATGCCGGAGCCTGCCGCGATGAGGACGTGATGCCCTGGCGCGTCGACGTCCGGGGTGAAGTTGCCGGTCGGAGTGGCCACCTCGATCTCGTCTCCCGGTCGCACGTCGTGGACCAACCACCGGGAGAACAGACCGTCCGGCACCTCCCGCACCCCGATCCGTGGCGCCGCACCCTCCGGCGCGCAGATGGAGTACGAACGGCGTTCCTCCCTGCCGTCGACGAAGCGTCGCAGGGTGAGGGACTGACCTGCCCGGAAGGCATACGCGTCGGCGAGGTCCCCGGGCACGTCGAAGGTGACCGCGACGGCGTCGTCGCACAGCGCCTCGACATCGGCCACCGTGAGCCGGTGGAAGTCGCCGCGCAACCTGGACGAGGTAGCAACGCTCACTGTGTTCGACTCCCTCTGGTAATCGCACTTTCCCGGGAAAGTGCGGAAGGACAAGCCCAGGACCGGGAACGGGGAGCTTCACGGCCCCGCACTTTCCCGGGAAAGTGCGGTCCTTGCGCGTGCACGTGTCGCACTTTCCCGGGAAAGTGCGATTGGAGGTAGTCGGCGACGCTGATGATCTTGCTCGGTGGTACTTGCAGACGCCCCATCCTCACTAGATTTCCTTTATGTGTTCGAACGGCTCGGCACAGGAACGGCAGCGGCGCAGCGCCTTGCAGGCGGTCCCACTGAACCGGGACACCTCCTCGGTGTCGGCCGATCCACACTGCGGGCAGGACACGCGGCGCACCGGCGCGCCGAGGGTGAGCGGTACCGGCCCGTCGCCGGATCGGGGTGCCGTGCCCGGCGGGGCGATACCGGCATCGGCGAGCCTGCGCCTGCCACGCTCGGTGATCCAGTCCGTGCTCCACGCGGGCCGCAGCACGGTACGCACCTCGACCTCGGAGTAGCCCGCGTCCAGCAGCGCATGCTCCAGGTCGTCGCGCATCGTGTCCATCGCGGGGCAACCGGTGTAGGTCGGGGTGATGGAGACGACCACCTTCCCGTCCCGCTCGTGAACGTCCCGCAGCACGCCGAGGTCGGCCAGGGTCAGCATCGGCAGCTCCGGATCGGTGACGGTCTCGGCGACCGTCCTGGCGTCGAGCACGGGGCTCATGGCGATCACCAGGTCCCCTCCGGATGCGCCCGCGCGACACTCTGCATCTCGGCCAGCAGGAAGCTCAGCTGTCCGGTGTGCACGCCGTCGCGCCCGGTCCGGCCAGCCACACCGGCGATTCCCGGGTGCTCCGGGCGGGTGAGCGTCGCGGCCGACAGGACCTGTGTCAGGACATCGCCGAACTCCTCGCGGAGCGAGGCCGGATCGACACCGACGGCGGTTTCGACGGGGTGCGTGGTGAACAGTTCCTCGACATAGGGCCAGGTGTCGTCCAGCCCGTCCTGCATCCGCTCCCGGGAGAGTTCGGTGCCGTCACCGAGTCGAACAGCCCACTGTGCTGCGTAGTCGCGGTGGTAGGTGAGTTCCTTGACTCCCTTGGCGGCGATTGCGGCCAGCACCGGGTCCGGCGAGGCGGTCAGCCGCTGCAGCAGCGCGAGACGCCAGGTCGAGAAGACCAGCAACCGGGCGATGAGGTGCCCGAAGTGTCCCCCACCGAGCTCGACGAGCCGGACGTTCCGGAATTCGCCCTGCTCGCGGAAGAACGCGAAGTCGTCCTCGCCGCGACCGGATTCATCGGCCCGGCCCGCCCGTGTCAGCAGCAGCCGTGCCTGCCCGAGCAGGTCGAGCCCGATGTTGGCGATCGCCACCTCGTCCTCCAACTCGGGAGCGTTCGTGCACCACTCCTGCAGCCGGTGGGACATGACAAGCGCGTCATCGCCGAGCATGAGGCAGTAAGCCGACAACCGGGCGGCGTCGAGTTCCGCCGGAACGGTGGTGTCCACTCCGGACAACGGGTCGTCGAAGCCGGTGCCGAACGCCCACCGGGACGAGTCGTTCTCCTCGGTGATCGCCTCATAGGCGTTGTCAAAGCTCATTCTCGACACCCGTTCACATGTGGGGGACGTTGTCGGGGATGTCGTAGAAGGTCGGGTGCCGGTACACCTTGTCGCCACTGGGCGCGAAGAACGGGTCCTTCTCGTCCGGGCTCGACGCGGTGATGTCGGCGGCCCTGACCACCCAGATACTCACGCCCTCGTTGCGCCGTGTGTAGAGATCGCGGGCGTGGTGCAGTGCCATCTGGTCGTCGGCGGCGTGCAGCGAGCCAACGTGCACGTGGTTCAGTCCGCGCTTTCCCCGGACGAACACCTCGTAGAGCGGCCAGTCATGCCGCACCGGCTCAGTCATGCCGCCCTTCCCTTCAACGCTGCCTGTTTGGCCGCGTGGGCGGCTGCCGCCTCACGGACCCAGGCGCCGTCCTCCTGCGCACGCCGCCGGTGGGCGATGCGCTCGGCATTGCAGGGGCCGTTGCCCCGCAACACGTTCTTGAACTCGTCCCAGTCGATCGGACCGAAGTCGTAGTGGCCACGGTCGGCGTTCCACTTCAGGTCCGGATCCGGCAGGGACACGCCGAGCGCCTCGGCCTGCGGCACCGACATGTCGACGAATCGCTGACGCAGTTCGTCGTTGGTGTGCCGCTTGACCTTCCACGTCATCGACTGCTCGGTGTTGGGCGAATCCGCATCCGGCGGGCCGAACATCATCAGCGACGGCCACCACCAGCGATCGGTGGCCTCCTGCACCATCCGCCGCTGCGCTTCGGTCCCGCGCATCATGGTCATCAGCAGTTCGTAGCCCTGCCGCTGGTGGAAGGACTCCTCCTTGCAGATCCGGATCATCGCCCTGGCGTAAGGACCGTAGGAGCTGCGGCAGAGCGGCACCTGGTTGCAGATCGCGGCGCCGTCGACCAACCAGCCGATGACCCCGACATCGGCGAACGTCAGCGTCGGGTAGTTGAAGATCGAGGAGTACTTCTGCCTGCCGCTGATCAGCTTGTCGGTCAGGTCCGCCCGGTCGGCGCCGAGGGTCTCCGCTGCCGAGTACAGGTAGAGCCCGTGGCCGGCCTCGTCCTGCACCTTCGCCAGCAGGATTGCCTTACGCCGCAACGACGGCGCACGGGTGATCCAGGCACCTTCGGGCTGCATGCCGATGATCTCCGAGTGCGCGTGCTGGGCGATCTGGCGGACCACCGTCTTGCGGTAGCCCTCCGGCACCCAGTCCCTCGGCTCCAGCCGCTGGTCCCGTTCGATCGTCCGCTCGAAGTGCCGCTCGAGTTCGGCGTCCGACAGCGTTGCGGTCATGCCGTCGCCTCCTTCGCCACCAGGGTCAGCACGTCGTACTTGGCCACCGAGTCGCCGTCGGCGTTGGTCACGTCGGCGTCCCAGCGGACCTCGCCGTAGTCCGCGTTCTCCCGGGGAGTGATCTGCTTCGCGGTGAGCGTCACGGTCAGCGCGTCCCCCGGCTTGACCGGAGTGAGGAAGCGCAGGTTCTCCAGGCCGTAGTTGGCCAGCACGGGGCCGGGTTCCGGCGAGACGAACAGGCCCGCGGCGAACGACACGACCAGGTAGCCGTGCGCGACGATGCCGCCGAAGAGCTCGTTGGCCGCGGCGGCCTCCGGATCGGTGTGGGCGTAGAAGGTGTCCCCGGTGAACTCAGCGAAATGGTCCACATCGGACTGCGTCACGGTGCGGGCGCCCGCCGTCACCGAGTCGCCGATGCGCAGTTCGGCCAGCGACTTGCGGAACGGGTGGACGCCCTCCTGTCGCGGTGCTCCCTGTACCCAGCGGCCGGTGACGGCCGTGAGCACCGTCGGGCTGGCCTGCACCGCGGTGCGCTGCATGTGGTGCAGCACGCCCCGGATGCCACCCATCTCCTCGCCGCCACCCGCGCGGCCCGGACCGCCGTGCACGAGCTGCGGCATCGGCGAACCGTGCCCGGTGGACTCCTTGGCGTTGTCGGTGTCGAGCACCAGCAGCCTGCCGTGCCACGGCGCGACACCGAGCACGATCTCGCGGGCGAACTCCGGGTCTCCGGTCACCACGGAGCCGACCAGGCTGCCCTGCCCGCGCGCGGCGAGTTCGACGACCTGCGCGGTGGAGGTGTACGGCAGCAGCGTGGAGACCGGGCCGAACGCCTCGACCTCGTGCACCTCCGCCCGCTCCGGGTCGTCGGCCCGCAGCAGCACCGGGGAGAGGAAGGCGCCACGCTCGGCGTCCGCAGCGACGACCTCGACCTGCTCGGGGTCGCCGTACACGACGCCGGCGACGTCGAGCAGTGCCTTCAGTGAGCGGCGGACCTCCTCGCGTTGCTCGAGGCTGGCCAGGGCCCCCATGCGGACGCCCTCGGCGGTCGGGTGCCCGACCGTCACCTTCGCCAGCCGCTCGCTCGCGGCATCCGCCACGTCGCCGAGCACGTCGGCGGGGACGAACGCGCGGCGGATGGCCGTGCACTTCTGGCCTGCCTTGACCGTCATCTCCGTGACCAGCTGCTTGACGAACAGGTCGAACTCCGGCGTGCCCTTTACCGCGTCCGGGCCGAGGATCGAGCAGTTCAGCGAGTCGGCCTCGGCGTTGAACCGGACGTTGCCGCGCACGATGGCCGGGTGCGCGCGGAGCTTCTGCGCCGTGGTCGCCGAACCGGTGAACGACACCAGGTCCTGCCCGGTCACGTGGTCGAGCAGGTCGCCCGCGCTCCCGCAGACGAACTGCAGTGCGCCCTCCGGCAGGATTCCGGACTCGATGATCAGCTCCACCAGCCGGGCCGTCAGGTACGCGGTCTGACTGGCCGGCTTGACCAGGCTCGGCACACCCGCGAGGAACGCGGGAGCGAACTTCTCCAACGGGCCCCACACCGGGAAGTTGAAGGCGTTGATCTGCACCGCGACACCGTGCAGTGGTGTGGCGATGTGCTGGGCGACGAAGGTTCCACCCCTGGACAGCGGCTCGACCGCGCCCTCGACGTACACGGTGTCGTTCGGCAGCTCGCGCTTGCCCTTGCTGGAGTAGGCGAACAGGACGCCGATTCCGCCGTCCACATCGAACTTGGAGTCACCCGGTGTGGCACCGGTGCGCGCCGACAGCTCGTACAGCTCGTCGCGGTGCTCGCGCAGGTGCGAGGCCAGCGCCTTCAGCAGCGCCGCACGCTGGTGGAACGTCAGCTCCCGCAGCGCGGGACCGCCCACCCTGCGGCCGTACTCCAGTGCGCCCGCCATGTCGATACCGGCCGAGGAGATCCGGGCGACCTCCTCGCCGGTCACCGCGTCGTGCAGCGGCGAGCCCTCGCCCTCGGCGGCCTGCCAGCCGCCGGAGACATAGCTACGGAGTACTGCTGCCATCGGATCCGCCCTCCCGGGTTCTTAATTACCAACCGAACGTTCAGGAAGTCATGGTAGCGTCCTCACACCCACGGCGAAAGGCCGCAATCGCAGGCGCACCGCTACTCCCAGCGATGGAACCCCTGTCCCGCCTTGCGCCCGAGCTCACCGCGCGCGACCTTGTCCCGCAGCAGCTGGGGCGGCGAGAACCGCTCGCCGAGGGTGCCGTGGAGGTAGTCGGCGATCGCCAGCCGCACGTCGAGGCCGACGAGGTCGGTGGAACGCAGCGGGCCCATCGGGTGTCGATAGCCGAGTTCCATCGCGGTGTCGATCGACTCGGCGTCGGCGACCCCCTCCTCCAGCATCCGGATCGCCTCCAGCCCGAGCAGCACGCCCAGCCTGCTGGTGGCGAAGCCCGGCGAGTCCCGCACGGTGACGGCGGTCTTGTGCAGCGCGCCGACCCAGTCGAGCACGGCGTCCCGGGCGGCAGTGCCCGTGTCCGGTCCGGTGACCACCTCGACCAGTCGCGACGCGGGCACCGGGTTGAAGAAGTGCATGCCGAGGAACCGCTCGGGCCTGCTCAGGGCGGCGGACAGTTCGGCGATCGAAAGGGAGCTGGTGTTCGTCGCGAGCACCGTGTCCTCGCCGACAGCTCGCTCGGCGGCGGTGAGGACCTCGATCTTCACCTCCGCTCGCTCCGGTACCGCCTCGACGACGAGGCCCGCGGCACGGGGCAGGTCAGCGGGATCGGTGATGATCGCGATCCTGTCGAGGACCTCCCCGGCGGACACTTCGAGCTTCCCCCGCTCGGCCGCCCGATCGAGTCCGGCCCGGATCCGCTCGCGGGCGGCATCCGCGGCGGCGGCGTCACCTTCCACTACCGACACCCGCGCCCCGGCGACGGCGAAGACCTGGGCGATACCCGCACCCATCCGGCCACCGCCGACGACCCCGACATCCTCCGGCACTGCTGAACTCATAATGCCCTCCATTCCGGCGAAAACCGGGTCGACAACCGTCTCTTGACATCGGCACGAGCGCTGCCTTTACTGAGCGGCACACATTATTAACCGTCCATTCGGTCAGTCGGCAAGGGAGGTTCGCGCGGTGCCAGACGACGCCGACGATGCGGCTCAGGTGATGTTCGCCGCCGACTCCGCCTCCCGGTCCCTCGGGATCGAGTTGCTCGGTGCCGCCGACGGCAGGGCGAGCGCGCGCATGCGCGTCACCGAGAGCATGGTGAACGGACACGACATCGCCCACGGCGGCTACCTCTTCCTGCTGGCCGACACCGCGTTCGCCTGCGCGTGCAACAGCCACGGGCCGATGACGGTGGCCTCCGGCGCGGAGATCTCGTTCGTCGCCGCCGCTCGGCTGGGCGAGGACCTCACGGCAGTGGCCGAGGAACGCACCAGTTATGGGCGCAACGGCATCTACGACGTGACCGTATACCGGGAATCCGCGGCTGGCCGGGACGTGGTCGCGGAGTTCCGTGGCCGCAGCCGCACGATTGCGCGAGAAGGCGATACCAGGTGACCACCATCGACAGCGAAGCCTCGACGAAGCGGCGCCTCGGTGCGGCGCCGGCACCCGTCGACCTCGACCCGGCCGAGCGGCTCAGCCGCGACGAGCTACTGGCCACCCAGCTGGAGCGTCTGCAGTGGACACTGCGGCACGCGTACGACAACGTCCCCTTCTATCGGGCGAAGTTCGACGCGGCCGGCGTCCACCCCGAGGACTGCCGTTCGTTGGAGGACCTGGCGAAGTTCCCCTTCACCACGAAACAGGACCTGCGGGACAACTACCCGTTCGGCATGTTCGCCGTGCCGCAGGACCAGATCCGGCGTATCCACGCCTCCAGCGGTACCACCGGAAAACCGACCGTGGTCGGCTACACCGGGGGCGACATCGACACCTGGGCCACGGTCATGGCGCGCTCGATCCGTGCCGCAGGAGGCCGGCCCGGTCAGAAGGTGCACGTCGCCTACGGCTACGGCCTCTTCACCGGTGGTCTCGGTGCGCACTACGGGGTCGAGAAGCTCGGCTGCACCGCCATACCCGCCTCCGGCGGCATGACCGGACGCCAGGTGCAGATCATCACCGACTTCGAACCCGAGGTCATCATGGTGACGCCCTCCTACATGCTCACCCTGCTGGACGAGTTCGAGCGCCAGGGCGTCGACCCGAGGGCGAGCTCACTCAAGGTGGGCATCTTCGGCGCCGAACCGTGGACCGAGCAGATGCGCAGCGAGATCGAGAGCCGGATGGACATCGACGCGGTGGACATCTACGGACTCTCCGAGGTGATGGGCCCCGGCGTCGCCCAGGAATGTGTCGAGACGAAAGACGGCCTGCACATCTGGGAGGACCACTTCTACCCGGAGATCATTGACCCGATCGACGAGAACGCGCTGCCCGACGGCGAGAACGGCGAACTGCTGTTCACCTCCCTCACCAAGGAGGCGTTGCCGATCATCCGCTACCGGACCCGGGACCTCACCCGGCTGCTGCCCGGCACGGCACGGCTCGCCTACCGGCGGATGGAGAAGGTCACCGGGCGCAGCGACGACATGATCATCCTGCGCGGAGTGAACATCTTCCCGACGCAGATCGAGGAGATCGTCCTGCGCGTCGACGGCCTGTCCCCGCACTTCCAGCTGGTGCGGTCGAGCAAGGGCCGGATGGACCACCTGACTGTGCAGGTCGAGGCCCACCCGGAGACCTCGGCGGACCGCAGGGCGGCCGCGGCCGCGGAGATCGCGGCAAGGATCAAGGACGGTGTCGGAGTGTCGGTGGAGGTTGCGGTTGTCGAACCGGACAGCCTGGAGCGTTCGATGGGCAAGATGCGCAGGGTGATCGACCGGCGCGCAGGCGCCTGAACCGATTCTGGATACTCCTGTCATGACCGCTGCCCCGTCGAGCAGGCCGGCCCGCCGCGGCCGCCCCGGCTACGACCTGGAATCTCTCCTTCAGGTCGCCGTCATGTTGTTCAACGAACGCGGCTATGACGGCACAAGTATGGAGGACCTCTCCCGCAAACTCGGCATCACCAAATCCGCCATCTACCACCACGTGCCCAGTAAGCAGGAACTTCTCCGCCTCGCCACCAACCGTGCCCTCGACACCCTCAGCACGGTCGCCACCGAAGCGCACTCCACCTCCGGTCCGGCCATCGATCGCCTCGAACACCTCATCCATCGCAGCGTCACCGTCCTCATTGACCAACTGCCCTTCGTGACCCTCCTACTGCGCATCCGCGGCAACACCCCCGTCGAACGCGCCGCCCTCACCCGCCGCCGCCACATCGACCACCTCGTGACCGAACTCGTCACCCAGGCCGCCCAGGACGGCGACCTCCGCCCCGACATCGACCCCGCCACCACCAGCCGCCTCCTCTTCGGCATGATCAACTCGCTCGTCGAGTGGTACCGCCCCCGCCGCGGCACCAACCCCGACCAGATCGCCGACGCCGTCACCACCATCGCCCTCCACGGCATCCGCAACTCCTGATTTTGCACTTTCAGGGCGGGTGTTTGCGGTTTGTGTGCGGGTGTTTGCGGTTTGTGTGCGGGTGTTTGCGGTTTGTGTGCGGGTGTTTGCGGTTTGTGCGCGTTTTCGGGGGACACGTGGTGGGGTTTCGGGCTCGCCTTCGGCGCGCCCTGCGCAATTGTCGCTCCACGCATCACCCTTTC
Organism: Amycolatopsis marina; assembly: GCF_900111885.1. Classification (GTDB taxonomy): domain Bacteria; phylum Actinomycetota; class Actinomycetes; order Mycobacteriales; family Pseudonocardiaceae; genus Amycolatopsis; species Amycolatopsis marina. Next base: position 96,385 of record NZ_FOKG01000019.1, read on the forward strand.
GGGGTGGCCGGGAGCGACAATTACCCAGGGAACGAGACCGCTGCGCCGGTTTCTGTCGGACCCCCTTCCTACAATTGTGGGCTCGTCGCACGATTGCAGTCGATCGAGCGGACACGGTCCACAATGGAGGCGCGGCAGCTGTGTGACATCGCCGAGCTGGCGTCCACGTCACCGGGGATCCCTCGGGACGTGGCGCAGGAAGTCGCGCTGGCGTTGTCGATCACTCCGCATTGCGCGGAGCGGATGGTGTCGCTCGCGGTGGCGTTGACGACCCGACTGCCGCACACCCTGGCCGCGATGCGGGCCGGGGTAGTGGACGGGTACAAGGCCTCCAAGATCGCCGACGTCACTGGGTGTCTGTCCGATGATCTCGCGCGGCTTGCCGATGAGCGGTTGTCGCAGCGGTTGGCGGGCAAAGACCCGACGCGGTTGCGGCGGGCGGCGAACCATGTCGTCGCCCAGGTCGACCCCGACGGCTACGCCAAACGCGTCGCCCGACGGCGGGCGGAACGGTCCGTGCAGTTGGTGCCGCAGGGCGAGGGCATGGCCACCCTGATCGCCGACCTGCCCGCCGAAATCGCCACCTCGATCTACGCCCGCATCGACCGCGAAGTCCGACGATTACGCCACGCCGGAGCGACCGACACCCTAGACCAACTCCGCGCCGACTTGTTCGGGAAGCTGTGCCTGCGTGACGGCACCGGCACCGGGTCGGGGAACATGCGGGCGGAGGTGTTCGTCTACATCGCCGCCACCACCCTCCTCCACCTCGACAACCAACCCGCCGAGATGACCGGGCACGGCTACATCCCCGCCTGGCTGGCCCGCCAGATCGCCACCGGACCCAACACCACCTGGCGCCGCATCCTCACCGACCCGATCACCGGGCACCCCACCGACCTCGGCCGCACCCGCTACCGCCGCCCTCGACGAATTCATCCGCATCCGCGACCGCGAATGCCGCACACCCGGCTGCCACCGACCCGCGCAATCCTGCGAACTCGACCACAGCCTCGACTGGCGCAAGCACGGCACCACCACCGAACAACGCCTCATCAGCCTCTGCAAAACCCACCACCAACTCAAAGACCAACCCGACTGGCACCACACCGTCAACCCACACGACAACACCCTCACCATCACCACACCCACCAGACACCACCACACCACACGACCACCCCGCCTCCACAAACCCGTCAAGTACAACCCGCCGAAGACTTGACAAATCGACTTGCTGTTTCTGCAATAGGCAGATGGAAGATGTGCTGGCCGCAGTGGGGCCACGACTCAAACTCATCCGTCAGCAACGCGAGTGCACCCTCTCGACCTTGTCGGAGATCACGGGGATCTCGGTCAGTACGCTGTCCCGGCTCGAATCCGGACAGCGGAAACCGAGCCTGGAGCTACTTCTCCCGATCGCCCACGCACACCAGGTGCCTCTGGACGAACTGGTGGACGCCCCGCCGGTCGGCGATCCGCGGGTGCGGTTGAAGCCGGTCAAGCGCGGGGACACGACCGTGGTGCCGTTGACTCAGCAACCCGGTGGTCTGCAGGCGTTCAAGATGGTCTTCGACCGCACCCGGTGCGAACCCGATCCGCGCACGCACGAGGGTTACGAGTGGCTGTACGTGCTCAGCGGGAAGGCACGGCTGATACTCGCGGACCACGACGTCGTGCTCAAGGTCGGCGAGGCCGCCGAATTCGACACTCGGCTGCCACACTGGTTCGGCAGTACGGGCGATGCGCCGGTCGAAATCCTCAGCCTGTTCGGGCCACAGGGCGAGCGGATGCACGTACGGGCGAAACCCGCCGGAGAAAGGTAGACACCGGATGGAACCACTGGACGTCATCGTCATCGGCGGCGGGCAGGCCGGCCTCGGCATGGGGTACCGGCTGCGGCAGGCGGGGCTGAGCTTCACCATCGTGGACGAACGGCCACGCACCGGCGACGTCTGGCGTGATCGGTGGGACTCGCTCAGACTCTTCACCCCTCGCCCTTTCGTGAACCTACCCGGCCTCAAAGCCCCTGGTGACATGCAGTACTACCCGACGAAAGACGAGATCGCCGACTACCTCCAGCGGTATCGCGAGCAGTTCGACCTCCCCGTCCGCAATGGTTTCCGGGTACAGAGTCTCCAGTCGCGCAACGGTGTCTTCGCCGCCACCGGGGACGATGAGACTCTGGAGGCCAAGGCAGTGGTGATCGCGGCGGGACCATTCCACACCCCGCACGTACCAGCGTGCGCGCACCAACTCGACTCCGCCGTACGGCAGTTGCACTCGCAGGACTACCGCCGGCCGGACGACCTCGGCCCCGGGAACGTCCTCGTTGTGGGCGGCGGAAACTCCGCAACACAGATCGCGGAGGAACTCTCCGCCGGACGCCGGGTGACGATCGCGACCAACGGCCAAATCGCCTATGCCCCGAAAACGATCGCGGGTGTGAGCCTGTTCTGGTTCATGCATCTGACCGGTATGTTGCGCGCCGACAAGGACGCCTGGGTCTCGCGGTACGCGCGGCCCCACTCGGACACCGTCATCGGCTTCAATCTCAGGAAGCTGATTGATCAGCACGTCGTCCGACACATTCCGCACAGGGTCACCGACTGCGACGGGCGCGAGGTCGCCTTCGCCGACGGCACCCGGGAGGGCTTCGACAACGTCCTGTGGTGCACCGGTTTCCGGCCCGGCTATGAGTGGCTCAAGGTGGTCAATGCCCTCGACGAGGCGGGGAGTCCACAACAGACTCGAGGGATCTCGCCGGTGCCCGGCCTGTACTGGCTGGGACATCCCTGGCAGAACCGGCTGAACTCCGCACTCCTCAACGGTGTGGACATGGAGACACGGCAACTGATGCGCCACATCGGCTGAGGCGCCAGCAGCGTCAGGGAATGATCCTGCGGCCGCGGAGGTCGTCGAAGATGGACATGAACATCTTCTCGGTGTCGACAAACTCATGGAAACCGAAGCGGCGAGCCTTCGATCCATCGGCGAGCACGTCGTAGTCCCAGGAGAAGACAAAGTCGCCGAACGCCCAGGACGACACATCTCGATAGCTGTTGGGTTCCAGTCCGAACTTGGCGACCATCGTGTCCCACAACGGTTCCTTGTCGGCCATCGCGGCCTCGAGCGACATCGGCAGCGGCGGCGCCACTTCCAGGTCGAAGTAGCGGGCGATCTTCGGCCACAACTCGCTCCAACGGAACAGATCGCCGTTGTTGATGTTGAACGCCTGGTTGCCGCACCGTTTGTCGGTAGCCGCCCACACTGTCGCCCGCGCCAGCAAACCGGCGTCGGTCATCTCGAGCAGACTGTCATAGGCGCCGGGCTTGCCCGGGAACCGCAGTGGCAGACCGAGTTCCTTGGACATGCTGGCGTAGATGGCGATCACCATGGCGAGGTTCATCGGGTTGCCGAGTGCTACTCCACTCACCACCGAGGGCCGCAGGGCGGAGCAGGTCCAGGACTTGCCCCGCTGCCGGTGCATCAGGAAGTCCTGCTGGTCGACGTTGAACTCGGGCGGCATGTGCCCGGCGTCGCTCTCCCGCGCCGGGGTCTTGAACGGCCCGAGATGCGCACCATAGACCTTGTAACCCTGCATGAGGCTGACATGGCGCAGATCGTCGGCGACCGGCTCGACCGCGTCGACGACGTTGACCAGCATCGCCAGATTGGGCTCGACCAGCTCCGCCCAGGTCGGCCGTTCCTGGTACGCGGCATAGAAAATATGGGTGACCTCGCGCAGATCGCCGAGCTTGGCCGCGGAGTCGGCGCGGTCGAGCAGGTCCACCCGCAGGTGCCGGACCCGGCAGGAGTCCGCACCGCCCCGCCGAGAGAGACCGATGACGTCCCAGTCACCGAGTTCGAGCAGGTGGTCCACGAGGTTGCGGCCGATGACCCCGTTCGCCCCGACGACCAGACCAACGTTGCGGTGAGAACTCATGAGAGCGATCGTCGTCCACGCCTGATCATTGGTCCAAGGCTTGTTCTTCATCCGACCTATGAGCTCTGCTCATGACACTGGGTACGAGCGGCGTGCCACGCAGTGGAACCCGGGCGGGTGCGCGGGATCTCCGCGCACCCGCCCGGTTGTCAGGCAGGGCAGCGCGCCGCGCCGACGGCACGGCCGCCGCTTACCGCACCGATCCCCGCATATCCTCGGCACAGCACGCTGCCCTGGTCCGGTGGGAGAATCCGCGTTCACGTTCGTCGCATTCCGGGCACGCCTGCAGTACGGCGAGATAGTCGGCAGTTGCGGGCACGCAAGCGGCACCGCAGACCGCGCGATACGCGATACCGAGGCGGTGACGAACAGGCTCGGCGCCGACCGGCACCCAGTGGATCCACCTGCGCTCGTCATCGACGACGCCGCCGAGCATCACGTGCCCCGGTGTCGAACTGTCCGGCACCACGGACTTCGCGTGCCGCCGCCTCACAGGTACCCCCGCACCGGCACATCGCGTCCCGTGCTGCGGTCGACGCATTTCACCAGGTATCTGGTGCGCCAGATGAATCCCCAGCCGACACCAGCACCGCTGCTGTCCGTCATAACTCACAAGCTATGAGTAATCTCTCACTCATTGTGTCCTTGCGGGACACACCTGACCGGTTTCACCCAGTTGGCGCCACACCCATTCGCCACGCGAGCCCGCGCAACTCCCGGCCGCCCGCGTCCCGCTGCGCCCTTCTGAGCTGGTCAGCCACGGCTTCCCGGGCGAACACGTTGTTGCGGATCTTCTGCGGCGCAAGCTGTTCGGCTTTCAGCAGCGCCACCAGACCGCGTTCCCGGGTCTTCGCCTCGGTCATCAGACCGCGGCCGTAGTCCATCCAGAACGCCGCCTGCCGGGACTGGGAAACGCCACCAGGGCGGACCGAGGACGCGATCTCCTCGACCTTGGCGCCGTAGCCAAGTTCCACACCGATCGACACCTGCCAGATGCCTACGTTCGTCCGGCCGAAGTTCGTCTGCATCCACGGGCTGACATCGGCCTCGATGCACTCGGCCAGATCCGCCGCCTCGTCGAGGTGGGTCCGCGCCGTGTCCGCGTTTCCCTGTGCTGCCGACGCGAGCGCGGCCGTCAGATGGGCAAGGCCTGCCGTCTCGGTGCGAGCACCCTGCGCGTCGGCGACCCCGACGGCGAGCTCGTACTGACGCCGCCGGTTGACCCCGCCGAGAAGCTGCGCGCGCTGATAACCCGCATATGTGGTCCACATCGGATCGTCAAGTCGCTCGGCCACCTGCCGCATCCGCTCCACCGCCAGCGTCGGCAATCCCCCGACACCGAGGTCATGAGCCAGGTACGCAGCGGACTTGTACGCGCTCAGCAGGCCGATCAGCGCGGCACGCTGGTGCCGCTGATCTTCGACCGCAGCAAGCAGATCCCTGATCAGCACGGGAAGCAACTCGGCCTGCGCGGCGAAATCCGCGTTCGGCCGGAGCACTGTGTTCAGTCGCTCGAGATCCGCCCGCACGAGCTGCCACGACCGCTGGGGGCCGTCCGGCACCTCGCCCACCCACCACGCGGTGAGTGCGTCCTCAATGGCCGGTACCGCCGCGTGCACGTCGCCGGACGGCACGTCGACAGGGGCGTAGGGCTTGCCGATCAGCTCCGAAGGGGACACCCGCAGGGTCGCCGACAGTGCCTCCAGCACCTTGCGGCTGTTGACCGGCTTGTCGCCCCGTTCGATTTTCGCCAGGTAGCCGTAGCTGATCCCGGACAACTCCGCCGTGGCGCGCAGACCGAGTTGCCGCCAGGAGCGGATTTCCCGCAGCCGACGGCCGATATCGCTACTGCCATAGTCCACGGTGCTACCACCCTTGTTCGTGACGTGACCACTCCGCGTACCCGTTGCCCCTCGGCAGCGAACGTCACTCCACGAAGAGGTACACACGTTAGAGTAACCAACTCCCCAACGAGTGAACACCGCTGACTGGTGATCTTCGCGGCGCCGGACATCGCCTCAGCATTAGCGTCCGGGCCCCTGCGTCCCATGCCGATAAGCTGCGTTCATGGCGACCTTGCGGCAGCTGGAGTACCTGGTGACGATCGTCGACGAGGGCTCGTTCACCCGTGCCGCCGCGCTGTTGCACGTCACCCAGCCCGCGCTGTCCCACCAGGTCAGAGCGCTGGAAAAGAGCATCGGTGGCCCACTGCTGGAGCGGGCCACCCGCTCGGTCCGACCCACGCCGATGGGCAGGGCGATGCTCCCGCACGCCCGGGCCGTGCTCGCCGACGCGGAGCGCGCCCGCTGCGCCGCACGCCAGGCCTCGGACCTGCAGCGGGGCGAACTGCAGCTCGCCACCGTGTACTCGGTCGGCCTCGGCGTGCTGCCACCGGTCCTGCGCACCTGGCGGCGCAGCCATCCGGGGATACGGATCCGGCTGTTCGAGCATCGGCACGCCGACGAGTTACGTGACGCCATGCTCGCGGGCGAGGCCGATCTCGCCGTCGGCCCGCCCCCGCGCGAATGGGAGGGCGACGTCCGGCCACTCGGGACAGAGGAGTTCGTCGTCGTCCTACCCCCCGATGACCCCGCGGCGAGCGCGACCGACATCGAACTGCGCACCCTTGCCGACCGGGACTGGGTCCACTACGCACCGGGCAACGGGCTCGCCGACGTCGTCGACCAGGCCTGCGCCGCGGCGGGATTCCAGCCCCGCGCCGCCGTCCACACCGAACAGTCGGCCGCCGCCCCGCAACTCGCGGCGGCCGGCCTCGGCCCGGCTCTCGTGCCCGCGAACGTCATCCCGCCGAGGTTTACCGGAAGACTCCTCCGCCCGGACCCCCCGGTGCGACGGCCGTTGGCCGCCTACACCAGGGGTGAAACCGACCCGGTCACCCGCGCTTTTGTCGACACGCTCATCGATACCGCGTGCGTGCTGCCCACCCACGTGGAACGGCGCCTGCGCCCGGAGTGACCGTGTGTGTTTGGTTACGGCTGGTCGGCGTCCGCCTCGGTGTCCGGGATGGTGTCGAGCATTTCGGCGGCGATGGCCTTCGCCGCGGGCTCGAGGTCGGCATAGAGGGCGCGGAACGCCTTCTGCGCCCTCTCCGCGGGCCAGTCCTGCGGGAGATGTTGTTGTGGCAGCCGCGGATCCTGCCGGATGAGCTGTAGCCACTCGGTCTGCAGCAGCAGTTGCCGCGCGAGACTGTCCGGCAGACCGTTCGGCGGTTCCGCCGCGTCCCACCGTTCGAGGAACCAGGCGTACCGCGCCGCGAGGGTGTCCAGATCCCACGCGTCGTGCACGAGATCGTCCACATCGGTCGGCGGCAGGGCTCGTGCCTGGAACACCTTCACATGCCCCGCGGCCTCGAGACCCTCGATCAACGGGGCGACCTCGAGCGTAGATGGCGCGATCCACAGTCCACCCTGCAGGCTGCCGAACCCCGCCCAGAGCAGGCGCGAACGCAGCACGTGACGCTGCCGCTGCCAGGACTCCGGCAGCGAGAACCCGAGCAGGGTCCAGGTGCCGTCCCAGTGCGTGTTGACGGCGCCGATCCGCCAGACCCGCGACTCCCCCTCGTGCAGGATTTCCCTGGACCTCGGGGTGAGGCCGACGTAGACCTGCCTACCCCGGCGCACCCGGTGCAACAGTCCGCGTCTGGCCATCCGGCTCAGCGTCGACCGCGTCGCGTGCTCGGACACGCCGACCCTGCCCAGCACATCGAGCACGCTGGCCGTGGCCACGTGCACGCCCCTGCCGAGCACATAGCCGCCGAAGAAGGTGAGCAGCAGCGTCTGGGGGCGCGGTGCGCCCGCGACGTCTGCCTCGCTGCTCTCCGTCTCGAAGAGTTCGTCAGTCACACGACAAGAGTAGTGAACCCGATATTGGGCACTCCCTTGACGGCCGTGACAGGATTGCTTACTTTGCTGAGGCATACGTGATGCGCGCCACGTCCGATTCATGTCCTATCCAGCACAGCGGCCACCGACCAGACAGGGCACCGCGATGACCGAAACCCCTCCCCACCACTCCCCCACCCAACTTCGCAGGGCAGTGCTGTCCAGTTATCTCGGCAGCGTGATCGAGTTCTACGACTTCCTGCTCTACGCCACCGCATCGGCGCTCGTGTTCAGCACGGTGTTCTTCTCGAACCTCGATCCGCTGGTCGGCACGGCCGCCAGCCTCGGCACGTTCGCGGCCGGCTACGTGGCGCGACCGCTCGGCGGGATCGTCTTCGGGCACTTCGGCGATCTGCTGGGCCGAAAGCGAATGCTGGTGATCAGCATGAGCATGATGGGCGTGGCCAGCATTCTCATCGGCCTGCTGCCGACCTACACCCAGATCGGCGGCTGGGCGCCGATTCTGCTGGTCCTCCTGCGAGTCGTGCAGGGCGTCGCCGTTGGCGGCGAATGGGGCGGTGCGGTGTTGATGTCGGCCGAACACGCCACCTCGAGGCGCGGCCTGTGGGCCAGCTTCACCAATGCGGGCGCCCCAACCGGCATGGTGCTGTCCACCCTCGCCCTGACACTGACGGCCTCGGTGACCACCGAACAGCAGTTCCTCAGCTGGGGTTGGCGGATTCCGTTCCTGCTCAGCGCGGTTCTGCTCGCCCTCGGCCTGTTCGTCCGGCTGAAGGTGACGGAGACGCCGGTGTTCGCCCGCACCGAGCACTCCGCGAGCAGCGCGCCCCGTTCACTGCCACTGGTGGAGGTCTTCCGCAGGCATCCGAAGAATCTGGCGCTCGCGGTGGGTGTCGGCTTCGGCGCGTTCGTCGCACAGGCGACCCTCACGACTTTCGTCATCGCCTACGCCGTCGAGGCAGGCTTCGCGCGGCAGACCGTGCTCAACGCGCTGACGCTGTCCTCGGTCGGCGCGGTCTTCGGCATCATCGGGTTCTCCGCGCTGTCCGACCGGATCGGCAGGCGTCCGGTCGTCCTCTGTGGCGCGGTCGGGATGGCGGTACTGAGCTTCCTGCTGTTCCCGATGATCGACACCGGTTCCGCCGTGGTCCTCACGCTCGCCGTCGTCCTCGGCCAGTCACTCGTGCACCCGGCGATGTACGGGCCGCTGGCCGCGCTCTACACCGAGATGTTCGGCACCCGTACCCGCTACACCGGAGCGTCTCTCGGATATCAGATCGCGGCCACGGGGGCCGGATTCGCTCCGGTGGTGTTCGCCGGAATTCTCAGTGCGTCCGGCGGCGGCAGCACGGTCGTGGTGTCGGCCGTGATCGCGGCCTGTTGCCTGGTGACGGCCGTGTCCATCCTCGCCACGAAGGAGAGCCACCGGTCGAGCCTCAACGACGAGCCGGACGAGGCGCGGTCGGGCGAAACGGCCGAGGCCGCCCCGGTGCGGCAAGCACCGTAGGCGGCCCCTGGTCGAACTCGGGTTGTCCCGGTGCGTACCCCGCCGCTCAGCCGACGCGGACGTCGATGCAGGCGTAGAAGGCGTTAGCCGTGTCGGCGATGTTCCATACGGCGAGCACCTTCTGGGTACCGGACGCTCCACCGAGGTTGACCCGATGCGACACCGAGGAGCCGGGCTGCGCGCCGTGGTCGTTGAAGACCGCGACCCGCCTGCCGCCGACGAAGTACTCCCAGGTGCTGGTGCGGTGCCCGACGGTCAGGGTCCAGTTGAACGTCGTCGTGCCGCCGACCGGTGTGACCCGCCAGCCCTTCCGGTCGTCGTCGAGTTCGGCGAACCGTGCGTTGCCTCCGCTGCAACTGCGCAGGCCCTTGGGGCCTTCCACGCTTTGCGGCTCCCACTTGATCTGCCCGCAGGGCACCACGCCCTGGGCACACTGCGCCTGCCTGCTTGGCGGTGAGGAGACGTAGCCGTGTGCACTGGCGGTTCCGACCGGGATGGTCACCACGATGAGCGGTGCGATGCCTATTCCGGCCGCGACGGCCGCGATCCTCCGCTTGAGATTCTTCATGTCGACTCCTTTGTGGACATGGTTACCTGCGCGGTCTCAAGGAATGTCGAGCAGGGCGGGAGAAACTACGCCAGCAACTGACGTCATGCTCGATGTGGTCTAGACCATAAACCCCGCGATTGCGACAGGTCAACAAACTCCCTACCAACGTAGGGCCCCGCGAACGCGACCCACCGGATCTGCCAACCGGGGCTCGAGTTGGGAGATCAGGGGCGGGCGTAGTGGCGGTAGACCGCCTGTGCGACGCACGCCGGTTTGGCCGAATTCTCGATCTCGACGGTGAAGTCCATTGTCATCTCGACCCCGTTGCCCTTGACCTCGTTGACGTCGGCGACCGCGCCCCCTAGGCGAACCCTCGCGCCCACCGGAACCGGAGCAGGGAATCGCACCTTGTTCAGGCCGTAGTTGACGCTCATCTCGATTCCGTTGATCTCCAGCAGGTCGTTGAACAGCGGGATGATCAACGACAGCGTGAGGTAGCCGTGGGCGATCGGCCTGCCGAACGGACCTGCCTTGGCTCGCTCCACGTCCACGTGGATCCACTGGTGGTCGCCAGTCGCGTCCGCGAACGTGTTCACCCGGCCCTGGGTGATCTCCAGCCAGTCCGTGTGGCCCAGGTCAGTCCCGGCGAGCGCCGTTATGCCCGCGATCCCCTGCACCGAGTGTGTCGTCGTCTGCGTCATCAGCCGTGTTCTCCGGTCTGGTCGGGCCTGCCGTACTGCGCACGAAGGCGGGTCTTGAGGATCTTTCCGGTGGCGTTGCGCGGAAGTTCGTCGACAAAGGTCACCGTCTTGGGCACCTTGTACCTGGCGATGCGTTCCTGGAGGAAGGCGAGCAGTTCGCCGGGACGCACCTCGTCGTGGACGGCGACGACGGCCAGGCCAACCTCACCCCATTTGGAGTCCTGCACGCCGATCACGGCGCACTCGGACACCGCGGGGTGGTCGTACAGGACGGCTTCCACCTCGGCCGGGTAGATGTTCTCCCCGCCGGATATGATGACCTCCTTGATTCTGTCCACAACGGACACAAAGCCGTCCTCGTCAAGGACTCCGACGTCGCCGGAGCGGAACCACCCCTCCCCGGTGAAGGCGGCCGCCGTGGCGTCGGCGAGCCCCCAGTAGCCGCTCATCACGTTCGGCCCCGACACGAGGATCTCGCCCTTTTCACCCACGCCGGCCTCCTGCCCCGCCGGGTCGGCGATCCGCACGTCGGTGAAGAAATGTGGCACGCCGGCCGTTCCCGCCTTCACCTCGCTGCTGTCGCGCGTGAGGTAGAGCGCACCGGGCGAGGCCTCGGTCATGCCATAGCCCTGGCTGAACGCCAGGCCCCGCTCCTGATAGGTGCGAATGGTGTGCGGTGGCACCGGCGCTCCACCACAGTTCACCTGCCGAAGGCTCGACAGGTCCGTTTGCGCCCATTTAGGACTCGCGGCGATCGCGTCGTACATCGCCGGCACACCGAACATGTAGGTCACGCCGTGCCGTTCGATCGTCTCGAGTACGCCGTCCGGATCGAACGCGGGCGCGAGTACCACCGTGCCGCCCTTGAGCAGGGTCGGCAGGCAGGTCATGTTGAGACCCGCGGTGTGGAACAGCGGCGCCACCACGAGGGTCACCTCGTCGGCGGCGAGGTCGATGTCGACCAGCACGTTGACGCTGTTCCACGTCAGGTTCCCATGGGTGAGCACGGCACCTTTGGCCCGGCCGGTGGTACCGGAGGTGTACATGATCACGCACGGGTCATCGAGCGTGACCGGCTCGTCCAGCGGCTCCGCCGACCGGTCACGGAGCAGTACCTCGTACGACGCCCCGGACTCCCCATCGTTTCCGGTGATCACAAGACGGTGCCGGACGGACGAACCGGCCGTCGCGGCATCCACCAGCGCCTCCCGGCCGGGTTCGTGCACCAGGACCTGGCTACCGGAATCGGTGAGGCAGTGACCGAGTTCGGTGGCAGCGAGCCGGGTGTTCAGCGGCACGAACACGGCACCGATCGTCCCGGCGGCGAACAGCGTCTCGAGGAACGCCGGATGGTTCGGTCCGAGGAAGGCCACCCGGTCCCCGCGCCGGACACCGAGATCCCGGAGGCCGTGCGCCAGGCGCGTGGACCGCTCGTGCAACCTCGCGTAGGTCGACCGGACGTCCCCGTGGAGCACGGCGACCGCGTTCGGCGTCTTGCGTGCCCTGCGCGCGGTCCACGACCCGATTCCCTGGTTCCGCATAAGTCAGTCCTTCGCCAGGCCGAGCAGCCGTGCCGCGTTCTCCTTCAGGATCAGCGGCCGGACCTCGGGTTTGATGTCGAGCTCGGCGAAGTCCGCGAGCCACCTATCGGGGGTGATCACCGGATAGTCCGAGCCGAACAACACCTTCTTCTTCAGCAGCGAGTTGGCGTAGCGCACCAGCTGGGGCGGAAAGTACTTCGGCGACCAGCCGGACAGATCGATGTAGACGTGCGGCTTGTGGGTGGCGACGGCCAGTGCCTCGTCCTGCCACGGGAACGACGGATGGGCGAGGATGATGCGCAGCTCGGGGAAGTCGACGGCCACGTCGTCGACGAGCATCGGGTTCGAGTACTTCAGCCGGATACCACCACCGCCGGGTACTCCAGCGCCGATCCCGGTCTGCCCCGTGTGGAAGAGCGCGGGTACCCCGAGTTCCTCGATGACATCGTAGAGCGGGTACGCCATTCGGTCGTCCGGGGAGAAGTCCTGCAGACTGGGGTGGAACTTGAAGCCCCGTACCCCGTGGTCCTCGACCAGCCTGCGTGCGAGGCGAGCGGCGGCCTTGCCCCGCCACGGATCCACACTGGCGAACGGGATCAGCACGTCCGCGTGCTCCGCGCACGCCTCGGCGACCTCCTCGTTCGCGATGGGTGGGTGTCCTGTCGCGTGCTCGGTGTCCACTGTGAACACCACTGCGGCCATCCTGCGTTCACGGTAGTGGGCCGCCATCTCCGGAATGGTGGGCTGGCGATGGTCGTGTGCCTTGAAGTAGGCGGCAGAGGCCGCCAGCAGCTCGGGCGCCAGCGAAGGGTGCCCACTCGCCGAGACCTCGGCATGGGTGTGTACGTCGATCGCCACCAGGTCGTCCACGAGCACGCCGATCAGTCCTTCGCGGGGACAGGTGCGGGGATGCCGACGGAACGCGGCTCCCTGCCCACCGACGTCGGCCAGGCACGGGCGATCGCGTCGCCGTCCCAGCCACCGTCGGTGTAGGCCACGGCCACCTCTTCGGGATGCGACCACAACGACAGCTTGCCCCCGCCGATGCCGATCGCCTGGCCGGACACGGCAGCGGAGGCGTCCGAGGCGAGGTAGACCACCAGGCCGCTGGCGTCCTCCGGGGTGCCGAATCCCTCGCCCTTGCGCAACCAGCCGGGGAACGGCTCGCCCCGTTCCCCGAGCGCGGAGACGTACGGAGCGAAGGCGGGGACGGTCTTGGTCATCGCGGTGGCGGCTACCGGGACGACGGCGTTGACCGTGATCCCGGCCTTCGCGCATTCCATGGCCCAGGTCCGGACCATGCCCACGACAGCGGCCTTCGCACCGGAGTAGTTCGTCTGCCCGAAGTTGCCCCGCTGGCCCGCGGGCGAACCGATCACGACGACTCGCCCGCCCTCGCCCTGCTCGCGCAGGCGCCGCACGGCCGCCCGCACACAGGTGAACGTCCCGCGGAGGTGGACGTGCACGACGGCGTCGAAGTCCTCGTCGCTCATCTTCCAGAGCACCCGGTCGCGCAGAATACCCGCGTTGGTCACGAGCAGGTCGAGACGTCCGTACTCCGACACCGCCCGCGCCACGAGCGCCTCGGCCACCTCGCTGGAACCGACCGCGCCGGGCTCGGCCACGGCGCGACCGCCCGAGGCGACGATCGACTCGACCGCTTCCTTCGCGGCCCGCTCGTCGGCGTCGTTGACCACGACGGCCGCGCCCGCGGCGGCCAGTGCCCTGCTGTAGGCCAACCCCAAACCGCCGCCTCCGCCGGTGACGATCGCGACCTTGCCCGTGAGATCCATGCCAGCCCTTCCTTGCCGCACTGTCGGCGTCACCAAGAAGTTAGGCCTTGCGATTACGGGCGTCAATGTTCTGCCCAATATTAGTTTCGACCCCACCGGGTGCGCCGCCGTGGTTTCAGCACCGACAACACGACGCTGGCGGTGTACATGGCCGTCGAGACACAGCCAGCGACGATGAGATCGGCGGCTCCCGCGCCGAGATCGACCAGCTGGCCCGGCGGCGTGCCGCCGACGGTGTCGGCGACCTCGCGAATTCCCGGCAGCAGCGAGAGGGGGATCAGCACCACCGCGATCAGGGTGAGCACGAACTTCACGAGGACCCACCAGTACCGCACCAGTCCCCACCGCGTACCGAACGCGAGCACCAGGCCGGTACCGAACGCGGTGAGGCTCATCGGGATGAGCAGCGACTCCCCGAGCATCGCCAGGGCCCCGAAGGCGGCGTGCTGACGGTCCGCGCTGGAGGTGGTCAGCCCGATGACCGAGAGGGTCAGCGTGCCGAGGTTGAGACCCAGCCAGCCCACCGACGAGATGACGTGCAGGATGACCACGGCCTTACGCGCCCCTGGCGTGAGCCGGGGCACGCGTGGCGCGTGTGGGGCAGCGATCTGCTGTTGCATGGCGGTGATCCCTCGCGTCGTGGGCGGACAACTCATCCGGCAACGAGTCTTCGCCTCGCCGTCCGGATGGTCGTCCGCCCTGACACGACACCTCGTCTACGCACCGCTCGGTACGCCCGGCAGTCAACCTGCGCCCGGCGCGGTACCTACGCCGGCTTCCTGATCGTCTCGAACAGGCTGGGCCACCCCTGCGTCCCACGGCCCGCGGCGATGGCTCGGTCGTAGTGTTCCTTGACAGCGGCGGGCAGCGCGAGGTCGATCCCCGCGTCCCCGCTCGCGCCGACGATGTGATCCGCCGTCGCGCCCATCATCCTGGCGTTCGCCAGTTCACCCGGATAGTCGCCCTCGTCGATCTCCCGCGCCGCGTCCACGATGAACGACGACATGGTGTCGAAGTTGTCGACCGCGTACGGGAGGAACTTCTGCGCACTGACACCCGCCGACTTCACCAGGGCGGTGGCGTGCATGTACGCCGACAACGACGTCAGGAAGATGTCGAGCTGAGCCTGGTAGAACAGCTGCGCGAGGGCGTGGTCCTCGCCGAGGTAGTCGGCCCTGCCGATCAGCTCCAGCGTCGGGCGGTGCGTCTCCATCGCCTCCTGTGGTCCACTGTAGAAGACGTAGGCGCCGTCCTTGCCGACGAGTTCGGCCGGGGCCATGACACCGCCGGTGATCAGCACCGCTCCCCGCGCCGCCAGCCAGTCGGCGGCCTCCCGGGTCCGCTGTGGAGTGTCCGAGCTGAGGTTGACGACCACGCGGCCGCTCAGGGCCTCGCCCGCGTCACCCAGGATGTCGTACATCGCCTGGTAGTCGGTCAGACTGAGCAGTACCAGCTCGGTGGCGGCGAGCGCGTCCCGCACGGTGGCCGCTCGGATCGCGCCCTCTGCCACGAGGGCGTCGGCCCTGCTCGCCGTCCTGTTCCAGACAGTGATCGGGTTGCCGTTGCGCAGGTAGGTGCGCACCATGGCCTGCCCCATCGGACCGAGTCCGATGAAGGTGATCGGGTGCCGGTTGTCGTTCACGATGCCGTGTTTCCTTTCGTCACTTCTGGTTGGTGAGTAGTTCGACGAGCCCGGTGATGTCCTCGTGGCCGTAGCCGTCCGCGACCCTGCGCTGCATGAGCGGCCCCAGTGGGGCCAGCAGGACAGGGGTCACGTTCTCCTCCTCGGCGACCCGCAGGATGTTGACGTAGCCCTCCGCCTGCATAGCGAGGTTGGAGACGACACCGAGCGTGTAGTCGCCCTCGGTGATCTGCGCGGCGGCACCGTCCACATAGGCGGTCATCGTGGTCAGCCAGCGGCGCAACAGCGGCGCGAACGTCTCGGCCCGGTCGGCGCCGATCAGCGCGAACGAGTGCAGGATTCCGGCGATCATGCCGTACATCCCGCTCAGCAGTGAGAGATCGTGCAGGGCGGCCTGACCGGGTTCGGTACCCAGGAACACGCTCTCCCCGAGCGCGTCCAGCGTCTCCCGGTACTCGTCGAAGGCCCCACTCGATCCGCTGTAGAGCAGGAAGGCGTCGGGCGTCGCGATCATCGGCGGCACCGCCATGATGCCGCCGTCGAGGTAGTCCGCGCCGTGCTCCGCGGCCCACCGGGCGAACTCCTCGGCCTGCCCCGGTGTGCCGTTGGTGAGGTTGACCAGCGTTTTGCCCGCCAGCTTCCCCGCAACGTCGTCGAGCACCTCGTGTACGGACCGGTAGTCCAGCAGACAGACGACCACCAGCCGGTTCACGGAGATGGCCTCGGCAGCTGTGGCGGCACGGACCGCGCCCATGGCGACCAGCGGGTCCGCCTTCGCGGGCGAACGGTTCCACACCGTGGTCGGGTGTCCTGCGGCGAGCAGCGCCTCTGCCAGTGCGCTGCCCATCGCACCCAGACCGAGCACGCTGACCGCTGCCCTGTCAGTGGATGTCTGAGACATGTGGTCCTGCTTTCGTGGTGTTCCTGGTTGACGAGATCCACTCTGCGGCGCGGCGCGCATGGTTCACCGACGGTTCGCGCATGGCCGGCCGACGGACGCTGTCGGTGGGCCGCGCTAACGTCATCTGGCGACCAGTTCGAGCGAGACGAGGCAGAACTTGCGATTCGGGGTACTGGGGCCACTGACCGTGTGGCGCACCGACGGCGACCTCGTCCGGGTGCCCGAGCTCAAGGTCAGGGCGTTGCTGGCGGATCTGCTCCTGCACGAGGGCCGGGTGGTGTCGGCCGACCGGCTCGCCGAAGACCTGTGGGGCGCACGCCGGCCGGCGAACCCGGCGAACACGCTGCAGACCAAGATCTCCCAGTTGCGCAGGACCCTGGAGGACGCCGAACCGGGTGGCAGGGCGCTCGTGGTGCACCAACCGCCCGGTTACCTGCTGCGTCTCGGCCCCGACTCGCTGGACCTGCACCGGTTCCGGTCACTGGTCGAGCGGGCGCGTGACACCGAGGACCCTCCGGCGCGCGCCGCGCTCCTGACGGACGCGCTCGCCCTGTGGCGCGGCCCCGCACTGGCGGACTTCGGCGACGAGCCGTTCGCGGTCGCGGCGATCCAGCGGTGGACGGAGGACCGGTTGGCCGCCGTGGAACTGCGCGCCGAGGCCAGGCTCAGTCTCGGTGAGCACGCGGCCCTGACCGGCGAGCTCGGTGACCTCGTCGCCCTGCATCCGCTCCGCGAGCGACTACGGGCATTGCAGATGCGTGCGCTGTACCGTGCGGGGCGGCAGAGCGAGGCGCTGGACAGCTTCGCGGATGTGCGGCAACGCCTCGCCACCGAACTCGGCCTCGAGCCAGGCCCCGAACTGACCGAGATGCACCAGGCGATCCTGCGGCAGGATACGCAGTTGGCGGAATCCACGGAACCAGCGCCGCTGCGGGCTCGGCCACGGACGAATCTCCCCGCTGCGCTGACCGAGCTCATCGGCCGATCCGATGCCGTGCGCACGGTTCGTTCCCTGATGACCGGCTCCCGGCTGGTGACGCTCACCGGGCCAGGCGGGGTAGGGAAGACGCGCCTGGCGATCGAGGCGGCTGCGGAACTCACGGACAAGACCGCCGACGGGGTGTGGCTGGTCGAGTTCGCGGGTCTTGACCGGCACGCATGCCAGGAGACGAGTCCGCACTCGGGGGAATGGGTTCTGGAGGCCGTCGCCACCGCACTCGGCGTCCGGGAGGACCCGGCGACGGGACCACTTCCCGCGGCCGTGGGTGGCGACCTCATGGAGCGGCTCACGGACGCGGTCCGGGACAAGGATCTGCTGCTGGTGCTGGACAACTGCGAGCAGGTGGTGGCGTCCGTCGCGGCATTGGCCGAGCGGCTGCTGCGGGTCGCGCCGGGCCTGCGGATGCTGGCGACCAGCCAGGAAGCGCTGGGACTCACCGGCGAGGTGATCTGGACAGTTCCGCCACTGCGCGTCCCGATGGACGCCGGCACCTCCGCCGACCGTGCGACCGACCCCGTGGCCTCGGCGCGGATGTTCAGTGCGGTGCGGCTCCTCGAGGCACGGGCCGCCGCGGCGGTTCCCGGATTCATTCTCGACGCGGACTCCGCTCCCGTCGTCGCGGCGATCTGCCGCAGACTCGACGGTATTCCGCTGGCACTGGAACTGGCCGCCACGAGGGTCCGGGTGCTGGGAGTGCACGAACTGCTCGCTCGCCTCGACGACCGGTTCCGGCTGCTCGACGCGCCGCGGCGAGGAGCACCGGCGCGGCAACGGACCCTGCGAGCGATGATCGACTGGAGCTGGGAGCTGCTGAGTGAGGCCGAACAGGCGGTGCTGCGCAGGCTGGCGGTGCACGCCGAGGGCTGCGATCTCGATGCGGCCGAGGCGGTCTGCGCCGGTGCCGGCGTCGAGCCCGCCGAGGTGCTGGACCTGTTGGCCCGGCTCGTCGAGCGCTCACTGGTCGTCTGCCACCAGCAGGGTGCCCAGGGGCCGAGGTACCGGCTGCTCGAATCGGTGGCCGCCTACTGCCTGGAGCGCGTGCGGGAAGCAGGCGAGCTGGCGCGTGTTCGAGAGCGGCACAGCCGGTTCTACACCGATCTCGCCGAACGAGCCGAACATCTGCTGCGCGGGCCCGGGCAGCGGGCCTGGCTAAATCGACTGGACGCGGAGACCGGCAATGTGCGGGCCGCGCTCGACACGGCCGTCCAGCGCGGCGATGCGGATCTGGCGCTGCGTCTGGTGAATTCCATGACCTGGTTCTGGTTCCTGCGCGGACGAATCGGCGAGGCCCGGCGATCGCTGCACGCGGCGATCGCGGTGGGCGCCGCGTCCGACGACGCCAGGTCATCCGCCGTCGCCATGCTCGAAGGCCTTGCGGTGCTGGATGGTGCGAGCGCGGACGCGGCGGCGATCGAACTCGCCAGGAAGATCGACGATCCCGCGACGCGCGCGAGGGCCTTGTGGTTCCTGGGGTACGTCACCTCCACGGTCGCCGATCTGACGACGGGGCAGCAGCTGACCGAGGCCGCACTGGCCGAGTTCGAGGCGGTCGGTGACGACTGGGGGATCGCGGCGGCGCTGAGCGACCGGTCGAGCCAGGCCATGGCCAAGGGCGAGCTGGCACTCGCCGCGAAGTACGCGGCCAGCAGCGGCGAACTGTTCGGCCGACTCGGCGACCGCTGGGGACAGTTGCAGGCGTCGTTCGCGCTCGGGACGCTGGCCGAGCTGAGGGGTGACTACGCCGAGGCCGCACGCCTGCACCGCGCGGGACTGGGGATGGCCGAGGATCTCAGGTTGTGGCCGGAAGTCTCCTTCCAGCTCTCCTGGCTCGGCAGGATCTTCCTGCTCTCCGGGGACTTCGATCAGGCGAAGCAGTTCCACGAGCGGGCGCTTCGGCTGGCCGTCGACCACGGGTTCAAGCCGGGCGAGATGTACGCCGAGACCGGGCTGGCCCTGGGTGCGCGCAGGCAGGGGGACCTGGACGCCGCCGAGCGACACCTGCACTCGGTGCTGGAATGGAACCGCGCGGTGGATTTCGAGCCCGGTAACTCCCTGATCCTCGCCGAACTGGGCTTCGTCGCCGAGCTGCGCGGGGACGCGGAGGTCGCACGGCGCAGGCAACTGGAAGGCCTGGCGATCGCCCGCAGGAGTGGTGATCCCCGGGCTCTCGCCCTGGCCTACGAAGGCCTCGCGGGCGCGCTGGCTCTCGCAGCCGAGCACGCGGCCGCCGCCCGTCTGCTCGGCTCGGCGACGCGGATGCGAGCGGGCGTGGGAGCCCCCCTCCCCGAAGGCGAACGCGGCGACGTCGACCGCATCACGAGAGCGGTGCGCACCGCCCTCGGCGAACCCACGTTCGTCACCGAATTCGAGCAGGAACCGCACCTCACACCCGGTTGACGAGGATGTCCCCAAAGCCACATCGGGGACATCCTCGGATGTCCGTGCCCTAGTGCCCGGCCATGACCGGAGCGGCGGTGTTCTCGTCGCTGTCGGTGTCCGGCTCAGGCGGCGCCACCTTCTTGCGGGGCAGGAAGAGCGCGGGGATCAGGCAGACCGCGATCAGAATCAGCGCCCAGGTGAACGTGGTGGCGAACGAGTCCGCCGCCAGCACCGCGGCAGCGTCCCGCGTTTGCGGATTGAGCAGCGCTCCGGTGCCAATTGCCCTTCGCTGGTCGGCACGCCGAACTTTCCGGCGAGCACCCCGGCCAGGATGATCGACATGACCGCCGAGCCGATGGCCCCGGAGGCCTGTTGCACGATGTTCGTCGCGGTCGAGGCCCTGGCCACCTGCTTGTGTGTCAGTGTCTGCAGCGCGGCGGACATGATCGGCATCATCGTCGAACCCATGCCGAGGCCCATCACGAACAGTGCGGGCAGCAGCAGCCAGTACGACGTGTCCGGGCCGACGGTGGTGAACACAGCGAGTCCGGCAACGATCAGCACCAGGCCGGGAAGCACCACCTTGCCCGAGCCGATCCTGTCGGCGAGCCTGCCCGCGATCGGCATCGTCACCATGGCGCCGATGCCCTGTGGGGCGAGCAACAGTCCGGCCGTCAGCGCTGTCTCCCCACGGACCAGCAGGAAATAGGTCGGCAGCAGGAGCATCGCCCCGAAGAACGACACCGAGAAGATCGACATCGTGAGGACTGCGATCGAGAATGTGCGGTTGCGGAACAGGTGCAGATCGATCAACGGCTGCGCGATCCTGGTGGCCCGCAGGAGGAATCCGGCGACCAGAACGATTCCGGCGGCGCCGGGCAGCCAGACGCTCGTCGCACCGACACCGCCCGCGTCGGGCAGGTTGGACACGCCGTAGATCAGCAATGCGAGCCCCGGTGAGAGCATCAGCATTCCCGGGAAGTCGAAACGGTTCGCGGGCTCGGGCCGGTCCTTCGGCAGCAGCCGGGCAGCGAGCAGCAGTGCGACCGCGCCGATCGGCACGTTGATGAAGAAGATCCAGCGCCAGCTGACCGCGTCGACGAGCCAGCCGCCGAGAATGGGTCCGCCGATCGGCCCGAGCAGCATCGGCACGCCCAGTACCGACATCACCCTGCCGACGCGGTGCGGCCCGGCGGCCCTCGTCAGGATCGTCATGCCTGCGGGCATCAGCATCCCGCCGCCGAGTCCCTGCAGGACGCGGAAGATGATGAGCGTCTCGACGTTCCAGGCGAATCCCGCGAGCACGGATCCGGCGAGGAAAAGCACGATGGCGAGCAGGTAGAGGCGTTTGGTACCGAACCGGTCGGAGGCCCAGCCGGTCACCGGGATAACCGTGACGAGCGCCAGCATGTAACCGGTCGCGACCCATTGAATGGTGTCGAACGACGTCTGGAACTCGATCGTCAACGTCTGCAACGCGACGTTGACGACTGTCGTGTCCAGAATCGCCATTATGGCGCCCAGCACGACCACCGAGGCGACGACGTGCCTCAGGCGCCCACGGTGCCGTCAATGCCCTCGCGCAAGAAGTCGGCGTGCCCGTTGTGCCGGGCGTACTCGTGGATGAGGTGCAGCATCACCAGCCGCAGCGAGACATCCTCGCCCCACTTCGGGAAATGACCGGTCACGTCGAGCGAATCCGCCTCCTGCTCGATCCGGCGCGAGTGCTCAACCTCGGCCTGCCATGCGTCGAAGGCCTCCGAGCGGGTGGCCACGCTCGCGTCGTACGCCGCCTGGAAATCTCGGTTGTCCGACCAGACGAACGGGATATCCTCCGCGTTGATCACCCGGCGGAACCATGTGCGCTCCACCTCCGCCATGTGCCGCACCAGGCCGAGCAGGGACAACGTCGACGGCGGCATCGACTGCCTGCGCAGGTCCTCGTCGGAGAGTCCGTCACACTTCATCGCCAGCGTTGCCCGGTGGAAGTCCAGGAAGGCACGCAGCGTCTCCCGCTCGCCCGCCCGCAACGGCGGACCGACGCGTTCTGTTGTCACGACGCCATGTTACCGAGCGGCAGGTCCGACGAGGCCGAACTGCTGGACAAGCACGCAGAGAAGGCCGCACGGCGGGATCAAAGCGCTTGCTGCTACTGGTCTTCATCGTCATGCAGCGGGCGATCCTGCGCGGACAGACCTGAGCCGAGAAGCGTTGTCCGCACGTCGTTCTTGAGCACCTTGCCCACTTTCGACCGCGGCAGGTCAGACCAGAACTCGACCTGCTTGGGAGCCTTGACACCACCGACCCGGTCCCGCACGAAGCGGCGGATCTCCCCGCCCGTAGCCGGGCTCTCCGGGTACAGCTGCACGACGGCGGTCACCCGTTCACCCCACTTGTCGTCGGGCAACCCGATGACCGCACAGTCCTGCACGGCGGGATGGGCCATCAGCGCCTGCTCGATCTCTGCCGAGTAAACGTTGAACCCGCCGGTGATGATCATGTCCTTGGCTCGGTCGACGATGAAGAGATAGTTGTCCTCGTCGAGGTAGCCGATGTCGCCGGTGTGGTGCCAGCCGTGCCGCGCCGCGTCCTCGGATGCTTCGGTGTCCTTGTAGTAGCCGGCCATGACCAGTGGGCCCCGTACGACGATCTCGCCGCGTTTCCCGGCAGGCAGCAGCCTGCCCTGCTCGTTCATGATCGCGACGGTGACCAGCGGAGTGGGCCGCCCGGCCGACGTGAGCCGCGACCGAGCGAGGGAACCGTCGGCGAGGAAGTGGTCCGCCGGTGCCATGGTGGAGATCATCATCGGCGCCTCAGTCTGACCGAACAGCTGGGCGAACACCGGCCCGATCCGCTCGATGGCCTCCTCCAGACGAGTGGCCGACATCGGTGCCGCTCCATACCAGAAGCACAGCAGGGAATCGAGATCCGCCGAGTCGAGGCCGTCGTGCCCGAGGAGCAGGTAGATCAGCGTCGGAGGCAGGAAGGTGTGCGTCACCCGGTGTCGCTCGATCAGCGTGAGGAAGGTGTCGAGCCGCGGGCTCGGCATGATCACGATCTCCCCGCCGAGGGCCATGATCGGAAAGCAGAGCACGCCCGCCGCGTGGGTGAGTGGAGCGATCGCCAGGTACACCGGACGATCCGGGAACGGATAGCTCATCAGGGTCAGCGCGGACATCGTCTCGAGGTTGTGCCCGGTGAGCATCACTCCCTTGGGCTTGCCTGTGGTGCCCCCGGTCCCGACGATCATCGCGATATCGTCCACCGGTGCGCGCTCACACCGCGTTTCGGGGACACCGGCCAGCCAGTGGTCGAAGGAGGCCGCTCCCGGCACCTGGTCGTCGAGGCAGACGAGGGTGTTCAACTTCGGCAACCACGGCATGATCTGTGTGACCAGCGCGGCGAAGGCTCCTTGGAAGATCAGGCACGTGCAGTCGAAAAGGTCGAGCAGGTCCCGGTTCTCCCCCGCCTCGTTGCGCGGATTGACCGGACACCAGACGGCGCCCGCACGAGCGATGCCGAAGACGCAGGAGAAGGCCGTCGGGTCGTTCCCGGACAGGATCGCGACCTTCTCCCCCGCCCGCACACCGGATCGCTCCAGCGCTCGGGCGACCTTCCAGGAGAGTTCCTGCACCTCGCCGTAGGACAGGGAGTTTCCCTCGGTCGTCAGGCACGGGGCGGCCGCGCCCAGTGAGGCGCCCTTGTCGAGATAGTCGGTCAGGCGCACCGGAAGCTCCTCTGGGCTGGAGTACTGACGGGGGCGGATGGCACTCGCACAGCACACGGCTGTGCGAGTGCCGTCGGACGGTCAGTTGTGGACGGTGAGCACCGGGTCGAGCACGAGGCCGAAGCTCCGCAGCACGCCCAGCAACTCGCGGTGGCCGAATGCCTGGCACGCGGAGGCGAGGCCGGCTCGTTTCGGCGCCTGCTGGATCAGCGAGTACGCGGCGTGTGCCTGCAGCAGACCGGTCTGCTTGTAGTTGCTGTTGCCGTGAATCACACAGTGCGCGCGGCCGAGGGGACCCGACGCGTGCACGGAGTCCAGCGAGGTGTTGATCCGCGGATTCTCCCGGGGCGGCATACCCGCCTGTACCGAACCCGCGATCTCGGCAAGGGCCGCTTCCTGCTGCTCCGGGGGAAGGGGCCGGATCTTCTCCTCGAACATCGCCACCGTGTCGAGCACGCCTTGCATCACCGCCCGATCGTGAACACCGCCCAGGACCTTCACGTTGGCCACCCGCGGATCGTCCTTGAACCACACCGGATGACTCGTTCCGCCCCACGGCACCGCGAGCGCGAGTTCGTGAGCACCGGGAATGCACAGCTCTCTGGCGGTCGAAGGGTCCCACTTCCGGTACTCGTTCTGCTCGAGGTAGAACCAGTCCGCCTTGAGGATGGTGAAGATCGTCTGGGTAGAGGCGTAGGTCGGGAATCCCTTCCAGAGCACCGCGATGTCAAGTGTGTCCAGCCCCGGCGTCTCCAGGCAGATGTTGGCCGCGATCTCGCCGGTCGTGTACATCTGTGCGATGCCGGGCGAAAGCAGCAGCCCGCGGTCGGCGAACGCGGTGCTCCATCGGCTCTGCGCGTCGAGGACCCAGTCCTGTTCGCCGGTGGTGTCGAGATAGTGACAGCCCGCGGCGAGACTCGCCTGGACGACCTCGGGCCCGTACTTGATGAAGGGGCCCACCATGTTGCTGACCACCTTGGCACCACTGAAGAGTTCGGTCAGCGGCCCGACCGCATGCTCGACCTCGACCACTTCGTGATCGACGGTGTCGATGCCGGGAATCCTGCTCAGAACCTCGTGAATCCGGGCCTTGTCCCTGCCTGCCGCGATGAACGGGACGTTGAGCTCGCGGAGGTACTCGCACACGAGCCTGCCGGTGTAGCCGGAGGCCCCGTAGACGACGACGGGCTTACTGCTGCTCATGGGAAACCTTTCGAGAGGTGTTGCCGGAGGTGTGGTTCACATGCCCATTCCGCCGTCGACCGGAAGACCGGCGCCGGTGACGAAGCGAGCAGCGTCCGAGGCGAGGAAGACGACCGCGTCGGCCATGTCGGCGACCTCGCCGAGCCTGCCGAGCGGAGTCAGCCCGATGACGTCTCCGACGGCCGCCTCCGGGCTGGGCCACAAACCGATGTCCGCCACGTCCTGCGCGAGCCGCATCCCCATCTGGGTGGGCACGAGTCCGGGATAGACGCAGTTGACGCGGACGCCGTAGCCGAGCTTGCCGGACTCCGCTGCCGCGACCTTGGTCAGGCGTTCGACCGCCGACTTCGTCGCGGAGTAGCCACTGATCGCCGGAAAGGCGATCGTCGCGGCGACCGAGGAGATGTTGACCACCGCTCCACCGTTGCCCGCCTCTCCGTTCGGACGCATGGCCCGGAACGCGTGCTTCAGCCCCAGTGCCGTACCCAGGACGTTCACCTCCAGCATCCGGCGTACGTCGTCCGGATCCAGGTCGACGATGAGCCCGGAGATCTCCACCCCGGCGTTGTTCACCACGATGTCCAGACCGCCGAGTTCACTGACCGTCTGGCTGATCGCCGATTCCCAGGCCGCGTCGTCGACGACATCCAGCGACACGAACCTGGCGGTTCCGCCCGACTCGGTGATCTCGTCCGCGGTCGCCTTGCCTGCGTCGGCCTGCACATCAGCGACGGCGACGGCCGCACCGGCGGCGGCGAGTGCCTGGGCCATACCCGCGCCCAGTCCTGACGCGCCTCCGGTCACCAGCGCCGTGCGCCCGGTCAGATCATGAACGTTCATCGAACATCTCCTCCTCGAGATGACTGACCGGGGCACCGATCACTCCGTCGACCCCGTCGCCTTGTGGCGTGTGCCACAGCGTGCTCGATATCTTGACGATCGTCAAGACTTTTTTGGACGACTGTCAAGATTGGTGGCGCCACGGAGCCGGCCGGCGGGATAGACTCTTCGGACGGGCTCGCACGGTGCGAGCGGAAAGGCCGACGGGACGTGACCCAGGTAGCCGGCAGGAGCCAGGACAGGATCGCGCGCAGGCAGGTCGACAAGTTCGCCGACCGGCGGGCGCAGCTGGCCGCGTCCACCCTGCAGACACTGTCCGACCTCGGCTACGCCCGCACGAGCCTGCGTGAGATCGCCCAGAACTCCGAGTTCTCCCACGGCGTCCTGCACTACTACTTTCGCGACAAGGTCGACCTGATCACTTACTCGGTGCGTCAGTACAAGGCGGAGTGCGCGACCCGGTACGACGAGATCGTCGAAACGGCCGGGTCCGCGGAGGAACTTCGGCTCGGCTTCGGTGCCGCGATGGCGGACACGCTGTTGCACGAGGGTCCGCTGCACAAGTTGTGGTACGACCTGCGGAACCAGAGCCTGTTCGAAGAGTCGTTCCGCGAGGATGTCGAGGAGATCGACCAGAATCTCGAACGGATGATCTGGAACGTCGTCAGCCGGTACGCCGAACTGGCCGAGACCACCTGTGCGGTGTCCCCCGCGACCGCCTACGCGATCTTCGACGGGATCTTTCAACGGGCACTGTTCAAGCACGTGATCGGGGACCCGGACGCTGCCGCCGACCTGCGGGCGAACGTGGAACAGCTCCTGGAGCGGTTCATCGCCCCCTGAGGGCACCAAAAAGTGCCTTCTCGCCGCTGCGCAGGCCGACGTCCAGTGTCCGGAGTGGTCACCGGCCCACAGGGGGCGCCGTATGTGTCCGAGGCGGTCACAACCAACGCCGGGTTCCTGAAGCGCATGCTCCAGTGACCCGTCGGTCCCCTTCCCCGTTCCGCTGTCCGGATGGTGACTGGTGATAACTTCGAAGGCGAGCAACGCGGCTCGCCGAAGGTGGGACAGGCAGGAGAACCCTGCCGCCGTGAAGGGGAGAATGCAATGCAGGAAGCGACGTCGGCACTACCGACCGTGAGTGCCGGCGTCGCGACGACGAACTCGCCTGGCCGCCCCCTGGATAGCAACTGCCGGTGACTGTCAGCACGACCGAACCGACACGGCTGCGAGCAGTGCTCGGCAGCGGGTACCCACGCGCGATCGGCGTCTACCTGCTGGTGCGTCTCGTCGGTGTCGCAGCTCTCGCACTGGCCGCGGCCTGGCACGAGAAGGACCTCCTGGAGCGGCTCACCTCCTGGGACGGCCAGTGGTATCTCCAGCTCGCCCGATTCGGCTACGACGGCTTCCCAGAGCCGGTGCTGGACGCGGAAGGGCATGCGTTTCCCGACGCGACGCTGGCGTTCTTTCCGCTTTACCCGGCCATCGTGTCGGGAGTCGGCACGCTGCCGGGCATCAGCTTGGAGATCGCGGCGCTGCTGGTCAGTACCGTCGCGGGCGCGATCGCGGCCTGCGGTCTGGTGCGGCTCGCGCGGCTGATCGATCCACGGCCGCGCGTCGGCCTGGTGCTGGTGGCGCTGTATGCGGGAGCGCCGATGGCGGTCACCCTGTCCATGGCGTACACCGAGGCGCTGTTCACAGCCTGCGCGGTGTGGAGCCTGGTGTTCGTGCTCGAACGACAGTGGATCCCCGCGGGCGGACTCTGTCTGATCGCGGGGCTCGTCCGATCTACCGCGACCGCGCTGATCGTCGCGGTGGTCCTGGCCGCACTCGTCGCGGCGTGGCGCGGCCAGGACCGTACTCGCGCACTCGTCGCCGCCGCCCTCGCCCCGCTCGGCCTACTGGGATTCTGGGCCTACGTCGCGGAACGCACTGCCAGCCTGACCGGTTGGCAGGACATCGAGTGGCGCGGCTGGAACACCCGCTGGGACTGGGGACAGGAGACCGCCGACTTCGTGCTGCGCACACTGGCGACCGGCGACTCGGTGATGGATGTCGGCTCCGTCCTGGTGCTGTTCGGCGCGGTCGCGCTGACGGTGGCCGCGATCCGCCTGCACCTGCCCTGGCCGCTGATCGTCTACGGAGCGGCGGTCGTTCTGCTGATCGCCGGAACCGCCGGCCTGCCCTTCGCCAAGCCACGGTTCCTGTTGCCGGCGATGTTCGTGCTCCTCATCCCGCTCGCCCTCGAACTCGCCGGCCGCAGACGATCCACGATGATCGCGGCGGTGGCGGCCGCGGTCGCCCTCGGGTCCTGGTACAGCGCCTACGCACTGACGGGCTGGGCGTACGCGATCTGACGAGGCGCCAGCCTGCTGACGCTCAAGAGGACCGCCCGGCAAGAGCCACCGAATCAATCCGGGCCGCGCGCAGTTGCAGACTCTGATCTTCTTCCGTGGTCGGGGCCGTGCACAGGAAGAGCGTCCGCCCGGTGCTCCCGCCGACAGCACAGGCCAGGCACAACTGGTCGGTGGTGACCCGGTCCACCTCGGTGCCGTTCAGGTCGATGAGCCGGGCGCACATGTGCATGGGATCGGCGATCCAGAGCCGACCCTCGCCGTCGATACTCATACCGTCTGGTGCGAATCCCAGGGGCAGCTCTCGTCGACTGGCCAGCGATCCGTCCGCTTCGACGTCGAAAATCGTCAGACGGGCTCCGAACGTCTCGGCGACGAACAACGTGCGGGTCCTGTCGTCCAGCACGATGCCGTTGGTGAAGATCAGATCCGTGGCGGCCGTCCGCCATGTTCCGTCCGGCTCCACCATGAAGACACGACTCGTCGCCGGTACATCGAGTGGCGCGTCCACTCGCTCGCCTGTCAGCTCCGTGACGACCTCGGGGTCGGCGAGAAAGGTATGCGGGTCGAATCCCATCTCACCGACCCACGCCCTGCCGGACGCATCCACCCACATGTCGTTGAGCATGGTGGACACGGTGCCGGAAAGATCCGCGTGCTCCACCAGTCCGCCTGGATCGAGCCGGAGAATCTTGCTGGCATCCTGCTGCACGACGAGCAACCGCCCGTCCGGCAGCCAGCCGATGCCGCCGACGCGCCCCGGAACCGAGGTGATCACCTCGGCCATACCCTCCTCGTCGAGCGCAACGACCTGCTGG
Source organism: Amycolatopsis marina (assembly GCF_900111885.1). Classification (GTDB taxonomy): domain Bacteria; phylum Actinomycetota; class Actinomycetes; order Mycobacteriales; family Pseudonocardiaceae; genus Amycolatopsis; species Amycolatopsis marina. Next base: position 125,147 of record NZ_FOKG01000019.1, read on the forward strand.
CCGTGCATGTCCACGAACCACAGCCGGCCCTCGTGCCAGCGTGGACATTCCGTGAACGCATAACCTTCTCCGAGAACCGATGTCGCTGTTTCCATAAGAATTCCTTTCGTGCGGATACCAATAACTGAATCGGGCGTTACCCGGTTCCCATGATTCGAAATGCGACACCACAGATGGTCACGCGGTCCTCGGTCACTGGAAGGCCGCGATCTCGGGCCCTGCGCAACACCTCCGCCGGTTCGACACACCGAACTTCGACGCCACACACGCCTTCGGCACGTGCCGGATCTCCTTGCCGAAAGCGAACGCGACCACGGTCGAGAACGACCTCGGGGCACCCGTCCCCGTTTGCACTGACGACGCTTTCGAGCAGCCCCGCCCAGTGAGCAGCGGCGGCCGACGGGTCCCGCGCCTGGACCTCGACGCCGACGATCTCTGTTGTCACGTCCGTGCGGGCCGCTGCTCGCCAGTTGTACCCCGCCCAGGGCCATTCGGTGGCATCCTCCGGCTGCTCCAAGGACAACAGCGAGCCACCGATGTCCCGCGGGTCGAAGTGGACTCCACGTACATCCTTCAGCGGGGACTGCCAGACCATCCGGTATCCGGCGCTTTCGGCCCTGGCACGGCCCCGGTCGAGGTCATCCGTCTGGACCAGCACCATGTAGCCGCTGTCGCCGCCTCTGAGTTCCAGGTATCTGGCCGCGGGTGTACCGTCCCTGCGCGGTGATATCACCTCGAGAAACGTGTCACCCACGACAAAGACGGCGTTCGAGATCCCGAACTCGTCGACCATCTCCTCGCCCCACATCTGGATCTCGTCAGCGATGGTGAGACAGACCTCCACCCCCAGCACCGACCGGACATCATCCACGACCGAACTCAGATCATGCGCGATCAGAGCAACCTGACGCAGACGCATGGAATCACCTCTACCTCTGTTCGACAACGGAAACTACGCGCGTTTACCCAGCAGATTCATCGCCTGATCAAGCAACGCACCGGCGCGCTGGTGCGCTTCCATCCCCGTCTTCCGGCTTGTCTGACCGGCAAGACCTCTTACGTATGTACCTTCGAGGATGATCGCCAGCCGAAAACACGCGAGTACGCGGAACCAGACGATGTCCTCGTACACTCGGCCACTTCGTCGCAGGTAGACCTCGATCAGGTCCTGATCGCTGGGCAGGACAGGCAGGGCCACGGCGGGAAGTACTGCGGCCGCGTTCTCCGGCTGGGGCCAGGTGGCGAGCAGGTGCCCGAAATCGAGCAATGGGTCCCCTTGCGTGGTGAGTTCCCAGTCCACGATGGCCGCCAGTTCCGGCCTGTCCCTGTCCATGAGTACGTTCGCGAAGTGGAAGTCACCATGGATGAGCCCCATCCGGTGTTGCCGCGGGCCGCGTTCGGCCAGCCAGCGACCTACCTCGGTGACCCACGGGAGGATGTCCGGGGAGTAGGCAGCCGACTCGGAGTACCCGGCCAGTTGCCGCTGCCATCGGGAGACCTGCCGCTCGAGCCAGCCATCGGGACGGCCGAGGTCGGCAAGACCGACCTCGGCAGGCCGCACACGGCCCAGGGCCAGCAGTCCGTCGAGCACCGCGAAGCCGAGCAGACGCTGTGTCGAGGCGTCCGCGAGATAGCGGTCTGGTATCTCCACCGACGGATTGAACCCGTCGATCGGTTCCATCAGATAGAAGGCTGAACCGATGACTTCCAGGTCACCGCACACCGCGATCAAATCAGGATGCGGAACGTCGGAGCCGGCAAGCGCCGCGAGAACTTTCGCCTCTCTCAGCATGGTCTCGTCACTGTTGCGGCGCTTGTGCGCAGGCGGACGTCGGAGAACGTATCCCCGGCCACTCCTACTGAATCTGAGAAGTATGTTCTGAGTGCCCCCGCCAATCGTCGTCATATCTTCGAGCGGCCCCGACCCGAGGCCTGCGCGGTCCATCCATCGCTCGATGTGCTCGACAGAATCGACCGCTATATCATCGAACTGACTCACTTCGGCCATGATCATGACTCCCTGCCATGAGGCATTCCCGCCACGAATGGCGCAGCGAAAACCAAGAGCTAAAAGGGATCTACTCGATACCCAAGGATTTCACCCAGATTTGTACGACTGTTTCGGTCAGCTGCTCGATATCGTCCGCCGGATACCCGAAATTGAACACCAGCTGCGCAACCCGGGACACCATCGAGCTGAGTGCGAGACTGGACATCTCGGCATTGACGCTCGCATCGGCCCGCCCCTGCTCCTGCAACTTGCGGATACTGCGGGCATTTCGTTCCATGAACACGTAAGCACGCTCGAGGCGAGCTTCCCGAAAAACGCCGTCCATAGCCGACATCTGCTCGAATATTCGCATCAGTCCGGCGTTCTTCTGATATGAGTCGAAGTACGAACGCGTTGTCCGCCGAATTGATTCGACAGGGTCATCACTCAGCGGTGAGTTCCCGATGTCCTGATGCAGTTGCTCCTCACGCATCATGTCGAGCAGCGCCCTGAAGGTTTCTTCCTTGCTCTCGAAGTACGTATAGAAGGAGCCCGCCGCCACACCGGCCTCCGAGGTGATGTCGGTGATCTTGACATCCAGGAAGCCATCTCGTTCGAACACTCGACGCGCGGCCTCCAGCAGCTTGGCCCTCGTGTTCCTGCCACGCTGCGTCTGCGGGAGAGGTTTCGCTCCCGCGCGTGCCACGTCGGACCAGTCCGATGACTTCGCCTCGACAGACTGGCCGTCTCGGTGTGCGATCTCGCCGTTCGACATGGTGGGCCCTCTTCGATGATCGTTCGAACTGCCTGCGGTCAACTGGCGGCCACTTCCGCCGCACCGGCGACCAGGGTTTCGCTGTCCCGCAACTCCCTGAGCGCGATGGAGCGTTTGTGCACCTCGTCCGGACCGTCGGCGATACGGAGGGCGCGCTGGAAGGCCCACATGGAGGCCAGCGGCACGTCATCGCCCAGCCCAGCTGCCCCGTGCACCTGGATGGCCCGGTCTATGACGCGAAGTGCCACGTGTGGCGCCGCCACCTTGATGGCGGCGATCTCGGTCCTGGCCTTGCTGTTGCCGACCGTGTCCATGAGCCATGCCGCCTTCATGACCAGGAGCCTAGTCATCTCGATACCGATCCTCGACTCGGCTATCCAGTCCTGGACGTTGGCGTTGTCGGCGATGCTCCGTCCGAAGGTCGAGCGAGATCTCGCCCTGGAACACAGGAGTTCGAGCGCACGCTCGGCCATACCAACCGCTCGCATGCAGTGATGAATCCGCCCTGGGCCGAGGCGCGCCTGCCCCATCTCGAAGCCGCGACCCTCCACACCGACCAGGTTCGCCGCCGGCACCCGCACGTCGTCGAACGCCACCTCGGCGTGCCCTTCCTGATGCTGGAATCCCATGACCGGGAGCGCCCTGCGGACGGTGACTCCAGGCGTGTCGACCGGAACGAGGACCACGCTGTGCCGCTGATGCCGCGGCCCGTCCACACCGCTCCTTCCGAAGACGAGCAGGACCCGGCAGTTCGGATGGTAGAGGTTCGTCGCCCACCACTTGACACCGTTCAGCACATAGTCGCCCCCGTCTCGTTCGATACGGAACTCGATGTTCGTGGGGTCCGAACTGGCGACATCGGGCTCGGTCATACAGAAGGCCGAGCGGATCTCACCGGAGAGCAACGGCTTCAGCCACTTGTCCTGCTGCTCAGCAGACCCGAACAAGGTCAGCACTTCCATGTTTCCGGTGTCCGGAGCCGAGCAGTTGAAAACCTCAGGAGCGATCAGACTCCTGCCCATGATCTCGGCCAGCGGAGCGTACTCGACGTTCGTCAGCCCTCCGCCCCATTCCACGCTCGGATGAAAAAGGTTCCACAAACCTTGTTCCCGGGCCTCGGATTTGAGGTCCTCCATCACGGCTGGCTGATGATGCGGGTCGCCCGAAGCAAGGATCTGTTCATGATAGAGGCGCTCCGCGGGGTACACCCGGCTCACCATGAAATCCTGCACACGTTCCTGCAGCTCCAGAGAACGAGCCGAGTTTCCGAACTGCATATGTTTCCCTTCATACCTTCGGGGGAACAACCCCCCTTGCGAGCCAATGCGGACCAGCAGAGCGTTGCTAACGTGTGTTGCCGTTTCCGCCCTGACCGTCCCATGTGTTTTCATTCAAGCCACGAGCCCGCAGATCCGCCTTCTTGGTCCGAAGAGTCGCGTCGGTCTTCGGCAGTCCGTCGACGAACTCGATGTAGCGGGGGATCATGAATCGTGGCATCCGGGCGGCAAGCCAGTCGGCGAGTTCCGCGTAGCCAAGGGCGCTACCTTCGGCCAGCGCAACGAAAACCTTGACGTCATCCTCGCCCAGCTCGGACCGAATGGCGACGGCGGCCGATTCCACGACCTCCGGGTGTTCGTTGACGTAACCCTCGACCTCGAAACTCGAGATGTTCTCTCCCCTCCGGCGAATGGCATCCTTCAACCGGTCCACGAAGTAGAAGTTGCCGTCCTCGTCGACACGGAAGCCGTCACCGGTGTGAAACCAGCCATTTCGCCACGAATGAGCGGTCTCTTCGGCCATGCCGAAGTACCCGGCGTTCATGGTCCACGGATGGTCCGCCCGGACGACCAACTCACCGACGTCTCCCTGCTCGACGGGGTAGTCGTGCTCGTCGACGATCCGCACCTCGTACCCGTCGCGCAGCTTGCCGCAACTCTCGGTGCCGGTCAGATCGAACCCGGGTGAGGCGAAGGGCAGACCGATCTCGGTCATTCCGTAGTAGGTGTTCGCCCCGCGCATTCCGAAACGCTCCATGAACTCGAAGAGATCGACCGGAAGTGGCGCGCACCCCATGGTTCTCAAACTGTTGTCCCGGTCGGAGTCCGATTCGGGTGCACTCATCAGCATCCGAACCATAGGCCCTTGAAGAATCGTATGGGTTACTTCGTGCTTCCTGACATCGCTCCAGAAGTTGCTGCTACTGAAGGTCTCACGCATGACGATGACGCTACCTTCAAGAAGCGCCGCGTAAAGGATGATCTTTCCGCCGACATGAAACGGCGGCATGAAATGGTAGATACTGTCGTCACCACCAGTGACGCTCGTAATGACCTCACAGAAGCGGTACCACTCGGCCCAGGGAACCATGACTCCCTTGGACGGCCCCGTAGTCCCCGATGTCCAGATGATGCAGGAAACGTCCCACGGTCGGGGCTCGTGGGACGGCGGCGGCGCGACCGGGGCAGCATCATCGAAGAACTCCCGCTCACTGATCACCCGCTGCCGGAGGGCGGGGACTTCGGTCGGCTCGCCGAGCACGACAACAGTCTCCAGGGAGTCGAGTTCGTCAGCTATCTCCGCCAGTCGTGCGACATACCGTTCCGACACGATCATCACGCGAGCCCGCGACTTGCTGATCGTGTAGCGCAGCAACCGCCCCTGATAGGCGGTGTTCAGGCTGACCTCGACCGCACCCAGCCAAGCCATACCCAGCCACGCGTGATAGGTGTCAAAGCCGTTCGGCAGCATACTGACGACGTTCTCGCCCGGCGCGACACCCAAGCGTCGTAGGGCGTCGGCCCACAACAGGCTCGCTTCATAGGACTGCCGATAAGTCATCGAGCCGCCGTCCACATGGCGCAGATACACCGTATCGGGGCTTTCTGTCGAACGGCGTCGCAACACGTACGGCAGCAGATCGGAGGATTGGATCCAGTCCATGACGTCATTTCCTCGCTAGCAGGTCGGAATCGGGTTGATTGTCAGCTAACGGTCCATACCACTCAACGGCATCGACAGGGCGCCACCGTCCACCACGAGTGTTTCTCCAGTCATCCACGACGATGCCCCGCTGACGAGGAAGAGCACGGCAGCCGCGATGTCCTCGGGCTCACCGAGCCGGGCCAGTGGCAACGCGGCGGCCACATCGTCCCCTTTGGTCTCCCACAGAACTCGCGCCATTTCGGTCTTGACCAGTCCCGGAGCTATCGCATTGACCCGCACACCCGGCCCCAGTTCGGCCGCGAACTGTCGGGTCAGATTCACCAGTGCGGCCTTGGTCGACGCGTAGTAACCCGCGCCTTGTTCCACGATGTACGCACCGAGGGAGGCCACATTGACGACGGCTCCCCCGTGCTGGCACATCCATTGATCCCAGACCGACTGCGTCCAGATCAGCGGACCGACGACATTGACCTGTGTGGTCTTCATCGCCCGCGCGACGTCGAGGCCGACAAGCGGCCCGAAGTAGGGATTCGTCGCCGCGTTGTTCACCAGGATGTCGATACGGCCGAAGTCGGCCTTGACAGCGTTGACAGTGGCCAAGACCTGTTCCTGGTCACCGGCGTTCGCCACGTAACAGCGCAGATCTCCGCCGGTGTCCGTCGCGATGTCCGCGATGGCGGTGTCGAGTCGTTCCTGGCTTCGGGACACAAGGGCGACGCGAGCGCCCGCGCGCGCCAGAAGCGCGGCAGTCGCCTTTCCTATCCCTCGTGACGCGCCAGTGACCAGAGCTACCTTGCCATCCAGCCGGAGCATGTCAGTGGGGTTCGGTATGCGGCCTGCGCTGTCCATCGGGTTCACTCCAGTCATCTGTCAGCTCCGGGCACGGACGTGTCCTGCGCTCATGGTCGGTGCGCTGAGCGCACCTCGACAACTCGGCTGACGAACGGGCCGAGATCGAATCCGGAGTCGGTGAAGCCACTCGCGAACTCCTCGAACGAGGCGTCCAGGGATGGTTCGTAGCCGAGCTCCGGAAGCGCGTTCAGCCACTCGTCATGCAATGCGGCGAACCGGGCCCCGAACTCCTCGCCCCGGTCCATCTCGGCTGTCGCGGAGCCGGCCACGGTCTGCTGATGCCCGCGCAGCGCCCCGCGGATGTCCTCGTTCCACCGGTGGAACCGCACCCCACCCTGCTGTGCCTGAGTTATCGCCTCGGCGGTGTCGGCGAGGGCAGCTTCCGTCATGGTCCGCAGAAAAACCTCCCCCGCGGTGTCCCACAGGATGCGCTGTGCCGCGACAGGCAGCCCGTCCCACGTGGTCTTGGAGATGGAGACGTGGAACGAGGAGACGCCGCTCCACATCACCTCGGGGTCGAGAATCCAGTGGTCGACCACATCGATCAGGCCCAGGTCCCGGATGTCGGAGGGCGCGGCGAGCGCGCAGTCCACGACACCGCGTTCCATGGCCTCGTAGAGTTCGGCGATCGTCGTCGCGGTCGGAGTCATACCCAGCGCCTCGGCCTCGCTCCCGAGATGCTCACTGGGAACACGCACCCGAGTGCCTTCCGCCTCGTCCAATGTCCGAACGGGATCATCGGTGCACACCAGGTGATAGGCGGGTATCACCGTGGCGGGGACCAACAGCGGGTGCAGGCCCTGCTCCTCGAACTGCGGTGGATACACCTCCTCGAGTGCGAGCTCGGTCTGCGCGCCCAATGCCTGCAGCGTGCCGGCCAGCGGCTGTGGCGCGATGACCGAGTTCATCTGCTGGATGACGTTCTCGGCCGGAAACTGGGCGGGGTTGTAGATCGGCGCATGCGACGCGATGTCGACGAGGCCCGCTGCCAGACCTTCTTCGGTTTCGGTCAGCGGCGCCAGCGCACCCCCGTAGAACATCTCGAACTGAAGTTTGCCCTCGGAGGCCTCCTCGACCGCTTCCTTCCAGGCATCGAACGCGCGGCTCGCGGCCGCGTCGGGACCGTGGGCGGACTGCACGCGCAGCGTGACCGGGGACATCGTCGCCAGCTCGCCACCGGCGTCCGCACCGTCCGTGTCCGTACCGCAGGCCGCGACTGCGAGCAGCAGAACGGCCGTCGTCAACACCGGCAGCGAGCGCCGGTACCTCGATTCACCCAACATCCGAACTCCTCTTCAGAGATGTAGGACCGGATTTGAATCTGGCGTCAGATTCAAGTTTAGCTTTCCAACTCCTCCCGTCAAGCTCCAAACGGGAGAGTGCTGCCGGGCGCGCCCCGGTGGGTGGCTACCGCTCGGCCAAGGCCGGGATGTACTCCGCGATCTCGGGCACGAGGATCAGGAGCACAAGCACGGCAAGCGACGCGGGCAGGAACCACAGGACAGCGACGAACACATCCGACAGCGTGATCCGGTGCCCCAGGTTGACCTCGGGTTCCTGCGCCAACTTGTGGACGACGAAGGTCAGGACGCCGACGGGTGGAGTGACCACGGCCAGCTCGCCGAGCAGCACGACGAACACCCCGAACCAGATCAGCCCGATGTCCAGGCTCCCGAGAATCGGGATCACGATGGGCACGGTGATCAGCATCATGGTCAATGGGTCGACGAACATGCCCAGAACCAGATAGATCACCAGTAGCACGAGCAAGAACTGGACCCGGCTCAGATCAAGATCGCTGACAGCCGTGACCATCCACGACGCGAGCCCGCTCAACGTCAGAAACCGGCTCAGGACCGCGGCGCCGATGATCAGCAGAAAAATGGCACCCGAGGCCTTGACGGTGTCGACGACCGCGAGCTTGATCGACGCGGGAATCGCCCGCCCCTTGCGGTACCAGCACGTGGTGAGCAAGGCCCCCGCCGCACCGAAGGCACCCGCTTCGGTCGCGGTGAAGACTCCGGCATACAGCCCGGCGAGCGTGCCGCCCGCCAGCACCGGCAATGGCCAGATGTTCCGCAGCGTGCGCCAACGGTCGTGCCATCCGGAGTCGCCGTCCTTCCTGGATCTGGGATCGGCACTCCCGTCGGCGTCACTGCCGGCTCGTCCGGTCATTCCGCGAACGGTGACGGCGAGGGTGACCAGAACCGCGCCGTAGACCACGGTGAGCACCACTCCGGGAAGGAAACCGGCGAGCAACTGCGACCCCACGGGCACGGACGCGATGCCGGCATAGATCACCAGCAGGATGCTGGGCGGGATCAGCTGTCCGCCGGTACCCGCCATCAACACCGACGCGACCGCGAATCGCCGGTCATAACCGGCGCGAAGCATCTCCGGTATTCCGATTCGCCCCAGCGCATAGGTCACGCCCAGGGTCGAACCACTGACCGAGGCGAGTCCCGCACCGGCGACGTTGGTTCCGACGGCAAGCCCTCCCGGAATCCACCCGAGCCAGTGCCGAGATGCCTCGTAGAGACGTTCGGACGCTCCCGCACGCCACAACATCAGGCCCATGAAGATGAACATCGGAACGACGCTCAGAGACCAGCCGGACACACTGTGGAATGGCACGGTGCGCAACGTCGACACGACGACACGCTCGCCACCCAGCAGCCAGATCCCCAGCGCCCCGCCCACGAACATGGCGACAGCTACGGGAACCTTCATCAGCATCAGGAGCAGAATGAGCGCCAGGCCGAGCACGCCGATCATTTCTCGGTTCAAATCCTGGAACATGAGCAGAACAATGGCCAACATTCCGCCGTAGAACATCATTCTGATCAGCCAGAGCCGACCGGAAGCACGTGACGGCGCGCCATTCTCGTCACCGTCGGCTGCCGGCCGGCCGCGGACGGGCCCGGGTACAACAGGATCCTGCGTCAACGTGCACCTCACTCGCCTATGGTCGCCAGGACGCCGGGGCGCTAGTGTCGCGTGTCGTTAGTTGTTTGACGGTTGGTTGAGTGTCAGAATGCGGCATGGCGAATCGTGCTGCTGCACTTGTCCTTCGTGCCGGTGATCGTGAACGGTTGGTGTCGTTGACCAGGAGTTCGTCGGTACGGGCGGGGTTGGCGCAGCGGGCGCGGATCGTGTTGCTGGCCTCGGAGGGTGTGTCGAACACTGCGATTGCCGAGCGGGTGGGGGTGTCGCGTCCGACGGTGATCGGCTGGCGGGAGCGCTATCAGAGCGGGGGTATCGAGGGGCTGGACGACGAGGTGCGCTCGGGCCGGCCCCGGGTGGTTGATCACCGGGAAATCGTGGCCGCGACGTTGCGGCC
>NZ_FOKG01000047.1 GCF_900111885.1 Amycolatopsis marina
ACGCCGCCCGGCTCGCCGAGATGCTCGACCACGTAGTCCCGCACGTCGTCACGCACCCCGTCGATGTCCCAGTCCGCCCAGCGCAACAACCGCTGCATCCCATCCGGAGACACCTCACCGGACTGCTCCGCCAGTGTCCAGCCGTTCTTCCGCTCCAACCCCGCGACCAGCCCGGACACATACTCCCGAGCCCGGCCCCGCGGCTCCGACCGCCTGAACCGTCCCGCGATCCGATCATGAACCCGATCCAGCTGCCCCATCACCACATCGACCACCACAACGATGATCTACCACACGACGACCAACTGCCGTTGCAGTACTAGGAGTTCTTCGGCGAATTCTCGTTGTATGTTGCGCCAGAGGGAGAAGTCTTCGGTGATCCCGGCGGGGATGACGCTGGAAGGTTGGAAGATGCCAGCGGGCAGCAGGTGTGTCATGCCGCCTCCGCCGGCGACGCGTTCGCCGTCGCGTTGGTGTAGCACGACGCTGGGGGAGTCACCGCCGCGGAGGGTGAGGGTGCCGACGGCGCCCATGAGGGGGCGGCGTGTCAGGTCGAACGGGTTCCCGATCAGTTTGCGGAATGTCAGTCCTCGCCAGGATGGTTTCGTTGTGGTGAGCCGGTCCTGATGGTCTCGGGCGAGATGATGGTGGGCGGTTTCGTGGGCGAGGGCTTCGTTGGTGTCCAGGGAGTCGAAGAACCCCATGTGCCCGAAGTTCATCCAGAGGGTGCTAGACGACAGGTCGAGGTCGGTGAGCCGGAAGCACAGCCGGTTCTCGAACAGCCTGGGTGCGGCGAGTTCGCGGATGGCGTCGTGGTAGCGGCGGTGTCGCTGTCCCGGGGTGACGAGCGGTCGTACGGTGGCGGACTGCGGTTCCCCGCCGGTGACGGCGGGTAGCGCTGCGGCGGAGTCGAGGATGAGGGACACGTCGGTCAGTGGGAGAGGTTTCTCGGGTATCCCCGCCGGGTGGGCGATGACGCCCGTGTTCTTCAGGTCGGGGAGCCGGTGGTCGGGGTAGAGCCCTTCGGCGATGACCGCCAGCCGGCGGCGTGAGGCGCCGAGCGCGGTGCGGGTGGCGAGCCACCGTTGCTGGTCGCGGACGACTTCCGGCGCCACGTCCGTCGTTGCGGTGTTCAGATCGAAACCGGGTGCCTCGTCCGGTGTTGTCCGGACGTGGTGCGGGCGGAGGAAGCCGAGCTGGCTGATCTCCACGTCGAAGTATTCGGCGAGCAACTGCTGATAGAACCGCGTCGGCGACACCGTTTCGCCGGATTCCCACCGGTACACCGATTTCTTGGACAGTGTCAGGTTCTTGCGGTGCCGGGTAATCGCGAGGCGGTTGAGGTCTTCGGCCAGCCCTTGCTGGGACAACGCCCGCGACTCGCGCAGGGCGGTCAACGCGAGGTTCGGTGAACGCGTGGGGTCAGGGCCGGCCATACGGCCAGCGTAAGTGAGGCGAGGTGCCGCAGGCTCGCCGATGTCCACGACTCGGGTACTGCGTGTCCACGGCTCGGGGTCGAACACACATGTTGCCGCTGCTCAAATGAGGTGGTCGCCGTAGACGGCGCCCGTGAGAGGTCGCGACAGGTTCCACAGAACCACATGACGGAGTTCAGAGAAACGACGGGATCGAGGAGCGGACATGACGCGCGAGGCGAAGCCCAGCACGACGTACAAGCGGACGGGCCGCCGACTACCCACGCGCACGAGAGCCGCCACGGTCGGTCTGTTCTGAGCAGGTGGCGGATGACGTGCGAGCGGTCGTGGCCGTGCTCATCGCTGTAAACAGCCCGGCGGGACGACTCGCCGAGGCGATCAACGATCTCACCGCGCACCTGCCGTCCCCGGCCGATCCGACCCAATGTCCGATGTGTTCGGCCAGATTCTGGCCGTGCGGTGGATTTGACGCCGCGGCGTACCGGCTGCAGGCAGCCGGGCTTCGGGTGGCGGATCTGGTGCCGCTCGACCTGCATCCGCGGCTCTGGCCACCGACACGGCACGAACCGTCTCCATCGGGAGACCTGAGAGGGAAAGGAGGAGACAGGTGAGCGAGGCTGCGCAATCCGGACGAACTGTCCTCGTCACGGGAGCAGCCGGCTTGATCGGCGTCCCGGTGGTGCGGCAGTTGCGGCGCGCGGGATTCAGGGTAATCGCCGTTGACAACGGCAGCGCCGGGACTCTTCACCGGTTGGGCGAGTTCGCTGGTTGCCGGGATGTCGCGATTCGTGTCGCAGATATACGCCATCGCGCGGAGTTGACAGCGGTGATGGCGACCGAGCGGCCCTGGGGTGTCCTGCACCTGGCCGCGCGACACTTCATTCCCGACTGCGAACGGTCTCCGGGACAGACGCTGGAGGTCAACGTCCTGGGCACGCAAAACCTGATCGACGCCTGTGCGCAAGTCCCACCGCGACGTCTGGTGTTCGCGTCTACGGCCGACGTCTACCGCCCGGACTGTGACCCCCATGGCGAGGACGGTCCTGTCGGGCCCTGTGGGGTGTACGGCTGTTCGAAGTTGCTGGGGGAGACGTTGTTCCGCGATCAGGGTTATCGGCTGGACGGAACCGAGGTCATGATCGGCCGGCTGTTCAACGTGTACGGCCCCGGTGATCCTCACCCGCATCTTCTCCCGGAGGTGTTGCGCCAGCTTCGTCGTGGTCCCGTCCTGCGCTTGGGTGATCTGGAGGCGGCCCGCGACTTCGTGTACGTGGACGACGCGGCGGAAGCCCTGCTCGCACTGCTCACCATCGGGCCGCCCGGCGTGGTCAACGTCGGTACCGGGTCGGCTGTGCGGGGACGTGAACTCGTCCGCATCGTCGCCGAGCTGACGGCGCAGCCGATCGATGTGCAACTGGACCGGGGGCGTCTGCGCCGCCAGGTGCGCCCGACTCTGTGTGCTGCCCCCGGTCGCGTGCTGGAGCTGGTACCGGGATGGCCGCGCATTCCCCTTCTCGAGGGCATCCGCCGCACGATCCACGCGGACCGGGGCCACGACCTCGACAGCCGAGAGACACGTGAGCGGAGGGCGTCATGAGTGCTACCCCAGGTCTGGTGTTCCTCTTGGACACCCCGAACCTCTGGCGGGGCCGGGCCTTGGCGGGTACGCCGGCCCGCGTGCTCGCCCTGGCCGAACACAGCCATCGTGCGGGCGCCGCAGTGACGCTGGTGCTGTGTGATCGCGGCGCCGACTACGGGACGGCGGCGGAGTGGCCGATGGACGTGCTCCTGGTCCATCCCGCCGACTTCTATTCCGCGAACCGGCTCGCGCGTGCCCTCGACTTGGTTTCGGTGGACTTCCTCTCCATCTGCGAGGCCGAGACACTCGTCGCCATCGGTCGTGAGCTGGCACAGTCGCTCGGCGCGCGATTGGTCTACGACGTCCATGACGACGACGCCGCTGTCGCGTTCAGCCTGGGGGAGGTACCGGAGAGGGTCCGGCACTCTGCGAGCGTGCAGCGGGCAGCGCTCGACGCGTGCGACTACGTGCTCGTGTCCACCTCGAACGAAGCTCGCCTCGCGGCACGGTCGCAGATCGACCCCGCCCGCACAGCCATGCTGCCCAACGGTGCTGACCCACGCCAGCACACCTGCTGGGGACCGGACGTCAACGCGGGAACACTCGTGTTCGTCGGCAACCTGTACTACGAACCGAACGCCCGCGCGGTCGAGGCAATCCGCACCACCATCCTGCCGACACTGCGCACGATGGAAACCAACACACAGGTCCGTGTGATCGGGCGTGGACCAGCAGAGCTGACACGCCCCGCCGAGGGGATGACGTTCACCGGCCGCGTCGACGCGATCAACCACGCTCTTCGTGACGCGACTGTCGCACTGGCACCGTTGCCCGCTGGGTCCGGTGCGAAGATCAAGGTCCTCGATTACATGGCCGCCGGCCTGCCCGTCCTCGGTACCACGGAAGCCGTCACCGGGCTCCCTCCAGACCATCCCGGCGTGGTGGTCGAGAACGACCTGCACGCCTGGCCTTCGGTGCTCGCCACGTTGCTGCGCGACCGGACAGCGCTCCGCGAAATCGGTACCGACGGTCGCCTGTGCATCGAGCGGGAACTGTCCTGGCAACACATCGCCACCGACCTGCTGCGACACATCCACACCTGGCTCGCCACTCCGACACCGCCACCACACCACCCCACGCGTCACCAGGGACCACTCGGCACACCGCGCTGGCTCGCCGAACACACCAGCCAGAACGCCCTCGGCAGCCCCGACACCACCGCTCCGGGCCACACCCGGTGGCTACACCGCACCCGAACCGACGAGCCCAGCCCGGTACGGGGAGGTCCGTGACGATGGACAGCGGACACTACGACCTTCAGACCTGTACCTGTTCAATCAGGGCCAGCACACCGGTGCACGCCATCCTGCGGCACTACCTCAGCGCGTACGAGACACCTGACCTTCACCGGTGTGACATCGACCTGACCATCAACACCGAGGAGACAGCCGTCACCGAGGCCCGGAAGACGTTGACACGGCTGTCACCGTCACAGGTCCGCACCAGCCACCCCAACCAGCGCTACCACATCTGGACAACAGACGGCCAGCAAATCCTGACACCAGAACGAGCAAACGACCACGTGATCACCGTCCAGGGCAACCACATCTCGCTCGTCGCCCACCAGCACCAGATCGCCGCCACCGTCGGCGTCCGGATCGTCCGGCAACTCATCATGCGCGCCGGCGAGACCCGACACGGACAATCCGTCCACGCCGGCGCAGCCATCCTCGACACCGACGGTGTCCTGATCGCCGGACACGCGGGAGCAGGTAAGACCAGTGTCCTGACCCGTCTGATCGAAGACCATGGCGCACGCCCAGTAGCCAACGACCGGACTGTCCTGACACCTGGCGACAACGTCACCTGGTCTGCGGTCGGTGTCCCGTTGGCGTGGCGATTCACTCCGCAGGGAATCGACGGTTCGACGGCACTGACCCACGCACTGACGATACGGGATCTGTCTCGTGGTCGTGATCTCGTCGACGGCAAGATCGAGCTGACCCCGCTGGAGATCAGCCAGGCCCTCGCCGTCCCCGCCGCAGCCGCCGCCCCCATCACACGGCTGATCATTCTGACTCGGACAGCCAACAAACAACCACCGGCACCCGATCACAGGTTTATCCGGGACCACCTTGACTTCGGCGCCGACGACTTCTTCACCGACGACTGGCTCGGTGTCCGCCCGCTGTTTCCCAGCCTCACGGCCCAGCCCCCGCTAGACGCGGACGCCTGGTGGGCACGGCTCGCGACCACCGTCCCTGTCCAGGTGATCTCGTGGACTGATCCCACCGAGCTTGGCCGAGTCGCGGCCACCATCGCACAGGGCCAGCCATGAGAGGCTGCGTTCTCACCGGAGTGTGGGGCGCGGGAAAGACATCGATCTATCAGCGTCTCGCCGCACAGCTGATTGCCCAGGGCTGCCAATCGCTGATCACCCTGCCCCAAGCCGCAACGCTGACCACCCACACCTACGCACCTGGCACACCGGCCAAACACGCAGCCACCATCCACTCATGGCTCAACAACCTCACCGAGTTCCTGGAAGACCTCGACCATCGATTCACGTCAAGTTCTCTGCCACACCACCGCTTCGCAGGCGCATGGACCCCGACCTGCCTGCTGGAAGGCCTCGGATTCGACGTTCCCGTCTACCGACTTCCCCTTCCCCGCCAGTCCCTGATCGGCATCGAACATCGGCTGGCGGCCATACGCCTGCGCCTGGTCATGCTGCGCGTGCCGACGCAGCAGATATTCGTCCGATGTATCGAATCCACCCGCGTCCATCGAGGTCCGAAATGGGCGGCCTACGTTGACAGCTTCGGACTAAATGACGCCGCCCGAACCAGGTACGTCGAACACGCCCAGGACCGGCTGCTGCGGTGGGCGAAAACCTCACCCCTGCCGTTGCACGTCCTGGAGGTCGACACCGACGACTGGGACGACCACGCCCGCGCACTCAGCGACCTGATCACCACGCCGTCGCAGGCCACACGCCATCAACGCCATCCGACCGCACCCACACCCGCAACCGACGCACATAGTCCTCGCGCATCGACAGGTCCCTGACCCGTGTCCAGTAATTCACCCCGGTCAGCAGTTCCAACCCAGTCGCAACCGCCAACCGTTCAGACCACAGTTGCGGCCACCCACCCACCGACCGATAGCCGCACACGAACCGCTCAGCCCACCAAGGCTGGTCCTCGAACATCCACATCGCCGGTTTCACGAAGTCCATCACCGGATCGACCCAGCGAACATGCTCGAGATCGAGCAACGCACGGAAACACCCTTCCGCATCGAGCAAGATGTTCGGCAAATACACATCCAGGTGCGCAACCGCCGGACGCACAACGACAGACACCTCGTCGGCAAGCCGACCCAGCAACACCAGGCCAGCGGCGACCAAACCCTCCACCTCCCAATCCAACGACCCGCCCCGCTCGCTATAGGCGCGAGCGAGCAACTCGACACGCGACGAGACCGCAGCACCCCAGGTGGCGAAACCGCGGTCTAGCCCACTGTCCGAATCCCCGAAGCACTCCACTGGAACGCCGTGCAACCCCGCCAGAGCCGCCCCCGCGGAGTACATCGCCTCACCCATCACTCCCGAAGGCAACGAACGCGAATCCTCAGCGTCCTGACCGGTCAGATACTCAGCGACGATCAACAACCGGTCGCCAACCACACTGCTCGCTGCCGTGAAACCAAGCAACCTCGGCACCGGCACACCGTGCTCCCACACCCGACGATGCTCATCGAGCCGCCGTAAGGCGACAGCCCTGTCGCCATGCAGCCCTACCTTGCCGACCAGCCGCCCGAGACCGGAGTCCAACATCCATGACGCATGGCTACGCCCCTTACGCAACACGCCCACAGGACGAACGGGAACCGCCTCCGGCAACAACCGCTCCACCGCAGCCGCTACCCGCTCGACCGTAAGATCCGCAACAGTCACAACCAGGACACTAGAAGGCACCAACGACACGAAAGGCCACACATGGGCGCGGCTGCCACGGAAATCATCGCGAGGGCCGTCATCCGACGAAACGGACACCTACTACTCGCCACGCAACGCACGAAAACCTGGTCGTTCCTACCCGGCGGCCACGTGGAACCCGGCGAGCGGGTCGAACCCGCCCTCATCCGCGAGATCAAGGAAGAACTCGGGACCGAGGCCACAATTACCAAGTTCCTGGGTGTCGTCGAACACGGATACATCGAAGACGACAGCACCCACCACGAACTCAACTTCGTGTTCGAGGTCGACCTCGCAGACAGCGAACCCACCAGCCAGGAAGCCCACCTGAAATTCCACTGGTGCCCCATAGACGATCTCGCCGACTCCGACATGCGACCAAGCACGCTCAAGGACGCCCTCCTGGCCCCTGCTGACGAACAAACCCCCTTCTGGCACGCCTGGGCCAGCTAGCAATTCAGATGCCTGGCGCCGCTCCCGGCTCCGCGTATCAGTCTGCAGTGGCGCAGGGACTGTCCCAGTAACGGTGTTTCCGGCCCGACACGCCGGGCGTGGGCTTGGCGGGATGGGCACGGTGTGTGATGACACTGGATGTCGTGACTTCACGATCGACGGGTAAGAAGAAGGCGGCGAAGCCGCGGTCGGCGCAGGAGGAGCTGGCGGCCTCGATGGTCGCGCAGGCTCAGGCGCAGGGGCTGGCCCTGACCGGCCCGGACGGGTTGCTCAAACAGCTGACCAAGACGGTCCTCGAGGCGGCGTTGAACGCGGAGATGACCGAGCACCTCGGCCACGAGAAGCACCGGGCCGAGCCGGCGCGGGCGGGTTCGAACGTGCGGAACGGCACTCGGTCGAAAACGGTGGTCTCGGACGCGGTGGGCGAGGTGGAGATCGCGGTGCCGCGGGATCGGGATTCGAATTTCGAGCCGGTGATCGTGAAAAAGCGGCAACGTCGGCTGGGCAGTGTGGATGAGATTGTGTTGTCGTTGTATGCGAAAGGTTTGACAACGGGCGAGATTTCGGCGCACTTCGCCGAGATTTATGGTGCGTCGGTATCGAAGGAGACGGTGTCCCGGATCACCGACCAGGTTCTCGGTGAGATGGCCGAATGGCAGTCGCGGCCGTTGGATTCGGTGTATGCGGCGGTGTTCATTGACGCGGTGCACGTGAAGGTTCGGGATGGTCAGGTCGCGAACCGGCCGATCTACGCGGCGATCGGTGTCACGCTGGAAGGTCGCCGGGATGTGCTCGGGCTGTGGGCGGGCCAGGGTGGCGAGGGCGCGAAGTTTTGGATGCAAGTGTTGGTGGACATGAAGAACCGTGGTCTGAGTGATGTGTTCTTCGTGGTCTGCGACGGGCTGAAAGGCTTGCCCGAGGTGGTCGGGAACGTGTGGCCGGCGGCGATCGTGCAGACGTGCGTGGTGCATTTGCTGCGGAATACGTTCCGGCTCGCGTCGAAGCGGGACTGGGATGCGTTGAAGAGGGATGTGAAACCGATCTACACGGCACCGAACGCGGCCGCTGCGGCGGCCGCGTTGGACGAACTGGAGGAGACATGGGGTGGTAAGTATGGCGCGATGATTCGGTTGTGGCGCAACGCATGGGAGGAGTTCATCCCGTTTTTGGACTATGACGTGGAGATCCGTCGCGTGTTGTGCTCCACGAACGCAATTGAGTCGTTGAATTCGCGGTATCGCCGCGCGGTGCGGGCACGTGGTCATTTCCCAACGGAACAAGCTGCGCTAAAGTGCTTGTACCTGGTCACCCGGAGTCTGGACCCGACCGGCACCGGACAGGCCCGGTGGACGATGCGATGGAAACCCGCACTGAACGCGTTCTCGATCACCTTCAGTGACCGCTGGCCGGGCGCTGAGACCTACTGACAACCACGGCCGGAAACACCGTTCGCGTTACAGCCCCGGCGAAGCGGGCGGCCGGACGGCGGTTTAGCGTTTGCACTTCATGGGTCTATGCGATCTTGGTGACGTGGCTCGATGTATCCGTACGCGGACGGCGTCCGCGCGTCGGTAACGCGCCACGAGTCCCATTAGTTGCCTTGCTACTACTGCGAAGCCGCAGCAGCAATGTCGTTGCGCTGATCTCTGAGCGGAGTGTTCGACAACCACTCTCACCGTGACCAAACATTGCCAGAAACGCTTCTCGCGATCGTTGCAAATGAGGGCGCATGTGGAATGACGGTCTATAGTCGTGGAGTGATCGACGGCGAAGGACTCGGGCTGGCGGTGTTGGCGATCGTGACACCGGCGTCGCTCATGGTGCTGTTCGTGGGTTGGCGCGAGGGGCTGTTCGTTGCGGCGGGGGTGGGAGTGCTGGTGCTGGTGGGGTGGATATCGGCCGCCACGTGGCGACGCAGATCCGGTGTTCGGCAATTGCCACCCAGCTTAGGCCTGTCGCACGATCGGCGAGATTCGTAGCGGCTGCTTCCTGTCTCCTGCATGGGTGTAGAGCCGAGGGGCTGTCACCTTGGCGGAATCTAACGGAGACGTGCTTCGGGAGGGGGCATGTCTCATGCACCGGTCGATGTGTCTGGTGTGGAATCAGGTGTAGTCCTGGGAATCCTGGTCCACGGTCGGCCACTCGGGCTCGGGTTCAGGCATCTGCGCGGCGATCCAGTCGTGCAGCTTGCGAGGGCGTGGGGTGGAGAACAGAACCAGGTCCGTCGTCTGCTCCGCTCGGGATTCCCCTGGGATGGCAGGGAACTGGACGGTCCGCTCGGACGACGTCTCCGGCGGTGGGACGGGGCGGAACCGCACGGTCTCTTCCGATGGAAGGAACCAGTCGCTCATCGCCACTGGCTCCTTCCGCTCGAGGACGGGACTCTGCCGGTAGACCTGACGGGTCGCTATGGGCATGTGAAGCCACCGGAGAGCACTCGGGCACCCCGCCAGGCCGGCCCCTTTGGAGAGCGCTAGATGCGGGAAGCGCATGCCACCGACGTTTGTCGACGCAGGACCGGCTAGTTGCGCGGGACATTTACGCGGCTCCCAGGATTTCCAGGAGTTGACGCCGCTCGAATTTGCACAGCGCGGCGAGCGCGTCCTGGGCCTGCCGGGGAAGGGGCAACATTCCTCTGGCGGACGCGGGAAGGGAACGCAGCCGGATTTCGGCCCAGGCGGCAAGGTTCGGGTACTCGGACCTGGCGAGCTTGTCCAGGTCCGCTATGACTATCGCGTTCTCGCGTGTGTCGACCACGTCGCGGTACACCCGATCGACCATCGGTCCCGGCGCCACGTCCAGCACATGGCAGTACTCGATGAACTGGCACAGCGACATCGCCCGGGTCCCAAGCTCGTGGGTCGCCATGGTCTGTAGTGAGCGGCCCGTCCCCATCTCACGTCGCATCTCTTTGCGGGTCCACCCCCGACGATTGCGCTCGAACCGCATTGCCTCGCCAATGCCTGTGGCGAACCGGCCCAGGGTTTCCGCTGACAGCTGTGCCGTGGTCATCTCTTCCGCTGAAGATTCCTCTCGTGCGGCAGAGGGGCCAGGGGGCGTCCAGATCGGAACACGAGTCCAGATCGGTGCTGGTAGGAGGCGGGGTCGCCGTGGGCTCAGGTTGCGGACAGGTGGTCACACCGCCGCGGCGCAAGACTCGGCGAACACCGCTGAGAGGAAAGCCGAACCGGTCGGCCAAGGCGCGCTGCGACATCTTGGCGCGAAAACGCTTCACGAGGAGTTGTTCGAGCAGCGGACCGTAGGTCGGGTGGTGCTCGATATCGCGAAACTCCACGTTCTCCAGCACCCAATCGAGATCGGGAACCGACTCACCCACGGCGCCACTCCACGCCTTCGCCGAAGATATCTGTGGTGCCGCCCGGCCTCGGCTGCTGGAGCGGCGGAGCCGGGGACTCGCAGGGGTCACCTCGCCGTCGGCGACGCGGCCCGGGGACGGCAAGTCGCGCGGTCACCGCGGCGGCCACGATCCCCAGTGCCTTGTGGAGTCCTTGGTCGAGGTCGTAGAGCGCAGTGCCTGGCCCGGAGGTATCCGGCGGGGTGTCGGGTTTGCGCATCACGGTGGCGTACGAGATGAAGGTGTCCTTGTGGTTGACTCGCTGTGCCAGCCACAGCAGGAAGCGGCGGCGGTCGATGATCCAGTGCGTCCCGAAATTGATCGCGGCGCCGACAAGCCGGGCACGCCACGGCGACCGCATGCCGAGGGTGCGTGCCACGGCCTCGGTGACGACCAGTTGCCCGGCGGCGTAGGTCAGCACGTGACTGGTGGTCGCGCGGCGGCCGACGACACAGGCCGGCACCGGAACCTCACCCTCACGCGGCCCCTCGACCTCGCAGACCAGGGTGCCGTCGCTGGGGTACACGAGCTCGTCGCCGTGTAAGCCTTTGAGGACAGCGTCTTTCGGCCTCTGCAGCCAGTGATCCGCCCAGAGGTGTGCTCCGTGGAAGGCGCTGGCGAGTGCTCCGAACAGCGCGATCCGCGCGACGACACGGTCTGGGGTGGGCTGTGTGGTCATTCGACTTGTTCCTGGGTGCTGTGGGCTTCGTCGCCGGAACGTGTGTAGAACAGGTCGAGATACGTAGTCGTGTCGGATTCGGCATCGCTACGACGCGGCTGGTCGAGTTCGGCGCCCCAGACTTGGAGGTCGGCCTGTGCAGGGTCGGCCAGCCATGTGCCTGCGGTGGTGAACACTTCGGCACAGTCGCGACCGCTGACCGTCGTGCAGTCCACGGTGTCACCCGGTGCTGAATGTCGTCGTGGCATTTGAACCTTCCTCGTTGGGTACTTCGCGTCGGGAGACGTGACCGGTGATCCCTGCGACGCTCAGCCAGTGCCGGGAAGCGGCGGGACGAGGTCCTCGCCGTAGGAATCGTCAGCGGTCTGCTCGGCTGCGATCGGTGTGCCTGTGGCCAGCAGGAACTGGCGCGCCGCCGCCACCACCGACGTGCGGGCGGGCGGGCTGTAGCCACCCGTGCTGGCGGCGAAGCGTAGCCACGGTCCGAGTCGCGCCAGGTAGGCCAGCCACAGCCCTTCCGTGAGCGCGGGGATATTGGCTCTCAGTGTGCGTGCGGCGTGCCATGAGGCCAGCAACGGCTCGGGCCAGCCCGCGGCTACTCCCGCAGGCGTCGCTGCCCCGTGGCCTGCCTGGGCGCACTGGGTCAGCATCGCGGTGAACACCTCCGGTGGCGGAAGCTGCCCCCGAATCAAGCCGAGATCAGCCACCCACGGCACCACCGGAGCTGGCTCGCGCGCCGTTGCGGGGATCGACGCCATCCGCAGCGCGATCCGCAACAGGGGAGCAGCCTCGTTGCGGTCCAGCGGGTCTCGCCTCATCGACCGAGCGAACACGTCTGGGTGCGGGATGCGGGGCAGCGTCTGTCCGATGTTCAGACCGGCTTGGCAGACGGCTGCCAAGATACCCAGGCCGTGCCCGCGCTCCCAGCTCATGCGCATCAATCCCCAGGAAGGTGAGAGCGCGGCGGGTATGGCCGCGCCGGACAGCACCAGAGTGCGGGCCTGTGGATCGAGCAGCGTCACTCCCAGCGTGGGGGCGCACATCGGCCGCAGCACGTGGATGGCCAGCAGACGCTGCCACCACGGAGCGGCCAACGGGCTGCACACCACTCCTGGCCGTTCCTGGGCGCGTAGTCGCGTCAATGCCGACGCGATCTGGGTGTGTCCGGCCGGTGCATCAAGATCCGCAGGTACCGCTGAATCGGCCAGGACTACCTCCGTGGCGCCGATTTGCGCGGCGTGTCGCAATCCCCGTGCTACTGCGGTACCCCACCCGGCTCCGGGGACTCCCAGTTCGAGACGCGAACCCCACAACCGTGCGGCCTGAAACGACGACCGCGTCCTGCGATCGTCGGCAGCACTGGTGTCCACCAGCACGGTGCTGACCGAGCGGGCAGGTGCCGCTGCCAGGACCGCGCGCTCGGTGTACTCGGCCACGGCTGCCACGGTCTCCGCCCGGGTCTGCGCGGGCAACACGATCACCAGCGGCGTTGGCTCTAGCCCGCGTGCAGGGATTGGGGCGGCACGGCCATCGGCAGGAGGGGGAGTCGTCGAAGCGCCTGATGGTCGTGCCGCCCCGTGCCTCACCTCGCTACCAGGCCCCGAGGGATGAGCCTGGGCTGATAGAGGTGAGGACATCGTTGGGCTGACGGAAGCCGACACGGCTTATCGCCTTGTGTTCGGTAAAGGATTGGCGGAGGCAGGGCCGCGTGTCCGTTCCTGCCCCTCAGTGAAGTGCTGCCCGGTCGACACTCTCCCCTTGCCATGCGTGCAGGCTGAATCTCCGATTGATGATGCTGGGTGGATCGGGCACGAGAAGTGGCTTTTGCCGATGCGCTGGCGGGACCAATAACAGCGCGCGAACCTCCCGTGTTCACCCTTTAACCAAATGATCACTCTTGCCCCCGAAGACTGGTCACCATTGCCATTGTTCGAACGAGTGAGGCTAGGTGCGCGTTTGATAGCTGAAGTGCCACCGAAGTGCCACAGATCAGTCTCGCGTCCACGGCCCCTTGGGGGCGTTATTGGACGCGACCTTGGCCAGTTGGTGTGCCGAAGTCTTGCGTTCCAAGCATTCGTTCACGTCCTTGCGAGTCGCCTCAGTAACGAGACTGTGAGTATGGCGCGCGGGAGTTGAGTCTGGAAGTGACGTTGCGTAGGCCAGTTGTAGGCCGCAGTGGCGCTCCGAATGCTTCGGGGATGTTCGATTGTCAACGCCGCTCGAAAACTGACCACCCTGTTCCGGGTGAAAACTGACCACCTCCCGTGGTTGATGGATCTTGGTTAGTCGCTGGTTTTGGCTGCTGGGACGCGGCCCAGGTCGCGGTCTTTCAGCCGGTAGCTGTCTCCCTTCATCGAGACGACCTCGGCGTGATGCACGAGGCGGTCGATCATGGCGGCGGCCACGACGTCGTCGCCGAACACCTCGCCCCATCGGCCGAAGGGCTTGTTGCTGGTCACGATCAACGAGGCCCGCTCGTAGCGGGACGAGACGAGCTGGAAGAACAGGTTCGCCGCCTCGGCCTCGAACGGGATGTAGCCCACCTCGTCGACAATGATCAACGGGACTCGGCCGAGCTTGACTAGTTCCTGCTGAAGCCGGCCGGCGTGATGGGCATCGGCCAGACGCGCGACCCACTCGGCGGCCGTGGCGAACGCGACCCGGTGCCCGGCCTGGCACGCCCGGATACCCAAACCGATCGACAGGTGGGTCTTACCGGTTCCAGGCGGACCAAGAAACACCACATTCTCTTTCCCGGCAACGAAATCCAGCGTCCCGAGATGGGTGATGGTCTCGCGCTTGAGGGAGCGTTGGTGGTCGAAATCGAACTCCTCCAACGACTTGCGGGCAGGGAACCGAGCCGCTCGGATACGACCCTCGCCGCCGTGGGACTCCCGGGCGGCGACCTCGCGTTGCAGACACGCGGCCAGGAACTCTTCGTGCGACCATGACTCGGCCCGTGCCCGCTCGGCCAGGCGTTCCACCGCGCCGGCCAGCGATGGCGCCTTCAACGCGCGAGCAAGATAGGCGATCTCGCTAGAAACATTGCGCCCGTTGGTGTTCGCGGTCTTGGCGGCCATCACGCCACCCCCTTACGGTCGGTGTTGTCGGTGTTCTCGCCAAACGAGGCGGGGGCATCCAGATCGAGAAGGCGGTCATAGTCGGCCAGGTCGCGATGCTCGACCGGTGTGTCCGCCGACCGGTGCTCGGCCAGGTGGCGTGCTCGCCGCATCATGGCGGCGGCCTGGGCGTGACCGGGGTCGGTGATGGTCTGGTGATCAGCCCAACATCGCGGATGGTCGGCCACCACCTGACCGGCGCAGCTGACCCGCACCAGGTCGAGATCGGCGATCACCTCGACCCGACGGCCGACCGCGGCCGGGTGCACGGAATAGTCATTCGAGTCCAGACGTATGTAGTGATCCCGGGGTAGGCGGGTCGCCAACCGCCACCCGGCCGCTGGAGCGACCGGCGGCAGGACCACCATCGCGGCCCGGTCAGCCTCCCACCGGTCGATCGGGCGGCACCCCAGCCGGCGGTGCTGGCGGGTGTTGGCCCGCACCAGCCACTCATCCAACTGGAGGTTGAACTCCGCCGGTGACCCGAAGCGACGTCCGGGCAAGAACGAGGTCTCCAGATAGCCGTTTGCCCGTTCCACCAAGCCTTTCGCCTCGGGATCGGCCGGGCGGCACTGGATGACCGTGATCCCCAACGTTCCGCGGAAGGCGTTCATCGCCTCGGTCAGTACCGGTTTGCCGCCCCGCCACTGGCCAACGGCGGACTCGTTGTCCCATACCAATTTCCGGGGAACACGACCCATTCCGGAGATCACGCTCCAGTGCCCGGCCAACAGGTCCGGGGCTTGGCGAGACGGAATCATCCTCGCGGTCATCACCCGCGAGTAACCGCATACCATGACCAGCACCGGTGGTCGGCCGAGTTGCCCGAACCCCAACGGCACGTCCACCGGCGGGAACCACAGGTCACACTGCGCCAACTCGCCGGGCTGGTACTCCGTCCGGGACGCCGGATCGGGTGGGGTGAACAACGGTCGTAGCTGCTGGATCCGGTCGAATAGCACGGTCTTGCCGCGTGTCCACCCGATCCGTTCCATGATCACCGTCGAAGGCATGTCCGGGAACTCCCGGAGCAACGCCCTGACCTGCGGCTCGACCGCGTCCACGATCGACCCCTTCCTCGCCCGTTCGTAGCGAGGGGGCTCATGCGCGGCCAACGCGCGCTTCACCGTGTTCCTCGCGATGCCCAACCGGCGGGCGATGGCCTTGATCGCCATGCCCTCCGCCCGAGACAGCCGGCGGATCTCCGCCCAGTCCTCCATGGTCAACACCTCCTGATCATGAGGAGGTGGTCAGATTTCCGCCGGTCAGACGGGGTCAGTTTTCACCCGGTGGCGACATCGA
>NZ_FOKG01000014.1 GCF_900111885.1 Amycolatopsis marina
CAGCCAAAACCAGCGACTAACCAAGATCCATCAACCACGGGAGGTGGTCAGTTTTCACCCGGAACAGGGTGGTCAGTTTTCGAGCGGCGTTGACAGCGGTCTACAGCGGCGCACAACACGTCGCGCAAACCTTCGTCGGCACCGCTGCCGTAGTCGCTGAACCCGACCAGGGCCTTGTTGAGGCCGTCGGTGGTGGAGGCGCTGATCGGGTCGCCGTCGCGGTAGGCGCCGTGGCCGTGGGCCGCCCAGTAGCGGTGGCCGAGGAAAGGCAGCGCGGTGACGCCGAGGACCGGCTGGTCGCGGTGGACCAAGCCGAGCGCGATAGCGCACAGCGGGTTGCCGTGCTGGTGGTTGATCGTGCCGTCAATAGGGTCGAGCACCCAGTACGTGTCCGAGTTGCCGACCGCTCCGGTCTCTTCCCCCACGAACCCGGTCTCGGCATGGCCGCAGGCGCTCAGTCGTTGCCGCACAAGGTGTTCGACGGTCTCGTCCACTTCGGAGACCGGATTGCGGTCTCCCTTGTACCGGATGTTGCGTGGAGGGTGGCTGAGCACGTGCTCGACCGCGAGGTCGATCGCGGCGTGGGCCGCCGGCAGGGCGGCGGTGAGGTCAAGTGCCGACGACATGGTTCCTTCGGGGTTGCTTCTTGGCGGGCATGGCGCCGCATGAACGAGCGGTGGACCTCCGGTTAGGACCGGGCAGGCCACCACGGCTGCTCGCGGGTCGGTCCGCCGTTGCGCAACCGATCCGCGAGGGCCGTCGGCCGCAGGTCCAGGTGGTCGAGTTCGGTATCGGTGGCCCAGCGCGCCTCGCCGTGGTCAACCCGGACCGCACTGGGGTCGATGAGAGTCACGTCGAACAGCAGGGCCAGCTCGAAGACGGTGGGTTGCGTGCCTGGGTGCTGGTTGCGCAGTTCCACGGCGGCGCAGAAGTCCAGGTGGGCCGCGTGGGCGTCGACCTGTTCCCGAAGGATGCGCCGCAGGGCGTCCTCGACAGCTTCACCGGCTCGTACGAAGCCGCCCGGCAGCCGGTACGTGATCGCGTCCGAGTCGCGGACGACTAGAAGTCGCTCGTCGTGTCCGACAAGGCCGTACACCGCGACGAGCGGGCCGAGGGCGGGCGAGGTGGTAGTCATGGTGCTTCTCACGATCGACGGACGGGGCAATATCGAAGGGGCACGTCAGGGTCGGGCCTGCCCGTGCTCGGCGGCCAGTGCCTGGAGTGCTCATCGCGGCACCGAGGGCTCGTAGGCGGCGGTGTTGAGCCGGGTCTCGTGAACCAGGACCCGCTCGACCCTCGCGCCGTCGGCGCGAGGAAGCCCGGCCAAAACGCTCTCGGCGACCCGACCCAGCAAAACCGCGACGGCCTCCACGGTGGGCCACGCCAGCCCGTGGCCGAACTGCTCGGCAACGTCCGCCGGGCGCTCGACCCCGAAGCAGAACACCCGGCTGCCCTCCGCGATCAGCGGCTCGATCAGTCGGTCGCGCGCGCCGAGCATCGTCGCGTGGTCGAGGTGTTCGTCGATCCACCGCCGAAGCCCGACCTTGAGCGCGCCGAACTCCACCACGGTCACCTCGGGACTCAGTTCCGGGGCGCTCACCGTCACTGCGACCGACCAGGAGTGGCCGTGCAGGCTCACGCACTTGCCGCCCAGGTGCGGCAGTCTGTGTCCGGACTCGAACGAATGCTCGACGGTGATCTTGTGCGGCATCAGCGGACCAGCGTGCTCGGCCGGTCGATCGACAGGGGCGAGTGCGGCAGCATCACCTCGTGCATCTGCACTGAACCAAGCTCACTTCCGCGAAGTCAGGCGACCGGGATCGAGTACGGCCTGCGGTGACCGGTCGGGGGTCGGCCACCGCAGGCCCGAGGCCAGTCAACGGCGTCGCCCACCGCGATCACCAGAGCGATCGTGCGGCGGCTGCGAGGCGTCCACGGGGCGGCACCCGGCCCGATCAGGGTTTTTCCTGGCGGGAGATCGGCTGTGTCACCCAAACGAGTGCGGGGAGCGGGTGTTCGGCGTCCGGCCGTCTGTGGTTGGTGGTCGGAGGCCGGGCGACGGTGAGGCACTCATGGGGCGACACCGGCCGTACGCTGCGGAAACGGGCGAGTACTGTGCGCTATGGAGGGACCGGAAGAAGGGGACGCGCGATGGCGGCACGGCCACTCACTCCGCTGGCCGCTGCTCGCGAAGCCGCCAGCTACACCCAGGAAAGCCTCGCCGTCACGCTGAAGGTCGAGCGCACCACCATCGGCCGATGGGAACGCGGCGTCCAGTCGCCCCAGCCGTGGCAGCGGCCCGGCCTCGCGCGCGCCCTGCAGGTCTCTCTCGAAGAGTTGGACGACCTGCTGCGCCGCACCGCCCGACGCTCCAACAAGCCCACCTCAGCTGCGGTCCTGGCCTCGGCACCGATCGGCGTCGAGCTGGTCCCGCCGGCACCACCGACCAGCGACAGCCACCAGCGCGAACCCGTCGCCGAGGTCGACGTCATCCACGCCGCGATCCCACGCCTGCGCCGCGCCCTCGACCGACTGGACCTGCCCGACGACGGGTACACCAGGACCCCGGCTGGCCTACACGGCGACATCTCCCGCGCCAGCGACGACCGGCTGCAGTCCCGCTACGGCAACCTCGCCCGTCGCCTGCCCGACCTCATCGCCGAACTCGCCCGCGCCGGCCAGCTCGGCGACGTCGCCGGTCGCCGCCACGCCGCAGCCCTGCTCACCCTGGCGCTGCGTGCCGCCGACGGGGTGGCCTTCAAGTTCGGCTACCTGGACCTGTCCGCGCGGCTGATCGACCTGATGCGCTCGGCCGCCCAGCTCGCCGAGGACCCACTGCTGCTGGCCACGGTGGCGTACGTGCGCACCGAGACCTTCTTCGCCAACGGCGACCTGGACACCGCCGCCCGAGCCCTCGAACTCGCCGCCGACCACGTACCCGACCTCGACACCGCCTCGGCCTCGGCCGCCTTCGGCGCCCTGCACATGCGCGCCGCGGTCGTCGCGGGCCGGGCTGGCAAGCCCGATCGCGCCGCCGACCACCTGCGCGAAGCCCGCCGCGCCGCAACCGCCGTCCCCGAAGGCGTCTACCAGGGCACCGCGTTCGGGCCGGCCTCCCTATGCATCCACGAACTCGCCGTCGCCGTCGAACTGCGCGATCCTCTGGGCATCGAACGGGCGGCGGCGTGGCACCCGCCCGACAACCTGCCCGCCGAACGTCGCTCCCACTACTTCATCGACCTCGCCCGCGCCCAGCTCACGCTCGGCCGTCACGAGGACGCCTACCTGTGCCTGCAAGCCGCCCGCCAGGCCGCGCCCGAGCACACCCGCACCCATCCCCAGGTCCGCCATTCGCTGTCGACCTTGCTGCGTACTCACAGCGCCCCGAGCACGGGACTGCTCGACCTCGCCGCCTGGGCTCGTGCTCGTTGATGCCCGGCCGGACGTTTAGTGCGGCGCCAGCAGATTGGGCAGGTCGTGCAGGGAGTCGATCACCCAATCGGCGTCGCGACGCACCACCGGGTCGTCAGCCCAGAGGTAGCCCCACGGGCCACGCCTGATCAACGCCGTGCGGAACCCCGCCGCCTTCGCCGCCACCACGTCGTTGTCCCGGTGGTCACCCACGTACACCGTCTCGCCGGGTCCGTCGGGCACCATCTCCGCGACGCGCGCGAAGAACTCGAGCGAGGGCTTGGCGACACCCCACTCGCCCGACGTCGCGATCTGGTCCACCGGCAGGCCCAGCGCACGCAGCAGCTCGGCAGCGCGGGAGGTCTGGTTCCCGGCCACCCCCACCCACAAGCCGAGCTCCCGCAGCCGCGCCAAGCCGGGCCGGACGTCGGGGTAAAGGTCGTTGTCCTCGATGTGCTCACCCAGTCCGGCCTCTTCCCGTAGCCGCCGTTCGCGGGCAAGGTCGAATCCCGGCTTGAAGTACTGGAACGTCTCGGCGTTGTCCCGGCCGGCAGCGGTGACCGCACCCAGCACGGTCGAGAAGGTATGACGTGGCACGCCGATCCAGTCGGCCCACGCACCCCACTCGCGCGAGTCGTCCAGCAACGTCTCGCCCACGTCGAACACCACCGCGGTCACCATGCTCCTACTCCTACGTCACCCACGATCACCCCGCCACAGAGGGTCTTGCGGCCCGCACCGCCCCGCTGACCTCGCCGCCGCGGAAGCCGGTCGAGGCGCCGCGTGGTCTGCCGCCACACCGGCCACGCAGCCTGCACCGACGTGGGCAGATCGGGGCTGCCATCCTGAACCGATGAGCACCTCCGGTCCGGGCCGCGGTCGTGACGACTTGGGACGCGCGCTGTTGGCCCAGCACCCTCGTGGCGAGCAATGGCGACAGCTCGACGTGACCATCGCCAACCTGACCTTCGAGCAGATCACTCGCATGGGCTCGCTCGGCGAGGAGCGCGCCTCCGATCGCCAGGCCGTTCGGGACAGGATCATCAACCGGATCTCCGACCCCGAGCTGGCCGGACGGCTTGCCTCACGGTGGATCCGATGGAAGGACACCTTCGGCCTGCCGATGCCCGCCGAACTCGACGACCCGATCGCCGTGCTGCAGCACCCCTACCTGCTGGCCCGGCAGGCTTCACCGGACCACTCCGGCTGGCACAAGGTGGTCCTGCCCGTGTTCGACGCCGGACTGGCGATCGCAGCGGCAGGCCACGACGACACGGGAAGCGCCGACTACGAATTGCTCATCGCTCCGTGGCGGCAGACCTGTCTGCCCTCGCGACACACCGCGACTGACGCCTACGGCCCGCACACCCAAGCCGCGCTGCGAGTCCTGCGCCATGCCGAAGCCACGCCGGCAGGGGTTGTGCGCCGGATGGGTCGAGTGTGCGCGGAAATCGACGAGCAACGCTGGCAAGCAGCGTGTGACACGGTCACCGAGGCGTCGATCGCGTGGGGGTTCCCGCTCCGGGCGCGCTCGCTGTACTGGGAGACCGTTCCAGCCGCCGAGGACGCCGTCGGCGAGTCACCCACAGACACGGCGGTCGTCAACGCACTATGGGGCGCGGCGATCTCGCAGGCGTTCGCCGGACGACTCGACTCCGACACCAGCGCGCTGTTGGCCAGCGCCTGGAGGACGGCGGGACTTCCACTCCCCGGATGACCCACCTCGCCGCGCTCCACGGCAACGGTCAGGCCGCGCCTCTGCCTGACACCGAGGTCGCAGACCGGCGACGAGATCATCCGGCCGGGTCGTAGGTGAGGACGAACCTGCTGTGGGTCTTGTCGATGGCAGGGCCCGCCAGTTCGCTGTCCGGGGTACCAGCCGGGTAGACGATGAGCGATGGCGTGTGCTGGTTCCGCTCGGGCGCCCAGGATCGGATCTCGTCGCAGAGGTACTCGGTCAGCTCGTCGGCGGCCGGGCCGTGACCGATCGCGCCCAACTCCCACCGCACCTCGTCGTCGGATTCCAGGCGGCGGGCGGTGAGGTACACCAGCGTGTCGCCCTCGACCAGCGCCATGCGCCACCACCCTGCGACCGGATCGCACACCTCGGGCGGGACGTCGGCGTGGACCTTGATCCGGCACACGCGCGGGTCGGTCACGGTCAGGCGGAGCCAGATCCCGTCATGCGACTCGTTCCTGCCGATCGTGGTCCCGGACCAGGCCGTGACACGCGGCTGGTCGAGCACCCCGCGCAGCGCTTCGGGGTCCACGGCCTGATCGCGGTCCCAGTGGAGCGACACCAGCTCGTCGGCGGTGATCGAGCCGCTGAGTTCGCCCTCACCGTCACCGACCAGGTACACGAAGCCGCACAGGTAGAGCGAATCGGACACCAGGCGGCCATCGGTGTAGGTGAAGGCGACGCTGCGTCCCTGGCCGCGCCATCGCAGTTCCCTATTGAATGTGGGTGTTGATCCACTTCGAGAGGGACGGTGGCGTGGCGGGCTGGCGGGTGTTCTGGGTGCCGCAGGATGCGCTGCGTGGCGGGGTGCGACGACAGGCGCTGGCGGGCTGGGCGGATCTGGCGGCGCGCGAAGACGAGGCGGGCGTACGGGCGGGGGATCCGATCTTCTTGTCGCCGGAGTATCGCGTGGATCCGCTGTTGAGTTTGTACGGGCGGTCGAAGCGGTTCCGCGAGTACACGACGGAGACGCGGCGGAACTACGCCACGGACATCGGCTTGTTTCTGACGTTCTTGTCCGTTCGCGGTCGGGTGTGGACTGCGGCGAGCGAGAGGGATGTGGAGGATTACGAGCATTGGCGCCGGTTCGCGGAGCGGAATCCTGCGCGGGTCGGGGGTTCGAAGTGGGATCGCGAGTTGGCGGCGTTCGCGAGCTTGTACCGGTGGGCGGTCAACAACCGTCACGTGCGGCGCAGCCCGCTGGCGATGAAGCAGGTGGTGGGTCGTGAGGGTGCGGTGTTGACGGTGCCGGCGGCCAGGGCGAAGGACGCGCGGCCGAGCAATGTGCACTGGCTGACGCCGCGGACGTGGCGGCGGTGGATCGAGGTCGGGCTGCGTGGGCATTCCCGTGACGGAGTTCCGGAACATGGCTGGGTGGGTCGGCTGGAAGACCGCAACGTGGCGTTCGTGCGGCTATTGGTCACCTCGGGGCTGCGGCGGGCGGAGGGCGGGTCGTTGCTGACGTTTGAGGTGCCAGCGCGGCAGGTGGAGGGTGCCCGCTATTACCGCGGCAAGGTCGCTGCCGAGGTGACGCGGTCGAAGAAGGCGCGCACGTTCTACGTCGCCGCAGACGCGGTCGGGGAGATCGAGGCGTATGTGGAGTCTTCGCGGGCGTGGGCGGTGCGCCGAGCGCAGAAGAAGGGGCGCTACGACCGGCTGCCGGGCAGGCGGGTGGTTGTCGAGGTGACCAGGGGCCGCAAGCCGACGGTGCGCTGGCGTGACGAGGCCGGCGTCACTGGTGAGCGAGGGTTGGATGATCTGACGGTGCGGGAGCGGATGACGCTGTTCGCTGAGGGGCCGCGGGGGTTGGAGCCGTTGTGGTTGTGGCTCAATGAGCAGGGCCTGCCGTTTCAGGTGCATTCCTGGGAGGGGTGTTCACCGCCGCGAACGGGCGCTGCGAGCGGGTGCTGTCCCCGCCGAACCGGATGGGCCTCGATCCGCATCAGGTGTTCGCTCCGTACGCGACGCCGCACTCGGCGCGGCACTCGTTCGCGCTGTTCATGTTGGTGGTGTTGAACACCCTGATGGATCTGAAGTACGGGTTGAGTCCGGAGGAGCGGCGGGATTTCCGGCAGCTGTACGGGGATCCGTGGTTCATGGTGCAGTGCTTGTTGGGGCATTCCTCGCGGGAGACCACTGTGGACCGGTATCTGGCGCCCGTGGCGGACCTGCAGTTGCGGTCGATGCTGGCCGGCGCGGCTGAGTCGGCGGCGGCACCGATGCCCGAACTGGACGTGGTGTTCGCGCGGATCGCGCGGGAATCGGAGGGCATCCAGGACCTTGATGACTGTATGCGGCCTGCGGGCGGTGGGATCGCGTGAGTCACAGCATGAGTCGTCGAGGGCGCCGGGCGTCCCTGCCGTCGGCCGGCCATGCCCGCCCGGAGTATGTCGCGGCGGATGGGCTGGTCGTGCACCACTACAACAGCGCTGGCCGGGTCCAGGAGTACGACTTCGCTGCACTGCCGGTCGCCGAGCCGCTGCAGCGCTCGCTGGCCGCGCTGTTCGCTGCCCGCTGCACACCGCACCATTGGACTGTGCACGCCAGTTCCACGATGTATTGGCGGCAGCTGGAGACGTTCACGATCTTCCTGTCTCAGCAGGCGCGGCCACC
Source organism: Amycolatopsis marina (assembly GCF_900111885.1). Classification (GTDB taxonomy): domain Bacteria; phylum Actinomycetota; class Actinomycetes; order Mycobacteriales; family Pseudonocardiaceae; genus Amycolatopsis; species Amycolatopsis marina. The sequence continues at coordinate 7,763 of NZ_FOKG01000014.1, forward strand.
GCGTGACGTGGACGAGCTGACCGCGAGTCTGATCGAACGCTGGCGGGAGAGCGTGCTGGCCACTGCGGGTGGCTACACCACGTTCACTGCGGTCACCAGCCTGCTGCGCGGCGACCCCCGGCTGCAGACCGGGCCGATCGCGGACACGCTGGCCCGGCGCGCCCAGCGACCCCGCAGTGGGATCCAGTCCTACAGCGAGGCCGAGTTCGACCGGGTCAAGCTCGCCGCTCGGCGCATGTTCCGTGCGGCGTTGCTGCGGATCGAGCACAACGCCGCCCACCTGCAGCGCTGGCAGGCGGGCGAGTTCACCGAGGGCAGCCGCGACTGGGTGCTCGGCGAAGCCTTGGACGTCCTCGCCCGCACCGGCGACCTCATCCACTATCCCGGCCGCCGCGCGAGAGGCGGGCGGGGCATCGTCTACAAGTACCGGAAGGCGTTCGGGGGCATGGCCGCGGCGGTGACGTGGCAGCGGCTGTTTCTGTCCCGTATGGAGGCCACCGCGCTCGGGGTGCTGCTGCTGGCGGAGTTCGGTTGGAACCTCTCGGTGATCGACCGAGCCGCGATACCCCGAGCGTTACCCGACCCTGGCGAGGATGGCCGGCCGACGTACCGCATCCCGATCGAGAAACGGCGCCGTGGTGCGGGCCGCTTCTACGAGACCCGCAACGTCACCGATGATGGTGCCGCCTCGCCGGGCCGGCTGATCACGCAGGCGCTGGCGGCTACTCGGTTTGCTCGTGCCGTCGTCGCGGACCGCGCCCCGGATGTCGATCTGCTGGTCGTCTGGCGCACGCACGTCGTCGGCCGGGAACGCGCCGACGGGGACCGGCAGCCACCGGTCGGTCCGTTCCATTTCGGGGTTCATCGCGACGCCGGTGCACGGTGGGCACGCACGGTGGGGTTGCGCGGGTCGCCGTTTCAGCGGGGACGGCAGACGGTGAACGCGCTCAATCGCCGCGAGCCGGGCCAGAACAGCCAGGACACGCACGACCGGCACTACGTGCTGGTCGACAAGCGGGTGCAGTCCGAGGCTGTCGCGATCATCGCGGCCGGTGCGGACGAGGCGACCGCGCACGCGCGTCGAGCGGTGCTGGTGGCTGAACTCCGGGACGCGCCGGACCCCGGCGATGTAGAGACCGCGACGGCGGACTGCGCCAACATCGAGCACAGCCCCTACCCGGCAGCTGGCGGTGGTTCTGGTGGTGGTTCTGGTGATCGATGTGGGGCGTCGTTCCTGATGTGCCTGGGTTGCGTGAACGCCCGGATCCATCCCGGCCACCACGGTCGGCTCGCCCACTTGCACCACGCGGTGAGCCACCTGCGCTCCGTGCAGGCGCCGACGGTGTGGGACGCGGACTGGGGCGAGACCCACGCCCGTTTGGACGACCTGAAGACCAAGCTCGGCGCCACCGTGTGGACACGAGCGAAAGCCCAGGTCACCGACACTGACCGGGAACTGATCGACCTCATGCTGACCGGAGACCTCGACACGTGACCGCCGCCCTGGACCTCAGCCGCCACTACCGTTATCTCCTGCCGCTGCCGGAACCTGGCACTGCGGTGGTCCTGCCGCCGTTCGTCGTGGCGATGCACGCCCATCTCAACGCCCGCTATGCCGACGCCGCCTGGCCGCTTGGCCCGCTGACGGCCAACCCCAGCGCGTACCGGAGGGTGATCTACTGGCGCAACTGTCCGGCGGTGTTCGCCGACGAACTGCGGCTGGCCTCTTGGACGATGATCAACGGCCGCTTGCGGCCCACGTTCCTGCGGGCTCGCGGCGCCCGGCTGCGTTCCCGCCTCAGCGCCGCACAGATACACGAGACGATCTCGGCCTGGATACGCCTGGCGAACTGGCTAGAGGCTCACGGCATCCGGCGTCTCGCCGACTGCACCACCAGTGTCCTGCACTCCTACGGGCAACATCTCCTGAGCTGCCACACCAACCGCAACCACACGCACAAGACGTTGGGCGCAGTGACCCGGCTGTGGGCGTTCGATCAGCTGTGCGCCCGGCCTGCCGGGATCGGGCGGCCTCCGTGGGACGAACGCGGAGCTGATGACTACCTCCCCGCCGCCACGATCACCGGTGGGGAGAACGAGACCGAGCCATTGGCCGAACAAACGATAGGCCCGCTGCTGATCTGGGCGATGCGCATGATCGACGACCTGGCCGAGGACATCCTCGCCGCCTGGGTCGAGACGCAGCGGCTGACTGAGGTCGCCCGCACCACGACCGGGACACCGCACGGGAAAGCCGCGTTGGAGGCGTTCCTCGCCCCGCTGCTGGCCGCCGGATCGCCGTTGCCAGCCAGCCGGATCCGGGGCGAGGTTTGTCTCGCCGCGACCTACCTCAGCGGCATCACCGGAGCCTCACGCGCCCAGATCGACAAGCTGAACCAGCGCGAGGGCCTCGCGGCCGTCGCCGCGCAGCGGCCAGGGCCGTGCCCGTTGGACGTCCCGATAACCGGCCGGATCGCCGGGTTGCCGTGGCGGCAGGCTCTGGACTTCGCCGAGACACCAGTGCTGATGCGGCACCTCGGCACAGCGGCCTTCATCGTCTGCGCCTACTTGACAGGGATGCGCACCGGTGAGGTTCTGGGCATGAGAACCGGTTGCTGCCCCGACCCAGAACCCGTCACGGACAAGAACGCGGACAGGAACAACGCCGACGGGAACGCCGGCAGGCACTTGATCCGGACGCACGAGTACAAGAACGCCATCGACGAAAGGGCATTTTCTTGCGCGTCATGACGATCTCGTCGCGCGCTGCGCCCACGGGGTCGGACCGATCGACGCCGTGCCCGCCGACCGCGTGGTGGCCACCCTGTCGGGCGTGCCGGGCTGGTCCGACGCGAGCGCCAAGGAGCAGGCCGCCCGCCAACGCGGAACCAGCCGGGTGCTTCAGTGGTTGCTGACCTATCCCGGAGACGGCTGGCAGGATCGATGGCTGGCCGCGAACGCCGACGCCGGAACAGAGTGGTTCGACACCCTGGTCGCCGCCGACCACAGGGCACCGCTGACCGCGCGCAACGAGGTCACTCGCGGCGTGAACTGGCTGCTGCTGAGCCGGGCGATCCTGCCCAGCTACCGGTTCCTGGCCCAGTATCACAGCCAGACGCTGTTGGACCGTGTGCAGGAGATCCGCCGACCCGACCTGTTCGCGCAGGCCCGGAAGAGCACCACTACCTACCCTCATCTGACCGGTCGACGGTTGGTCGCGGGGCTGAGGGTGCTGTGCAAGATCGTGCTGCACACCGGCCGCGATCTGGACCAACTCGGCGCCGACGACGTCTTCGAGTACCGCGCCTGGTTCATGCGAAACACCGGTCGTTTTGCCGGCGGCACTCACGAGGCATGGGACCTGTTGCGTGCCCTCGATATCCTGCGCACGGACTTGTCCCTGCGGGACACCCTCCGCACGGGCCAACGCAGCCCGGCCGAGCTCGTCGACCGCTACCCGATTGCGTGCCGCCCGGTCCGAGATGTCCTCGTGCGGTACCTGGACGAGCGCAGCGCCGGCCTGGACCACAAGAGCTTGATCACCTTGTCCTACTACCTCGCCGCTGTCTTCTGGGCGGACGTCGAGCAGCATCATCCCGGTATCGACACGCTGCGCTTGCCGCCGGAGGTGGCCGAAGCCTGGCGCGGCCGAGTGCGTTTCTGCGTCACACGCCGTGGCCATCAACGACCTCGCCGGGACCACCTGGGCGTCATGACCCGAGTCCGGACGCTCTACCTCGACATCCAGGAATGGGCGACCGAGGACCCCGCGGCTTGGGCCGCTTGGGCCGCGCCCAGCCCGGTCCGCGCGAGCGACCTCAAAGGCATGGGCAAGGCCCAGAAGAAAACGACGGCCGCGATGCACCAGCGTGTGCGGGAACGACTCCCTCAACTGCCGATGCTGGTCGACTACGCCGAACGCCACCACAAGGACCAAGCAGACCTGCTGGATGTAGCGCGGGCGACCCCGGTGGGCGAGACGTTCGTCCGCAACGGGGTTCGTTACCGCCGGGTCGCCTACAAGACGACGAGCCCCACGAATAGCGACGTCGGATCATCGACGTTGCCGGTGGAGAATACCGCCACGGGCGAACGAATCGACGTGCTGCGCGGCGAGGACGAAGCGTTCTGGGCGTGGGGAATCATCGAAACATTGCGCCATACCGGAGTTCGGCTGGAAGAGTTGCTGGAGGTGACACACCTGGCGTTGGTGTCGTACCGGCTTCCGGACACCGGCGAAGTCGTACCTCTGCTTCAGATCGTCCCCTCGAAGTCCAACGAGGAAAGACTACTGTTGGTCAGCCCCGAACTCGCCAGCGTTCTGGCTACGATCGTGACCAGGCTCCGCGCGCATAATGGCAACACCATACCGCTGGTGGCCCGATACGACCCGCACGAACGGACCATCGGTCCACCATTGCCACACTTGTTCCAGCGCACCCTCGCCGGGAAGTCGAAAGTCATCAGCACCGGCACGGTCTACAAGTTGCTCGCGGACACGCTTACCCGAAGCGGGATCTGCGACGCCGCCGGACAGTCGATGAACTTCAGCCCACATGATTTCCGGAGATTGTTCACCACTGACGCCGTCACCGGCGGCCTTCCCGTCCATATCGTGGCACGCCTATTGGGGCACAAAAACATCAACACGACCCAAGCATATCTCGCCGTCTTCCAGGAAGAACTCGTCAAGACCTATCGCAGCTTCCTGGCCAACAGGCGAGCGCTCCGACCCCACGAAGAATACAGGGAGCCGACGGACGAGGAATGGACAGAATTCCAGCGACACTTCCAACTGCGTAAACTAGAGCTTGGTGAATGTGGACGCCCGTATGGAAGCAGCTGTCAGCACGAGCATTCTTGTATTCGCTGCCCGATGCTTCGGGTCGACCCCAGACAACGCGGCAGGCTCGTCGAGATAATTCATAACCTCAAAGAGCGCATCGCCGAAGCCACGATGAATCGGTGGCTGGGCGAAGCCCAGGGACTTCAGGTCAGCCTCGCCGAGGCGACGAAGAAGCTCGTCAGCCTTGACCGCAGGCTCGAACGCAACCGCGCCGGACACGGCAAGGACACCGTCGGTTTGGGGATGCCGGTGATCGGCATACCTTGCTGACCGTGCTGCTCGGCCGGTAGCGCGCGTGATGTACGAGCGCTACCGGCGACGACAACCTCGTTGAACGCGCCACGCAAGGGCATCGGCGAGTCGGTGGCCCGAGGCAGTGCCGAAACCAATGACCACCGCAGCGGCCACATTGGTCAGGACTGGCCGACCGACCAACGATGGGACGGCCTCGATCAGACTGTGCGGGTCGGGAGCGTCAGCGCTTGGTCCAGATCCGCGATGAGGTCGTCGGCGTCTTCGAGCCCGATGGAGAGGCGGACCATACTGTCGGCGATGCCGCGACGGGCTCGGTCGGCGGGGTCGAGGCCGTGGTGGGTGGTGGTGATGGGTTGCGTGACAAGGCTTTCCGCGCCGCCGAGGCTGGCGGCGATGCTGAACACTCGGAGCCGGTCGACTACAGCCGCGGTGGCGTTGGCGTCGCCGTCGACGAGGAAGCTGAGCATGCCGCCGTGGCCGCGCATCTGGGTTTTGACGATGGTCGCTTGGTCGCCGGTGGCCAGGCCGGGGTAGTTGACCTTGGTCACGCGGGGATGCTCGGCCAGGTATTCGGCGACGGCGGTGGCGGCGGTGTTCTGGGCACGGACCCGGACGACGAGGGTGCGGATGCTGCGGGCGAGCAGTGATGCGATCTCGGGGGCGATGACTTGGCCGAGGTTCTTGCGCCACGCGGCGATCGGGGCGAGCAGTTCGGCGGGGCCAGCGACGGCTCCGGCGGTGAGGTCGCTGTGGCCGCCGAGGTATTTGGTCGCGGAGTGGATGACCAGGTCGGCGCCGTGGTGCAGCGGGTTCTGGTTGACCGGGGTGGCAAAGGTGTTGTCCACCACGACCAGGGCCCCGGCTTTGTGCGCCTGGGCGGTGATCGCGGCGATGTCGAAGATGTCGAGGTTGGGGTTGGACGGGGTTTCGAAGAACACGATCCGGGTGCGGTCGGTGAGCACGTCGGGTAGCTGATTGGCTTCGCCGGCGGTGAGGAAGGTGGTCTCGATTCCGAGCCGGGGCAGGTTCTCGCCGAGTAGTTCGAAGGTGCCGCCGTAGACGTCGCCCAGGCACACGATGTGCTCGCCGGTCTTGATGTGGGACAGGAAGGTCGCGGCTTCGGCGGCCATGCCGGATCCGAACGCGAGCGCGGACTGGGTGTCTTCGAGGTCGGCGAGTTTGCGTTCCAGGGAGCGGATGGTGGGGTTGAGGCCGTAGCGGGTGTAGAGGTTGCCCTCGCGTCGGCCTTCGACGACGTCGAGCAGGTCGGCGGTGGAGTCGAAGGCAAAGGTGGAGTGCCCGTAGAGCGGCGGGTGGATGGCGCCTTGCGGGTCGCGGACGTCTCCGGCGTGCACACACCGGGTGGACAAGCCGGGTCGCTGTTCGGGCGTGGTGTTCACCTTCGGGTCGCTCATCAATCCCTGCTTCCTGTCGTGGTTGTGATCAGCTCGGTGGCGCGGTCGATGTCGGCGGGGGTGCTCCAGCGACCGAGGGACAGCCGCAACGCGGACAGGCTCCGTTCGGCGTCGAGGCCCATCGCGGTCAGTACAGGTGAGGGCTGGTGGTCACCGGCGTGGCACGCGGAGCCGGTCGACGCGGCGATCCCCGGTGTCGCGGCGAGCAGGCTGTGCCCGGTCACCCCGAGGATGCTGATGTTGAGCGTGTTCGGCAGCCGCGCCGCCGCGGGCCCGTTGAGTTCCACCCGGCCGGGCAGTCGCGCGGCGAGCTGGTCGTGGAGCCGGTCGCGCAGGGTCTGGATGCGCTCGTGGCCTCCTGCTGCAAGGTCGGCGGCGGCGAGGTCGGCGGCGGTGCCCAGTGCGACGGCGAGGGCGACGTTTTCGGTGCCGGCGCGCAGGCCGTGTTCCTGTCCGCCGCCGTACACCAAGGGCTCCAGTGCCAGGCCGGGTCGCGTGTAGAGGGCGGCGATGCCTTTGGGGGCATACATTTTGTGCCCGACCACGGTGAGCAGGTCCACGTCGAGGGCGGTCACGTCGAGCGGGATCTTCCCGACGGTTTGGGCGGCGTCGCAGTGGAACACCGCGCCGTGCTCGTGGGTGATGCGGGCCAGTTCGTCGATCGGTTGCAGGGCACCGGTTTCGTTGTTGGCGGCCATGATCGACACCAGCACGGTGCGGCCGGTGAATGCGGCGGCCAGCGCGGCCGGGTCGACGCGCCCGTCGGTGTCGACGGGCAGGTAGGTCACCTCGGCGCCGTGCCAGCGTTGCAACGCCTGGCACGCTTGCAGGACAGCGGGGTGCTCGGTGGTCTGGGTGATCACGTGCGGCCGGTCGGTTCCGGCGGCCAAGACCACACCGCGGATGGCGAGGTTGTCGGCCTCGGAACCGGAGCCGGTGAACACGATTCGTCCGCCTGGCGCGCCGATCAGGGCGGCGACCTGGTCGCGGGCGTGCTCCAGTGCGGCGCGGGGCGTGGTGCCGTAGCGGTGGTCGCTGGAGGGGTTGCCGAATTCGCCGGTCAAATACGGCAGCGTCGCCTCGACGACTGTGGGATCGACGGGCGTGGTGGCGTTGTAGTCGAGGTAGATCGGGTCCTCGGCTAGTCCACTAGGGATGGTCACGGCGTGTCTTTCTCCTGTAGTGGAACGGGTTCGGCGCGCTGGTCGCGCGGGTGTGTCTCGTACATGCGTGCCGCGACGATCAGGCCGGAGGCGGCGGTGATCGCGGCGACCACCCACACCGCGGCGCGGATGCCCCAGAGGTCGGCGACGATCCCGGACAGCAGGGCGCCGACGGCGAACCCGCCGTCGCGCCAGAGCCGGTAGACCCCGACCGCGCGGGCACGCCAGGCCGGATGGGCGACATCGCCGATGGTGGCCAGCAACGTCGGATAGACCATCGCGGTACCCGCGCCCAGCAGCACCGCGGCCACCGCCCAGAGGGTGAACGTGTCGGCCAGCGCGATGAGGCCGAGCGCCGCAGCTTGGACGAGCATGCCGGTGGTGATGAGGTGTTTGCGGCCCCACCGGTCCGACAGCGGACCGGTGACGAGTTGCCCCAGGCCCCACACCGCGGGGTAGAGCGCGGCCAGGATCCCGATCCGGGCGACCGACAGCCCGGCCGCGGTGAACAGGATCGGGAGCAGTCCCCAGGCGAGGCCGTCGTTGAGGTTGTTGACCATCCCGGCCTGGCTGGCCGCGGACAGGGCGGGTTCGCGCACGCTGGTGTGGGCGAAGACCTGCTTGTTGGTCAGTTCGGAGTGCAGGTGGTCGTGCCGGCCGTCGGCGCGGGTGGTGTGCTGGGCGGCTTCCACGCGGGCGTGCTCGCGGGTCTCACGGACCACGAGCACGGACAGCCCGAGGCCGAGCGCGACGTAGGACAGGCCGAGCAGGAACGGCGCGGGCCGCAACCCGTAGCGGGCGGCGAGGTAGCCGGTGGCCACGGCGGTAACCGCGACCGCGAGGTATCCGGCGGCTTCGTTCAGACCCATCGCCAGGCCGCGGCGGGACGGGCCGGCGAGGTCGATCTTCATGATCACGGTGGTGGACCAGGTCAGTCCCTGGTTGATCCCGAGCAGCACGTTCGCCGCGACGACCCAGCCCCACGAGGGCGCCCAGATCAGCATGAGCGGCACCGGGATCGCGATCAGCCATCCAGCGACGAGCACCGGTTTGCGGCCGAACCGGTCCGACCAGGTGCCCGCGAAGTAGTTGGTGGCGGCTTTGGTGGCGCCGAAGGCCAGCACGTAGGTCAGCAGGAACGTGTAGCCGGTCAGGTGAAAGGTCTGCTCGGCCAGCGGGGACAGCACGGTGCGTTCCTGCCCGAGCACGCCGCCAACCAGCGCGTTGACGGCGACGAGCAAGCTGAACTGGGCGAGGTTGGCGCGGATCCCCAGCCGCGGGCTTCCGATGGCGCGGCTCATGTTCCGGTCTCCAGCCGGTGGCCGGTGGCCGTGGCCCAGTCGTCGGGGCCGCCGGTGAGCACGGCGAGGTCGCGGTGGCCGGCGCGTTCGAGCAGGCTGGCCGCGCCCATCGCGCGTTCGCCGTGTCCGCACATCACGACCAGCGGTTCGCCGGGCACGTCCTGCGCGCGGTCGGCGAGCTCGCCCAGTTCGACGTGCTGGGCGCCGGGCAGGTGCCCGGCGGCGAACTCGGGGGTCTGCCGGATGTCGAGGACCGACGTGTCGACCTGGTCGGGTCGCACGAGTCGAGTGCTGGTGGTGGGGTGCTCGGCGGCGGTCCAGGCGTCCAGGCCGCCGGTGAGTTCTCCGGCGAGGTTGCCGTAGCCGATCTTCGTGGCCTGCCACGCGATCTCCGCCGGGTCCTGATCGGACCGGCGCACGATGATCAGCGGCTGGTCGTGCGGTGCCAGCCACCCCAGCCAGGACGCGAACACCGGCCGCAGCGGGATCGACACCGCACCCGGTATGTGGGCGGCAGCGAAGTCGGCGACCGGCCGCACGTCGACCGCCACCGCGCCCTGCGCCAGCAGCGCCCGCACCTCGGCGACGCTGAGCGGCGCGAGCGCCGGTGGCTGGTCGAGCACGGCGGGGCCGCGACGGTTGATCTCGCCCAGACGGTGAAAGTAGGGCGGGAAGCTGCCCAGCGAGCCGAGCAGCGCGGTGACGAAGGCGTCCTCGTCGGCGGCGCGCAGCAGCGGGTTGGTGGTCTTCTCCCGGCCGATGGTGCTGGTGCGTTCCGAGCCCGGCGGAGCGGAGCAGAACGACCCGGCACCGTGGGTGGGCCACACCGCCACGTCGTCCGGGAGTTCGGCCAGCCGCCGCAACGAGGCGTACTGGGCGCGGGCCAGCGCCTCGGTCTGCTCGGGTGAGACCAGATCGGTCCGGGCCGCCGACCCCACCAGCAGGGAACCACCGGTGAACACCCCGACCGGCTTGTCGCCGTCCAGCAGCAGGAACGACAGATGCTCATGAGTGTGGCCCGGCGTGCCCAATGCACGCAGCCGCAACCCGCCGAGGTCGACCTCGTCACTGTCGCGCAGCCCGCTGTGGGTGAACTCGCGATGCCCGGCGGCCGAGGCGAGCACCTGTGTGCCCTCGGTCGCGGATAGCTGGCGGGCGCCGGAGAGGAAGTCCGCGTGCAGATGGGTGTCGGCGGCAAACGCCACCGTCAACCCGCGGCGTCGGGCGAGGCGCGAAGACTCCCGCAGGTCGAGGCTGACGTCGACCACCATTGCCCGGCCATCGCCGAGGTCGAGCAGGTAGGCGGAATTGCCCAGTCCCTCGTCGACGAGCGGGACGATGTCGACTGTGCTCACCTGGCACCTCCGTGGCTTCGCGGGCGGGTTGGGTTCCCGCATGAGTTCTGTTCTACACTATTCCAAGGATGATTGGAGAACCATGGGTGATCGAGGCGCGAAGACGGCGTTGTTCGAGCAGTTCGCCCGCGTGGGCAAGGCGCTGGGCAGCGGCAAACGGCTGGAGTTGCTGGACCTGCTGGCACAGGGTGAGCGCACGGTCGAGTCGCTGGCACGGGCCGCCGAACTCGGGCTGACCACGGCCTCGGCGCACCTGCAGACCCTCAAGCAGGCCAACTTGGTGACGACCCGCCGTGACGGCACCAAGATCTACTACCGGCTCGCCGGGGATGACGTCGCCGCGCTGTACGCGCTCGTCCAGGCCGTGGCCGTCGAGCACCTCGCCGACGTGGAGGCCGCACGCGCCACCTATCTCGGGCCAGAGACCGAGGAGGTCACCCGCGAGGAGCTGCTGCGACGGGTGCGTTCCGGCGGCGCCACCGTGATCGACGTGCGTCCGCGCGAGGAATACGCCGCCGGGCACATCCCCGGCGCGGTGTCGATTCCGCTGGAAGACCTCGCCGAGCGCTTGGCTGAACTTCCCCTCGATCAGGAGATCGTCGCCTACTGCCGCGGCGCCTACTGCGTGTTCGCCCACGACGCGGTCCGCCTGCTCATCGCCGCCGGTCGCCCGGCTCGCCGGTTGGCCGACGGCATGCTCGAATGGCGCTTGGCTGACCTACCGGTGGCAACCTGACCAAGATTTTCGGGCGCGGTGTCGAATCGGGCGTGTCGGTCGTCTCCTGGGCAAGGAGGTGTTGAGGCGGCTGCCTCGCGCCATCGCCCTTGCACGCTACGTGGCCGGTTCTGAGGCCGCACGGAATGAACTGTCCACATCGGATGGTGCGCTAGACCATTGTCACCGCTATCACGCCACCCGCGCCGAGCCGCTGCGCGAGCTCGACCACTTCGAGCAGGCCCAGGCCGTCGAGCGCCGCGCGCTGGAACTAACCGCCCGCCCGATCAAGCAATCCCTGCTGCGGCAACCCATTCTCGACAGCTAGCTACCCTCTGCTGCTGGTTTGACGGCCGCGACCCGCTCCACCATGCCGGCCTTGAGCCGCTCCTGTCGTTGGATGATCAACCCGGCCTCCTCGACCAGCGGCAGCGGGCGACGGGTTTGGTAGTCGCCCAGCATCCGCACGGTCAACTTCTCCAGCAACCACTGTCCGAAATGGATCACCCGGTGGTGGCTGCCGACGTGGTCGAGCAGCAGCAGCGTCCCGTTGGGACGCAGGACCCGGTACATCTCGATGATCGCCGCCCGCTCGTCCGGGAAACCGCACAACCCGAGAGTGCACACCACGGTGTCGAACGAGGCGTCCGGGAACGGCAACGCCTGCGCGTCGCCCTCGCGCAGGTCGATCTCGCGGCCCAGTTCGGCTGCGCGAGTGTGGGCGAGCTTCAGCATGGCGGGGCTGAAGTCGATCCCGGTCAACCGGACCGCGTCCGGGTAGAACGCCAGGTTCAGGCCGGTTCCCACCGCCACGTCCAGCACCTCGCCGTGGGCCTGCGAGCACACCCACTCCCGGCCGCCACCGAACTGCACCCGCTCGAAGAACCCGATATCGCGGTCATACCGCGGCGCGTACTTGTCCCACTTCTCCCGCAACCGGTCAACGCTCATTGCCTTACCCATCGCCTTGTCCCTTCGTTGATACCAGTCCGTGGGTGAGCAGCCCGGCCAGCGTGGCGGCCACGACCTCCGGCGGCGGTAGCTCGCGATCATCTGGATCAACACGGGCGGGGTCCCAGTGCAGGTGCACCGCCCACAACACGCAGGTCTCCAAGATCGTCCGCGCCACAACAGGCGCTGGCCCCGGCAGACGCAGTGCTCGGCTGGCCGCACGGCGCGTCAGATAGTCGGTCAGCACGGCGACCTGTCCCGCCCGGCCAACCCCGAACCACACCTCGCCGAGATCCGGCAACTCCGGCGCACACCGGTCGACCAGCTTGATACTCACCCGATGCCGCGCCAGCCGCCGATACAGATCGATGACGATCTCGGTGAGTTCCTCGGCGACCGGCACCCGCCGAGGCCCGGCCAACGCCTTCACCAGCCGCAGCTCGGTCACCTCGCCGCGGAGCCGATCGGCCACCAGCGTCGCCACTTCGCCCGCCACCGGGGTCGGCACCGGCAACTCGGCCAACTCGGGTAGCGGTTCTACATCGTCGGCGTAGCGCACCGCGGCGGCCAGCAACGCGGACTTGCTCTCCACGTACCCGTACACGGTGCCCTTCGCCACCCCCAACCGGTCCGCGACATCCTGCATCTGCGTGCGTTGGAATCCCTGCGCGATGAACGTCTCGGCCGCGGCCGAGACCAGGCGCGGGAAGAACTCCGCCGACCGAACCCTGGGCATGCGGCAACGATAACTGACCGACCCAGTCAGTCAAAGCTCGAATCGATATCGGTCGAAGCTGCTTCGGCCTGGATAGATTGTCCAGTCGGATGGCGTGCTGTCATGCGGTCACCACTGCACTGGGAGTGCGGTCAGACCGCCGGTCAGCACGTCGCGCCGCATGGTCAATTCCTCCACGCCGACGGCCAGCCGCAACGTCGGGAACCGTGCAGCGAGTTGGGTGAACACCGCTTGTAGCTCGATGCGGGCCAGTGGCGCGCCGATGCAGTAGCGGGCGCCGTGCCCGAAGGTGAGGTGCGCGGCGGACGAGCGGGTGATGTCGACCTGGTCGGGGTCAGCGAAGACGGCCGGGTCGTGGTTGGCCGCGCCGTTGTCCAGCAGCACCAACTCGCCTGCCTGGATGATCACGCCGTCGATCTCCAGGTTGGTCCGGGCGTAGCGGGGAATCCCACCGCCACCCTTGCCTGGTGCCCGCAGCATCTCCTCGACCGCGTTCGGAACCAGGGTCGGGTCGTTCACCAGGTTCTGCCACTGGTCGGGGTTGGCCAGTAACGCCAGTGCACCCAGAGCGATCTGGACCACCGTGGTTTCGTGTCCGGCGAACAGCAACGCCATGGACATGCCAGCGGCCTCGACGTCGGAGACACCTTCGGTCGCGCACAGTCGGGAGATGACGTCGTCGCCGGGATCGGTCCGCTTGCGGGCGACCAGCTTCTGGCCGTACGCGAACAGCTCGCCCAATCCCTGTTCCGAGCGGGCGCGATCGCGGATGTTGGCGGCGTCGTTGGTCCAGGCGCGGAACTGGTCACGGTCCTCGTAGGGCACGCCGAGCAGTTCGCAGATCACCAGGATCGGCAGCGGCACCGCCACCGCGGCGTGCAGGTCCGCGGGAGGCCCCTGCTCGGCCAACTCGTCCGACAACCGTGCGGTCAGGGCCTCGACCCTGGGGCGCAGGGCACGTAGGTGCTTGGGCGAGAAGTGGGGCTGCAGCAGCGACCGCATCCGGGCGTGGTCGCTCTTCTCGGTGACGAAGTTGCCCAGCGGTCCGCCGAACAACGCCGACTCCCCGGTTCGCGCCGCGGTCTCCGGTGCCGGATGGGCGCGTCCCAGCCGGTCGTCGTCCAGCAGCCGCCGTACCTGCGCATGACCGGTGACCAGCCATGCCTCATCACCCGTCGCGGTGCGAACCCGGTGAACCGGACCCTGGGACTGCAACTCCCGCAGTTGGGGCGCGACCCGCAACGGATCTACCTGCTCGAACGGCAACTGAACCGGGGCGCTCATCGCGACCTCCATCATTACACACCACTTGTACAAGCCGACTTCAACAACGTACTTATATAGTCTGCCTTTAACAAGAGGAGGTTGATGCGATGGCAGCCGCCCGACAATCCACGCAGCCCGCGTCGGAAAGTCAGTCCGAGCGTGTCCGGCGCATGCCCCGCGCACAGCGGCGCGAGCAACTCCTCGACGCGGCCACCCGCGCGTTCGCCCGCACCGGGTTCACCGCCACTGGCCTCGACGACATCGCAGCGGAGGCCGGTGTCACGCACGTGATCCTCTACCGACACTTCGCGTCGAAGAACGACCTGTACCGGGCGGTGCTGGACCGCGCCTGCACCCGGCTCGGGACCGCCGTCGGGATTGAGAACTACGACGAGGGCAGCATTCCCGCGCTGCTGCGTGCCGCCGTGGCCGACCCGGACGGGTTCCGGCTGCTGTTCCGCCATGCGGTCAGGGAGCCGGAGTTCCGCGACGTGATCGACCGGATCCGGTTGGCCTCGACCGAGATCGCCCACCGCCACCTCGCCGACGCGATCCCGGACGGCTCCTGGCAGGACTGGGCAGCCCGACTGATCCCCACCCTCACCCTCGAAGCTGTCATCGTCTGGCTCGACACCGGCCAACCCGATCCCGACGACGCCGCCAACCGCATCGAGTACGCCATCCACGGCGTGATCCAAGCCGCTCAGACCGGTTATGCACGAACGAGCGACGCCGACCAGAGAACGGTCAACACGGACAACTGTTAGTCCGGAGAAAGAGTTTGTACTCCGAGCACACCGCGACCAGCCGTGCGCTCGCCGCGGTCTCTGCTCCGACGCCGATGACGTGCTTGCCGAACTCCCGCAGCTTGGAAACGAGCGGAGAGAAGTCTGAATCACCGCTGACCAGCACGAACGCTTCGACAGACGGATGGATGATCAGCGTCTCCATCGCGTCGACGGTCATGCGGATGTCGGCGCCGTTCTTGCGCGACGGACCGTGCCCGATCTGGACAAGGTCGACGCCATCGCGTTCGAGCGCCTGCTGGTAGCGGCCGAAGCGCTGGTCGGCCCAGTCCGCATAGGCGCGACGGATCGTGGTCGAGCCGTATGCGCGACACAGCCACGTGAGTGCCTTCGCCGGTACCGGCTCGGCTCGGTCCGGCAGGCTCGCGCTCGCGCCGAGCACCAGGTTCTCGAAGTCGATCAGGAGCGCGACTTGCTCACCTCGGGAGCCGATCTCCCGGCTCCACGGACTCCGGCGGGCTTCGGCCGCGCGCACCATCCGCACCGCCTCGCTCTCGGCGAGCTCGGCGGACTCGTCGGTCGTCACGACGGCCGCCCGGCGCCGGGCGTGGTCCATGAGATCGGTCTTGTCGTCGCGCTGAGCGGAAGTTCGGCGGTGTCGTCCACGGCGGTCATCCTGCCGGGTCTTGCTCTGTCGGGTCGTTGATCATCCGCTGGATGAACAGGTTGTCCCCGATGGTGTGAGGCATCCAACCGACGAGCGAGACCGTTCTGATCTCATGGAGGCATGGTCAGCGCGGTGGTGTTCGACGTGGGTGAAACTCTGCTGGACGATTCACGCGAGTGGCGTGCGTGGGCTGACTGGGTGGGGGTATCGCCGCATACATTCTCGACCGTGCTCGGCGCTGTTACGTCGGCGGGCCGAGACAACGCCGAGACGTTCGAGTATTTCCGCCCTGGCTTTGACCTGGCTCGTGAGCGCCAGTTGCGGGAGGAGGCCGGGTGCGGGGAACAGATCGACGAGAGCGATCTGTACCCGGACGTGCGGCCGAGCCTGGCGGCTCTCCGCGCTGGAGGCTTGTGGGTGGGCGTCGCTGGCAATCAGACTCCGCGGGCCGCCCAGCTGTTGCGGGCATTGGGCCTGCCCGTGGACTACGTCGGTACGTCGGGCGAGTGGGGCGTGGCGAAGCCGGATCCCGCCTTCTTCGAGCGGGTGGT
The DNA here is from genome assembly GCF_900111885.1 of Amycolatopsis marina. Taxonomy (GTDB): domain Bacteria; phylum Actinomycetota; class Actinomycetes; order Mycobacteriales; family Pseudonocardiaceae; genus Amycolatopsis; species Amycolatopsis marina. The sequence continues at coordinate 23,730 of NZ_FOKG01000014.1, forward strand.
CGACGTCGCGCCCGGTCGGGCTGATCAGATCGTGTACGTCGGTGATCACCGTGACAACGACGTTCTGCCTGCGAAGGCGGCTGGTCTTCGTGTCGCGTTGATCCGGCGTGGCCCGTGGGGATATCTCTGGGCCGACGACCCCGTGGTCAGGGAGAACGCCGATTGGGTGATCGACTCGCTCGCGGAGCTGCCCGCCCTTCTTCTTGATCGGTAGCCCAATAGTCGTCAACGTGCGCGAGCCCAGGTAGCCAGCTCCAACAGGCGGTCGTCGGGGGAGCCGTGGGTGCGCAGCAGCGCCGACAGCGTCTGCCGAACCTGGGGATGTTCGCGGACGTGTTGCGGGGCAACCCGGCGGGCGGCTTCCAGACCGAGGTAGGCGTCTTGGTGGTGGCCGAGGCGAAGCTGGGCGCGGGCCAGGTCGATGTAGTAGTGCGAGCGCCGTTCGGCGGGGAGACGGTCGGGTGGGTGCCAGGCTGCCGCCCGCTCCACCGCCGCCGGGCTGTCGCCCAGTTCGACGGCGACGGCGAGTTCGTGGATGCGGACCGACGCCGGTCCGAAGGCCGTGCCGAAGTAGACGCCTTCAGGCACCTGGCGGGCGGCTCGATGAGCCTCACCGAGGTGATCCCACGCGGCGTCGGGCTTGCCAGCGCGGCCGGCGACGACGGCGGCTCGCATGTGCAAGGCGCCGTAGGCCGCGGCGGAGGACGCCGAAGCGCCGAGGTCAGCCGACAGATCGTCCGCGGCGGCCATCAACAGCCGCGAGGCCGACGTCAGGTCGCCTGTGGCGAAGAAGGTCTCGGTGCGCACGTAGGCGACAGCGGCCACCAGCAGCGGGTCCTCGGCCGCCAGGGCGGACACGCGCATCAGGTCGATGATGCGGGCGGACAGGTCGAGGTAGCCGAACTTGTAAGCCACGCCATCGGCCGCTCGGAATGCGAGGGTCAGCAGCGTGGCGGCGTCGCGCACCCAGTGACCGCCATCGGCGTGTGTCCGTGCAAGCTCGGAGATCAGGTTGGGCAGACGCCACGCCATCTCGACATAGCGTGCTTGCAGACGGTGCTCGATCATTCCTGCGACCTCGGCCGCGAGTTCGGCGAAGGACCGCGTCGGTCCGTCCTCGGGCAGATCGATGCTGTCGAGCGCCCGCCGCAGCCGTGGGATGGCGGCGTGCACCGCGTCATCACCGGAGAACGTGTCGACCAACTTTGACCGGCCGAGCTCACGGTCAGCGTGAGGCAGGAATGAAGGACCGGGTGTGAAGAATGGCTCGTGGTTGGGGCTTTCGAGCGCGACCGATGTGTTCGAGCGCCGTTTCGTTCGCCGGAGTAGGTCGTCGAGATGATCTAGGCTGATATTCAACGCTGTGGCAAGGTCGGGACGTTGCCACGGTTGGGGAGATTGGACACCGCGTTCCCAGCGGCCGACGGTGGTTCGGTCCACGCCCAGCTTGTCGGCGAAGGTCTCTTGCGTGTAGCCAGCGGCGTGGCGGCAGTCGGCCAACGGGCTTGACGGTTGGGTTGCCATCTCCTCACCCCCTGGTGTGCCGTTGTCACGCTACCCGGCGCGGTTGGTGCAGCTCACGAGGGTCAACGCCGCATCAGCGCCTCATCGTCGCCCCACGTGCGCTCTGGTAGCCGACCGTAGCGGGCGATCTACTGGCGTTCGACAACACCGACACGGCAGCGGAACTGGGGAGCCACGATTCCTGCCCGTTCATATTCGGCAACTGTTCTCCCGGAAATGACTCACTCCTTGGCAACGTCGCGCAACAAGAACGTCGTGGTGAAAGCGGGATCACCATGAGCAGCACCAGGACGTACCGCAAAGACCAATCCCGTAGGGCGGCCCCTGCGCGCCTCGCTGTCGATGTAGCCGGAGCACATCAGTGACCGACCCTGGGCACCGCAACGACCTCGGCGTGAGCTACGACGACCTCGACGCCGACAACGCGCGGCTGTACCGGCTGCTGGCCGTGCACCCCGGCGCCGAGTTCACCGCCGCCCCGCTCGCCGCAGCCCTCGCCCTGCCGGTCGCCCAGGTCGAAAACGGGCTGGCCCGGCTGGCGGATGCCCACCTCGTCACCGCGGTGGCCGCCGCCCGCTACCGTCAGCACGACTTGCCGCGCGAGCACGCCCAGGTACTGGCCGAGCAACATGACGACGCGAATGTGCGCCGGGCCGCGCTGCGCAGCATGATCGAGTGGTATCTGCGACGCACCGCCGCCGCCGACATCGCGATCAACCCCCGCTCCCGGCGGTTCAGCCCGGTGTACGAACAGTTGGACACCGAGCCGTTCGCCAGCGTCGAACATGCTCTGAACTGGTTCACCCTCGAACGGCCGAACGTGCTTGCCTCCCAATATCTCGCCGGACAGCAGGGCTGGGACGGGCTGGTGTTCCAGCTCGCCGAGGTCGTCTGGAATCCATTGCGCCCCAGCTACTTCGCCGATGACCTAGTCCAGACGCAACAACTTGGCATCGTCTCCGCCCAGCGCTGTAAGCACATCCTCGAAGCGGTCTTCCTCGCCCGGCTGGGGTTCGGCGAATCCAACCGCTCCCACCACGACGCGGCGATCACTGCCTGCACCACGGCGATCGAGCGAGCAACAGCATTCGGCGACAGCTGGGTACAAGCGGCAGCCCTGTCCACCCGCGCTCGCGCTTTCACCGCCGCCGGGCAACCACGTACCGCGCTGCAGGATCTCGGCAGCGCGCTGCTCCTCGACGAGCAACGCGGCGACCGCCGCAGCATCGCCTTGCGGCATCGGCGAATCGGCCAGGCATACGCCCACCCCGAGATCGCCGATTTCCCCCAAGCCACCTGGCACCTGCGTGAAGCCGCCGAATTGATGGAGGCCCTGGGCGATGAGTCGGGCCACGCCCGAGTGATCACTTACCTTGCCGAGGTCCACGTTGCGGCCCGACAGTCGGACGCCGCCTTGTTCACCCTGCGCCGGATCGAGAACGCCTTGGCGTCCTGTGGATCGTCGCGCTACCGAGGTCACGCCTCCACCGTCATGGGTCGGGCGCACGCCCAGCTCGGCAACGTCGCGGAGGCGGAGCACTGCTACAGCAACGCACTGGGTCTCTTTGCCGACGCGGGACCGGGTGCGGCAACCGATCGCGAAGCAGTGCTGAAGCTCCGCGAGGAACTCGGAGACCCGGTGACGCGAAAGTCGCAGGTGGACACCAGCAACGTCGAAAACGAGAACATGGAAGGAAACACGAAATAGCGATGACCCCAATTCTGGCAATCCTGTACGTCGGCGCGGCCGTGGGCATCGGCGCAGTTGTCTGGGGCCACACTCGCGGCACCTGGTCTGCCGGAAAGCTCAGCTCCCACGTGGCCCGATGCGTGCTGCTGACGGTCGTTGCCGGGGCAGTGTGGCCAGCGGCCGTGCTCGTCGCCGTGGCCTATCAATTCCCGGCGGACCGCGCCGTCGACCGCCTCGTCTTCGGCCGCACCACGAACGGAAATGCCTGACTTGGAAGGCCGCTGATCATGTCACAAATAACGAAGGTCAAGAAGGGGAAGCGGATCACCGGTCCCGCACGGACTCGGATGGGCGCAGACCTGAAGAAGAAGTACGACAAGGGTGCCAGCATCCGCACCCTGGCCAGGCTGACCGGCCGCTCGTACGGCTTCATACACCGGATCCTGTCCGAGTCCGGCGTTCAACTGCGTGCACGTGGCGGCGGACCCCACCGCCAGCCCGGCCAAACCACTCGGACAGCTCGGTCAAGTCGGCAGATCGGAGCCGGGTAGATGCCGAGAGGAACGCTGCGTGGCTACCGCTGGGGCCACACCACGGTGGAGCCCGATCGCTACACCGGACCTGTCGCCCGAGTGACCGCTCGGTTCGCGTGTACGCGTGGGCACGAGTTCACCGTGCATTTCGCATCGGACGCGGAGCTGCCGGCGAGCTGGACTTGTCGGCTGCATGGCGTCGAGGGCTGCGCTCGACTCGGCGCCACCGCCACCGCCACCGCAGCGGGCAAGGGTAAAGGCAAGTCCCCGCGGACACATCTGACGATGCTGTACGAACGACGCAGCGTGGCCGAGCTGGAGATTCTCCTCGCCGACACGCTCGCGGCGATCCGCCGACGAGGAGGCGCGCAGCCGGGCTGCGTGCAATTCGGGGACAGGACGTACTCGTTCCGCTACGACGGCTGACCGTTCTCGCCCAACCGGGTTACCTTTCGGTCCTGACCGGGTGAACACGTGCCGCGCGACGCCGCTGACGTCGTGCCGCTTTCCCTGGTCAGCGCGGTCGACGCCCCATCCGCGCCTCATCGACGCCGCACCCACGCTCTGGATAGCGATGATCACCCGTCGTTGACTTATCCGGACTGCGGCGGAAGGCACACTCCTTCCCCCTCGGCCTTCCGCCGCAGGCCACCCCAGTCCTCGTTGATGAGTACGCGCGTGCGGGAACGCGCTCGTGGTGAAAGGATCTGGCGCTCACGATGCACGGCTCGGCGACAACCGATCACGCCACCGCCTACCTGGCGAACCTCGTGACGGACGATCACGCGCCGACAGCCCACCAGATCACCATCGAGCACACCTTTGAAACCGCGCACCGCCTGCCACACCTTGGGGGCAAGTGCACCAGCCTGCACGGACATTCCTGGCGGGTCGCAGTGCCGGTGATCGCCCCAACCCTGAGCGACGATGTCACCGTCGTGGAGTTCGGTGCCCTCAAAGCCGGAGTCCGGCAGTGGATCGACACCTACCTCGATCACGGCACCATGCTCGGTATCCACGACCCGCTCGCTGTGCACCTTGCCGTAGCGAAGTGCAAGGTCTTCCGCTTCGGCGCTGATCGCTATACGACAGTCGAGGATGCGGAACTGCTGGCTGCCGACTTGGCCTGGCCAACCGTCGAAGCTGTCGCGGTGTTGCTACGACGCGTGAGTCAGGCTGTTCTCGCCACGCTGCCCTGCGCTCCCGATGCCCGCGTCGGCCGGGTGTTCGTGCGCGAAACCCACCTCAATGCCGCGACCTACGGGCCGGTGGACGCACTGTGAAGCCGCCGTTGGTGTCCGATGTGGACCGTGACCTGGTGGTCAACGAGACCTTCGGTCCGACCTTCCAAGGCGAGGGACCGAGTACCGGTCGCTACGCCCACTTCATCCGGCTGTTCGGCTGTCACCTGTCGTGCGATTGGTCCGATAGTCCGGAAACCCACGACCCCAACCGCTATGACCTCAACGCCGAACAGCAGATCCTCTCGATCGAGGACATCCTGTCCTGGCTCGCTGCCGGTCCCGCCGACCTGCTAGTGATCACCGGTGGCGAACCGTTGCTGCAGCCGCACGTTCTGGGGCGGTTGGTATGTGCGATCCGGCAGCGTGCGCTCGCCGCCGACATCGAGATCGAGACGTCCGGCACCATTGCGCCCACGGACATGATCACGTCGGCGGTGACACGGTTCAACGTCTCGCCGAAGCTCGCGCATTCGGGGCTGCGCCGTCATCAACGCATCCGCCCCGCCGTTCTGCGCGACCTCGCCGACAGCGGGAAGGCCATCTGGAAGTTCGTCGTCCAAGAGATTGACGACCTCGACGAGATCCAGGAACTCGTTGGTACTTACGGCCTTCACCCCGTGTGGGTCATGCCAGAAGGCACGGACAGCGCCACCGTCCTGGCACGGATGCGGATGTTGGCCGACCCGGTGCTGGCACGCCGCTGGCACCTGTCGACCCGGCTCCACACGCTGCTGTGGGAGAACGACCGTGGCCGCTGACCTCATCACCGCGGAGTACGCCGGCCACCTTGCGCCGGGACATCGCTCGTCAACTCAGACATCTCCCAACGACAGGCGGTCCACGATGAGCGAACCCAACACCCCGGCCCCCGGTCCCCGCGTCGGGGTCTACGCCCTCATCGGGCAGAACGACCGCCTGCTCCTCATTGGATATCCCGGCCACGATGCACTCCCCGGCGGCCCGGTTCGCGCCGGAGAACCCGTCGAGCAAGCGCTCCGTAGAAGCCTGCTCGACCAGCTCGGCGCGACCATCGCCGAGCTGGACTTCTGCGTCGCTGTCGAGCACGGCCCCAGCGAGGCCGGCGAGCCGTCTGCCTCCGAAGTGGCCTTCCTGTTCGACGTGACGCTCACCAACCCTGACCTCCTTAACGACGCGGCACAGCCACATCGGTGGGCCGACGAACACGACCTCTCCGCCCTCCACCCTCAAGCGGTCCGGGATGAGTTGATCGCGGGCACGCTGTCGGCCGAACGCCCGTGGCGGGCGTGGACGCCATGAGTAGCGCGTTCCTGAGCAGGCCCTGCGGCCCCGACGCTTGCCTCGTGGTCGCGGTGAGCGCGTCATGACCCCAGAACAGGCAGCCGCGCTGACCGAGTTTCCCGAGCTGCAGCGGCTCATCGACCTTCGCGATGCGGGCTGGATGTTCCTTCCCACCGTCGTCGACGGCGAACTCGTCCAGGTGCACGGCGTGCGGACCTGGCCGGAAGGGTGGGCGGACGCCCTGCGTGTCCGTTACACCACCGACGCCGCTGGGCTCCGCAACGACCACACCGGCGGTATCACCTGGCAAAGAGAAGGCACGCTCACCGAGATCATCGACGGCCTCATCGCCTTGCCCGCACCCAGCAACCGGCTCGCGCCCCGGCTCGTCATTGCCCGCGGCCCGCTGCCGCGGAGCGCATGACCCCCGAACTTCGCCGTGAGCACCGTCCAGGTGGCTCTCCGGCGCGAAGCCCTCATCAGCAGAACCCAAGGAACGCCCGTCGATGCCCTTCCCCAATCTTGATCACGCTCTCAAGGCCGCGCAACGCGCGATCGATCTCGCCGTCCACCATGCCCTGAACCATCAACCGACCCACATCACCACCAAAGGTGACCGCGATGTCGTGACCAACGTCGACCTGGCCGTCGAAAACCTCATCCGGCACCGACTGAGCGACTGGGATCCCGCCGTCGGTTTCGTGGGTGAGGAAAACGGATCCTCCGGTGACGAGAACACCTACTGGGTCCTCGACCCGATCGATGGCACTATCAACTTCTCCCACGGCAGCCCGCTGTGCGCGATCGCTCTCGGCCTCGTCCAAGACGACCAACCACTGCTCGGCGTCACGGCCGTCCCGTTCCTGGGGCACCGCTACTGGGCCGTCAAAGGCGAAGGCGCCTACCGAGACGGCGACCCTATCGCCGTCTCCACGACCACCAGCCTCGACAACGCACTCATCGGGATGTGCGACTACGGCAGCGGCCCCGACGCCAGCACCCGCGACCGGCTCTGCAACGACCTCGACCAACGTTTGACTGGCCAAGCTCAGGGAGTGCGCCGTCTGGGCACTACCGCACTCGAACTGGTCTGGGTCGCCGACGGCACCCTTGACGCCAGCATCCTGTTCGGCAACCGCACCTGGGACACCGCCTCCGGAGCGATCATCGCGCGCGAAGCCGGAGCTCTTGTCCTCGATGCCGACGGCAGCCCCCATACGACCCGCTCCCACTGCACGCTGGCCACCACTCCTGCACTCGCGGATGTACTCGTGCCGATGATGGACATCGCCCGCGACACGAACTACTGGCCCCGACCGGCGGGCACCCAGTGAACGCAGCGCGAGCCCTGCTGCCCGAGCACACCGATCCGGAGCACGCGACGATGGACCACCACACCATCCCGCACGACCTGCTGGCCGAGCTGCGCGTGCTGCACAGAGAACGGCCCGACGCTCTGGGCGCGGACCTGCCGGAGCACGGACTGACTCAGCTCACCGGTGGCCGCAACAACCGGGTCTACCGCTGGAGCAGCCCTCGCGGCCCGGTGTGCCTCAAGCTCTACCGCACCGACAAACGCGACCGCGCCCGATGCGAATGGACAGCCCTGCGGCACCTCGCTGACCACGGCGTCACCGTCGCGTGCACGGCGTTGTGGCACGACCCGCATCCCGAACTGCCCGCCGTCGGTTTGAGGCTCGTGCCCGGACGGCCCATCACCGCGCTGGACACGCCACATGCCGCTCTTCAGGCGATGGTGACCGCCCTCGGCCAGATCCGCCAGGTTCCGCTCGGGCCGTTCGCCAGCCTGGGCCGACTGGACTCGGCGAGCGACTTCATCCGACGCATCACCACTACGTGGCCCGAACAACTCCACGAGTACCCCGACGAACCGCTCAGCCGCGACATGAGCAGGATGATCGCGAGATGGCACGACCGCGGCGACGCCACCGTGCTCGCGGAACCGGCGCCGCGTGTGCTTTCCCACGGGGACGGCAACCTCGACAACTGGCACTGGCACGACTTCATCAGCACCATCTACGCCCTGGACTGGGAGTTCGCCGGGCACTCCGACGCCGCCTATGACGCGGCGGAACTCATCGAGCATCCCAGCGCACGAGCGGTCGAGGACGACCTGTGGCTCGCGCTCCTTCCCGAACTCGGGGTCGACGACGGCCAGGCGCGCCGCCGTTTCGCCGCCGCGCGCCGCACCGCCGCCCTCCGCTGGCTGGCCGTCCGCTGGAAACGACGCGACACCAACGTATCCGCCTTCGAGCAGCAGTTGCATCGCACCCGAAGCCTGATCGCAGGCGACCACGAATAGCCCACCATTCCAGCCCACACAGAGGTGTCCTGATGACGAGGAAAACACAAGCTGTCTTGAGCGCACTCCTTGCCGAGCCGGACAAAGAACTGTACGGCCTGGAGATTTACGAACGAACGGGGCTAATGCCCGGAACGACCTACCCGATCCTCGTCCGCTTGCAGCACGCCGGGTTGGTGCGCTCTCGCTGGGAAGACGCTGATCCAACCGACCCCCGCCGGCCACGCCGCCGCTACTACCAGCTCGCGGACCTCGGCATCGGCGCTGCACCAACGATGGCGGTCGAGGCGACCGGCCCGCTGGTACTCCTACGCCGCTGGCTGACCTGGACGCCACAGCCCGCTGTCCAGGTCGCCACGTCGGGCACGTCCGCGAGGTAGTCCACATGCACCTGCCTCAGATCGATCCCCAAGCAGTAGCTCTCGGCGACGCGCTCGCCACCGCATTGGAACAAGCGGCGAAAGGCGGAGAAATCGAGCCGGTAATCCGCGCCGCAGACAAGATCATCGCGGCCGGTCTCTATTTCGGTACGCAAGGCGAACTGGTGTCCATGATGTTGTTCCGCCTGGAACTGGCCAGTGGCGTGCGACCGCCCAGCCCCTACTACGACCTGAGCGTGCGCCTGGTCGAGGAAGCGGTGTGCACGGCCGGTGAGATGAAGGCCGCCGTGTGCGGCACCCTGCTGATGCGCGGGCAGGAACAGGGATGGCTCGAGCCCCACCTCTACGACATGCTGGCCAGCGCCGCGCACGGCCGCCCGGACTGGCAGTTGGCAATGTCGTTGATCGAACGGCAGGACCGTGGTTCCGCCCACACGCCGCGCCCGGCGGAGAACTAACGCCGGCGATGGCGGTCGCGTGGATTGTGGGTGGCTACACGCTTGGTGCACTACTCGCCGCGCTGCTGGCGTTCTTGGCCATCGCGCAGGTACGAGCATGGCGAGCCAATCGGCAAGTCTACTTGCGACCACCGGACCTCTCGCCCGCACAAGTCCGATGGGCGAATGAAAAACGGCTCAGCGACGATCCCGAAGCGACGCTGATCATCCCCGCCGATCACCCGGACTACATCAGACCCGTGAACTGGCAAGCGTTGCGGGTACGAGGCAGACCCTGGCCGTTTCGCACAGGAGGAGGTCCGGGCGGCTTGCACACGCCCCATGCCGCCCGCAGTATCGGTCGCCGTTTCCGCCCGCCACACGGATAGCCCGCAGGTCAAAGCACTCGTCGCCGCATTGGCGCCTCACGCCCGCCGCATCGGCGCTCTGGAGCCTCATGCGCATGAACGTTTCACTGCCTTGACAGCAAGTTGATCTGACGCGACTGACAGCGGGGCGGCGACGCCCGGAGGGCGTTGCCGCAACCATGACATTTCCCAACGATGAGGCCGGTATTCACCCGTTCCGATGGGTGAGGCACCGGAAATGATCTCGTGGCCGCCGACGCCATACATGGCGCGCGCGTTCGCCGCCATGCCGACACCGGAGCCCCGCTCATCCGCGATCCTCCGGAGGAGTATGTCGGGCAACACCGGTTCATTCTCGGCGATGACAACCCGACCATGCCACCAGAATTCCTGTTCCCACTTAAGGACGACTTACCCAGCGCGGCCACCGCGTACCTACCGCGCGTTGGGAGGCTCGACGCCGAGCCAGCATACGAAGCCCGCGACGGCGATCTCGCTATCGAGAGAGCCGCGGCGACTCGGGCGATTCGGCACAGCAGCGAGCCAAATCTCGCGTTCCTCCAGCGGGTCCTGGATGGCCTACAGCGGATGTGAGCCCGCGCCAGCCATCGCTGGCCAGCCCCACGAGTACGTGATGGCGCCATTCACAAAGAGGCTGGGCGGTCGACCTCTCAGGCAGCTGCTATCGGCGGAACCCGCGATAGCGGTCGCGCGGCGGGACGTTGCCGAACTCCTCGAACCACCCCTCGGCCTCGTCCCGTGCGAGCGGCATCCGGTGGCTGAGCAGACCTTCGTAGTCCTTGTCCTGGAACAGGACGTCCTGCAGGGTGTCCCAGTCGTAGTCAGATCGCGAGGCCGGGAGATCAGACTCCAGGTCTGCGACGAGTTCGTGTTCGTCGTGGTAGAGCCGCTCGGCATCCTGGATTGCCAGGTCGAGGGCGATCTCCTCGGCCGTGCACGTCGGTGTGGGATACCGCCCGACCTGGAGATCCGAGCTGAGGTCGTCGAAGGTGCGGGCGTAGCGGCGCAGGAACCAGTCGTCCTGATCAGTGACACAGGGCAGCACCGCACCCAACGGGCCGGGCGCTCCGTCGCGGCTCATCCTCGTCCGATAGACGTAGTCGTATGCCTCGTCGGCGAGGATGGCCAGCGCGTGACCGAGCACTGCGGCCGTGCGCGGCGTCAGCGTCGCTGGGAGGCAGATCTCGCACCCGCCGTCCGCGCATTCTGGGCATTCGACGCAATCGTTGCGACACGTCCCGCAGATCTCGCACCGGCCGGGGCAGTTGGTCGTCGGGAACAGCAGAAAGCCGCCGTCGCCGGCCGTCGGGAGTTGCCGGGCCACACGTGAGGCCGCCGGATCCTCGGTGGCAGTGGCCAGGATAGGCAGCAACGCGGAGATCGTCTTCCGTGTCGAGGCGGATGCGCCTCCCAGCACCGCCTCCAAGTGCCGCTCGGCGGTGACCTGGTGCAGCAGGACGCCGTTGAGCGCCGACGCCAGCACGGTGGCCGACGGGGCATCGGGCAAGCTGACCAGGGCCTCGGCTTCGGGACCGTCACCGCCGTCGACTATGGCCAATACCCCGTGGGCGTCCGGCGCGTGCTGGGGCACGAACGCCAGATACGACTTCGTGGCGGCGGACATCGAACTCCTCGGGGTTGTTCCAGGACCAAACGGTATGACCAGGTCCCTTCTCGCGGAACCATTGACAACGCGCGTGTCACGCTACGGCCGACCACTGGCAACGGCTCGCCCCGGTGGATACGACCGCGGGGGCGTGGGCTCCCGATTTCGGACGAGGTCGCTGCTACTGCCCGCCGCCACTCGGCAGCAAGCGAATTCTTTGAGTTCACGCTGTCGCCGCCATGGCCAGGCAGACTTGCCGGTCTCACACGAACGCCGGGAACGCGTCAGGGCCTGCTACGCCCACACCTTCCACTCCTCGGTGAATGACTGCCACGGATGCCGTCCGGAATCGTTGCGGTCCATCAACTGCGCGGCGCCTTCAGCCCACATCGGAAGGTCTGCCATCTCGAGTAGTAGTCGCCGCTGCATCTCAGCCCAGCGCAGCTCGATCGTTCGAGTGCCGCGGTGGGCGCGGAGCACGACCTCGTCTGGCCGGACGGTTTCCTGATCGCGAGGGAGTACCCACTCCGCGGCGAGACCGACATCGTCCAGCGCGGCCAGCAGCGGTTCGCTGGACATCGTGACGAAGTACATGGCGTAGTCGGTGATCAGCCGCGCGCACAACGCGGGCGACAGCGGATAGATCGACCATGGAGGCATCGTTGGCGAGCGCGCCACGAGGTCATCGCTGCGCGCGTAGACCAGGTGCCCGACATCCAGGATGCGAGCCCGTTTGACGGTCTGAAGGTGTTCGACGGCCGTCCGGTCGATGAGTTCACGTTCCGACCACAGTTCGTAGCCGCGCACGATGTCGGTCGCCACCAGTGCCCGGCCGCCGGGAACCTTCATCCCTTGGACACCACGGTCGTGGGCGAGGTCGAAGGCTGTACTCAGCAGGTCGAGGTGGGTCTTGTATGCGATGTCGAGCGGCACCAGTCGGCCGGGCAGATCACCGGGCAACGGTCCACCGGATCGGATCGCTTCCTCGGCCATCCGCTGGCGCCGTAGTTGCCGCGACACGGTGCGGTTGGGATCGGATTTGATCTCGTGCAGGTACGCCTCGTAGTCGTTGCCGATCTCCTTGAAGGAGGTGGCGTCGCCGATGGTCAGGCACGAGGTGAGGTCGTGAAGCAGGACGAACCGACGCTCGTCGTGCCACCAGTCAGTCACGAACTCGCGTTCGGCGGCCAAGCCCTTCTTGCCGACCATCGGGCCGGGATGTTGGTTCCGAGAGAGGGCGATGATGACTCGCCGGTCGTAGCTGAATACTCGCCAGGCCAGACCATCAGCGACCGACCGCAGTTGACGGTCGACCCGCTCACAAACATCCGCCTCCAGATCCCAGGTCTCGGGGCTGGTCGCCGAGTCGGTAGACCTCAACTCGGGGGCGTCGGCCGGCACAGCCTTGCCCTGCCGGAGCAGCTTCGCGACGCGCCGACACCCTGCCCGATGTTCCTGGACCTCAAGCACTCGCGCGAGCAGGTCCTGCTGGAAGTCGTAGAAGTCCTCGGCACTCCGACATTGCCGCAACGCGGTGATCAGCCGCACGAGGGCGCCGACCCCGTCCTGGTGAATCGGGTGGCGGAAGATCTGGTTCGTTCGCTCGAGCGGCATGTCGTTTAGCAGCGGCATCAACGGAGCCTCCCACGACATCGCCGGGCGCCAGGCCGATCAGCCGGGCCAACCGCTCACCAGATCGAACGAGACGTCTCTGAACAGGGAGAATGGCTGCGCCACACGCTGTCATCCCGGTCGGCGATCCAGCGGCTCGGTAATGCCGCACCGGTCGGCAGCGATGGAGTTGACGGGTGGGCCAGCCTTTCCCCCTCGATGCTGGCCCACCCATGGTCTGGCTCGTCTGCCTACCCTGACCAGCGGGTTCGACGCGATAAGTCGATCTTCGTCAGGGGGCGAGGTGAACGGGACCTCGTCGAGTTCCGCCACGGAGCAACAACTAAGGCGAGCAAGGCGTAGCGCCGCTGGAGGAAGCGCGACGCTCCCGCGACGAGTGGATGACCACACCGCTGGCGTGAGCTGCGCATAGTGAGGGCCGAGGCTCTCCGGACAGTCGAGCTACGCCGAACAGGCGCTTGGTCAGGAGCAGCAGGGTCAATCCGCCCCTTCGAGGCGCTCAGCGCCCGAGATCGCCAACAAGCTCGCGGGACAGGCCGGGGTTGTGGCGACCGAAACCGCCCGATTCATCCGCCCGGCCGCCCCTTGGGGAGGTGTCCCATGGATGTCCCATTTGGCGTCGAATTCCATCACGGAAAACGGAAAACGTCAGGCGGCAAGGCTGCGCAGTGACGTAAGTATGTCGGAGGGCGCCTCTACCATGGACATATGGCGCAATGCACAGCACCGTCCCGAGGCCACCGCACCGCGAGCGGGGCTGCGAACTGCCCAGCGTGCAGCAGCCGGGGAAGGTCGTCCTACCGCTCGGCCTACTCCTACACGTCGCCCCGGCCGTCCTACGGCGGTGGCGGCGGGTCGAGCTACGGCAGCTCGTCGGGCGGTAGCGCAGGCTCCCGTCGGACCAGGACCGGCAGGTCGGTGTCGTACACGCCGACGGAGTGGCGCACCGTCGAGCCTTTCACCGAGAAGGCCAGTGAGCAGGCTCAGGCGCACCCGGAACGCCGCGACCTCTTCTTGTGCCACGCTTGGCCTGACCGAGAAGGCAGCGCGAAGGAGCTGCACGCCCACCTGAAGTCGAACGGTGCGTCGGTGTGGTTCAGCGAGGAAGACCTGCCCCTCGGCTCGCTCATGATCCGCGAGATCGACAAGGGACTACGGAACTCCCGCGTTGGCATCGTGCTGGTCACGCCTGCGCTGCTCAAGAGCATCAACGACGAGGGCGTAGCGGAGAAGGAACTCGCCGTGTTGCTCTCCACCCGGCGCGTCATTCCCGTCTTACACGGGGTGGGCTTCAACGACCTCAACGACGTCAGCCCGATGTTGGCCTCGCACGCTGGGCTGAGCACCACGGAGTCGTCGCTCGACGTTGTCGCAGCCAAAGTCGCTGCCGCTGCCGCTGCGCTCGCGGACTGAGGTCAGCCGAGCCTGCACGAGCAGGCGAGCCCGTTGCCGCGAGAAGCGCTGACCCTCGCCGACCTGCAGACGGTGGATAGGGCGGTGCTGCGGTTGGAGAAGGAGGCGCGGGTCCGCAAGAAGGCGCGTGCGGTGCTGAACACCGCGCTGCGGGCGCGGGCGATCCCTGGACGGTGGGCAGACGCTGTTCAGTGTCCATCGGACAATCACTCGCGGGTGTGGTCCGAGGTCGGGTCGTTCGACGACCTGGTGCAACTCGGCCGGCAAGCCGACGGCGACGTCGTCCGTTCGCAAACCGCGTGCTCCGGGATCCTCCGCAGCGACGCGCCGCTGGCTGGGCAGCTCCAGTCGACGCCCGCCATGGCCGCGAAGCTGCTCGTCGTTCTCACCGACGACCGCGTAACCCTTCTGACCAGGACGTTTCACACTCCGGCCTCGAGAACGGTTTGAGACAGAAGTGCCGCTCGGCAAGCTCGCGCCCCGGTGCTGCGAGAAGACGCGCCATCGAAGTGGCGACCTCGTCCACGGCGGCTGGCGAAGGCAACCTGTACCTCGCTGAACAGGGCTTTCATGTCAGGAAGTCGCGCTCTGCCGAGCCGCGGGAGACGGTAAGGCGATGTCGGCGGCACAGCAAGGCGACTACCAGGTCATTCACAGAGCTCCGGTGTACGCACAGTGGCGTGAGCTGGCACAACAGCGACCATGGTCCTCCTTTGTGGACGTACGGGACACGGCGAGCAGGGACTATGGATTGCGGACGTCCCGTGCGGATGGCCTCTGATCAGCAGTTCCGGACAGTTTTGACCTCCGAGAAAGGGGCTGCACTTCATCTCGCGGCTGCTCCGGCACCGCGAAGGGCCGATGGTGTCCGGTTTATCCGGAATTCTTCGTCAAACCTGTTTGTGCTGGTCAGAGGCTACTGTCGGCGCGGCCGATGCCGACGGCACGGCCTCTGACCTGGAATGACGCGTTCCGGCGATGCGTGCCCGAGGCGTCGCGACGGAGACGTCCCTGATCAGCGGAAACGGCCGCGACCGGTGCCGGAACGAGTGTTTCCGCAGGTAAGGAGGGGTTTGAGCAATCCCGGCCCCGATGGGCGAGATCCACTCAAAATCGGTGGCGCAACTCACATCCGAGAGGGGTCCTGCCCGGACAGCGCGCGTTGCCCATCTCCCGCCACGGTCCTCCATGATGGAAAAGCCCCGGCGAGAGCGGTGGCAGGCCACCACCAGCGTTGCTCTCGCACCCGGCACGTCGACAGCCCTCAACCGCTGACACCCAACTGGAGTGACCACCTGATGTCCGCATTCTCGCTTTCGGTGCCGATGCCGCCTCGCACCACGTGTGGTGCCGCACCCCGCGCTCAGATCATCACCCTCGGCGTCCTGGCCGTCTTCGTCGTCGTGATGGTGGTGCTGGGCCAACCGCTCACCGTCGCTGCCGGTGTCGCGGGATGGCTGGTCACGGTGACGGCCCCGGCCCCGGCCACGAGGCGGAACAAGCGACGGAACGAGATCTGATGTGACGACGATGAGCATCCCTCCCACACAGGGCAAGTCGGCCAACGGAAGCAGCGCGGAGTGGCGCCTCGACGCGGAGCTGCTGCGATCGACCTTGGCGCGGCTACGCGAGCGGCCCGTCTCCGGTGCGATCTGGCCGCCGACGCTCCTGGCCTTTGAAACGGGCCTGCCGATCACCGAGGTGGAACTCGCCCTCGATCCTGGCCGCCAACGCGACCGTGCCGCGAAGCCGGAACTCGCTGCCTGGTCGGTCTACGAGCAACTTCTGTACCTGTTGCAGCCTGGTGATCACGACCGCGAGGTCTGCCAGGCAGCACATGAACGGCTCGCTCAGCATTTGTGGCAGCGCGTCTCTCCGCCGCGCGACATCGCCGCCATCGTCAGCGAGGCGGACTTCATGGCCGCCATGGCGGCGCTGACCGCGAAGGCAGATATGAGCCTGCGGGCGATCGCGGCGGCGATGTGGGACCTTGACCGCAAGCACACTTGGAGCAAATCCGGGCTCGAGCCGTACGTCGCGGGGAAGAAGCTGCCGCCGCTGGACAAGAAGGAGCACCTGCGCACCTTGCTGTTGGTGTTGTGTGATCGGGCTGGGCGGCCCGTCGAAGATGTCGAGCACTACCTCTGGGCGTGGGACTCGTTCCGACCTCGTCCTCGGTTCGGCCGCCCGCAGCTCGTGACCCTGCCGGCTGCTTCGCGGGACCAGGAGCAGAACCCGCTTCGCATTTCGGCTCGACGAGTACCCCGCACGATCCAGCTGACCATGTCCGCCGCGACGATCGGAGTCATTGCTCTGATCGTGCTCGTCGTCATCGTCGGGGTGGCGCTCTTGATCTAAGATCGGGCCGGTGACCAGGCACAACAGAGTACGGAGGCAGAGGGTGCGGTCCCTGCCCAGCACCGATGACGGCACACCCGGTCACCGCAGTCGGTGAACCTCCTGCCGACGATCCGGAGGCGGGGACGGTTTCGATGAACCGCCTGGTCTTGATCTTGAGGCCACAGCTCCAGGAAGGCGAAAATGCCCAGCCGCGGACCATTGGATGCCGACACGCTGCTCAGCGGCGACGAGACCGAAGCGCTCCTCGCCCTTCTTTCCGACATCTCACAGGGCCACGGTGGCGACCCCGGTGTTCGCGACGCGGCGAGCGCAGCGTGGTCGCTTCTGGGCAACCGCTCGGCAGCCCAAGGCGGATACGCACAAGCTCGTGACGACAGCTACTACGCCCAACTTCTGGGGAGAATGCAAAACCGGGACCGGCCCTGGCGTTCCACGCGGTAACCACCGCAGCCGGATCCGGCTTCTGAGCGGGGTCCGGCCCGTTCGCCCATCGTTGCGGGCGGCCGTGCTGGCGGTCAGTTGCCACGTGGCACCCGCCGCGCGCCGGTCGGGTTGTCCACGTTCGGGTACACCCGTCCGACGCGGCTGCCGCCGACCGGAAGAACGGCTACGGCCGGGCCGCGACGCCGAGGGAGGCGACGGCGCGGCAACTGACTCACCCACTCAAAGATCGGGGCCGCCCGTGGGAGTCGCGGGTCGGGACACCGCGCTCCCGCAGCTTGGTCAAGACAGTGGTGTGGTCGACGTTCAGGTGTTCGCCGACCCGTGCCAGAGACCAGCCAAGCTTGTAAAGGTGGATGGCGTCATCGACTTCGTCAGGGGACAGTCCCCGTCGGCGCATCTGCACACCGTTCCGGTGGAGTATGTTGCTGACCGTTCGCCGATCAATGCCGAACAGGGCACCTAGCTCGTAGGTCGTGGCACCGTCCAGATAGCCCTGGATCAGCGCTTGGGTCTGGACAGTATCGAGTTGCCGTGCCCGACCTGGCTTAGGCCGGTCGACGGGCTGCGGAGCGGGCGCGGACGGGTCGGGGAGCTTCTGGAGCAGGTTCTCCAGGGCTTCTACCTGGGGTTTTGTGTTGTAGTAAGTTCCCCCAAGGTCCACCTAAAGGGTTCTAGTCGCTCCGGCCTGCGGTTTTAACGGTCAGTATTGTTGATCTTAATGCGAGCTTCGGTAAGTCTGCAGGTCAGAAACGGTTTCGATGGGTTCTAGTCACGCTTAGGTGTCCGGGTTTCGTGACTGTGAGCTACCGGCGTGCTCAGGGTTTGCTCAGGCGGTCTGGCGGCCTGGAAGCGTCCCTCTGCTGATTCCGTCTGGTCGATCTCAGTTTCGTTGGTGCGGATGTCGGGGTTCCGGGCGATGTCGATGAGGACTTTGGCGATCTTGGTGGCGTTTGGTGAGTTGCGTCGTTCGTCGCGCACGGTCAAGGAGAATGAGTCGGATCGGCATACCCGGCGTTTTTGCTGTTTCTTTGCACCCATGATCCATCTTGGACCGCTGAAGGCACGTCGCTGCGGTCGTGATTCCCTTCGTTGTCCTGAAGCGGGTTCGGACGCGTCCCTGGCTCGTCGAGGCCTTCCGGACGACGCGTGTAGGAACCCTCATCCTCGGGAGACCTCGACCCCTATCTGGTCACCGACGCGCCGGGCACTGCCGACGGCGACGTCACACCGACTTCACCGGGATGAGCAGGTGCCGCGATCGCCGGAGTCTTCACCATCACTCCAGGACTCGCACAAGCTCCTCTTGCGGGCAGAAGGGCGCACCGGGTCGGCCGTAACACGAGGGACCCGCTACTCGACGGATCCGACGTGCGAATGCCGGAGCCAGTGATCGGGGAGCGGCACTCGCTTGGTCGGTCGAAACTGTCGTACCTCGTGGTTATGGTCTGAGAATGGTGGAGGAGACAGAGCTCGCCGATCCGGACGGGCCGGTGGTGGACGCGGCCTTGGCGCGGCGGTTGAAGGCGCTGGCCTGCACCGCCCCGGTGCACGACTTGGATGCGCGGAAAGGGCGGCTCGACTGGGCCGAAGCCGATGTCTACCAGATGTCGGAAATCGCCCTGACGATCATCGACCAGGTCACCATCCGGATGGACTTCGACCGCGGGGCCGATCACGAAGAGGTCCTGCGCCGGACGTTGCCCTTCGTGGCTGCCCAGGCGCCGGACCGGCCCCGGGACGAGCACCGGAAAATCGCCCGATGGGTCCTGGACAATCTGATCAACGTCGGCACCCAGGACCGCGGTTTCTCCGCCACTTATGGCACCTTCGATGCGGAGGGGCGATACGAGCGGCGTACCTGGCCTTTCAAGCTGCTGGTCGAGTCGTTCTCAGCGGACGGTGAGGTCTACCTCCGTTCGACTGACGAAGCGATCAACGTCCTGGTCGGCGCGCTTGACACCGATGTCGAGTCCGCCCAGGAGGCGGCGGAGACGAAACTGGCCAACCTGGTCCGGCGCGGCCGGCTCTCCGACGCGCAACTGGCGGCCGAAGCCGCACGTTGGCGCACGGTCCAGTACGCCGACCAGCTCCGCCGGCTGCTCGATGCGACCCGCCGCGACGTCCGCGCAGTCGACTGGCTGGACGAGGTGCCGAGCCTGATCAAGGAGGCGCTGGACCACATCGCGGCCCGGCACCGCGCCGAAACCGCGATCCTCACGAACATCACGCAGGCCCGGGACGAATCGGAGTCTCCAGCCCGCAAGCGGCAGGCAGCGACCCTGATCACGATCGTCCGTGACTGCATGCAGCGGCACGGGCAACTCCAGGCCAGGCTGATTCTTGCCGGAAAGACGTTCCGTTCCGAGCAGGATCGGCAGGAGTTTTCGGAACCCGCAAGGCGGGCCAGCATCGATTTGTTCGGCCAGTTGTTGACGCCGACGCTCGGCCTGAGCATTGCCGAAGCGACCGGGGTGACAACGGCGTTCTTCGCCAAGAGCACGGGCCTGTCGGTGAAGGGCGTCCCGAGGCTGGTCGACGTCGTGTACAAGCTGCTCGCGCCTCCTGCGGACCGGGTCGATCTCGGCGATCCGGTTCCGGAACCCGATCTGGTGCCCGCCGCCGATCCGGCGGTGTTCGACGACGAGCAGTGGACGGCGGCCGATCGGCTGCTCGCGCTCGGATCCGTCCCGCGCCGGCTGTCGGGGCTGCTGGCCGAGGCGCGCGCCCTCGACCCCGACCTACCGCACCTGATCGGGCTCCGGGTCCTTCACCTGCTCGATCCGGGAGTGACCACGGCATTGCGCCAAGGCGACGAATCCATTCTGCTGGCGACCGACGACGGAACAGAGCTGGCCGACGACGAGTTCGGAGGCGCCGACCTCCTGGTCGGCCTGGTATCGCTGGAAATCGGGCGTCATTCCGCTGATCGGGTCGCGTCCGGCGAGAACCGGGGAGAGGTGGTCGCATGAGCTCGCCGACCGAGGATGCCACCGACGCTGGCCGGCTGCTCGCGCTCGGAATGCGGCCCAAGCATCTTCCCGCGCGGGACGCCGTGTACGCGGACCTGGTGCGGCGTTACCACGAGGACGATGAGTTCGCCGAGCTCGTCAAGGCGTTCGCCGAAGGCCTCGGGATGACCGTGCTGGCGGTGACCCAGCAATCCGGCGCAGTCCCGGTCCCCCGGGAAGAATCACCCTTCGAGCTGAAAATCGACGAATACGCCAAGCGCACCGCGCTGGGCAACCGCGGAGTCGACAAGATGCTGCACGGTCTGGCGCACCTCGCGGTCGCCGCGCTCGCCTTCCCGCGTCCAGACGATCTCGCCAACCCGGCCTATGTGGGATACGTCGCTGTGGCCGAGGTCGATGCGGTGGTGCGCGAGGCCTGCCGGGTGCTGGAACAGCGCGCCGTCGAAGCGGAAGAGAACGAGGATCCGCTCGACACGACCCCCGACCTGGAGCGGGCTTGGCGTGCGTACACGCGCCGCCCGGCCGCGGCGTCGACCAAGGACGGCCGGCTGGCCCCGGACACCACCCGCGCGATCATCGCCAAGGCCGTCCGGTTTCTGGCCGACCAGGGCTTCCTGGTCTTCCGCAATACCGACGACGGCGGCTCCTATCGCACGACTCCGCGTTACCAGGAACAGGTTCGCGAAGTAGCCGCGAGCGCGGCGTTCCGGGAACTGCTGGATCTCGGCGTCATTTCCATCACGGGCCCGTCCGGCAGTCTCACCGTGACGAGCGAACCCGGGTCAGGCGGCGCCGATGTATGAACTGTCCCGGGTCCGGCTGCATTCGGTCGGGCCCAAGGGTGCCCGTTACCAGGACGTCGTTCTCGACCTGCGCCATGTCGGACCGCCGGTTCCTGCCCCGGCGCAGCGGGCATTGTTCGATACCGGAGCCGCTGGTGTGTTGCGACGGCCCTCGCCGGCGTCGG
Organism: Amycolatopsis marina; assembly: GCF_900111885.1. Classification (GTDB taxonomy): domain Bacteria; phylum Actinomycetota; class Actinomycetes; order Mycobacteriales; family Pseudonocardiaceae; genus Amycolatopsis; species Amycolatopsis marina. The sequence goes on from NZ_FOKG01000014.1 coordinate 44,902, forward strand.
TGCTGTTCGCGGAGAACGGCAACGGCAAGTCCGTCCTGATCAAGCTGATCTTCTCGGTGATGCTTCCCGGACGCCGGCAGATCGTCGGTACCACGAGCACGAGAACGCTGGATGACTTCGTGCTCGCCGATGACGTCGCGCACGTGATCCTGGAATGGCAGCACACCCGAACCGGGCAACGGGTGATCACGGGCAAGACGTCGGCCTGGCGCGGTCATGTCGTGTCCAGCGACCCGAACAAGCTGCTCGAAGGATGGTGGTCTCTCCGGCCGACCAACCAGCTGGATCTGGACACGTTGCCGCTGACGCAGCAGGGCCGGCAAGTCGAGCTGAGCGGGTTCAAGGACCGGCTGACCGAAGCCCATCGGCAGGAGCCCCATCTGCAGTTCGAATGGCTGACGTCACCGGGGGCTTGGACCGAGCACCTGGGAACACTGGATCTCGATTCGAAGCTCTTCGGATACCAGCGGAGGATGAACGCCGGCGAGGGCGAGGCAGCCGATGCCTTTTCCTTCAAGAGCGATGAGGCGTTCGTCGACTGGCTGCTTCGTGCCGTGACCGACGAAGAGGAGCCGCGACTGCTGGCCGAACTCATCGACGGCTACGCCGGCCAGCTCGCTGATCGCGCCTCGATGGTCGCCGAGCGGGACTTCGTCGACGGCGCCCTTGAGCTGCTCGGCCCGCTCGCGACTGCGGCAAAAGAAGCAGAAGCAGCTGCCGAGGTCTCCGCCGACGTCGCACGGGAAGCGGCGCAGTTCATCCGGGCCATCAAGGCTCGATGGGCCGAGGAGACCGGCCGACTCGAGCTGCTGGGCGTGCGCCGGGACACTGCTGCCGAGCAGGCCGAGACCACCGAGCGGGAAAACCGCCGGATGAATCGCATTGTGCTCGAGCTCCGCCGGGACCGAGCCCGCATCGAGTGGCAGCTCGCCGAAGCCTCGCTCAAGGAGCTGACAGATCGACTGACCGCACAGCAAGCGGACCTGGCTGCCTGGAAGGCGACAGACATCCTCCTCGCGTTCCAACGCGCGCAGGGAGCAGCGCAGGCCGTCCGGGACCTGGTGGCAGCCAAGGAGGCGGAGGCCGCAGGACCACTGCGGGCACGGGATGCTGCCGCGCGCCGACTCGTCCAAGGCTTGCTCGCCCTGATCGACCGGGCCGAGGCGGAGGTCCAGCGCCTGACAGCTCAGGCGAAGATCCTCGACCAGGAGATAGCCGAGCTGGCGGAGGAAGAAAACGCCCAACGGGAGGCCATCGGGCAAGAAAAAGGCCGTGCCCAGGCGGCTCGGGAGAAGATACGCACGGCTCGGGAGCAAGTGGCACAAGCGGTGGCCAGCGGTCTCCTGGACGACGGGCGCGCTCCAGTCGACGCGGCCGAGGAAGCCGAGGCGACTGCCAGCGAGGCAGAGACTGCCGTCTCCGCAGCCGAGATCGAGCTCAGCCAGCTCAGCGATCAGCGCAGGCTGCTCGATCCGACCGCACGCGCTGCAGAACGGAAAGCAGAAAGCCGCCGATCAGACCTAGCCGACAAGAACCGTGCCCTGCAAGAAGCATTGACCGCGACCACCGTACTGGCCGGGGAGGAACGGCTGGCAGCGGTGCTCGGGACTGCTTCGATCACGCTGGAGAACGACTACCTGCCCTTGCTTATCCGGTTGGACGAGATCATCGCCGAGAACGGCGCTGAACTGGTCACCTGGCAACTCGCGTACGCCGCCGACCGGAGGGTGCTGGAAGCGCTGCAGACCGGGGAGCTTCTCCCACCCCGTTCGGAAATCACCTCCGCGCTCCAGACCCTCGACGAAGCCGGCATCCGGGCCTACGCCGGTTGGGAGTATCTCGCCAAAGTGCCGGAAGACCGACGTGATCACCTCATGGCAGCTCACCCTCAGCTGGTCGACGGCGTCGTCCTCAATAATCCCCAGCATCTCGATCGCGCAGAAGAGGTCTTGGCGGCTGCGCGTTTGCTGCCTCGATCGATCGTCGTGGTCGGCACCACCGAGACCCTCAGCAGCACGGCGCGAGTCGAGGCGTCGGAAACGGAGTACGTGGTCCCGCCGAATCCGGCGATGTATGACGTCGATCTGGCCGCGGCCGAACGGCAACGGCTGCTGGAGGCCGCGCGGGAACGACGGACACAGATGGATGCGCTGTCCGCGCAGCTCGAACACGACCAGGCATTGGTCAGGCGTTTGAAGGAGTGGGAGAGGTCGTGGCCGCCCGGCACCATCGAGCAGTTGACCGCGGAACGCGACGCGGCGCTGGAGGAGCTGGAGAAGGCTGAGAGCCACGCGGAAGGTTTGCTTGCCCGGCTCGCCAGGATCAACGAGGCCGAAGAAGTCATCACCATCTCCCTGCCCGATCTGCGTGCGGTGGCCCGGACAGCGCGGAATCGCTCGAACGAGCTTGCCGCACTTGCTCAGGTCATCGCACAGGAGCCGGCATGGTCACACGAGCTGAAGGAAGCGCAGGCAGCGGCAACGGCCGCTCAACTTGGGGCCGATGACGCCCACAACCGAGCCGAAGCGCGGCGCGAGGACAAATCCGAACTCCACCGCGAGACCGATGACCAGGAACGGACCATCGCCACCACCCGCGACGAGGTCGGCCGGATTCCCGGTGGCGGATCGGCGGATCGAACGGCGACGCCACCTGTGGAGTCCGCCGAAACGTTGCGAGCGACTTATCAGGCAGCGAAGGAAGCGTACGAGCAGGTCGAGGTCGGCGCTGATCTGCGGGCTGAGCTGGAGGTGAAGCTCAACGCCGAAGCGCAGGCGCGGGCCGTGCTGGAGAAAGTGCCGGAGGCCGTCCGGGCGCGAGCGACCGAACTACTGAGCGGCCCAGACGGAGCGGACGCGGCGTCCAGATCGGCCGCCACGTCCCGGACCGAACGAGCGGTCGACAGCCTGACGAGCCAGGCCGGCGCCGCCCAAGGGCAGGCCGGCCGGCGCCAGGAGGCCTATGAAGCCCTTCAACCGCAGGAAGTCTCGATGGAGCCCTACGGCCATCCTCGCGACCTCGCGCACGCGAACGAGTTGCTGGCTGTTGCCTCCAGCGACTACCAGCGAGCCCGCCAAGCCGACGAAGAGGCGCAGCGCCACCTTGAGGATCTCGACAAGCAGATCGTGACGACGACGAAGACAGCCGCTGACTTCGAGTCGCTCTACGACTCGATCAGCGCACTGGCGGTCGCCGGTGGCGACGACGAGGTGTCGCCGTTCACCGGCGACGTCGCCGCCGCCCGCGACCGGCGGACCAGGATCCGGACTTCGGTGTCCGCAGCCGAGAACCTGCTGGACAACGCCCAGGGAGAGGTTCGCCGCCTCTCCTCGGCGCTCGGCCAGTACGCCGTGGGCCAAGCCTTCGAGAAGGTCGACAGCCCGGTCAGGCAGCAGATGATCGCGGTCGATCGAGAGCGGCTTGCCGAGTACGCCGCGGATTGGGAGCACGCGCTCAAGCCGCGGCTGCGCAGTCTCACCGACGATCTGGCCCACATCGAGCGCCACCGCACCGAGATCGTGGTCCGGCTGCGCGGCATGGTGGAGATCGCGCTCAAGACCCTGCGCACCGCGGAAAAGGTCAGCGCCCTGCCGGACACGCTCGGTGACTGGTCGGGCCTGCGCTTCCTGCACATCCGGTTCACCGAACTCGACCCCCCGGTGCTCGACGAGCGGCTCGGCGAGGTGGTGGACGAAGCCGCCACAGGCAGCTCGAAGGCGGCGAGCGGCAAACGCGACGGCCTGACGTTCCTCCTCAAAGGTGTCCGAGCTGCGATACCGAAAGGCGTGCGGGTCGACATCCTCAAGCCCGATGCCGCGCTGCGCGCCGAGCGGGTCCGGGTCTCGTCGGTCGGGGAGATCTTCTCGGGTGGTCAGCTGCTGACCGCGGCGATCATCCTCTACTGCACGATGGCCGCGTTACGCTCGAACGAGCGAGGCCAGCTCCGACGCCCACACGCCGGTGTCCTCTTCCTGGACAATCCGATCGGCCGCGCCTCGGCGGGTTACCTGCTGGACCTCCAGCTCGGCGTGGCCGACGCCCTCGGTGTCCAGCTGATCTACACCACCGGGCTCTTCGACATCAACGCACTGTCGCTGTTTCCGCTGATCATCCGGCTGCGCAACGACCGCGATCTGCGCAGCGGCATGGCCTACCTGACTGTCGAGGACGAGATCCGGGCCGGGCTGCCGACGGACGGGGACCCCGAGCACGGGCAGATCACCGCAGCACGGTTCTTCCGCAGGCCAGCGAACATCGAGGAGGCAGGCTGAGTGGCAGCAGACGTCGACGCAACCGGTCCTACCATCAGCCTGCGAGCCCGCCGAGTGGCGGACCTACTCGCCGAGTGGCCACGACAACGAGTTCAGCTCGAGGAGTTGTGGCAACTGCTCGACGCAGCGGACCCAGCCGGCCGCTCGACCCCCGGCCGGCGGTCGGTGCTCGCCGACGTGATCGCCGAACTTGATCACGCCGGGTTGGTGAGACCCGCCGGAGTGCGGTCCTGGGATCGTAGTCAGAAACCCCATTTGCCGCGCTTCGTCAGCCTGCCGGCATCCGAGCCGCCGAAACCGGCCGCCCGCATGGTGTGGCACCACCGGCTTGCCTGGGTTGAGGAAGCCCGGCCCAGCCCGGCCCAGCGGACGCATTTGGAGTCCCTCAACACGTGGTTCCACGAACACGACCACGAAGACCTGCCCGTCATTCCGCATCGAGAGCGGTCAGTCAAGATATTCGGCAATGAGAAGGTCCTGGACAAACTGATGGGTACGGCCTTGTTCGGTGACGGCCGGCTCAGCTTAGACATCCTGCGGGCCCGGCGGGTTGCCCCAAACTTCATCGTCGAGTCCCTCGGTCATGGACCGTTACTCCTGATAGTCGAGAACAGCGACACGTTCGACTCCCTCGTGTCCGCGCTCCGGCGGGAGCCTGGGAACGTCGGCTTGGTCGGCTGGGGAGCAGGCGGTGCCTTCGAGCAGTCAGTGCTGTCGATCGGCCGGCTAACCCCTGCCGTCCGCGACGTGCGGTACTTCGGCGACCTCGATGCCAAGGGATTGCAAATCCCGGCCAATGCTGCGGCCGTCGCAGCGCGCGGGCACCTCCCGACCGTCAAGCCCGCAATCGGCCTCTACGAGGCGATGTTCCGCTACGCACGACCCCAACCAGGCCAATCACGCCTCGCCGCGACCACCGCGCACCCGATAGCCGCCTGGCTGCCTCCGTATCTGCAGAACCGGGCAGCCGAGCACCTGATGCGCGGCACGCGTCTCGCCCAGGAAGAGGTCGGAATCACCGAGCTGATTGCTGACCGCCGGTGGCGCTCCGACCTCGAATGAACTTGGTCAGCTGCGTCGCCGTTCCCGCGACAGGACTCGTCGTCAATTTCCGTATGGCACGGACTCACCGCTCAACGCGGTCGCGTTAGCCGTGACGTTCACGCACAGACGCGATGGAGCAAGGTCGTTGCGGCTGCTCGCAATCGGGACCGTCCGATGCCCGCCGCCGTGACTCGCACGTCACGTTCAGTGCCGGCGCGCCACCGAGCCACTTTTTGTCCTTTGTGGCCACAATCATAGTCCTGTGTTGAGTCGCCGTGATGGTGGCAGCAAACTTCTGTAACGGCCTGCGAGGGGCTCCGATATCTGCCGAAGTGCCGGCACGCTTCACCTCTTCGTTGGACGACTCCGGTGCCGTCTTTTCCGATGACGGTCGGTTCATCGGCAGATGGCGCCGTGCGGGCCGCAGTTGTGCCGACGGCACCCCACTAAAGGCCAAGTGTCGACTGCCGAGCAACAGCCCGAGGATTGACAGATCGACAGCGGGTGCGATCAGGGGCGCGACCCAGGCGGGTACGTCGAGTCGGAGTGCGAGGTTGAGGATGTTGCCGAAGCCGAACATGAAAGTGAGGCCGACGACGACACCCATGATCACGGTGACGGCCTGCGCGACGCCGGCCCCGTCCGAACCTGATCGAATCGGCATAGCTGCAGCCCGGCTCATCGAGTACCACCTGCTTCGACGCGCGGGCGGCCGTGGGTGTCGCGGGTGGGGATGCCGCGTTCGCGCAGCTTGTTGAGCACGGTGGTGTGGTTGACGCCCAGGTGGTCGCCGACTCGTGCGAGGGACCAGCCGAGGTTGTAGAGGTGGATGGCGTCGTCGACCTGCTCGGGAGAGAGTCCGCGGCGGCGCATCGGCACGCCGTGCCGGTGGAGGATGTTGCTGACCGTCCGCCGTTCGATGCCGAACCGATCGCCGAGTTCGTAAACTGTCGCGCCGGAGTGGTAGTCGGCGATCAGTTGCTGGATTTGATCGGTGTCGAGTTGTCGGGCCCGGCGCGGTCGGTCGGCCTTGATCAAGCTCGGCTCGGTGGTATCGGGGCTGGGAAGCTTCTCACGGAGTTCTTCCAGTGCTCTGACCTGGTCTTTTATGTCCGAGTAAAGTCCCCCAAGCTCCACATAAGGGTTCTAGTTGCCGTTGACCTGCGGTTTTGACTCTTTCGCGCATCGCCGTCGGATATATCGACGGGCCATCCAGCGGGCCCAGCTCCGCCGCCCCGTGGGATCTCGCGGCGGCGCAGGTTATAGGAGAACGCAAGCGCCACCGCCCGAGCGTCGGGGCGCTCGGCAGCAGGAGCCATCTGCTCCGCGAGCTGCTCGACCCGCACACCCGCCTCGGGTGGATCGTCCACGTCCTCGCATGCCGCGTCGGCCAGGCGCGCCAGCGCGGGAATGTGTGCCGCATCGTGCCGGTACGGCGCGCGCGGCGCCTCAGGCCGCGAAGACTCGTTCGTCGGCAACGCGTCAGCAGGCTCAGCGGTATCCACGGTCGATCTCCTCTGACAGCTAGGCTGACCAGTCAACCACTGCCACCTACTCGTGCAGCAGACACGGCTACACGTCCCTGATTCAGCCCGGTTCTTTGCTGGCGCTGGACGGTGTGGTGCTGGTCGGTGGTGTCCCGTGCCGGCGAAAAGTGGGACAACCGGGGCAAGTGGTCGGGTGTAGTGGGTTGGGGGTCGGTGATGTAGGTGTGTGCTCTGCTCGTCGAGTGGGATGTGCGTCCCCGGTCGATCGTTCTTGTAGCTGCTCAAGAAGTGGGTGCTGACCTGGCTTGCGCGGCACCGTCAGAAGATGTCGGTCTCCGCGCACGCTTGATCCTCTCCCTGGTGGGGCCATTGTCGCTGGTTGAGTGGTTCGAGCTTGCGTGCGCGGACGCGCCACGTAGGTGTGCTGGCATGTGGAGCCGGTGCGGTCAGCGTCAGTGGGCCCAGGAAAGCTGTACCGCTTCGATCTCGAAGTCGTGCAGCAGTGCTTCGATCAGGGCTGGGGGACCGGCAACTTTGGTGGCCCACAGGTCGTAGTCGGTGCACAGGCACCATGAGTGGTCCTCGGCCCAGAGGTTGGAAGGGCTGAAGTCGGGCTCGGGAGCGTCGTACAGGATCTCGGCGTCGCCGAGGTGTCCCGCACGTACGTGGAAGTTGTCGAGGTCGGTGGCCCCGAGTGTGAGCGGGTTGTAGTAGGCCAGGCAGGGGGTGTTCGGGCCTGTAGGACTCTGTTCGGTGAGGATGTTGATCAGCCGGGTCCAGGTTTCGCGGTCCAGGCTTCCCTCGGTGGGTGGGATGATGCCGAGCGGCCAACTGCCCTTCTTTGTGGCGGAGGGGAAGCATCGGTAGCAGGGCAGGAGCCCGTCGGGAACGATGGGGTCGCCCGTGCGTTGGGCGAGTTCCGCCCAGCGTAGCCGTTGCCACCCTGGACCGGGGTGTTCGGCGCGCCCCAGTCCGCCTCCTGTGGTCACGCTCACGGCGTCGAGGTCGATGTCGCCGACGATGAAGGGCTGGGCGCTTCCATCTGCCAGCCGGGTTTGGTGGTGATCGTGGTAGGACGTCTCGCTTGGGCCGCGCTCGTGCTCGTACATGGCGTTGAGGACCCAGGCCGCGTCCGGCATCGCTGGTGGCATGAATCCGGTCAGGCCGTCGCCGCACATCTCCCGCAACCAGTCGGTGGTCTCGGTCAGTGCGGGCGGCCATAACGCTGACAGCGGGTTCGAATCCTCGGGCATGCGTTCATGATTCCAGTCGTGGCGCCCTAGAAGGGGGCGAGCTGGTCTTCGCGGATGGCAGCTCCTGCTGCCAGCGTCCTCCGTGAACCTAGAGCCGTCGGGCTGGTTGCGGTGATCCCATCGTGAGGCGTTGAGTTGGTGAGGACGAGGCGGTGATCGGATATGGACAGGAGCATGCTCTAACCTCGCCCGCACCGGAATCATGCACGAACGCCATCCGGCCCACATTGTCGTGTTTTCCGACAATCGACGCCGGGGCTTCACACGGTTATGTCTGGAGCAATCGTGGAGCACAGGGGCGTGTTGAACCGGGGGAAACAGCGCTCAAGTGCAGTAAAGGGCAGCGTTTGATTACTGGATTCTCGTCTTGCTATCGTTGACCTGCGAACTAAGAGTGGCCCGGTCCTCACTGACAGTGAGGGGGTCAGGGGTTCGAGCCCCCTTAGCTCCACAGCTTTCATGATTGCCCGGCCTGCGTGTTGATGCAGGACGGGCGCTATTTTTAGGTGCACCGAAAGTTCGTCCATTGTGTATTCCGCTTCAGTTACTGTTCAGTAGGTGGAGCAAAACTGGAGCAGTGTGGGATTCCGGGCGAAATGGGGTCACCAGAACTGCTCCAGCACGGTCGGTCGGACGGATGGTCCTGTCGAGGCATTTCGGGCGTGCCCCCGTACGCGGTTGGTGGCGGCGATGAGCCAGGTTTTGTGGCTGTGGCGGGTCGTGGAAGGTCAGGCCGGGTTTAATGGGGTGGAGCCGGTGGACGGGGTTGCGAGTCCCTCCTCGCCTGAACCAATCTTGTGCCAGTAAGCGATTGGTAGCTTGATGTGATCAGGCAAGCTCAAGTGCATATCTGCAATACCGCAGCGACGAGCATCGCGGCAAGATTCCGCCCCCATCGTCATGCGCGTAACACGGCTGCTGGCCGAGGCGAACGTGACGTCCCTACTGGGCCACGGCGACGACACCTGGCGAGAACGAGGACGGTCGGCGTTCAAGGACTTCATGTCCCGCGGATTTCTTAGCTATGCCTGCCGAACCATCGAGGATCTAGTCGAAGCGGGACCGCAATCTGGCCATAACAGGTGCCAAACTACTTTTTGTAACACTACAAACTGCCTATTGTGTGGTGCCTCTCTCCAGTCATACGCTCGACGTCGTCCAGACACCCCCTGGACGTGTGGAGGCAACGAGGTTCGCCCAACCCACCGGGACAACCTCCGCCCACCGCTCATCTGGGCAGCAGCTCTTTCAGTAGGCCAGCCATGCAGACAGCCGGCTCAGGTGTGATCTGCGGGCCGGGTCGGCTTCCTGGCTGCACCGCATGCACAACCGCGAGTGGTGGCGACATCCCTGAGAGGATCACCGATGACAAACAACGACAGCTCAGGAGGGCGACCGCGGGGGCGAGACTTGGGATTGCGTTTCTCAGGAGTACCGGGCCCTTACAACGCGATAACCGACGTTCCTGGCGTGGAAGTCGGTTACGAGACGCTTGTCTCCGAAGACGGTGCGCTTGTATCAGGCGAGGGTCCAGTACGGACCGGTGTCACCGCAATCCTGCCGTTGGGCCGCGACGGTGTCGGCCGATCCTGTCCGGCAGGCTGGTTCTCCCTGAATGGAAACGGCGAGCTAACGGGAACCGCATGGGTCGACGAGGTAGGAGCGATCTCGCTTCCTATCGGTATCACCAACACCCATGCAGTAGGCGCCGTACACCGCGGAATCATCGAGTGGTCTGCCAAGCAGAACCCTGAGCTCAAGCGCCGCTGGCTCCTGCCGGTAGTGGGGGAGACCTGGGACGGATACCTCAACGACATCTACGGGCGGCACATTACCCCCGAACTGACCTGGTCGGCGCTCGACAACGCCTCGGGGGGATCAGTGCAAGAGGGGTCGGTCGGCGGCGGAACCGGCATGAACTGCTACGAGTTCAAGGGCGGGACCGGCACAAGTTCCCGGGTCGTGACTGTCGGTTCCCGTCAGTACACCATGGCGGTTCTCATGCAAGCCAACTTCGGTGCTCGTCGTGAACTGATGCTGACCGGACGCCCGCTGGGGAAATTGCTCGCAGACGACAATCCGATCGCGGACCCGTCGTGGCTAGCACCCGCAGGCGCAGGTTCGTGCATCACGATCGTGGCCACCGACGCTCCGCTGCTCCCGGGGCAATGCAAGGCCCTGGCCAGGCGCGTGCCACTCGGCCTCGCGCGGACAGGCACGACCGGAAGCCACTTCTCGGGTGACCTGTTCCTGGCGTTCTCCACGGCAAACGTCGGCATGTTGGACAGCTCTCTCGACACGGCCACGCAGGGCGACATTCGGAATCTGGAGTTCCTGTCGTGGGGTTCGATGGACGCGCTCTACGAGGCACTCGTGCAGGCGGTTGAAGAGTCAATCGCCAACGTCCTGGCGGCCAGCACCACGATGATCGGTCGAGATGGCCACCGAAGTCCGGGATTCCCAACCGATCGGCTACCCGAACTGATGGAAAGCGCGTTCTCGGATCCGGCATGACCGACCAGAATGATCCACATTGGAAGCGAGATGCGATGAGTGCGAACACCAACTCACGGGACGCCGACCCAACAGTCGCCGATCCCAGGGCAGTTGCCGCAGGTTCGACCCTTTCCGGAAACCTGGGCACCGGGGCCATCGTCTTCATGGTGATGGCCGCCGCTGCGCCGTTGACCGTCATCGGCGGCAACGTTCCGCTCGCCATCGGAATCGGAAACGGCGCGGGCGCTCCCGTGGCCTTCCTCATCGCCGCAGCGGTTCTCCTGCTGTTCTCGATCGGGTTCGTCGCAATGACTCCGCACGTGCGCGAGGCCGGCGCCTTCTTCTCCTATGTGACCGAAGGCATCGGCAAGCGCGCTGGCATGGGAATCGCCTTCGTCGCGCTGATCGCCTACACCGCCATCCAGGTCGGTATCTACGGCTACCTCGGCTGGGCGGTCAATGACACGGTCCAGTTCTACGGTGGGCCGGACGTCCCGTGGCCGGTGTACGCGTTCGCCGCCCTGGTCATCGTTGCCGTCCTTGGGTACCGCCACATCGAACTGAGCGCGAAGGTGCTCGGCGTGGCCCTCATCTGTGAGGTCGGCATCGTCGTCATCATGGACGCCTTGATCTTCGGCTCCGGCGGAGCTGAGGGCATCAACGTTGAGTCGTTCACCAGCTCGACGATCACTTCGGGATCAATCGGAGTGCCGATCCTGTTCGCGCTCACCGGGTTCATCGGCTTCGAGGCCACCGCTGTCTTCCGCGACGAGGCACGGGACCCCGCTCGAACGATCCCGCGGGCGACCTACATCGCGGTCGCGGTCATCGGATCGTTCTACGCGATCACGTGCTGGGCGATGGTGCTCGGCTTCGGCGTTGACGACGTCGTCGGCGTCGCGGAGGCGACGCTTGCAGGGGAGAGCAACATGCTCCTCGGCCTGGCGGACGAGTACCTCGGCCGGGTGGGCCGGGATGTCGTCAACATTCTGCTGCTGACCAGCCTCTTCGCTTGCGTGTTGTCATTCCACAACGTGATCGCCCGCTACAAGTACGTCCTGGCTCGGAAGGGCTTGTTGCCTGAGTCGATCGGACGAGTGCACGCCCGTCACGACTCGCCGTCGATCTCGTCGCTGGTGCAGACGGTGACTGCCGCGTTGATCCTCTGCCTCTTCGCTGTGCTCGACCTCGACCCGCTGGTCGGCGTCTTCGGCTCGATGGCAGGCGTGGCGACCATGGGCATGGTGCTGCTCATGCTGAGCACGTCGCTGGCGGTGATCTTCTTCTTCACCCGGCGCAGCGACCTGCGCGAGGGTCACCTCTGGTCCACGCGAGTCACGCCGGTACTGGCCTGCCTCGGGCTTCTCCTGAGCCTGTACCTGGTGGTCTCCAACTTCACGCTCGTGACGGGAGGAAGCGCCGGTGTGAGTACGTTCCTGGGGCTCATCCCGGTGGTTGGCTTCATCATCGGCTACGTTCGGGGACAGGGCGCGCACGTTGCCCGAAAGCCCTAGCGCCGCCTCCTGAGCGGTCCTGCAACGCAACCTCAACGGGCGCCAGTGCGCCAGCCGTCCATCAGGGCAGCCTCGGCAACCTGGGACGCTACTCGCTCGAGGGTCCCGATCAAGGAGCCCAGTGGTCACGCGGATGCGTCTGCCCTCCTCAGGGAGCAGCGCGAACGGTTCGCCCGGAGTGACGCCGATATCGAGGGAGGCTAGGCGCATCAGCGTCACCGCCTCGTCGAGGACGGGAATCCAAACGTTCAGGCCGTCGGAGTCGAGTGTCTGGATCCCGAAGTCGGCCAGCACTTCGTAGAAGGCGCTTCGGCGGCGAGCGTATTCGACGCGCGCCGCGTCGACTGTCACGGCCGCCAGGCGGAGGTCTGGACCGTGGGACTTGGAGTAGCTCCGGATGTGTACCGTCATCGTGGGCTCGAAGACGCCGATGCCGAGATCCGGCGAGTTGCTGATTCCGTTGGCGTAGTCGTCCTCGACGACCAGGATGTCGCGACCCCGAACCACCTCAGCAAGTTCAACTCCTCAGGGATCAGGCCCTCCTCGTCCAGGCTCACTCCTTGCACGTCAACCCCGGCTGCCTCCAGTAGATCCAGAAGTGGGAGGAACGTCGGATGTTCGACGATGACTCGGTCGCCGAATCGGAGGTGGATGCCGTTTTGGCTGGTCGGAGGGGTTTTCTTGTGCCCAGGGGTGATCTTGGATGGTCCGGGGGACTGCCGTGTGCGTGCCCCAGGTGGGGCGCTTGGGGGCAGCGGCCGGTGGCGTGTGGACTGTGTATTCCGGTGCTTTCGTTGCTGGCGCTCGACGTTGTGGTGTGGGTGGGTGGTGTCCCGCGTACCGGCGAAGAGGGGGACAACTGGGGCCAGTGGCTCGTCGTCAGGGGTGGGCGAGCCTGGTGGTGGGGGTGTGCCAGCGGTGTTCGAGGGCGGTGAGGAGTCGGTGTTCGACTTCGGGGGCGACGTGGCTGTAGGTCTCGACGATGCGGTTGTCGAGGTGGTGCCCGAGTGGGCGGGTTTGGGCGATTTCGGGGATCTGGTCGGCGCGAGTAGCGGCACGAGGGACCGCACGTGTCCCCGCATGACGTCTCAACCAGGACTCCCGCACAGCGAGAAGTCCGCCCGCCTCGGCGGGGGTGAGAGAAGCTGCGGGAACGACGGCCGTGCCTCGCCGCCAGCGCCGACACGGCGGTCCCTCAATGCCGAGTCAGAGTCAGGGATCGGCAGTGACGTCCCTGCGCAGCCTGAACAACCTCCCTGAACCGGTTGGCTGGATTCTGGTTGTGCGGCGGGTCGGCCGCTGGTCCGCGGGTGACATACAGCTATCCGTCACGCATACGCCGGGGTCGGCCGCCGCCTTAGCACGGTCTTGCCACAGCCTCTTGCCACGCCTATGCTCAAGGAACCTTAGTAAGTTCCTTTACAAGGAAGCTGAAGTAGATTGCCGCCCCGGCAGCGTGGAGGACGTGTTGTTCGTACTCGACCAAGGCAGTGGTCCGGCTGTCGTCTTGCTCCCCATACTGGGTAGCGATCATCGGATGTATGCGGCACAGGTGGAGGGGTTACGGGACGAGTTCCGCTGCCTCGCCGTCGATCTACGTGGCTGCGGTGAGTCACCCACCCTCGACGGTGTCCCGGAAGGTGATGTCCTGCGAACGCAGGCCCAGGACATCGTCGACGCCCTGGACGAGCGAGGGATCGAGTCGGCGCACGTGGTGGGCATCTCCTACGGCGGGGTCGTGGCGGAGACGCTCTTGCTGGACCACGGGGAACGTGTCGCGTCTGCGGTGATCTGCGACAGCTTTTGCGATACGCGGCCGCGGGGCGTGCCCGAGCGCCTGTTGATGGCAGGCGCGAAGGTGCAGCCGCTCCTCTTCCGGCTGCCGAAGCGCTGGCTGGTCGCGCTCGAGCGGCGTCTCTACCGGCGGTGGCCAGAGGCTGGGCGGGCAGTGGCAGATACTCTGGTGAACTCCCGGCGCGACGATCTCGTGAAGCAACGTCGGGCCGTGAACGCGATCCGGTTGGAAGACCGTCTACGGCACTGCGTCACGCCTACGCTGTGCCTTGCCGGTGCCGCGATGCCGACGGGGGTGACGATGATGCGCAGGGTCCACGAAGCGTTGCCGGTATCGGAGTTCATGCTTATCGAGGACTCCGTTGACCCGTCGAATCTGTGTCAGCCCGAACTCTTCACGAAGACGGTCGCCGAGTGGGTCCGGCAGCACGATTCCAGCTCGAGAGGCGATCTCCCCCGATGACCGAATCACCGGCGAACGCGGGGCCGGCTTCCCTGCCCCAGCTGATCAGCCAGATGCTGGACTGGGTGGTGGCCGGGCTGGACGACCACCTGAGCAGTCGTGGCTTCCACGACCTCAGGCCGACTCATGTCATCAATGTGTTGCGCCACATCGAGTGCGACGGAATCAGGCCGACAGTCCTCGCGCACCGGGCCGGGATGACGCCGCAGGGAATCAGCGAACTGGTCACACATCTGGAACATGCGGGCTATGTCCGGCGGATCCCCGATCCGTCCGACGGACGGGCGCGCATCGTGGTCTTCGCCGAACGGGGCGAGGCAGCGGCAGAGGCCGCCGCGCAGTACTTCGCCGAACTCGAGGACCGCAGTGCCCGCGTGGTGGGTGCCGAGCGGTTCGACGACGTCAAGACCGCACTGGGGCAGCTTCTGCGGTCGGGACACCCCTGTTCGGCGGGACCGTCGGCATGAGGCGGGGCGCGGCCCCGCCCCGTAGACATCAGTGCACTCCCGCAGATCCGCGCCGCCCAACGTCAACACCACCACCACCACCTCCGTCGGCACGCTGGGACATACTCATGGCCCGACTTCCGGCCCACGGCGCTGATGTTCGAGGGCCGTCGTAGGGTCTCGCAGACCGCTCTGTAAGGAAGCGCCGGCGAGGTCGTCGATGGGACCTGTTCGGCGAACGCGGAGGTGATCGTGAGGGAAGATCTGGGCAGGGCCGACATCGGCAAGGCGCATCACCACTGCATGGTGATCGATGCCAAGGGCAACAGGCCGTTATCCCGTCGAGCGGTCAACGACGAGACGGTTTTGCTCGAGTTGATTCGCGACGTCACCAAGACTTGGGACGCGACGACACTGGGACCTCAGGGACCGTCACCTCATAACACCTCGCCCCCACCCGCCGCAGGTGCAGCGCTGCAAGCTTCGGCGAACTCCAGGGCGCTGTGGTCCGATCCGAGATCGCGAACCACATCGCGTACCCGCTGGATCAACTGTTCGTCACCGACCGCGCGCATGTTGGCGGTGAATTTGTCCTGAATCTCCTGATGGCTCAGTGGCCGCTCGGGGTGGCCACGGTTCACCGGTTCGCGCCTGTTGAGACGGCGGCCGTCTCGTAGAGTGATCTCGACTGCGGCGGAATAGGCTTGAGGGAACCGGCTGTCCGGGTCGTCGGCGACATCCACGCGGTCTGCGAGCTTGTGGATCGCGGGGTCGTCGAGTGAGTCGTCGGTGAACTCGGCGAGGGTGAGTTTGCCTCGCGACAGGCAGGCGCCGACGACATAGGGGACGCTGAACTTGGCGTCGTAGAGGTCGTGTGGTCGCCGTTTACGCTCGAGTGGCTCACACACGGCGGCGGCGGCGGTGGGGTGGATGAGGCAGCGGATGTGTTCAACGTCCTCCGCGGCGAAGCCTGCTGCTGACCGCAACGCGAGAACCGCGTCCGCGAATCCGTGCGTGAAGTGGCAGCTGGGGTAGGGCTTGACGGCCGTCGCGAGGAGTTCCCAGTGGTCACCGAGGCCCGCGGTGATCGCTTCGGCATCCCAGTCCTTGCCGGCGAGGTGCGTGGCGTAGAGGCCGTAGCGGCCCTCGTACACCCGCCGCGGCCCGGGCCAACCCGCGCCGGCAAAGGCCGCGGCGGTGAGAGCCGACGAGCTCGCCCAGCCCGGGTGCAGCCTTTTGGTCCAAGCTCCGTCATCGAGGAACTCCAGGATCCCGGAGGCCATCGACCCGACGACCTGCTGTGCGCCGGCGATGCCTTGCGCGTCCAGGCCGGCAAGTTTGCCGGCGGTGACAGCGGCGCCGAAGGCACCCGCAAGCCCCGTGGGATGAAAGCCGACTTCGTGGAAGCCGCCATGTGCGGCGAGGCCGATTCGCGCGCTCACCTCGACACCCAGGACATAGCCCACAAGCATCTCCCGGGTGGTTCGGTCGTTCATGATCGCGGAGGCGATCGCCGAGGGCAAGGCGGACGCCGAGACGTGCACGATCGAACCGATGTGAGTGTCGTCGAAGTCGTGCCCGTGAATGAGGATTCCGTTGAGCATCGCGGCATCACGCGGTGACAGGCGATCGGGTAGTGCGAGCACCGGCTGTGTGCCGTCTCCGAGTAATCCGAGCGCGCGACGTGCCCGTTCCGCGAACGGTTCGTTCGCTGCGCAGAACGCGACCCCTACCGAGTCCAGAACGAGATGCTGTGCGTGCTCGACGACGTCGACGGGAAGGTCCTCGAACCGGAGTTGCGCGGCGAACTCGCCAATGTGTTCGGCCACGGTGGGCTGTTGCATGGATGAGTCCTTACATGAGTCGCGTGTCGGCCGACCCGGCCCACCAGTAGTCTGCATTATCGCTCGGACCGCCGCAATATAAACATCAGACAATTAGTGGACCTGCGCTCGGTCGCCGTCGTCCATCTGCTCGTACAGCGGGCGAAGGCTGTGCAGGTGGTCGCGCGTCAACTGCTCCGCTCGGCTGACGTCGCCGTCGGCGACAGCCTGGTAGATGTCGATGTGATCGGTGTCGACGCGATCCCAGACCTCCCTCGCGATCCGCTCTCGATGCAGTCGTGTTCGCAACACCTGGTTGACCGGCTGGCACATCAGTCGCAGAAGGGGATTGCCGGTGGCTGCCACCAGTGTGGTGTGAAAGTCCCAATGCACTTCGAAACCGCGGGCCGGAGCCAGTGCCGAGGTGCTCTCGATGGTCGACCGCAACGCCTCGAGCGTCGCGGTGTCAGCCCGCTCGGCGGCGAGCCGCGCCGCCGACGGTTCCAGGATCAAGCGCGCTTCGAGTAGATTGGCCACCGTCATGTCGTGGGCGTTGAGCAGCAGACCCAGTGTGCCGCCCAGATTCTCCGCCACGGTGCCCGCGTCGGGGCTTGACACGAAGCTGCCACCGGTCACGCCCCGCGTGGTGTCGATCAGGTGCTGGCTGGCGAGCAGCCGTAGCGCCTCCCGGACAGTGCTACGGCTGACGCCGAACAGCCGGGCGAGGTCCGCCTCGCTGGGCAATCGGGTGCCAGAGACCAGTTCACCGGTCAGAATCTGCTCTTTGAGCTGGTCGGCTACCTGTCGGTAGGCCGCCTGCACCCGGCGAACACGCAGCCCTGCGTAGGCGCCGGCCTTCTCGCTCATCCTTGATTCCCCTGTTCGTTCAGTTCTGCGTGGATCGTGCCGACAAGCGTATGACATCAAGTCTGCCGTGTCCGCCCGCTTCGATATTTAAATGTCTGAGGTATTGCCGCAAGGGGTTGTCAGATGCATACTTCTCGGCAACCCGCATGCCGGAGGCGGCCCATCGCCAGTCCCCGAGGCATGCCCCGTCGATCACGAGAACGGCGGATAGCCGTACAGAGGAGGTACCCCGTGGCCGTGCACGATGGCTGGCAAGGGCGCTACTACGAGGATTTCGTCGTGGGTGATGTCTACCGCCACCCGTTGGGCCGCACGATCAGCGAAGCCGACAACACGTGGTTCACCTTGCTGACGATGAACACGCACCCGGCTCACTTCGATGCCCATTACGCGAAGAACACACCGTTCGGCAAGATCCTGGTGAACTCCGGCCTCACGATCGCGATGCTGATCGGCCAGAGCGTCACCGACATCAGTCAGAAGGCCGTCGCCAACCTCGAACTCACGAATGTGCGGCTCACTCACCCGGTGTTTGTGGGCGACACTCTCTATGCCGAGTCGATCTGCACCGGCCGTCGGGAGTCGTCATCCAGGCCCTACGCAGGCCTGGTCAACGTGCACACCCGCGCGCTGAATGGTGACGGTGACGAGTGCCTTTCGTTCGACCGCACGGTTCTGGTGTACAAGCACTCGCAGGCCGAGGCGATCAACTCGTTCCCCGAGGCGAAGAACGGGCCGCTGACACTATCCGGAACGACGGAGGGGACGGCATGAGCGAATCACTGCCGTTGAGCGACATCCGCATCCTTGCGGTGGAACAATACGGTGCCGGCCCGTTCGGTTCGGTGCATCTCGCCGATCTCGGCGCCGAGGTCATCAAGATCGAGGATCCACGCTTCGGCGGCGATGTCGGCCGGCACACTCCCCCGTACGCGGAGGAGGCGGACTCGCTGTTCTTCGAGGCTTTCAATCGCAACAAGCGATCTGTGCTGCTCGACCTCACCAATCCGGCAGGTCGGAGCGCCTTCGAAGAGCTGGTGAAGGTCAGTGACGCCGTCTACTCCAACCTTCGCGGCGACGTGCCGGAGAAGATGGCTATTCGCTACGACGACCTCAAGCATCTCAATCCCAAGATCGTGTGCTGTTCACTGTCGGGGTACGGGATGACCGGCCCACGGGCCAAGCAGCCCGGTTACGACTACATGCTGCAGGGACTGGCGGGCTGGATGTCGGTCACCGGCGAGCCTGACGGTCCGCCGACCAAATCCGGTTTGTCCATGGTGGACTACTCAGGTGGTTTCGTTGCCGCGATGTCCATGCTGGCCGGTATTCACGCGGCCCGCCGAGGCGGCACCGGAATGGACTGTGATGTCAGCCTGTACGACACCGCGATCGGGATGCTCACCTATCTCGCGACGTGGCATCTCAACCGAGGGTTCGAGCCGAAGCGTACGCACCACTCGGCGCATCCGAGTCTGGTCCCGTTCCAGAACTTCCCGACCGCCGACTCGTGGATCGTCATCGGTTGCGCGAAGCAGAAGTTCTGGGAGCGCTTGGTTGAGGTGCTGGGCGCACCGGAGTGGGCATTGAGCGCGAAGTTCGCTACACCCGCAGACCGGTACGACAACTCTGCCGAATGTGTACAGCTCCTGGAGAAGGAGCTCGTGCAGCGTGACACGGCCGAGTGGCTCGAGTTGCTGGAGAATGGCGGGGTTCCCTGCGCGCCGATCAACACCGTTCCGCAGGCGCTGGCAGAGGAGCACACGAAGGCCCGGGGAATGGTCGTTTCCACCGAGCACCCACGCTTCGGCGTGGTGCGGCAGGTGGCCTCGCCAGTACGGGCGGGGGAGCCGCGCGCGGAGTACCAGCGCGCACCCCTTCTGGGCGAGCACACCAACACTGTTCTGGCCGACCTGCTGGGCACGACCCCGGAGCGGATTCGCCAGCTGGCGCGCGACGGCGCCTTCGGACCGGAGGGGAGCGGACCGTGGACTTCGCACTGAATGCGGATCAGGAACAGTTTCGCGCGGCACTGCGGGACTTCGTCGACTCGGAGATCGTGCCGGTCGCCAGGGAATGGGAGCAGGCAGGCCGCTACCCGGCCGAGATCGTCGAACAGATGAAACAGCTCGGTCTGTTCGGCCTGATGATTCCCGAGTCCTACGGCGGCGCGGACGCCGACTTCGTGTCCTTCACGCTGATGTTCGAAGAGATCGCGCGAGGCTGGATGGGTGTGGCCGGGATACTCGGCAGCCACTCGCTGTCCTGCTGGATGCTCGCGCGGCACGGCACGGAGGAGCAGAAGGGGCGGTATCTTCCCGAACTCGCCACCGGGCAGCGGCGTACCGGGATCGCGCTTACCGAACCGGACGCGGGCACCGATCTGCAGGGAATCCGGACCACCGCTGTCGCCGACGGCGACAGCTATGTCGTCAACGGCAGCAAGATGTGGATCACCAACGCCCGCCATGCCGACCCGTTACCGGTTCTGGTCAAGACCGACCGGACCTCGCATCCGGCGCACAAGGGCATGAGCGTTCTGCTCGTGGACGCGGCGTCACCGGGATTCGAGGTCGCCAGGGACATTCCGAAGCTGGGGTACAAGGGCACCGAGTCGTGCGAGGTCGTCTTCGACAACGTGCGCGTGCCGGCGAGCAACCTGCTCGGCGGCGTCGAGGGGCGCGGCATGCAACAGGTGCTCTCGGCGCTGGAGGTCGGCAGGCTCAATATCGCGGGCCGCAGCCTCGGTATCGCCCAGCGTGCCTACGACGAGGCACTGGATTACGCGCGGCAGCGCCACGCCTTCGGTCACCCCATCGCCGAGTTCCAAGCCATTCAGATCCGGCTCGCAGAGATGGCCACGCAGTTGCAGGCGGCGCGGCTGCTGACGTACTGGTCGGCCTCCGCGCTGGATCACGGCGAGCGCTCGGACCTGCAAACGGGGATGGCCAAGCTGTTCGCGTCCGAGGTTGCGTTGCAGGCCGCGCAGGACTCGATGCGGGTGCACGGTGGCTACGGCTACTCCGCCGAGTTCGAGATCGAACGCCTCTACCGCGATTCGATACTGATGACCATCGGCGAAGGCACGAGCGACGTCATGCGGACGGTCATCGCCAAGGCACTCGTCTCCGGAAAGGGCAGGGTCGGATGGTAACCCCGCGCAGCTGGCTGTTCTGCCCCGGAAACCGGCCGGACCGCCTGACCAAGGCGGCTCGCGTCGCCGATGTCGTCGTTGCGGACCTGGAGGACGCCGTGCCCGTGCTGGGCAAGGCGGACGCGCGTGCGGACATCGCGGACTGGTTGCGCCGCAACCAGGACACCGCGAGCCGAGTGTGGGTGCGGGTCAACAACGACCAACGACACCTCGACGCGGACCTGGACGCTGTCGAGGAACTCGGTATCGGGGGCATCATCCTGCCCAAGGCCGAGCCGGAGGGCGTAACGGCGGTGACGGACCGGTCCCGGCGGCCGCTGTTCGGGCTGGTGGAGACGGCACGTGGTTTGTGGCAGCTGCATGAGTTGGCCGCGCTTCCCGGTGTGCATACCCTCACGCTCGGGGAGTATGACCTCGCGGCCGACCTCGGCACCGCGTCGCCCGATACTGACCAAGCGCCTCTGGCGTGGGCACGGGCACAGGTTGTCGCGGGTTGTGCCGCGGCGGGACTCGCCCCGCCGCCGGCGCCGGTCGCCGCCACAGTAAACGATCTGGCGGAGTTCACCGCGTCCACCGCTGCACTGCTGCGGAATGGGTTCTTCGGCCGGATGTGCATCCACCCTGGACAGGTCGAGGTGGCTCACGAAGCCATGCGGCCCGGTGACCAGGAGGTGGCCGACGCGCGCGCGGTGATCCGCGCGGCGGAGGCCGCCGAATCGGAGGGAACAGGAGTCGTCGTGTTGGCGGGACGCATGGTTGACGTGGCCGTGGTTCGCCGGGCTCGGCGCGTTCTCGCGCTGGCTGAAGGACACCGATGAGTGATCACCCGAGTACATCGACGACGCAGCACAGCATTCGCGGGTCAAGGAGGACCGGACAATGAAACGCATCGGAGTGGATGTCGGAGGCACCTTCACCGACCTCATGTACTGGGACGAGGACGGCTCGGTGGCCGTGCACAAGGTTCCTTCGACACCTCAGGACCCTTCACTGGCCACCGTGGACGGTGTCCAGCAACTCGTCGACAAGGTTGGCATCTCGATCGACGAGCTCGGCCACTTCCTGCACGGCACGACCGTCGCGACCAACATCGTGCTGGAGCACAACGGCTCCGAGGTCGGCCTCATCACCACAGAGGGGTTTCGGGACCTCCTGCATATCGCCCGGAAGAAGCGACCGCTGAACTACTCGTCGTACCAGGACCTGCCGTGGCAGAAATGGCAGCTGGTGCGCAGGCGAAGCCGCAGGGTCGTGCCGGAACGGATTGACGCGACAGGGGAGATCCTCGTCCCGCTCGACGAGGACGCCGTGCGCGAGCAGGTGCGGGTGCTCAAATCACAAGGTGTGCGCGCGATCGCCGTGTGTTTCCTGCACGCATACCGCAATCCCGTTCACGAGCAGGTGGTCAAGCGGATCATCCAGGAGGAGTTCCCGGGCGTGTTCGTCTCGCTGTCCAGCGAGGTGGCACCGCAGTACCGGGAGTACGAGCGTTTCTCCACCACCGCGCTCAACGCCTTCGTGGGACCCAAGGTCTCCAACTACATCGACAACCTCGCGAACACGACACGCGAGGCCGGAGTACGCGGTGACATTCGACTGATGACCTCGGCGGGTGGCCTGATCACCTCGCGCAGAGCCGCCGACAACCCGGTACTGCTGCTGACCAGCGGCGTCGTGGCCGGGCTGCTCGGTGGCTGCGCCATCGGCAAGGCATCGGGCTACCCGAGCGTGATCACCCTCGACGTCGGTGGCACCTCTGCCGACATCGGCGTCGCACCGGACGGCAGGCTGCGGATGAAGCACCTGCTCGACACCCGGATCGGCGACTACCACGCCATGGTTCCGATGGCCGAGGTCGACACGATCGGGGCCGGGGGTGGGTCGGTCGCCTTCATTGATGAAGGTGGCATGTTCCGCGTCGGACCGCGAAGCGCGGGCGCTGATCCCGGCCCCGCCTGCTACGGCCGCGGCGGCGCCGAACCGACGAGCACCGATGCCATGGTCGCCATGGGATGGCTGCGCGCCAACAGCTTCCTCTCGGGGGCGATGCGAGTGGAGCCGGAGCTCGCGCTCAAGGCGATCGACGAGCACATTGCGAGCAAACTCGGAAGTACGGTCGAGCACGCCGCGATCGGGATCTTCCAGATCCTGGCACACGCCATGACCGAGGGGATCAGCCTCCACTCGGTGCGGAAGGGCTACGACCCGCGAGATTTCTCCCTGGTCGCAGAGGGCGGCGCCGGCCCGCTGTACGCCTGGCACATCGCCGAGCAGCTGGGCATCCCGCGCGTCATCGTGCCGCACCACCCGGGCATCGCCTCGGCGATGGGGCTGCTGGCCACCGATATCCGCGTGGAGACACCCGCGACCGTGTGGACCTCGTCCGCCGACCCCGACACCGAGCGGATTGCCGGCGAGTTCGACCGGCTCAGCGCCCAGGCCGTGGAGCAGCTGGCCGCCGACGGGCTGCGCCCGGAGGACATCGTGCTCGAACGGAGTCTCGACTGCCGCTACATCGGGCAGGGCTACGAGCTGCGGGTGCCGGCACCCGCCGGTGAGATCGACACCGGCTGGATCGCCCGGGCCGCCGAAGCCTTCCACGATGTACACGAACGCACGTACCGGCAGCGCTTCGACGACAAGCCGGTGCACTTCGTCAACGTCCGGGTCACCGCGATCGGAAAGGTCGGGCACGTGCCGCTCGCCGAGATCGAGGCCGGCGGGGCCGATCCGTCCGCCGCGATCAAGACCACCACCGAAGCCCTGTTCTGGACGGACGACAACGAGCCGAGGCCCTTCACCACGACCGTGTACGACCGCACACTGCTTCAAGCGGGCAATGTGATCACCGGGCCGGCGATCGTCGAGCAGTTCGACTCCACCACTGTCGTCGGTCCCCAGCAACGCGCCACGATCGACCCGGTCGGCCACATCGTCATCAACACCACCGAGACCCAGGGAGGCCAGCGGTGACCGCTCTCGACCCCGCCGGTGTGTCACTCGCCGGCACAGCACCCCAGGACTTCACGACAGTTGAGGTCGACCCGATCACCCTGCGCGTGATCGGGGGTGCACTGAACTCCATCGCCAAGGAGATGGCCCAGATCCTTTACCGGATGGCGTACTCCAGCCTCATCCGGGAGTCCGAGGACCTCGGCGCGGGAATTTTCGACTCCAATGGCCGAGAGTTGTGCGAGTCTGACTCCACGCCCATGCACTGTGGTTCGATTCCCGCATACATCCGAGGGATCAACCGTAAGCTCGCCGGCACCTACCAGCCGGGCGACGTCATCCTGCACAACCACCCCTACCACGGAGCCGCTCACTCGCCCGACTACGGGATCATGATCCCGATCTTCCACGGTGACCGGCACATCGGCTTCGCGGGCTGTACCGGTCACGTCTCCGACATCGGCGGCAACTTCCCTGGGCTGTGTATGGACGTCGTCGACGTCTGGGCCGAGGGAAAGCTGATGGATTCGGCGAAGATCTATGACGCTGGCGTGCGGAACGACGCCCTCATCCAGCACATCCTGGACAACGTGCGTACTCCGGAGCAGAACGCCGGTGACCTCGAGGCACTCATCGCCTGCGCACGGCTGGGGGAGAAACGCTTCACCGATCTGCTCGACCGCTACGGCGTCGACGTCGTGCTGTCGGCCGCGGACAGGTGGATGGACTACTCCGAGGACATGCTGCGGCGCAAGATCCGCGAGATCCCGGAGGGCGAGTACGAGGCCCCGGTCTCGTACCTGGACGACGACGGCAAGAACCGCGGGGTGCCGCTGAAGGTCGCGGTGAAGGTCAAGGTCGCCGACGGCGACATCACGGTCGATCTGACCGGCTCCAACGACCAGGTTCCCACCGCGTTCAACGTGCCGTTCGAGGGATCGGTCCTGCCCACCGTCGCCTCCGCGGTACGTACCCTGTTGCTCGACGAGGCGCTGACCGAGGAGTTCGTGCCGCAGAACGATGGTTGCTTCCGGCCGGCCAAGGCATACGCGCCGGAAGGCTCACTGTTCAACCCGGACTTCCCGGCCTCCTGCTTCGCCCGCTTCTCCCAGATCAACCGGATCTTCGACTCGATCAATCTGGCGCTGGCCGACGTGCTGCCACACCGCGCGGTGGCGGGCTCATCCGCGGCGCTGTGCGCGATCGCGTACTCCGGGCTGGCCCCGGACGGACAGTCCTACTGGGTCTATATCGAGATCAACGAGGGTTCCTACGGCGCGCGCAACGGAAAGGACGGGCTGGACTGCGTCGACACGTTGATGGCCAACACCCGGAACAACCCGATCGAAGAACTCGAACTCAACCACGGCATGCTCGCCGAGCGGTACGAGTTGCGAGACGAACCGCCCGCTCCCGGCCAGTACCGAGGGGGGATCGGCAGCGTCCGGAAATGGAAGATGCTCACCGACACGTTCATCGGCTCCGAAGCGGACAACCGGACCGACCCGCCCAAGGGGCTCGCGGGCGGGCACAACGGCCTGCCCGGCGCGTTCACCCGCAACCAGGGGACCAATCGGGAGGAGCCGCTCTACTCGAAGGTCACGCAGGAGATGTGCGCTGCCGGTGACACACTGGAGATCAAGCTGCCCTCCGGGGGCGGCTACGGCGATCCGTTCCGCAGGCAGGCCGCGGTCGTGCTCGAGGATGTGCTGGACGACTTCGTCTCCGTGTCGGACGCGAGGCAGCACTACGGCGTGGTCATCGACGAGGCGACCATGACCGTGGACGAGGAGGCGACTTCTCAGCGGCGCGCGCAACAGCTCGCAGGATAGGTCGTTCGCTGGCGGGTGGGCGGTGTGATCCGCCCACCCGCGCAGGAAGGAGGCGGTGGTGGGGGCGGTGCGTGAGCAGGTTGAGCGGCAGTTGCGACGGGTGGGGGAGCGCGACCCGCAGCTGCACGCAATGGTCGTCACGCTCGAGCGGCAGGCGTTGCGGGATGCCGACCGCTTGGACGCCGGATCGGGACCACGGGAGGCATTGCACGGACTGACCGTGACGCTGAAGGACAACATCGACGTCGCAGGTGTACCCACCACCGCTGGGTCGGGCCATCATGCGCGCGGCGTGGCTCCCGCCGATGCCGCCGTCACCCGGCTGCTACGGCAGGCCGGTGCGGTGGTGATGGGCAAGAACAACATGGCGGAGTTCGCCATGGGCGTGACCGGTCGTAACCGTACTTTTGGCGACTGTCGCAACGCCTGGGATCGCGATCGCATCGCCGGTGGGTCCAGCAGCGGCTCGGCGGTCGCCGTGGCCGCCGGGATGTCCACGGCCGCGCTCGGCACCGATACCGGAGGATCCGGACGGATTCCCGCCGCTGTCAACGGCATCGTCGGGATGAGGCCGACCGTCGGCCGAGTGTCCAACCGTGGGGTGTTGCCGGTCAGCCCGTCGTTCGACACGGTCACGCCGATGGCGCGTGACGTTCACACCGTCGCGGCGGTGCTCGCCGCGCTGGAACACTGGGCCCCCGACGATCCGACCTCCGGGGCGGGTGGGCGTATCGCGGTCGGCTCCTGCCTTGAACGCGAGCCGGAAAGGCTGCGAGTGGGCTTGCCGCGGGAGTTTTTCGACGAGGGTGTGGACCCCGGGGTACAGAGCGTGATCCGGTCCGCTGTGGACACGTTGCGTGGGCTGGGCGCTCAGGTGCGGGACGTGGACGTGCCTGATGCAGGTCGTGCGCAGGAGCGAATGCTGGATATCATGTATCCGGAGGCTGCTGCTGTGCACGCCGACCGTCTGCGGTACGAGCCCGATACCATCGATCCCGATGTGTTACGGCGGCTGCGGCTCGGGCAAGGGGTCACCGCGGAGCGCACCCGGCAGGCACGCGCTTGGCAGCTCGGGTTCCAGCGGAGGGTCGACGCCGTCTTCGACGATGTCGACGTCGTCGTCACACCGACGATCCCGCTTGACGTGCCGCTGCACGACGCGGTGGACCTCGCCGCGTCCACCCGCGAGATCGCGAGGTTCACCTACGCCTGGTCCATGTACGGGGGTCCGTCGATCAGTATCCCTTGTGGATTCCATCCCAGATCCGGCATGCCGGTGGGACTGCAGCTCAGCGGCGCCCGATGGGACGACCACGTGGTTCTGATGGCCGCTGCCGCCTACGAACGAACCATGAGGTGAAACCCCAGTTGGGCGAGCGTGCCAGTCGAGGCTGTCACAGACGCCGTTCCCCACACAAAAGGACGCGAAGCTATGGCGAGAGGCGCAGCAGGAGTTCGCGCGGGCAGCGCCGAACCGGCGACTCGTTGTCGCCGCGGGAAGCTCGCACGACATCCCGGCCGACCAGCCTGGCGTGGTCATCGAATCGGCCGAAAACATGGTGCAGCGGATCCGCTGATCACCGCACCTTCTACTGTGGACAGCGGGCAGGTGTTCAGGTCAGTCCGACAGGGGCAGTGTTATCCGGAAACAGGCTCCGTCGCCGAGTGCGGTGTCCAGTTCGATGTCACCGCCGTGGGCCCTGGCAAGGGACCGGGCGATGGCGAGCCCGAGACCCGTGCTCGCGCCGCCTGAGTGGTTGCGGGAACGGTCTGTCCGATAGAAGCGGTCGAAGACGCGATCGGCCTGCTCGGCAGCCATCCCCGGACCCTGGTCGGCGATCTCCAGCACGGCTCTGCTGTTCGCCGTGCCGACTCCGACACGGACCGGGGTGCCGGGTGGGGTGTGGACGATGGCATTGCCCACCAGGTTGGTGACGACTTGTCTTAGCCGGGCCTCGTCGGCGTGCACAGGGGCCGGGCCGGGTGGTCCGATTCCGCCCGGCCCGGTGAGCTCGATCGTCCGAGCCGGGTCGAGAGCGCGGAGATCGTGCCGGGCGTCGCCCGCGAGGGTGCGCAGATCCATCGGGGCACGGTCGAGCTGCGCGTCGGGTGCCTGGTCGAGCTGGGCGAGCAGCAAGAGGTCCTCGGTGAGGGCGGTGAGCCGGGCGGCCTCCCGCTCGATGCGGCGCATCGCTTCGTGCACGTCGGTGCGCTCGGGTAGCGCGCCCATCCGATAGAGCTCGGTCAGGCCCTTGATGCCGAACAGCGGTGTGCGCAGCTCATGGCCGACGTCGGAGAGGAAGGTGCGCATTCGAGCTTCGGACGCGGCCCGGTCGGCGAATGCTCGTTCGAGTTGACCCAGCATCGTGTTGAGCGAGGTCGCGAGGTGCCCGATTTCGGTGTTGGGCGCGGCGAGGACAGGTACGCGCCGGGACAGGTCACCCTCGGCGATCGCGGCCGCCGTATGCTCGATCCGACGCAGTGGCCGCAGGCCCCGGCCGAGGGCGAACCAGCCCGCCGCCGTCAGGAGCACGAGCAGTACCGCACCGCTGATCAGGCTCACTGCCCTGAGTTGGGCAATGGTGGCGTCGGCCTCACTCAGCGGCGCGGCGGCGACGACCGTCCCATCCCGTCCGGTGCCCGGCCGGGCGACAGCTCGCCAGCGTTCCGAACCGTCCGCTGCGCGTAGCGTGGTGGCAGCCCCGGTCGCGGGAAGCCCACGTATCTCTTCGTGCGGCGGCAAGGTGGTGCTGTCCAGCCCGGGGGCGTGGATATCCGCTGCGACCATTCTGTCGGTGTTCAAGTACGCCAGATACGGGCTGCCGAACAAATTGAGCCCAGCGCCGAGAAGTTCCGGACGGGCGACCGTCTGCTCGGCGTTCCGAAGGTTGGCCGGCGACACGTGGGAGATGAGCTCGGTGAGTGAGCGCAACTGGCTGTCGATCCGCTCGATCTGGTAATTCTCGAGGCGGTCGGCAACGACCGCGCTGATGAGGCTCAGCCCCGCCAGCAACAGGCCTGCGGTGAGCATTAGCAGCCTCGCCCGCAGCGAGAACCGCCGCAGCGGGTGCATCATCGCCGCGGCTCCCGCAGCACGTAGCCCACGCCGTGCACGGTGTGAATGAGCTTGGGCTCTTCGGTGTCGACTTTGCGCCGTAGGTAGGAGATGTAGGTGTCGACGATGCTGGCATCACCACCGAAGTTGTATTCCCACACGCGGTCGAGGATCTGCGCTTTGGACACCACGATCCCTGCGTTGGCCATCAGGTAGTGCAGCAGGCGGAACTCGGTGGGGGAGATGCGGACGGGCCGCCCCTCCCGCGTCACCTGGTGCCCCTCGGCGTCGAGCGCGAGCGGACCCACCGTCAGCATGCCGGTGTGCTGGCCGGTGGTGCGGCGCAGGATCGCCCGGATCCGTTCGATCAGCTCCGCCAAATCGAACGGCTTGGTCACGTAGTCGTCGGCGCCGAGGGAGAGCCCGGTGACCTTGTCGGCCTGACCGTCGCGGGCGGTGAGGAACAGGACTGGCACCGGCCCGCTTCGACTGTCCGGGCGTTGCGCGCGCAGTTGCCGGACCACATCGAAGCCATCCATGTCCGGCAGCATGATGTCCAGCAGCACCAGATCGGGCGGCTGTTCGGTGGCCGCGGCGACCGCCTCTGTGGCGTTCGCCGCGGCACTCACCTCGAAACCTGCGAACCGCAGCGCGGCGGAGAGCAGCTCGCGTACGGTGGCCTCGTCGTCGACCACAAGCAGCCGCTCGGCGCCGCCTCCGGGCGTCATGGCCGGATCCGATCGTTGCACGGGGACCACGATACGGACGACGGGCCACAGAACACGTCCATTACACGTCGCGGCGTCGAAAAGTCAGGAACGCGGCGACCAGCACGAACGCGATTCCCAGGCACATCCCGCCCAGGTTGACCCAGGGGTGCGGGTAGTCGGGGTCGGGCACGGTCGTGAGAACCGCGGCGCCGCCCACACTCGGCCAGAGGTCGATGAGCCACTGAAGCCAGAAGGGGAAGATCCTGGAAAGGGCGGGCACCAGGAAGATGATCCCAACCAGGGTGGCGAGCGCGCCCGCCGTGGCCCGGATGAGGGTGCCGAGGCCGGTGGCAAGCAGCGCGATCGCTGCGAGATAGAGCCCGCCACCCGCGACGGCGGACAGCACACCGGGATCGCCGAGCGCGGCGTTCGGGACACCCTGCGCCGCCAACATCGTCTGTCCGATGAGGAATGCCGCGAACATCAGCGCCTGGCCTGCGACCACGGCGATGCCGGTGGTTACCACCAGCTTCGCCGTGAGCAGGCGATACCTGCGGGGCGTGGCGGCCAGCGTGGGCTGTATCAGGCCGGTCGCGTACTCGGAGGTGACGATCAGGATGCCAAACACGCCGATGATCAGCTGGGCGACGAGGTAGCTCCGCAAACTGAGGTTGGTCGGATCCCAGGCCTGTTGCTCCGCGGCACTCGCGCTCGCGTACAACTCCCCGGCCGAGCTCATGGAAAGCACCGTGATGCCGAGTCCGACGACAACCAGGCACGCCAGCGTGTACCAGGTGGAGCGCAGACTGCGAAGCTTGATCCACTCTGCGTGCAGAGTGTGCCGGAAGCCGGCGTCAGGTGTGGCGGGTGCCGTGGCGAGCGTTGTCATGTCACAGCCCCCTGATATTCGATGCTGTCCTTGGTCAGTTCGATGTAGGCGTCCTCCAACGACGCCTGCTGCGGGGTGAGTTCGCTGAGTGGGATGTCGTGGTAAACGGCCAGTTTGCCGATCTCGTCGCTGGTCATGCCCGAGACGACCAACGCTCCCGCGCGGGTGTCCACTGTGGCTCCCGCGGAAGTCAAGTGGAGCGCGAAGACGCTCAGCTCGGGTGTGCGCACGAGCACGGTTCCCTCACCACCCGCGCGCAGGAACTCGGCGATACCGGTGTCGGCGATGACCCGGCCCTGGCCGATCACGACCAGGTGGTCGGCGGTCTGCGCCATCTCACTCATCAGGTGGCTGGAGACAAGCACCGCCCGTCCCTCGCCAGCCAGCGAGCGAAGGAGTTCCCGGATCCAGCGAATGCCGTCCGTGTCGAGCCCGTTCACCGGCTCATCGAAGATCAGCACCCGCGGGTCGCCGAGCAGGGCCGCCGCGATGCCGAGACGTTGCCGCATGCCGAGGGAGAACCTGCCTGCCCGCTTGCCTGCCACGCCTTCGAGCCCCGTACGGGCGAGAACGTCGTCGACCCGGCGCCTGGGCAGCCCGTTGCTCACCGCGAGCGCGCGCAGGTGGTCGTAGGCATTGCGGCTGCCGTGCACGGCTCCGGCGTCGAGCAGCACACCCACCTCGGTCAGCGGTGCGGGCAGGTCGCCGTAAAGTCGGCCACCGATCGTGACCGAACCCCGGGTCGGGGCAGCCAGGCCGATAATCATCTTCATGGTCGTGGACTTGCCTGCGCCGTTCGGGCCGAGAAAGCCGGTCACCTGCCCGGGTTCGACGGTGAACGATACGTCGTCCACCACCGTGTCCGGCCCGTACCGCTTGGTCAGCCCTCGTAGGTCGATATTTGTCATGCTTGCGACCCTGCCGGGGCAGGCTGAGCATTCTCGGAACACTTCTGGGAGAACCCTGAGAACTCGGCGACCGCGACTGGGCAGCAGGCAGATGGTTCGCAGTCAAGGCGCCCAGCTCATAGGAATTCCTCAGCCGCTGGCCGGATCAGGGGGCAGTCGCACACCCACCGCCGACCGGGACCCGGCGCCTGTCTCGACGACAACTACGCCGGGCTCCGTCGGTGTCAGGTCCGCGCGAGGTACTCGCGGTACCAGTCGATGGTGTCGTGTAACGCATCGCGCAGCGGGGTCGGGTGTTGCCCGAAGGTGCTTTCGAATGCGGTGGAGACCATGTTCTGTGGGATGCGGTGCTGGTAGAACATCTCGGCGTACTCCGCCATGAACGTTTCATCGAAAGGGCCGTAGGGTTTCGCTTCGGTCAGCAAATCGACCTCGATGGGTTTGCCGGTGATGTCCTCGACGATGCGGTGGATCTCGGTGGTGCTGAGGGCGGGGACGGTCGGCAGGTGCCAGACCTTGCCGTCGCCACGGTCGGTGGTGCCGAGCGTGGCCAGCCCGCGGGCGATGTCGCGGATGTAGCTGTAGCTGTGTGGTAGCTGGATATCGCCGAAGGCAAGCGCGGACTGCCCGGTCAGTGCTCCCGGGAAGAACGCGGCGCCGAGGGTGGAGTTGAGCACGCCAGGGCCGAAGAAGTCGGCCGAGCGGCCCATCGCGGTGCGCACGGCGCCGGAGGAGTGGGCGTCCAGATAGCGCCGGTCGAGTTCGGCACGCAGCTTTCCCTTCCGGCTGGTCGCCGCCCACGTTGTGGCTTCGGTGATGTGTTCGCCATCGGCCTCGCCGTAGGGGTACAGCGTGTCGAGCACGACAACTTTCGCGTCGTGCCGCTCGGCCGCGGTGAGGATGTTGTTCGCGATCGTGGGCATGGCCTCGACCTGGCGGTGGTAGGCCACGTTGATCGCGTGGTAGATGACGGATGCGGCGTCGGTCGCGGCGATTGCCGCCTCCGGTCTGGAAATGTCGGCCTGATGCGTCTCGACACCGGTCGGCGCACCGTTGATCGTTTCCCGGTCCACATGGCGCACCGCGAGGCCGCGGCCTGCGAGTTCGGCGACGATCGCGGTACCCGCCGGCCCGGCTCCGAGTACGACGTGCAGGTCTGTGCTGCTCATAGGTGTTCTCCTGGGGTGGATCGATACTGTCGATTGCCGTGCTGGACGGTCCGCTAGTTCCACGCGCCGAGCATCAATACGGCGGCGACAACGAGGATCGCGAGCGTGATTCGCCAGGCGATGAGTTCGCCGGGAACGGACGTGCGGCTGTCGGCTTCCTGAGGCATGGGGATACTCCTTGAGATGTGAGTGACTGATCAATCACTAAAATGGTCAAAAGAAGCGCCCGCTGTCGGACCGCGGGCGGGACTGGATCAGTTCCAGGCGACGAACATGATGACGTCGAGAACTGCCAGGGGTATCAGTGCAATCCATCGCGTTGCCGTGCGGGTCATGTCTGCTCACCTCCTTCCGCGGGGTGGTGTCGGATGCCGTCGGTCAGCGTGGTCGCCCACGGCTCGTCGACGCTGAAGGCGTCGAGCGTGGTCAGCAGGTGACACAGTTGTCCATAGGCGACGAACCGCTGCACCTCTGCCGCGCTCGCGCGGGACCGGCCGGCAGCCAACGAGGTGATGCGAGCGATTCCATTTCGGACAGCCCCGGCGATCTCCGGTGTGTCGGTGGCGGCCTGCGCGTGGACCTGCAGCATCAGCAGATCCCGATCGGCGATCAAGGCGGCGTAAGCCTCGCCCATCGCATGCAGTACGCCTGCCGGGGTCTGTGTCGTGGCCCGCGCGGCCCCGTCCTCGAGTGCGTCGAGGATTCGTTCGTAACATCGCTCCAGCGCCGCGACGAAAAGTGGAACCTTGCCGGCAAACAGCTTGAACACATACGCGGGCGAGATCCGCGCGTGCTCGGCGACCGCCGTGATGGGCGTGCCGGAGTACCCGCCCTGCGCGAACACCTTCACGGCGCTGGTCACGACGGTCTCTCGGCGGGCCTCGGACGTCGACAGTGTCGCTCGTTCCTCGTTCACGTGAGTGACTGTACACTCACTGTCGATCGGACACAACAACACCTCGGCGTCGCGAGTTGTTCGGGGACTGGAACGTGAGCTACTTCGACGCTCAGCGCCAAATCAGCTGAAGGCCAGTTCCTCGCCTCACGTCGGACAGATCGACGAACTTGGGTGCGATGAATCTCGCCGACCTGCTTGCGCGGTGTTCTCAGGGCATAGTGCGTAACACGGGCGGGAGGTTCCAGTTGTTCCGCGTCGGCGACGCCGTCGCGAGCCGGAACGCCCGCGCGGCGATGCTGGACACGGCCCGGCTCTGCCGGGCGATCTGACGGAGATCGAACAACACTGATCTCGAGGTAGCTGGAAGGGACACAACGTGCAGCAGGTCAAGGGCGTCATCGCACGGAGCAAGGGTGCTCCATTGGAAGTCGTGACGATCACCGTGCCGGACCCGGGTCCGGGCGAGGCGGTGGTGAAAGTACAGGCGTGCGGGGTGTGCCACACCGACCTGCACTACCGCGAAGGTGGCATCAACGACGACTTCCCGTTCCTGCTCGGCCACGAGGCAGCCGGGATCGTCGAATCGATCGGCCCGGATGTCACCGAGGTGGCACCGGGCGACTTCGTGATCCTGAACTGGCGAGCGGTATGCGGTCAGTGTCGTGCCTGCAGGCGGGGTGATCCGCAATACTGCTTCGACACCCACAACGCGATCCAGAAGATGACACTGGCCGAGGGCGCCGGCGCGGGCGCGGAACTCTCGCCGGCTTTGGGCATCGGTGCGTTCGCGGAGAAGACACTCGTGGCGGCAGGGCAGTGCACCAAGGTCGACCCGAACGCCCGCCCGGCGGCGGTGGGACTGCTCGGCTGCGGTGTGATGGCGGGCATCGGCGCGGCCATCAACACCGGCGAGGTGACTCGCGGCAAGTCGGTGGCGGTCATTGGTTGCGGCGGGGTCGGCGTGGCGGCGGTCGCGGGCTCCGCGCTGGCCGGCGCATCGCCGATCATCGCGGTCGACATCGATGCCGGAAAGCTGGAGACCGCGACGAAGATGGGAGCGACCCACACCGTGAACTCCTCGGTGGTCGACCCGGTCGAGGCGATCAGGGAGATCTGCGCACAAACCTACGAAGGAGCCGAGGGTGCCGATGTCGTCATCGAGGCAGTCGGGCGCCCCGAGACGTGGAAGCAGGCGTTCTACGCCCGCGACCTGGCCGGCACGGTCGTCCTGGTCGGCGTTCCCACTCCCGACATGAAGGTTCCCGATCTGCCGCTGATCGACGTCTTCGCCCGCGGCGGAGCACTGAAGTCGAGTTGGTACGGGGACTGCCTGCCCAGCCGCGACTTCCCGATGCTGGTTGACCTTTACCGGCAGGGGCGCCTTGACCTGGACACGTTCGTCACCGAGGAGATCGAGCTCGACCAGGTCGAGGCGGCGTTCGAGAAAATGCACCATGCCGGTGCTGGTCAGCGAGTGCTGCGTTCGGTGGTGATCCTGTGAGTGTTCGAGTCAGCCACGGTGTCACGTCGGGAACCTTCTCGCTCGATGGTGAGACCTTCGACGTCGAGAACAACGTCTGGGTGGTCGGGGACGACCGGGAATGCCTGGTCATCGACGCGCCCCACGATGTGGACAGCATTCTGGAGATCGTGGGCGACCGCGAAGTCCGGGCGATCGTGTGTACCCACGCTCACGACGATCACGTCCGGATGGCACCGGCCCTACGCGAGCGGGTCGGCGCACCCATTCTGCTCCACCCCGAGGACCGTCCCCTGTGGGACCTCGCCCATTCCGATCAACAATGGGACCTCGACCTCGCCGACGGTCAGACCCTGACAGTGGCCGGTACGGCGCTG
The DNA here is from genome assembly GCF_900111885.1 of Amycolatopsis marina. GTDB lineage: Bacteria > Actinomycetota > Actinomycetes > Mycobacteriales > Pseudonocardiaceae > Amycolatopsis > Amycolatopsis marina. The sequence goes on from NZ_FOKG01000014.1 coordinate 79,784, forward strand.
CAGGTGCTGCACACACCAGGCCATGCCCCCGGCGCAGTTTGCCTGTACGCGCCCGACCTGGGCTGCGTCTTCACCGGCGACACCCTCTTCAACGGCGGACCGGGTGCCACCGGCCGCTCCTACAGCGACCTGTCAACCCTGGAGGCCTCGATCCGCGCCAAGCTCTTCGCCCTGCCCGACGAGACTCTGGTCCACACCGGCCACGGCGACGACACCACCATTGGTACCGAGCGGATGAACGCCACGTCGACCGGGCCTCCGTAGCGCTTGCCGTTGACCGGGTCACGATGCATGAACGCAGGCGGGACAATGTGGACCCGCACCGTCTAGGTGTGGTGTCCAGGGTTCAAGGCGGACTCACGACGACGCCGATCGGAAGCCGGCGCCGGCGTGGACCCGGCCTTCCGGCTGGGTGTAGCGGATGCTGACCTGAACGGCTCCCGGCGGTATCCCCAACATGGTCGGCCGGTTGCGGTGCAGTGTGTACTCGCCGCGACCACCGCCGACACCGTCGAATTTGTCTGGATCAGCCGGGAAGTCGTCACCGAAGAAGTGGATGCTGTGCACGGTGAGCGAGCGCACGTCACCGAGCCCGAGGAACAGGTAGCGTGCCCAGGTCGGCACGCAGAGGGTCACCGACTGGTTCTCACCCGGTGGTAGCAGGGTGGTCATTTCGTCCTCCTCCTCGCCTCGACGGGCGAAATGCCGGTTGGTGTAGGACTCATTGAGGTCGACCGCGCCGGAGATTCCCGGCACTCGGCCAGAGCTGCTGTACTGATGTACGTCGTAGTGGCCGCCGTAGTCCGGGCGCGCACCGTAACGGGCGATCCAGACGACTGGGGCCGGGTCCCACCGGTCCGGCCGCAGGTTTGCCGCGAAGCTGTTGTTCATGTAGACGCCGGGCTGGTAGCCGCGACTGCGGATACGCCGGCAGAATCGGATGCCGAAATCACGCGCGGTCGCGTCGGGCGAGAACGGCGACTCCAAGTCGAGCATCGGAACCAGGTCGTTCGCGCCCAGTCTGGTCACCTCCCCGAGTAGCACGTCGGCCTGCCGCTCGGGGCTCGGACTGAGCTGGGCGTAGTGGTAGCCGCCGACGGGGATACCCACGGACCGCGCGCCGCCGACCTGCCTGTCACCGGGCGTGATCGCCTGCCCACCGCCGTCGGTGAGCTTGACCCAGATGAAGGTCACGCCGTGGTCGCGGACCGCGCCCCAGTCATTGACGGTCTGATAGCGATAGATGTCAAGGCCGAGCGCCATCTGCCATCCCCCCGTTCCTCCTCCGTCGTACTCAGAAGAGTTACAATTTGTGCTCACCCACACATTGAGAGTAACCAGACGTGATGAGCAGTCAACCGACCATTGGGGGCGCCCGGTAATCACTCTGCGTGAGAGACGTTCTTCAGTTACAGGGAGAAGAAGCTCGATGCCGGTCGCGCCGCTGGCTCCACGCGGGAGGCCGGGCCGCCACGATCGTGCCCCTGGCAGGAGTCGAATCTGGACCTCCGCGTTCGTAGCGCGGCGCTCTGGCCAACTGAGCTACAGGCCTGACCGCGTGTGAGGCGGCGGGAGCGAGCCTGAGAAATGTCTGCTCCGCTGTGCAGATGTCAATGAACAGCACCACCATCGAAATGGCGGCGTCAAGCACCGGTGGAGGGCGTCGAACCCCCGGCGAACGGTTTTGGAGACCGTCGTGCTTCCCAAGCTCGTCGATAGGAAACAATTGTTTCTGAGTGCGGAAAACAGAGGAGCCGCCCGGATCGGTTTCCCCGATGGGCGGCTCCCTCGACATGACACGTTCTACGTCATGGTGCGGGAGCCTGGGTCGTCCAGAAGACTTTTTTCCTGCCAGCAAAGGGGATTCGGGTGGTTGTCAGAAGGAGATGCGACAGCGATCGCGGCGACCGGATGCCGGCGCTGCGTCCCTCGCTCTCGCGTCTTCGCCATGGTCACTCCTTCGTGCGCTGGTGTGCATCAATCATTGCCCACATGATCGGGCGACGTCGATCTCGTTCACGGAAAAATTGATCAGGCCGGACTGGAACACAGTTTCGGCGGCACAATGGCCTGAACTCGCCGGTGTGGCGCGCCAGCGGCGGCGGTGCCTTTCGAGGACCTGCGGTCGCGGCGACGGCATGGTTTCAGGCGTCGTAGTCGACGGTGACCGACGGCGTGGTCGGGTGCGATTGGCAGGTGAGCGCGTAGCCAGCTTCCACGGTGGCCGGTGACAGGGCGAAGTTTTGTTCCATTGCGACCGACCCCAGCAGTATCTTCGCCTTGCAGGTGCCGCAGGCGCCACCGAGGCAGGCGTACGGCGCGTCCAGTCCGGCCTTCAGCGTGGACTCGAGAACGGTGTCACCGGCTGCCAGCGAGACCTCGTGCCGACGGCCGCGCAGGTTTACCGCGATCGTCGCCGGAGCGAAATCGTCGGCGACCTTGGGCTTCTGGTAGCCGTGGAAGAGTTCCACGTGGACGCGGTCCGGCTCGGCGCCGCGCTCGATGAGCAGTTCGCGCAGGTCGGTCACCATCTCTACCGGTCCACACAGGAACCAGTCGTCCACGGAGGCCGCGGCAAAGTCGGCGCCGAGCCATTGTTCGAGCTTCGCGCGGTCCACGCGACCGCGCAGATGTGCCGGGTGTCGCGGATCGCGGGAGCGCACGTGGATGATCCGGAGCCGGTCGGCGTAACGCGCCTCGAGGTCGTCCAGCTCGTCACGGAACATCGTGCTGCCGGAGTCCCGGTTGCCGTAGACCAGGGTGAAGCGACTCTCGGTCTCGACGGCGAGTGTCGTCTGCAGGATCGAGAGCACCGGGGTGATGCCGCTGCCGACGGCGATCGCCACGTAGTTCTTCGTGGCGAGTGGGTGCAGCGGTGTGCCGAACGAACCGGTCGGTGTCATCAGATCGAGGGTGTCGCCTGCCCGGAGTTGCTCCATCGCGAAGCTGGAGAAAGCCCCGCCAGGAATGTGTTTGACGGCGATCGCCAGGGTGTCGGAGGTGGCCGAGGAGCAGATGGAGTAGTTGCGTCGTAAGCCCTCGCCGCCGAGATCGCTGCGCACGGTGACGTGCTGACCGGGCTCGAAGGAGAACCGGTCGCACAGGTCGTCGGGCACCTCGAAGCGGATCAGCACACTGTCATCGGTCAGCCGGTCGACTCCGGCGACCGGGACAGCGTGGAACACCGCGGCACGGGCGGAGGACCGCTTCGGCAGCCGCACTGGGAGGAGCCGGGCCAGTTTGCCGTTCACCCTCTTCCACTCGCGGTACTCATCCGGGTCGAGCTGCTGGCCGAAGACGGTGCCGATCGCGGCGTCCCGCTCGAGGTAGGCCTCCTCGTTGCGTCGCCAGGCTGCGACGTAGCGGTGGAAGGGGATCGAGGGGTGCAGGTGGTGGACGAGGTGGTAGTTCTGTGAGAGAAGCAGGGGTGTGAGGACCCATTCGGCGCCGACGCGGTTGCGGGTGGCGCGGTAGCGGTTCTCCTGCTGAGTGTCCTCGAGGTCGTGGTGCGGCAACCAGTCGAACCACCACGCCAGCACGATCATGGCGAGCCGCTCGGGGATCAGGTACAGCACCGCCAGTGTCCACAGATGTCCGGTGAACGTGGAGGTGACGACCACGGCGACACTCGTGACCAGCAGGAACGAGGTCTCCAGTACCTCTGCCCTGGGACGGCGCCGCCAGTGACGCACCAGAAAGCCCAGGTACGGCACGTCCATCAGCGCGAACCGAACGGGGACCTGCCACCACGGAGCGCCGCTGACGAAGTGGTCGGGGTCGTTCTCGCCGTCGTTGGTGTTGCGGTGGTGCTCGATATGGATGAACGCGAACGACCTGAACGAGATCAATGGCGACACGAAGAACATCGCGATCCGGCCGAAGGCCACGTTGACCCAGCGATGGGTGCTCACCGAGTAGTGCGCGGCGTCGTGCAGCACGGTGAACAGCACGAAGATCGCGGCCGCGCTGAGCAAGACCGTCACCGCGACGGGAAGCCTGTCGGCCAGCGCCGCCCACGTGGAGAACGCGAAGACCGCGATGGCCCCGGAGAAGATGCCAACAATGGGCCACGAGATCGCCGGGACCCCTTCACCAGGATCAGGAAGCGCGTGATGCAAGGCTCCGGGCGCGGGTTGCTCTGTGGTTGCGGACATGCCTCGCAAGGTACGAATGCGCGAGCTAACCCCGCCAGTGGTCCCGAGCCCACACCGATGTGCGCACAGCACATGCCGGTCAGGTTCGGCCGGGGTCCGGGGTAAGCACCACCGGGCCGAGCACATGGACCAGCCGCAGCGCGGCATGCAGCTCGGCAACACGATGCGTAGCGGGACGCCCTCGACGTTCCTCTGCCCGGCGCAGGCGTTGCAGCACGGTGTTGCGGTGTATCCCCAACTCCCCGGCTGCGGCAGCCAGCCCTCCCTGCGCGTCGAGCACTGCCAGCAGCGCCCGTCGTTCCTCCTCCTCCCGCCGCCCCTTGACCGCCAGGGCGCCGAGCTCGGTCGTGACGAACGCACGGGCAAGTTCCAGGTCGCCGCTCATCGCGTCCACCAGCGCCAGCTCGGGATACGACGTGACCGGAGCTCCCCGGCCGGAGAGTTCGACAATCCGACAGCCGCGCTGTGCCTGGGCGTGGGAGTCACGGAAGCCGCCGGGGCCTCGCGCCGGCGTGCCGATGGAGATCCGGACCGTCTTGGGGATCTGGTCGGCCAACAGCGCGAGGTCCTCCGGCGCCACACCGGGGGCGCGCGCGGTGGACACCCAGCCCCACAGCGCCTGGGCGCCGTCCGGGACGAGCAGGGGATGACGCGAACCGAAGTGAGCACCGACCGCTGCACCAACCCGCGTGAGGTCGGCGTCCTCGCGATCGGTCCAGCAGACGAACGCGGTCTGCCATCCGGTGAGCCGATGGGACAAGGTGCGTTCAGCACGCCCGAGGTCGATCCGGTCGCCGGCGATCAACCCGCGGACAGCGTCAGTCCGGGCCGCGCGGACCCGGTTCTGCATACGGTCGAGCTCCGCGACGTATTCGGCGGCGACCTCGCTGGAGATGCGATCGACGTATGCGAACGCGTAGCGCTGCAGGTTGGCCACCACCGCAAGGCCAAGGGCCGGGTCGGGCACGAAATCGGCGATGCCGGCCAGGATGCGCTCGCTGAAGTAGGCGTGACCGATCCGGTAGAAGCGCAGCATCACATCGACGCTGTACCCGCGGGCCGCCATGGCGCGCGCATGCTCCAGGGCCGTGACCGGCGCGGTCGCGGCGCTCACGTCGATACCGTGCCGCACCATCGACAGCGCCGCCTCGAGGTTCGACGAGCACGACCCGAGCGTCAGGCCACGGAGATCGTCATCGGCCCCGGCTTCCGGGATACGGTCGAGGATGTAGTCGAGCATGTCGTCGGCATACGACGACACGTCCCCCAACAGTTCGGCGGCAGTGCGGCGCAGCTCGATCACTACCGACTCGGGAAGGTCAGCCAAATCACCCGCACTCACTGCCATGACGGGGAGACTATCGAGGATCTCAGCAACAAGGGGTCTTCCGGCTGACGGCCTGCCGAGCCGGGCAAGTCTGCCCAGCCATAGCGGCCATCGGTCAGGTGGGCGAGGAACAGGGCCACGGTGTCGTGGTAGCCGTCGGATGCCACTACGGCCGGTCCGGCGGGCGTTGTCGCAACTTGTTGGCGGTACCCACGATTGTATGTATGATAGGTGGGGCCAACGTTGGCGTCGCCAATCAATCAGGTTGCCCCTCCGTCCGGATGTCTCCCAGGCGGGCACCGGCATCACGGAAGATCGTCCGAGGAGCAGAAGTGAGCAGTCCGAGCGTCTGGGCGCCGAACGAGCCCCCTGGAGTTGAGGCCATGATCAAGCCGTTCCGCATCGACATCCCACAGGCCGACCTCGACGACCTGAATGACCGGCTCTCCCGTACCCGCTGGCCCAACGAGGTCGCCGACGCTGGGTGGGACTATGGCTTCCCGCTGGCCCGGCTCAAGGAACTGACCGAATACTGGCGTACCGGCTACGACTGGCGCGAGCACGAGGTCGAGCTCAACGAGCTTCCGCACTTCACCACCGAGATCGACGGCCAGAACATTCACTTCGTTCACGTCCGGTCGTCGAAACCGGACGCGCTCGCGCTGGTCCTCACCCACGGCTGGCCCGGTTCCTTCCTGGAGTTTCTCGACGTGATCGAGCCGCTGGCGCGCGACTTCCATCTGGTGATCCCGTCCATCCCGGGCTACGGCTTTTCCGGACCGACCCACGAACGTGGTTGGGACATGATCCGGGTCGCGTGGGCGTGGGCAGAGCTCATGCGCCGTCTCGGATACGAGCGCTATGGCGCGCAGGGTGGCGATTTCGGCTCGGGTATCTCGATGGCGCTCGGCGCGGTTGCACCCGAGCAGGTCGTCGGGGTGCACGTCAACTACCTGCCGACACGGCCGGACTCGGACGCCGGCATCGAACTGTCCGAAACGGATGAAGCCCGGCTGGACAAGGTCCGGCAGTTGATGGCGAATCGTCCGCCGTACCAGGCTCTGCAGGCCACCACCCCGCAGACCATCGGCTACGCGCTGACCGACTCGCCGGTCGGCCAGCTGGCATGGATCGCCGAGCGCTTCGCACAGTGGACCGACCCCACCACGCCGGTCAGTGATGAGCGGATGCTCACTGACATCTCGCTGTACTGGCTGACCGCCACCGCGGCTTCCTCGGCCCGGCTGCACCGCGAGGCGCCGCGGCGGAGCGAGCCATGCCCGGTGCCGGTCGGCGTGGCCGTGTTCGCGCACGACATCACGCAGTCGGTGCGACCACTGGCCGAGCGGCGCTACGACATCAGACACTGGTCGGAGTTCGACAGCGGAGGTCACTTCGCGGCCATGGAGGTGCCGGAGCTGCTCGCCGAGGACGTCCGGGATTTCTTCCTCACCCGCATCGGGTAGCGACTACCGGGCCGATACCGCTCGCGGACAGCCCCTTGTGGACCAGGTGCCCGGTGGCGGCGGCACCTGGTCCGATGGGCAGTTAGAGCTGGCGCCAGAGAGCGGGAGTGTTGGGTGGCGTCCAGTCCGACTGTGCGGTGTGGCTCTGCACTGCCGCGTAGCGGGCGCCGTTGTAGGTGACCTGGGAACCGACCTCGTAGTAGGTCCCCGCCTCCCAGGTGCCCTCGTTCGGCGGGTCTGTCGGGGGATCGGTGGGCGGCGGGTCGTCCCCGGTCGTCACCAGGTTCAGGTTGTAGACAGACAGGATCTCGTTGACCGGCTGGAAGTAGATCGTGCCGCCGGTCCGGCAGTTGCCCGAGCCGCCCGAGGTCACGCCCTGGGCCTGGTCACCGGTCAGCCAGGAGCCGCCGGAGTCGCCGGGTTCGGCGCAGGCGTTGGTCCTGGTGAGGCCGTAAATGGTGCCTTCGGGGTAGGTGACCGACGCGTTCTTCTGCTGGATCGTCCCGCAGCGCCAGCCGGTGGTGGATCCGGAACGGCAGACCGACGAGCCGACCGGGGCCTCCTGCGAGCCCGCCACCGGCACCGTTCCGGGGTAGCGGTTCACGAGCGGGCGCGGGGTGTTGCCCGAGGACGTGCGGACCCAGGCGTAGTCATTGCCGGGGAAGCTGGAGCCCGCGACCGTGCCGCTGGGGTTCTGTGTGCGGGTTCCGGTGCGTCCGCAGTGGCCCGCGGTGACGAAGCCGCCCTCGACGGAGAAGCCGATGGAGCAGCGGCCCTGGCCGAAGGTGTAGGCGTTGCCGCCGATGATGTCGATGAACGGCTGGGGGTCTTCGGCCGACGCTACGAAATCGACTACGTCGCCGGTCACGCCCGCGGACTCCGCCCAGGCTCGAGCGGTAGCCTCGCCACCCGCGTTCGTCAGCACGACGACCTCGTTCGTGGTCTCGTCGACGTACCAGCCGGGTACGGTCTCAGGGGCCGTGGTGGCCTCTGCGTCCAATCGTTCCTTCAGTGTGGTGAGTTCAGATTGGCTGCGTGCCACGGTTTTCGGTACGGCGCCGAGGGCGCGGACCTCGTCCGCCCGGCTCGGATCGGACACCGCAACCGTCAGGGTCGTGGCATCGTCGTTGAGCCAGGAGCCCGCGTAGTCCGAACCGAGAGCCGTCCTGAGCTTGCTGTCCGTGCGGGCGGAAGCATGCTCGCGGTCCAGCCGGAGCTTGGCCTCGTGCGGGGTGATGTTCAGATCGCGGGACATGGCAGCCAGGATCGCTGACTGGTTCTCGTCGATGGTCGGCTGATCGGCCGTAGCCAACGGGGTGACGGCCAACGCGGTGGCGAGGCCTGCCGTGCTGACAACCGCCGCGATAACGGCGGGAATTTTTCTCTTCATTTCCGCTCTCTCCTCAGTGAGGGCGTGTGCAGGGTGAGGCCGATGGTATAAAGCCCGACGCACGGTTGGTATAGACCATTCGGAAGCCTACCGGGGGGTAGGAAAGCTCTTCGATGTCGAGCGGGATGTTTCTCGACGGGACCACTGTGGAGGGTGGTCATGTGCCACTACGTCGGATCTCAGGGCAGCTACCTACTTTCGGCCCTCTCGGACGGAGTCAGTTGTCCCTATCATGGTCTAGACCTCACATCCGAGTTGTGCGATTCGGCCCCTGCCGGCGGTTTTCCGTCCTTCGCGACCGGTACAGGCCCGTCGTCCGCGGGGCAACCTGCCCTGCGGACATATAGTCGCTCGCTCCGCTGAACCATGCGGTGGTTCCGCACCTGTAGGAGATGTCATGCATATGAGGCGAAAGCTCATCGCATCCATGGCGGGCGTCGGACTCGCTCCGCTCTTCGTGGTGGCGATGCCGACGGCGACAGCGAATGCTCACGGTTATGTGTCCTCGCCACCGAGCAGGCAGGCACTGTGCGCCTCCGAGCGAGTCCCTGACTGCGGTGCCATCAAATGGGAACCGCACAGTGTGGAAGGTCCCAAGGGCCTGCGCAGCTGCAGTGGCGGCAACGCCAGGTTCGCCGTCCTCGACGACGACAGCCGGAACTGGCCCGCTACCTCGGTCGGCAATACGGTGACCTTCAACTGGATCCTGACCGCGCGACACGCGACCAGCACCTGGGAGTACTACGTGGGAGACCGGCGCGTAGCAGTTTTCGACGACGCCGGCAGGCAGCCAGGTTCAAGGGTCTCCCACACAGTCGATCTGCGGGGGGTCGGCGGGAAGCAAAAGGTGCTGGCGATCTGGAACATCGCTGACACGGCGAACGCTTTCTACTCCTGTGTAGACGTTCAGGTCGGCGATGGCGGCGGCGATCCCTCCCCGCCGCCCACGGACCCGCCCCCCACGGACCCGCCGCCGAACCCGCCGGACACCGGAACCTGGGCTGCGGGAAGTCAGTACGCGACCGGAGACCAAGTGACCTACAACGGCGCTGATTACCGCTGCCGCCAGTCACACACGGCGCAGGAAGGGTGGGACCCGGCAAGCACGCCCGCGCTGTGGCAGAAAATCTGATAGTAGGACAGCGGTGGCCCATCTGTCGTCGATCCGGCTTGCTGCAAAGAAGGACGGCGTCCGCAAAGGAGGTAAGACAGGAAGTATCGGGCACGCCGTGCGAGGTAGGACAGAATGCCCCAACCGTTGCGACGCCACCCCCCGATACGTGTTGGTCCGGCTGGATTGATCTTGTAGCCTGGCAGTCTTCTTTCGAGCGCTGGAGGACACATGACGGCAGCACGGTTGACCGTGACCGACTATTCGCCACTCCTGCGTACCGACTTCACCGACGACACGGCCTGGCAGGCGCTACTGGACGAGATCGACGACAGCTGGGTAGCCGTCATGGCCGACCCCGCTCACCAGGGCCTGTCCGTGCCGGAGCTGGTGGCACTGGTCCCCGACGGCAGCCAATATCCGGTGCTCGTCGTCGCCGACGACCGGACGTTCTCCGCCGCCGAGCGCTCGCTGCTGCTGATCGACGTCAGGGGCGAACCCGGTCGGACGTTCCGCGCGGTCGTGCCCGACGCGTTCCAATCCGTCATCGGCAACCTGGCGATCGACAACATGAGCTTCGACGAGTACCTCGATTCCGACTCCGTCGACGACTCAAGTGTCTACCGGCTTTCCGACCGGCACCGCCAGGCACTGGCCGCGCTCCAGGGCAACTCGCAGGCGAGCGCGTCACCGTGATAATTCGTGGTGCGGGGACCTCGTGGACGCATCGTTCACGGTTTGTGCCTGCCCGGTGAGCTGTCCCTCGCAGCCCGGCGCCGCGGCTTGATCGCTGCATGGAATCCATGCCGACAACGACCGCGCCTCGGCAGTGTCTGGATGTGGACCGCAGGTCAGGGCCTGCCGATCCGCAACAGGGGTGCCGTAGCCTCAACGGATGGAACACTTCTGTGGGCACCTGCTGCGCGCGACCGGAGAGCCGTGCGCTCGACCGGCAGGGCACGAGCTTCCGCACCGGCCTGCGGCACGGCGGGAGCACGAGGACCAGCAGCCCCAGCAGACCGCACAGGACCTCGCGTATGGCCGCCAGCTCGGCGTTGCGCCAGGTGAGGCGCTACCTGCCGCGATCGGCTCGATGCCGGCGACCGCGCGGACACCGCGTCGGAGGCGGCAGAGATTCGGCAAGGTGGAGACGAGGTTCGTCGATCCCAAGCCTGTCGAGGCGAAGAAGACGCCGGTGCGGGTCGAGGGCACGTCTGCCAACTAGAACGAGGCGAACCCGACCACGGTCTGGTGTCGGGGAACGCGGTCGGCATCGGGGCCCTTCGACGCCCTGGCGTGGCTGTCCGAGCACGGTGCCGAGCACGGCGGCCCGCCGAGGTACGCCGACCCCACGCACGACCCGAGGATGCGGTAGTGACCGGCGGCGTCCGCGGACCCGGACGCCATGCCGGTGGCACGTCCGCGTTCCTATTCGTGGGATTCGTGGTGGCGTCCGTACGGAACCGCGCGGACGAGCGTGACGTGCATCGTCCGGCCGTCGGGCACGGTGTATCGGCGTTGCTCGCCCTGCCGGGCACCGGACAGCGCTGTGCCCAGAGGTGACTCGGGTGAGTAGACCTCGAGCCCACCGGGATCTGCCCCGTCGCGCACGCCCAGCAGGAATGTTTCCGTGTCGGCATCATCATCGAACCGGACGGTGAGGACCATCCCTGGCTCGGCGATGCCGTCGTCCGGCGGCACATGCCCGACCACGGCGTGGTGGATCAGCTCCTGAATTTCGCGGACGCGAGCCTTTCTGCGGCGAGCCTCCGAAACGTGATCCGTCCCTTCGGGCACGGGGCTGTCGTCCTTGGCGAGCAGGACGGCCAGTTCCTCCTGCAGCCGGTCGAAGGCGTCCGGGGTCAACCAGACATCTCGAGTCGTGTTCATCGTGCTTCCTTGTGTTGATCGGTCCACGGTCGCTCCATATGGGAGCGGCGAGCGAGCAGGGTGGCGTTGGCGTCGTCGGCGAAGCCGCTGGCGACTCGCACGAGGATGTCGCGTTCGGTGCGCAACAGCGCGTTCTCGGTCCGCAGCCATTCCAGTTCCGCACGCTCATCCCGGTCGAGTGGTGGGGTCCGATCGGCGATCGGCTCAGCCTGGGACATGTCGTCCTCTGTCCTTTCCGGAGGATCGGCCGTTCAACGCAGCGGGTCGACCTCGCGCAGGGCTTCCGGTCGTTTTCCTGTCGTGATCTGCTCGGCGAGCAGTCGCCCGGTGATCGGTCCCTGCGTCAGCCCCCACATGCCGTGTCCACCTGCCACATACACCCCAGGTGCCCGTACCGCACCGATCAACGGCTTCCCGTCGTGCGTGACGGGCCGCGGCCCCACCCACTCGTCCGTGCGTTCCTCCCAGCGGACGCCGTCGAGAAACGGCCGCGCCGAGGCGATGATCGCGTCGATTCGCGCGTTGTCCGGTGCGGCGTCCGGCGTGCGGAACTCCATCGTCCCCGCGACCCGCAGCCCGTGCCGGTACGGCGTGCAGGCGACGCGGACGTCGGGCAGGTAGACGGGCCCAGGAATGGGCTCGTCGGTCGGGACGGTGAACGAATAGCCCCGACCCGCTCGCACGGGGACCCGTACCCCCCAGCGCTTGGCGAGGCTGCCCATCCAGGCGCCGGTCGCCAGTACCGCGACGCTGGCCGAGATCGTCTCCGCCGACCTCGAACGTGCCGTCACGGCGTAGCGCTGAGGACGCAACTCGACCACGTCGAATCCCTTGCGAATCACCCCGCCCCTCGTGCGGACCGACTCGGCAAGCGCGGCGACGAAGGCCCCGGGGTCGACGTAGCGCTGTCCGTCCAGTCGCACCCCGGCACGGATTCGGCCGGACGCCTGCGGCAACTGCGCGCGCACTTCCGTGCCGGAGATCCCGGTGTAGTCGACCGCCTGCCCGGCGCCGGTCAGCCTGCGCAGTTCATGGAGCAGCCCGGCAGCGTGCTGTGCGGATTCGAACACCGCCGTGATCGGCGCCTCGACCGTGGGTGCTCGTACCCCGTTGGCGGTGAGCACGTCGAACGCCTCGAGGCATTCGGTGTTCAGTGGCAGGTTCGCGCTCACCGCGTGCTCCCACGACTTCCAGGTGCAGTGTTTGGCGAACCGCAGCAGGAACCGCCACAGTCCCGGGTCGAACGTGGCGGGGACATGGAGCGGCGCCCGTGGGTCCAGCAGAGCACGCAGCCCGAAACGCAGCACGCTCGGCTCGTTCAACGGGATCGCCAACCCGGGGGACAGCCAGCCCGCGTTGCCCCAGGACGCTCCTGTGGCGACGTCGTCCCGGTCGACCACCGTGACCTCGACCCCCCGCTCCTGCAGGAACCAGGCCGTCGACAGGCCCACCACGCCCGCACCGATGACGACGGCCGTTCGGGGACCGTCACCGATGTGCGCGACCTCGTCCATGTGTACCTCCGCGAACTCCTCGAAACGCTGCTCCCCACCGAGCATGTCCGAGCAGGCAGCCGCGCTTGTTGTCGATAATGAACAATCGAGGTGCCCTGGATTGTTGGTTTCGGCCAGTAGGCAGGATGATGGGAGGTGTGCTGGCGACCAGGGACGCACGGAGTCCTGGCGGCCGAGCGCGGACGTGACTGACAAACCCAGCCGGAGCAGGTACGAGTTCGCCGGCGACGGAGAGGCGAAACGGATCGACGCATGGTCAGACTGGATCGGTTGATCAACGTTCTCGGTGGCTATGGTGCTCGCCTGATCGGCTCCGGTCGTGCACGTGATCAGGAACTTCGCAGTGTCGTGGTGCACGACCCGACCGATAACGGGCCGAGCGTAGGCGACGCGTTCCTGGCCGTCGGCGTCGAGGACGTGTCCTCGGCCGTCGAGTTCGCGGCGGTGGCGCAGGCGGTCGTGGTCCTGGCGCGAACGGACACCGAGCCAACCGGCGAGGTGCTGGCCGCCGCGCGCGAGCACGGCATCGCACTCCTGCTCATCGACCCGAGCGTGTCCTGGAGTCAGGTGTCCGGCGTCGTCTACGGCCTGGTACTCGAAGGCCGTGAGACAGAGTCCGGGCGTGGTCCGAGCGATCTCTTCGCCCTCGCCGACACGATCGCGGCCGCGGCCGGTGGTCCGGTCACCATCGAGGACCAGCTCTCGCGGGTGATGGCGTATTCCAGTCTGCAGCAGGGCGCCGACCCGGCGCGTCTCGACACCATTCTGGGCAGGCGGGTGCCGGACGCCGTCAGAGCCTTGTTCGAGAGGCGGGGTGTGTTCGCGCATCTCGCAGCCTCGGACGAGCCGTTGTACGTGCCGGCCTCGCCGGAACACGGCCTGCACGGGCGAGTTGTCGTCGCCGTACGAGCAGGCAGGGAGCTGTTGGGCTCGGTCTGGGTCAGCAGTGACGCGCCGCTGGAACCCGTGCGGACGCAAGTCCTCGCCGATGGAGCACACACCGTCGCGTTGCACCTGTTGCGCTCACGAGTCAGCGCGGACCTGGAACGGCAGGTCGAATCCGAACTGGTCATCCAGTTGCTCGAAGGCACTCCGGACGCGGCCGCCGTCATCAGCAAGCTCGGTCTGCCGCCGAGACGCCTGCGCGTCGTTGCCCTGCAGGCGCACGCCCAGAGCGAACGGCACGCCGCGATTCTGCTCGCGTTCGAACGCGCCACGACCGGTTTCGGCTGGTCGCGCCCCAGTCGCAGCACGCTGTTCGGGAACACCGTCTACACCCTGTTGCCCTGCGACCACGATCCTGCGCCTGCACAGGCTTGGCTACGCGACATGCTGCACGCGATGCCGCCGCATGTCGCCATCTCCGCCGGAATCGGCGGTACCGCGGAGCCCGGCGAACTCTCGGCGAGTCGTCAGGAAGCCGACGAGAGCCTCGCCCTCCACACCGCGCGCCCCAACACCCCACCTGTCTGCTACGACGAGTCCTGGGACGAGATCCTGCTGCAACGCCTGCGCACGGCCGCATCAGGCGGACGCCTCCCGTCACGCGGCCCCATCGCCGAGCTCGCCCGCCACGACCACGCCAACTCCACCCAGTACATACCCACGCTGCGAGCCTGGCTCGAAGCACAAGGCGACCTGGCCGACGCCGCGGCACAGCTCGGCGTTCACCCCAACACCATTCGCTACCGGCTCCGCAAAATGACCGACATCGCGAGACTCGGACTCGACAATCCCCGCAAACGGCTCGCCATGCTCATCACGCTCGCCGTGGGCATCGACTAGTCAGGGTGCGGGTGCTGCCCCGTAGCCACCCCGAACGGGGGCGACTACGGGGCACGGAGGTTCCGGCTACTCGCAGAGCGCGGCGTCCAGGACCGCGTCAGCCCGCGTCACCGCTGCTTCGCCGATCGCGAAACTGTTCGTGACGAGCGACGCGAACCGGCCGTCATCGGTGACCGCTGTCACCGATGCGTGTCCTGTCGTCAGTGCGCCGTGCTTGAGCCAAGCAGTTCCACCACACGAAAGCGGCCTGTCATTGATTCCGAGGCCCATTCCGTAATCGGCGGTATACGGCACCGTGTTCCGCATCTCCGCCAGCGCACGCTCCGAGACGACCCTGCCGTCGAGCAGCGCCCTGAAGAACGACGCCGAGTCCGCCAATGTGGACTGCATCGCCCCCGCGCTGGACATGATCGACAGCTCGAACGCGGTGGTCCTCTCCGTCCAGAAGACAAAGGGCGGGAGCCGGAGGATTTCGTAGCCGGACACGAAGGGCGCGGAGAGTGCTCGCTGACCTCGCTCCGGGAACGAGGTTCCTTCGAGGCCGAGCGGTTCGACGATCCTTGCGGTGATCGCGTCACCGACCTGCTGGCCGGTGAGCTCCTCGATCAGCATGCCGAGGACCAGGTAACCGACGTTGGAGTACTTCGGCGCCCCGCCGGGGGCGGCCTGCGCAGGCTCGTCCATCGCCGAGCGGACCAGCTCCGCCAGCTCGTAAGTGCCGTCCGCGGCCGGTTGCGCGTCGCGGGGATCCCGGACCAACCCGCTGGTGTGTTGCAGCAGCTGTCGCACCGTGATGACGTTGCCGTCGTAGTTGCCGCTCACCACGCCCGGCAGGTACTCCTCGATCGGCTTGTCCAGTTCGACCAACCCCTCGTCGACGAATTGCAGAACCGCCGCCGCCGTGAACGTCTTCGTCTGGCTGCCGTGGCGGAAGTGGTCGCTCGACGTGATCGGCCGGTTTTCGCCGATCTTCGCGGTTCCGGCCGTCAGCGTCCACGCCGAGTCGGCGTCGCCGGCGTGGACAGCGGCTCCCGGCCCGCCCACCGCCCGGTACTGGTTGAGTGCTTCCTGGGTTGCCACGTGCTCGGTCTCAGCTGCGGCCGTGGGCGCGATGGTCGCGGTGAGAGCGAGCGACAACCCTCCCGCGAAGCCGATGAGCCGCCGTCGACTGGTCGTCACGCTTGTCCTCCTGACTGGGAGCCACTCGCCCCTCGATGTGTTGCCGGCTGCTCGCCAGCGTGGTCACCACGGTGTCGGGGGCGGGACGTACTGGGAAGGTCAAGCGGCGGCCATCCGTGGCCGGTCGTTCTGTTCAGCGAAAACAGCGAGGCGCGCGGCCGTCCTGGCGCTGCGGTGCGTCGGCGCTGTGGCACCTCAACCCGCTACTGATCGCCGAACGCCTCGTGCAGTTCGGCGGTCGGCGGAAGTTCGGCGACGAACCCGAACCGGCCTGCGCGCATCTGCTTCGCTCCGGCCATGAAGGATTTGAGTGCGAGCCGGGAAAGTGCGCCGCCTATGCTGACCCGGCGCACTCCGATCTCGCCGAGCTGTTCCAGAGTGATCGACGGATCCGCGAATCCCATCACGATGTTGACGGGCTTGCGCACCGAGGACACCACTGCGCGCATCTCGTCCAGCGTGCGGAGTCCAGGCGCGTACAGCACGTCGGCTCCGGCGTTCTCGTACGCCTGCAAGCGTTTGATCGTGTCGTCGAGGTCGTCGACACCGTGTAGGAGGTTCTCGGCCCGTGCGGTGAGGAGCAAGGGGGCAGGCAGGGCGTGCGCCGTTTCCGCGGCCGCACGGATCCGCTCGACCGACAACGCGAAGTCGTAGATCGGCGAGTGGCTCTCGCCGCTGTAGTCCTCGATCGATGCTCCGGCAGCGCCCGCGTGCGCGGCGTCTTCGATCATTCGGGCTGCCTCCGCGGGCTCGTGCGCGAAGCCGTTTTCCAGGTCGGCGTTCACCGGCAAGACCGTCGCCTCGTTGATCACCCGGCAGTTGTCCAGGATCTCCTGCCTGGTCGCGAAGGTGCGACCGGCGGCATTGGCCACGCCGAGACTCGTGGTGGCGAGTGCTTCGAAGCCGAGCGAGGCCAGCAGCCTTGCCGTGCCGGCGTCCCACGGATTCGGCAGCAGCAAGGGGTCCGGCCGTTCGTGCAGGGCGCGGAATCGCGCAACTTTCGCTACCAGATCAGTTGTCACGAGTTCACTGTGCCGCCGGCTCGGCGATCAGGCAAATGCATAGTTCTGACCGGAACTCATCAGGAATACTCATCACATGACGTTCGACGAGATCGAGGCCTTCGTCTGTATCGCCGACACTGGAGGGTTCACCGAGGCGTCGCGGCGGTTGCACCGGTCGCAACCCGCGATCAGCAGACGGATCCACGAACTGGAGGGCAGCCTGGGCGCGGCGCTGTTCGAGCGGGTCGGGCGCCGGGTGATCCTCACCGAGGCGGGGCGCCGGTTGCTTCCCTATGCGGAGGCCGCGCTGGCCGCGATCCGCGATGGTGAACGCGCCGTCCGGGACCGGGAGCAGGGTGCTGTGACACTCCGGCTGGCCATCGTCGGAACGCTTGCCGATTCGCATATCGTGGATGCGCTGCGGGAGTTCTCTTCGCGGTCGAAGGAGGTCTCGGTCGACCTGCGCACCGCGACCAGCCGCGAGGTGAGTGCGCTGGTGCGCAGCGGGGACGCCGACCTCGGCCTGCGCTACCACCCCGACACCGACCCCAAGCTGGAGTCGATTCCGCTCGGCGAGGAGAAGCTCTACGTCGTGGTGCCCGCCGGTCATCAGGTCACCGCGGGCCTGCTGCCGGACCTGCGCCTGCTGCGGGACGAAAAGTGGCTCGGCTTCCCGGCGGAACGCGGGCGCGACGGCAGCTTCCGCGGCCTCCTCGAACGTCAACTGGCGGCCGCGGGCATCACCGATCCGGCGATCACCACGGTCGACAGCCTGACCGCGCAGAAAAGGTTGATCGAGGCCGGTCTCGGTGTCGCGCTCATGCCCGTCGACAACATCCGGGAAGAGCTCCGGATCGGCAGCCTGCGCACAATCGACGTGCCCAGCATGGAGGCACGCGTCCCGGTCGTCGCCGTCCGCCGTGCCGGTGGCTACCGCAACCGCGTGGTGACCGACTTCCTCACCGTGCTGACCGCAAGTACTCCAGGGTTGGGGTCGTGATCTGACGTGCGGGTCAGAAGCGGTAGCGGACCACCCAGACTCCGCGGCGGGCTTGGGCGGGCCAGCGGGCGAACCAGCGTGCGAGCAGGCGGTACAGGCCGTTCAGTTGCTCACTTTCCGGTGCGGCGGCGCCGGTCTGTTCGTCGACGAAGGTCAGCCTGGGGTTCATGGCGACCACGTCGTGTGGGTCGTTGAAACCGAATCCGCGAAATTCCTTGGGCATGCCGACCGAACTGGTGTAGCGGCCGGTCATGCGGGCGGCGATCTTGGTGTAGGCGTTGAAGACGAGTTCTCCGCCGGTGAAGTGATCGGTGATGCGCGTCAGCACTTGTTTGTTCTGTTCCTCGCCGAGGAACCCGAGAATGCCGTCACCGACGACGATCGTCGGGCGATCGCTCGGGATCGTGTCGGTCCAGCCAGGGTCGAGCAGCGAGGTGCCGACCGAGTGCGCGTTCTCGCGGTGCGGCATCAGTTCGTCGCGCAACTCGATGACCTCGGGAAGGTCGACGTCGTACCAGTCCACAGTGGCGGGTGGGGCGAGACGGAACATGCGGGTCTCCAGTCCGCTGCCGAGTTCGACGACCACGGCATCGGGATGCGTGCGCACGAACGCGTCCACGGCGCGGTCCAGGATGCTGGTGCGGATGGCGATCGCTTCCGGTACACCCAAGCTCAGCTTCACCGTGTCGATGTCGTAGTCGAGTCGTCGCGCGATGTCGGTGACCAGCGGGTCACGCAGGATCGGGTTGTTCGACCGACTGTCCAGCACGCGGCCTTTCAGGGTGACCAGCAGGGTTTTCTGTACCGGGGTGAGGTGGTCGATGCTGTACGTCTTCACGCTTGCCCTCCCATGTGGTCGCGGTATTTCGCAGTGGACTCCTTGATCCGCTGACCGGCGGGTGAGGTGGTGAACTCGCCGATTGAGGCGTAGACGTCGAACATCGCCATACCGATGCGGGTCGCGTGCTCGCGGTCGAGTGGGTCATCGCCGAAGTGTCTGGCGAGCTGCTCGTGCAGCAGGACCGTCCCACTGTGCATCGCCGCCATCACCGACGCCGCGTCGCGGGCTCTGGCCGAGCCCGGCGGAAAGCGGTCCGGCCAGGTGTGGCTGAGAAAATCCGCGGTGCCCCCGGCGAGCTCGTCGAACACGTTGGCCGCCGCCGGTGAGCCGTCGATCATGGCCCGCGCGAGGTAGCGCAGCAGCAGGCCACTGGTCTCGAAGAGGTCGGTCAGAAAGCCCGGCTCCCCGAGGGAGTTGGTGGTGGCGCTGTCCGTCAGCCGACGGCGGAACACCTCGATCACCGCCTCGTCGCAGGCATCCCGGAGCGCGTCTTTCGTACCGAAATGGTGCTGCACCAGCCCGAGTGAAACACCGGCCGCGTCCGCGATCCCCCGCATCGTTGCGCCTTTGGTGCCGTGCTCGGCGAACTGCGCCAGTGCGGCGTCCCTGATCCTGGCTCGTGCTGTCAGGTCCTCCGCCGGGCGGTCGGCGGAACCGAAGATCGACCCCATAGGCCGTACTATACGATCATATTACGGACAATACAAGCGTATTGTCACGCCGAGATCGCCGGAGAAGTTCGTCGTTGCGCCGGCGCTCGCCTCAGGCGACGGCTCCTGATCTCATTGGCAGGCTTCGCAGTCGGGGTCCTCGATGCGGCAGGCGGCTCCGTCGGTGAGCGGGAAGTCGAAGTCGTCGAGCGCGGGGACGACCGACGTGGCGGATGCTTCTTCCGGTGTGGCGGTGGCGGACATGTCACTCCCTCGAGTAGGAACTTTCTACTCCTGTGTAGCGCTGAAGGCCGTCCTGAATTTCGTGACGCGCGACACAGGGAAGGCCATGCGCGGCGAGTCATTCCAGTTGCGATAATCCGCGGGTGCGCGGGGACCGCCGGGTGACCGCGCTGCCCATTTCTGACTTCGGTGACTTCCCCCGAAAGGACTCCAGTGGAAACGCAGACCGAAACGCTCGAGTTTCAGGCAGAGGCACGTCAGCTCCTGCAGCTGATGGTCCATTCGATCTACTCGAACAAGGACATCTTCCTGCGGGAACTCATCTCCAACGCATCCGATGCGCTGGACAAACTGCGGCTGGAGGCATTCCGGGACAAGGACCTCGAGGTCGACACCGACGACCTGCACATCGACCTCGAAGTCGACGCGGAGCAGCGCACACTCACGGTGCGGGACAACGGGATCGGTATGTCCCGCGACGAGGTCGTGACCCTCATCGGCACCATCGCGAAATCCGGAACGGCCGACCTCCTGCGCAAACTAAAGGAATCGAAGGACTCCGCGGCCTCGCAGGAACTCATCGGGCAGTTCGGTGTCGGCTTCTACTCCAGCTTCATGGTGGCCGACCGGGTCAGCCTGCTGACCCGGCGTGCCGGGGAGAGCGACGCAACCCGCTGGGAGTCCAGCGGAGAGGGCACCTACACCATCGAGACGGTCGACGACGCCCCGCAGGGCACGTCCGTGACGTTGCACCTCAAGCCGGAGGACCAGGACGACCAGCTCTTCGACTACACGAGTACCTGGAAGATCAGGGAGATCATCCAGCGGTACTCCGACTTCATCACCTGGCCGATCCGGATGGAGGTCGAGCGACCGGACGGTGCGGAAGATGCGACCCGCGAGGTCGAGACGGTCAACTCGATGAAGGCGCTGTGGGCCCGGCCCAAGGACGAGGCCACGGAGGACGAGTACAACGAGTTCTACAAACACATCAGCCACGACTGGACCGATCCGCTGGAGACCATCCAGATGCGGGCCGAGGGGACCTTCGAGTACCAGGCGCTGCTGTTCATCCCGTCCCACGCGCCGCTGGACCTGTACATGCGTGAGCGCAAGCGCGGTGTCCAGCTGTACGTGAAGCGCGTGTTCATCATGGACGACTGCGAGGCGCTCATGCCGGAGTACCTGCGCTTCGTGAAGGGTGTCGTGGACGCGCAGGACCTCTCGCTGAACGTGTCGAGGGAGATTCTCCAGCAGGATCGGCAGATCCACCTGATGCGCAAGCGCCTTGTCAAGAAGGTGCTCTCGACGGTCAAGACGATGATGGCCAACGATGGCGATCGCTATCAGACCTTCTGGACGGAGTTCGGCCCTGCCGTCAAGGAGGGTCTGCTCAACGATGTCGACAATCGTGAGTCGATTCTCGACATCGCCTCGTTCGCCTCGACGCACGACGCGGAGAAACCGACCAACCTGCGCGAGTACATCGAGCGGATGAAGGAGGGGCAGGAGAACATCTACTACCTGACCGGCGCCTCCCGGTCGGCCATCGAGAACTCGCCGCACATGGAGGCATTCGCCGCCAAGGGCTTCGAGGTGCTGATCCTCTCCGACCCCGTCGACGAGATGTGGGTGGAGTCGGTTCGTGATTTCGAGGGCAAGCAGTTCCAGTCGATCGCCAAGGGACAGGTCGACCTCGATACCGAGGAAGAAAAGAAGACCGCCGAGTCCGAACGCGACCAGCGGCAGAAGGACTTCGCCGACCTGTTGTCCTGGATGACGAAGTCGCTGGAGGAGAACGTGAAGGAAGTCCGGTTGTCCTCCCGGCTGACCACGTCTCCCGCCTGCATCGTCGGCGACGCGCACGACGTCACGCCCACTCTGGAGAAGATGTACCGCGCGATGGGACAGGACGTACCGCACATCAAGCGAATCCTCGAGATCAACCCGGCGCACCCGCTGGTGAGCGGCCTGCGGAAGGCCTACGACGACCGCAGGGACGAAACCGGGCTGGCCGAGACGGCCGAACTTCTCTACGGGATGGCGCTCCTCGCCGAGGGTGGCGAGTTGAGCGACCCGCCGCGGTTCACCCGCCTGCTGGCCGATCGCCTGGCGAGCGCCCTCTGAGATAGGCCGCCCTTGACCGGGACGTGCCGCGTCGTACGTCCCGGTCAGGACGTCCGACGGCTTTGTCGGGCCTGTCGGCGGCGCCACCTTTACCAGGCGTAACGCCATTGTGGCGCCGTCTGTCGCCACAATGGCTTGTGATGGCGCCATTCGTGTGCCATAGTGGCGCCATGGACTTGACATCTTATGTGGATTTCCTCGGCCGGGAGCTGGCGACCGCCGCCGAGGCCGGGGGCGAGGAGGCCCGTGCGCTGGCTGAGCGATTGACCAGGCCGATCGAGTCGGCGGTCCGGCTGACCCTGTTGGAGGCGTTGTCGGCCGCGGCCGACGAGATCACCCGTGATCTCGCGCCCGGTTCGGTCGAGGTCCGGCTGCGGGGCCGCGATCCGAACTTCGTGGTGACGCCGCCGCCGTCCGAGCCCGCATACGTCACGGCAGCGCCGGAGCCCGAGCCGGCAATGGACCCCGGTCCGGCGGGGGCCGAGGAGGCCGCAACCGCGCGGATCAACTTCCGGCTCCCGGAACAGCTCAAGGCCTCGATCGAGGAGGCGGCCGCGAAGGAGGGCCGCTCGGTCAACGCGTGGCTCGGCAGGGTCGCCTCGGCCGCGTTGCGGCAACCCGGCAAGGAGCAGGCCTCGGCACAGCGCGGCGGCAGGGGCAAGCAGCGCTACACCGGCTGGGTCAGCTAGAGCCAGGCCGCACCACCGCATCTCAACGTTCTCACCAGCGAGAACGTCACACTCACCACATTGAAGGGGATACCTATGCCTACATTCGATACGCCAGATCCGATCATCGTGACTCTCGATATGAGCGTCGCCAACGCGCGGTTCGTCGCGAGCGAGCGCACCGACACCGTGGTCGAGGTGCGTCCGACAGACGAGAACGAATCCTCGGACGTGAAAGCGGCCAAGCAGGTCCGCGTCGAGTACTCGGGCGGCACACTGCTGATCAAGGGCAAGAACCCGCGCCCGTTCGAGGCCTTGTCCACCAAGAGCTGGTCGGTCGACGTGACCGTCGAACTGCCCGAGGGCTCGCAGGTGCAGGCGGACGCGTCCGTCGGCGACTTCCAGTCGACCGGACGGCTCGGCGAGTGCCGGTTCAAGTCCTCCGCCGGGCACGCCCGGTTGGGCCGGACCGGGCCGCTGCGGGTGAACACCTCCGCCGGGCAGGTCTCGGTCGAGGGCGTGGCGGGCGACGCCGAGGTGACCACCGGGTCCGGCCGGGTCCGGATCGGTGAGATCGAGGGCAGCGCCACTATCAAGAACTCCAACGGCAACACCGATATCGGCACGATCGGCGGCGAGGCACGAGTGCGCTCGGCGAACGGCGACATCACGGTGGACCGGGCGGGCGCCGGAGTGGATGCGAAGACCGCCAACGGGGCCATCCGGGTCGGCGAGGTGGCTCGCGGTTCCGTCGTGCTGGAGACCTCGAACGGCGACCTGGAAATCGGCATCGGTGCGGGCGTGGCGGCCTGGCTCGATGTGAAGACCAACTTCGGGCAGGTGCGCAACGCGCTCGACGAGACAGCGAAGCCGCAGGAGAAGACCGGTGAGACGGTCGAAGTACGCGCGCACACCGGATTTGGCGACATCACGGTCAACCGCGCATGAACGGGCGCGTGGCGCGGCATGAGCCCCGGTTCTTACAGCGAAGGAAACTCTGATGACGAACAATGTGGCGCAACCGGCGATCTCCGTGAGCGGGCTACGGAAGTCGTTCGATGACAAGGTGGTGCTGGACGGGATCGACCTGCACGTCCCGCAGGGCACGATCTTCTCGTTGCTCGGCGCGAACGGCGCAGGCAAGACGACCACGGTGAAGATCCTGTCCACGTTGATCGCCGCGAGCGGCGGCCGGGCCGAGGTCGCGGGACATGATGTGGCATCCGAGCCGGATTCGGTGCGCGCGGCGATCGGGGTCACCGGCCAGTTCTCCGCGGTGGACAACCTGCTCACCGGCGAGGAGAACCTGCGATTGATGGCGGACCTGAACCATCTATCCAAAAAGGATGGAAAGAGGGCGGCCGACGATCTGCTCGAGCGGTTCGATCTGACCGAGGCTGCGCGGAAACCGGCATCCACCTACTCCGGTGGCATGCGGCGGCGGCTGGATCTGGCGATGACGCTGGTGGGGAGTCCCCGAGTGATCTTCTTGGACGAGCCGACCACCGGGCTGGATCCGCGCAGCAGGCGGGAGATGTGGCAGATCGTGCGGGAGTTGGTGGCCGCTGGCGTGACCATCTTCCTGACCACACAGTATCTGGACGAGGCCGACGAACTGGCCGACCGGATAGCGGTGCTGGAGGGCGGCAGACTGGTCGCCGAGGGCACCCCGGAGGAGCTGAAACGCCGGATTCCGGGTGGCCACGTCCGGCTCCAGTTCACCGAAGCCAGTGGTTACCGGACCGCGCAACGGGTTCTCGGCCGAGCCGCACACTCCGACGGGGACGCCTTGGCTCTGCGGGTGCCGAACGACGGCAGCCTGCGCTCGCTGAAGGAACTGCTGGACCATCTCGATCGTGAGTCGATCGCGGTGGACGGGTTTTCCGTGCACACGCCCGATCTGGACGACGTTTTCCTTGCCCTTACTGGTGATTCCGACGACGAGAAGGTGACGGCCCAATGACCGCCGCAGTTGCGAACTATCCATTGCGCGATTCGACGACGATGGTGCGCCGCAACCTCAAACGGATGGTGCGATATCCGTCGATGACCGTGCAGCTGATCGCCATGCCGGTCCTCCTGCTGCTGTTGTTCGTGTACGTGTTCGGTGGCACCCTCGGCGCCGGGCTCGGCGGGTCTTCCGGCGGCCGTGCCGAATACGTCAACTACGTGGTGCCGGCGATCCTGGTGATCACCATCGCGACCGTTGTTCAGGGCACCGCGATATCCGTCGCCATGGACATGACAGAAGGGATCATTGCCCGCTTCCGCACCATGAACATCGCCAGGGTGTCGGTGCTGACCGGCCACGTGGTCGGCAGCATCATCCAGGTCTTCCTGTGCCTCGCCGTGGTGATCGGGGTCGCCCTGGCGATCGGCTTCCGCCCACAAGCGGGCTTCGTCGACTGGCTGGCGTTGGTCGGAGTGCTCGCCGCTGTGAGCTTCGCGCTGGTCTGGTTCACCGTGGCGGTCGGCCAGGCTTCGAAGACCGTCGAAGGCGCCAGCAGTTTGCCGATGCCGCTGATGTTCCTGCCGTTTCTCGGCAGCGGGTTCGTGCCGACCGAGTCGATGCCCGCGAGCGTGCGCTGGTTCGCCGAGTACCAGCCGTTCACCCCGATCATGGAATCCATCCGGGCACTGCTGATGGACACTCCGGTCGGCAACGACGTGTGGATCGCGCTGGCCTGGTGCGCGGGCATCGCACTGCTCGGCTACGTGTGGGCGAAGAAGCTCTACAACCGCCAGGCGTGACCTGGCGTTGTGGCCAAACCCGACTGGAGTCCGTTATGGACTACAGCCGGGTTTGGCTGCTAATGGTGGGTCCCATCCGATTCCCTCAAGGATGGTGCGCCTGCAAGTACCACCATGCAAGATCACCCTCGCCGTCACCTACCCCCATCCGCACTTTCCCGGGAAAGTGGGGTGATCGGGTCGGCTGCTGCCGGATCAGGGGAACTGTAGGCCGAGGAGACCTGGGGGTAGGACTGGTGTTCGAGTAGAGTCCGATGCTCCCTGTCCTTCGAACCTCGGGCTGCGCAATTTTGCTGCAAGGGGACGCACCGCCGCCACGCCGATGACAGCTTCGCCCTGTTCTCCGCCATCGACGCGGGCAGCGCCGACATGCACGACAATCTCTACAACGGTCTGCGGATGAGCGGCGATGACCAGGACATCCGCAACACCACCGAACGGCGGGACGGAGTGCTGACCCGTCAGAAGGAGGCGACGCGCAGCTCCCGTGGGGTCATCCCGAAGCGCTGCCGAAAGGCCGTGCTGAACGTGCCGGCGGAGACGAATCCACACCGGTGGGCGAGTTCGGTGATTGAGATGTTCCGGTAGGCCGGATTGGCCAGGCAGTCGTGCGCGAGCGAAAGACGCTCCTCGCGAACGAGTTCGCGGGCAGTGGTGCCTGCCCGCTGGAGCGCCAACTGGATCTGCCGCACCGACCAACCGAGCGCGCTGGCGATCATCTCGCCATTGAGTCCGGGGTCCTGGGCGTGGTCGCGTACATAGCGCCGGATCGCTGCTTCGATCTCGCTGTAGTGATCACCGGCGTTGATCACGCAGTCGCCCAGTTGTATGCACAGCAGTTCGGTCAGCCGGTCGACGACCGCGTCGAACTGGTGTGAGGTGAGCTGGTCCAACTCCCGGACGATGCTGTCGAGCAGGTTATGCACCACACCGCCCAGCCCAGTGGAGAAGTCGAGCGGGGCGCTCAGTCTCGCGTGCCGGTTCATCCGCCGCTGGATCTCGCGCCGTTGGATGGTGACGGCGCGTAGCTGGGCGTGCGGTGAGTGGGTGACGGTGAACGGCCGGGCCGTTGACACCAGACTCGCGTAACCGGGACGCAGGACGAGTTCGCCGTCGTCGGCGTCGATGATCGCGGTACCGGCCGTCGGGGCCAGGAGCACGTAGGAATCGATACCGTCCTTCCGCACGTGCTTCGGTTTTCTGCCGTACCGCACCGGCGGCGAATGCCACGCCAGTACCTGGTTCCGGTCGGTTCGCATACGGGTGAGGGTGCCCGTCACCGCCTCGTTCTCGGGAAACTCGCAGTCCATCTGGCACTGGTAGTTGGTGGCGACCGAGCGCCAGAACTCCCGGGCGTCGCCGGGTGGCATCCCGGCCGTGCTCGCCGTCTCGGCGTGAAACTCGGTGTGGGGCACGGCTGTCGCTCCTGTCGGTCGTTCCAGGCATCCGACCCGATGTAGCTTAGCTCACGTTTCGGCGACGCCAACCTGCCCAGCCGTGTGACCAGTGCTCACGCACCACCACCAGGTGTCAGTTCGGCCCATTGTTGCCCGCTCAGGGCGCTCCTAGCGTGATTGCACGGCCCGACCGATCGAACGCGAATCGGGCATCCAACGTCTCACTGGAGGGTCTTCCTATGGACCTCGCGAGCTTGATTCGTACCGGAGCCAAGCACTACACCGACCAGCCTGCGATCGTCTGTGACGGCAGGAGCCAGAGCTACGCGCAGGTCTACCGGCGCTCCTGCAAGCTGGACAACGCCCTTGCTGGTCTGGGCGTCCAGCAGGGTGATCGGGTGGCGACGCTGACCGACAACAGTCCCGAAGCGCTCGAGCTCGTGTTCGGTATCGCGCTGGGTGGTTTCGTGCGTGCGTCGCTGTACACCCACAACAGTGCCGAACTGAATCGCTACCTGCTGGACCACATCGGCGCGACCGTGCTGATCGTGCAACGGCAACACTACGACGGCATCGCCCCACATCTCGCGTCCGCCCGCACTGTGCGGCACGTCCTGGTACTCGACGGTGAGGTGCCCAGCGGGGTGCTCGACTACGAGGGTCTGCTCGCCGAGGCCTCCGACGGGGATCGCGGCCTCGTGCTGCCGCCGGACGCGCCGCAGACGATCCGGTTCTCCGCGGGAACCACCGGAAAGCCGAAGGGCATCATGCATTCGGTCCGCGCGTGGACGGGGTTGGGCACCGAGACGGCCAGCATACTGCCGGAGCTGACCTCGGCGGACTGTTACCTCGCCGCGGGGCCGCTGGCCCACGCCACGATCATGCCCGTCGCCGGGGTACTCGCGGCGGGCGGCTCGGTGGTGGTGCTACGCGCGTTCGAGCCGGGCGAGTTCCTCGCGGCGATCGAGCGGCATCGCTGCACCCTGACCTTCGGCGTCCCGACGATGGTGCAGTTGGCCGCGCAGCATCCGACGGCACAACGAACCGAACTGAGCAGCCTGCGGGTCTTCGTCTACGGCGGCTCACCCATGACCGAGACCGCGCTCGACGAGGCGCGCGCCGTGTTCGGTGACGTCATGCTGCAGCTGTACGGGCAGAGCGAAGGAGCGCCGGTCACCTGTCTGCCGCCCGGGGACCACACCGCGCAGGGTGGGCGACTGCTGCGATCCGCGGGCAAGCCGACCGCCAACTCGCGGATCAGGATCGTCGACGAACAGGGCAACGAGCTGCCGGAGGGCGAGATCGGCGAGATCGCGTTCCAGACGCCGAGTGCGTTCACCGAGATCTGGGACGACCCGGCCGCCACCAGCGCACGCCGACTGCCGGACGGCTCCGTGCTCTCTCGTGACATGGGCTATCTCGAGGACGGCTATCTCTTTCTCACCGACCGCAAGGAAGACATGATCATCTCCGGCGGCTTCAACATCTGGCCGGCCGAACTGGAGAACGCGCTGGTCGCGCATCCCGCTGTGCGCGAAGCCTCGGTCGTCGGGATCCCCCACGACAAGTGGGGTGAGACGCCGTTGGCGCTCGTCGTGCTGGCGGACGGCGCCACGGCCACCGAGGACGAACTGATCGCCTGGACGCGGGACAGGGTCGGCGCCGTCAAACGGGTCACCAGCGTCCGTTTCGGTACCGAACTGCCGAAGACCCCAGTGGGCAAGGTGCTGCGCCGGCTGGTGCGGGACCAGTACCGCCCCGAAGCAACCCAATGAGAATCGGAACAAAAACCATGAAACGTGTATTCGTTGTCGGCGTCGGCATGACCAAGTTCGACAAGCCGGGCAAGCCTGCCCCCAACTATCCCGAGCTTGCTCTCGAGGCAGTGACCGCTGCGCTGACCGACGCCGGGATCACCTATCCCGACATCGAGCAGGCAGCTGTCGGCTATGTGCACGCCGACTCGACCGCGGGCCAGCGTGCGGTCTACGAGTTGGGGATGACCGGCATCCCGGTGCTGAACATGAACAACAACTGTGCGAGCGGATCGACGGCGCTGTTCTACGCCCGGCAGCTCATCGCGGGTGGTCTCGCGGACTGCGTGCTGGCCCTCGGTTTCGAGAAGATGCAGCGCGGCTCCCTCGGCACGCCCGCACATCCGCAGGCGGCCAATCCCGTCGAGAAGTTCGTCAGGGCGGCCGCCGAGTTTCGCGAACCGACCGGCGCCCCGATCGTGCTGGAGATGTTCCGCGCCGCCGGGCTGGAGCACATGGAGCGCTACGGGACCACGGCCGAACAGTTCGCCAAGGTGGCGGAGAAGAACCACCGCCACTCCGCGGCGAATCCCAACGCCCAGTTCCAGGACGTGTACTCGCTCGAGGAGATTCTTTCCTCCACGCTGGTGTGTGATCCGCTGACCAAGCTCCAGTGCTCGCCCACCTCGGACGGCTCGGCCGCGGCGATCGTGGTCTCCGAGGACTTCGTCGAGCGACACCAACTCGGCGATCAGGCCATCGAGATCGTGGGTCAGTCACTGACCACGGACAGAGAGGACGCCTACGACAGCGCGTTCGACATCGTGGGCATGGGGGTCAGCGAGCGGGCCGCTCGACAGGCCTATGAGCGGGCCCAACTCGGCCCGGAGGACATCGACGTGATCGAGCTGCACGACTGCTTCTCGATCAACGAGATTCTCACCTACGAGGCACTGGGGCTCTGTGCCGAAGGCGAAGGCGGTTCGCTGATCGACGCCGGGGCGACCACGTACGGCGGCAAGTGGGTGGTCAATCCCTCCGGGGGGCTGATCTCCAAGGGACATCCACTGGGCGCGACCGGTCTTGCCCAGTGCGCGGAGCTGAACTGGCAGCTGCGTGGCCTGGCCGGGCGCCGCCAGGCCCAGGACGCGCGGGTCGGCTTGGCCCACAACGTCGGCCTCGGCAGCGCCGGTGTGGTCACCATCTACCAGAAGGCGGCGGCATGACCGAGCGGGTGTTGTTCGAACGCCGTGGGCACGTCGCGATTCTCACGATAAACCGGCCGGAGCGTAGGAACGCCTTCGATCTGGCGACAGCGCACGAGATGGAATCGGCGATCGACCAGTTCGAGGCCGATGACGACCTGCGGGTCGCTGTACTCACCGGAGCCGGGGAGATGTTCTGCGCGGGACAGGACATCATCGCGGCGGCCCGGGGCGAGATCGGTGCGACCGAACGTCGGGGCGGCGGCGGCATCATGGCCGAGCCACCGGAGAAGCCGATCATCGCGGCGGTCGAGGGACACGCGGTGGGTGGCGGCCTCGAAGTCTGTCTCAGCTGTGACCTCGTGGTCGCGGCGCGTACGGCGAAAATGGGCCTCACCGAGGCCAAACGGGGGTTTCCCGCGATGGGCGGTGGACTGTTCCGGCTGCCCAGGCGCATCCCGTATGCCATCGCCATGGAGGCGGCCATCACCGGGGCCACCTGGTCCGCGGAACGGTTCCATGAGCTCGGCCTGGTCAATCGCCTCGCCGAACCAGGTTCGGCGCTGACCGTCGCGCTCGAACTGGCCGAGGAGATCGCGGCGGCGGGACCGGTCGCGGTACGCGCCAGCAAGGCCATCGTGCGCCGGAGTCAGGAGTGGACCGACGAGGAGAGCTGGACCAACCAGGTTCCGTTCATCGACCAGGTGTTGAACTCCGCCGACTACCGCGAGGGGATGGCCGCCTTCGCCGAGAAACGTCAACCAGTATGGAAGGGACGCTGACCCTGTGAGCGAAACACGACAGCTACTAGACATCCAGGGCCGCGTCGCCGTGGTCACCGGAGCCGGTCAGGGTGTTGGCCGCCAGATCGCCCTCGATCTCGCCGCGCACGGCGCGGGCGCGGTTGTGGTGAACGACATCAACCGCGAGCGTGCGGAGAGTGTGGCCGACGAGATCAGGAAGAGCGGGACCGAAGCCATGGGCGCCCAGTGCGACGTGGTGGACTTCGACGCGGTGGGCGAAATGTTCACGGCGATCAAGGACGCGTACGGCCCGGTCGGGGTACTGGTCAACAACGCGGGTAATCAGGGTGGCGACGCGGCGCCCCCATCAGTGCCGTTCTGGGAGCAGGGGCCCGCACAGTGGCTGCCGTCCATCGGGGTGAATCTGCACGGTGTGCTCAACTGCACCAGGAACGCACTCGCGCAAATGGTCTACGGCAAATCCGGTGGCCGGATCGTCACCGTCATCTCCGACGCCGGGCGGGTCGGAGAGATCAACGGTCTCGAGGCGTACTCCGCCGCCAAAGCCGGCGCCGCGGGCCTGACCAGGTCACTGGCGCGTCTGGGCGGCCGGCATCTGGTCACGGCCAACTGCGTCGCGCTCGGTGCGACCCGTACGCCGGCTACCGAGCAGTACCTCGCCGATCCCGAGCAGAGCAAGCGCATCCTGTCGCAGTACATGGTGCGCCGAGTCGGCGAGCCGTCGGACGCGGCGGGCATGGTCACGTTTCTCGCTTCCGCCGCAGGGTCCTGGATCACCGGGCAGACGATCCCGGTCAACGGCGGGTATTCGGTGACCCTATGAGCGTCGCCTCCACGGAGTTCACGACCGGACTTTTCGATGTCGCGGGCAAGACCGCCGTGGTGACCGGCGGCACCAGCGGCATCGGGTTGATGATCGCCGAGGGACTGGTGCGGGCGGGTGCGCGGGTGGTGGTCTCCTCCCGCAAACCACAGGCATGCGCGGACACCGCGGACCAGCTCAGCCGGTTCGGGCAGTGTTCGGGTGTTCCTGCCGATGTGTCCACACCGGAGGGTGTGGCGGTACTGAAGCACGCGGTGACGGAGATCTTCGACGGCAGGCTCGACATCCTGGTGAACAACGCGGGTGCCACCTGGGGCGCGCCACTCGAGGAGTTTCCGGACGCGGCGTGGGACAAGCTGGTGAACCTCAACCTGACCGGGGTGTTCCGGCTTACCGTCGCCCTGCTGGACGCGTTGCGCACGGGGGCCAGTGCCGCGGATCCCGCTCGTGTGATCAACATCGGGTCGATCGCAGGCATTCGGGTGACGTCCATGGAGAACTACGCCTACAGCGCGACCAAGGCGGCGGTACATATGCTCACCCGCCACCTGGCCAGTCGCCTCAGCACCGAGAGCGTGACGGTCAACGCGATAGCTCCCGGCTACTTCGAGAGCAGGATGAGCGCCTTCGTGTTCAACGACCCGGATGCGAAACAGGCACTCGATCAGTTCATTCCAATGGGCAGGACCGGCGGTACCGCCGACATCACGGGGGTTGTGCAGTTCCTGTCCTCGCGTGCAGGGGCGTATCTGACGGGCGCACTGATCCCGTTGGACGGAGGCGTCGTCGACTGCACCTAGTCACACGTCGTGGGTGGGGCTGGCCAAGGCGGCCAGCTCCACCGCCACTCGCAGCGAAAGGCTCGCCGGGTCGACCGACCTGCCCGTCATCGCCTCGATCCGCTCCACCCGCTTGATAACGGTGTTGGGATGCACATGGAGGCGACGTGCGGTCTTCGTGGGACTGGCCAGCTCCTCCAGGTAGACGCGCAGGGTCTCCAGCAGGCGAACGGCCGACTCGTCCTCGCTTGCCAGCCTGCCCAGTTGCCGATGCACGAACGTGCTCGCCGACGCCAGGTCGCGAGAGGCGAGCGAAGCGACGGCGACGTCATCGAAGAGCACCGGCTTGACGCCCTTCGTGAGCCCCACGGCCTCACCGACCCGGCGCGCCTCCAGCGCTTCGAGATGGCTGGCACGGAAACCGCCCACACCCTGCTGCGGTGCGCCCCACGCGCAGTGGATTCCCTCGGGCAGCGAGCCGTCCTGCAGCACGTCCCGCCACGTTTTCGCATGGCAGGAGATCCAGCCGTACACACTGCGTTCACCATGAGGTACCGACAGGTGCTGTCGCGGTCGCATGTGTTCGATCAGCGTCGTGACGGCGGCGTCCAACCGGTCCAGCTGGGACAGTGAGTCCGTCCATGCCACATAACCGATATGGGTGGCGTTGAGTGCGTAGCCAAGGGCGTGCTCGGCCTCGATCGGGCTCATCGATCCGGCGAGCATGGCCGTGACGACCTCCGCTCGCCGGGACATCGCCCGCCGCTCCAGCAGGGCGCGTTCGGCGGCGTACGCGGCGGCGGTCTCCTTGCTCGCGGTCTGGAAGTAGGCGAACAGATGAGCCGAAGCGAGTTCGAGGACGTCGGCGCGATGTTCCGGAGCCAGCTGGTACGGGCCCTCCCGCAGGGCGGCGGCCAACCGCCGCCACAAGCCCGCGTGAATCTTCTCGAAGGCTCGCAGCAGAGCGGTCAGTGAGGGCATGTCCCGCCGTGCCAGGGCGCGGGTGTGTTTGCCGATGAAGGCGGGCATCGTCATCCGGCCGTCACGCGGTGGCTGGCCGACGCAGGCGGAGAGTGCGACCAGGTGGATCCGAACCGAATCCCTGATGGCGCCGCGTGGGTCGTTCCGCGCCACCGCGAGTTCCGGGATCTCGGCGAGCTCTTCGTCCACCAGGGAATCGAGCAGGACGTCGAGTTCCGCGTTCGTCCAGCGGACCAGCCACCGCAACGGCTGCGGCGCTGAGTCGACCTGACTCATGGGATGTGCAGCAGTCATTGTCCTCGACATGGCGGGATCCTAAGGCCGCCGAGGTGCGCAAACATGCCCTCAGCCGCAAGGGAGTTCGGCTGGGGCGCAAGCTCGTCCGCGTTGTTCGCCGACCACACCAGGTGGTGTCCGTTGGTCCCATTGAGTGCGGTCACGGCTGTGACCAAGGTTATGCCGTGCCGCGCTGGACGCGGGTCAAGCCCTCCTGGGGTGGCTGGAGAGGAGAGACATGGCGGTCGTAACGATCGATATCGACACCGGGGGTACGTTCACCGACGGGTTCATCGTGCGGGACGGGGTCGCGCACACGATCAAGACGTTGACAACCCCGCATGACCTGGCCGCCTGTTTCCGCGAGGTCATCGAAGGCGCGGCCGGTGCGCTGGGGATGACCGTGCCGGACATGCTGCGCGACACCGTCACGGTGCGCTACGCGACAACCGTCGGCACCAACACCGTGGTGCAGCGACGGGGGCCGCGGATCGGTTTGCTCACCGACACCGATCCCGCCCAGTTCGGACCGGACAGCGGGATCGGCCTGTTCGTGGCGCCGGCCATGGTGGCCGAGGTACCGAAGGGCGGTGACGGGGACGCGAGGGCTCACGCCCTGCCCGCAATCCGCTCGTTGTTGCAGGACGGCGCTCGCGGACTGGTCGTGGCCTGTGCTGACGGCGCTGCCGTCACCGAGGAAGACCTCGCGGAAACCTTCGCCGAGCACTATCCACGGCACTGCCTGGACTCGGTGCCACTCCTGCGGGCCGGGGAGGTCGCACCTGATCCCGACCCGGACCGGCGTCGGGCGACCGCGCTGTTCAACGCCTACGTGCACCCCGACGTCGCCGACTACCTCTATCGTGCCGAGGACTACCTGCGCGATCAGGGTTACCACCGGCCGCTGCGCATCGTGCACAACGACGGTGGTGCCGCGCGGGTGGCGAGAACGATCGCGGGTAAGACCTACAACTCCGGGCCGATGGCCGGACTGCTCGGCGCCAGTGCGGTGGCACGGCACTACGGACTGCGGAACCTGGTCACCCTGGACATGGGTGGCACCAGCCTGGACGTCGGCATTCTGCGTTCCGGCGAGGTGCCGATGCGTCAGCACGGCAAGGTCGAGGACGTCGAGATCTCCTTCCCGCTGCCGGACCTGGTTCCGCTGGGGATCGGTGGCGGCTCCGTTGCCTGGCTGGACGGCCAGACGCTGCGGGTCGGACCGCGCAGTGCCGGAGCGAAGCCAGGACCGGCCTGCTTCGGATTCGGGGGAGTGGAGCCCACCGTCACCGATGCCGACGTGGTACTCGGTGTGCTCCGCCCCGAATCCTTCCTGGATGGAAACATGCGGATCAGCGAGGCGGCGGCGGCGCGCGCCTTCGAGCCACTTGCCGAAGCACTCGGCCTGAGCGTGGTGGAAACCGCCGAGCGGGTGCTCGCGACGGCGCATCGGGACGCGGGAACCCGTCTTGCGGCCGAACTGAAGGAACGCGACATCGACCCGGCCTCGGTTACCGCGCTGGGCTTCGGCGGAAACGGTGCCACGCACGGAGCCGCGATCGCCGAGGCGGCGGGAATCGGCGAGATGCTCGTCCTGCCCTTCGCGCCCGTCTTCTCCGCCTTCGGAGCGTCCACTGTGGATATCCGACATCGACATGCGGGCACGTCCGGTGAGACCACCGAGGAGGCCTTGACCGCACGGGCGCTGCGCGACATGCGCAGCGAAGGTGTTCCGGAAAAGGACGTCGAGCTCGAGGTGGAGCGATTCGAGCGCGATGGCGCCGAATGGGTTGCCGTAGAAGCGAGCTACGCACTGCCACATGTGGACCTCGCCGGACAGAGCATGCGCCCAGGTGTTTCCGGAGCGCCTGCGAGCACGACGAGCTCGGTCCGCTGGCCAGGCCACGGCGAGCTGAACACGGTCGTGCTGGACCGTGCCGCCCTCCGGCTGGATCGGCCGGTGGCCGGTCCAGCACTCGTGGAGTCGTCGGCGACCACCTGTTCGGTACCACCCGGTTGGACGGTGACGGTCGATGAGCAGGACACCCTTCGGTTGACGGTTTCGACAAGGAGTAGCTGATGAGCAGCCAACGCATTCGCGTCACGGAATATCTCGAACTCGATACCGCGACCGAGACCTGGCATTGCGAACGCTGCGGGCACGCCATCGGCTCGGGGCGCGAGGACTACAAGCGCGGGCTGCTGTTGCACGATCGGGATCCCCGCGAGATCCACCCAGCACGATTCGAGGGTGAGCACAGCTTCGCGCCCGACCCGACATGGTGCCGCATCGTGGAGTACTACTGCCCTGGCTGCGGCGTCCAGTTGGAGACCGAGTACCTGCCGCCGGGTCACCCGCTGACACACGACATCCAGATCGACCTCGACGCCCTGGTGGCCCGAGCGTCGGAGATCAGGGAAGGGCAGGCGCGCTGATGGAGATCAATGTCGATATCGGAGGGACGTTCACCGACTGCGTCGCCACCGCCGACGACGGCGGTGTTCGCACCGCGAAGGCCCTGACCACGCATCACGACCTCTCCATCGGTTTTCTGCGCGCGATCGCTGACATAGCGGCCGGAGCCGGAACGGAGGTGGACGAGCTGCTCGGTCGGACGACGGCGATCCGCTATGCGACCACTCTGGGCACCAATGCCCTGATCGAACGTGCAGGCCCGCGGCTCGGCCTGTTGACCACCCGCGGACATCAGGACACGGTTCCCGTCGGCCGTTGCAGGCAGTGGGCGGACGGCCTCCCGGCGAGCGCGACCCGGGATCTCTCGCGCGCACAGCGACCCGAGCCGCTGATCGAGCGGGAGCGGATCGCGGCGCTCACCGAGCGGGTCGACTCGGCCGGGCGAGTCCTCCTGCCCCTCGACCCCGACGAGATCCGCGACCGCGTTCTGGACCTGGTGGATCAGGGAGTACGCGGATTCGTGGTGTGCCTGCTGAACGCGCATGTCAATCCGGAACACGAGAGGCTCGTGCGAACGGTCATCGAGGAGGAGTACCCGAACGTCTATCTCGGACGGTTCCCGACCATCCTCTCGCACGAGGTCTCTCAGCGGGCAGGGGAGTATGCCCGGTCGATGACCGCCACGATCAATGCCTACCTGCACCGCTTCACCTCGGATCGGCTGTCCTCACTACGGGACGAACTGCGCGGGCGCGGCTATCGGGGCGAACTGTTGCTGGTGCACAACAGCGGTGGGATGGGCAGTCTCGCGGGGACCACGCCGATTCAGACCGTGCATGCCGGACCGGTGTCCGGACTGTACGGCTCGCGGCATCTGGCGCAGAGCCACGGTTTCGACAAGGTCGTCACCACGGACATGGGCGGGACCTCGTTCGACGTCGGTATCGTGGTGCGCGGGTCGGTCCGCTTCTACGATTTCAACCCGGTCATCGATCGCTGGCGTGTGCAGATCCCGATGATGGACATCTCCGCGATCGGCGCGGGCGGCGGTTCGATCGCCAAAGTTGATCCGATCACCGGCATCGCCGTCGGCCCGGAATCCGCGGGCTCGAACCCGGGACCGGCGTGCTACGGGCAGGGCGGCACCGAGCCTACGGTCACCGACGCGAATCTGGTGCTGGGCTACCTGGATCCGGACAACTACCACGGTGGCAAGCTGAAACTGGACCGTCGGCGTGCCGAGCGGGCGATCGAACGTCGCCTGGCCAAGCCGATGGGCATCTCGGTTCCCGAGGCCGCCCGCCAGATCCGCAGAGTCGTCGATGCGACGATGGGTGCGGAGATCTTCAAGGGAATCACCGTCAAGGGATATGACCCGCGAGAGTTCGCCGTGTTCTCCTTCGGCGGTGGTGGTCCGATGCATGCCTGCGGGTACGCCAAGGCGCTCGACGCGAGCAAGGTTGTCGTTCCACCGCACAGCTCGGTGTTCTCCGCCACGGGAGCGGCCGGCCTGGAGCGGCTGCACATCTATGAGCGTTCGGTGTGGCTGGTGCTGTTCAACCCCCTGGTGAAGCAGCTGTTCAGCGATTTCGACGCTTTCAACACCATTGTGGACGAATTCCACGCGAAGGCGGTATCGGACTTCGCCGGGCAGGGTTATGTTGCGGACGACATCGAGACCGTTGTCGAACTCGACATCCGTTCCACCGGACAGCTCTACGTCATCACCATCGCGAGTCCGGTGCGCAGGCTGGAGACCCAGGACGATCTTGCCGCGGTCATCAAGGCGTACTTCGCGGAGTACGGCGACCGCTTCGGTGATCTGGCGCTGACCAAGGAGATCGGCATCTCGATCGATGCCATTCGGCTGCGCGCCTGGGTTCCCAGGCCCGCACCGCGCCAGCTGGACCGGCCCGATTCCGGTCAGCCGGTCGGCGCGGCCTTCAAGGGAACGCGAGAGTGCTGGTGGGGCAACGCGGACGAACCTCAGACGACCGAAGTCTACGAGTACGCGGCGCTGAACCCGGGCCACCGGCTGACCGGTCCGGCGATCGTCGAGGCGGCGGACACGATCATCGTGATCGAGCCTGGCTGGTCCGGCGAGATGGACGGGCATGGCTTTTTCACGATGCGGCAGGAGGACAACTCATGAGCACGGACCAGTCGAGTACCGAGCAGTTCTTCGCCGACCTGCTGGAGAACCAGCCGGTGATGTACGGGCCGGACCCGGAGATCAACGCGGAGTACCGGTTGCGGCCGCGGACCGAGCGCGAGGAGCAGGCGCTCGCCGCGATCACCGATCCTACCGATCTGTCGGTGGGACTGAGCCGGATCGAAGCGGTGCTGCAGTCCTCGATCGAGATGATGCAGCAGATCAGCGCGTCCGCCGCGGCGAAGTGGGGCGACCTGATCATCGGCATCTACACGAAGGAAGGCGACTTCGCGGTCGCGACCTCGAGTGGCGTGAACATGTTCTCCGCCACCACCTCCTCGGTGCCGAAGTTCATCGCGCGCTACTGGGCCAACGAACCCACCGTGGGCATCGCCGAGGGCGATGTGTTCTACCACAACGACGCCAATTACGGCGGCACCCACAATCCCGACCACACGCTGCTGCTTCCGCTGTTCTGGCAGGGCGAACACGTGGCCTGGATCGGCGCCATCATCCACGAGGGAGAGAACGGCGCGGCGATCGACCCGGGCGGGTTCTCGGTACGCGCGACCACCAAGTACGGCGAAGGTATCCGCATCCCGCCGATGAAGATCGGCGAGAACTACATCGTGCGGCGCGATGTCGTGAACCTTTTCCAGAACCAGGTCCGCGACCCGATGTTGTGGCTGACCGATATCCGCTCCAAACTCGCGTCCGCCCGGACAGTGGAGCGGCGGCTGCATGATTTCATGACCGAGCGCTCGCCCGAGTTGCTCATCGCGAGCATGCGCTCGGTGCTGGAAACCACCGAAGCCGAGGTGCGGCGACGCATCGCGGCCTGGCCGGACGGCGTGTACCGGGCTGCGCACTTCTGTGACTGCACGCTGATGGAAGAGCGACTGTTCAAGCTCAACGTCGAGATGGAGAAACGAGGCGATCGGCTCACGTTCCGCACCAGCGGCAGCTCGCCGGCCATCGACCGTGCGCTCAACGCCCAGGCGCACTTCACCAGGGCGATGGTGGGCAACCTGTTCATGAACTTCCTGTACGGAGATCTGCCGCGCACCGCGGGATTCATCGCGGCGCTGGACTTCGAGCTCGAGCCCGGTTCGATCTTGACGGCCGATAACGAACAGCCGACCTCGCTGTCCCTGCTGACCATGTTCGCGCTGAACTCGGCGCTGCACCAGGTGGTGACCAAGGCGCTGTACGCGGTGCCGGGAACCGCCAAACCGATGGCGCCCTGGTACCCGCAGGTTCCGACCTTGCAGTACGGCGGGCTTACCCAGCATCTGCAGGTCAACGCGAACGTGTCGACCGAGATGAACGCGCAGGGGGGCGGCGCGCTGTCGGACCGGGATGGCGAGCCCGCCGCAGGTCCGATCTTCGCGCCGGTGTCGGACTGGGGCGAGATGGAGTTGCGCGAAGCGGAACTGCCGTTGCTGGGGTTGTGGCGACGGATTCCGGCCGACAACCACGGGTTCGGCAGGTTCCGTGGTGGGCCGTCGATCGAATGGGCCTACATGCTCTACGGGAGCCAGATGTTCGGCTTCGGTCTGACCAGCATGGGCGGGCGTTTTCCCGCCAACGGGGGGATGTTCGGCGGTTACGGCGGCTCGTGTACACCGCTGACCAAGATCAGGCCCACCGGTGGTGTGGACGCGGTGCGGCAGTGGCTTGCCGATGGCGGCAAGGGACTGACCTTCGAGGCGTCCAGCATGGTGCGCGACCAGCCGATCCCTGGTGAGTACGTGGTGACGAACCCGATGGAGCCCGCTGATCCCCGAGTGGAGGGCGACATCTGGATCCAGCGGGTTGGCGGCGGTGGTGGCTACGGCGATCCGTTGGAGCGTGACCCCGAGGCGGCCATGCTGGACCTGCGACGCGGACTGATCAGTCCCGAGGTGGCGAGGCAGGTCTACCGGCTGGTCTGGGACGCCGAACGCATGGAGGTGGATGTCGAGGCGACCGAGGCCGCGCGGGCCGAGGAGCGCAAGGCACGGTTGACGCGTGGTCGCGGCTACGACGAGTTCGTCACATCGTGGCGGGCCGACACACCCCCGGAACACCTGGGCTACCTCGGTTCCTGGGACTGGGACGGCGCGGGCTCGGGCGAGGAATAAAGGATGCTCTTCGTCCCGGTTCTGCAGGAGGTCGCGGCCCGGATGGCCGGTGCCCCACCGCAGGTTCGCGTCGATCCTGTCCAGCAGGCCTACCGGCTGCGCGACGCGGTGGAGCTGGTACGGCCGGACTGGGTGGTGACGCATCACGATCCCCTTGCTGAGGTCGAGGCGGTGCGGGCGGCCGGTACACACATCGACCTGGTCGATGTCGAACTGGCCGCCCAACCACCACTTCGTGATCTGGTCGAGCTGACGAGAGTCCTGACCGCGCTCTACCCGCAGCGCCCGGTCGCGGCGTCGATTACCGGGCCTGCGGGCTTGAGCGCGGCAATGGCGGCGGGTGACGACGCTGTCCCGCTCGATCTGCTGGACTGCGGCGACGTGCTGGCCGAACTGGTGTCCGCGTACGTGTCCTCCGGTGCCCGCAAGCTGTTGGTGTGGGAGCCGGAGGTGCCGCCCGAACTGGTCTCCGAGGTGAGGAGCGCACACAGCCCGATTGTGCGGAGGCTGGAGTTGCTCGGTGTCCCCGCCGTGTTGTGTGGCGCCGCGACCATCAGTTCGGACGGGTATTGGGCGCACGCGACGGGGGAAGGGGGGCACCGAGCCATGCTGGTACCTGCCGACCGGTTTTCGCGGGGGGCGACGGACTGTTTCGCCGAGCTGTGGCGTAGCTGGAACGCCTCGGCCGCGGAGCATGTCGCCGATCCGATTACGCTGCTCATCACCGATGAGCCGGTACCCGCGGAGTGCGACATGAACCTGTTGCGGGCCGCGGGTACACGCGAGTTCCACGGTTAGTGTGGAGTCAACCCGGTAGTATCGGGTCGCGCTCCGTGTAGGGCATTTTCTCGGGAAAGTGCCCTACACGGACGGCGTGGGTGGACCTGGCAACGCTACTCGTACGCGCGTTCCACCCGCGAGCAATGTCGACAAGTGGTCACCCCGGCCCGGTCAGCGGCATCCGCCGATCACCCCGACAGCGCACCCTCACCCGCCGCCCGTCGCACTTTCCCGGGAAAGTGCGACTGCGGTGCACGGACACCCCCTCGCCGAGGCCGCTCAGCGGGCGATGCCGCCAGATGGATCAGTATGATCCCTGTGAAATGGGCTGGTGGTGAGATGTGAAGGTGTCCGGCGTGGCCGTGGAGCGGTTTCCGGTGGACTCCCTGCCGACTGAGGCGACGACCTATGTCGGGCGCAGCGCGGAGATCCACGGGGCCAGGCAGATGCTGGGGACGGCCTCGCTCGTCACTCTGACGGGGCCGGGCGGTGTCGGCAAGACCAGGCTTGCCCTGCGGGTGGCCGCGGCCGCGAGGGCCGCCTTCCAGGACGACGTGGTGTTCGTCGGGCTCGCCGACCTGCACAAGCCCGAACTGCTGGTCAACACGGTCGCCGAGCGGCTGGGCCTGGGTGACCGGTCGAACCGGCCGCAGATCGATCTCCTCGTGGACCAGCTTCGCGCCCGGCGGCTGTTGCTCGTGCTGGACAACTGCGAGCATCTGGTCGAGGCGTGCGCGCGGCTCGTCGAAGCATTGCTGGCGTCGTGCCCGCACCTGGTGGTGCTGGCCACCAGTCGACAGTCGCTCGCGGTGGCGGGCGAACAGGTCCTGCCGGTGCGCCCGCTGGCGGTGCCCGAATCCGCCGACGCACCGGACGGCTTCGAGCAGTACGACGCCGTGCGGTTGTTCGTGGATCGCGCGAAGGCGGTGGTCCCGTCCTTCGCCGTCACTGACGAGAACATCGGCGACGTGGCGCGTCTGTGCCGTGCGCTGGACGGACTGCCGCTGGCCATCGAGCTGGCAGCGGTGAGACTGCGGTCGCTGTCGGTCCGGCAGATCGCCGACCGGTTGGACACCCGGTTCACCCTGCTCACCGGCGGTCGTCGATGGAGTCCGGGCAGACACGCGACGTTGCAGGCGTTGATCGACT
This sequence comes from Amycolatopsis marina, assembly GCF_900111885.1. Classification (GTDB taxonomy): domain Bacteria; phylum Actinomycetota; class Actinomycetes; order Mycobacteriales; family Pseudonocardiaceae; genus Amycolatopsis; species Amycolatopsis marina. The sequence continues at coordinate 121,483 of NZ_FOKG01000014.1, forward strand.
GGAGTCACGAGTTGTGCACCGAGCAGGAGCGGCTGCTGTGGGCCCGCACCTCGGTGTTCTCCGGCAGCTTCGACCTCGATGCCGCGGAGGAGGTCTGCTCCGGCGACGGACTGGACCGGACGGTGGTGCTCGACGTGATCGACGGGTTGATCGACAAGTCGATTCTGCTGCGCGAGGAACACGAGGATGTCGCGCGTTACCGGTTGCTGGAGACGGTCCGGCAGTACGGTGAGGACCGGCTGAGTGTGGCGGGCGACCTGACCGGCCGGGCCCGGCGCCATCGCGACTGGTACTTGCGGCTGACCACGAGGGCAGCGGCGGAGTGGATCGGGCCGGATCAGGTCGAGTGGGTGCACCGCATCCGGCGCGAGTACGCCAACCTGCGTAAGGCACTGGATTTCTGTGCGAGTGCTCCCGAGGAGGCGACCGCGGGCCTGACCATGGTCCACGCCATCAAGGAGTACCTGCTCATCCGCGGGCTCAACACCGAGGGCAGGGTCTGGCTCGGCAGGCTCCTCGACATCGCACCCGTCGACGCGGGGAACCGGTCCACCGCCCTGTCGACCTATGCGTTCCTCGCGCTGATCCAGGGTGACATGCCCGCCTTCGAGACCACACTGGCGAGCGCCGCCGAGGTGGCCGAGGAGACCGGTGACGAACTGGCGGGCGCCTATGCCGACCACGTGCTTGCCTACGCGGCGCTGATCGGTGACAACAGCGAACGGGCCGCTGAGCTGTTCCACGCGGCGGCCGGTCAGTTCCGCAGGCACCAGGATCTCGGCGGCGAACTGTGGTCGACGTTCAACTACGGCCTTGCCGTCAGTTTGTCCGGTGATCTGGACCGAGGTCGCGAGGTGCTCCGGGACTGTGTCCAGAACTATGTCGCCCGCGGTGAGGTGTTCTGGCGGTCGTGGGCGCTGTGGTCGGAAAGCGCGGCCGAGTATCTGCGTGGTGATCTCGAGCGGGCCACGAACGCGGGGCTGCAGTTGCTGCGGCTGCAGCGCCGCATCGACGACCGCGTGGTCATCGCCTTCTCACTGACGGTCATGGCCGGGTGTGAGACCCACGCGGGCCGGTGGCGCAGGGCGGCGAGGCTGTTCGGCGCGGCCACCGCCACCTGGCAGTCGGTCGGTACCGCACCGACCAACTACGCCGCTTTCGTGGAACCGATGCAACGGGACATCGCACTGGTGACCGAGGGGTTGGGAGCAGCGGAAGCCACCGCCGAGTTCGGCGCCGGGACCACGATGTCCGTCCGTGACGCCGTGTTGTACGCCCTCGGCGAGGAGCAGTCGGTCGCCGACCGCGCTACGGATGATCCTCGTATGGTGCTGACCAGGCGTGAGACCGAGATCGCCGAGCTCGTGGCGAGCGGTATGACCAACCGGGAGATCGCGGACCGGCTGGTGATCGCCCGCCGTACGGCGGAAACGCACATCGATCACATCCTGACCAAGCTGGACTTCGCCAACCGGGCCCAGATCGCGGCGTGGTTCGTGGCGTCCCGCCGTGGTTGACCGGGCGCGGACGAGAGCGGGATACGTACGGGGAATACGTAGTCCTCACGATGCTGTGCCGCATGCCGCCGCGAGATCGTTTCCGGATGGACCTCGGGCGGCGAAAGGACTTCCATGACGGTCACTGTTGAACGTCCCGTATCGACAACCGGCGGACGGCCGATCGCGTCGCACGAGCTGGCCGAGTGGTTTCGTCCACACACCGAGCTGCTGGCCAAGGCCGTCATCTACGAGATCCAGTACGCGATTCCCGAGTACACCCGACCTCTGGACGGCGCGTTCGGCGCGTGCGTGCGGCAGGGCGTGGAACAGGCGGTCCGGTACGCCGCGTCGCGGGCCGGTGGGCACGACGGCTTGCCAGAGCAGTGCGCCGACATGTTCCGGGAACTGGGCAAGATCGAGCTGCGGCAGGGCCGCAGCCTGGACCGGCTGCAGGCCGCGTACCGAATCGGCGGGCGGGTGGCGTGGCGTCACCTCGCGGAGTTCGGGCAGTCGCACGGTGTGCCCCCGGGCATCATGTGCGCGTGGGCGGATGCGATTTTCGCCTTTGTCGGCTCGATGTCCGCGTACTCCATCGAGGGCTACCGAGCTGCTCGCGCGAGCGCGGCGGAATCGCTGTCCCGGTGCAGACGCCGCCTGCTCGAGCAGATCCTCGCCGATCCTCCTGCCTCTCCCCACCGCCTGCGTGAGCTGGCCACCGCTGCCCGGTGGCCGCTGCCGGACTGGGTCACCGTGGTCGCGCTGGAGCCCGGCACCGAGCTGCCGGAGATCCCGGCCCGGGAGGGCATGCTGGCTGCCCTCGATGGACCGCAGCCCTGTCTGGTCCTCGCCGTTCCCGACGGCAGCACCGGGCGCGTCGAGAACGAGTTCCCCGGCGGGCGCGCCGCGGTCAGCCCCAAGGTTCGGCTCTGCGACGCGGCCAGCTCACTGCGCTGGGCGCGACGCACGATGACCCTGCTGCGCCATGGGGCCATCCCCAGCGCGCCGGTGGTGCACTGTGTCGACCACCTCAGCACGCTGTTCCTGCTGACCGACCGATTCCTGCTGACCCAGATCGGCAACCGGAGTCTCGCGCCCTTGGCCGGTCTCACCGCGAAGCGGCGAGCACGACTGGGTGAGACTCTGCTCGCCTGGCTCCAGTCCCGAAGCAGCGCGCCCGAACTGGCCGACCAGCTCGGCGTGCATCCACAGACAGTCCGGTATCGCATGCGCCAACTGGAGGGGCTCTTCGGCGACCGGCTCGACGACCCGAACGAACGACTCAACCTGGAAGTCACCCTGCGGGCGGAGCAACTCGCCGCGATCGGCGCGGTGTTCGACTGACGGCGGGGCCGCCCCTCGATGCCACCTCAGGTGCAGGCAGGCACGTGTGCTCGTTCGCCCTGCGGTCCGAACAGGACGAGTGTTTCGACGGCGTGGGTGTCGGCTGATCCGAGCCAGTGCGGCAGCTCGGTGTCGAACTCGGCGGCCTCTCCAGGGGAAAGGATCAGGTCACGGTCGCCGACGACCAGTCGGAGTCGCCCATTGAGGACATACACCCATTCGTAGCCGCCGTGCGTCTGCGGTGTTGGTTCCGCCGGAGCCGGGCGGCTCGGGATGAGCATCTTGAATGCCTGTACTCCGCCCGCGCGACGGGTGAGTGGGATGAACGTCATGCCGTGCCGGTGGATCGGTTGCAGGTGGACCCGTGGGTCGCCCGTCCGAGGGGCGCCGACGAGGTCGTCGAGGGGTACCCCGTACACGCGGGCCAGCGGCAGCAGCAGCTCCAGTGTGGGCCGCCGTCCACCGCTTTCCAGCCGGGACAAGGTGCTCTCCGACGTCCGGGTCGCGGCCGACAGGTCGGCCAGGGTCAATCCGCGTTGTTTGCGCAGGGCGCGCAACCGGGGACCGACCGCCTCCAGCACCAGGTCCATCTCGTCCGCCACAACCCCCGATCTTGCCATATCGGCAACTTCTCGTGCGGTTCGCGGGGATTCGGCGCGAGAGTGGATCTCAGCCGAGCTGGTGAGGAGATGATGAACATCCAAGATCGAGCCGCCCGCTTCTGGGACGAGCACTACAGCCGACGTGCCTGCGAGTCGCTGGTCGCGAAGGTGAACCCGAGACTGGCCGAGATCGCCGGCCCCCTGCCCCCTGGCACCGCACTCGACCTCGGTTGCGGAACGGGAGGAGACGCCCTCTGGCTGGCGGACCGGGGCTGGGAGGTGACCGCGGTCGACATCGCCGCGTCCGCCGTGCACTCCCTGCGGCAGCAGGCCAGCAGTACCGGCAAGTCCGTCACCGCGCTCCGCGCCGATCTCGCCGAGGTCTTCCCCTCGGGCACCTTCGACCTGGTGTCCGCGCAGTACTTCCACACGCCGTTCGCCCTGGACCGCGCCGATGTGCTGCGGACGGCCGCGAAGTCGGTGAAGCCGGACGGCAGGCTGGCCGTCGTGGACCACGGTTCCACCGCGCCGTGGTCCTGGAACCAGGATCCCGGCCTCCGGTATCCCACACCACGCGAAGTGGCCACCGAACTGGCCCTCGACCCCGAGGAATGGTCCATCGAACGTGCGGACACCCCGCGTCGGGTGGCCACCGGCCCGGCGGGTCGCACCGCGACCGTCGTCGACCACGTACTGGTCATCCGGCGAGTGGGAATGGCTCCGGAGGCAGGGCGATGAGCGCGAGGCGGGCACGCGACGCAGGACCTCCGTCGACGGGCCCCGGTGAGCGGGACGTGCTGGTCGGCTTCCTCGACTACCTGCGCGCCTCCGTCGCGGGAAAGGCCGAGGGCGTGCCGGGAAACCAGGCCCGTGCTCCCGTTGTGCCATCGGGCACGAATCTGCTCGGGCTGGTCAGGCATCTCACGTACGTCGAACGGCACTGGCTGCTCGGCCACGAGGTGGCCGACTGGAAAGCCACGTTCCACGTCGCCCCGGACGACGCGGCCGAGACGATTCTCGCCGCCTACCGGGAGACCAACGCCGAAGCGAACGAGGAGATCGCGTCCTGGGACAGCCTCACCGAAGCAGGCCCCCGCCCCGTCAAGCACCGTCGCGCGGCGCCGTCCAGACGTTGGACACTAGCCCATCTGATCGAGGAAACCGCCCGGCACGCGGGACACGCCGATATCCTGCGCGAACTCATCGACGGGTCCACCGGACGCTGACCCTGGCCGTCACTTTCCTGCATGCGAGGGGCCCGTCTCTTGCTCGCCGTCGTGCAGGAGCAGATCGACGAACGTCTCCATCGCCTCGTTCGCGGCAGCCGTCTCGCCGGTGATCAGGACGTCGTGGAGCAATCCGCGCGCGACCCGACGGATCACGCGCCGGTGTGTGCGCCGGGGCGCACGATCATGAGAACGACAACGGCCGCCCACAGCAGGTTGTAGAAGCCGGCGTACATGGAGAGGGTGCGTAGCCCCCTCTCGGTGGCGGATCGCATGAGCGCATCGCGTTGCCGCGGGTAGATCTGCAGCGCCAGCAGGAGACCCGCGGCAGCGGTGAGCACCATGGAGACGATGATCCAGATCTCGCCCATGCGGCCCTGCAGGGAGGCCAGCACCATACCCACGACGGGGACGATGATGGCGACAACGCTGTAGCCGCGGGTGATGCGGTGCAGCGCGAGGGCCACGGCCAAGCTGCGCTCCCCGGAGGTCGTCTGCGAGGCGCCGGGTTGCGCCGGTTCCGTGGCCGGAACGGGAGCGGCGACCGGCGCGTAGCGAGGAAACAGGCTTGCCGCGACGGCCGATCCCCCGACGAAAACGATGGCGGCCAGCACGTGTACCGACAACAACACATCTTCCATGGCTTCTCCGCTCCCAAGACACCTTCAGGTTGCCTGAAGCCTAGCGCAATGCTTCAGGCGGATTGAAGGTGCTCCGGTGTCGGGAAGACCGGCAACCGCGCCGACGGGGGTCAGTTCGCCGCGGATTCGCCTTCGAACGCAGCACGGACCGCGGCACCCACCTGCCGCTGGATCGGGTCGGCATCCGGGCCGAACATCCGGTCGTCGACCTGCGCCACGGCGGCCCTTGCCGCATCCAGCAGCTGGGCGCCCTCAGGGGTCACCGCGATGGTGGATGCGGAGCCGGGGCGGGCGGTGTTGTCGCGGACGAGTCCTGCGGCCGCGAGTGCTTTCACCGCCGCGTGCACACTTTGCACGGTGGTGCCGGACATCCGGGCGAGTTCGCTGAACGACACCCCGGGCAAGCCGGAGATATGGCCGAGCAGCCCGAGTTTGCTGACCGTGAGATCGAGCGGCGCGAGAGTGGTGTTGAGCTCGCTCTCGATCCGGCGCGCCAATGTCAGGACGACAATGGAGGTGCTGGTCACCGGGGGAGTGGAGCTGTCCTTCTCGTCGGTCATCCGTTCAGTGTCTCCTACCGTGCTCCGTGTCGTGCCGATCGCCGATCCGCGGTGAACGAGGTGATCGCGGAGTTGTCGCCGAGCAGCACGGTTTGCTGTCGTTGTGCGGCCTTCCGGTGACAAACCCCCCGCCGTGCACGAGGATCTTCGTTGGCGGGGGATTTCGGCCGGGTCCGGCTGGGCCGGCGTGCGCGAAGGAGTTCACTGTGGAGCAGAACCCGCTCGTCGAGGTCGGCCTGCCGGTCGCGCTGTTCCTCATCATGATCGGCATTGGCCTGACGCTCACGTCGAAGGACTTCGCCAGGGAGGCCAGGGACCCGCGTGGGGTCATCGTCGGGACGCTCGGGCAGATCGTGCTGATGCCCGCTCTGGCGTTCCTGATCGCCTACCTGTTGTCCTTGCCTGCCGCGATCGCCGTCGGTCTCGTGATCATCGCCGCGTGCCCTGGCGGTACGACGTCAAACCTCATCGCGTACCTGGCCAGGGGCAACGTCGCGCTGTCGATCGTGCTGACGGTGCTGGCCAGCCTGATCACCATTGTGACCCTGCCGATCGCGGCGAATCTCGCGCTGCGGTGGCAGCCCGCGGCCTCGGACGTCGCGATCGAGGTGCCTGTTCTGCGAACCATCGCCCTGCTGGTCGTCATCGTGCTGGTCCCGGTCGCGATAGGCATGGCGCTTCGCGCCAGGTGGCCCGAGCGTGCCGCCGCGCTCGAGCGGGCGGTGTCACTCTTCGGCGGGGTGGTCCTGGCGGTCCTCATCGTGGCGATCGCGATCTCGCTGGGTGCCGACATCTGGACCTATCTCCGGCAGGCGGGCATCGCCGCCTTGCTGCTCAACCTCGGTGGGCTGGCCGTCGGCTACGGCATCATGCGACTCGCCCGTCTTTCCTTCGAGAGTCGACTCGCGGGCGCGATCGAGCTGGGCATCAAGAACGCCACACTCGGCATTCTCATTGCCGTCAACGTGATCGGATCCGAGGCCCTGGCGGTGCCCGCGGCCGTCTACGGCGTGCTGATGTACGTCTCCGCGGTCGGCGTCGTGGCCTACGGCCGCCGCAGGGGCCGGCAGGCCTCCGCGGTCGGCGACACGGTTCCCAAGCCGTTGTAGGTGCCGCGTCCCTCGGGGGACGCCTGGGTCAAGTGGACCAATACACCTTGTGTATACTCTCAAGGTATAGTGATCATGAGAGGCGTCATCCGGGAAGGGGATCGCTGAAAGTCGGGGACAGGAGCCGGTGCGTGGCGGAGTTCGCCGTGCGCTCGGTGTGAAACAGCGCCGCAAATTCTGCCGGCGCTTGTTCCAGCATTTCATGGCCGACAACGTTGTCGATGTTCTCCGTCCTGCTCTTTCCTTTTCGTGCGCCTTTGGTGTGCCATTTTCAGCCAGGGTTTCGGAGTTCATATCTATGTCGTACGAGTTACGGTTGGCGCAGGCGAGATCCGGCCGAGCCGCGACATGTCTCAGGTGGACAGGGTTTGCCGGCCTGTTGCTCCTCGTGGTGATGGTATTTGTTGCCGCCGGAACCGCTGGCAGGGCGAACTCCGGAACAGTATTCGACTGGCTTGGCGGTCTGCCTTTCGTCACGCTCACTGTCGCAGTGGCGGGTATGGGATTGTTCATCCTGGCGTGGTTGTTTCTCGGCCGGTTGACCTGGCCGGACGGTCGGCACACGGTCACCGGTAGATGGTTGCGGCGGACGCTGGCGCTGTGGAGCGCACCGTTGATGTTCGTGCCGCCCCTGTTCAGCGGGGACGTGCACAGCTACCTGGCCCAGGGAGCGATCGCCGCGCGCGGTGGTGACCCATATGCGGTGGGACCGGCCACCGGCCTCGGGGTCGACGCGGAGCTGACCCGCAATGTCAGCTCCTACTGGGTGGACACACCGTCGCCCTATGGCCCGCTGTTCTCGGCTGTCGAACGCACGATCGCCCAGATTTCCGCCGAGAACGTATTCACCGGGATCGCGCTGCACCGGGTACTCGAGGTCGCCGGCCTGGTCGCGATCGTGTGGGCCGTACCGCGGCTCGCTCGGAGAGCGGGAGTGCCTGCCGCACCCGCCCTGTGGCTCGGCGTGCTGAACCCCCTGGTGCTGTGGCATCTGGTTGCCGGAATCCACAACGATTCGCTGATGCTCGGGCTGATGCTGGTCGGCGTGGAGCTGGCGCTGGCCGCTTTGAGCGGTGCCCGCATTGCCTGGTTGCCACTGTGCTCGGGCGTGGGCGTCATCGCGCTCGCCGCCAACGTCAAGCTCGTCGCGGTCATCGCGCTGGCGACAGTCGGCGCCGAACTGGCCCGCCGGTGGGGTGCGGGCCTCAAACATCTGCTCGTCTCCGCGGCGGCCATGACCGCCGCTCTGGCCCTGGTCACCATTGTCGTTTCGGCAGGCGCAGGGCTGGGATTCGGCTGGGTGCGCACTGTCAGTACCTCGACCCAGGTCAACAGTTGGCTCGCGCCGACCAACTGGGCGGGCTTCCTGGTGGGTGGTATCGGGTCGTGGTTCGATGTGGACATAACGCAGTCGGCCATCAGCGTCGGCAGACTGGTGGGCGCGGTTCTTGCCGTAGTTGCGATCGCGGTGCTGATCTGGCGGCAGCTCCGCGGCAGGACGGGGGCCCTGCAGACGCTGGCGTTGGTGTCACTGGCGATCATCGTGTTCGGCCCCGTGGTCCAGCCCTGGTACGTCCTGTGGGCTTCGGTGCCGTTTGCCGTCTGCCTCGGCCGCGGAAGGGCACGAGGGATGGTCACCGGTGCGACCGCGGTCCTGGCCCTTGCGCTGCCGCCGATGGGTGGCGACTTCGGCGGCCGCATCGGTGACCTCGTACTCGCATACGTCGTCGCGTCCGTTGTCGTGGCTGGCGCGGCGTACGTGCTCCAGCGGCGGTTGTTCCCGGCTCGGACCGTCTTGGCAACCGAAGCCGAACCGAAGAGCGCCAGGGAACTGACGCCCTCGGTCTGAGCTACCGGGTGATGGCCGGGCCGAAGGTGAGCTCCTCGCTGTGGCGGGCCTCGCCATCTGGCAGCTCGCCGAGGTAGAACCGAGTCGACATGGTGCGTTCGGTCAGGTCGAATACCGAGCGCCACAGCGTCCGCATCGGATACAGCATCGAGTTGGCCGCGGTGAAGCCGATCTCGTCCAAGGTAGAGCGCAGTGCCGAGCCCGTCGTCGCGGGTTCGGTGGCCCGCTTCCGCAGCATGCGGTAGCGCTCGTAGGTCCGCAGCGTCTCCTCGGTGTCCTCGGGCAGTGCCGCCGGGTCGGGATGGCGGTGCAGCAGGTGGTTGGTGACGCAGAGGGCGCCACTGTCGGACTCGACGATGTGCTCGTCGCCGCCGGGCCCGTGTTCCCAGACGAACGAGTTGCCTTCCGCGTCGGCGATCAGGTAGTGCAACGGCGTCCCGAGGTCGTACTGTTTCGCGCCGAGCAGTGCACGCTTGGCTTCGTCCGCGGTGGCGCACGTCTCGAGGACGAACCGAGGTAGCTGTGTGCTGGAAAGTCCGACCTGGGGTTCGTCGACGACAGGCGCGCCCGCTGTCCCGGAGTCGGCGATGAGCAGCGCCACCGCGAGCCCGTACTCGTTGATGCCCTCCATGCAACAGTCCAGTTCGTTCATGGTCAGCACCGTGGTGGCCGGGCCATCGTCGGGCACGGTGGTGACGACATAGGGCCGCCCGGCCATGGGCGGGCCGGTGTCCTCGACCGTTCGTCCCGAGAGCATGGCGAACAACGCGGACGCGCTGGTGGTGAAGAAGTCGTAGTTGCGACCGAGCAGGCCGTGCCCGTTCTCCGTGACCTGCGGCGGGTAGAACGTCGATGAGCACGCGGAACCTTCTGGCGTCCCGGTCAACCCATCCAGGTAGGCACTTCTGATGTCGATTCCCAGCGTTTCGGCGGCTCCGAGCATTCTGGCGTGATGCTGCGGCCAGTTGCGTTCGAACCAGTCGAGCCTCGCCCCGGCCCGCAGCGGATCGGCGGGTTGTGGACGCCAGCCGTAGCCGGAGCGTGCTTCCTCGGCGAGAAAGCGGCCGATGTCGATCTGACTGCCGTGCGCAGTCAATTGACGGACGGTCATGAAGTCCGCCTCGCCACCGCCCGCGACGATGTCGTTGCTGGTGTTCATTTGGCTTCTCCTTGAGTGATCGAATATGCGTACAAAGTACCCATCTGCCGAGGAGGCGCGCGAGCTTTCGCCGAATAACCGGGGGTTATCCCTACCTGTGCCCTAGTGCACGCGTTTTGCGCTCTAGTACACTTCGGACATGAAACCCAGTGTGCCGCCCTACCTTCGGATTGCGGGAGAGATCGGCGATCGCATCGCCCGCGGCGAGCTGCGCCCCGGCGACCGGGTCCCGTCAGCCAGGTTGATCATGCGCGAATGGGGCGTGGCAATGGCGACGGCGAGCAAGGTGCTCACCACGTTGCGCCACGATGGCCTTGTCGAGGTACGCCCCGGTGTCGGCACCGTCGTACTCACCGCGGGGCGCGCGACTCCGGCGGTGCGGGTGCCCACGGAGGGAACGCTCACCACGGCGCGGGTCGTAGAGGCAGGCATCGCCGTGGCTGACGCCGACGGTCTCGATGCGCTGTCCATGCGGCAGGTCGCCGCCGACCTCGGAGCCGGGGTCATGTCGCTGTACCGGCACGTGGCGAACAAGGACGAGCTGATACGACACATGATCCGTGCCGTGTTCGCTGAACGCGAGCTTCCCGCGCCCGCCCCTGAAGGCTGGCGCGCGAAACTGGAGTTGGTGAGCCGCGTCCAGTGGGAGCTCTACCGGCGGCATCCATGGCTCGCCGCGCAGGTCTCCATGACCCGGCCGATGCTGCTTCCGGAAATGATGGCGCACACCGAGTGGGTCCTGGCCGCGCTCGAAGGGCTCGGGCTGACCCGCCTGGAGATGACGCGCGAAGCGGTCGCGCTGCCCGCGTTCGTCCGGGGGGTCGCGCTGTCTGTCGCGGACGAGATCGAGGCGGAACGGAACACCGGGCTCACCAGCCAGCAGTGGTGGCTGTCGCTGCGGCACGAGGTGGAGGCGTTGTACGGCCGCTTCCCGCGGTTGGTCCTGATGGAGGACGACGTCGCCAAGGACCTCGACGCGGTGTTCGCCCACGGGCTCGCCCGCCATCTCGACGGCCTTGGTGTGGCCATCCGGCACCGGCGGAACCGGTAGCGGCTCCAGTACGCATGCGATTGACATGATCAAGCTTCAGTTCGGTTCACGCAAACCTATGTTGACCGTAATCAAAAGTGCGCTTAGTGTTCCAGGTCATACGAGACCCAGCTGACACTTGCCGGTCGGGGTCGCCCCTGCGAGGCCGCTGCTGACGGTGGCATCCACGCAGGTCAGCGCCCTTGGAGCGGACAGAAGTAGGAGCCACCATGTGTTACGGATTCGATGGTGATGCGGCACTGGGGCACTCACTCACCGAGCGTGGGATGAGCCGCCGAACCATGTTGCGCGGAGCGCTGACGGGGGCGGTCGGGGCGGGCTTGCTTGCCGCGGGCCTCGGTGGGGCGCCGGCGCATGCCGCCGGTCGAGCGACCGGCAGGCCGCGCGTGCCACCAGGTCTGATCAGCATCCAGTTGTGGACCTTGCGCGACGCCCTCTGGGGTTCGCCCGGATTCGACGGCACCCTGCGCGCCATCGCCGACCTGGGCTACCCCAAGGTCGAGCAGGCTCTGGGCTACTTCGGTCGCACGGCAGGTGAACTGCGCGCCTTCTACGACGACCTCGGGATCTCGGCGACCTCGAGCCACGACGGCATCAGCGAGAACCGGCAGGCGCTGGAGACCAAGATCGACAACGCCGCCACCCTCGGCCAGTCGTTCATGGTCGTGCCGTACCTGAATTCCGCGAAGGCCGACGACTGGCGGCGCTGGGCCGAGGAGATGAACCGGGAAGGGGAGGCCGCACGGGCATCCGGGCTGCGCTACGGATATCACAACCACGCCCACGAGTTCACCACCGATCTCGGCGGTGGCACGACGCCGTGGGATGTGTTGACCGCTGAACTCGATCCGTCACTGGTGCACCTGGAGATCGACCTGTACTGGGTGGTTCGCGGCGGGATCGAGAACGGAGACGGAGCAGCCGACCCCGAGGGCTTCGCCATCGACGTCATCCGCTCCGCACCGCAACGCGTGCTGCAGTACCACGTGAAGGACCGGCACGCCGACACCGGCGACATGGCCGACCTCGGCACCGGAATGATCGACTTTCCGCGCATCTTCCGGGCCCACTCGGTTCTCGAGTACATCGTCGAGAACGACACCCCCGACGTCAGTCCGCTGCAGAGTGCCGAAGTGGGCTACCGCTATCTGCGCGGACTGCGCTACTGAACCCGGGACCGGTCCACATCGGACTCCTTGGCAATGATCCAACACTCCCCACCCAACCGAACAGTGATGAGAGGTAGGTGACCATGCGGGCATCACGCATGGTGGCAGTGCTCGCCGCGGCGGGGGCGGCCCTCGCCGTCGCACAGCCGGCATCGACGGCCGAGCCGCTGCGGCCTGACGATTCGGCGTTTCAGAAGGTGACACTCAACGACACACCCGGTGAGCCGGTGGACCTCGCGGTCGTACCCGACGGCCGGGTGCTGCACACCACCCGCGCCGGCGAACTCTGGTTGAACGACCCGGACAGCGGCCTGAACACGCTCGCGGCGGAGCTGGACGTATACAGCCATGACGAGGAAGGGCTGCAGAGCGTCGCCGTCGACCCCGGCTTCGACGGCAAGAGCAACCGTTGGGTGTACCTGTACTACGCCCCACCGATGAACACGCCGACCGACGATCCGTCCACACCGGACATCAATGAGGGCGACGCGCCGACGACCGGCACGGCGGCCGACTTCGCTCCGTTCGAGGGCATTCAGCGGTTGTCCCGGTTCCAGCTGGTCGGGGACAAGCTCGACCTGTCGACCGAGCAGCAGATCCTCGAGGTCAAGGAGGACCGCGGCATCTGCTGTCACGTGGGCGGCGACATCGTCTTCGACGGCGACGGCAACCTGTACCTGTCGACCGGCGACGACACCAACCCGTTCGAGTCCGACGGCTACGTTCCCCTCGACGAGCGTGCGAACCGCAACCCCGCCTTCGATGCCCAGCGCACCTCCGCGAACACGAACGACCTGCGGGGCAAGGTGCTGCGCATCCAGGTGCAACAGGACGGCTCCTACTCGATCCCGGAGGGGAACCTCTTCGAGCCGGGCACCGCGGGCACCCGGCCGGAGATCTACCTGATGGGCCTGCGCAACCCGTTCCGGATCGAGGTCAACCAGGAGACCGGCGAGCTCTACGTCGCCGACTACTCGCCGGACGCGGGGTCGCCCGACCCGGAGCGTGGGCCGGCAGGGCAGGGCCGCTGGATCGCCACGAGCGAGGCCGGTAACTACGGCTGGCCCTACTGCGTCAAGCCGGACATGCCCTATGTGGACTACGACTTCGCCACCGGCCAGTCGGGTGAGCCGTTCAACTGCGCGGCACCGGTGAACGAGTCACCGAACAACACCGGTCTGACGCAGCTGCCCCCGGTCGAGCAGCCGGAGATGTGGTACTCCTACGGCGAGTCCGAGCAGTTCCCTGAACTCGGTACCGGCGGGATCGGCCCGATGGCCGGGCCTGCGTACGACTTCGACCGCGCCGCCACCCGAGGACGAGCCCCGGTGGCATGGCCCGAGTACTACGACGGTGCGCCGCTGTTCTACGAGTGGACCCGCGACTACATCAAGGCATTCCGGCAGAACGACAGCGGAGGTGTCGCATCCATCGAGGACGTTGTCCCTTCGGTCGATGTGTCGGGTGTGATCGACATGGAGTTCGGTGCCAACGGCGCGCTCTACGTGCTCGAGTACGGCAAGGGCTACTTCGCGGAGAACCCGGACGCGCAACTGGCTCGGATTGACTACATCGGACCGAATGGCAACCACACGCCGACCCCGAAGGCGTCGGCCGACGTGACCAACGGGCAGGCCCCGTTGACCGTCTCGTTCTCGAGTGACGGCACGCATGACCCAGAGGGTGACCGGTTGCGGTACGAATGGGACTTCGACTCCGACGGCGACGTCGACTCCCGGAGTAGTAACCCCACGCACACCTATCGGGAGAACGGCGTCTACACCTCGAGCCTGAAGGTGACCGATGTCGGCGGCAAGCACCGTGGCCGCTCGGCCTCGGCCGAGGTCGAGATCGTGGTCGGCAACACGGCGCCCGTGGTGGAGTTCGTCAAGCCGGTCGACGGGCAGGCCTTCGAATTCGGTGACGTGATCGAGTTCGAGGTGAGTGTGACCGACGATCAGACGGTCGACTGCTCGCAGGTTCAGGTGACCTACATCCTGGGCCACGACGACCACGGTCATCCGCAGACGACGGCCTCCGGTTGCACCGGGACCATCCAGACCACGATCCCGGGAGGCCACGACCCGGAACACGACGAGCTGCGTGGTGTTTTCCACGCGACCTACACCGATCCGGGTGCCGACGGCGTGCCCGCGCTGTCCGGTGACGCCGAGATCGTTCTGCAGCCACACGGCTGAGAGCTGACCCGGCCCGCCCGTGGTACCCCGTCTGTCGCGGGGTGCCACGGGCGGTCGGCTTTGCGCCGGTCTAGCCGTGCAGGAGTGCGCTCCGGCCGGGAGGGCGGAACGCGGAGGTGCCCAGCCCCGTCGGGTGGAACGAAAACTTCTCTCGCGGTCCGGTGGCCGCGCCGCCGCGGAGGTCTTCCTCCTTGTACCGCACACAGGTCCGATGCCACTCCATGATTCCCGCCATCCAGTCCTTGAGGTCATCGACGTGCCGGGTGAGGGCGCCGCGCACCTGCACATCGAGGTCGTACTCGTCGAACATCGCGGGCAGGCCGTGTTTGACGAGGTGTTCGAACTCCCGCATCCGCTCGGCCATCAGGCCGGCGACGACGTCGCGGGCGGCGAGGCGGTCGACGTTGAGGAAGTTCTCCACGACGAGGACCATGTTGTGCACCTCGCCCTCGAACTCGATCTCCTTCTGGTAGGAGAACAGGTCATTGGTGAAGCAGGCGTAGTCCTGGGCCGCGGTGTCCAGCTCGTGCATCACCCGCGTCCGGTAGAGCTCGGCAGGTATCGGCTCGTTGGCGGATAGTCTGGCGAGGCTCATCGTCATATCGGAACCGAACGTCCTGCGGCGCATCTCCACGTAGTCGATCGGGTCGGGAATCCGGTTGTGCGCCTGGTTTTCCAGCTCCCACAGCCAGCTCGAGGTCATGTCCTCGACAGCGGTGCGGAACTCCGTCCTCGCGGCCAGCGACATCGGCCCTGCCGTCCGCTGCCACAGATCGGCCAGTCCCCGTTCGAGCGCGTTCACCGGTTCCGGCGTTTCCCCTGCGTCCAGCGGCATGAACGCGGCGAACCGTTCCTGGCACAACTTCGCTCCGGACAGGTTTCTAGAACTTCCGAACACCGCGGGAAAGTAGTCGTCGCCGTAGGTGCCCCAGGCCAGCCAGTCGGAGGAGAGCTCGAGCTGCACCTGACTCGCGTCAGCGTGGATCATCGCCGCGCAGTGCGCGAGATCGAACCCGGTGAACTTCTCCTCGTCCCAGACGGCGCCGAACTCGGTTCCCGGCACCGGGGCGAACATACCGGCCCATTCCGCCCAGCCGACGGCGTATTTACGCGCCGCGTCCAGATGTGGACTGGTGCGGACCGGGTACGGCAGGTAGAAGTCCGGCAACGGCAGGTGACCGACCGGTGTGAACGGCCGGTGTGCGTGTCGCGGGCCGCGATGGCGGAGTCCCTGAGTGAAGAGCGAAGCGGCGGCCGTGCCCAGACCGGTCGGCCCGCCGAGCGGGTTCGGCGCGATCGAAGCCGCTTCCTCGTTCATGTACCGGCTGGACCTGGCATGCCACTCGTGCCCACCCGACTGCCAGTCCTGCAGGCCCTTGACATAGGCCGCGACGCCGCCCTGCTCGTGGGGTGGGATCGCGTGCTCGGCAAGCAGCGCGGGAACCTCGCCGAGCGCGGTGTTCTCGAACTGCTGCAGCCTGGACGTCAGCAGGTCGTTCACCAGTTCCGCGGCCTGCTGCGTCGAGCAGTCGAGGAAGCGTTCGAACACCAGCACCGCGTTGGAGTTCTCGCCCTCCTCCTGCACCTCGCGCTGGTAGGAGAACAGGTCGTTGCGCAGGTGCACGGCGTCGGCGAAGGTGTCGGAAAGGACGCGCATCGGCCGGGTCGCGGCTATCCTGTCGGGAATCTCGGCGCCGACGGCGTACTCCACCAGGTTCGCCGACCATGGCGCACCACCGACTCGCCTGCGCATCTGCATGTACTCGATGGGATTGGCGATCCGTCCGCGATCGATGTTGTCCAGCTCCCACATGGACTCGATCATCAGGTTGTGAGTGGTCGTCGTGAACCGCCTTCGCCAGCCTTCGGACATCGATGGGACCGTGCGCTCCCACAGATCCCGCAGCCCGGCTTCGGCCGGATTTTCCGGCTCGGGCGGCGTTTCCCCCGGCGCGGACATGAATCGCTCCAGGCGGTCGAGGTACTCCTTCGCACCGGCCAGATCACGGGAGTACTTGAACTGCTCGAGGAAATGGTCGTCGAAGAAGAAGACCCACACGTACCAGTCGGTGATCAGATCCAGCGCGAGGCTGTCGCAGTCCGGATGGGTGTACCCGCACATCAGGGCGTAATCCATCTGTGCCAGCTTTTCCTCGTCCCAGACGAGGCCGCCGCTGGGCTTCGGCGCGTCCAGCATGCCCATGCGCTTCGCCCACTGCGTGCTGTGCTCGCGGGCACGCTCGAGGTTCGGGTTCATCCTCGCCGGGTGCGGTGTGTAGAACTCGGGCAACGTGAAGGACTGCATGGCCGGAATCCATTCTCTGTGTCTTTTCGAAAGGCGCTGCGCTCGCGGAAACGGCGTCTCTCACCTGCACCACCCTCACTGCCTTGCCGAGGGTGGCAACGTGAAGCGGATCGTTTCGTGTGCGGTCTCCCGTTGTGCGACGCTGACTGGGCCGAGAGCGCCGAGCGCTTCGATGACGGCGTCGACGAGTCGTGGTGGAGCAGAGGCGCCCGCGGTCAGACCGACGACACCGACGCCGTCCAGCCACTCCGGGCGCAGCTCGCCGACGTCTTCGATACGTGCCGCGGCGGTTCCGCACCGCTGGGCGAGTTCCACGAGCCGCACGGAATTCGACGAGTTCGCCGAGCCGACCACGAGCACCAGATCGGCCTCCTCGGCGATCGCCCGCAGCGCGTCCTGCCGATTGGTGGTGGCATAGCAGATGTCCTCGGAGGCTGGACCGCGCAGCTGCGGGAACCGCTTGCGCAGGGCGGCGATCACCTCGACGGTCTCGTCCACCGCGAGTGTGGTCTGGGTCAGGTACGAGACCCTGCTCGGGTCGGGTACGTCCAGAGTGGCCACCTCGTCCGCGGTCTGCACGAGGACCGTGTGTTCCGGTGCCTCGCCGAAGGTCCCCTCGACCTCCTCGTGCCCTTCGTGTCCGATCAGGATCACCGTGTCACCCCGGCCGGCGAATCGGCGGGCCTCGGCGTGCACCTTGGTAACCAGTGGGCACGTGGCGTCGACCACCTCGAGGCCGCGTTCGGCGGCGGTGTCGCGGACCGCCGGCGAGACGCCGTGCGCCGAGAACACCAGCGTCGAACCGGAAGGCACTTCGTCCAGGTCGTCCACGAACACGGCGCCGCGAGCCTCCAGTTCACCGACGACGTGGGTGTTGTGCACGATCTGCTTGCGCACGTGGATCGGCGCACCACGACGGCGTAGCAGTTCGTCGACGATGTCAATGGCTCGTTCGACCCCGGCGCAGAAGGAACGCGGAGACGCGAGCAGGATCGTGCGTGGACCGGCCACGGCTCGCCACGCCGGATCCTGGACGTCGATGTGCACCCTCGCTTCGTGCCCTGGCATGTGGCTCCTTCGTCGACGGGCCCCGATTGCCGGGGCGTGCGTTCAGTGGTCCCGACGGGTGAGCAGCCCGGCCAGCGTGGCCAGCTCGGCAGCCGCCCGCGGCTCGGGTCGCGCCGCACGGAGGTGGCCGAGTGCCCTGCGGAGAAGGTCGTCCGCGCTGGCCTGACTCCAGTCCCGCGCCCCTGCCTCGTCGATCAGTGCGGCGGCGCGGCGCAGATCCGCCTCGCTGAGCGGCCGCTCTCCCGCGTACAGCGCGGCCAGCGCGCGTCCCGGCTCAGCCGAACCACCCTGCTTTGTCGACCCGCAGAGGGTGGCCACGACCGGCAGCGTCTTCTTCCGGCTCTTCAGGTCGGAGTACACCGGCTTGCCCGTCGCGGCAGGGTCGCCCCAGATACCGAGCAGGTCATCGACGAACTGGAATGCGAGGCCGAGATGCTCGCCGAAGCCGCGAAGCTGGCGCACCTGCTCCAAGCTGCCGTCGGCGGCTACCGCACCGAGGGCGGCGGCGCAGCCCATCAGCGCGCCGGTCTTGCCCTCCGCCATCCGCCTGCACTCGTCCAGCGAGACCTCTTCGCGCCGCTCGAAGGCAAGGTCTTCCGCCTGGCCACGGACGAGTTCCTGGACCGCGGCGGCGAGAATCCGCATGCTCCTGGCAGCCGGGCCGCCCGCTGCGGCGAGCACGTCGAGCGCGAGCGTGAGCAGTGCGTCTCCGGTCAGGATGGCCGGCGCCGTACCGAAGACTGCCCACGCGGTGGGGCGGTGCCGCCGGGTGACGTCGCCGTCCATCACGTCGTCGTGCAGCAGGGAGAAGTTGTGTGCCAGTTCCACGGCGACAGCGGAGGGCACAGCGGCTTGCGGGGTGCCGCCGACAGCTTCGGCCGCGAGCAGTGCCAGCGCCGGTCGTACCGCCTTGCCCGTGGCGGCCTCGGTGGCCTTGCCGTGCTCATCCAGCCAACCGAGGTGGTAGGCGGCGATGTCCCTGACTGGCCGGGGCAATGTGTCGACCGCGGCGCGTAACGCGGGGCGGACCGTGTCCTGACTCCAGCGCAGCAGGTCCGCGGGCGGACGTGCCCCCACTGCATCATCCGTGGCCTGTTCTGTGCCGGGCACGTTCGTCATGTTCGTGGCGGACATCTGTTCACCGGCCGATCTCGACGTTCTCGAGGATGCCCAGTGCGTCCGGAACCAGGACAGCGGCCGAGTGGTAGGTGCTCACCAGGTAGGACATGACGGCCTTGTCGTCGACGCCCATGAACCGGACGTTCAGACCCGGCTCGTACTCGTCCGGCAGGCCCGTCTGACGTAGGCCGACGACGCCGTGGTGGTCTTCTCCCGTACGCATGGCGAGGATGGCACTGGTGTTGTGCTCGCTGACCGGGATCTTGTCACACGGGAGAATCGGGACCCCGCGCCAGCTCGTCACCTGGTGTCCCTTGAGCTCCATACTCGACGGATAGAGGCCGCGGCTGTTGCACTCCCTGCCGAAAGCCGCGATCGTGCGAGGGTGCGCGAGCATCAACTCGGTCTTGCGCCGCCGGGACAACAACTCGTCCAGGTCGTCGGGGCTGGGCGGCCCGTTGCGGGTGTGGATTCGCTGCTTGAGGTCGGCGTTGTGGAGGAGGCCGAAGTCGGGGTTGTTGACGAGTTCGTGTTCTTGGCGTTCGCGGAGTGCTTCGATGGTGAGGCGTAGCTGGTGTTCGAGTTGGTTCATGGGTTGGTTGTAGAGGTCGGCGACGCGGGTGTGGACTCGGAGCACGGTTTGGGCGACGCTGAGTTCGTATTCGCGGGGTCGGACTTCGTAGTCCACAAAGGTGGCTGGTAGGTCGGCTTCGCCTTCGTGTCCCGAGGCGATGTCGACCTCGGCCTCGCCATAGGCGTTCTGCGACGCGGAAGTCTGCCTGCGCTGTTCGTCCAGATGCCTGCGCAACGGTTCGCTGCGCTGGACGACTGCCTCGAACTCCGCGAGTGGCAGCGCGAGCACGGTGCACGGAGTGATGGTCTTGACACTGAACTCCCAGATGCTCTGCGAATCCAGTAGTGTCTCGTCCCCGAAATGATCGCCGTCGGCAAGTGTGCCCAGCACCGTGGGGTCACCGTAGCTGCCGGTGCCGAGCTTGTTGACCTTCCCGTGGGCGATCAAGTAGACGTGGTCACGCTGGTGTCCGAACTCGACGATCACCTCGCCGGCTCCCAACTCCTGTTGTTCGAACCGGCCGGCCAGTTCGGCCAGGGTCGGATCGTCGGTGAACCCCCGTAGCGGAGGGAGTTCGCCCAGTTCCGCCGGGATCACCTGAACGGCCGTACCGATGTTCGTGAACGTGACCCGGCCGTCGCCCACCGCATAGCTGAGCCGCCGGTTGACCCGATAGGTGCCACCCGCGGTCTCCACCCACGGCAGCATTCGCAGCAGCCAGCGCGAGGTGATTCCCTGCATCTGCGGCACGGACTTCGTCGTGGTGGCCAGATTCCTGGCGGCGGCGGTGCCGAGGCTCGACAACGCCCTTTGCCCGGTGGTTTCGATCGGTTCGGTAGCGGTCATGGCTCAACTCACCAGTTCCTGTTCGTGGCTCTTGTGT
Source organism: Amycolatopsis marina (assembly GCF_900111885.1). Lineage (GTDB taxonomy): Bacteria > Actinomycetota > Actinomycetes > Mycobacteriales > Pseudonocardiaceae > Amycolatopsis > Amycolatopsis marina. Next base: position 141,836 of record NZ_FOKG01000014.1, read on the forward strand.
TCGAAGGGGGTAGCGAAGGACAGGCGGACTCAGGACTCCCGCCCGATCTCGACGTTCTCCAGCACGGCCAGCGCGTCCGGCACCAGGACGGCCGCCGAGTGGTAGGTGCTCACCAGGTAGGACATGATGGCCTGTTCGTTGATGCCCATGAACCGGACGTTCAGCCCCGGTTCGTACTCGTCCTGCAAGCCGGTCCGGTGCAGTCCGATCACGCCCTGGTTCGCCTCGCCGGTACGCAGCAGCATGATCGAGCTGGTGCGGGTGCCGGTGACCGGAATCTTGTTGCACGGCAGGATCGGAACTCCGCGCCAGGACGGCACCTGATGCCCGCCGTAGTCGGTGTTCATCGGGTAGACGCCGACCCGGTTGCACTCCCTGCCGATCGCCGCGATGGTCCTCGGGTGCGCCAGGAACACCGCCGGCTCCTTCCAAACCATCGCGAGCAGGGCGTCCAGATCGTCCGGTGTCGGCGGGCCGCTACGGGTCTGCAGACGCTGCTTGAGGTCGGCGTTGTGGAGGAGGCCGAAGTCGGGGTTGTTGACGAGTTCGTGTTCTTGGCGTTCGCGGAGTGCTTCGATGGTGAGGCGTAGCTGGTGTTCGAGTTGGTTCATGGGTTGGTTGTAGAGGTCGGCGACGCGGGTGTGGACTCGGAGCACGGTTTGGGCGACGCTGAGTTCGTATTCGCGGGGTCGGACTTCGTAGTCCACAAAGGTGGCTGGTAGGTCGGCTTCGCCTTCGTGTCCCGAGGCGATGTCGACCTCGGCCTCGCCATAGGCGTTCTGCGACGCGGACGGCGCGGATGCTGCTCTGTCTATGTGCGCACGCAGTGCCGCGCCACGCTCGTCCAGTCCTTCCAGTGCCTGCCGCTCCAGTGCCAGCATTGTGCAGGAGGTGACCGCCTTGATCGTGCAGTCCCAATCACCCGGCGATCGGGTCAGCGCCCGGCCGCCGAAGTAGTCCCCATCTGCGAGTGTCCTGAGGACGGTGTGGTCACCGTATGCGCCGGCTCCGAGCTGGTTCACTTTGCCGTGTGCCAGCAGGAACACCTCGTCGACCGGCTGGCCCTGGACGGCCAGCAGGTCGCCTGGTTGGTACTCCCGCTGGACGAACCGACCGGCCAGCTCGCGCAGTACTTCCTCGTCATCGAAGCCGCGCAGCAAGGGGAGCTCGCGCAGTTCCTGGGGGATCACCCTGATCACTGCGCCGTCGCTGCTGAAGGTCACCCTGCCGTCGCCCACGGCGTATCGCAGTCTGCGATTCACTCGGTACGCACCGCCGGGAACCTCCACCCACGACAGCGCACGCAGCAGCCAGCGTGAGGTGATGCCCTGCATCTGCGGGACCGTTTTGGTCGTTGTCGCCAGGTTGCGTGCGGCAGTCGTGGCCAGGCTCGACGGCCGGCGTTCCTCGTCGTCGATACCGGCGCTGCCGCTCGGTCCTGCCGAGTCCGTCACAGTCACAATGCCAACCACCATTCTGATCGCAGAATTGTCCGAGGACTGAGAGTTGTCGAGAGCGCCGCCTGCCGAAGGTGGACGTCTTGATCGGCGACGCGGCCGTGAACCGAACATAGCAAAACTCCAGACACGCACAAGGACCTGAAAAATGTGTCACTCGACAAGAGCAATGCTGGAGCCACGGGGGAGCTTCCGGAATAAAAATGGATCATGGAATGTCACATCCAGCCACATCGTCCGACTTGGATGGACGCATCGACGACCCTAAAGGATTCCGTCTAATACGACCGAGAACACTAATTTTCGGCTGCATTCAAACGATCTTTAGGCCAAGTCGGTGACATGATCTACCCGGACCGAATCGATCGAATGAAGCGTTGTGGCTACCTCTTGTGACACGGGTGCACGTGTGGCTAGCTGGAGAGGGCCGAGTCGATCGACCGCCGTTCGGTACTTGGGGCAGTTCTGTATCTGTTGTTACTTAGACGCTTTTCGGAGGTACGTCAATTTGCGATGAACATATATCTCAGTGGTGTTATATGGGTGGTCGGCGCATCGGCGGTTGCCGGTGTCAGTGCTTATGTGGTTCGTCGTTTCGGTCAGGACGAGGGCAGGCCGGGCAACAACGACGCGGCCGGACAGGTGTTCACCATTGTCGCCGGCCTGCACGCTGTGCTGGTCGCGTTCGTGCTGATCGCGCAGTTCGACGCCGTCACCCAGGCCCGCAAAGGTTCTTACACCGAGGCGCAGGCCCTTGTCGCCGCGGCCTGGAGTGCCGACTCACTGCCGGAGCCCACCCGCAGCCAGGTACGGGCCCACAGCGCGGACTACGCCAGCACCGTGCTGGACGAGGAATGGCCGCAGATGCGCGCCGACACCGAAGTGAGTCGGTCGGGATGGGAACAGCTCGACCGGATCCAGGTCGACCTGGCGAAGGCGAAGGCCGACGAGAACTGGCAGGAGGAGCGAAAGACCCGGGCCACCGAAGCATTGACCGTGGTGGCCGAGGCCCGTCAGCAGCGGGTGCAGCAGGCCAACGGTGATCAGGTCGGCGCCGTGGTGTGGTTCGCGCTGATCCTCGGCAGTGTCATCTCAACGCTGTTGCCCAACCTGTTCGGAGGTACCCGGCTGGGTACGCATGTCATCATCGTGTCCACATTGGCCGGTACCATCACCTTGCTGCTGTTCGCGATCTACCAGCTGCAGAATCCCTTCAGCGGTGGCGCGGTGGTGGAGCCGGACGCGTTCAGAAACGCGCTCGAGCGGCTGCGCTGAGCGCCATGTCGCCGGATGCGCTTCCAGGCGGACGAGGCTCGGCGGTCCTGCTGGTCACCATCCTGCTCGTCCTGTTTGCGGCGCCGCAGGGACTTGCCGAGTATTCCCCCGCACAGCCTGCTGCGGACTGCACCGTGATGATGGTGCGTAGCGACAGCGGGAGTGGCGTCTCGACGATCAGCCGGGTGGACCTGCCATCGGCCACCGTCACCGAACTCCCGGCACTGCCACAGCAGGTCGACGCACTGGGATACGCGCAGTCGCAGTCACTGACATACGGCGTCGCTCGATCGGGTTCCGCGGTGACGATCGATCGCGACGGCAAGCTGATCGATCTCGGCGCCATCCGGTTCGGCGACCCGCCCGTACGGTGGAAAGGTCTCGGTGGAGCCAGCGCGGGCACGGTGGTCGGTGACCGCTGGTACATCCGCAAGAGCGGCTTTCTCTACATTGTGGACATCGAACGCCGTAGTCCAACCTACCTCAACATTCTTCGCGCGACCGCGCTCGCTCCGCCCGACCTGTCCGCGCTCGGAGACTTCGATGCCCACCCCCACGAGGGCGTCCTCCACGGCGTGTCGGTATCGGGTAAGGGCGACGTGACGGCCGTCCGGATCGACATCGGCACCGGCCGCATCACGCCGAATCGGGACGTTCAACTGCCGGGAGCGGACGCATTCGGTTCGGTCGTCTTCGGACCGGACGGGTCCGGTTACCTGCTCGCGGACCGGTCCTCCGGACAAAGGCAGCCTGTACCGGCTTTCCCCCGGCGGCCCCGGTGTGATCACCGAGATCGCGGCGGTACCGTCGTCGTCGATCTCGGACATGGCCGGGTGCCTGGGACCACGTCCACCTGAGCCCCCCTCGCCGACAGCACCACCGTCCCCGCCGACTGCACCACCGCCGCCAGCGGCGCCGACGTCCGAACCGGAACCTGAACCGGTGCCACCGGACCCGACGTCGGCGCCGGAACCACCCTCCGCGGTGCCGACGCCGGAGAGCGCGCCCGCGACCTCAGCCACGTCCTTCGCGCCACCGATGAAACGGCCGCCTGCCTGGTCGAACGAGCAGGAGCCGTACGCGGCGGCTGACAACGGCAGCACGGAGAAGAAGCGGCGGTGGGGGCTGACAGTGCTGTTGCTCGTGGTCGGCGGGGCGGCCGTCGTCCGGGCAGCGGGCCGGACGAGATGAGCGAATCTCGAATATGACACAGGGAATCGAGGAGGTCCGATGTCGATCCGCCGGAGACGACCGAAGTGGTGTGTGTTGCTCCTGGTCGTGCTCGTCGTGTCCTTGGGTGTGGCGTGGCCTGCGGTTGCCGACGACGGGCCGCCCGGAGTTCATCCGTCGGCTGTCGACCTGACCCTCGCCCCTGGTGAGTCGCGCGAGGTCGGCAAGCGGATCACCACCTCCTCCATTCCGTCGAACCCGGACCTGCACTTCCTTGCTGACACCACCAGCAGCATGGGTGCGGCGATCGCCGGTGTCCGGCAGAGTGCCGGAACCATCATGGACACCGTCCGCCGTGCGCAGCCGAGCGCTCGATTCGGCGTCGCCGAGTACCGCGATGTGCACGCTGATCTGGTGTCGTACCGGGTGAACCAGACGTTGACCGCTGATCCCGGGAAGGTCCGGGCGGGTATCGACCAATGGGTTGCCCAGGGTGGTGGTGACGCGCCGGAGGACGCGATCAACGCGCTGTACCGGCTTGCCGTGGACAGCCGCGCGGTCCGGACGGACACCACAAGGATCGTCGCGTGGTTCGGCGACGCACCCTCACACGACCCCAGCGGCGGCCATTCCTTGCAAGAGACGGTTGCCGCCTTACAGGAGGCGAACATCCGTGTCGTCGCGGTGGACTCCGCAGGTCTCGATGCGCATGGTCAGGCATCAGCCGTCACATCGGGCACCGGAGGTGTGCTGCTTCGCGGAGTCGCGCCGGACGCGATTGCCGACGCGATCCTGCGGGGCATCGCGGCCGTCGAGGTCACCGTGGCGCCCCACGTGACCGACTGCGCCCCCGAGTTGTCGGTACTCAACTCACCCGAGGCGCTTGTCGTGCCGAGTGGGAGCGTCGCTCGGTTCACGGAGAAGATCACCGTCGCGCCAGACGCCGCTCCCGGCACATATCGGTGCACCGTGGACTACCTGGTGGACGGGGTGTCGCGCGGATACGTCGAGCGGAACACCGTGCACGTACCCGGACTTCGCATCGACGACTCGACCGTGCGCGAGGGCGCGGCAGGCACCGCCCCGGCAACGTTCACGGTGACGCTCGCCCCGCCGGGCGGCCGGCCCGTGACGGTGGACTACGAAACGGCTGATGCCACGGCGACCACGCCGGACGACTACGCGAAAACCAGCGGCTCGCTCACTTTCGAGCCGGGGGAGACGACGAAGACCGTAGTCGTCGGAGTGCACGGCGATCTTGTGGACGAGAAGAACGAGAAGTTCACGGTGCGGCTCTCCGCCGCGAGCGGTGCGGGGATGGTCGACCCCGAAGGAGTCGGAACCATCACCGACGACGATCGCGACGGCACGTTCGGATGCACCGGCACGTCGGCCGAGCTCGCCGGGATCGCACCGGTCCGGGCGAACCCGGCGGGCTACCCGTGTCGGGACGACGACTCCGCCATGCCCGGCGGCGACCTCCGCGCCGGTGGAATCGTCGTGCGTGCGCGCGAACTGACCGCCACGGCCAACCGGACCCCGGATGATCTCGCGGTACCACCCGGCGCGGGTGACACTGCCCTCGGCACCGCCGGTCTGTCCAGCGCGACGGTGACCGCTCCGGGCCTGACAATCGAGTTCGGCGTGATCCGCGCAGAGGCATCGGTAACCTGTGTTGCCGATGCCGGCGGGTTGAAGCCGGAGTTGGCGAGCACCTCGAACATCGCGAGATTGTCGATCAACGGGGTGCCGGTGGACGTTGGCTCGGTCCCCTCGACGATCCCGCTGGCGATCGGTGCGCTCACTCTAAACGACACGAGCACCGACGGAACGACGGTTCGGCAGCGCGCGGTCACCCTCACCACCAAGGACGCGGTTCTCGTTCTCGCGGAGGCCGGCGCAGGTACAACCAGTAGCTCGTTGCATCCGGACGGCAGTGCCTGCCGGAGTCTGGAGCATTTCCGACGGATGCGTTGATTCCGATACTCGGTTACGAACACGCTGATGGCGAACGCGAGTGGAAGCGTTTTCATGCTTGATGACGTCGCGGAGTCGCCGCGGGCGGCCCAAGAGGCGCTGGAGACCAGCGGAGCCGGTGCCGTTCGTGCTGTGTTAGTCGTCCGGCTTTGCCGACTCCCACGAGCGGGCCGCTGCCGTCTGGAACGAGCACCTCGTCGATGAGTCGGTGTGAAGACAACGCAGCTGGAGGAAACCGACATTTAGGCCGCGGTGGGCGGGGTACCCGGTCAGTGGCTCATGGCCGGAGTCACCTGAAAGGAGGGCCGATGACCGCCACCGAACGCGTCACCGGAACACGGGACGAGCATTTCGACCTCACCAGCGTCCTGTACCACACGTTGCAGGAGGCCGAAACGCTGCAGCAGTACATCAACGACGCCAGGCAGGCCGGTGACGAAGAGGCAGCCGAACTCTTCCAGGAGTTGCGGGACCACGATCAGCACTGCGCCGGACAAGTGAAGAAACTGCTCGCCCAACGGTTCCAGCAGGCGAGCTCGTAGTTCCTGCTCGACGGGCCCTGGTGACCGGTAGCGCCGGGGCCCGGAGAGTGGGCACACCCCATCGCGTCAACCAGAGTGTCTGAAGTGGATGGTTGTGCTGGTTCTGCCACGTGTCCTGACAACGTTGTCGTCCGCTTTCCCTGGGAGTCACTCTGATTACGTCCGCTCGTTTCCGCTCACGTTCGCTTTCTCCGTCGGGATTCTACGGCTGGCACATGGTCGGCTGGTCCGCGTTGATGGTCGCGGCAACGGCGCCGGGCCAGACCGCAGCCGTCTCGGTGTTCATCGATCCGATGATCGCCGAACTGGGAGTGAGCCGCTCGGCGATCTCCACCGCCTATCTGATCGGGACGCTGACCGGGGCGGTGGCGATGCCGTTCGTGGGCAGGATGCTCGACCGTTTCGGCGTGCGGCGGGTGATGGCCGGGATCGGGATCGTGTTCTCGGCGGCCCTGTGCTCCCTGGCCGCGGTGAGTTCGATCGTGGGACTCACAGCGGGCTTCGTGGTGATCAGGATGGCCGGACAGGGTGCGCTGGGCCTCGCGGCCACCACCGCCGTCGCGTTGTGGTTCGACCGGCGGCGCGGCACCGCTGTCGGGATCGTCAGCGCTGTGGGCGCGTCGGCGATCTCGCTGGCGCCGGTGCTGCTGGAGAGCCTTGTCGCGGACTGGGGCTGGCGACGGACGTGGTTGGCCGAGGGCATCGCCATCGCGGTGCTGGTTGTGCCGGTTGCTCTGCTGGCGATGCGCAATCGCCCCGCTGACCTCGGACAACAGCCCGACGGCAAAGCCGCCGACCAGACCACGCCGCCGAGGGCGATCTGGGGTGTCACGCGTGCGGTCGCCCTGCGCACACCGTTCTTCTGGGTGGTCACCGCCGGGATCGCCGCGACCGGACTGCTGTCCACCGCGATCAACTTCCACCAGATCAGCCTGCTCACCGCCCGTGGTCTGAGCACCGTGGAAGCCGCCGCGAACTTCCTGCCACAGACCGTCGCCAACCTGCTGGGGACACTGCTGACGGGGATGCTGGCCGACCGCGTGCGCGGTCAGTGGCTCATCGCGGCGTCGATGACATGCCTGCTGGCCGCGTTGCTGCTCGGGACCGTGGTGTTGCCCGGCGTGCTTGCGATCCTGTTCGGCCTGCTCATCGGCACCGCGGGTGGCAGTATCCGAGCGCTGGAGGCGGCGGCCTTCCCGCGCCATTTCGGCACTCGTCACCTCGGTGCGATTCGCGGCATGGTCACGTCGGTGAGCGTGGGCTCGACGGCCTTCGGTCCGCTGCTGTTCGCCGGCCTGTATCAAGCCACCGGCAGCTACACGCCCGCACTTTTGGTCGCCGTCCCGATTCCGCTCGCCGTCGTGGTCGCCGCGCTGTGCATCCGGCCGCCGAACCTGGAGCGCGAGCACCACGAACGCGAGCGGTCCGGATCGGCGACGGGATAGCTCGGGGACGGTAGGGCTCGCTCAGCCTCCCGATGGTTCGAGGTCGACGTCGAGCAGGGTCGCGAACAGCTTCTCCAGGTGGAGTTGCCACGCGTCGCCGATCGCCTCGGTGTCCGCAGCCAGTGCGGGTGGACCGGTCTGGGTCACTTCGACGTAGGTGGCCAGTTCCGGGTCGTGCACGAGCCGCCAGCGAACCACCCCCGCGGGCGCGCCTTCGGGTGACCACCGGTAGGTCAGCTCGCGGGGCGCGTCCACCTCGGTGACCGAGCCGGGGAGCGCGGGGGCCACGGTGAAGCCATCCGGCGGAGCCTGGCCGGGATCGACCTGCTTTCCTTCGGTCAGTGCCGCCCACACCGTTTCGAACGGGCGCCACACCACGTCGAGTACGCAACGCACCTGGAAGCCAGTGTCGGTTTCGGACACCGAGGCTCCGGCAAGATTCCACTTCCGCAGGTAGTGCAGCATGATCGGCCGGTGGTCGACCGTCTCGGCCTCGCGGCCCTCGAGCCGGGCAACCATCGCGGCGAGACAGATGTCCCAGCCCGTGGCTGTGCGCCCCGCGGTGAACCCCGAGCCCGCGCCGAGTACCTGGGTGAACACGAGCACGCAGCCCCTGTCGTCGGGCAGGATCTCGAACCGCAGCACGTCGCTGTTCCAGCGGAACGCGTACACCTTCGGCGGGTCGAACTCCAGCACCTCGCCGCCGGACACCTCCTGTTCGCCCGGAAAGGTGAAGCGCATTTCGGCGCCCGCGCGCGGCTCGGTTTCGATCAGCGCGGGGAACCAGTGCGCCATTTCCTCCGGCGCGCTGATCGCGCGCCAGACCTTCTCCGGCGAGTGCGCGAGACGGCGTTCCAACCTGAGTACCGGCTTGTCGTCGAGTGTCTCCAGCTTCGCGGACTTCATCGGCTTTCCTCCTCGTCGGGCATGGTTTCCAGGTGGCGTTCGAGCGCGTCGAACCGCGAGTTCCACAGTTGGCGATACGGTTCGAGCCAGGCGTCGATCTCGACCAGCGGCTCCGGGAGCAGGCGGTACCACCTGCGCTGCGCCTCCTGGCGCACCTCAACCAGCCCCGCCTCCCGGAGGATCTTGAGGTGCTTGGACACCGTGGGCTGGGCGAGGGTCAAACAGTCCACCAGGTATCCCACCGGCCGCTCACCGGTACGGAGCAGATCGAGGATCTCGCGCCGACGCGGCTCCGCGAGCACTTCGAACGTATTTGCCATGCCAGCAATATAGACGCTCAGCAATATAAGTTGTCAACCCCGCGCCGCGACGTGCGGGTCTAGCTTGGAGCGTCTGCAAGTACCCCCAAGCAAGATCGACATACTCCTCAATCGCTACCAACTCGCGCCAGCCGTGCCGGGCGGCGGTCTGGTTGGCAGCGGTTGACGACGTACTTGATCTTGCTTGGGGGTACTTGCAGGCACTCTGACCTGGCTGGGTCAGGGGGTGCGCACGGCTTGATCAGGCGTTCCTCGGCGTCCTTGCCCGGCCGGATGCGGGGCAGACGGAGGATCCCTGCCAGCCACCGGGCTTTCCTGCGCCAGGGGCGGCTTCCGGTTGCACGCCGATCGCACGTCGTTCGGTGGCAGGAACGGTGAACGGCTCGTGGAACCAGGAGATGTGCACGTCCTCGTCGGTGCGTCCGCTGCCGATGTCCGGCTCCGTGGCGGGTTCACGCTCACCGAGGCCGCGCGGGTAGTCGGGCGTGATCGCGAGCTGCTGACGCCGACCACCGTCACCCCGCTCGACGATGGCGCAGCGGCAGGTTCTTGACCGGCTTCTAGGTGGTCCGGCCCGTGGTCTGACTGTAGGCCTCGATCAGCTGGGTCTCCGCCGTGTCGAAGTACTCGTTGAGCTTGCGTTCGGTTTCCTGGAGATCGCCCTCGGCGACGAGCCCGGCGAGCGAGCGGTTGAGTTCCAGATAGGGCTCGTGAAACTCCTTCGGGCGCGACATCACGTGGAAGGCCAGCCGTAGCTCGGCGAGCAGCTGCCGCATGCTCTCGTCCACCCGAGGACTACCGGCGAGACCGGCCACCGCCTGGTGGAACAGCATGTTCGCGGTTCCCACGTCGCGCCAGCGGGATTCCGCAGCGGCCAGTTCCCCCTGGTGCACCGCTGTCTCGAGTGCGGCGACGCGCTCCGGCTTCGATGCGTCGGCGTGCCGCACGGCGCCGGTTTCCAGCAGCCGTCTGATCCGATAGAGGTCCACCACGTCCTCGGCGGACAGCACCCGGACGAACACTCCACGATGGAACTCGTGTACCAGCAGTCGTTCGTGCACCAGCAGCCGGAACGCCTCGCGCAGCGTGTTGCGGGACACCTCTAGCGCCTTGCCCGCGTCCTGCTCGGAGAGCCGGGTACCGGGGGGCAGCGCCCCCTCGATGATGCGCTGCCGCAGTACGTCCGCGACCCGCTCCACGGTGCTTGTCCGGTCGAGTAGCGGACGGTCGCCGACCAGCAGTTCGACCCAGGGGTCCGTGTCGGTCATTCGTCCTCCGATCGCTGGCCAGCCAACACTAGCAAGGAAGTCCTACGAAAGGCTTGCAGGATTGTTCAACAAAGTTGTACGTTGCTGCGATTCGAGAGCGAGGAGAGGTGCGGATGGATCTCAACGCGGACCTGGCCGAAGGGTTCGGCAGGTGGGAACTCGGTGAGGATGCGCTGCTTCTGGGCATCGTGACGAGTGCGAACGTCGCCTGTGGCTTTCACGCGGGCGACCCGAGGGTGATCCGGCGAGCATGTGCTCTCGCGGCGGAGAACGGAGTCGCGATCGGTGCGCACGTCGGTTACCGCGACCTGGCCGGATTCGGGCGCCGCTTCGTCGACGTCGACCCGGGTGAACTGACCGACGAGGTCATCTACCAGATCGGCGCGCTCGCCGGAATCGCCCGCGCGTCGGGCACCGAGGTCAGGTATGTCAAGCCGCACGGCGCGCTGTACAACGCGCTCGGCAGTCATCCGGATCAGGCCGCGGCCGTTGTCGAGGCGGTTCGGCAGTACGACCCCGGGGTCGCGTTGCTCGGCCTGGCCGGCGCATCGTGGCTGGACACCGCCAAGGAGGCAGGCCTCACGGTGTTTCGCGAGGCCTTCGCCGATCGCGCCTACCTGCCCGACGGCTCGCTCGCCTCGCGTCGTGAGCCCGGATCGGTGCTGCACGACCCGGAGTTGATCGCGCAGCGCTGTGTGCGGCTGGCCAACGGCGAGCCGATCGAGGCCGTTGACGGCAGTTGGATCAGCTTGCGGGCGGACTCCATCTGCGTGCACGGGGACAACGAACGAGCGGTGGAGATCGCCAGGGCGGTCCGTGCTCGGCTGCTCGACGCGGGTGTGCCGTTGGAGGCGTTCGTGCCGGGCAGGGGAGAGGCGAGCAACGATGCGTGTACTACGGTGCGCTGATTCCGGTCTGCTCGTCGAACTCGACGATCTGGAAACCGTGCGTGCCCTGCACGCGGCGCTGGCCGCCGAGCTTCCGGACGGAGTCACCGACCTGGTTCCCGCCGCGCGGACGTTGCTGCTCCGGGTGGATCCGGAACATGCGGACCTGGCGGAGATCGAGCGCTCGGTCCGGTCGGCCCCGCTCGCGAAACAGGGGTGCGCCGAACCGGAACTGCTGCACGTCCCCGTGGTGTACAACGGCGCCGATCTCGGTGCCGTGGCCCGGCTGACCGGTCTTGGTGAGCGGGAGGTCGTCGCCGAGCACACCGGCACGGACTGGACGGTGAGCTTCGGCGGCTTCGCTCCCGGATTCGCTTACCTCACAGGCGGGTCCGCTCGTCTCAACGTGCCGAGGCGACGCGAATCTCGGACGAGAGTTCCATCCGGTGCTGTCGCGCTCGCGGGAGAGTTCAGTGGAATCTACCCACGCGAGTCGCCTGGTGGCTGGCAGCTCATTGGGCACACCGACCTCGAGATGTGGAGTACCGATCGGCAACCACCCGCACTGTTGCGTACCGGCGTGCGGGTTCGCTTCACGGAAGTGGCGTGAGCAGTGAGCGCAGCGTTGGAGGTGATCGAGACCGGCCCGTTGGCGACCGTGCAGGACCTCGGCCGGGTCGGTTGTGCCGCCATGGGAGTCGGCGCGGCGGGGGCGGCCGACCGCGGCTCGTTTCAGCTCGCGAACCGCCTCGTGGGTAACGACGAGGGGGCGGCGGCTGTGGAACTGACATACGGGGGGCTGGTGGCCCGGCTCCGCCGGGACGTGACGGCCGCCGTGACCGGAGCGGACTGTCCGATCACAGTGGACGGTCGCGCGGCCTCGATGAACTCGGTTCTGCGGGTACGGGCCGGATCGGTGCTGCGCCTGGGTTCGCCGGTGCGCGGCCTCCGCAGCTATCTCGCGGTGCGAGGGGGAATCGACGTGCCCCCGGTGCTGGGCTCACGGGCGAGCGACCTGCTCTCCGGGCTCGGTCCGGAAAGTGTGCGCCCCGGCGCCGTGCTACCGATCGGAGCCGCGGCGAAGCCGTTTCCCGTCATCGGTTTCGCGCCTGTCGCGGAGCTTCCCTCGGACGAACTGGTCCTCGCCGTCGTGCCTGGGCCGCGGGACGACTGGTTCACCGACTCGGCGCTGGCGATTCTGCTGAGCGAGCCGTACACCGTGACCTCGGAGAGCAACCGCATCGGTATGCGCCTCTCCGGTCCCGTCCTGACGCGCACGCGAGAAGGAGAGTTGCCGAGTGAAGGCATGGTGCCCGGTGCGCTGCAGGTTCCGCCGTCGGGTGTGCCGACCCTCTTTCTGGCCGATCATCCGGTGACCGGCGGCTATCCGGTCATCGCCGTTGTCGTGGCCGCGGATGTTGACAGGGCAGCGCAAGCACGTCCCGGGATGCGTATCCGCTTCATGGCCCGGCGGAGGTGACGCCCATTCATGATCGTCAGACAAGGGGCTTGCAGGATTGTTCAACAATTCGGTACTTTACTCATCCATGCCGTGTGATCGGAGTGACAATGACCGAGAAGCTCAGTAGTAGCGATTCGTCGGAAGCTCCACGGGAAACACCCGCAGCGGATCCGGTCGCGGGTGACGACAAAGCGATCAAGGGCGTCAAGCGGGGCACCCTGCTCGGCGCTGTGTTCCTGATGGCCACCAGCGCCATCGGGCCAGGATTCATTGCCCAGACGACGACGTTCACTGTCCAGATGGGAGCGGCGTTCGCGTTCGCGATCCTTTTGTCGATCATCATCGACATCGCCGTCCAGCTGAATGTTTGGCGGGTCATCGGGATCTCCGGGTTGCGGGCGCAGGAGCTGGGTAACCGCGTGCTGCCGGGGCTGGGTGTCCTGATGGCGGTGCTCGTCGTGTTCGGCGGACTGGTCTTCAACATCGGCAACGTCGCGGGCGCGTCACTCGGCCTCGATGCCCTGCTGGGGCTGGATGTCAAGATCGGCGGAGCCGTCTCCGCGGCGATCGCGATCGGCATCTTCCTGAGCAAGCGGGCGGGGATCGCGATGGACCGTATCGTCGTCGTGCTCGGCGTCGTCATGGTCGTACTGACGCTGTACGTCGCGATCGCCTCCAGCCCGCCGGTCGGCGAGGCGCTGCGTCAGTCCGTCATTCCGGACGACATCGACTTCCTCGTCATCACCACGCTGATCGGCGGAACCGTTGGTGGCTACATCACCTACGCGGGCGCGCACCGTCTCATCGACGCCGGAGTGACGGGCCCCGAGCAGATCAAGGACGTCAGTCGCAGCGCGGTGGTTTCCTTGCTGGTCACCGGGGTCATGCGGGCCGTGCTGTTCCTGGCCATTCTCGGTGTCGTCGTCGGTGGCGTGACTCTCGCCGGGGAGAACCCCGCGGCGCAGGCGTTCGAGTCCGCGGCAGGCGAGGTCGGTCTGCGGATGTTCGGCATGATTCTGTGGGGCGCCGGGATCACGTCCGTCGTCGGTGCCTCCTATACCTCCGTGTCGTTCATCGTGAGCTTTTCGCCCGCGCTCAAGCGGCGGCAGAACTGGCTTGTGGTCGGGTTCATCGCGGTGGCGGTGACGGTCTTCCTGATCCTGAACCAGGCTCCGACGAAACTGCTGATCCTGGCCGGCGCGCTCAACGGCCTGATCCTGCCGGTCGGCTTCGGTGTGCTGATGTACGTCGCCTACCGCCGCAGGGACCTGCTCCGCGGCTACCGCTATCCGCGTTGGCTACTGGTGATCGGCACCGCCGCCTGGTTGCTGACGCTGTATCTGGGGTGGAACGCGCTGAGCGGCATCGCGAAGCTCTGGAGCTGAGGAACTGGCCACCCGGATTACGCACGCGTTGGGAAAGTCATCGGTCCCGGCACCAGACTGGTGCCGGGACCGGGCTGTGTGCGCGAAGAGGGAGGGGACCTGCCGGAGATGGAGGCCTAATCCGGCTCGCCCTCGATGGTGACGCGGTCGTCAAAGGCGACATGGTTTTTGATGCGCCTGGCCAGCGGGCTCGGGTGCGCGTAACACCACGCCGCGTTCCGTAGTGTCCCGCGCTCCGATTCCATGTGGCGGTAACCCGCGATTCCCTTCCATGGACAGAGGGTTCTGACTTTGCTCCTGGTCAGGTACTCCTCGTGCACCGAGCTGGGAGGGAAGTAGTGATTTCCCTCCAACCGGACCGTCTGCGGCGCCTCGGCCAGCACGATCCCGTTCCAGACCGCACGCAACATCGGGCCCTCCTCGTCTGTCTCCTCCAGTGCACCACGAAGAGGAGTTGTGGTCGCGCCAAGTGCCGGATCGCTGTGCCCCGAAACGCCGGTTTCCCTGTCATTATGGGCCGGGACCGCGGAGGTGAGGCTGTGTCTCTGCACAGGGTGATGCTGGTGCGGCAGTGGGACCAGCAGATGGGTGGCTCGGGCTGCTGCGGGCGGCTGGACGGCGAGGCGCTCGGCACACTGGGCGGGAGCGCCGAGGATCCGTACGCGCACTGCCGTGGTGACATGGAGCGCGTCGGTGCGGTGTACCGGGCGTTGCGTGACCGCTTCCCGGAGGACGAAGTGGAGCTCGTCGTCGTGGATCCACGCAACACCGCGTGGGTGCTACCCGCGGTGTGGCGGGATGCGCGGCGGCGGGGGCTGTCCGTTCTGGCCGCGCTGCGACAGTGCAACGCGGCGACGGCGGCGTGTGCCCTGGTGTGCGACGGGCTGGTGCTGACCCGCGACGCCGAGCCGGATCGGGCGGTCGCGGCGGTCGCGGCGGACATCGCGCGACGATGAGCCACACCTGTTGCGGCCTACGGCTACCGCCTTCCTTTCCATAGTCCCGCCAGCAGCGATGTGAGCGCACCTCGCGGCTTTCCCGCCGGATTCGCGGTGTCCCCGGACCGCGCTGCAAGTACCTCCCGCAGGCTCGGGTTGACCATCGCCCGCGAACCGATGATCACGGTAGGTACCGTCTCGTTGCCCCCGGCGACCGCGCGCACCTGTGCTGCCGCGTCCGGGTCTTCCCAGATGTTGATCGCCCGGTACACCACATTCGCCCGGTCCAGGCGTCTGCGGAGTTTCGCGCAGAACCAGCAGCCTGGTCGCCAGTAGAACCGGATCTCGTCGTTGCCAGTCATGATGTCCAGTTGCCCCTCAGTCAGGCGAATGTTCCCAGCCAGGTGGTCAGCGCGTACAGGCTCACGTAGGTGACCACCGCGACGCCGAGCACCCCGGCCAGTCGCCATTTCCTGCGTCGCATCCCGGCCACGCTGCACTGTCCGCGCTTTCGCAGGGACAGCCACACCAGAAGTACCAGCACCGCGAGCCCCGCGAGGCGGAACCACCAGGCATAGCCGTCATACAAATCATTCGCCCAGGCGAAGGCCGTGCCCGCGCTGATTACGCCGAGCAGTGTCAGTGCGGTGGGACCGACGCAGCACAGGATACCGACCAGTCCGCCGGTGAGACCGATACGCCAAACCGGTAGTTGGTCGGGCGTCGGTGCCTGTGTCGAAGGCGCGATCGGGTCCTTGCTGGCCACTGGGTTCCTTCCGGGCTTGGTTCCCCCATCTCAGCACGGATTCCGGTAGCGGGCAGGAACACTGCCGGCCCGCTGACACATCCTGGCACGGGCCGAGGCGTGCCAGGATCAGTACATGGAACTGGCTGCCGAGCGGGTCTCAACCCCGGTACTGGATATCGCGTACGAGAGAGCGGGTGCTGCCGGATCCGTCCCGGTGATCCTGCTGCACGGTTTCCCCTACGACGTGCGGGCGTTCGACGAGGTCGCGGCGATCCTCGCGGACAGGGGCGCGTTCGTGCTCGCTCCGTACCTGCGTGGTTTCGGTCCGACTCGGTTTCGGGCCGGGGAATCCGAGCGTTCCGGGCAGCAGGGCGCGCTGGCCCAGGACCTGCTCGACTTCATGGACGCGCTGGACGTCGGAGAGGCGGTGCTCGCGGGCTACGACTGGGGCGGCAGGGCGGCGTGTATCGCGGCCGCGCTGTGGCCGGACAGGGTGCGCGGTCTGGTGACGGTGGACGGTTACAACATCCAGAATCTCGCCTACTCCGGAGAACCGGTCAAACCGGAGTGGGAAAGGACCTACTGGTACCAGTACTACTTCCATTCCGAGCGGGGGCGACTCGGGCTGGAGCGCAACCGCGACGAACTCTGCGAGCTGCTGTGGCGCACCTGGTCGCCGACGTGGTCCGGTGCGACCGCGGCCTTCCCCACCAGCGCCCGCAGTCTGCACAATCCGGACTTCGTCGACGTGGTGATCCACTCCTATCGGCACAGGTACGGCTTCGCCGACGGCGATCCCCGATATCAGCACATCGAGGACCGCCTCGCAGACGAGCCCGCCATCACCGTCCCCACGGTCGTGCTCGAAAGCGGCGCTGACGGTGTGGCGGGCCCGAGCCCGGCCGAGGATCGGGAGTGCTTCACCGGACGATACGAGCACCGGTTCCTGTCCGACGTCGGCCACAACGCGCCACAGGAGGCACCGGCGGCGTTCGCGGACGCCGTAGCCGGTCTGCTCGGCTGAGGCGCGGCCGCCCCGGGGCGCTGCCAGGTGGCGGTGGTCAGGCTTCGAGCACCTGCGTGTTCTGTGCGGCGACCACGCGCCACCGGCCGTCCTCCTTGGCCATCACGTACAGCGGGCTGCCCTCCGGCTGGTCGGCGACCGGCTCGCCATCGGTGGTGAAGTACCGCTGGCGGATCTTGACCGCCGCCACGTCCGGGCGAATGAACTGGACGTGCACGACCTCGTACGAGGGCGCCAGACCCGTCATCGCCCCTGGCAGCACCTTTCCGGTGAACTCCGCGATCTCGGCACGGCCGGTGAGTCGTTTGCCGTGTGCTGTCGTCCAGATCGCGTCGGCCCGGAACAGGCCGACGAAATCGTCGACGAGTTCGTGTTGCTGCGCGTGTTGAACCGTGGCTACCAGTTGCCTGATGGCTTCGGTCTCGGTCTCACGGGTCTGCTCGTCGAGAGGTGTCGTCTCCATGTCCATCACTATCGAACCTCGAGTTACGTCGAGGTCAAGGTTCGGTTCGCTATGTACGGCGGCACACACCCCCGCTCGTTCAGGAAGACAACCGCTCGCCGCTCTCCGGATTGAACAGGTGTACGTCGTCCGCCGAGTTCCTGACGGTGACACTGACGACCTCGTCCAGGCGCGGGGGCTGACGGGTTTCCGCCCGCACCACGAACTTCGCCGAGCGCTGGCCGAGCTGGATCGAGCCGTGCACGTAGGCGTCGGCGCCGAGTTCCTCGACGAGTTTGACGCTCAGCTTCATCGAAGGCTCGTCCGGTGCGGCCAGCCGGAGTGCTTCCGGCCGCAGGCCCACCGTGACACTGTCCAGTCCGGCCTGTCGCGCCTCGGCAAGGGCGGCTCGGGGGATCGGTATGGTCAGCCCGTCCATCTGCGCGCCGTCCGCCGTCAGCGGAACCGTCTCGAGGTTCATACTCGGCGAACCCATGAAACCTGCGACGAACGCGTTCTTGGGCTGGTCGTACAGGGCGCGCGGCGTGTCGCACTGCTGCAGCAGACCGTCCTTCAGTACCGCGACCCTGTGGCCCATCGTCATGGCCTCGACCTGGTCATGGGTGACGTAGATCGTCGTGGTCCCGAGCCGCTCCTGCAGGGCGGCGATGTTCGCACGGGTCTCTACGCGCAGCTTGGCATCCAGATTGGACAGTGGCTCGTCCATCAGGAAGACGGCAGGCTCGCGGACGATCGCCCGGCCCATGGCCACCCGCTGGCGTTGTCCGCCGGAGAGCGCCTTCGGCTTGCGGTCGAGATAGTTGGTGAGGTCCAGCAGCTTCGCGGCGTGCTCGACGCGCGTGGCGATGTCCGCCTTCGCGACCCGCTTGAGCTTCAGGGCGAACCCCATGTTCTCGGCGACGGTCATGTGCGGGTAGAGCGCGTATGACTGGAAGACCATCGCGATGTCGCGATCCTTCGGCGGCGCGTTGGTGACATCGCGGTCGTCGATGAGGATCGAGCCCTCGTCGACGTCCTCCAGTCCGGCCAGCATTCGCAGCGCGGTCGACTTGCCCGACCCGGAGGGGCCGACCAGCACGAGGAACTCACCGTCATTGACGTCGAGGTCCAGTTTGTCCACGGCACGGACAGGGGGAGTGGAGGGGAAAATTCGGGACGCCGCCTGGTAGGTGACCTTGGCCATGCCGCTCGCAACCTTTCCTCGGTCGTGCAGGAGTGCCCTGTCTACCCGGGCGCGCGTACCGAAGACTAGATATAGTTAAGCTACTGTCTTTACTAACCTCGAATCAGGACGGCCATGGCAGACGCGGCAGGCAAGGGCATACGCAGTCAGAACCTGGCCCTGTTGCTGCGGCTCGTCTGCGATTCGAGCCCGGTTACCCGTGTCGAACTCGCGAAACTTGCCGGACTGACGAAGGTCACCGTCACGAACCTGATGGCCGAACTGATCGACAACGGCCTCGTGCACGATCTCGGGGTGACCCAGCACGGCGGGCCGGGCAGGCCCGCGAGCCGGGTGGCACCCGATCCGCTCGGCCCGGTCGGCATCGGCTTCCAGGTGGAGGTCGATCATGTGGCGGGGTGCGTTGTGGACCTGTCCGGGCGGATACGGCGGCGCGAGCTGCGCCGGATGGACACGCGTTCACTGTCCCCAGCCGAGGTTGTCCGGGGTGCTCGTCCGGTGCTGCGCCGCCTCTTCGACCACGCGACGACCTCGGGACAGCTCGTCGCCGGTATCGGTGTGGCGCTTCCCGCGTTGTTCGGCCGGGACAGGGACGGCCAGCTGCTGGTGCGGTCCGTCCCCGGTCTCGGCTGGCAGGACGTCGACGTCCGGACCCTGGTCGCGGGTGAACTGGAGGCGATCGGCGCGCTGGGCATCGACGTGCGCCTTGGCGGCTCGGTGCCGTTCGCCGCCGACGTCGAGTGTCGTGGCAGCGCGGAGGACCTCATCTACGTCGGTGGGGAGGCCGAGGTGGGCGCCGCGCTGGTCACCGGCGGGGTACCGCACGCGGGAGCGGTCGGCGCCTTCGGTCACGTGCCCGTACACCCGCGCCGCGGGCGGTGCCCGTGTGGCCGGTCGGGATGCCTCGAACTGTCCGCGGGCAGGGCGGCCATGGCGAGCGCCGTCGGTGAACCGGAGACCGCGCTGCCCCGGCTGCTGTCCGGCAAGGAACCCTTCGCCGAGCGGCTGCACGACGGTGATCGGCGGGCGGCGACGGCGACGACGCTCGCGGCGCGTGCGCTGGCCGACGCGCTCGCGGCGCCGGTGGCGATGCTCGGCCCCGCCACGGTCGTGCTCGGTGGCCGGCTGGCCGCGCTCGGCGACGCCCTGCGGGAGCCGCTCGCCGGACGGCTCGCCGAGCAGCACCCCGGTCCTCGGGTGCGGATCGGCCAAGGGCGACCGGACACGGCCTTGCAGGGAGCCGCGTGGAGCGTCCTCGCCGAGATCGTCGACGATCCGCTCGGCTGGCTCGACCGCACGTCGTAGCCCGTGCGCAGGGACGGCCTACGAATTGACGATGCCCGCGTCGTGGGCGATCAGGCCGGCCTGGGTGCGATTCACGCATCCCAGCTTGTCCAGCATCCGGGACACGTAGCCCTTGATCGTGGCTTCCGACAGGTGCAGCCCCGCCGCGATCTGCGCGTTCGACAGGCCCTTGCCGATCAGCGCGAGTACCTCCGTCTCACGTTCGGTCAGCGGTTCGAGCAGTCCGCGAGCGCGATCGCGGGCCGGGCGCCCTTCGGTGGAGGCCGCGACCAGCCGACGGGTGGCGGCTGCCGACAGCACCGTGTGGCCCTCAGCGGCGACGCGCACCAGCCCGATCAGGTCCTCCGGGGGTGTGGACTTGACCAGGAACCCCGCGGCGCCTGCTCGCAGCGCACGCAGCACGTACTGGTCCGCGTCGAAGGTCGTCAGCACCACGACGACGGGCGGGCTCGGCAACTCGCCGATGCGCTCGATCGCGGTGAGCCCGTCGACGCCCGGCATACGCAGATCCATGAGCACGATGTCCGGCAGGTGCCGGGCCACGGCCTCGACACCCGCCGCTCCGTCGTGCGCCTCGGCGACCACCTCGATGTCCTCCGCCGAGCCGAGGATCGTCCGCAGGAACACGCACACCATCGGCTCGTCATCGACGACGACGACTCGGATCACGGGCTGACTCCAACCGATTCCGCTGTCGGAACGTACGCGGGCATGGTGGCCTCGACAACGAACCCGCCGTCCGGTGCCGGTCCGGAGTGCAGTGTGCCGTGCACGAGTTCGACGCGCTGACGGAGGTTGCCCAGGCCGAGTCCGGATCCGGTGCCCGCCAGCGCGTTGCTCGGCTGCTCGACCGGTGGCGTGTTGCGGACGCTGAGCCGCACCCGGCTCTCGTCGTACTCCACCCGCACCGTCACGTTCGCCCCGGGCGCGTGCTTGCGGACGTTGGTCAGCGCCTCCCGGACGATGCGGTACGCCGTGCGCCCGACCACCGGCGAGGCGAGCGAGGCGTCGCCCTCCTCGACGAGGTCGACCGGTGTGCCGACCGCTGTCGACTCCGCAGCCAGCGCGACCAGCCCCGCCGCCAGCGGTGTCTCCTCGCCCTCCGGTGTGGTGCGCAGGATGCCGACCAGGTCCCGCAGTTCGTCCAGTGCCTGGCATCCTGCCGTCCGCAGTTCCTCGGCGGCCTGTTTGGTGGTCTCCTCCTTCGCGGTGATTCCCAATGCGCCCGCCTGCAGCACCATCAGGCTCACTCGGTGCGTCAGGACGTCGTGCATCTCACCCGCCAGTCGCGCGCGCTCCTCGGCGCGCGCCTGCTCGGCGAGCAGGTGGCGCTCCCGCTCCGCACGTTCGGCGCGTTCGGTCAGGGCCAGCACGAGCCGCCTGCGGGCGTCGATGTACAACGCCAGCAAGGGGCCCAGCGCCGTGCGGAGCACCCCGATGGTGATGACCATGATCGCCGGTTCCCACGGTCGCGCCACGATGACCGTGAGGACGGCGAGTGCGACGAGCGCGGTGCGGCGGTCCTGTCTGTCCCTTGTGTAGAAGAACGGTCCGTAGGCGGCGACGACTGTCGCGAATGGAGCCCACAGGTTGCCGCCCTGCTCCGGGTTCAGCGCACCCAGTGGGGAGATCAGCAGTGTCACCAGCAGGGTGAATCCGGCCAGCACGGTGAGGACGGTGAGCGGCGCTCTGCGGCGGAAGACGAGGGTGGCGCAGGCGGCCGCCTGCGCACCCAGCATGAGCCAGGCCAGTGCGCCGGGATCGGCGGGCCACCATGCCGCACCGGCCAGCGTCAGCCCCGTGTCGAGCAGAACGAAGAACACGGCGACTCCGACATCGATGGCCAGCCGGTGCCGACAGTGCCACGGACGTTCACTCATGGCCACACGGTATGGCATTCGTCGGCGAGCGGAGTTCGAGACGAAACCTTCGGCCGGGGGAGGACCCTACGAAAGTTGCGTCCCGCCGAGTCCCGGACCCCTTTCGTCGGTTCGAAAACCGACCGTTCACCCTGCCGGGCCCAGCTGCCAATGCCGTGCAATGAGCACATGACAGGCAGCCAGGGCAAGGAAAAAGCGGTACCGCAGCCGGGCCGTTACAAGATCGACACGAGCCACTCGGCCATCACGTTCACCAGCAGACACCTTTTCGGACTCCTGCCGGTGCACGGCACCTTCGCGATCCGCGGCGGGACCATCGAGGTTTCCGAGTCACGTGCCGCCTCGACCGTGCACGCCGAGGTGGACGCGGCGAGTTTCCACACGGGCAGCGAACGAAGGGACACCGACGTCAGGTCGGCCCGTTTCCTCGACACGGCACGACACCCCGTCCTGACGTTCGACTCCGAGCGGGTGGACGACGCGGGCATTGCGGGAAAACTCACCGCCCGCGGTGTCACCCAGCAGGTCGTTCTCACGATCGAACGGCTCGACGTGGCGAGTGACTCGGTCACGGCGCACGCGACAGTCCGGATAGACCGCACCGATTTCGGCGTGACCGCGGCTCGCGGGCTGGCCGGGCGCTACCTGGACCTGGCGCTGGAAGTCAGGGCAGTCCGTGCGCCACGAGCAGGCGGGACCGCACATGACTAGCGCGGTTGCCGTGGGCGGTCTCGCCAAGAGCTACGGCTCGGTGCATGCCGTGCGCGACGTGAGTTTCACCGTGGAGCACGGGGAGATCTTCGCATTGCTCGGTCCCAACGGTGCGGGGAAATCCACGACACTGGAGATTCTCGAAGGCTTCCGCGCCCGGGATGCCGGGCAGGTCGGCGTCCTCGGCATGGACCCTGGCGACCAGGCCGAAGGCCGGGAGTTGCGTGAGCGGATCGGACTGGTGCTGCAGGACATCGCGGTCGAGCCCTACCTGACCGTGCGCGAGACGCTCGCCCGGAACGCGGGGTACTACCGCTGGCCTCGGGACGTGGACGAGGTGCTCGGCCTGGTCGGCCTCACCGAACTGCGGCGCCGCAAGGTCAGGACCCTGTCCGGCGGGCAGAAGCGGCGCCTTGACCTTGCCCTGGGCGTGATCGGCAACCCCAGCCTGTTGTTCCTCGACGAACCGACCACGGGGTTCGACCCGAACGCGCGGCGGAGTGCGTGGCAGCTCGTGCGGAACCTGCGGGACGCGGGGACCACCATTCTGCTCACCACCCACTACATGGAAGAGGCCCAGGAACTCGCCGACAGGGTCGCGGTGATCGCCGGTGGCCGGATCGTGTCCGAAGGCACGCCTGACACCCTCGCCGGGCGCGACAACGACGGTGCCCGTATTCGTTTCGGACTTCCGCACGGGTTCGCGGTCACCGATCTGCCTTTTGCCGCAAGCCGGGGCGACGGACTGGTGACGGTGGAGACCACCGACCCGACCCGGACCCTGCACGAGCTGACCGGCTGGGCACTGCGTCGCGGGGCGGTGCTGGACCGCCTCACCGTCGATCGCCCGACGCTGGAGGACGTCTACCTGCGCCTGACCGACCCCGGTGCGCCGGCGGGCGCCCCGGAGAGGAGTGTCCGATGACCACCGCCGTCCACCGTCCTGTCCGCCACCAACTCGCTCTGCTGTGGCACCAGATCCGGTACGAGCAGCTGTCCTTCTGGCGCAACCCGCAGAGCGCGTTCTTCACGTTCCTCTTCCCGGTCGTGATCATGGCGATCTTCGGCCTGCTGTTCGGCGATGTCGGCGCGACCGCGTTCTTCGGGGGACTGTCGGCCATGCAGTACTACGTCTGCACGATCGCCGGACTTTCGGTACTGGGCTCGTGCTACAGCCAGCTGGCCGTCGTGCTCTCGGCGCGCCGCCAGTACGGGATCCTCAAGCGGCTGCGGGCGACCCCGTTGCCGACGTCGACGTACTTCGCCGGTCTGCTGGCGCACTGCGTACTGGTGAGCGTGGTGACCGTCCTGCTCGTCGTCGGTATCGGGGCGCTGTTCGGCGTGCCGATGCCAGATCCCTCGGGCTGGCCCGCGATCGCCGTGGTGCTCGTGCTCGGCGCGGCGGCATTCTGCGCGCTCGGAGTCGCGGTGGCCTCCTTGATCCGCAACGCCGAGGCAGCACCGGCGGTCGTGCAGTTCGTCCTGTTTCCGCTCCTGTTCGTCTCGGGCACCTACATGCCGGTCGACTCCGGGGTGCTCCGGACCATTTCGGGCGCGCTGCCGGTGCGGCCCTTCAACGAGGCACTGCTCGGCTCACTCGGCCACGGCACCGGCTACGCCTGGACGAGCCTTGGCGTGCTGTTCTGCTGGGGCATCGTCGGAGCGGTGGTCGCCGTCCGGCGGTTTCGCTGGGACCCCCGGCCCGAGTGAGGGCATCTACCTACATGCAGCTTGTAGGTAGATGCTAGCGTGGCCGATATGGAACTCAAAGATCTGTATTCACTCGTGGTCGTCGAGGATCCGCGGCACGTGCGCGACTGGTATGTGCGGCACCTCGGGTTCACGGTCGCCTTCGAGGCCGACTGGTTCGTGTACCTGGTCAGCGGCGGGACGGGGCGGCGGTTCGGGATCGCGTTCATGCGCGAGGGTCTCGACCAGCAGCTGCCCCAGTTCCGGCAGCGCTTCGCCGGTGACTCGCTGATCCTCAGCGTCGAGGTCGAGGACGCGCGGATGGCGCTGGACTCGGTGCGCGCGACGGGCCTCGAGCCCGCGGTCGAGCTTCGGGACGAGCCGTGGGGGCAGCGGCATTTCCTGCTGCGGGACCCCGCGGGCGTGTGGGTGGACATCATCCAGCCGATCGAGCCGGACCCGGCGTTCTTCGGTGCCGAGGTCGCCGCGCAGCTGCAGGAAGCCGTCGAGGACTCCCATGGCTGAGCGTCGTGGCCCGAACGCGGAACGACATGCGCGAAGCAGGGCACAGTTGTTGGCGGCGGCGCGCGAGTTGTTCGCCCGAGACGGGTTCGCCGGGGTCAGCACCCGCGAGGTCGTCGAGGCGACCGGGCTGACCCGGGGAGCGCTGTACCACCACTTCCCGGACAAACACGCGCTGTTCGACGCGGTCGTGGAACTGGTCGCGCAGGAGGTGGTGGTCCGGATCGACGAGGCCGCGGCGGCTGCGCCGTCCTCCTTCGAGGCACTGCGGCAGGGTTGCCGGGTCTGGCTGGACGCGATGGCCGAGCCGCGGTTGCACCGGCTGTATCTGATCGACGGTCCCGCGGTGCTCGGCGTGCCACGGTGGCGGGAGATCGACAACGCGCACTGTGCCGGCACCCTGCGCGAGGGGCTCGCCGCGTTCGTCGGGGAAGGATCCGAAGGCGCGCCCAGCGACCTCGACGTCTCACCGTTCGTCGCCCTGATCTCGGGGGCGCTCAACGAGGCCGCGCTCTGGGTCGCGGAGGCGGGTGATGTCGCGGAGGCCCGCTCACGTGCCGTCCGCGCGGTCGACCTGCTGCTGAAACGCCTCTTCCTCCGGTAGGGTGGTTAGTAAGCGCTCACCACCCAAGGAGGAACTCATGCGTATCACGGTTTTCGGGGCCACTGGGGGAACGGGAAAACAGCTGGTCAGGCAGGCATTGGACGCGGGGCACTCGGTGAGAGCCGTGGTGCGTGACCCGGCGCGGATGCCGATCGACCACCCCGAGTTGTCGGTGATCGAAGCCGAACTCGCCGACACGGAGGCGGTGCGTTCGGCGATCGACGGCCAGGACGCCGTGCTCTCGGCCCTGGCCGCGAGCGCGAAACAGGGCGGGATCGCCACTGTCGCGGTGCGTGCCATGCTGCGGGCGATGGAAGCCGCCGATGTCCGGCGTCTGCTGGTCGTGAGCGCCGCGCCGGTCGGCCCACTGCCGGAGGGGGAGTCGCTGGTAGGACGGCTCGCCCTTCCGCTGGTGCGGGCCGTCTTCCGGGATGTCTACGCGGATCTGCGGGTGATGGAGGAAGCGGTGGTCGGCAGTGACGCGGAGTGGACGATCGTGCGGCCACCCCGGCTCCTGGACAAACCGCTGAGTGGCAGCTATCGCAGGGCGATGGGTGGCGCCGTTGCCGGAACTCACGCAATTTCGCGGGCGGACCTGGCCTACGCCATGCTTGACATGATCAACGACCCGGAGTCCGTGCGGCAGGTCGTCGGTGTCGCTGCGGCGGGGGAGGTGTCGTGAACACTCGGGATCGGATACTCGACGCCGCCGCGCACGTGATGCACACCCGCGGTCTCGCCCATGCGACGACCAAGGAGATCGCGCGGCAGGCCGGTTACTCGGAAGCGACGCTGTACAAGCATTTCCGGGACAAGACCGACCTCTTCGTCGGGGTGTTGAGCGAGCGGGTGCCGAGTGATCTGCTGACCGTGCTGGCCGGGTTGCGCGAGCAGGTCGGGCAGGGGCGGGTCGCGGAGACATTGGAGGAGGTCGCACGCGGAGCCATTGCCTTTTACGGGGCGACCTTTCCGATGGCGGCATCGGTGTTCTCCGAGCCGGGGTTGCTCGCCGCCCACCGAAAAGCGCTGGCCGAGCGCGGTTCGGGTCCGGAGACCGTACGTGACGCGGTCGCCGCCTACCTCGTCGCGGAGCAGCGGGCAGGTGCGATCGGTGCGGACGTCGACGCCGAATCGGTTGCGGCACTCCTGCTGGGCGCCTGTCTGCAGCACGCGTTCCTCAGCAACTTCGCCGGTGACAGTGAGAGCGTGGAAGGCAACGAGAAGCTTGCGGCCTCGTTCGTTCGCACATTGGTCAGCGGGCTCTGGGCCTGAACTCGACCTCCGGCTGGGTTCGCCGCCTTCTTCGCGCTCCCCGTGTACGATTCCGGGCGACGTCGAGGGCCACACGGTGATTCATGCAGCGATCGGCACACCGAGCAGGTAGGTCCGTCCTGTGGCACCTCGGACCGTTACCGTTCGTGGCAGCGCTGATACTCGCCGGACATCTGCTCGGTACGCACTCCCACGCCGACGTGCCCTCTGTCGCCGCCGATCAAGGGCACCATCTGTCGACCACCGCGCCTCCCGAGCACCACCCGGGTCTGGGCGTGGGGGAGAGCGAGGGGTCGCAGCCGCACGACTCCGCTGGCGACGGCCACTGCGGCTACCTCTGCGTCCGGAACATGCCCGGCCTGCCGGCCGCCACGGCAGCCTGGACGGGTACGCCGGCTCCTGCGGGCCAGCCCCTGCCAACTGCCGCGGCAGACGCGGTGGACGGGGCGCGGGCGCCGCCCGATCCGGTGCGGGAACTCCAGGTGATGCGGGTCTAGAGCGTGTCCGCGGCGACAGCCGCTGACACGCACAACCCGTACCGACTCAGGAGTTGCCGACATGTACTACAGGACCGATATCAAGCTGGCCGCGGCCGTCGCGGCGTTCGCGTCCGCGGGCGCGGCGGTGATCCACCTCGCCGTCACACCGGACCACTGGCGGGAGTGGGCCCCGTCCGGGCTGTTCTTCGCCGGGCTGGCGCTCCTCCAGCTCGGCTGGGCCGTGGCCGTGCTGCGGTCGGCGCACCGGGCCGTCCTCGGCATCGGTGTCGTGGCGAACACGGCTGCCATCGCGTTGTGGGTCGTGACACGTACCAATGGTCTTCCGTTCGGCCCCCACGCCGATATCCCGGAATCCCTTGGGCCCGCGGGCATTCTGGCGACGGTGCTGGAACTGGTCGTCGTTCTCGGTGCGGCGTGGGGGATGCTGCCGCGCGAGCACGCGTCGAAGATCTCCGTCTGGAGATACCGGTTCGCCCTGGGCGGTGCGGCCATGCTGGTCGCGGCGGTCATGGCGCCGGGCGTGGTCGCGGGTCTCGACCACGCGCACGGCGGCGCGGAACACGACAGTCACGGCGAACCCGGAACCGGAGGTCACCACGGGACGACCTCCACACCCGAACCCGTTCCGGGCGGGTCCACGGCCACCCGGCGACCCACGACGTCGGAATCCTCGCACTCGTCTGGGCACTCGGACGGACATTCCCACTGATCGGTCCGCTGCGGGAGGATTGCGCGGACGTGCGTGCTCCGACCCGAAGGACCAGGTGCTGATGAACAGACCGGACGAGCAGCGAAGCTTGGACAAGCAGTTCACGGCGACCCTGCGCAAGAGCACGGCCAAGGGCGGATGGACCTACGTCGTGATGCCCGACTCGGTCGAGTTCTTCGGGACGCGCGGGCTGGTGAAGGTCAGGGGGACGATCGACGGGCACCCGTTCCGGAGCTCGTTCATGGCCATGGGCGACGGGACGCACAAGCTGCCGGTGAAGGCCGATATCCGCACGGCGATCGGGAAGGGCGCCGGTGACAGTGTCACAGTCTGTCTAGAAGAGCGAATCGGCTGACGAGCGGCGTCCCGACTGAGTCAAGTTGCCGACGCTGGAACAGGCTCAGCTCAAGCACGCGATGCTGCAACGCGGGCCACGAGTCCTATGTGCTCGTGGACCATTCCAAGGTGGACAGCGCACCGGTCTCCTACTGGGCTCCGCTCGATCGGGAGCACACCGTCATCGTCGACGACGGTGGCGATCCTGCCGCACTGCGGGTATTCGGCGACTCGGTGCTGGTCGTGCCGACCGGCCGGGACTGACTCGCCGTACTGTCACGTTTCGCCGGGCACGTCCGGCACGTTGTTCAGTGCGTCGAGGGTGCCCGCCTTCGCGATGGGGATCACACTGAGCTTGCCGTTGGTCTCCAGTACCACCGCGGCCACCTGATCCAGCCCGCCGATACCGTGCGACCGGATCGCCTGCAGCACCTCGGTCTCGCTGACGCGCTGCTCCCGGAGGGCGTCGGGTCGCAGCCGTCCCTGCCACAGCAGCAGTGTCGGGTCCGAGCGCACGGCCCCGCGGATCGCGGGCACGCGCACGCCCAGCCATGCGACGACGAACTGGGCCGCGACGAGCAGGGCCAGTGCCAGCACGCCTTCGGCGAGCGCGACGTCGGCGGTCAGCAGGACGGTGGCCAGTGTGGACCCCAGTGCCACCGTGACCACCAGGTCGAAGGCGTTCATCTTGGCCAGCGTCCGCTTGCCGGAGAGGCGGAGCACGATCACCAGCAGTACGTAGGCGGGGATCCCCACGAGGACCACCCTGCCGAGCCCGCCCCAGGAGTCGAAGAACATTCCACAGGCCTACCCCGCTGCGGGGGAACGACACGTGGAGTGGCCCGCCCTACGGAACCACGTGCTGCACCGGCCGGTCGGCCACCCGCCGCAGTCCGGGAGCGGTGGAGTCGTGGACAAGGGCGCAGTCACGCAGGTGCTCGGCCTGGCCGAAGTCCACTCGCAGCTCGACTCCGTCCGCCAGCCGGTACGGCCGCGTGTCGACGACCGCGCCGAGAATCTTGCGCAGCCGGGACACCTCCGCACGGGCCGTCACCACGTGGTCGGCATCGCCGTAGAGTGCCGAGCTCAGCGCGGCGGCGCTCAGTCCGGCCGACCCGGCCAGGTGCAGCAGGAGCAGGATCTCCGCGTGCCGGGCGGTCGGCGAGCTGCGCCACGGTGCGCCACTGCCACTCACCTCGATCAGCGGCTGCCCGGAGAGATCGAGCAGCAGCCGCACGGTGTTGTCGCTGCCAGCGGGCAGCACCAGCCAGCCGTTGGCGACGGCCTCGGGCAGGCACAGCCCCAGCCCCGGTACGGCGATCGCCCGATCGCCACGGGGCACGGCGATGCGGTCCCGGACCGTGATGCCCGTGCTGTGGGCGACCCAGCCGTGCTCGTCGACCAGCAACAGCGGGCCGTCCACCGCGGCGAGCCGGGGTGCGGCTGCTGTTCGCAGTTGTTCGAGCCGGTGCTCGTGGTGGCGCCAGAGTCGTAGCTCGGCGAGCCGGACGGCGGTCTCGACCAGCGCGCCGATGGTCGGGTGCAGAGTCATCGCCGGGCCGCTGACGTCGACGATGCCGAGGAGTTCGCCGGTGCGCGGATCGTGAATCGGGGCGGCTGTGCAGTACCACGGATGCTGCGGCTGCTCGAAGTGCTCGGCGGAGAACAGCTGCACCGGGGCAGCCTCGGCGATCGCGGTTCCGATCGCGTTGGTGCCGACCGCCGACTCGGTCCAGAGCGCCCCCTCGACGAACCCCAGGCTGTCCGCGCGGATCCTGGTGCGCGCCGCGCCCTCCCGCCAGAGGATGACGCCCTCGCCGTTGGTGACCACCAGCAGGAACTGGGACGCGTCCGCGACGGCGGAGATCAGTCCCCTCAGCTCGGTGATGACCGAACTCAGTGGGGACTCCCTGCGCAGGCGCTCCACCTCCGCCACCGACAACGGGTCCCGCGTGTTCCGCCCGTCGGGATCGAGACCGAGCGCGAGCACCCTGGACCACGACCTGGCGACGAGGTCGCGCGGGCGCATCGGAGGGCGGGAGCCACCGAGGACGGCGTGGTGGGTCCTGGCCAGGGCGCGGGCGTACGCCTGCAGGTCCGTGCCCTGCTCGATCGCACCGAAACCGCTCACGATCACCGTTCCCGTCCTTGGGCCCTCCCGTGACGATAGCCGCTGTGCTGTGAGCTGCGCCATGGCGCGTGCAACGCGCTGCAACCCTTGTTCGCCACCTCGTCCGTGTCGTGTGCTGTGAGTCACAGGAAGGCCCGGCGAGAGGAATTGCGATGACGCAGACCGTCCAGCCCGACATCCGGCAGGACTCCGTGCGCGAGAACGCCACGCCACAACAGCGGGTGGACGACTGGCTCGCGGAGTTCGAGGCCGCGCTGACCGCCCGTGACGTGCGGCGGGCCGCGGGCATGTTCGCCACCGACAGCTTCTGGCGCGACCTCGTCGCGTTCACCTGGAACATCAAGACGGTGGAGGGCCGTGCGGGTGTCGCGGACCTGCTCGGCGCCCGGCTGGCCGACACGGATCCGTCCGGGTTTCGCACCATCGAGCCCGCGGAGGAAGCCGACGGCGTCACCTCCGCGTGGATCGGCTTCGAGACGGCCGTCGGCCGCGGTCTCGGGCACCTGCGACTGACCGAAGAGGGCGCGTGGACCCTGCTGACCACCGTGCACGAGATCAAGGGGCACGAGGAGAACAAGGGTGCGAGCCGCCCGCTCGGCGCGGTGCACGGTGCTGATCGCGATCGGCTCAGCTGGGCCGATCGGCGGGCGCGGGAGGACGCCCAGCTCGGCTACGCCCAGCAGCCCTACGTGGTGGTCGTCGGCGGCGGCCAGGGCGGGATCGCGCTCGGCGCGCGCCTGCGCCAGCTCGGCGTGCCCGCGCTGGTGATCGAGCGCAATCCGCGAGCGGGGGACTCATGGCGCAACCGGTACAAGACGCTCTGTCTGCACGACCCCGTCTGGTACGACCACCTGCCGTACCTGCCCTTCCCCGACACCTGGCCGGTCTTCGCGCCGAAGGACAAGATCGGTGACTGGCTGGAGATGTACACGCGGGTGATGGAGGTGCCCTACTGGACGTCGAGCACCTGCACGTCGGCCTCCTACGACGAACGCACGAAGCAGTGGACCGTTCACGTCGATCGGGACGGGGAGCAGGTCACGCTCCGGCCGAAGCACCTGGTGCTCGCCACCGGGATGTCCGGCAAACCGAATGTTCCCACGTTCCCCGGACAGGACAGCTTCGCCGGCGACCAGCACCACTCCAGCCGGCACCCCGGGCCGGAGGCGTACGCGGGCAAACGCGCCGTGGTGATCGGCTCGAACAACTCCGCACACGACATCTGCGGCGCGCTGTGGGAGGTGGGCGCCGACGTGACGATGGTCCAGCGGTCGTCGACGCACGTCGTCAAGTCGGACTCGCTGATGGAACTCGGGCTCGGCGACCTGTACTCCGAGCGGGCCGTGGCCTCGGGGATGACCACGCAGAAGGCCGATCTGACGTTCGCCTCCCTGCCATACCGGATCATGCACGAGTTTCAGATCCCGGTGTACCAGGCGATCGCCGAGCGCGACGCCGACTTCTACGAGCGCCTGGAGAAGGCGGGCTTCCGGCACGACTGGGGCGATGACGGTTCCGGGCTGTTCATGAAGTACCTGCGCCGCGGTTCCGGGTACTACATCGACGTGGGTGCGAGTGAACTCGTCGCGAACGGGGACATCAAGCTCGCGCACGGGCAGGTCCGCGAGCTCACCGAACACGAGGTGGTGCTGGCGGACGGCACGCGACTGCCAGCCGACCTGGTGGTGTACGCGACGGGGTTCGGCTCGATGAACGGCTGGGCGGCCGACCTGATCGGCCAGGACGTCGCGGACAAGGTCGGCAAGTGCTGGGGCCTCGGGTCGGGCACGACCAAGGACCCGGGGCCGTGGGAGGGGGAGCAGCGCAACATGTGGAAGCCGACCCAGCAGGAAGGCCTCTGGTTCCACGGCGGAAATCTGCACCAGTCAAGGCACTACTCCCTGTACCTGGCACTGCAACTCAAGGCCCGCCACGAAAACATTCCAACCCCCGTCTACGGCCTCCAAGAAGTCCACCACCTCGCCTGAGCCGACGCACTGGCTTGGGATGTCCGCAAGTACCACGCGGTCTCGCACTTTCCCGGGAAAGTGCGAGACCCGGAAAGCCCCGCCCCAGGTCCAGCGCCTTCCCCATCGCACTTTCCCGGGAAAGTGCGATGGGGAAGGTGTCGGTCCGGATAGGGTGGGTCGCATGATTCGTCACACGGTCGCGTTCCGGCTCCGTCATGCCCCCGGGTCCGACGAGGAGGCTGGGTTCCTGAAGGCCGCGCTCGCGCTCGCCGACATCCCCGGTGTCGAACGCTTCGAACAACTGCGCCAGACGAGCCCCAAGAACGACTTCCGGTTCGGCTTCTCGATGGAGTTCGCCGACCAGACGGCGTACACGAACTACAACGAGCACCCCGTGCACACGGGGTTCGTGGCCGAACGCTGGCTCACCGAGGTCGAGGACTTCCTCGAGATCGACTACGAGCCCCTCGGCTGATCGCCATGATCGACGACGCTGAGCTGCCGTACTTGCGCCGTTGTGTGGAGCTGGCGACACAGGCACTGGAAGCGGGCGAAGAGCCGTTCGGCTCGGTCCTCGTTTCCGCCGAGGGCGAAGTGCTCGCCGAGGACCACAACCGCGTGGCCGGCGGCGATCAGACCCGGCACCCCGAGTTCGAGCTGGCCCGCTGGTCGGCGGCTCACCTGACCCCGGATCAGCGGTCGGCGGCCACCGTGTACACCTCGGGCGAGCATTGCCCGATGTGTGCGGCCGCGCACGGCTGGGTCGGTCTCGGCCGGATCGTGTACGCGAGTTCGTCGGAGCAAACGGCGTCCTGGTTGGCCGAACTGGGGGTGCCACCGCCGCCCGTGCGCGCGCTGCCGATCAGGGAGATCGTTCCGGACATGGTCGTGGACGGCCCGGTACCCGAACTGGCAGAACCGATCCGGGAACTGCACCGCCGATTTCACGCCCGTGGGACGGTGTGAGACCGGAAAGCGCCATCGCGAGTTGGCAGTTCCGGGGCGTGAGTTGGCAGTTTTGTGGCACCTGAACAGCCCGTTGACCAGCTCCTGAGCGATACTCGGAGGGTGAACGAAACGGGCAGCGCGGACGAGTTCGTCGACTGGTTCATCGCGCAGTTCGCGCAGTTCTGGCGCTCACAGGGCGCGGCCAGGTCCGAAGGCCGGATCGTGGGTTTCATGCTCGTGTGCGGCAAGGACCGCGTCTCCGCCGACGAGATCGCGAAGGGTGCGGGTGTCAGCAGGGGCTCGACGTCGGTGTACCTGAGGAGCCTGACCGAGGTCGGCTTCGTCCAGCGGGTTCCGGGCGACACCAAGGCGCGGATGTACACAATGGACGAGGACGTGTGGGGTAGCTTCCTGCGCAACGAGCGGGACTACCTGAAGAAGCAGCGCGCGCTGGCGGAGACCGCGCTCGACCGGCTGCCGCATCTCGACGCCAAGAGCCGCAACCGCCTGGTCAACATGCGGGACTACATGACCTGGCTCGACGGATACCACGACGTGCTCACCGAGCAGTGGGAGCGGGTCAAGGCCGAACGCGATCCCGCAGGGGAAGCGGAATGACCATCGGCGTGCCCGCATGCGGATCCGGCACGACGTCGCAGTCGAGGCCGAACACCTCGGTGACCAGTTCTGTGGTCAGCACCGTCGCCGGATCGCCCGCCGCCACGACCTGGCCCTCGGCCATGACGACGAGATTCGTGGCGTAGCGCGCCGCCTGGTTCAGATCGTGCAGCACCGCCACGACCGTGCGCCCTTCGTGATGCAGCCGCGCGCACAGCTCGAGCACCTCGAACTGGTGCGCGATGTCGAGGAACGTGGTCGGCTCGTCCAACAGAACGATGTCGGTGTCCTGCGCGAGGACCATCGCGAACCAGGCCCGCTGCCGCTGCCCGCCGGACAACTCGCTCAGCTGCCTGTTCCCACTGCCGGCCAGGTCCGTCTGCTCCAGGGCCCGCGCGACGGCCACATCATCGGCCGGGCTCCACTGCCGCAGTGGGCGGTGATGCGGGTAGCGCCCTCGGCGGACCAGGTCACGAACCGTGATCCGATCAGGTGCCACCGGACTCTGTGGCAGCAATGCCAACCGCCGCGCCACCGCCTTGCCCCGGTAACTGCGCAAGTTCTTTCCGTGCAACAGGATCTGGCCAGATTGCGGCCGCACCACTCGTGCCATGGACTTGAGCACAGTGGACTTGCCACAACCGTTGGGGCCGATCAGGACGGTGAACTCGCCCTGCGGGACGTCCAGGCTGAGGTCGTGCACGACCGGCACCCCGCCGTACCCCAGTGTCGCCTGGTCGGCTCGCAGGAAATCCAGTCCTTTTCCGTTCACAGCACACCCTTCCGCCACTCGTGGATCAGCAGGTGCCCGAGGTAGACACCGCCGATCGCCATCGTGAAGATCCCGACGGGTAGCCGCTCCCCGATCGGCGAGTGCTGTGCGGCGAGGTCGGCGAGCACCAGCAGCAGGGCGCCCGTCAGCCCCGAGGACACGAGATTCGCGCCGGGCGCGCCCGACAACCGCTTGGCGATGTTCGGCGCGGTGAGTGCGACGAACGCGATGGGTCCGGCCACACTCACCGCCGCCGCCGAAAGGGCCACTGAGGCGACGATCGCCCAGACCCGTGCCGAGCGTGGCCCGGCTCCGAGGCTGTCCGCCAGTTCGTCACCCAGCTCGGTCACGGCGACGCGCCCCGCCAGCATCAGCACGGCCGGTACGACGACGGCGAGTGCCAGCCAGATCGTGCCCGCGTGTTCCCAGGAGCGGGCCGCGAGGCTCCCGTTCAGGTAGGCCGACAGCACATTCGCACTGTCCCGCGCCGCCACGTAGACGACGTAGTGCGTGAACGCCGCGGACATCGCCGCGACGCCGATTCCCGCGACGATCAACCGTCCCGGATGCCGGAAACCACTGCCTGTCGACACGTAGACGAGCAGCACCGCGGCGCCACCACCGAGTACGGCGCCGACCGGAACCGGGATCAATCCGGGCGCGAGCAGGCCGAAGAAGGCCGCCCCGGCACCCGCTCCCGAGCCGACTCCGATCACATCGGGGCTACCGAGCGGATTCCTTGCCACCGATTGGAAGAGTGCTCCGGCCATCCCGAGTGCGAGCCCCGTGCCGATCGCCACGACCAGCCGGGGTCCGCGCAGCCGTTCGAGCACGAACTCGGCGCTGCCCTCGGCGCCCCCGGCCAGCGCGGCAGGCAGTTCCGCGAGCGGGATACCCGCCTTCCCGATGGTCAGCGTCGCGACCGACGCCAGGCCGACGGCGAGTACGAGTGCGACCGTCAATAGCACCGACCTGCGATGCACCGGCAGCGTGACAGCACCACCCAGCCGCACCACAGGGCGGCGCTCGCCCCGGGACAGGTCCGCGTGGACGATCACATGGCACCCCGCATCCGCCGCACGGCGTAGAGCAGGAACGGCGCGCCGGCGAACGCGGCGACCACGCCGACCATGAGTTCCTGCGGACGCACGAGCACCCGTCCCAGCACATCGGCGAGCAGCAGCAGGCTGGGGCCGAGCAGGAGGGCACACGGGATCTGGACGCGGAAGTCGATCCCGGCGAGCGCGCGGACGATGTGCGGTACCGCGAGACCGACGAAGGCGATCGGGCCGACGGCCGCCGTCGCGCCCGCACTGAGCAGGGTCGCCGCCGCGAGGCCGCCCGCTCGCACGAGCGTGGCATTGGCGCCGACCGAGACCGCCGCCTCGTCGCCGAGCGCGAGCGCGTTCAGCGCGGGCGCCAGCACCAGGGCCAGCATGCCTCCGGCGAGCGTGACCGGCAGTACCGAAAGCAGCGTGTCGAAGCCTCGGCCCGCGAGCGAGCCCACCACCCAGTACCGGTAGCTGTCGAACACGTCCGGCAGGCTGAGGGTGATGGCCTGGATGTAGGCGCCGAGCACGGCGGACACCACCGCGCCGGCCAGCACCAGCCGGACGAGTCCGGTGCCCGCGCCCGCCGTGCCGATGATATAGACCCCCGCGCCCGCGACGATCGCCCCCGGCAGCGCCCACCACACCGTCGCGGTTCCGCTCTGCGCGCCGAGCAACGCGGTGGCGGTGACGATCGCTGCCGCGGCGCCCATGTTGATCCCCAGCAGGCCCGGCTCCGCCAATGGATTGCGGGTGATGGCCTGCAGGAGCGTGCCCGCGACGGCGAGCCCCGCACCGGCGAGGATGCCGAGTGCGGTGCGCGGATAGCGGCTCTCGACGACCGTGGTCAGGAACGGGTCGGCGGTCCCGGTCAGCACGTGCCACACGTCGGCCGCGGAGGTGGCCTTGCCGCCGAGCATGAGGCTCAGTCCGGCTGCGGTCACCAGGAGCGCGAGTCCGGCGCACAGGATCAACGCGTGCCGTGGGCCCGCGACCGCGCGCTTGTTGAACACAGCCTACCGGTCGAGCTTGGCGATCGCGGCATCGATCTCGGGCAGGTAGCGGTCGATCACCCAGGGGACCGTCAGCGGGTTGATGATGGAGGAGGCGGTGACGAAGGAGTTGTCCGCACTGGCCACGACGCTGCCCCGCTCGACGGCCGGAATGCTCTTGTACAGCGGCTGGGCCTCGATCTCCTTCTTCGTCTCCGGATTGGCGTAGAACGTGAAGACCAGGTCGCTGTCGCGCAGTTTGTCGGCCTGCTCCAGTCCGATCAGAGCGGAATCGGTCCCCTCGGTCTCTGGCAGGGTCTGCACGACGGGATCGACGGTGAGGCCCAGCTTCGACACCATCGCGACGCGCTGCTCATCGGGGAGGAACACACCGAGGGTGCCGGGGCCGTTGGTGTAGATGTAGGAGAACGTCACGTCGGCGTAGCGGGGCCGCGTTGCCGCGGCTTCGGCGAACCGCTGCTCGATTCCGGTGATGAGCTCGTCCGCGTCGGCCGTCCTGCCCAGCGCCTTGCCGATGATCTTGATCTGCTCGTCCCAGTCGGTGCTCCAGGCCTTGCCCGGGTAGGCGACGGTCGGTGCGATGTCGTTGAGGATGTCGAACTGTTCCTGCGTGATGCCCGACCACGGCGCGAGGATGACATCGGGGGCGAGTTCGACGATGGCCTCGAAGTCGATGTCCTCGCCACCGGTGAACTGCGTGGGCAGCTGCCCGCCCTCGGCTGTCACGGCCTCGTGGATCCAGGGCAGGTAACCGGTGTCGTCGCTGCCCCACTCGTAGCTCTCGATTCCGACCGGGGCCTGGCCGAGCGCGATCGCGGTCTCGGCGGAGCCCTGGCCGAGCGTCACGATCCGTTCCGGGCGCTGCGGGATCTCGGCCGTGCCGAGGGCACTCTCGATCGTGACGGGGAAGGCGTCACCGCCCTGGGAATCGGGCGCGGTCTCGGTCGTGGACGCGGTACCGCAGCCGCTGAGACCGATGGCGGTGGCGGCGATCGCGGCGCCGAGCGCACGCAGGCGCCGTCTTCCCAAGGTTGCGTTCATCGGTGAAGTCCTTCGCTGGGGCGTGCTCGCTACGCAGGCGAGCAGTACGAAGGGCAGACTAACCTAAGTTTCATTACTTCTGAACGTGGGCGGTGTCACCGCTAGCACCAACCGGCCGTACCGCCACGTGGCTCATTTCTTCACCTGGTTCTTACGCCTGTTGGTTGATCGCTTGCCGCGTTCCCGGATGGTTGCCTGTTCAAGGAGCCGCGGTATGGCTGGGTGTCTGTCGGGGATGCCGCTCATTGCAAGCTGAGGGGATCTCTGATGCGTTCGTCCCGCAAGCGGGGTTTCTTGTCGCGCGCCCTGATCACGGCGCTGTTCGTGGCACTGCTGACGGTGGGTATGCCGGTGGGGCCGCCGGTGACGTCGGCAGGGGGCACGGACCTCGGTCTGGGTCGCTTGTGGAATTCGGTGGTCGGGCTGATCTCGCCGGAGTCGGCCGCCGCGGAACCGGCGCCCCGTGCGGCTTCCGCGCCCGAGCAACCGCCCGAGCCACCGAAGCGCGTCAAGGAACTGGTGGACAAGCGCTCGGCGACGACAAAGGTCTTCGCCATGTCGGACGGGCGGACCGAGGTCGAAATCTCGCCCGAGCCGCGGCACTTCCGGGACGGCGACGGATGGTCCGATATCGACCCGACGGTGATCGAGCGAGCCAGGGACGGGTACCGGTTCGGCAACGACAAGAACAGGTTCCGCAGCGACTTCGGTGACAAGAGCGACCGGCTGGTGCGGTTCGAGGCGGCAGGCAAGCAGGTGGCGCTGGGGATCGCCGGCGAGTCGCGGGCGTTGTCGCCGCGGGTGCAGGGTGACACGGTCACCTATCCCGACGCGTTCGGTAACGCGGACCTCGAGTACGAGGTGACCGGCGAGGCGCTGAAGGAGCGGATCGTGCTGCCTTCACCGGTCGGGGAGTCGGTCTTCCGGTTCACGATGCGCCTGGGCGGGGTGACCGCGCGGCAGCAGCCGGACGGCTCCATCGGGTTCTTCGCCAAGGGGGCGGCCGGCGAGCACGGGCCGCCGTTGTTCGTGATGCCGCGACCGTTCATGTTCGACAGCAGTGCGGATCAGAAGTCGCCGCACGGCAAGGTGTTCAGCGACAAGGTGACGCAGACCGTCGAGCAGCAGGGCGCGAACATCACGGTGACGGTCGCAGCGGACAAGGATTGGCTGGCCGCGCCGGAGCGGCGGTATCCGGTGGTGATCGATCCGACCATCAAGATCGAGCCGACGCCGACCACCGGCGAGGACGTGCAGATCTGGTCGGACACCCCGACCCGCAACGACGGTTCGAGTTACCGGCTCTCGGTCGGGACGGACCCGTGGGGCGTGGCGCGAAGCCTGCTGAAGTTCGACACCTCGGTGGTGCCCGCCGGGACGTCGTTGACGTCGGCGCGGCTGCGGACGTACTACGACAGCGAGTTGCACACCGCCGTGAACAACGTGGAGATCGAGGCGCGGCGGATCACCCAGGCCTGGTCGGAGGACACCGCGACCTGGAACTCCGCGAACCAGGACTTCGCCGAGGCCGGACTGTCCACTGCGGTCAAACAGGCGAACAAGGCGAACGTGTGGCACGAGTTCGACGTGCGCAACATCGCGCAGTCCTGGGTGTCGGGCTCGGCGCAGAACCACGGGCTGATGCTCAAGGCGACCGACGAGGCGCTGAACCGGGGCGGAGCGATCT
This sequence comes from Amycolatopsis marina, assembly GCF_900111885.1. GTDB lineage: Bacteria > Actinomycetota > Actinomycetes > Mycobacteriales > Pseudonocardiaceae > Amycolatopsis > Amycolatopsis marina. The sequence goes on from NZ_FOKG01000014.1 coordinate 181,043, forward strand.
ACCAGGCCGCGGAGTTCGCCTACGGCGGTGAGGTGGCGAACCGGCCGAAGCTGGTCCTCACCTATGGCCGGCCGAGCGTGAACCTGCACTACCCGACGACGATCCGTTCGACGGGCGCGGAGTTGAACTGGGATCCCTACGTCGATCCGCAGCCGACGAACCCGGCCGATGACGTGGTGGAGTACCAGGTGCACCGCACGGTGTACCAGGCGTTCACGCCTTCGCGGTACACACTGATCGCTCCGCTGTCGCCGGACGCGACGAGCTTCTCCGACACGACGGCACGCCCGACGCCCGCGGACTCACCGGATCCGTTCGGTGCGGCGTACTACTACATGATCGTGGCCAAGACCCGGGACGGGCAGTTGATCCCCGGTCCGACGCAGGTCGCGCGGTTGCCGAAGGCGGGCAGGGTGACGCAGATCCTGCAGACGTCCGAGGCGACGACGTTGTCCTCGGGACAACCGGACACGAACCTGGACACCTTCGGTGGTCAGAAGTGGTTGTCGGCGGGGATCGGTTCGTCGACCTACGCCACGACGCGGCCGGTGGTGAACTTTCCCGATCTGTCGTCGATCCCGGCGAACGCGCGGATCGAGGAGGCAGAGGTCGGCCTGTGGGGTTTCTACTCCTGGGGCAGTGGGGCCAGGATCAACGTGCACCAGCTGGACGAGCCGTTCGTGGAGAGCGAGGCGACCTGGCGGCGGGCGTCGGCGGCGACCGCATGGACCGCGGGCGGCGGCACCTACGGCACGATGGCCGACCAGCTGACCACCGTGACGAACGATCCGAAGTGGAACTGGTGGGACGTTTCCGGCCTGGTGCAGAGCTGGGTCAACGATCCGGCGTCGAACCACGGGATGCTGGTGCGGCTCAACGACACGGCGGTCGAGCAGCGAGCCTTGTTCCTGTCCGACGAGGCCGCGGAGCCGCAGTTGCGGCCCAACCTGGTGGTCACCTACACCGAGCCGACGGCGGAGTCCACCTACTACGCGCCGGACACACCGTCGATGCGGATGATCCCCGGTGACGAGTACACGGTGCCGGTGACGCTGACCAACACCACCGGCGCGACCTGGTCCTCGGGCAACCGGGTGCTGTCCTACCGCTGGGGCCTGCCGGACGGCACCGATGTCACCACCGGCGGCAACCGGCTGGAGACCGCGCTGCCCGCGGATGTTCCGCCGATGGGCACGGTGACCGTGCAGGCGCGGGTGAAGACGCCGATCCAGAGCGCGGCGGGGAACAAGCGTGAGCAGTTCGTGCTCAGCTGGGACCTGCGCGACACCACCGACGGCAGCTGGTTGTCCGGCACGGGCGGGATTCCCGCGCTGCCGCAGAACGTGACGGTCGAGGACCCGACCAGTGACGAGCTCGGGCTGGAGAAGTTCTACTCCTACGTGGGCAAGTCCACGGGTGCGGGATCGAACGTGCTGGTCAACCAGTACGCCGGGAACACGGTGTTCTCCTACGACGCCTTGTCGAACCCGGGGCGGGGGCTGTCGACGTTCCTGCGGATGACCTACAACAGCATGGACACCTCGGCCACCTCGATGGGCTACGGCTGGTCATTGGCGGCGTCGGGCGTCACGCGGCTGGGAACATCGCTGGACCTGCACCCAAGGGGACAGGACTATCCGTCGCTGGTCACCATGCCGGACGGGGACGGCACGAGTCACGAGTTCACCCTGAACAAGCACGACTCCACCGACCCCGCGGTGTGGACGTACGACAAACCCGCGGGTGTGCATCTGCATCTGGCGCGGGTGTCCGGTGAGGACACCTCGCGGCGCTGGATGATGACCCGGCCGGACCGCACGAAGTTCTTCTTCGACGACGAAGGCTGGCTGTCGGCGGTCGCCGACCGCAACGGCAACACCCAGAACTTCACCTACACCGAGCGCAAGTCGAACAACCAGCCGCGCAAGTTTCTGGCCTACGTCACCGATCCCGCAGGCAGGCAGAGCCTGACGCTGGACTACTGGGAGAAGGGGGAGACGAGGAACCCGAAGCTGCTGGACATGGTGCAGTCGGTGACCGACGTCTCCGGGCGCAAGGTGACGTTTGGCTACGACGACAAGGGCCTGCTGACCGAGATGGTCGACGGGGCCGGCACCCCGCTGGCGAAGACGTTCCGGTTCGCCTATGACGCGGAGCAGGGCAACAAGAACGTCAAGCTCGTCGCGGTGACCGACCCGCGCGGCAACACCAGCGATCTGGCGTACTACACCGCGCCCGAGGACCCGAAGGACAAGTGGAAGGCCAAGACCCTCACCGACCGGCTGGGCCACGACACCGGGTTCGCCTACGCCGACCCCGACGGCTCCGCCGGATCGGAGATGACGTCCACGGTCACCGACGCCGAAGGCCACAACTCCAGCTACCGGATGGACGGCTACGGCAGGCCCACCTCCACGACCAACGCCAAGAACGAGACCACGGCGATGACGTGGGACGCCGACAACAACGTCGTGTCGCTCACCGAGGACAACGGGGCGGTCTCGACGTGGACCTACGACCCGAAGACCGGGTACCCGACGTCGATCCGGGACGCGGAAGCCGTGGCGAACAACACGCCACCGACCACATTGGAGTATCGGACCGCACTGGGCGGCTACACCGCGGAACTCACCGGAAAGGTGAGCCCGGAGGGCAGACGCTGGGCGTTCGGGTACGACGGCAACGGCAACCTGACCACGGTCACCGACCCCAAGGGCGTCGCCACGCCTGATGTGGCGGACGACTACCGGTCGGTCTACACCTACGACCCGCACGGGCAGTTGCTGACCTCCACGGACGCGAACGGCAACACCACCACGTTCGCCGACTACCACGCGGCCGGCTACCCGCGGGCCACCACCGACGCGCTGGCGAACACCTCCACCGTCGGCTACGACGTGCGGGGCAACGTGGTCACGGCCACCGACGCGGCCGGTGCCACCACCACGGCGGCCTACGACGTGTTCGGGCGTCCACTGGAGACCACGGTGCCGAAGGACGCCGACGCTGGGGAGCTGATCACGACCCCGGCGCCGGTGTACGACGCCAACGACAACGTCACACAGTCCACCGCGCCCAACGGCGCGACGACGACGGCGACCTACGACCCGGCCGACCAGCTCACCGCCGCGACCGAGCCGAAGGACACTCCGGACGGACCCGAGCGGCGCTCGACGTTCAGCTACGACACGATCGGCAACCTGCTGGCCGAGACCCAGCCGCTGGGCACCCTCACACCAGCCGATCCGGACGACTTCGTCACTCGCTACGCCTATGACGAGATCTCCCAGCTCACCGCGGCCACCAACGCCGCGGGGGAGACGATCTCCTACACCTACGACAACGTCGGCAACCTGGTGACGGTGGTGGACCCGCGCAAGAACGCCACCACCGACGCGGCCGACTACACCACGAAGATCGCCTACGACCGCAACCACCGGCAGGTGTCCACAACGGACGCCCTCGGCCACGTCACCAGCCAGACCTACGACCTCGACGGCAACGTCACCACCAGCACCGACGCCGAGAAGGTCACCACCACCTACGTCTACGACGAACGCTCCTCGGTGGTGGAGGTCCGTGCTCCGCATGCCACCGTGGACGGCAAGACCGTGGTGCGCACAACCCGCGTTGAGTACGACCAGGTCGGCAACCAGACCAGGGTGATCACCCCGCGCGGGGTCGACACCGCCGACGACCCGGACGACTTCGCCGCGCGCACCGTCTACGACAAGCTCAACCGGCCCATCGAGAAGCACTCGCCACACGATCCCGGCGACGCCCGCTACGGCACGCCCGACATCACCCGCTACGCCTACGACAAGGTCGGCAACCTCGCCGAGGTCTCGGCGCCGCCGTCGGCGGGGCAGTCGGTGCGCAACAGCACCAGCTACTCCTACTTCGACAACGGCTGGATCCGCGGCTCCACCGACCCGTGGGACATCGCCACCACCTACGACTACAACAACCTCGGCCAGCAGACCGCGCGCACCTTCACCAGCGCGGGCGGCTCGTCGGCCCGCACCATGAGCTGGGACTACTACCCGGACGGCAAACTGAAGTCCCGCAGCGACGACGGCGTGCCGGTCGGCAAGCACGTGGTGCTGGTGGACAACTCCGACACCCCCAACCTGAAGGTGGCGGGAAACTGGGCCACCAGCAGTGAGGGGGCCGGGTTCCAGGGCTACGACTACCGCACCGCGCCGGCCGGAACGGGAGACGCGAGTGTCACGTGGACGCTCAACGTGCCCCAGGACGGCGACTACGAGGTGTTCGCCCGCTACCCGGGCGCACAGGCCACCAACGCCCCCTACACCGTGCGGCACAGCGGGGGCGAGACGACCACGGCCGTGAATCAGACCCAGCAGGCGGGGGAGTGGGTCAGCCTCGGCACGCACGCCTTCACCAAGGGCAACTCGCACAACGTGGAGCTGACCGACAAGGCTGACGGCCAGGTCGCGGCGGACTCGGTGAAGCTGGTGCGCGACAACTCCGGGGACACCGACACCGAAGCGAAGACGTTCAGCTACACCTACGACGCCAACGCCAACCTCACCTCACTCACCGACAGCAGTCCCGGAGCGAACGTCGACGCGTACGCGATGGGCTACAACGGGCTCAACCAGCTGGCGAAGGTGGAGGAGAAGCTGGCCGGGGCGGTGCAGAACACCACGGCATTCAGCTACGACCCGAACGGCAACCCGCTGAGCCGCGATCACGACACGCAGGACGCGGCGTTCGAGTACGACCCGCGGGATCTGGTGGCGAAGGTGACCAACACGGAGACCGGACAGGACCCGAAGGTCACCACCTACGGCTACACCGCGCGCGGGCAGGTGGACCTCGAGACCAAGGCCAACGGCAACACCGTCGACTACGGCTACCACCTCGACGGGCAACTCGCCTCGCAGGTCGAGACCAAGGGCGACGGCACGCTGGTAGCGCAGCACTTCCTCGGCTACAACGCGAACGGGCATCGGATTCGGGATGCGTCGAAGGTCCAGAATGCCGATGATCACTCCGCGTATCTGGATGAGGTGCGGGAGTACGGGTATGACCCGCAGGACCGGATCGCGTCGGTGACGAAGAAGGCCGCCGGTACGGGGGCGGTGCTGGAGACCGAGACCTACGCCCACGACGCGAATTCCAACGTCATCGACCAGACGGTCGACGGTACGACGACGACGTTCAACTACGACCGTAACCGTTTGTTGTCGGCGACGAGCGCCGGCACGACGGCGGCCTACAACTACGACCCGTACGGCCGGTTGAACACGGTGACCGCGGCGGGGCAGGTGATCGAGCGGCTCACCTACGACGGGTTCGACCGCACGATCGAGCACGAGAAGATCAACGACACCGGCGGCCTGGACGCCACGACGTACGACTACGACCCACTGGACCGGACGACGACGAAGACGGCGGATGGGGAGACGACGGAGTTTGCCTACCTGGGGTTGACGGACAAGGTCGTCACTGAGGAGATTGGCGGGCAGGTTCAGCGTTCGTATGCCTACTCGGCGTGGGGTGCGCGGTTGTCGCAGGTCAAGCACGACACCGACGGCACGGGTCCGGAGGTCACCGAGGACTCGTTCTACGGCTACAACCCGCACACCGATGTGGAGACGTTGACCTCGGAGACGGGCGACACGCGGGCGACCTACGGCTACACCGCCTACGGCAAGGACGACGAGGAAGCCTTCACCGGCATCGACAAGCCGGATGCGCAGAACCCGAGTGAGGAGCCGTACAACTTCTACCGGTTCAACGGCAAACGTTGGGACCCCTCTTCGGGTTCGTACGATATGGGCTTCCGCGACTACAACCCCGGGTTGAACCGGTTCCTGACGCGGGACAGCTACAACGGGGCACTGGCTGACCTGGGGCTCGGCACCGACCCCTGGACCGGCAACCGCTACGCCTTCACCGGCGGCAACCCCATCAGCCGCATCGAAATCGACGGACATCTACCAATGCCCATCGTCCAAGCGAAGCCAGACATCGAGGGAACGAAGCAACGAGTTGCTCAGGTGCAGGCCGCAGACAAGATCGATCAACCTGCCCTTGGTCGTGACCTAACCCAAGAAGAACAGCGTTCCTTACGCCCGCTCGGCTACGAGGGCGCCGGGAAGCTTTCAAAACTGGATGCCGTTGCGTTGGCAGGACAAAGCCAGATGGCCTGGCAAAAGGTATGCACGCTGATCAACCAAAGCCGGGATGGCTGCTACGCGGGCACCACAAGCCATCCTACGTTCGATGATGCTAAACCGTTTGTGAAGCTTCTCTACGAGCTTTCTCCGTTCGCAGACGTTGCCGACTGTGTTGAAGGCAGCGCCGAGGGTTGCGCTTGGCTCGCCTCCAACATGATCCCCTTCTCAAAGGTAGCCAAGGGTGTAGGTAAGGTCGGAGGCGCGGTCGGCGCTGCAGGCGAAGTCGCGGATATGGCTCGCAGGGTCGACGTGGAGAATCTCAAGATGACTAATTCGGTCGCCAATCATCTTGGTGATTATCTAAAGGACGGGAGGATGGCTCGCCCCTATATGAACTCTCCTCTAACTATTCGAGAGATCGTTAGCGGAGGTAGTCCCGTCATCGACCCGGGTGGTGCCCCTAATTCCATCCGATGGGATGTCCCTGGTTCGTTCAGAGGATCTGCCGGCAACTGGGAACTCGTAGTGAACACGCAATCGAACACCATTTTACACTTTAACTTCACCACTGGCGGAAGCTGATGAAGATAAGATTAGAGAGCGGAAAGCCGCTTCAAGGTGCGCTGATTTACGAGGAGGCCGAGTATAGCTTTCGATTCGAGTCGAGCGACCTGGACGATCTCCGTTGCCGTATTGGTAATGCTGGGGTTGCGAGCCTTTCCGTTGGTACGCTTCAAATTGAAATGTCTGTCACCACAGGGCAACTCCTGTTTGCGTGGGGCTTACATCCAAAAGCGAACTGGATCGAGTCGAATCTGGGTTCGCCTAGTCGGCGACACGGGGCGTTATTCTTTGAACCGGCTGCTGAGCTAGGCGAAGGGATTTCGGTCTCCCTGGTCCCTGTTGGAAGTTGGTGTACATGGCTGGACACTGAATCTGGGTGGGTTCGAGTCTCATACGACTCAACCCCGGATCAAGAACAAACTGAGATCGCTCAAGGTGTTGTTGTTGGCCAACGCCATAGTCAACTTAGCTCTATTTGGCTACTTCCAGACATGCAGTAACGGTGGACGGTCTGAATCGAGCACGAGAAGATCGACGATACCGGTGGCCTGGACGCCACGACGTACGACTACGACCCGTTGGACCGGACGACGACGAAGACGGCGGATGGGGAGACGACGGAGTTCGCGTATCTGGGGTTGACGGACAAGGTCATTACCGAGGAGATCGGCGGCCAGATCCAGCGCTCGTATGCCTACTCCGCTTGGGGTGCGCGGTTGTCGCAGGTCAAGCACGACACCGACGGCACGGGTCCGGAGGTCACCGAGGACTCGTTCTACGGCTACAACCCGCACACCGATGTGGAGACGTTGACCTCGGAGACGGGCGACACGCGGGCGACCTACGGCTACACCGCCTACGGCAAGGACGACGAGGAAGCGTTCACCGGCATTGATAAGCCGGATGCGCAGAACCCGGGTGAGGAGCCGTACAACTTCTACCGGTTCAACGGCAAACGCTGGGACCCCTCTTCGGGCTCGTACGATATGGGCTTCCGCGACTACAACCCCGGGTTGAACCGGTTCCTGACGCGGGACAGCTACAACGGGGCACTGGCCGACCTCAATCTCGGGGCTGACCCCGGACCGGCAACCGCTACGCCTTCACCAACGGAAACCCCATCAGCCGCATCGAAATCGACGGACATCTACAATGCCCATCGTCAAAGCGAAACCAGACATCGAGGGAACGAAACAACGAGTTGTTCAGGTGCAGGCCGCAGATAAAGCTGTCGAAGGACTGGATCAGCCTGCATTGGGGCGAGATCTAACCGAGGAAGAGCCCAACTTCGAAATTTCCTTAGTCGTGGAGGTTTGCAGGAATGGCGACAGGAAAAAAGGTAGTCTTAGAGTTAAGTGAAGATGAGGCGATCGTGATTTTTGCGTGGGTGAGTCGGATCAACTCATCTGAACAGGGCACTTTCAGTGATCAGGCGGAGCAGCGTGTTCTGTGGGACATCGAGTCGTTGTTGGAGTCGAAACTGGTGCAGCCATTTAGTTCGAACTACGATGAGTTGCTTGCTAGTGCGCGGGCGCGCGTACGCGATCCTGAAGATTAAAACCCGTCTGTGTTTCACCGCGCTTTATATAACAAAATATGCATCGAGAGAAGGGAAGGTGTGAGGAGTACAGCGGGGGCCGATTCAGGCAGTTGCGTCTCACTTCATTTCTACTAACCGTATCGGTTTGCGCTAGATGCGGCTATCTCTTCCGCTGTTCCTCGTACGCCTCGCGCACCACTACGGCCTCCGGCAGGCCCCGAGCTTCTACCGCGTGCACCACTTCCGATGCGCGCCAGTGGTTTGAGGGCACTACCCGTCCCGATTCCAGTGCTTGCACCGTCACGGTGCATGCTTCGTCGAGTTCTCCGGTGATCAGCAGTGTGAGTGCCAGGTCCAGGTGCGCCGTTGCGACTCGGCGGGGCCAGCGGGTCACCTCGCCCGACGGCGACAGCCGGTGGATGACCTCACGTGCATATCGCTCAGCCGCTGGGTCGCCGAGCCATGCGAGTGTCGTCGCTGTGTAGGCGACGGACTTGTCCGGGTCGTAGCGGTAATGGTGCTCTGGGGTTTCCGGTCTGTGCAGTGGCGCGACCAGCTTGTGCACACGCGTCAACGCCTTGTAGGTCTCGCCGGCCTGCCCGAGGCGGGACCAGGCCCGTCCTTCCTGTGCGGTCGCCTGGATCGCCGCCGAGCTACCCACGGGAGCCAGATCCTGTGCCGCGCGGGACAGGTCCACCGCGCGGCGGTAGTCGCCGTCGGTGAGTACTCGCCACGCCTCCGTCTCGTAGCACCAGGCGCGGATCTCGGGGTGTTCCGCGTGTCGGGCCAGACTCGCCGCCGTCCGCAGCCTGGCCGTGGCGGACGCATTTTGCCCAAGATCGATGTTGACCGTCGCCCCGAGCAGCGAAAGCCATCCGCCAGTCACCATCAGGCGACGGCGCTGTGCCAGTGTCATCCGCGCGTCCATGAGGTGACTGACGTAGTCGAGGTGTTGCCGGACGCGGTGCAGGAGGTCGGAGGGTGTGGCACGCGGGTAGGCGGTCGCCAACTCGTCGACCACTGCTTCCAGCCGCGTCAGAGTCTCGTCTCCGACGTCGCTGACTGCTACTCGCCGGGCCAGATCGAGCGCCGCCAACTCGTCGTCCGAGGGATGATCGCCCAGGCGGACGCGGGTGGCAGGAGCACAACCTGGCGACGCGTTGGGATCTAGTGACCTTTGATCGCCGGGTAGCCGACGGATGGGTTGGCGGTGTGCGGATGATGGGCGGAAGCCGAGTGCGGCTTCTGGCCGGTGGAGTACTGCGGCGAAGGCGGAGCGGTAGTCGGTGTTGGGCCAGCGGATCTTTCCGCGTTCCAGCCGGGCCACGTAGTGCTCGTCCACGACTGCGTGGCGGGAGGTGTGGGCGACGAGCCAGGCGTTCACCGCGTCGGCCAGCTCCGGCCGGCTCATCCCCGCGCCGGGCACGCGCGGGGAGGGCGTTGCCTCGCGGGCGGCGCGTAGTTGGTCGTTCGGCTCGCGGCCGGTCTCCGTCACCAGGACGATTCTGCCTGCTGGATCCACCCCCCGAAACTGCCCTCGTGATTGGCCGTGTTCAGCGGAGCGTAATCACCTCAGTCTTGCTGTGTGACCAGCACCAATAGCCACAACGGCAGCGCTGCCCCCGCCTACTGCCCGGTGATCGGCGGGGTTCGTCACCGCAGCGGGTGTCCCGTTCGCCCTCCGGACGGTTCGGTGGTGCGTCTGTTGTGCGGTGGGACGTACCAGGTGGGCTCGCGTCGGAAGTCGCCTCCGGTCCACGACTGCGCCCGGTGCGCGGATGCCGTGGAGTCCACGTGAGTACTGCCGGAGGTGCGCGGTGGGCGACGGTCGCACAGCAGCGGCACGTCGTGCTGGCGTGGGAAAGGTCCGAATCCTGGACCTACGCTCGCTCCGCCTGCGGCTGGCTGCTCACGCCCTCGGTATACGACCGAGCCCCCGACGCCCGCGTCTGCCCTGTCTGCTCGGTGCTGCACCCCGAACTCACGGCGGCCCGGCGGTGAGTATCCCCGACGACGCCACGCTGGCCGTTCTCCTCCGCCAGACCCAGTGGCTACTGGACGACGTGGCCCACGACCTCCCTGCCGGACGCGTCACCCCGGAGAAAGGGGCGGAACTAGCTGGGTTGCTGGAGGATCTGGCCGCGCTCATCCGGCGACGGACACGCGGCATGGTCATTGACCCAGAACTGTAGGAAAACCCCGTTACCTGGCAGCGCTGCCAACGTACGGCCAGGGGTAGCCCGTCAGCCGCCGACCACTTCGCCGTCCTCCCTGGTGATGACGATCGTGGCCGAGCGGGGGCGGCCGGTGGCGCTGTAGTCGGGCCAGTTCGAGCTGGCGCGGGGGGTGTCCGGGGTGCCGGAGTCGCCGGGGTGCTGGATGTTCACGAACAGTGACCGGCCGTCCGGGGTGGCGGTGATGCCGGTGATCTCGCAGCGCGGGGGACCGACCAGGAACCGGCGGATGTCGCCCCTGCGCGTGTCGGCCACCAGCATCTGGTTGTTCTGCTCCGCGCCGTCGACCTTCGGCTGCGCGCCGTCGGTCTGGATCCAGAGCCGCCCGTCCTTGTCGAACCACAGCCCGTCCGGCGAGCCGAACGCCTGGTCCGGCGGCACCGTCGCGCCACTGGCCTCGTCGCCGGCGAGGAGGAAGACGTCCCAGTCGAACGTCTCCGCGCTGGGGTTGCCGCACTCGTCGATCTTCATGATGTGCCCGAAGCGGTTCTCCAGCCTCGGGTTGGCCGCGTTCACCGACTCCGTCCGCGCCGTGTTGTTAGTGCAGGTGAAGAACACCGCCCCGGTGCGCGGCTGCACCGTGCACCACTCCGGCCGGTCCATCGGCGTCGCGCCCACCGCGTCCGCCGCGAGGCGCGTGTGGATCAGCACCTCGGCCTGGTCGGCGAAGCCGTCCGCCTCGGTCAGGCCCGGCCTGCCGTGTACCAGGGGCAGCCACCTGCCGGAACCGTCCTCCTCGAACCTCGCGACATACAGCGTGCCCGTGTCGAGTGGACTGCGCCCGCGCTTGAGCGCCTTGTTGATCGGTTCCGCGCCGACGAACTTGTAGAAGTAGTCGAACTGCGTGTCGTCGCCCATGTAGACGACGGCCTCACCACGCCTGCCACGCACCACGACGGCGTTCTCGTGCTCCATGCGCCCCAGCGCCGTGCGCTTCTTCGGCGTCGACGCCGGATCGAAGGGGTCGACCTCCACCACCCAGCCGAACCGGTTGTACTCGTTCGGTTCCACCCGCATGTCGAACCGGTCTTCTGTGGTGTACCAGGGGTACGGGCTTTCCGAGCCGATCCCGTAGCGCTCCTCCACCGATCCGGCCTCCGGCGGCTGCTCGCCGAAGTAGAAGTACTTGTTGATCGTCTCTTCACACGTCAGGTACGTGTCCCAGGGTGTCGGCCCGCTGGCGCAGTTGTTCAGGGTCCCCAGCACCCGCACGCCTTCGGGGTCCGCGCCCGTGCGCAGCAGCGGGTGGCCCGCGGCCGGTCCGGTGATCTCGGCCGGCGTCGTCATGGTGATGCGCCGGGCGAACCTCGACTCGGCCAGCTCCCACCGGCCGCCCCTGCGGTCCTGCTCGACCTCGATGACCGACACCCCGTGCGCCGCCATCGACTTGGCCGTCTTCTCCGGCGACCAGTTGGCCCTGCCGTCGCTGTGCAGCAACTGCTCGGTCGTGGCCTCGTGGTTCACACAGAGCAGACCGGAACGGCTCCCTCTGAGCGGGAAGAACCACATGCCGTCGTGGTGATCGCCCGCCTGCGCGGCCTGTTCGGTCGCACTGTTGTCGGCATTCTCGTCGAACCGCGGTCCGGAAGGGACGATCGGGTGGCCCCACGGGAAGAGCACCTGGTACCGGTACCCGGGCGGCAGCACCACCTCGTCGGCGACGCTCGGTGTGATCGCCGGGAACCCGAGCAGCCGCCTGCCCCCGTTGCGGCTCACGTCCTTCGTCGTGCTCGCGCTGACCGGCGCCGAGGCGCCGAAGAACGCGACGGTGGCGGTGGCCAGGCCACCGGCCAATGCCGTCCTGCGGGACAGGCGGCGCTCGGCGAGCTCCGAAATCGACGGTGAATCGGGCGTGTCAGCGTGCACGGGAACTCCAAGCGTTGGACACGACCGCGCGGGTGGGCGCGGCCGGGGTGTGGGCAACGCTAGGTAGCCGAGATGGCCGGGTCATCACACGAACGTGAACGACGGCGGAAGTGTGCCCTCGCACTTTCCCGGGAAAGTGCGAGGCGGGCACAGGTCAGGGGCGGGTATCCCCGCACTTTCCCGGGAAAGTGCGGGATAAAGATCCGATAAGGACGATGTTTATCGGGCCGATCGGGGTCGCTGGCTAGAACTGCGGTCATGCCACCGCCGATGCTCACCCACGACCGCTATCTGGCCCTGACCCGGCTGCCCGCACTGGACGGGCTGCGCGCGCTCGCCGCGCTCGCCGTGGTGTTCTTCCACCACGGCGGCCCCGTCTTCGACCGGTTGCAGGGCTGGATCGGCGTGCAGCTCTTCTTCACCCTGTCCGGCTTTTTGATCACCACGCTCCTGCTGCGCGAGGAGCGAGACACCGGCCGGATCTCGCTGCGCGGCTTCTACCTCCGCCGGACCTTCCGCATCATGCCGGTCTACTTCCTCCTGCTCGGCCTGACCACGCTCTTCGTCACGCTCGGCGGGCGGTTCACCAGCAGCAGGCTCGCCGAGGCACTGCCGCTGTACCTCGTCTTCTGCAACGAACTCGTCGACTACAACACCCCGTTCGGCATCTCCTGGACGCTCGGTGTCGAGGAGAAGTTCTACCTCGTCTGGCCGGTGCTGTTCCTGCTCACCGCGGCCGTCGGGGTTAAGGCCACCGGGTGCAGGCTACTGCTGGTGCCCGCCGCGATCGCGGGTCTGCTGCTGGCCGCCGAGTGGAGCCCGCTCACCGTCCACTACGCGTCGATCCTCGTCGGCTGCCTGCTCGCGCTGGTCCTGCACCACCCGACCGGATTCGCGATCCTGCGACCGCTGACCCACCCCGCCGCCATCGCGCTGGTCGTCGCCGGATTCCTGGTCCTGCAGTTCAACATCGGGCCGCTGCGCACCCTGCTCGGCGGCGGCTGGACCCTGGTCGTCCCGCTGTACGCGGTCGCTGTCGCATTGCTGCTGACGGCCGTCATCGCTCCTGGACCGGTCCAACGTGCACTGTCCTGCAAACCCATGGCCTTCGTCGGCAAGCGCTCCTACTCGCTGTACCTGAGCCAGTCGATGGCCGCCTCGGTGATGAGCCCGCTCGTCCCGGAGCCGAGCACGATCAAGGCCCTCGGCGCATCGCTGATCGCGCTGGGCATCGCGTGCCTGCTGTACCGCTGGGTGGAGACCCCGGCGATCCGATATGGACGCCGACTGGCGGACGGAGGCACAACCGATAGGTTCCTGCCCATGAAGCAGCCGGGGCATTCATGAGGACACTGCTGCCAAGCCTGCGCGCCAGGGCGACGCTGCTGTGCGCGGTGGTGTTCGTGCTGGGGATTCTCATCGGCGTGCTCGGTCATCAGCTCAGCCTTGCGCCCACAATCTCTGAGGGCGTCCGCGGTCTCGGCCTCTTCTACTTCAATCCGGACGATCTGGACGCGTGGGGACCCGTCTTCGGTCTGCTCGCGATCACGCCGTTCCTCGCCCTCGGCTGCTGGTTTCTGCTGCGCGCCCTGCTGCGTCCCCTGCCCGCGATGACCGCCGCCGTCCGCCGTTGCGGACCGCAGAACCTCAGCCAACGGGTCCGCCTGGAGCGGCAACCACGGGAGCTGGACGAGCTCGCAGGCAGCATCGACGACCTGCTCGACCAGCTCGCGGTCGGCTACGACAGCCAGCGCCGCTTCGCCGCCAACGCATCCCACGAACTTCGCACCCCACTGGCCGCGCAGCGCACCCTGATCGAGGTCGCGCTCGCCGCTCCGGACGCGAGCGAGGAGTTTCGCCGGTTTGGCGCGGCCCTGCTCGCCATCAACGAACGCAACGAGAACCTGATCGAGGGGCTGCTCGTGCTGGTGGAATCCGAAAGGGGAGTCGTGAGCACCCAGCCGGCCCGCCTTGACGAACTCGTGCGCGGCCTCGCCGACTCGCTCCGGGAGCTGGCGGCACGCCACGAGGTCACCATCGAGGTGCACACCGAGCCGCGCGTGGTGCAGGCCGACACCGTGCTCCTGGAACGGCTGATCACCAACCTGCTGCGCAACGGGATTCTTTACAACACCCCGAACGGACGCCTCGATGTCATCGTCGCCGACGATGCGGCGCTGACCGTCCGCAACCCCGGCGAGCCGGTCCCCGCCGAACTGGTCCAGGTGCTGTTCGAACCGTTCCGCCGACGGGGCGGGGACCGGATCAGCCGGGGCGGGGCCGGACTCGGGCTCTCCATCGCCCGCTCGATCGTCTCGGCCCACGACGGCAGCATCGAGGCGGTCCCGAACCCCGAGGACGGCGGGCTGACCGTCGTGGTCCGGCTGCCGCCGGATCAGCCCGCGAAGCGGTAACCGGCGCCGATGACCGTCTCGATCACCGGCGGCGGTCCGAGCTTGCGCCGCAGTGTTCCGACTGTCACCCGGACCGAGTTGGTGAACGGGTCCGCGTGCTCGTCCCAGGCCTTCTCCAGCAGTTCCTCGGCGCTGACCACGGTCTCCTCAGCGCGTAGCAGCACTTCGAGCACCGCGAACTCCTTGGGCGAGAGCCGCAACAGCCTGCCGTCGCGCGAGGCGCTGTGGCGCGGCAGATCCAGCGTCACTCCGGCGCGTTCCAGCACCGGTGGCAGGGCCGCGCGCGCCCGCCTGCCCAGCGCGAGCACCCGCGCGACCAGCTCGGCGAACGCGAAGGGCTTGGTGAGGTAGTCGTCCGCGCCCAGCCCCAGCCCGTCGACCTTGTCGCGAATCCCCGCCGCCGCGGTCAGCATCAGCACCCGCGTCTCGCCACCTGCCTCGACAATCCGGCGGCACACCACATCGCCGTGCACCACGGGCAGGTCCCGGTCGAGCACCACGATGTCGTAGCGGTGCACCGTGACGCGTTCGAGTGCCGCGGCGCCGTCGTAGCAGACGTCCACCGCCATCGCGTGCCTGCGCAGTCCCTCCGCGACCGCGTCGGCGATCACCGATTCGTCCTCCGCCACCAGTATCCGCACGGGAGCAGTCTGGCAATGCTCACATGCACGTGCGACGCGAGGCCTTTGTAACTTGGCAGTTACGTAGACTTTCTGTTACAAAAGACGGGTGGTCACCTCGGTCTTCGACGCACTCGCCGATCCGCTCCGCAGACGGCTGCTCGAACTCCTTGCGGACGGCGATCGCACTGCCGGTGACCTGGCAGGCGAGTTCTCCGTCAGCCGCCCGGCGATCTCCCGGCATCTGCGGGTGCTGCGGGACGCCGGGCTGGTGACGTGGCGTGGTGATGCCCAGCGGCGCGTGTACCGGCTCGAACCCAGCCGGTTGGACGAGGCGGCCGGCTGGATCGAGCGCACCCGCGGCAATTGGGCCGATCGTCTCGACGCCTTCGGCCGGCACCTCGACGAGCAGTGGAAGGACACCCCGTGAACTCACCCCAGCCGACAGGCATGGACGACGCTCCCGACCTTCGCGACCGGCGCGGCACGCTCGGTGTCGACGGAAGCGGTGAATGGCAGATTCGCTTCGAACGCCACCTTTCGCACGCGCCCGAGCGGGCATGGCAGGCCCTGACCGATCCGGCGCAGCAGGCGTCGTGGCTGCCGGGCGTGACCATCGAGCCGATCGTTGGCGGTGCGGTGGTGTTCGACTTCGGCGAGGAGGGCACCGCGACCGGAGAGGTGCGCGTCGTCGAGGCCGAGCGCTGCCTCGAGCACACCTGGCTGTGGCCCGGCGAGCCGGAGTCGGTCGTCCGCTGGGAACTCAGCGCCGAAGGCACAGGAACGCTGCTGACGTTGTCGCACCGTCCGGTGCGGCGGGATCCGGCGGTCGACTACAGCACGGGCTGGCACGCCATGCTCGACGCGCTGCACGTCCACCTCGACGGCGGCGATCCCGCCGAACTGGAGGTCGACTTCGAGCGGCTGTCCGAGCTCTACCGCGCGGGCAGCGAGTTCAGGTAGTCGGCCATCGTGCGGACGGCGGCCGGGTTGCGCGGGCCCTGCACGAGCGCGGCGTACGGCAGCACCAGGAAGCGCTTGTGCCGCACCGCGGACACCTCGGCCAACGGCGTATAGCTTTCCAGGAACGCCTGCTTGTCCGCCGCGCTGGGCGGGCTGTAGTCGTTGATGACGATGACGTCGGGGTCCGCCTCGACCACGGCCTCCCAGCCGACCGTCGTCCAGCTGTCGTCCAGCCCGCCCATGATGTGCCGGCCGCCGCCGCGCGTGATGACCTCGTGCGCGGCGGCGCCCCGGCCCGCGGTGAACGGCTTGTCCGTGCCCGAGTCGTAGAGGAACACCGTCGGGCGTTCCCGGTCGGCGGGCACCGACTCCTCGGCCGCACGCACCGTCGCCTGGTACTCGGCGACCAGTTGCTCGGCCCGCTCGCTCACTCCGAAAATCCGTCCCAGGTTGCGCAGGTCGGTGTACAGCGCCTCCAGCGGTGGCATGATTCCACGCGAGGAACCGGTGTGCCCGTTGCGGCAGGACTCGGTGAGCACGTAGGACGATATTCCGAGTTCCCCGAGTTTGTCCGGTGTCAGCCCGGTGTCCTCGCGGAACCCGTAGTTCCAGCCCGCGTAGACGAAGTCCGCGTCCGCGTCCAGGATCAGCTCCTTGCTGATCGTGTCGGCGCCGAGCCGGTTCGCCCGCTCGAAGTCCGCGCGCCACGGCGAGGTGGCGATGTCCTCGTCCTGTCCGTGCGAGACCACGTATCCGGCGAGACGATCGCCCAGTCCGAGCGCGAACATCGTCTCCACGATCCCGCTGTCGTAGGCGACGACCTTCTCCGGCGCGGCCTCGAACGTGAGGTTCCTGCCGCAGTTCTGCACGGTCACCGGGTAGCCCTCGGCCGCGCCGCTCTCGGCGACCGGCCGCACCTGGGCGCCGCACGCCGTGGTCAGCAGGAGCACGGCTGCGGCCAGTGCCAGCCGCCGGAAACGTCGTGCGGACATCGTGTGCGTCTTCTCCTTCATCGGGTTCGGTCCGTGGTGAGCGCGTGGGCGTAGATCAGCTGCGGCGCACCGGAATCGGGATGCGTCACCACATGCGCGTGCACCCCGAAGACCTCCGCCACCAGTTCGGGGGTGAGCACCTCGTGCGGCGTACCGCTGGCCACCACCCGCCCCTCGTCGAGCACGTAGATGCGATCGCACGTCGTGGCCGCGAGATTGAGGTCGTGCAGCGCGACCAGCGTCGTCACCCCGGTCTCCCGGATGAGTGCGAGGAGTTCCAGCTGGTGGCGGATGTCCAGGTGGTTGGTCGGCTCGTCGAGGACGAGCACCTTCGGCCGCTGGGCCAGCGCCCGCGCGGCGAGCACTCGCTGCCGTTCACCGCCGGAGAGGGTGAGAAAGCTCCGCTCCGCCAGGTGGGCCGCGCCGACCTGCCGCAGCACGCCCGCGCAGATCTCCCGGTCCGCCTCGGTGTCGCGGTCCAGCATGCTCTTGTGCGGTGACCGGCCCATGGCCACCACCTCGGCGGCGGTGAAATCGAATTCGACGTGGTGGTCCTGCGTCAGCGCCGCCACGCTCCGCGCGCTGTCCTTTGCGGACAGTCGCCAGAGATCCGCCCCGTCGAGCAGCACGGAGCCCGCGGAGGGCCGCAGCACTCGATACACGCACCGCAGCGTCGTGGACTTGCCGCTGCCGTTGGGTCCGACGAGCCCGACGACCGTGCCCGACGGCACAGCCAGCCGCAGACCGGCGACCAGCGTGCGTCCCGCGGCCGAAACGGCGAGATTCTCGACGCGCAACTCCATCAGTTGCCCCCGAACACGTAACCGCGACGGCGCATCAGCCAGACGAACACCGGGACACCGACCGCGGCGGTGATGACACCGAGCGGCAGTTCCTGTGGTGCCACCAGAGTTCTGGCCAGCAGGTCGACCCACACCACCAGCACACCGCCTGCGAGCGGGGCGATCGCGAGCACCCGGCGGTGGTCGGCGCCCACCAGCATGCGGACCAGATGCGGGACCATCAGCCCGACGAAGCCGACCGCGCCGCTGACCGCGACCAGGCAGCCCGTCACCGCCGCGCTCACCACGAACAGTCGGCGCCGCAACCGGGCCGGGTCGATGCCGAGGGTGGACGCCGTCTCGTCACCCATCGCCAGCCCGTTGAGCTGCCTGGCCGAGAGCATCAGGTACCCGATTCCGAGCACCACGGCCGCCGCCGCCACCGGCAGCGAATGCCAGGTGACCCCGCCGAGGCTGCCGAGCAGCCAGAACAACGCCGAGCGGGCCGCGTCCCCACGCGGAGCGAGGAACACGAGCACCGTGGTGACCGCGGAGAAGCCGTAGGCCATCGCGGTACCGGTCAGCACCAGTCGCAGGGGAGTGATGCCCAGCGGCGACCGTGCCGCCAGGTAGACGATCACGGTGGCGGCCAGCGCGCCGAGAAAGGCGGCGATCGACAGTGCGTAGATCCCCAGCACCGCGAAGGCCCCGAACACGATCACCGCGGTCGCCCCGACCGACGCGCCGGAGGACACGCCAAGCACGTACGGATCGGCGAGCGCGTTGCGCACCAGCGCCTGGCTCGCCACTCCGACGGTGCTCAGGCCTGCTCCGACCACGACGGCCAGCAGCACGCGCGGCAGCCGGACCTCCCAGACGATCTGGTAGGTCGACAGCTCGGCCGCGTCGATCCAGCCACCCGAGAATCCCGCACCGATCAACCGGATGGCGTCAGCGAAGCCCACCCGCGCCGCGCCGAGCGCGATCCCGCAGAGCACCGAGACGACCAGTGCCGCGCACAGCACCGCGACGAGGGGAGCGAGGGGACGCCTGCGGTCTCCGCGCTGTGCCGATGGGCGCGTCCGTGGCTGTGGCAGGGCGGGTGCGGCCAATGTCGTGTGCCTTCGGTGAACGGCCCACGAGCCAAGCCAAGGTGCGGACGCCTCCGCCGCCCTGCGCGCGAAGCGGCATCCGATCAGGGCTCCGGCCCGCAGACCTCGACGGGTACCAGGAGTAGTTCGCCCCCACCGGGTGTTCGGGCTCGCCGTCGCGGAGACGGCCTACCGTTGCGGGTCAGCGCCGGAGTTCGACCGGCTTCCCCCGAGTGGGCGCGGATGCAGTTGTGCTCGTGATCGTTGAGCACGGGGCGGCCGGGTGTCAAACAGCGGCCGGGGGACTCAGTCGGCGGGGGAGTCCCGCCGGTGCCGGGCAAGCGTGTGGGCGACGTCCAGGGTCGCGGGATACAACCGCAGGTACAGCCCGTACAGCTCGGCGTAGTGGTCCGCCACGCCGGCATCGGGTGCGATCCGTTCCCGCACCGGATTCCAGGTGGTGATCGACACGTCGGAGACGGCGCCTGCGGCGAGGAACGCCGCGCCGTAGCTCGCTCCGATGGTGACGCTCGGGACCTCCTGCTCCAGCCCGGTCACATCGGAGACGATGCGCGTCCACAGCCCGCCCTGCGTGCCCCCGCCGACGGCCACGATGCGCCGCACGTCGCCGCCTGCCGCCCGCATCGCGTCGACGTTGTGCCGCACCCCGAACGCGGTCGCTTCGAGCGCGGCCCGGTACAGGTCACCCCGGGTGTGCTCCAGGGTCAACCCCGCGATCATGCCCCGCGCGTCGGGATCCGCGACCGGTGTCCGCTCGCCCGCGAAGTACGGCAGCATCAGCAGACCCCGCGCGCCCGGCCCGGCTGCGTCCGCCTCGGCGAGCAGCGTCGGGTAGTCCGGCGAGCCGAACAACGTGCGCAGCCATTCGGTGATCGCACCCGAGGTCGCCATCCCGCCCGCGAGGTTGCGCGTCCCGGGGAGCGCGCCAACCGTGCTCCACAGTTCCGGCACGAGCAGCCGCTCGGGCACCGTGTTGATCAGGAACATCGTGGTGCCGTACATGAGCATCAGGTCGTCGGTCTCCTGCGCGCCGACACTGACGGCCTCCGACCACGCGTCCACCGTCCCGGTGATCACCGGCAGTTCTGCGGGCAGCCCGGTCGCGGCGGACGCGGACCGGGTGACGCGACCCGCGATCTCACCGGGCCAGCGCAGCGGCGGCAGCTCGATTCCCGGTGCGACGTGCTTGGCCCACGGCGCGTACCAGTCCTGCGCGAGTGAGTCGTAGAGCGGCACGGCCTGGCTCGCGGTGTGGTGGTCGAGTACGTACTCGCCGGTCAGCCGGTGCACCAGGAAGGAGCTCGCGGTGAACAACCGCCGTGCCCGTGCGGCCACGGCGGGCTCGTGCTCGGCGACCCAGGCGATCTTCGGCCCGACCGCCTGCGTGGACAGCACACTTCCGCACCGGTGCAGGACCTCCACACGCCCCAGTTCCGCCTCCAGCCGGGCGATCTGGACGGTGGCGCGGGTGTCGACGCCGTAGAGGATCGCCGGGCGCACCGGGGTTCCCGCGGCGTCGGTCAGCAGTACGCAGGGACCCATGCCGCTGACCCCCACGGCCTCCACCTCGCCGGGGTCCGCCGTGTCGAGCAGGTCCCTGGTGATCGCGACGAACCGTGCCCACCAGATCTCGGCGTCCATCTCCACGTGGCCGGGCACGGGCCGCTGCACCTGGTGTTCGCGTACCGCGCTGGTCAGCACCGTTCCGTCGTGCTCGACGAGCACGCCCTTGCTGCTCGACGTCCCGATGTCGACCCCGAGAAACGTCACTCCGGCTTCCTCCCGCGCTCCCGGCAGATCCTTCGGCAGCCGAAGGTACACAGGGGTGCGGGTGGGGAAACAGGTGCGCGTGCACCTCGGTGTCGTGTGACCTACTCGGCGTTGATCTCCGTTGAGAAGCACCAGGTCTTGGTGTGATCCCCGAAGAAGTTGACGTACAGGCTGAAGCGACGCTGCCGAGCGACCACAGCAGCGTGCCTGCCACGGCTTACTCCACCTGCGCCGCCGCCTGCTTCGGGTCTGCGACAAGGCCTTGCACGGGGTCAGCGTTCGTGCAACCGGGTCTGCGGCGAGGTGCCGACCATGCGACTTTCCAGCCACTGCATGATCAGCATCGTCACCATCAGGATCACCGGAAGCATCAGCGCGGCCCACATGGTCTGGGAGTACCTCGGGCAGGTGTGGCGCAAACCCGATCTCCAACGGAACTGCCAACTCAGCCCCGAAACTGCCGACCCGGAGTCAGACTGGGAGGCGGGCGAAGGCGCGGACGGGGATGGTGCCGAATCCTTCGATGCGCAGTGGCGCGGCGGTGAACGTCGCGCCGGTCGGGGGCAGTTGATCGAGGCCGGTCAGGTGTTCGACGACGGGGATGCCCGCGGCGAGCAGCACGGTGTGCGCCGGCCGCTCGCCGTCGTCGATGTCGTCGATGTTGAGCGCGTCGATGCCGACCAGCGCGGCGCCGTGGTCGGCGAGCCACTGCGCGCCCGCTCGGGTGAGGAAGTGCCGTTCCTCCGCATACGCCGGGGTGCCGAACCTGGCGTCGTCACCGGTGTGCAGTAGGACGGCCGCGCCGCGGACGTCCAGCGCCGCCAGTGCTCCGACGTCGACGCCGTACTGCCGCGAGCCGGTCACGCGGGCGACGACCGCGGGCAGGTCCACGGACCCGGCGAGGCTCACCGAACTGAGGTCGGCGCCGCCGGGAAACCGGTGGTACGGCGCGTCGAGGTAGGTGCCGGTGTTACCGACCAGGGTGAGCGTGTCGATGGCGAACTCGGTGCCTTCGGCGTAGTGCTCCCTCGACGCCACACGGGAAAGGTGCGGCTCGATGCTGGGCGCGGGAAGCCCAGGATATGTCGTCATCCCCGCGCGGATCACGTGGCTGAGCTCGACCAGTCGCCCCTGCTTCCCGGCGGGGGCGGAGCCGTGATCAGCGGGGCCTCCACGAGTTCCCTTGTGCGGCTCCTCGATGATCCGCACATTGCTGAGCTCGACCGAATCGGTCATCAGCAGCCCGAGCGAGGCGACGAAGAGCGCACCGATCTCGGTCACGCCGACGTCAGGTGACGGCACGTCCACCCGGAACTCGCGGACGCTCAGGTCGCCGCCGTTGCTGAACTCGATCTTGGCGTCGAAGCAGGCGCGGTACTCGGGCAAGAGTCCTCCTGGTGCTGTTGTTGATCGATCGGCATGTCCCGGCAACGCTATGGCTTGCTGGCCGCCTCGATACCGTCCAGGAGCCGGTTCAGACCGAACTCGTACGCTTCCATGGCCTGGTCGACGGCGCTGGCCTCGAAGCCGCCCTTGCTCCAGACCTCGGTCATCGTCGGATGGCGTTCGGTGTCGAAGTAGTTCTCCCAGAACGACATCCGCTGGTGCCACCACGTGTCCTCGGACTCGCCCGTGACTTGCGCGAGGTGAATGTTGTCGGCCTCGAGAGCGGCGTGCGCGTCCACGTAGGTGCCGATGCTGCTCGCCGCGGCGGCGACCTGGCGCGGGCTCAGGCCAAGCCCGGCCACGGTGGACAGCAGGTACTCGTCCCCGGCCATGACCCCTGGCCCCAGCGCGGGCCGCACGGTGGACACCTGCCGTAGCCAGGGGTGGCGGCGGTACATGGCACGTGTCCGGTCGGAGTAGAGGATCACCTGGTCGCGCCAGTCAGGCGGTCTTGGCTCGCCCGGCGCCGGGAACTCCCGCTCGCTGAGCACCGCGTCGACCATCAGGTCGAGCAACTCGTTCTTCGCCGGCACGTAGGTGTAGAGCGTCATGGTCCCGACTCCGAGCTCCTTCGCGACGCGGTGCATCGAGGTCGCCGCGAGGCCGTCGGCGTCGGCCACCGCGATCGCCGAGGCGACGATCCGGTCGACGGAGAGGCCGGGCTTCCGGCCACGCGGCGGCTCGGGCGACGTGGTCCGGTCGCGCCAGAGCAGCGCGAGACTGCGGTCCGGGTCGCCCTTGCCGCTGTGTTCGACCGTCATCGTCGCTGTCCGCTCGTCGTCTGGTCACCGTAGGTCACGAACTGGATCCTATATTCCCGTATGGTGTACGGTAGATATCTCGTACGGCATACGACAAGAGGTGGGTGACAGTGCCGGTTCTGGTCACGGGAGCGACAGGAAACGTCGGCAGGCTGCTGGTCGACGAACTGGTGGCGGAGGAAGTGCCGGTACGGGCACTGACCGTCAACCCGGAGAAGGCAGCGCTGCCGTCCGGGGTCGAGGTGGCGAAGGGTTACCTGGGGCGGCCGGAAACACTGCCCGCGGCGCTCGCGGGAGTCGACACGGTGTATCTCGCGCCGCTGGCCGAGACGGTGCGCGAGTTCACCGAACTGGCGAAGCAGGCCGGTGTGCGCCGGGTTGTGGTGCTCTCGGGCAGCAACGCCGACGACGAGCCGCAGCCAGGGTCGAGCGGGGTGGACTTCGCGATCGTGGAGCGCGCTGTCGAGGCTGCCGGGTTCGCGTGGACGTACCTGCGGCCCGGCGTGTTCATGAACAACACCCTCGGCTGGGCCGAGTCCATCCGGACCGAGGGCGTGGTTCGCGAAGCCTTCGGGCACGCCACCCAGACCCCGATCGACCTGGGGGACATCGCCGCGGTGGCCGCCAGGGTCATCGTCGAGGACGGGCACGTCGGCGCCAAGTACACGTTGAGCGGCCCCGAGGCGATCACCCAGGTAGAGCAGGTCGAGGCCATCGGCACCGCACTGGGCAGGCACGTGCGGTTCCAGGAGCTCACCCGGGCGCAGGCCCGGCAGGAGTGGATCGGCGCAGGCGTGCCCGCCGACGTCACCGACTGGTTGCTCGACGGCTTTGCCCAGTCCGCAGCCCACCCGCAGGTACCGACCGACACCGTCGAGAAGCTCACCGGCCGCCGCGCGAAGACCTACGCCGAATGGGCGGTGGACAACGTCGACGCCTTCCGCTGAGCGAATGTCGCTGAGCCACACCTACGTCCCCCTGCCTGACGAAGGAGAACAGTTGCAGACCGACCTCATCCAGGTGATCGGCGCGCGAGAGAACAACCTCAAGAACATCTCGGTGAGCATTCCGAAGCGGCAGATCACGGTGTTCACCGGCGTGTCCGGCTCGGGAAAGTCGTCGCTGGTCTTCGACACCATCGCGGCCGAGGCACAGCGACAGCTCAACGAGACGTTCACCGCCTTCGTGCGCAACTTCCTGCCGAGCAACGGGCAACCGGACGTCGACTCGATCGAGAACATCTCCGCCGCGATCATCATCGACCAGAAGCGGCTCGGCGGGAACTCCCGCTCGACGGTCGGCACGATCACCGACATCAACCCGTTGCTACGCCTGCTGTTCTCCCGTGCCGGGCAGCCCCACGCCGGGTACTCGAACGTCTTCTCCTTCAACGACCCGCAGGGAATGTGCCCGGAGTGCGACGGCCTCGGCCGGACCGTGCAGCTCGATCTCGACGTCTTCCTCGACCGGTCGAAATCCCTCAACGAGGGTGCGATCCGCCATCCGGACTTCGCCGTGGGCAACTGGTACTGGGGTATCTACGCCAACTCCGGCTTCTTCGACAACGACAAGCCACTCGCCGAGTACACCGACGACGAGTGGAAGACCCTGCTGCACGGCCAGGCCACGATGACGGTGGAGTGGCAGGGCGGCACGATGAACTCGAAGTACGAGGGCCTCGTCGATCGCTTCACCAGGTTGTACATCAAGAAGGACGGGATGTCCGAGCGCAACCGCGAGATCTTCCAGCGGTTCGTCACCTCGGCCCGCTGCCCGGCCTGTGGCGGAACCCGGCTGGGCAGCGCGGCCCTCGGCTCGCGGATCGCGGGCCACAACATCGCGGACCTCACCGCGATGGAGGCGAGTGACCTCGTGGACGTGCTTGCCCGCCTCGACGTCCCCACGGCGAAACCCGTGCTGGAAGGACTGCTGGACCGGATCGGCAACCTCGTCGCGATCGGTCTGGGATATCTCAGTCTCGACCGGGAGACCACCACGCTGTCCGGCGGGGAGTCCCAGCGGATCAAGATGGTGCGCCACCTCTCCAGCAGTCTCACCGACATGATGTACGTCTTCGACGAGCCCAGCGTCGGCCTGCACGCGAGGGACGTGCACCGGCTCAAGGAACTGCTGGTCAAGCTGCGCGACAAGGGAAACACCGTGCTCGTGGTCGAGCACGACCCGGACGTGATCGCACTCGCCGACCACGTGATCGACATCGGCCCGGCCGCGGGCACGAAGGGCGGCGAGGTGGTGTTCCAGGGCAGCGTCGCAGAACTCGCCAAGGCGGACACACCCACCGGCCGGTTCCTGACGAATGCGTTGCCGCTGAAGACCGAACCAAGACGGCACGACGGTGCCCTGCCCGTCGCCAACGCCACCAGTCACAACCTGAAAGACGTCACGGTGGATTTCCCGGCCGGGGTGCTCACGGTCGTGACCGGTGTCGCGGGCTCCGGCAAGAGCTCGCTGGTCAACGACGCGTTTCTCGGCGCGCATCCGGACGCGATCGTCATCGACCAGTCCGCGGTGAGCACCTCCCGCCGGTCCAACACCGCGACCTACACCGGACTGCTGGACGGGATCCGGAAGCTCTTCGCCAAGGCCAACAACGTCAGCCCCTCGTTGTTCAGCGCCAACTCGAAGGGCGCCTGCGGCAACTGCCAGGGGCTCGGGGTGCTCTACACCGACCTCGCGTTCATGGAGGGCCTGAAGTCACCGTGCGAGGTCTGCGACGGGCGGCGGTTTTCCGAGGACGTCCTCAAGCACACCCTGCGGGGCCGGTCGATCAGCGACGTGCTGGAGATGACCGCCGCGGAGGCGGGCGACTTCTTCCCGGAACGGAAACTGCACGAGGTGCTACGGGCGATCAACGAGGTCGGGCTGGACTACCTCACGCTGGGCCAGCCGCTGAGCACGTTGTCCGGCGGGGAATGCCAGCGTCTCAAGCTGGCGACCGAACTGCACAAGGCAGGCACGATCTACGTGCTGGACGAGCCGACGACCGGACTGCACATGTCCGACGTCGGGCACCTGCTGGAGATCCTCGACCGGCTGGTGGACGGCGGGAACACCGTCATCGTGATCGAGCACAACCTGGACGTGATCAAGAACGCCGACTGGGTGATCGATCTCGGTCCGGAAGGGGGCAGCGGGGGCGGACAGGTGCTTTTCGAGGGCACACCCGCCGAGTTGGTGGGGGCCCGCGGCTCCCACACCGCGGAGTTCCTCCACAGGAGCCTGGCTTTCGAATCCCGTCGCGGGAACTAGGTCAGCTGCCGGGACCTGGCAGGCCGATGCGGGCGTGCGCTGCCCGTACGGCTGCCAGGCCCTCGTCGGCAATCTGCTTGGCGAGATTGTAGTCCTGAACGGAGTTCGCGGTCGCGAGGACGGCGCCCGCGCTGTTCCAGCGTTCCCGGCCCGCGCGCAGCAAGCGCACGGCCTCGGGGTCCGCGGTCACCACCGGGTCCTCGACGTAGTGGCCGAGCAGTGCGGCCCGGGCACGCGCCGAGATGGCTTCCTTGCCGCCCGCTGTGCGCCTGTTGTGCTGGAAGAGCACCGGAGCGGCGGCCCCGGCCGCGAGCACCAGCGCGCCGAGCGTGTACCACTGCCACGTCATCTGCGCAGTTCCTTCTCCAGTTCGTCCACCTCGGCCCGTACCTCGTCCAGTTGGCCGCGTTCGTCCGCCTCGCGGAATCGGTGCAGCGTTTCCACGTATCGTTGCGCTGCCTCGGCATTCGCCGCGCCGGGCTCGTGCAGGACGATGTCGGCCAGCCGGTTCAACCGTGCGTCGAGAGCCGATCTGAGGCGGGAGCGGGCCCGTTCGGTTCTGGCCTTCCGCCGCGCGGCCAGCGCCGCGGATCGGAGGATCAGGAACAGCACGACGGTGCAGGCGACCATAGCCGCCGCCGTCAGCGCGAGCCTGCCGAAGGTCGGCAGATCGGGAACCGTTCCCCTGCGGGGCAACTTCCCGTACTGCTCGCCGGCCTCGGCGTCGAACGCGAGGACGTACTCCTCGATCTCGGGGGTCCGGTCGGTCTCGGTCGTCCGGTAGCTCCACGCGGTCTCGGCCGCGATGATGACGCCGAGTGCGAACCTGTCGGCGTCCTCGTCGGTCTGGGTGGGGTCGGGGAAGTCCGGGCCGTTGCAGTAGGCGCTGTCGTACTCGCCGTCCTTGTCCGCGGCGAAGACGATGACGAGGTTGGTCGGCGCCAGCTCGGCGATGTCCTTGCACAGGTCCCGGTTCGGCTGGTCGCTGTCCGCGTACTCCTGCAGCGGCGCTGTTCCCAGTATCGCCGCGACGATCGCCCGGTCGCCGATCACCGTCCGAGCACGGTCGGGATTCACGAGCCCCGGCGCGTCCTCGGCCACATGGACAGAGCTCTCGCGCAGCGATCCGGCGATGGAGCGAGCCAGATCACTCGTCGACCGCCACGGCTGCATCGCCGCGAAGAAGCCGATCAGTCCGATGACCGCCGCGGCGACGACCCAGGACGTAATCCGGTTCACGGCGTCCCCTTCCGCTCGGACCGGTCGGTGTTCCGTTGCCATTCGAGGCCCTCGTGAACCACCTTTCGTACCTCGGCCATCGCCTCGGCTGTGCGAGCCTGCTCGAAGAGCGTGACGGCCGTACTGTGCCGCTCGGCTGCCGCGGCATCGCCCTCGGACCTCAGCAAAAGATCGCCCAGCCTCGCGATATCGGCGTAGGTCTCGGCACTGGCGTCGCGCACGTCGGCACGCTCGGTGCGTGCGAGCTCGACGCGTCGGACACCCCACCTCAACAGCGAGGCGCCACCGATCAGGAGGGTCGAGCCGAGCAGCACCCACGGCGCGATGTCCATGATCACCTGACGCAGTGGCTTGGGCTGCGGGCGGCTGAACGCGCGGTTCTCGAGCAGCTCCTCCGCTCGCAGTAGCACTGTGCCGATCCGGTCTCTCATGACGATGCCCAACCGCAACGTCGCTCGTTGGTAGCGGCCATATGCGTAGTCGCGAGCCGCACTCAGGGCGATTTGCTGCGGGCCGGCGACCTCCAGCCATGGGCCGTGAGCGACGAGGACGACGTCGTGGGGGAACCGCTCCGCGAGGGCGGGAGCATAATCGACGAGCGGTTCGCCGCGGGGCACCGCGGGCAGCGCTGCTACCCGAAGCGTGAAGCCGGTCTTCTCCTCGATCAGTGCCAGCGGAAGATCGATGGGGTCGGCGCGGTCGGCTGCGTTGTGGACACGTTCGCGTTCGAGACGGACGGCCAGCTCGTCGACCTGTTGCCGGGTCGGCTCGACGACGGGATCGATCGCCGCCACGTTCTCGTCCGGCTCGGTACCGTCTTTGATGTACCGGAGCATCGTCCAGAGCGCATCGGTGACGTCGAGGTGGCCCAGGAACTGGCGTAGCTCCTCGCCCGTGTCCGGTACCGCCATGCCCTTCCTGGACCTGACCGAGAGTCCCTCCACGTGGACGAGGGTGACCCCGGACTCCTCGGCCCACTTCCGCAGCGGGCGGGTGACCTGTTCCGAGTGCTCGTCGTGCGTGGCGTAGTTGCCTGCGGCGTCGATCTCTCCGGAGTACGGGCTCACCAACACCCGGACGTCGGGGGTCAGTTCTGCGCGGATCAGTTCCTCGTCGTACGTCGCTATCGCACCCGGTGCGCGGTGGATCTGTTCGCGCTCCAGCGCCTGGATGGCCGCGGCCACGTCGAGCTTCGGCGGCAGCGCCCGTTCACCGGCGAATGCGGGGCCCGATCCGGCGACCACCAGCACCAACGCCGACACGATCGCGAGTGCGGCGCTCCGGCCTTCAATCACAGCATCCCCAGTGTTGTCCCCGGCCTGATCCACCGGTCCGGTCAAGATCAACTTATTGTTGTGGGTCCTGATGATCGTAGGTTCGCGGTGCAACCATAGGTTCGCGCAGGGCACCAGTTGTCACCGGAGTGGGTTAAACGCGCGAGCAGGAGTGTGCACGTCGAACAGCAGGGGTACCGCTGTGTGATGAGAAAGAGACTGTGCGTGCTCCTGGTGGTTGTGCTGGCCGTCCCGTTCTCCGCCGTTCCGAGTGCGCACGCTGCCCCACTCGCGCCGAAACTACTGTTGCGAAAGGACTTCCCCGACCCCGAGGTCAATCAGTTCGCCGATCGCTACTACGCCTACGGGACCGGCTCGCACGAGACCAGGGTGCCCGTCGCCACGGCGTTGTCGCCGACCGGCGAATGGACGATCATCGGCGAGGCAATGCCCGAGCCCGCCGCATGGATGGACGAGAAAGCGGGCGTCTGGGCCCCCGACGTCTTCCGGCGGCCTGACGGGAAGTACCTGATGTACCTGACGGGGCGTCGTGCCTCGGACGGCACGAGGTGCCTTGGGGCGGCGCTGTCAGAAAACCCGGTGGGTCCCTTCGCCCCGCTTGGTGAGGAGCCACTGGTGTGCAAGCCGGAGGAGGGAGGCGATATCGACCCGGTCAGTTTTGTCGACGACGACGAGCGACTCTACCTGCTGTACAAGAGCAACGGCCCGGGTGATCAACCGTCGATCATCTGGCTGCAGCCCGTCGCGCCGGACGGCGTCACACTCACCGGTGATCGGCGAGAACTGCTGCGCAGTGATCTGCCGGAGGAGGACGACGTGATCGAGGCTCCGGTGCTGATCCGGCGGCCCTCGCACTACGTGCTGTTCTACTCGGTCAAGAGCTACACCAATTCCGACTACCACACCTCCTACGCGACCGCGTCCGCACTGGCCGGGCCGTACACCAAAACCGGCGGGCGGTGGCTCGACCGCACGTCGTTCGACGAGACCCTGGACGGGCCGGGGGGAGCCGATATCACGACCGGCTCCGACGGTCAGCAGCATGCCTTCTTCCACGCCTGGCTCGGCCGTACCCAGGCAATGCGAGCCATGTTTGCCACAGGTATGGACTGGAAGGACGACCTTCCGATCCTGGCACCACCCGGAGGTGGCACGAGGTCGGACTGAATCGCTCCAGATATCCTGGACGCCCCGCGTCCCTGGAGGATCTCGATGACCGACTCTGCCGTGGCACTGGTGACCGGTGCCTCCAGGGGCCTTGGCGCGGACATCGTCCGCGCGCTCGCCCGCGACGGCTTCGCCGTGGCGGTCAACTGCTTTCGTGACACCGCTTCGGCCGAAACGCTTCGGCAGGAGATCACTGATGGCGGCGGTCGGGCCGAGGTCTTCCGGGCAGATGTCACCGACGAGGCGGAGGTCGGGAACCTGCACGAGCGAGTGCGGGCCACCTTCGGGCCGATCGACGTTCTGGTGCTGAACGCGACCGGCCCGCAGCCACTGCTTCCGGTCGAGGACCTGCGCTGGCAGGACGTGCTCGACCAACTGGAGTTCTTCGTCAAGAGCCCGCTGCTACTGCTGCAGCGGGTCCTTCCGGAGATGCGGCGGCGGAGGCACGGCCGGATCATCAACATTGGTTCGGAAGTGGTCGAACTGGGCGTTCCGCACTCCAGCGCCTACGTCGCGGCCAAGGCCGCCCAGCTCGGCCTCACCCGCTCCTGGGCACGGGAACTGGGCGGCGACGGGATCACGGTCAACCTCGTCGCTCCCGGCTGGATACCGACCGAACGGCACGACGGGACCCCGGCAACGGACAAGGCCGCGTACGCCGCGGGCGTGCCACTGGGGCATCTCGGTGTCCCCGCCGACGTTGCCGAGGCCGTCGCGTTCCTCGCCTCGGACCGTGCCGGATTCGTCACCGGACAGAAGTTCGCCGTCAACGGCGGCAACACCCTGACGTAGCGGTGCCCGTCGAAGGACGGCGGCCGCTCACTCCGTAGTCGGGAGCTGGGCGAGCGCCTCCTCCAGCGTCGGATACACGTGCAGGTGCTCGTCGAGCCCCGTGAGCTGGAGTGGCCGTAGTACCTCGCGCCGGGCGCCGACCACGCACAGGGCGCCTCCGTTGTCCTGCATCCGCCGGTCGGCGTCGACCAGCAGCTGCAAACCGGTCGAGCACAGGAATGTGACGCCCGTCAGGTCCAGGATCAGCCCCTGCGGCTGCGTGGCCTTCAGTTCACAGTGCACCGCATCCCGCACCGATTCGACCGTGCTCAGGTCGACCTCACCCTCGACCGCGATCACCGGAATCGCACCGGCATGACGGGTTCGTACCCGCAATGCGCTGTCCTGAGAGGTTGGTGGGCGGCCGGTCTCGCCAGTGGTCGCGCTCATCGTGTGTCTCCTTCACACCTGGATGCTGTGTCGAGGAGCCACCCAGGGCGAACGGTCGTGGCGCACGCCGCCGGCCTGAACTCGGGCTCCAGGCGGCTGCTGGCTCAACCAACCGAGGTCAAGGTTACGGCACCGGGGTTTGGTGCGGCGGCTGAGGTGCCGTGTCGGCTACATACCGGTGCTGCCGTCGATCCGTTCGCGAAGCAGGTCCGCGTGCCCGTTGTGCCGTGCGTACTCGGCGATCAGCTTGACCAGGATCGTGCGCAGCGAGATCGGCTCTCCGGTGGCCCGCCGAATACCGGTGTCGTCGAGTGCGGCCGCGGCCACGATCTCCCTGGACCGAAGGCACTCGGCACGCCAGATGCCGAATGCTTCGGTGACGTCACCGGCCAGGTCGTCGAAGTCCTGTTCGGGATCGTCGTCGGAGTAGTGCAGCAGCGGCAGGTCCTCCCCGGCGAACTGCAGCCGGAACCACCAGCGCTCGACGCCGGCCAGGTGCCGGAGGAGGCCGTGCAGGGACATCGTCGACGGGGGCACGCTCCGCTCGGACAGCTGGTCGGCGGAAAGGCCGGAACATTTGAGCGCGAACGTCTCCCGGTGCCAGTCGAGGAACGAGGTCAGCACCTCCCGCTCGTCTCCGACAGCGGGCGGTTCGCTGCGGGTGTCTCGGGGCCATCTCGGCGCGAAGGTGCTGGGCACTTCGTTCATCGTTCCCCCTCGTTTGCTGGTTGGCAGGAGTGTCGCAGCGGGGGCCGACAAAAAACCGGGACCGAAACGGTCGCCACGTGGCGACCGTTCGGGCGACGATATAGCCGGGCCCGGCGGCGCCGCCGGGCGGAAGCGGAGGATCGCGATGGCGGGGCAAATAGGTCCGCGCCGGGTGGTGAGCAGGGAGCACGTCGTGCGGGGGGCCTGCAGGTACTTCCTGCTGTACGGCACCGTGGACATGGACCCGCTCGCGGAACACCTGGCCATCAGCCGCGCCACGCTGTACCGGGTCGTGCACAGCAGGGACGCCCTGCTCGCTGACGTGCTCTGGCGGTTGGGGGAGCGGCTGCTGATGCGGGCCCGCAGGCAGCGCAGCCGCGGCGGGGTCGACGGCGTCATCGAGGTGACCCGGCACTTCACCGGCAGCCTGCGCCGGTCCCGGGCGTTCCGCGCGTTCCTCAGTGGGGAGCCGGAAACGGCGGCAAGAGTTCTGTTCATCGCACCGGACGGAGTGCATCGCCGGGTGGTGCGAATGCAGAAGGACATTCTGATCGAGGCGGACGACGCGCGTGAATGGTCCCCGGACAATCTCGACCAACTGGCATTCCTCTACGTCCGTATCGTCGAATCCGCGCTGTACGCCGAACTCCTGAACTGCCTGCGGATCGACGGCGATCTGGCGGAACGTGCGGCCAGAGCGGTGCTGCGACCGGCCGGGTGACGAATTCACATTGTGCGACGGCGGTCTCACGGTTTCCGCACGATGTGGTCTCTCGAGCAGGTTCCCGGCTAGGTTGCGAATTCCGCACACTCACTTCACCCGTGGGAGCCGGTATGAACAGCAGTCCTTCGCGGCGTGCAGCTGCGATCACCCTCTTGTTCGGCCTGGCCGGCGGGGTGTTGGCGCCAGTGGCCGCAGCCGTGCCCGCCGACTCCGCCGCGCCTGCTGTGGTCGTCGGCCCGGTGCCGGGAGCCGTGCCTGGCGACCCGCTTGCCGACCGGGTTGAGGACACCTACCCGTTCTTCTCCACCACAGCTGATCTCGCCGCAAGGGGATATGTCGAGGAGGAGTTCTACCTTTCGGGGCTCGCGGACGGGTGGGGGATCGACGGTGCGCGGGTGGCGACGGACGTGCCGTACACGACTCGGATCGTGGTACGGAGACCGGCGAATCCGGGGAAGTTCAACGGCACCGCCCTTGTCGAGTGGCAGAACGTGACGGCGGGCTACGACCTGGACGCGCTCTGGAACGCGGATTCGGTGACCCGGTCGGGCTCCGCGTGGATCGGTGTCTCCGCACAGCGCGTTGGCGTGGACCAGTTGCGCGGGTGGAGCCCGGCCCGTTACGGGCACCTCGATGTGACCGGCGGCGGCGCGTACACCGGGGACGAGTTGTCCTACGACATCTTCACGCAGGCGGGTGCCGCGATCGACGCGCGGGGCCCTGGGTCGCCGATGGGCGGGCTGGAGGTCGAATCGCTGCTGGCTGTGGGGGCCTCGCAGTCGGCGGGCCGGATGACGGTGCTGTACGACAGGGTGCTGCCGCAGGTCCAGCCGGTGTTCGACGGCTACGCCTTCGTCGTCGGTTCGGCGCCTTCCAGGGTGGGCGCCGAACCGGTGTTCCAGGTGCTGTCCGAGACCGATGTCCGCTCGGCGGCCCGGCCGGCGGACACGCGGCAGTTCCGCCGGTGGGAGGTGGCGGGTGCCGCGCACTCCGGATATGCGGGGCAGGTCTACCGTGCTCCGATCTCCGAACGCGACCTCGGCGGTGCTCCGGAATACGACTGCGACCGGCCGCCGTTCAGCCGGATCCCGATGCACCATGTCACCGCCGCGGCCTACAAGCACCTGGCAGGGTGGGTCGAGCGGGGGATGCCGCCACCGACGGCGGCGCCGTTGGAGTTCGAAGCCGACGGGGTGACCAAGAAGCGGGACCCGCTGGGGATCGCACTGGGCGGGATCCGGTTGTCCCAGGCAGCGGTGCCGACGGCGTTGAACTCGGGGGACAACACCGGCGAGTCCTTCTGCCGTCTTTTCGGTGCGCACGTGCCCTTCGATGAGGAGACTCTTTCCCAGCTGTACCCGCACCGGGGTGGCTATCTCCGACAGGTGAAAGCCGTCGACCGAGACAACGTGCGCAGCGGCTATCTGCTGCGGCCCGACGCCAGGGAGAACTGGCGCACGGCATTGTCGAGCGAAATCGGAAGGCGCTGATGCGGCCGCTGGCGGCGGTCCTCTCGGCGATCCTGGCTCTCGTGGCCGCGCTGATCGTGCTGCCACCTTCCGCTGTGGCGGATCTCCGCGTGCCGGTGATCTTCGTGCACGGGCAGCAGGGGTCTGCGCAACAGTGGCAGTCCAACGCCAAGCGCTTCTCCAGCAACGGTTTTCGTGATGACCACCTTTACGCCTACGAGTACGACACCAGCGTGCCGAGCAACGAAGAAGCGATAGCGGGTCTCGAGCGCTTCGTCGCCGAGGTCCGCGGCCGGACCGGAGCGTCGCGAGTGGACGTTCTCGCGCATTCCCGTGGTACGACGGTCATGCACTCCTACCTGGCGTCGTCCGAGCGGGCCGCCGAGGTGCGGAAAGTACGTGAACATCGACGGCCGGTCGAGCAGCACCCCGCCCGGAGGCGTTCGGACACTCGCGTTGTGGGGGAGCTTGCAGCCCACTGGCTCGATCGGTGGCGCGATCAACGTCTACCAGACGGAGCTGGGGCACACCGAGACAGCCACTTCGGCCGAGGGGTTCGCGGAGATCTACAGGTTCCTTGTCGGCAGGAGACCACTGACGTCACGGGTGGTGCCTGAGCCGCCCGGCTCGGTCCAGATCGCAGGGAGGGCCGTCTTCTTCCCGCAGAACTCGGGAGCCGAGGGCACGCTGCAGGTGTGGGAGCTGAACCCGCACAGCGGAGCCCGGAAGCCGGGGGGTCCCCGGTACGTGGCGCAGGTGGACGAGAGTGGTTCGTTCGGGCCCATCAGGGTCAATGGACGGAAGCATTACGAGCTGGTGCTCGTTCGCGAAGGACAGCAGACCTACCACTACTATTTCGAGAAGTTCGAACGTAGTGACCGATTCCTGCGGCTGCAGGTGTCGGGACCGGGCGGGATCGCCGACTACGTCGACAAGTGTTCAGACTCGACGGCGATCACAGTGGTGCGCAATCGGGAATGGTGGGCCGATCAACCGGGCCACTCGGCAGATGACCGACTCGAGTTCGATGGCGTGAACGTGTTGAACGCGGCCACGGCGCCACGCGCTCGGCAGATCATCGGGGCGTTCGTGTTCGACAAGGACTGCGACGGCGCAACACACCTGGACGAGCCGCTGTTTCCCTTCAGTGTGCTGCCGTTCCTGACCGGCGTCGACCTGAAGATGCCCGCCCAGATCGGCGGTGGCGCGCCGATCACCGTCACCCAGAGGATCCGAGGGACGGGCGGCGCGACGAGAACCGTCGTCGCCGGGAGCTGGCCGTCCGAACGCGACTCGGTCACGATTCAGTTCAAGGACTATGTCGACAGCGTCTTCGGACAACCGACTTCATGAGTCTCTTGACGGTGGGTTGTACTTGACGGGTTGGTGGAGGCGGGGTGGTCGGGTGGTGTGTGGGTGGCTGGTGGGTGTGGTGATGGTGAGGGTGTTGTCGGCGGGGTTGACGGTGTAGTTCCAGCCGGGTTGGTCCTTCAGACGGTGGTGTCTTTTGCAGAGGCTGATGAGGCGTTTTTCGGTGGTGGTGCCGTGCTTGTGCCAGTCGAGGCTGTGGTCGAGTTCACAGGATTGCGAGGGCCGGTAACACCCCGGTGTGCGGCACTCTCGATCCCGGATGCGGACGAACTCGTCGAGGGCGGCGGGGGGTCGGTAGCGGGTGCGGCC
>NZ_FOKG01000011.1:0-1639 GCF_900111885.1 Amycolatopsis marina
CGAGACGGCGACCTCGTCATCGTCGCGATCCCCCGCCAACCCGACGCCTCCAAACTCGTCACCACCTGGGCCCGCGGAGAATAAGCGGCGATCAGGCAACGCCCACACAGGCGGCGATGGCCAGGATGATCGCAACATAGCGGGAACACGTACAGCTCCAGGTCAGTCCTTCCGGGCCGGCACGACGAGCACATCCGATGACGCGTCCCGCAACACGTGCTGGGCAACGCTGCCGAGCAGGGTGTAGCCCAGCGACGAGCGGGCGCCGGTACCGACGGCGACCAGATCGGCGGCGTGGTGGCGGCTCAGCTCTGGCAAACGCGTCTGCGGACGCCCGGACGCGATCACCACCCGCGACGCAGCGGGCGTCAGCTCGGCGGCCACGCGCTCGATATCGACGCGAACCTGCTCGGTGCTCACCTCGCGCAACTCGGCCAAGTGTTGCTCGCTGGCGCCGTGCATGCGCATCAACGTCTCGCCGACAACTACGGCAAAGTGCACGACGATGTGGTCCGCGTACGGCGTGAGCGCGCCCGCCGTGTGCGCCGCCGTTGCCGAGACAGCTGTGCTATCGACGGCGAGCACGACCGTGCGGTACTCCCCATCGGGTGGACTCTTGACCACCAGAACCGGAACCGGGCTCGCCCGCACCAGGTTGCCGGGAGTGCTGCCCAGGACCGGGCTGGTCAGCCGGTGGCCGCCATGCGCGCCGACGACCAGCAGGTCCGCGTCGCGATCAGTGACCTCAGCGAGGATCTCGTAAGCCACGTGACCGTGGCGGACGACGGCCTCCGTGACCGTGGAGGTGATGAACCGGTCGAGGTGTGAGCGCAGGCGGGCGTGGGCGAACTCGCTCAGCTCCTCGTTCAACCCGGCCGGCTGCACATTGACGGCGCTCAGCCGGGCGTCGCGTTCGGCGGCCAGCTGCGCGGCCCTCCGCACAGCCAAGCCCGCCTGCTCAGACAAATCGGTGGCGACCAGCACCCGGCGGACTGGTGCGGCGGCCATCGACATCACACTCCCTCCCTGCGAATAATGCCCCCTCCGACCGTCCGGCGCCCACGACCGAAGTCGAACCGGGCCAATGCATCGGCAAGCCGATGGCGGCTGGCGACGGATGTTTCCTCGGGCATCCATAGTAAGGCGACGTCTGGATGGGCCGCCTGCGCGAGCGGCGCCCGCTCATGACCAACGGCGCCAGCGAAATTCACGCGCTGAACGAAGCAGCGTCAGCCCGCACATCGAATTGCCCAAGACCAAACGCGTCCTGCACGGACCGAAGAGATGATGTCGACGCCGCAGCTAGGGCGTGTCTGACAATGGTGTTGGCGGGTGGTTGAGATGCTGTTCGGGTGTCGCGGTTCCAGTTGCTTTCAGATGATCAGTGGGCGTTGATCGAGGACCTGCTTCCGGTGCGTACCGGCAAGCAGGGCCGACCGTTCTCGGATGCGAGGTCGATGGTCGAAGGGATCATTTACCGGTATCGGTGCGGGATCGCGTGGCGGGATGTGCCTGCGGTATTCGGCCCGTGGCAGACGATCTGGACCTGGCACCGCCGGATGGCCGGTGACGGCACCTGGGACACCGTGTTGCAACGTCTGCTGACTGCTGCGGACTCGGCCGGCCTGGTGGAGTGGTC
>NZ_FOKG01000011.1:1649-257101 GCF_900111885.1 Amycolatopsis marina
GGCAAACGAACACTGATCCCCACCCCACGCACCCGGCTTCGAGACGGCGACCTCGTCATCGTCGCGATCCCCCGCCAACCCGACGCCTCCAAACTGGTCACCACCTGGGCCCGCGGAGAATGAGCGGTGATCAGGCGACGCCCACAAAGGCGGCGATGGCCAGGATGATCGCAACATAGCGGGAACACGTGCAGCTCCAGTTCAGTCCTTCCTGGCCGGCACGACGAGCACATCCGATGACGCGTCCCGCAACACGTGCTGGGCAACGACCCGCGCTCCCCCATCGCCGTGCTCCGCCGTGAGGTAACGGCTGTTCCGGTGGACGAAGTTCTACCTGATCGCGTAACCGCGGCGGCCTCGGCCGGGGATTCGGACACGCACCACGGGTCGAACTCGCGCACCGTCGGCAGGGTCGCCCCAGCTTGCCGCAGGGTGGAACAGAACCAGCGTGCCGCCGGGACGTTTCGGCTATGCTCACTCGTATTTCCCACAACTGGCGAGCGATGGGGAGCATGTCGCACTGGACGAACTGGGTGGAACTGGGGTCCTGGTTGGCGGCGATAATTGGTACGCTGGTCGCTGTCGCCATGGCCGTGCAGGCATCGAACACCGCTCGGATGAAGGCGACGCTGGATATGGCGAGGCCCTTTGTGCGCGCGTTGGCGCTCTCCCTGGACAAGCCAGAAATCCTGGCGGCATACGAATCCGAGTGGACGACCGCCAAGGACATCCTGCGCAAGAAGACACGCCGCAAGCTCGTTGTGGCAGGATTGGCATTTGTCGTACCGGCAATGGGGGTCGCCGCGGCCCTACTTCTTCCTCAGTTTACTTATCCTGCCGAGGCACGATTCTCCGTCGGCGACGCGGCACAGCAGAAATGCGTCATCACGGGTCGAGACTGGGCAACTCGGGCTACATGTACCAACCACTGGTTCCTCAACTCGTCGGGGCAGAGGATTCAGGCACAGGCCACCCTTCTAAGTCAGGCACGCCAGACAGATCTGGACATCATCGTTGGTGGCTGCTCGGGCCGCGCACAGATTCAGTGGGAGCTTCTCGCTGATGGCGAACCTCTCGGCAACGGCACGGCTGGTTCTGGGAGTCAGGAACAAAAACTGAACGTGCCTAGGGGCACGTCATCGCTCACCATTCGAGCCGAGCGGATCGATGATGTTTCGTGCTCCGCAGAACTCGTCGTCAAGGCCGTTGTGTGGCCCTAGAGCCTGTGCAGACGTTTTAACCAGCGCGCGGTGACCGGACCGGCGCAGGATCCGACAGAGCGAATTCGCTCATCGAGCCTCCTCGGCAGCCGGGGAGGCGAGATCCGGGCCCGCGGGGAGCAGGTCCCGGTGCTGGTCGATTTCGAGAACCTGGTGCTCGGCGCGATCGCCAACCTGCCCGGCCGGGCGGAGCCGGTTCCGGCGAGGGCGCTGACCTGGCTGTGCCGCGCCCGCTACCGTTGCCGACAGCATCGCCGCCCAACCATCAAACGTCGAAGTAGAGCAACTGGTGGACACTCGAGGCGGTCCGATGGTGAGCGTCAGGATCTGAGCCCGACAAAGCTCGATCAACGGGTGTCCCGCGAACATTCTTCGGGCGCGGGTTGAGGCGGCTAGTCTGCTCGCTGTGAACGTTAAGCGTTCGGCGCTGGTCGGACTGCTCGTGGCTGCTCTGGTAGGCGGCTGCACCGCAGAATCAGGCGATACGCCCGCCACCATGCCGGCAACGACGACGGTTACGCCGCGACCCCTTGAGCCGCTGCCGGGCTCCACGCCACCGGGCACGCGACTGAGATTCGGCGAGAAAGCGGTGATCACGATCGGCAGGGCCGACGATCCGTCGCGTGTGGGCGTCATCGTCACGGGCGTGGAGAAGGCCCCAACCGAGGACATGGCCGTCCTGCGCGGGTACCCGGAAGTCGGGCGCTGGGCGTACTTCATTCGCATCGTCCTGGTCAATGAGGACGGCGACGACAACTACAGCGGTTACAGCGGTCCGACTCTCTACGGCGAACTCGAGGATGGCGGCGACGCCGGCCAGTTCCGATTCCTGGGCTCGGACCTCCGTCTGCCGCACTGCACCGTCCACAGCTCACCGCCGGCGGGATGGGACGACCCAGGCGCTCGGTTCGAGAGCTGCCGGATCATCTTCGCGAACCCCGACAGTGTCCGCCTCAGCCCGGGCTACGGAAACGGTGGAATCTATTGGGAGGAATGACCGGCACGCTAGGCCTCGACGCCACTGCGCTGACGCACCGGACGTTCAATCACTACGCGCCATGATACAGCCTCGCGATCCATGGCCCGGCGATGAACATACTCACCGAGGGTCAAGTCGCACTATTCGGGGTGACGTGGACTTCCGGGGGTCGGAGAAGTGGGGCGGGCACAGCACAGG
This sequence comes from Amycolatopsis marina, assembly GCF_900111885.1. Lineage (GTDB taxonomy): Bacteria > Actinomycetota > Actinomycetes > Mycobacteriales > Pseudonocardiaceae > Amycolatopsis > Amycolatopsis marina. Next base: position 4,047 of record NZ_FOKG01000011.1, read on the forward strand.
TAGACCTTCGAGCCGGATGGTCCTTCCAGCCCTGCCGTGAGTGTCCGCAGATCGGGTCAGCGGACGGGTGAGCGGCGTTCGAGGAGGATGGTGTCGTGCCAGGTGCCGTCGCGTTGGGCGATGCGTTCGCGGATGCCGACGGTGCGGTATCCGGCGGCGTGGTGTAGGGCGATGCTGGCGCGGTTTTCGGTGAGGATGGAGGTCTGCAGGGTCCATAGCCCGTCGGCGTCGGCGGCTTTGACTTGCTTGTACAGCAGCGCTTTGCCGACACCACGACCGCGGTAGCCGTCGGCGACGTAGACGGAGGTTTCGGCGACGCCGGAGTAGCAGTCGCGTGTGGACACCGGGCTGGCGGCGGTCCAGCCGACGACCTCGCCGTCGATTTCGGCGACCCAACGATGGTCGGTCAGCCATGTCGCGTCGAGGCTGGTGCGGCTGGGCACGGTTGTGTCGAAGGTTGCCAGGCCGGTGGCGACGCCCTCGGCGTAGATGCGACGCACCGCGGGCCAGTCGCGGGGTTCGAGGCCGCGGACGGCGACGTCGGCCGGGACGTCGTCGGGGCAGCACGGGCGGGGTGCGAGCAGCCCCATGACAGCGTCGGCGGCGTGGGGCAGTCCGGCGCAGCAGGCCTGGTTGACGGTGACGAACGTGGCTGTGCCCTCTTTGTGGAGGCGGACGAAGCCGACGTCGGCGAGTTTGCGCACGTGGTGCGAGGTGGTGGATTGACTGGTGCCGAGGATCTCGGTCAGTGCGCCGACGGTGATGCCCCTCGGGGTGGTGGCCACCGCGTGCAGCAGGCGTACTCGAACGGGTTCGGCGAGGCAGGCGAACCAGTCGGCGTAGGTGGCGGCCTCGGCGGTGGGCAGGACCTGGGCTTGGGGCAGTGCGACCGGCATGACCTCAGTGTATATCGATTCGAATAGATGGTTGCATTCATCGAGTGGCATCGATACTCTCACCGCGAGTCAATCGAACGGGATCGATGAAAGAGGTATGGGATGGGTGACCTTCCTGTCGTGGTTGTCGGGGCGGGGCCGGTGGGCCTGGCCGCGGCGGCGGAGCTGGCCGAGCGTGGCCTGGTGCCGTTGGTGCTGGAACGCGGCGAGCACGCGGGGGCGACGGTCGCGCAGTGGCGTCACGTGCGGTTGTTCTCGCGCTGGGCCGAGGTGGTGGCTCCGGCCGCGCGTCGGCTGCTGGAGTCTCGTGGGTGGCGGCACCCGGATGTCGAGGGGTATCCGACCGGTGGGGAATGGACGGACGTGTACCTGCGTCCGTTGGCCGAGGCGTTGGGCGAGCGGGTGCGGTTCGGTGTCGAGGTTGTGGGTGTCGCCCGCCGGGGCCGGGATCGTGTGGTCGACGCCGGGCGCGACAGTGAGCCGCTGACCGTGCACGTTCGCAGGGCCGACGGTGGTGAGGAACGGATCACCGCACGCGGGGTGATCGACGCTTCGGGCACCTGGACCTCGCCCAATCCGCTGGGTGGGGACGGATTGCCCGCGCTCGGTGAAGCCGCCGCCGGGGACCGCATCGCGTATCGGGTGCCGAACCTGGACGACCCTGGGGACGCCGACCGGTACAGGGGCCGGCATGTGGTGGTGGCGGGCAGTGGGCACTCGGCGCTGACCGCGCTGGTGGCCTTCGCGGAGCTGGCCGAGCGGCAGCCGTCGACACGGGTCACCTGGCTGGTGCGCCGGAACGTGGACGCAGCGGTGTTCGGTGGCGGGGAGGCCGACCAGCTCCCCGCTCGTGGCGCACTCGGGTTGCGGGCCAGAGCCGCCGTCGAGGCCGGGCGGATCGCGGTGACCGCGGAGTTCCGGACCGCAGCGGTGGACCGGGCCGAGGACGGGTGGCTGACGCTGGTGTCGGCCAACGGCGAGCGGCTGGAGGCGGTGGACGAGGTCGTGGTGCTGGCCGGGTTCCGGCCGGACCTGTCGTGGTTGTCGGAGCTTCGCCTCTCGCTGGACGCAACGTTGCAGGCACCGGTCGCGCTGGCGCCGTTGATCGACCCGAATGTGCACTCCTGCGGCACGGTCTATCCCCACGGGGCGGCCGAACTCGCGCACCCGGAGCCAGGGGTGTTCCTGGCCGGGATGAAGAGTTATGGGCGTGCACCGACGTTTCTGGCGATGACCGGCTACGAGCAGGTCCGCTCGATCGCCGCCGCCCTGGCCGGGGATTCCGCGTCCGCGGCACGGGTGGAGCTGGTGCTGCCGGAGACCGGGGTGTGCAGCGGCGCTGGGGTGACCGACACACCGGACGACGAGCACGACGAAGACGGCTGCGGCGCACCATCCGCCGCCGAGGACCTGTCGTTGTCCGCGACCTTCGCGCGCTGACGCACGGTGGTCCACTCGCAGACATTGTCCACACGGGACACGTCGACCGGTGCGGGGTTACGGCGGGTGCTGGCCGTGCTGTGTGCCACGGAGATCACCAGCTGGGGCGTGCTCTACTACGCCTTCCCGGTCCTGGCCGGACACATCACCGCGGACACCGGCTGGTCAGCCACCGCCCTCACCGCCGCGTTCTCGGCCGGGCTGCTGGTGGCCGCCCTGGTGGGGATCCCGGTGGGGCGGTGGATCGACCGGCGTGGTCCGCGCGGGGTGATGACCGCGGGCTCGCTGCTGGCGGTGCCGGCACTGACCGCGGTCGCGACAGCGCAGAACCTGGCGTGGTTCGTCGGGGCATGGCTGGTGGCCGGGGTGGCGATGGGCGCGGTGCTCTACCCACCCGCGTTCGCCGCGCTCACCCGCTGGCACGGCCCGAACCCCGTGCGCGCCCTGACCGTGCTCACCCTGGCCGCCGGGCTGGCCAGCACCGTCTTCGCGCCCCTGACCGCGTGGCTGTCGGCCCACCTGGACTGGCGGGGCACCTATCTCGTGCTCATCGTCGTCCTCGCGGCCGTCACCGTCCCCGGTCACTGGCTCGGGCTGCGGCTGCCCTGGCCGCCCAGCCCGCAGGCCGAGCAGCGGCATGTCCACGCCCACGAGCCGGGTCAGGTCGCCCGCAGTCCGGCGTTCCTCGCGTTGACCGTCGCGTTGAGCGTGGCCTCGTTCGCGACGTTCGCGGTCGTGGTCACCCTCGTGCCGCTGCTGGCCGAACGGGGCGTGGACACCGGCACCGCCGCGCTCGCGCTCGGCCTGGGCGGTGTCGGGCAGGTCGTCGGCCGCCTGGGCTACGGAAAGCTCACCCGACACACCGGCGTGCGCACCCGCACCCTGGTGATCCTGCTGGCCATGGCGGTCACCACCGCGCTGCTGGGTGTGCTCACCACGGTGACCGCCCTCATCGCCGCATCGGTCCTGGCCGGTATGGCTCGCGGGGTGTTCACCCTGCTGCAGGCGACCGCGGTCACCGACCGCTGGGGAGCGGCGCATTACGGCCGGCTCACCGGGCTCTTGTCGGCCCCGCTGACGATCACGATGGCGCTCGCCCCGTTCGCCGCGACCGCGCTGGCCGCCCTGCTCCACGGCTACGCGGTCACGTTCCTCGTCCTGGGCGCGGTCACCGGTGCCGCCGCCCTGCTGTCCTTCGCCACCACACCACAACCCCAGAAAGGGATGACCATCCATGACTGACACCAGAACCGAGGTCGTCGTGATCGGCGCGGGCCAGTCCGGCCTCACGGCCGCGCACACCCTCACCACCCACGGCCTCACCCCGCTGGTGCTGGAAGCCGGGCCGGAGCCGACCGGATCGTGGCCGCGCTACTACGACAGCCTCACGGTGTTCTCCCCCGCCCAGTACGCCACCATGCCCGGTCTCGACTTCCCCGCCGACCCCGACCACTACCCCCACCGCGATGAGGTCGTCGCCTACTTGCGCCGCTACGCGGCCGGCCTGGATGCCGACATCCGCACCAACACCGCAGTGACCGCGGTGCGGTCCGACGAGGAACGCGGGTTCCTCGTCCACACCGCGCACGGCGAGACCATTCACGCCGCGGGTGTGGTCGCCGCTACCGGCTCGTTCGGCCACCCCCACACACCGGTGCTGCCAGGCCAGGAGCAGTTCACCGGGCGAGTGCTGCACGTGGCGGACTATCGCAACCCCAAACACCACGTCGGTGAACGCATCGTCGTGGTCGGCGCGGGCAACTCCGCGGTCCAGGTCGCCTACGAACTGGCCGAGGTCGCCGAGGTCTCGCTGGCCACCCGCAGCCCGCTCGCCTTCGTGCCTCAGCGCCGCGACGGACACGACCTGCACCACTGGCTGGACACCTCAGGCTTCGATCACCTTCCGCCGGAATGGCTTATCCGCTACCTCGGCGGAAACCTCGTGCTCGACACCGGCGACTACCGCGACGCCCTGACCAACGGCCGGATGCAGCGGCGGCCGATGTTCACCGCCTTCGACCACGACGCCGTCGTATGGGCCGAGGGTACCCGGGAGAGGGTGGACACGGTGCTGTTCGCCACCGGCTACCGCCCGCATCTGGACTACCTCACCCCGCTGGGCGGACTTGACGACAACGGGCTGCCCCGCCACTCCAGCGGCGTGTCGGTGACCCACCCCGGGCTGGTCTACCTGGGACTGGAGTTCCAGCGGACCTTCTCCTCCAACACCCTGCGCGGAGTCCACCGCGACGCCGAACACGTGATCCCCGCTCTGCTCGCCCACGTAGCCAACGCCCCCGCCGCCATCGGCCTGTAAGCCGGCACGACCCCTCACAGCACGCTTGTCTACGACATCGGTCACCGGGCAGGCGTGCTGTGGGTAGTCGTCGGAGCCGTGCCATTAGTAGTCCAGGATCTCGCTCAGCAGCGTCCGGACCCGCCGGACGATGTCGTCGCGGATGGGACGGACGGCGCCGACGGACTGCCCAGCGGGGTCGTCGAGGTCGCAGTCGAGGTAGCGCTTGCCGGGGCAGGCATCGCGGAAGTGCGCGGTCAGCGTGAGCAGGTCGGTTTTGACAACCGCCTGGCTGAGGACCCGCCGCGCAACCGGAAGGCTCGGGCATTCCTGCACTCGGCCCACCGCACCGGCGACATCGACTTCCCCACAGGTGGCCGGCATCGTCATCGTCGCCGGCGCGGCCGCCCAGCGAAACGGCAGACGCCACACCGATCCCGTCGCTCCGACCGCTCTGCCCGCGGCGACTGCGAATGAGACCTCATGACCGTGAGACCGAAGTACCGCTCGACGTTCATCTTCGAAGTCGGCACTCTCGATGACGACTTCCACTCCACTACGGCGCCCGTGAGCTGACGTCCAGCACAGAGGGGCCACAAGCGGAAACACGGCTTGCACCCCTGTTGTCTGCGCGTTTTGTTGCTGGTGATGCCAAGGCGAGTGCATGATCTGTCGATCACCTCAACGCCGTGCCGTATAGAGTGTTATACATCTGGATACGGCACGGCGTTGAAGGCGGGCCAGGTCCCCGTCGCCGCCGGAGAGCAGCGTCGTCTTGCGTGCTCTCACTGACCGGCACGCTCGCCGACACGCCCACGATGGCCGGATTGGGTGTTCCGCTACCGCAGTCCCGCCGGGCTGGCAAAATACTGTTTCACTCACGATCGATGGGAGCTGGCGGAGTGGCACGTCTTCATGTCGGCTGCGCGATGTGGACCCACAAGGCGTGGCCCGGACGGTTCCTGCCGCAGTCGCTGCCGGCCAGGGAGCGCCTGCGGGCCTACGCCGGCTGGTGCAACGCGGTCGAAGGCAACACCACCTTCTACGCGACTCCCGCCCGGAGCACCGTCGCGACGTGGGCGCAGCAGACCGGACCCAATTTCCGGTTCGTGGTCAAGCTGCCCAAGATCGTCACGCACGAGCGCCGGTTCGTCGGGGTCGAGTCCGAGATGCGGGCGTTCCTGGACGCGCTCGAGCCCCTCGGCGACCGGGCGGTCCTGTGGACCCAGTTGCCCGGCTCGTTCGGCCCCTCGGACGTCGATGCCCTCGGCCGTTTCCTGCGCCGGCTCCCCGCCGACCGCCGACGCGCCGTCGAGGTGCGCCATCCCGGATTCTTCACCAACGCAGGCTCGACGTCGCTGCTGGAGGGGGCGCTGGCCGACGCGGACGCCGAGTGGGTGCCGTTCGACACCACGGTTTTCTTCCAGAGCCCGCCGACCAGTGAGGCCGCGCGGGATGCCTGGGCCAAGAAACCGCGGCTGCCGCGGCGGACGCGGGCACTGACCGACCAGCCGATCGTCCGCTACCTGGGCCGGGACTCGGTCGAGGAGACGGTCGAGGGGTGGCGGCCGTGGACCGCAGTGGTCGCCGACTGGCTGCGCGAGGGTCGGTCGCCGACGGTTTTCCTGCACACTCCAGACAACGACGAAGCACCGGCGCTCGCCCGCCGGTTTTACGACGACGTGCGAACGCTGGTGCCCGGCCTCGACGCACTGCCCGAACCGGACCCGGTCCAGCCCGCGACCCTGTTCTGAGCGATGTCACGTTCGAGCGGGACGCACCGTCACCTCGACACTGACAACATCTTGATCACCGGATCCGCTACGCCCAGGCTGCGCCGCCGCGCGCCGGTCGCTGACCGCGGGCTGGGATGTGGCCGCCCCGACCAGCCCGATGCCACCAGGAATCACCGCCCGAGACATTGATCAACAGTAGCGCGGTTCGAAAGCGATTCGGCCTCCACGTTCGGTCCGTACCCAGTCGGTTTGGGCCGTTCGCGGTGATCCGCCCCGGCAGGGTGTCGGTCCGCGCAGGACCGACGGTCATCTCTGCCGGCCGCGGCCGGCGAAGCCGCCGAGAAGCATGCTGAACCTTCCTCAACCGGCATTGGTACTCCGGTTCATTCCCGCGGGTGAGTGGTCTCCCCCGGCAAGGGGAGGCTTTCGTCGGCCGGCCCTCGCGATCCTGGCATCTATGAGGAAGACAAGGAGAACAGTGCTCAGCTTGGTGAGTGTGGCAGTCGCGATGCTGGCGATGGCTGGTGCGGCAAGCTCGGAAGCCGAGACCTCACGAAATGTCGCCGTGCTGGGCCACGCCGAGATCGACACGCACGACCCGTACTCCGTATTCGGGTTCACCGTCCATGCACAGGGAAATGGCCGTTCCGGCAAAGGTGTGGTCTGGATGTCGCATCACAACGACGAGCAGATCGCCTGGATGGTCGCGAGAGTTGACTGCGTACGAACCAAAGGCAAGGTCGCTGTTGTGACCGCGGTGGTGAGCGACGCCCAGGACTTCCCGCCGGCGCGGCCGGGGGAATCCATCGCCTTGGCGGTGCGCGACAACGGCAGTCAGGACACTTTGAGCTTCGCATCAAGGGAGCAGGCGACTCGGTGTCATACGGCGCAGGAACCGGATCATCCCATCACCAGGGGTGACTTCCGAATCCTGGCGAGGCCGCACAACCAACCTGCGTCCGGCAACTCCGGGCACCCTAGTTGAGGTGGGACGTCCGATTGGCCACTGACCGGTAGCTCGACCTGACGACTGCGAGGCCGCCGGGGACAGAATTCGCAGGATGGCGGACATGCCCCAGCCGGTGCACCCGGAACCTCTCCAGACTCCCTGGCATGTCTCGTCTCGTCGTCGTGCCCCACAGCCGCTCATGTCCCTACGTAGTGGGTCGTATGAAGAGAGACGCTCACGGGCGGACGCATTTCCTGGCCAGAGTCCGCGATCGTGATGGTACCGAAAATGAGGAGCGCATCAGGTGCCAACCGATACACGTCAGGGCGCCATGCTGGTTCGAGCACGAAGGACGAAACACGACCACCAATTGCGCCACAGTGGAGGATTGCTACAGGGGAATGTCATGGATTTACTGTGCTGTGCACGACACGTCGTCATGGCCCGATCGGCGAGTAATCGTGAGATCGAGATACTCATGTTAGTGGCGACCGGAGCAAATGGTAGCGAAATAGCGGACAAGCTGCATATCAGTAACCACACCGTCAAATCACATATAAAAAGCCTGCGAAGAAAGCTGTGCGCTCGTGACCGTGCCCATCTTGTTGCGCTGGCGTTCCATGCAGGCCTCCTCGACGTGAACTCCCCCATGGGGGGATGTCGTGAGTCACGGTGAACGCTAGCGTCATATGAGTCAGGTTGGTTCAGAAACCTGCCAAACGGGCCGTGACGACTCGAGCCCTCGGCCTTCACGGGGATCTTGAACTCAACGAAGCTGGTGTTTCATGATCTGAATGAGGAGATCGAATGCGAAGAAGTTTTGCCCGGATAGGAGTAGTGCTGGTAGCGGCAACAGGCTCGGCGCTGATCTCGCTGGGTGTTGCCTCTCCAGCCAGTGCGGGCAGGTATGATTGCGACCCCGGTGAGTACTGCACCTACAACGACTTTGCCTACTCCGGTGGCCGTTTCACCACAGAGTCCACCACTCCCGATTACGACGGTGTGGACGCATGGACCAAGCTGCCCGTCACTGGCACCCTGGTTCCGGTCACACTCAACGATAGGGTGAGCTCCTATCGCAACAACGGAAATCCGCACACCTACTCTGTGGTCGCCTCTTACGAGCACAGGTACGGTGGCGGCCGGTTGCTCTGGAAAGCGCCGTTGGGTGCCAATTCCAGATATGTCGGAGACAACAACAACGACAGAGCTAGTGGGCACTACTGGGTTCGAAGTTGAGTAAGGCGAGCACATCCGACGTGCAGGGCCACTGACTGGCTGTTTCTGTAGGTGTCGACGCTTTAGCTCGGCACCTACAGAAACTTCATTCCGACTTACGTACTCGCAATCAATTCGTTCGGTGACCACTGGAGTGCCGGCATGGCTACGAGTGTCCGTCAGATGGCGGTTTTGGTACTCGGTCTGGTTGTTCTTTCTTCTGGTTGTGCAACACGAACCGGTGAACAATCGATCGACCAGTCTCCGCCCGCACTTGACAACGTCGAGAAGTTGACAAATTCTCAGGACATCGCCTTACCGTTGGATTTCTATCGGGCAACCAAAGAGCAAAGGGCTGTCATAGCGACGGCCAAGGACTTGGCAACCCGCGATTGCCTGCGTCGTTTCGGGTTCGATTGGAAAGTTGTTGAGCATACGGGCGCGCAACCACCTAGTCGACGTTATGGCATTGGCGACCTGACTGAGGTTTCAAAGTACGGGTATCATCTTCCTCCGGACTATCCTGTGAGAAACGAGCAGCCCAAAGAAATCGAATCGGAAAGTGCGCGCAAAACTGACAAGACCGCGATCAACATCGTCCTGAACGGGCACGAGACGTTCGTACCGAACAGTAATGAGAAGGTGCCCGAAGGTGGCTGCCACGGTGAGGCCCGACGATCGCTCGGTGTGACGGACTCGGCCGAGGGGACCGGCCAGTTCGACTCGGTGGAACTCGCCCCCGTCCTTGACAGTGAGGCCGCGCACCTCACCGAAAAGGACCCGCGCCTGCTGGACGCGTTCGGCAGGTGGAGTGAATGCATGAACCGCGCGGGGTATCACTACCACGACCCGTGGGAGGCCAACGATGATCGGGCGTGGGGTGGTGAGACGGCTTCGGCGAGGGAGATCAGCACGGCCGTGGCGGACCTGCGTTGTCGACAGGAACACAATGTCGCGGGCCTCTATTTCGCAATTGAGACCGCTTACCAGAATCGGCTGATCGACCGTCATGCAGAGCTGTTGCGGCAGCAGAAAGCGCAACTCGAGGAACGGATTCGCGTAGCGCACAAGGTGGTGGCGAACACTCGATGAACACTGATCGGCCTGCGACTGTTGGCCTGCGGCGAAGGCAGAGAGCCGTGCTGTCTGTGGTGCTGGCCGCCACACTCCTGGCGGTCGGTGGACTCGTGGGCGCGACATTCGTGAGGTCTCCCGCACAACTCGCCGCGGACAGCGAACCTCCGCCGCCTACGCTGCTCACGGCGAAGGTGGCCCGTCAAGAGATCAGTGAGACCGTGATCTTCAGAGGTGTGGTCACAGCCGCCCACGAGCTGGATGTGACCTCCGCAGCCGGCAGTCCGGAAGGGGCTCAGCCTGTGGTCACGGCTGTCAACACGGCTGACGGCAAGTCGGTCGCCGCGGGGAAGGTTCTGGTGGAGGTGTCCGGCCGACCGGTCTTCGCTCTCCCCGGGGACAGTCCCGCCTACCGGGACCTCCGCCCCGGCAGCACCGGCGACGACGTGGCGATGCTGCAGGCGGCGCTACAGAGCATGGGACTGTCCACGAACGGTGACACAGATGGCCACTTCGGTGCGAAGACGAAGAACGCCGTTCGACAACTCTACGAACGATCGGGATTCCAACCACCCACGACCGCAAGCGCGGACGGTAGCCAGGGAGATACGCTGCAGGGCGCCAATGAGGCTGTAGTACACGCCGAACGACAGCTTCGAGACGCGCGGGAGGCCGCGGATTCGGGTCACGCCGTCGCGGACGCCACCGAGGATCTCCTGGCCGCGAAGAAACGACTGTCGGAGTTGGACGCGCGTACCGGCGAGATGATGCCCGCATCGGAAGTGATATTCGTTCCTGCCTTCCCCGCGACGGCGCACAAGGTGAGCGTGCAAGCCGGAGACAAACTCGACGATATCGACGGCCCGCTCCTCACTCTGTCGGCGGGTGAACTGCAGGTGGTGGGCGGCCTGGAACCGGCCGATCGCGCACTTGTCCGGACCGGTCTGGCCGTGGACATCGATTCCGATGTGACAGGCTTTCACACAACAGGAAAAGTATCCGCCGTAGCCGAGACACCGGACCTCGCACCACCCGGCGAAGAGGAAGCCGGCGACGACGCCATGGCCGGCCAGCTCGCGGTCACCGTGACACCAGACACGGAACTCGACCCAGAACTTCTGGGTCAGGACATTCGCCTCACCGCGCGCTCAGCCGCCAGCGCCAAGGAAGTGCACGCTGTCCCACTAGCAGCTGTGACGTCATCGGCCGACGGCAGAACCTACGTCACCAAGATCGTGCCGAACGGACAACGGGTACGAGTAGAGATCCGCACCGGAGCCTCGGGCGACGGGATGGTTGAAGTCGATCCGGTGGGTCAGGCACTGGGCGTCGGCGACCTGGTGGTGACCGGCGAATGAGCACGCCGCACGGGAGCACCCACACACCGCAGGCAGATCCCGTGATAAGCCTCCGGGACGTGGCACGCACCTTTCCTGTCACACCTCCGGTGACCGCGCTGTCCTGTGTCGATCTCGTGGTGAACCGGGGTGAGTATGTCGCGGTCGTCGGGCCTTCCGGATCCGGCAAATCGACTCTCCTGCATCTGCTGGGCCTGCTCGATCGTCCGACAAGCGGGGTCTATGAGCTCAACGGAACCGATGTGAGCCGTCTGGCGGACGGCGATCGCACGGCGATCCGAGGTACGTCGATCGGATTCGTTTTCCAAGCGTTTCACCTGTTGCCCCATCGCACCGCCGTCGAGAACGTGTCCATCGCGATGCTGTATGCCGGTGTACCGGCGTCCCGGCGTACTCGACGTGCGACAGAAGCGCTCGATCGTGTCGGGCTCGGCCATCGGGCACGTGCGATGCCAACGACGCTGTCCGGGGGTGAGAGGCAAAGAGTGGCAGTGGCCAGAGCGCTGGTGAACCGGCCAAGCCTGCTCCTCTGCGACGAGCCGACCGGCAACCTCGACACCGGAAACGCACGGAGTGTGCTCGAACTCATCCAACGGCTCCACCACGACGAACAACTGACCATCATCATGATCACTCACGATCCTCAGGTCGCCGCACGAGCGACCCGCACCATCGAGATTCGCGACGGCATACTCAACGAATCAATGGGCGGCCATGCGTAAAGGCGACCGTTCGCGGTTGAAATGGGCCGATCTGGTGGGGGAGGCGGTGGCCGGTGTCGTACAGCGGCCCGTTCGCTCGATGTTGACCACCCTGGGAACGGTCCTGGGGGCCGGAGCATTCGTCGCGATTCTCGGCTTGACCGCGACGTCGGCAGGCCAAATCAGCCAACGCTTCACCGAGATCGCAGCCACAGAAGTCACAATTTCCGCAGGCGGCGAGCGCAGCCCAGGTGAGCGCGAATTGACGCCCGACCACGGCTTTCCTGTCCGAGCCGACGACACGGTGCAGCGCCTCAACGGTGTCGTCGCGGCGGGTCGGCACTGGCAAGTTCCACTCGACGAGGACACCATGATCAGCGCTCGAGCGCAGGCGCACGGGCGCGACCGAGTGTTGCTGGACGTTTTCGCCGCATCACCAGGCGCATTACGAGCCGCGAACACCGTCCCCGCAGGCGGCGTTCTGTTCGACTCGTTTCACGAACGACACGGCGCCAAAGTCGCCCTGCTCGGCGCGGGAGCGGCAAGTCGCCTCGGAATCTCCCGATTGGATTCGCAGCCCGCAGTTTACATCGGCGATGAAGCCTACACCGTTATCGGCATCATCGAGAACGCCGAAAGACTACCGCATCTTGGATTAGGTGTGACGATTCCGGCCAGCACCGCGCTTACTCGTTACAGTTCACCACTCGATCCGATCCAAATGCTGGTCGAAACACGAATCGGCGCCGCGGAGCTAGTTGCCCGCCAGGCACCGACAGCCCTGCGCCCAGACAATCCGAAGCTGCTTACCGCCACGGCCCCGCCTGACCCAGCGACACTCCGCGACGGCGTGGCGGCCGACGTCAACGGTCTTTTCATTCTGCTCGCCGGACTGGCGCTCGTGATCGGCGCATTCGGCATCGCCAACACCACGATGGTCGCTGTTATGGAACGCGCCAACGAGATCGGACTCCGCCGTGCACTCGGCGCACGAAAACGACACATCGCAACCCAGTTCATCGCCGAGTCAGCCCTCCTCGGGGTACTCGGCGGCCTCATCGGGGCCAGCCTTGGCGTCGTGACCGTCGTCCTCGTGGCGTACACCAAACAGTGGACGGCACTACTCGATCCGCTGGCTGTCCTCCCCGCCCCGATCGTGGGCGGGGCCATCGGCATTCTCGCCGGGCTGTACCCCGCGCTGCGCGCAGCCTCGATCGAACCCGTGGACGCCCTGCAAAGCTAGTGTCGCGTGAGGCCGGTGTCAGCCCATCAGCGTGCTGTCGCTGGGGCTCGAACGCACACATCAGGCCTCGCGTCGGGACCAACTCGGCGACACGAGGCGTGTGGACAGTACGCAACTCGCCGCTCGGACACACTTTCGTGGCAGCACAGCTACATCTGACGTACCAGTGCTTGACGCACTCCAACACCCTGAACCGGCGTTCTGCCGGGCCCCGTCACGCCAGCGGCGCGGTCGGCATGACCAGCCAGGAGCACCTCCGCCTTCCCGCGCATATGCCCGCCCAGACGGCGGAAAACCCCAGCGACGGATCCCATCACGAAAGGATCGAGATCGCTGGCCGGATCATTGCCGGACAGCATCGTATCGCTAATCGTATACGAACTTATGCTGAAACTGCGTAGATTTCTTGGGATGGCCCCGAGATTCCGGATCATCGAGCATCCGCCGCATGCCCCAGGCCATGCGGCGCTGTTGATCGAAGAACACGGGGTTCTCGTCGCCGGCGACATGCTGAACTTGCTCGTGTTCCCGGGATGCCGGTTCCTATAGGCTGGCCAGATGGCTCTCAGGCTGGACAACGTGGGCATCGTCGTCGAGGACCTCGCAGCGGCGATCGAGTTCTTCCGCGAACTCGGCCTCGAACTCGAAGGGCGAGCCATGGTGGAAGGCGAGTGGGCGGGGCGCGTCACTGGCCTCGGCGACCAACGCGTCGAGATCGCCATGATGCGCACGCCGGACGGTCACGGTCGGCTCGAGCTCTCTCGCTTTCTCGCGCCACAGGTGGTCGCCGATCACCGCAACGCGCCGGTGAACGCTCTGGGCTACCTTCGCGTCATGTTCGCGGTGGACGATGTCGACGAGACGCTCGTTCGGCTTCGCAAGCACGGTGCGCAGCTCGTCAGTAGTGAGGTTGTCCAGTACGAGGACGCAAACCGGCTCTGCTATGTCCGCGGACCTGAAGGAATTCTCATCGGGCTCGCCCAAGAACTCCGCTGAGCCCGAACCCACCGTTCCTGTGCTGAGGGGCTGAAGAAGGCGCGGTGACTCGAGGTACTCCTGCACCCTGACGAGGCGGGGGCTTCGTCGCACACTCCGCACACCGCTCAGGCATGGATGTCGAGCACTTCGCTCCTCGACCTGTACTCATCATGCCGTGGACTGCCGCATCTGTGCGCAACAAGAGGTTGCGCATGCTGTTGGCGCGTGCCATAGTGAGCCGCAACAGATGGTTGCATATTGGAGGTCTGCGATGGAGTTCAGAACGTTGGAACGCGTGATCCACATTGACGCGGCACCGGAGGTCGTGTTCGACGTGGTGAGTCGTCCCGAGCACATCAAGATGTGGTGGTCCGATGACGCGTCGTTCAAGCCCGTGCCGGGCGACGTCGGCGAACTGACCTGGGGCGACCGTTCCAAGGTCGCACCTCTGACGATCGTCGAGGTCGACCCGCCCCGAAAGTTCGCGTTCTACTGGGTCGCTCCTGACGGCCAGACACCGGCAGCAGACAACTCGCTGCTCGCCACCTTTGAGCTCGTAGCCTCCGGTGACGGCACGATCCTGCGCCTTACGGAGAGCGGTTGGCGCGACAAGGGCTGGGAACCTGATGTGCTCGAGGAAGCCTTCCGCGATCACGAGCGCGGCTGGAACCTGTTCCTGCCCAGGTTGCAGAGTTATGCCACGTCCGTGGTGACGCGATGACTGTCGCCGTCGATGACGAAGTCTGGTCGGCGATCGGCGACCCGATCAGGCGCCGCCTGATCGATCTGCTGCTCGCGCAGGGAGTCGGTACGCCGACCGGCCTCAGCGATCGCCTTCCGATATCGCGCCAGGCGGTCACCAAGCACCTCGGTGTTCTTGACCGCGCCGGCCTTGTGCATGCGACACCGATGGGCCGTGAGCGCCGTTACGAAGTGGACCAGGCGCAACTCTCGCGCGCCGTCCGGCAACTGAATGAAGTCGGCAAGACCTGGGATGCACGCCTGAACCGCATCAAGCGCATTGCGGAACAGATCCAGCGTCAGCAGCACAACTGAACGGCGTAGCAGATCGCGCTGCGGGAAACTCACTCGGAAGCGCCAATTCGGGGCAAGGTGAAGCTCGCTTTGGCTGACCCACGAAAGGTCAAGTCGTGACTGAACTGCTGCTGGAGAAGAAGAACGCGGTGATCTATGGCGGCGGAGGCGCCATAGGCGGCGCCATCGCGCGGGTGTTCGCCAGGGAAGGCGCACGGGTCTTCGTCGCAGGCCGGACTCAGGCGAAGCTCGATGCCGTCGCGGGCGACATCACCGCCGCGGGCGGAACGGTCGAGACCGCACAAGTCGACGTATTCGATCAACAGTCGGCCGAAAGGCACGCCGATGCGATCGCGGAGACGACCGGCAGCATCGACGTCGCCGTCAATGCCGTGAGCGTCATGCATGACCAGGGGACCACGCTCGCAGACCTCTCACTGGACGAGTTCATGCGGCCGATTGACGGCTTCCTGAGGGCGATGTTCATCACCAGCAAGGCCGTGACGCGCCACATGGGCCGGGAGCGTCCTGGCGTCATACTCACCTTGTCCGAACCGGGCGCCAAGCTGGCTGTCGGCGGCATTCTGGGGCACGCGGCGAGCGCCGCAGGCAAGGAGGCCTTCTCGCGGGTGTTGGCCGCGGAGTTGGCGTCCAGCAACATCCGGGTCGTCGGCATCCGCCCGCACGCTGTCGTCGATGCGCCTACGGCAGGTTCCTACACGAAGGACCTCTTCCAGCCGGGTGCGGAAGCAGCAGGGAAAACGGTCCAGGAATTTCTCGACGAGGGACTGGCTCAGGGAACGTTACTCAAGAGACTGCCGACGCTTTCCGAGATAGCGGAAACGGCCGCGTTCCTGGCCTCGGATCGAGGTGGGGTCATGACCGGCACTGTTGTCAACCTGTCCGCCGGCGCACTGGTCGACTGAGGCCGGATCGCGGGAATGCCGCTTACTTCCCAGACCAAAATGGGCACGCATCACCGGCCGGAACTTCAGGTCTCCACTTCTCTGGACGGCTTCCGGCCAGTGCAGCAGGCTGAGAACATGTTCCCGAACAGGTGCCGCGTATGCGCTTCCTGCTGATGTTCCTCGTCGCGCTGGCATGCGTGGCATTGTTCGCGGTGGGTGCCCCGTCCGTGCTGGTCGGCATCGCCGAGCAAGGTCACGCCGACGACGCCTACGTGGTGGGCTTCGTCCCTGACGCGGACTGTGGCGACGACCATGAACTGTATTTGCGCGTTATGGACGCCACGGTCCTGGACTGCGCGCCGGCGGGGGTCAGCGGCTCCGGTCAGATCTCACTGCCGGGTTTCACGGCCGCGCAGGAGGAGGAACTGGAGACGCTGGCCGCCAACCTCGGCATGGACGGTCTGTCGGCGGAGGAGCAGCAGGAGATCCAGCGGCGCGTGGACGAAGTCGCCGCCTCGGTGCCGCAGGCCAGTCGCCCCTACGGTGACCAGGCGGTGTGGGGCGCGGGCCGGGCCTGGCTGGGTGCCGGCATGGTCGTCGCCGCGGTTCTCGGCCTCATCGCCACCTTCAGGTTCGGCCCAGCGGGCGTGTCTTCGTCACGATGAACACCGTCACCTTCACGACCCCGGGTGCGAGAACAGCGACCGGTCCGCCAGCATGCGGCACTGCCATCAGGCCGACGGGGCGCGTCGGACGGGGACGTGTGGCAGGTTCCTGCGACCGACGCGCCGCACCGGTTCCGACTCGGCAGACTGGCCCGATGACCATGCGATCGCGCCTCTCGTCCCTCCTCACTGTCCTCGCTCTGGCTCTGACCCTGACCGCCTGCGGCGAGGCCCAGCCGACCGCCGAGCGCGACGACCTGTTGCAGGAGTACTTCCGTTCCGGAGACGTCAAAGGCGACTTCGTCACGGGCTCCGGAGAGGACCGCCTCGCCAACCTCGCGAGCATGGGGCCGCCACAGGACTTCGTTGCTTCCCTGTTCTCCGCGCATGCGTGCGACAAGCCGATCCTGGTGTTCGGGTTCACCACCGAATGCCAGGTGCCAGCCGCGGCACGCGCGAATGCCGACGAGTTGCTCCAGCGGTTCGTGCTGGTGAAGCACGAAGACGGCACACTCGAACTACTGCGCCTGACGCTAAGCCGCGATCCCGGCGGTTCGCCGTTGCTGTACGACGCGCAAGGTGGCACGTATCCCGACGGCCTGCAGGACTTCCGGGAGAACAACGACCTGCTCGACAGTGCCGACCAGGTACTCACCCCGGAGCCGATCACCGTCACCGACGGGCGGTTCCGGCTCGTCGTGGTCACAGGCCAAGCGAACGGATCGACCTGGGTGTGGTGGCTCGTCGGCGGCCTCGGTGCCGTCGTCGTGGTCGGGCTCGCGACGTTGCTGTTGGTGCGCGCTCGCAACGCGACCACAGGCCGATGACAACAGCCGGCGTCAGGTCCAGGCCGCAGCGCCAGGCACGGAGCACCTGTCGCTGCGGCCACTCACGACCCAGCGAGACTCCAGATCACCGCGTCGAACCTCACGACAGGGGCCAACTCGTCCTCCGGTATCTCGCGCACGACGAGTCGCGCGATGCGCCCTTCATCGGTCTTGGCACACAGCACGGTGCCCAGTTCCAGCTGCTCCGACGTCGTGCCCGCTGCTTCGACCGTGTCCGCGCAGTCGCGGTGGATCGGCAGCTCGCCGGCCTTCCAGGTGGACACGGTCGTTCCGGGTAGCGTGCCGATCTGGACGCTGCCTGCTACACCATTGGTGACGAAGTCATTTCCCCCGACGACATCGCTCGGCTGCTCAGCATCGAAGTCCTTGCCGGAACCGTCGAACACGACAACCCCCTGCCACCGAACCGTGGGGGCGGCGGGTCTGGTCTCGCCGGTGGAACCGGTCGACGTCGGAACATGCCGCGGAACGCCGGTCGGCCGGTCCTCCTCGGTCGGCGCGACCGCCGCGGGAGTGTCCTTGGTGCCCGACGAAGCGAGCAGGGTGGCAGTCGCCGTGATCAAGGCAGCCACAACGGTGGCGCCGGCAGCGATCCACACCGTGCGCTGTGCTCCGGACTGTTCTCGATGACCTGCTTTGCCACCCTTGCCGATCCCCATAACGTGAGTGTCTATCAGGCTCAGCTCCCGGACGGCCTGCGAACTCCCAATCTGTTTGCACCATAGGTGCAGTCGGCTGGGCCCGGCCGCGGTCACTCCCGCGAGGGCGCCAGCCGGTGCTGGGAGTGACCGCCGAGACGGCGTCGGTGACGCGATACATGACTGCGGTTCATCACCGTTCTCGGACGCCCTGTCACAGGCCGAGACGATCGCCGTGGCGGGCGATGAATGCGACCACCTCGTCGGCAGGTTTGTCGGGCACGCCCCACATCACGTCGGTGACCCCCGCGTCCTCCCATGCCGCGAGGTGCTCCGGCGTCGGTTTCAGAGTCGCCAGCAGGTGGACCTGCGGATGGCCCGCGCGTCCCGCGTCGGCCCACGCCTTGCGAAGCCGGTGGCACTTACCGGCGATGTCCTGCTCGGTCGGAGTGCTCATCCACCCGTCGGCGGAGCGCGCGATCCAGGCGAACGTCTTCGGCCCGCCCCCAGCACCGACAACCAGCGGGATGTGCCGCTGAACGGGCTTCGGGTACGCCCACGACGGACCGAACGACACGAACTCCCCGTCGTAGGCCGCCTCCTCCTGAGTCCACAGAGCCCGCATCGCCTCGACGTACTCGCGGAGCACCGTGCGTCGCCGTTCGGCCGGAACACGATGGTCGCCGAGCTCATCGGTGTTCCAGCCGAACCCGGCGCCGATGGTGACACGTCCATTCGAGAGGTGGTCCAGGCTCGCCACCGTCTTGGCCAGAGTGATCGGGTCCGACTCGACGGGAAGGGCGACCGCGGTGGCGAGCCGGATGCGCGAGGTGACCTGCGCTGCGGTCGCCAGGGCGACCCACGGGTCGAGGGTGCGCAGGTAACGGTCGTCGGGAAGCGTCTCGTCACCCGTGCTCGGGTGGGCGGCCTGCCTGCGCATCGGGATGTGCGTGTGCTCGGGCACGTAGAACGAGGTGAAACCGTGCTCCTCGGCGGCCAGGGCCGCATCGGCGGGAGTGATCCCGCGATCACTGGTGAACAGGACGATTCCGTGTCGCATCGCACTCTCCTCTGCTGGCTGCCGGCACTCGGGAAGATCAGCGTCCATCGCTTCCCCACGCCCAGGCCCGGCTCACGTCACCACTCATGTCCATGACACTACCCGTCGACATAGAACGTGTTCTACTTGAGCGGCTTGGTCCGTTGCGGGTCGACGTGACACCGGCGTGCCCACGGCTCACGAGAGTGCCACGCTGAAGTACTGGGTCTCCTGGTATTCCCGGATCCCGTCGCGTGCGCCTTCGCGCCCCAGTCCGCTCTGCTTGACGCCGCCGAACGGTGCCGACGGATCGGACACGACCCCGCGGTTGATTCCCACCATGCCCGCGTCGATCCGCTCGGCGATGCGCAGCCCGTCCTGCAACCGTGCCGCGTAGACATAGGCTGCTAGACCGAACTCGGTGTCGTTGACCAGGCGGAGCATCGCGTCCTCGTCGTACCACTCCACGACAGGAGCGATCGGGCCGAAGATCTCCCGGCGGAGGATCGAGGCGTCGGGTCGCACGCCGGTGAGCAGTGTCGGCGGGTAGAACCAGCCCTCCGACGGTGCCGTCCCGCGATAGGCCACCGTGGCGCCATCGGCCACGGCCGCGTTGACGAGCTCGCGAACTCCGGCGAGCGCCTTTTCACTGACGAGTGGCCCGACCTGCGATGCCGTGTCGTACGCCGGACCGACTCTGAGGGCCTCGATCGCGGCGCCGAACCGAGCAACGAACTCGTTCGCGACCGACGCGTGGACGAAGAATCTGTTGGCTGCCGTGCAGGCCTGGCCGCCGTTGCGGAACTTCGCGATCATCGCCCCGGTGACCGCGGCTTCGACGTCGGCGTCCGCGGTCACCACGAACGGGGCGTTTCCACCGAGCTCCATGCTGGCGTTGACGACGCGCTCGGCAGCCTGGCCGAGCAGCGTCCGACCGACCGCGGTCGATCCGGTGAACGAGACCTTGCGGACCCGCTCGTCCCGCAGCCACGCGGCGACGACACGCGCGGCGTCTGTTGTCGGCACGACGTTGACGACGCCGTCCGGCACTCCGGCCGCGGAGAGGATCCGGGACACCGCGATCGCCGTGAGTGGCGTCTCCGCGGCGGGCTTGAGGACCACAGTGCATCCGGCCGCGAGGGCCGGGGCGATCTTGCGGGTGGCCATGGCGGCCGGGAAGTTCCAGGGGGTCACGAGCGCGGCAACGCCGACGGGCTTGTGGGTCACGAGCGTGCGTGCTCCCCCGCCCGGCGCGAGACCGTACTCGCCGTCGTTGCGGACCGCCTCCTCACTGAACCAGCGGAAGAACTCCCCCGCGTACGCCACCTCGGCGTACGCGTCCGCCTTGGACTTGCCGTTCTCCGCCGCGATCAGCGCGGCGAGTCTGTCGGAGTCGGCGATGATGAGTTCGAACGCTCGCCGCAGAATCTCGGCACGCTCGCGCGGGGCGGTCGCGGCCCACGCGGGGAACGCCCGTGCCGCGGCCTCGACAGCGGCCCCGGCTTCGAGCACCGAGGCGTCCGCGACTTCGGCGAGCACCTCGAGCGTGGCCGGGTCCTGCACGGGGAAGACCTTCACGGCTCCGCGTCCCCGTCCGCCGATGTGGATGCCGCGCTTCGGGTCGAGTTCGGCGATGACGTCGTTGATGTCCATGATCTCTCCTGCCGCGTCCGTCACCTGGTCTCCCGGAAGACGCGATCGAGGACGTCGAGGCCCTCGGTGAGCAGGTGGTCCGGGATGGACAGTGGGGGCAGGAAGCGCAGTACGTTGCCGTACGTGCCGCAGGTGAGCACGACCAGACCTTGAGCGTGTGCCGCGGCGGCGATCCGTTTCGTGAGGCCTGGATCCGGAGTGGTGGTGCCCCGCTCCACCAGCTCGACCGCGATCATCGCGCCGCGTCCGCGAACCTCCCCGATGCGTGGATCGGCCTGCTGGATCGCGGTGAGCCGTTGCTTCATGGTCTTCTCGATCGACCGGGCGCGATCGATCAGACCGTCCGCTTCGATCGTCTCGATCACGGCCAGAGCGGCGGCGACGGCGAGCGGGTTGCCGCCATAGGTGCCGCCCAGGCCTCCGCCGTGCGGCGCGTCGACGATCTCGGCACGGCCGGTGACGGCCGAGAGCGGCAGACCACCGGCGATGCCCTTGGCCGTGACGATCAGGTCGGGCACCACGCCCTCGTGGTCGACGGCGAACAGGTCGCCGGTGCGGGCGAAGCCGGTCTGCACCTCGTCGGCGATGAACACGACGCCGTTCGCCCGGCACCACTCGGCGAGCGTGGCCAGGAAGCCGGGCGCGGGGACGATGAAGCCGCCCTCGCCCTGAATCGGCTCGATCACGAACGCGGCGAGGTTATCCACGCCGACCTGCTGTTCGACCACTTCAATCGCCTGGCGCGCGGCCTCGACGCCGCCCATCCCACCGTCGCGGAACGGGTAGGACACGGGAGCACGGTAGACCTCGCCGGCGAACGGGCCGAACCCGTTCTTGTACGGCATGTTCTTGGCGGTGAGCGCCATGGTCAGGTTGGTGCGGCCGTGATAGGCGTGGTCGAACGCGATGACGGCCGGCCTGCGGGTCCAGGAACGCGCGATCTTGACCGCGTTCTCCACGGCCTCCGCGCCGGAGTTGAACAGGACGGTTCGCTTTTCGCCCGAGCCGGGCGTGAGACGGTTCAACTCCTCTGCCAGGCGCACGTACCCCTCGTACGGGGTCACCATGAAACAGGTGTGCGTGAACGCCCGGACCTGTTCGGCGACCGACTCCACGACGCGCGGTGCGCTGTTGCCGACCGTGGTCACCGCGATACCGGAGCCGAAGTCGATCAGCGAATTGCCGTCCACGTCCAGCACAACGCCACCACCCGCGGCGACGGTGTAGACCGGCAGCACGGTGCCGACGCCCCGCGCGACTGCGCTCGCCTTGCGGGCGTGCAACTCGCGCGATATCGGGCCGGGGATCTCGGTGACCAGGCGACGCTCCTGGGAAAGTGCCGGACCACCACTGTGGCCGGTGACGGTGTCGCTCTCGGGCATCGGCGCTCCTGAGGTGAGGCTGGGTGACGAACAGCTTCGACCGTAGAGAAATCGGGACCCGCCCAACATGCCTGAAATGCCCATCGCTGTATGGCGCGACTGTGCAACTATGCCACTATGGTCTCGGTTGCCGAACTCGTTGGACACGGCTCGCTCGCGCTTGCCGGGGTGCACCTGCCTCAGCCGACGGCCGGCATCAGGTGGGTGGCGACGAGCGAACTCGCCGACCCCTCACCCTTTCTCGAGGGAGGCGAGGTGCTCCTCACCACCGGCCTCGAGATGCGGCAGTGGCGATCCCAGTGGAAGTCCTACGTCGCCCGGCTGGTCGCACGGCAGGTCGTCGCGCTCGGCTTCGCCACCGGCCTCACTCACCGCGCCGTCCCGGCCGGCTTGATCGCTGCCTGCCGGACTCAGGGCCTGAACGTGTTCGAGGTGCCGAGGGCGACCACCTTCGTAGCCATCAGCCACACCCTGGCCTCGATGAAGGAGTCCGAATCCGAGCACGCGGCCCGCAGGTCACTGGAGGCGCAGCGGCAGCTGACGCAGGCGGCCCTTCGCCAGGATGACCCGGCGGCGCTCGTGACCCGCCTGGCGGACATCGTCGACGGTGCGGCGGCGCTGGTCGGACCAGACGGCGTCGAGCCACGAGGGCCCGCGCGGACCGAACTCGACGTTTCGCTGGTGGCATCGGAGGTGGACAGGCTTCGCCCACAAGGACTACGGGCCGCCACGAGCGTCCAGACCGGCGCGGCAACCCTTGTGGTGCAACCGGTCGGATTGACAGGACCGCCGGTGGGGCACCTCGCGGTGTACATACCCCACCCCGTCACGGACCGCGAACGGACGGCGATAGCGACCGCCGTCTCGCTACTCGGTCTGGCGGCTCAGACGCGCCTCGAGCGACGCGACGCCGATCGCCGACTGCGCGCCCGCGCGTTGGAGCTCCTTGTCGAGGCCGATGCGCGGACGGCGACGATCGTGCTGGAGGCCAGGGGCGAACGTGGCGTCGCGCTGCCGAAACACGTCGTGATCGCGAGGGCAACCGGGCCGGACCACGCGTTGAGCGACGCACTGGAGGCAGTCGAGAACGCCGTGCCGCTCGCGGCGCTGGTGCGGGAGGAACTGTGGCTGGCGGTCACACCCGGCGCTATCGATCATCACCTCGCGAAAGTCGCCGAACGAGGTCTCCTCGTGGGCGTTGGCGGCCCCGAGACGATCGATGACGCCCGTCGCAGTTGGACGAACGCGGGCCACGCCCTGACCTCGGCCACCTCGGCGGCACCAGTCGTGCGGTGGGAGCGGCTGGTCAACGAGGGTGCGCTGGCCGTCATCGACGGCGAAAGGGCGGCCGCGTTCGCCGCGTCGTTCCTCGCCCGGCTGAGCGACGAGGAGCTGGTTCGGACCTTGAGTTCGTTCCTGCATCACCATGGCTCCCGCCTGAAGGTCGCCGACGAGCTGGGGATCCATCGCAACACCGTGGGCAACCGAATCGCGCAGATAGAGACGGCGCTGGGCCGCTCGCTGGACGACCCCCAGGTGCGGGTGAACGCGTGGATCGCCCTTCAGGTGGCGAGCAACTCGGCCACGACGAGTTCGGCGAGCGCATGCTCGACACCGAGAGCCGCAAGGACCGGGTGAAGCACGTCATGAACTACATCAGGCAGGCCTGAGGCACCGTGAGGCGTCCACTCTTCCCCAGGGCTGGGTGTCCTAGCCCGACCCGGATTCTCGTTCCGCAAACGCGCGCAGTACCTCGTGCGCGGCCCGCTCGCCGGAGGAGATCGCGCCATCCATGTAGCCGTTCCACCTGCTTGCCGTCTCCGCGCCGGCCCAGTGGATCCGCCCGCATGGCTCGCGCCAGCCCGCTCGTCCATGCGCCACCCATGAGCCGGGGCCGGGATTGGCCGCGTAGCCGCCCCGTGCCCACGGATCATCCGGCCATATCTTCTCCAGATAGTCCACGGGTTCGCCGGCCTCGGGACCGAACAGCCGTGTGAGTGTGCGCAGGACGTCAGCCTGCCGCTCCTCCTGCCCCAGCGAGAACCATCGACGCAGCCGATCACCGTAGCTGAACGCTACGAGGATCCCCTGATCCGCGTTCGGCGGAGAGTTGTCGAACACGACGCCGAACGTGGACTCGTCGTACAGGGACGCAACACCGGAGAGCCCGGCAGCACGCCAGAACGGGCGGGGATAGACCACATGCACCTTGGCCACGTCGCCCATCACACTGCGCTGGATCCATCTTGCCCTGGCGTTCGGCAATGCGGGCAGGAAGCAAATGGCGGCCGTCGCCGGTGGCGGTGTCGCCACCACCACCCGGCTGGTCCGCACGACCCCTGCCCCGGTGTGTACCTCGACAACGTCCGGCCGCTGGTCGACGGCCGTGACCTGCGTATTGAGCCGGACGGAGTCGCCAAGGTGCTCCGCGATCGCCCGAGCGGGCGCCTGCGCTCCCGCGGTGAAGCGGGCCTCCTGTGCCGCGCCGCTGGTCTCCATCAGCTGGGCGAACCCGCCCGCACTCGCGACGTAGAAAACCAGGTGCAGGACGGAGACCTCCCTCGGTTCCATCGCCAGCACGCCCTGCACGGCCAGGTGCAACCGGACACGCGCGGCAGGGCAGGCGACCGTGCGCAGGAAGTAAGAGTGCACGGTCTCGCTGTCCCAGTCCCCTGCCATGGGGCCGGAGCCCGGATCCGACAGGTCCACCTCCCGGGCCATGGCGTCGACCCGAGCCGTGGCCTCCTGGTACCCGGCCGCACCTGGCGCGTAGTCCGGCCCGTCACCTCGATACCTGCGCACGGCGCCGTCGCGCCATGCCTCGAGATGCTCGCCGGTGTCCCAGGTGGGGAAGGTGGCGCAGCCGAAGCGGTCGGCCAAGGCCAGCAGCATGTGCTGGTTCGGACCAACCCACTGGCCACCGTGATCGATCAGTGCTCCTCCTGGAGTTCGGTGCGACCAGATTCGGCCCCCGACCCGGTCGGCGCCTTCCAGTACGAGCGCTGGGACGCCGTGATCGTGCAGGGTCAGCGCCGCGGACAGCCCGGCGTATCCCGCACCGATCACGACAACGGGAGCGAAGGTGGGCGGAGCAGGCTGCGATGTTGTCGACCTGAGCATGACGACATCCTCGTTATTTCTGGCTCGTCAGTCAACTTTCAGAGTTTGGCGAACTTTGAGACTCAGATCCTGGCGTCATTGCTGAACATCTTGACACGCATGTAGGGCGCGTCACAGACTCCTATAACTAATTCGTCAGTCAACTATAGGAGCTGTGGTCATGCATGACACCAACTTCGAGGCCGAACTGGAGCGCAGGATCGCGCTACTCGAAGCGCCGGACAGCGAGGAGTCGGTCCTGCCGGACCTACCCGCACGGGACATCCTGCTGGCTGTGCTGACCATTGCCGCGCTCAGTGTGGGACTGATCTTCTGGGGGTACCCAGCGTGAGCGCACCGGTGAGTGACAACGCCACTCCCGCGGCCCCGGGAAGCGACGCCACGCTCAACGAACTGCCGCTGCTCGGCAAGGAGCGGATCTGGGGGTTCTGGGGCTATTCCTCGGTCAACGTAGGACTCTCCATCGCCACCTGGGCGTTCCTCCAGGGAGGGGCTGTCGCCCTCTACGTTGGTGCCGAGGCGGCCATCGCGAGCATCGTTGTCGGTTACGGCATCAGCGTGCTGCTCGTCGCCCTCGTCCCATGTATCCCGTCCGCCAAGTACGGCCTCGAGCAGTTCGTCGGACTGCGTAGCGTGTTCGGCCCGAGCGGTGCCCGCGTCCTCATGATCACGATGTCCGCGCTCCTGGCCGCCGCCTGGTCCGCGGTGCTCGCGATCATGTTCGGACACGCGTTACGCAATGTCGCCAACCAGGCCTTCGACACCGAGTTCAGCGACTCCGGTCTCGCGGTCAGCCTCATCGCACTGGCAGCCGTGATGCTGTCCTGGCTCGTTCTCTCTCGCGGACCTGTTTCCGTGGAGTGGATCAACCGGATCGTCGCGCCCGGCCTCGTCGTGGTCACCGTCGGGATGCTCGTACTGATCTTCCTGAATACCTCCTGGTCGGAACTGGCGGCGATCCCACCACTGGGATCGACCGGTGACGCACACCTCGACTTCATGCTGGCCGTCGAACTGAACATCGCCGGAGGGTTCGCCTGGTGGCCCAACGTCGGCAATCTGGCCCGCTTGACCAAGAGCCCCCGGGCAGCGTTCTGGCCCAACATGTTGGGCCTTTTCCTCACCTCGGTCGTCGCCGCCGTGGTCGGCGCGTTCGCCGCGCTGGCCCTGTCCTCCGAGGACCCGACAATGTGGATGATTCCGCTCGGTGGCGTGGTGCTCGGCATGGTCGCACTGGCTTTCGTCGGATTCGCGAACGTCACGAGCGTGGTCGCCCAGGGCTACTCCTCGATGGTCGCCTTGAAGGGTGGCGGTGGCCGGCTACTGCGCCGCGTGCCCTGGCCGGTGCTGGCCGCGGCGATCCTTGCTCCTGCGGCCGTGCTGGTGTTCTTCCCGGCCGCCGTCTACGGCAACTACTCCCGGTTCGTCTCGTGGGGAGCGATCTTGGTGGCTCCGTTGTGCTCCGTGCAGTTCGTCGACTACTTCATCCTGCGCAGGCAACGACTTCGCCTGCGCGACATCTACCTGCCGGCACACCGGTCGCGATACGGGTTCTGGCGCGGGTTCAACGTCGTCGCGTTCGTCGCGGTCGCGGCAGGGGCGATGACCTATGCGGCACTGCTCGACCCCGTCACCTACGAACCCGCTTCCATCTTCCGGTACCTCACGGCGTCGCTGCCCGCCGTGGTCGTGGCCGGTGTACTGCACTACACGCTCACCCGGTTGATCGTGGTGCCCCTGAACAAGGGTGGATACCGGCAGGAGGCGGCCGGGAGAAGCCGGCGCGACGATCACAGTTGACTGACCAATGAGTCAACTCCGCTAGAGTGGACCGCGGTAAGCCACCTGCGAGAAGGAGTGTCCATGCCGCGGCCCAGTGTCGAGACGGAACGACGCGCGCAGATCCTGCACGCCGCGTGCGCGGTGATCGCGGGGCGCGGTTTCCGCGCGTTGCGTGTCGCTGACGTCGCCAAGGAGGCGGGCTTGTCGTCCGGGATCGTGCACTACTACTTCGCGAACAAACGCGAGCTGGTGCGGGCCGCGTTCGAGCAGAACTTCACCCATTCACTCGAACGCAGGACGGCCATCCTCGAGTCGGACGAGGACCCGGTGAGCAAGCTACGCCGCCTGGTCGACGCCTACCTGCCACAGGACGACGAGACCGTGGAGGCCTGGCACGTATGGGCCGAACTGTGGGCCGAGGCGATCCATGACGAGGATCTGCAGGAACTCAACGACCGCGCGTACGGCGAGTGGCGGCGTCTCGTTGCGGGCATCGTGCGCGACGGGCAGGCCGCCGGTCAGGTCGGCGACACCGACGCGGTGGAGATCGCCAACCTGCTCGTCGCCGTACTCGACGGACTGGCACTGCAGGTGCTCGCCGGCTCCCGGAACATGACCCTCTCCCGGATGCGCGCCACGTGCCAGTCGTTCATCGACAAGGTCGTCCTTCCCGCCTGATCGCTCCCCCCGCGGCTTGCCGCGCTTCCCCTCGACGAATCACGACTTCAATATTGACTGACGCGTCAGTTATAAATAGATTGGCGGTTCAGCGCGCCTCGCGCTTGCCATCTCTGTCCGACCATTAGCCCTCGACCTAGGAGTCGCCGTGCGCCTTCCCACCGAGCTGATCGACCTCAGCTCAGAACAGAACGACATCCTCGACCTCTGCCGCACGTTCGCCACGGAGCAGATCCGGCCGATCGCCCGCGCGGTCGACGAGGCGGACACCGAAGTTCCGTGGAACATCTGGTACGCCGCCGCCGACGTCGGGCTGACCTCGTTCATGCTGCCCGAGTCCTACGGCGGCGGCGGCTACACCGATGTCTTCACGCAGTGCCTCGTGCAGGAAGAGCTCTGCACCGGCGACCTCGCCATCGGCAACCTGCTCACCGCCAACGGGTTCTTCGCCCATCCGGTGCTCGAACTCGGTACCGAGGAACAGAGAACCCGGTTCCTCACGCCGCTGACCCGGCAGCGCCCGCCCATGACCTCGGTGGCGGTCACCGAGCCGGACACGGGGTCCGACGCGGCAGGGCTGAGCACCCGCGCGGTCGCCAAGGGCGATCGCTACGTGCTGTCCGGCCGGAAGGCGTGGATATCCAACGCCGGAGCCTCGGAGTACTACGTCGTCTTCGCCACCGTCGATCCGCGACTGCGCTCCCGGGGAGTGACCGCGTTTGTCGTGCACAAGGACACACCCGGTCTCGCTGTCTCCGCACCATGGCCCAAGATGGGCCAGCGCGCCCTGATCAACGCGGAGGTCGTGCTGGACGAAGTCGAGGTCGGCGCGAACGATCGCCTCGGTGACGAGGGTGCGGGCTTCGCCGGACTGATGCACACCTTCGACCGGTCCAGGACCATCCTCGCCGCTGCCGCCACCGGCGTCGCCCGTGCGGCCACCGAATACGCGACCGAGTACGCGCAGCAGCGGAAGCAGTTCGGCAAACCGATCATCGAACATCAGGCCGTCGCCTTCCGCCTCGCCGAGATGGCCACCAGGGTCGAGTCCTCCCGGCTGATGACCTGGCGCGCCGCCAGGCGGATCGATGCGGGCCTACCTGCCGCGCGGGAGTCCGCGATGGCCAAGCTCGTCGCGTCCGAGACGGCTATGTACGCCACCTGGGCCGCCGTCCAGACCCTGGGCGGCTGGGGTTACTCCCGGGAGTTCCTGGTGGAGAAATGGATGCGCGACGCCAAGCTGGAGGAGATCGAAGAAGGCACCTCCGACATCCAGCGCCTGATCATCTCCCGGAGCCTCGATGACCGCGCTTGAGTCTGTTGTGGACAACGTCGGCGCGAAGGGTCTCGATCACCTGTGGCGTCCTGGATCGGTCGCGGTCGTTGGCGCCAGTGACGATCCGGCGAAATGGGGGCACTGGCTCGCCTCGGGGGCTCTGTCCGGGCGGGAGTTGCGCCGGGTCCACCTGGTGAACCACAACGGATCCCGGGTATGCGGCACACCCACGGTTCGAAGCCTCCGCGAGGTCGACGGCCCGGTGGACCTCGCCGTGATCGCCGTGCCCGTACCGGCCGTGGCGGACGCGGTCGATGCGGCACTCGACGCGGGTGCACGGGCGCTGCTGGTGATCACCGACGGGCTGCACCGGCTACCCCGGCGGCCCGATCTGGCCCACGAACTGGCGGAGCGGGCCCGCGCGGCAGGTGTCCGGCTCGTGGGGCCGAGCTCACTGGGCATCGCCGACACCGGCGCCCGACTGCAGCTGGCCTGGGGCCGGTTCGTCCAGGGCCCCGTCGCGGTGGTGACCCAGAGCGGGCAGGTGGGCTCCGAACTCGCCGCGATGCTGGCCAGGGACGGGTCCGGGGTGTCCCGGTTCGCCTCGGTCGGCAGACAGGTCGACGTCACCACCGAGGAACTGCTCGCGTCCCTCGTGACCGATGAGCCGACCCGTGCCGTCCTGACCTACCTGGAGGACGTGCGCGATCCGAGAGCCTTCCTGGAGGCCGCCGCCGCGCTGCGCGCCGCGGATAAACCCCTCGTCGTGCTGGCCGCCGGTACGAGCGCCGCGGGTAGCGCCGCGGCGCGATCGCACACCGGTGCGCTCACCGGCAGTATCGACGTGCTCGACGCCGCATGCCGGGCGGCTGGCGCGGTCCGTGCCGGCACACCGGCGCACGCCGCGGCACTGGCACACGCGTTGGCACTCGGTGCCCGTCCACGGGGCAGGCGGATCGCGGTGATCTCCGACTCCGGCGGGCAGGCGGCGCTGGCCGCGGACGTCGCGGCCACGGCCGGGCTCACCGTGGCACCACTTGACGGCGAAGCCGGCGAACGAGTCCGCACACTGCTGCCGGACGCCGCGCCGTCGAACCCGATCGATCTCGCGGGCGCGGGTGAGCAGGACATGACCGTGTACGCCCGTGCGGCCGAGGCGGTCGCGGACAGTGTGGACGCCGTGCTGCTCACCGGCTACTTCGGACGGTTCGGAGAGGACAGTCCGAGTCTGGCGGACGCCGAGCGCCTGGTCGCCGAACGACTCACTCGGCTCACCGTGAAGGTCCCCGTCCTCGTGCACAGCATGGCGGACGAACCGATCACGACAGGAACCCTCACCCGGGGCGGCGTTCCGGTGTTCGCCGATGTGCGGACCACTCTGCTCGCGCTAGCGGGCAGTGCGGAGTGGACCGGAGCGCGGCCACGGACGCTGCCGCCTGCGCCAACCACCGAGCATGCGCCCGGCGGTGACGCGTCCTACGTCGCCGCCCGTGAGGTGTTGGTGCGGGCCGGTGTTCCGATGGCCGAGGCGGCCATGGCGAACTCCGCCGCCGAGGCGGTCGAGATCAGCAGACGCTGGCCGGGCCGGACCGTGTTGAAGGCCGGGGAACTGGCCCACAAGACCGAGGTCGGCGGCGTGGTATTGGGCCTGCGGACCGAGGAGGAGGTCGCGGCGGCCTACCGCGAACTGACCCATCGCCTCGCGGTGCCCAGCCTGGTCGTGGAGCGCATGGACGAGCGCCCCGGGGTCGTGGAGATGCTCGTCGGAGTCAGGCGCGACCCGGTGTTCGGCCCGGTGATCGTCGTCGGCACGGGCGGGGTCACCGCGGAGCTGTGGCGGGACACCGCTCTCGAACTGGCCCCGGTCACCGAAGAGCAGGCCGCGCGGATGCTCACCCGGTTGCGGGGCTACCCGCTGCTGCTCGGGTGGCGCGGCGCTCCCGGCACGGATTTGGCCGCCCTCGCCCGATGTGTCGCGGCGGTGTCCCGCATTCCGCAGGCCGAGCCGGACGTCGCGGCCTGCGAGATCAACCCCCTGCGGGTGGCGCCCGACGGCGTTGTCGCCGTGGACGCACTGCTGACCTGGAACGACACGACAGAGGAGATGTACCGATGACCGACTCCGCCAGCCCCTTCTCCGGACGCGTCGCCGTCGTCACCGGCGGCGGTTCGGGTATCGGCAGGGCCGTCGCGACGCGCTACGGCGCCGGTGGCGGCACCGTGGTCGTGTGCGGGCGGCGCCGAGAGCCGCTGCAGGAGACCGCCGAACAGATCAGGGCCGCGGGCGGGCGGGCCGATGCCGTCGTCCTCGATGTGCGGGACGCGGACGCCGTCGCCACTGCGTTCGCGACCGTTCGTGAGCGGCACGGACGCATCGACGCCCTCGTCAACAACGCCGCGGGCAACTTCGTCTGCCCTGGCGAGAAGCTCAGTCCCGGCGGCTGGCGAGCCGTCATCGACATCGTGTTGAACGGGACGTTTCACTGCACGCGGGCCGCGGCGGACACGATGCTCGGGCAAGGCTCCGGCAGCGTGCTCTCGGTTATCGCCAGCTATGCCTGGCACGGTCATCCCGGCACGGTGCACAGCGCGGCAGCCAAGGCGGGAGTGCTCGCCATGACCCGAACCCTGGCCGTGGAGTGGGCGGACCGTGGAGTCCGGCTGAACTGCATCGCTCCCGGTCCCACGGAGACGGCGGGCGCGGGCGCGGCCCTGTGGGCCGAGCCTGCCAGTCGGGAGCGGGTGCTCGCGAGCGTGCCGCAGGCCAGGACGGCGGGCACCGGCGAGATCGCCGAGGCCGCGGCTTTCCTGCTGGACGATCGCGCCGCCTACATCACCGGCGAGGTACTGACCGTGGACGGTGGCCAATGGCTCGGCAAACAGGTCTACGGCACCCCACTGGCGCAGGTGCGGGAGGCTGGCGATGATCGGCGCTGAGCACCAGGGAGATGTGTTCGTCGACGGGGTCTGGCGGCCGGTCCCGGCGAAGGTCGCGGTGCACGATCCCGCGACCGGAGCCGTCGTCGGCCACGCCGCGGACGCCGGGCCCGGGGACGCCGACCGGGCGGTCGCCGCCGCGGCACGGCAGCTGCCCGTATGGGCGGAGGTGCCATACCCGGCGCGCGCGGCCGTGCTCGCGGATCTGGTGGGCCGGTTGCGGGAGCGGCGTGCGGAGTTGATCGAAACGGTGGTCGCCGAGGTCGGTTGCCCGGTCACCGTCACCGCCGAGGTCCAGGTGGACGTGGCGATCGAGGTGGTGGAGCACTACGCCTCGCTCGTTCGCACCAGGACGGGACGCGAGGAGGTGGCCAACTCGATACTGCACGAGGTGCCCGCCGGCGTGGTCGCCTTGATCACGCCGTGGAACTACCCGCTCTACCAGTTGGCGGCCAAGGTGGCCCCGGCACTCGCGGCAGGCTGCACGATCGTCGCCAAGCCTGCCGAGCTGACTCCGTTGAGCGCGTACCTGTTCGCCGAGGCGGTCTCCGAGACGACGTTGCCGCCCGGTGTGTTCAACCTGGTGCCCGGTTCCGGTCGTGTCGTCGGCGCGGCGCTGGCGGCGCACCCGGACGTCGACGTGGTCTCCTTCACCGGCTCCACAGTCGTGGGCACGCAGGTGATGGCCGCGGCCGCGGGTTCGGTCAAGCGGGTCTGCCTCGAACTCGGCGGCAAGTCCGCCAGCGTCGTGCTGCCGGAGGCGGACATCGAGGAAGCGGTGGCCGCGACGGTCGCCTCGGCCACTCTGAACTCCGGGCAGACGTGCAGTGCGTGGACCCGGCTGGTCGTGCCGAAGCACCACTACGCGGCGGTGCTGGAGCAGGCCGAGGCAGGTATGCGAGCGGTGCGCGTAGGCGACCCCCGCGACCCTGGGACTGAGAACGGGCCGTTGGTTTCGGCGGACCAGCAGCAACGGGTGGCCGGCTTCGTCGCCAGAGCGGAGGCGAGCGGAGCCCGGATACTCGGGCGGCGCGGCGACCTTCCCCGGTATGGGCACTACTCCCCTCCCCTCGTCGTCGCGGGCGCCGCCCCGGACTGGGAGATCGCGCAGGAGGAGGTGTTCGGTCCGGTGCTCGTGGTGTTGCCCTATCGCACCGAGGCCGAGGCACTGGAGATCGCCGCCGGAACGCGGTATGGGTTGCACGGCGCGGTCTGGGGTGAGCCGGAACGCGCCACGGACCTCGCACGACGGATGCGGGCGGGGCAGATCGACGTGAACGGCGCGGCCGGCAACCTGCACGCCCCGTTCGGTGGCTTCAAGCAGTCGGGCATCGGCCGCGAACTCGGTCTTGAAGGGCTACGCGAGTTCGTCGAGGTGGTCGCGGTGCAGCAGTAGCCAGTTGGCAACCACGCGCCGCTCACCGTCGCCGGGTTCTGGTCAGTCCGTGAAGCTGCCGGTCAGGTTGGCGGTGTTGTTGCTGCCGGGAGAGCCCGCTCCCCCGGTCCGGGTCACCAGCTTCCCGTCCACCGTGGCCGTCGCCGACAGGCTTCCGCCACTGTGCCGCATGGTCAGCCTCCATTCGTGACGTCCGGTTCCGTACGGGACCTCGACCGTCTTACGCCAGGGTGGCTTCACCGCCTTCTCCTCGCTGACCTTCCCGTCGAGGGTGAAGGTGAGGGAGGACAGGGTGGCCGTGCCGGTCACCTCCAACTCGAGGACGTGTTCTTCCGCCGCCGGACTCGACGAGGTTGTTGCTGTGTTGGGCTCCGCAGGCGGGGCGGTGGCCGACGGCGCCGGCTGCCCGCACGCGGTGAGCAGGCTCGCGCCCGCCAGCAGTGCGACGACGCCTTTTCGCCGCAAGCTGGACAGCAGACCTGCGGTGCGGAGAACCCGTCCCTCCCGCGCTGCGCCGATTTCCACGATCGCTCCGTTCCGTTGCCACAGTTCGCATTCCGCCAGGCAATCCTGACTGACGCTGCCCGCACGCACAGGCACGTGGCAGGAGCCTGCCAACGGCGTCGTGGTCATCTCATGCGCCGGTCGTAGCCGATGGACCTGCCGAGGTCGTCCGGCTCAGCGAAGTGCTGCCGCGGACACAGCCTTCGACGGTGTGTCGAGGTCGAGAACACCGGGTACGTGGAGGGTCGGAAGACAGCTAGCGCCAAATGGAGGTGTGATGAAGGAGCACGAGGTCGTTGCCGCCGTGCGGAAAACTGTCGGGTTGAGCGACGCGGACACCGCCGCCACCGCCACCCGCGCAACACTGTCCGTCCTCGCGCAGCGACTGGCGGGTCACGAGCCGCGAGACCTCGCGGCCCAGCTGCCTGCGGGGATCGCCGAAGCGTTGCCGGACGTCGGCGGTGGTGAGGCATTCGGGGTGGAGGAGTTCTACCGCCGGGTCGCCGACACCGAAGGCCAGGGCTGCACCCAGGACAGTGCGCGTGAGCACGCCCGCGCCGTCATCGCCACACTGAAAGCCGGCGTGACCGAGGGCGAGTTCGCCGACCTGGTGTCCCAGCTGCCGGACGACTACCGGCAGGATCTGCTGACCACCGCGCCGGTGGACGAACACAAAGGGCGGTGACGCAGCACAGCCCAGGCACTACCAGCCGAAGGCGCAGTCGCGGTGGTGACCGGAGTGGTGAGCGATGCTCAGGACTTCCCGCCGGCGTCACCGGGGGAACCCCTCGCCTTGGCGGTGCGGCGACAACGGCGGTCAGGACACCTTGAGCTTCGCGTCGAGGGAACAGGTGACGAGGTTGGCTCGCATGGGTGCCAGGATCGAACGCGTTTGTTTCCACGAAGACGACGGTCATCGCCGGTGATGCGGGTGCCGTGAACCCGGAGCATGCGTCGCGGTGTTCAAGCCGCGTGGTTTCGGCGGCGCGCCTGGTGCTTGGCCAGGAGCATCTCGTGCCCGGACTTTTTCCCAGACTGACACGTGCTTGGTGCTGTCGGCCGTGAGCTCCGAGCGGTCCCAGTCCGCCCAGCGGTACTTCAGGTCCATCCCGGCGATGCGCGCCATGAGGTCCATCTCCGCAGGCCAGGCGTACCGGAAGGGAATACGGCGGAAACGTCCGGTTCCGTCCGGTGACACGGTGATGTGGTTCGACGTGAACGCCTGCGTTACGACGTCGTACCGGTCGAACCCGACATATCCGTCGCCTTCGTGGCCGAACTCCATCGCGAACGGGACGGTGTCCTGCCCGGGCGGCAGGCGACGCAGATCCGGCAGACCCACCTCGACGAGGAACAGCCCGCCTGGTCGCAGATGCGCGGCAGCGTTCCGGAAGACGTCGACCTGCGCGTCCTGGGTGACGACATTGCTGATCGTGTTGAACACCAAGTAGACCAGCGAGTACTGACCGGCCACCCGCGTCGACGTCATGTCGCCGATCTTGACGTCGACCGCATCGCCGCCCGGCTTGCTCGGGATCCGCGTCGCCATGGCCTGGCTCAACTCGATGCCGCTCACCCGCACACCGCGCGCAGCCAGTGGCGCTCCGATCCGCCCGGTCCCGACGGCGAACTCGAGCACCGGGCCGTCGGCCAGATCCTCCAGGGCGTCCACTGCGGGCGTCACCACTTCGGGCGCGTTCGCACCACCCGGGCTGTCGTAGCCCGCGGCCACACTTTCGGGGAACCAGCCGTCCGCCGGATCGTCCCCTTGCTCGACGATGGCAGAGCCGCCTGCGTTCACCTCATCGCTCATGATTCCCGGACGCTACGCTCGATGCCGTCCGCTCCGCACTTCGATTTCTGAGCCCTCTGGTCACCGCGAGCCGGTCGGCCGAAGGGTTCAGCGTGCCCTTTCGAGGAATCCCGCGTCGGCGAGGCGACGGTTCGATACGTTGGCGGAGTGAGTGCGCAAGTTGCCCCCCGGCGCGTCATCGTCACCGTGCTCCTGCCGTGGCTCACCGCCAAGTTCCTGTTCAAACCCAGAGTCGGACCACTCCGAAAAGACCGGATACTGGACCGGCTCGCATTCTGGCGATCTGTGGTCGGCATGGCTGTGATCATGGCTACCACCTACCGATACCAGGAAGCTTGGGAAGTTCCGGGCAAGAACCTCCTGAAGGCGTTGCAAACCGGGGCGCTTGCTCTGCTGCTGCCACCCCTGTCGTTCCTCGTGATACTCGTGGTGACCCGCCCCGGCCGTCGCACTCGACTCCTGCCCGGCGCGCGGCGTCTACTCGGGCGTGCGGCCCTCGCGTTGATCTCCTTCTTTCTGCCGTTCCTGTTGATCGTCGTAGGTGGCGCGAACGTCAACATCACCAACCCGCACCCAGGGGCAGCAGTAGTCTTCATTCTTGCGATACCCCTGATGATCGCCTCGGCGTTCTGGTTCTACTGCTTCTGGTGCTGCACGATCTACTGGGCAGCGCGGACCGGCTTCTGGACGGGCGAAATCCACCCACTGCTCGCTCCGATCGGCACAACGGTTCTCATGCTGCTGATCAGCGGCGCGGAGATCATCTGGGGCGGCGCCGACACCGTGCCCCACCCGCTCTGGCTGACACTGAACCTGTGCGGGATCGCCACAGCACTGGTGCTGGCCTTCTCCGAATACCGACACCTCCGGGCAAGCGGCTACCGGCTCCGTGAAGGACCAGAACCGGTAATTTCGCGTCAGGCGTGCGACCACCCCGAAGAACCCGCCACTCCAGCAGGTAGGACGTGACCTCACACGCAAAGCTGTCGCCCTAGGTCACGAAGGTCGACAACTGGGCCGTCTCGCGTTGGCACGGGCTCACGATCGCCTTCGGACGGCTGTCGTGTCACTCGCCAGCGGCCGTCCGTCCGCGGCCTTGGGGACGACCTGCGGAACGGCCGTGCCGTGTTCGTCGACCAGGATCGAATGCGTCTCCCCTGGCTCGAAGGCGTGTCGCTCCCCCCATTGACGAAGCGTGACGATCACGGGGAACAGGTCCTTGCCTGCCGCGGTGAGCGCGTACACCCTTCGTTTTCCCGACGGGGCCTCAACCTGGGTGATCAGGCCGTGATCGACGAGTTTGCGGAGCCGATCGGTGAGGATGTTGCGGGCGATGCCCGTGCGCTGCTGAAAGTCGGTGAACGAACGGGCTCCGTCCATCGCGTCCCGGACGATCAGCAGGCTCCACCGATCCCCGATCACATCCACCGCCCGTGCAACCGGGCACTCCGGGTCCGTCCACGCGATGCCCTGCCTCGCCATGATGTCGCGTGCCATCACCCCTCCAATGAGTTGCGTAGTGAAACCATTCTGGCCTACTCTCCAAAGAGTTGCAATCTGCAACCAACCAGGGAGGTGGCGGTGGGGCAGGGAACAAGGCTGCTGCTGGCGGTGGTGTGCGGGGTGGCGGTCGCCAGCGTCTATGCCGGGCAGCCGATATTGGGCTCAATGGGATACGACCTCGGCGTTTCCCGCGACTCGGTCGGCTGGTTCGTGGCCGTGGGGCAACTCGGCTACCTCGCCGGACTGGTGCTGCTGGTACCGCTGGGTGACATGTTCGACCGCAGAGGCTTGATCGCCGCGCACCTGGCCATGGTGGCGGTCGGCCTGACGGTGACCGCGACCGCGACAGTTGCCTGGGTGGCGTTCAGCGGTTTGGCGGTCGCCGGTGTGTTCGCGGTGGTGGTGCAGACAACGGTCGCTTACACGGCCTCGATCTCCCCGCCCGACAAGCGAGGACGCAATCTCGGTGTCGTCACCTCCGGGGTCGTGGTCGGCATCCTCGGTTCCCGGGTCGTGACAGGAAGCCTGGCGGACCTGTGGGGCTGGCGCAGCAGTTACCTCGTGCTGGCGGGCCTCGCCGCCGCCCTCAGCCTGCTCAGCCTCGCCGCGTTGCCGGCGGACGTGCGCACCGGCGCCGAACGGTACGGAAAGGTCATCCGAGCCCTGGGCGGGCTGTTCGCTCAGCCGACATTCCTCAGCCGGGGGCTGATCGCCTTCTTCCTCTTCGCCTCCTTCGGCACCCTCTGGAGTGGCCTGGCGCTACCCCTGGCCAGTGAGCCGTGGCAGCTGAGCGAAGCGCAGATCGGACTGTTCGGCGTAGCCGGGCTCGCCGGCGCTCTGGGCGCCGCCCGATCCGGCCGTTGGAGCGACGCCGGGCACGCCGGCCGGGTCACGGGCATCGCTCTCGCCCTCCTGCTCGGCTCCTGGTCAGCGATCGGACCTCTCGGCTGGTCGCTGCTTCCGCTGATCCTCGGCGTGATTGTGCTCGACTTCGCCGTCCAGGTAGTACACGTCGGCAACCAGCACATCCTCACCGCCGCATACGCCAATCGCACCAGCAGCGCCATCGGCGGATACATGGTCTTCTACTCCCTCGGATCCGCGTTCGGAGCCACCGCGACCACCGCCCTCTTCGATGTCGCAGGCTGGACAGGCCCCACCGTCCTCGGGGCGGCACTCGCGCTCTGCGCGCTCGTCACCTGGGCACTTGCCGACGGCATGACCATCTGCCGCAGGCGCCGCGCGCGCCGTCCGATGGCAGCGGAACCCAGCTGCGCTGGTTCCCCTTGCCGTGACCTGAACGTCCTCAACTGCCGATGAGCACGTCTGAGCCACCTTGGTCCGACCCGGCACCGCGGCTCGCGTTCTCAATTGCTCCTGACCACGCGGTACTTCAGGTGCGTCACGCCTGGCGCCTCGATCGCCCGTACCTGCTCCAGGTTGACCCGCGGCGACAGGTTGTCCAGCAGGCGGGCGCCGCCACCGAGGACGACCGGCACCACGTGCAGTTCCAGCTCGTCGAGCAGCCCGGCGGCCAGGTACTGATTGATCGTCTGCGCACCGCCGTGAACCATGACGTCCCCGTCCCCGGCCGCCTCGCGAGCCTGCTCGTGGGCCGACTCGATCCCATCGGTCACGAAGATGTACGTGGTGTCCGAGAGGGACATCGACCTTCGCGGATGGTGGGTGAGCACGAACGTCGGGACGTGGAACGGCGGATCCTCGCCCCACCAACCGGTCCATGACTCGTCCCACAGTCCGGAGCGGCCGCCGCCGAAGAACATGTTGCGGCCCATGATCCCGGCACCCACGTCGGTCTGCCTTTCCTCCATGACCTGTGTGCTGGCGTTGACCTCGCCGCCCGCCTTGCCGTGCGCCTCGCGCCAGGCCTCCAACCCGACTGCCCAGTCGTGCAGTCTCTCACCGCCCTCGCCGAGCGGGTTCTCCATGCTCTGATCGGGCCCGGCTACGTATCCATCGACGGAAACCGAAATGTCGGCGCGAACTTTGCTCATCGTTCCTCCTGTGTCAGCTGTGCCGACTGTCGGGAGGTAGACAAGCTGGGTCCCGGAAACTCATCGGTCCAACGACTAGCGAGCCCTGCCTTCGCGGAGCATGGCCACCGACTTCGCCACACGGGCCGCGCGCGTCTCCGCCTTCTTCGCACTGGTGACCTGGTGCACGTGCCACGACTGCTTGCTGTGCGAAAGGGTGTCCCAGAACGCTTTGGCATTCAGGTCGGCGGCCAGAGCCGCGGCGAGGTCGCCGGGCACCTCCGTCTCGCGAGGCGCGGTGTCCAGCTCCACGTCGACGTCGAGCACTTGACCGGTCTCGATACCTGCTTCCTCGCGCCGCGCCGCACTCACCCCAAGCAGATAGCGGCCACCCATCTTCGCGACAGAGGTCCGGAACGCGAAGTGGTTGACGGTGACGGTCACCTTCGGGTGGCCGCCACCGCCCAGCTTCTCGACAACCGACTCCGGCACCTCGAAGCCCGCGGCTGTCTTGCCGGTCGATTCCAGCTCAGCTTGAAATCTCATCGGTCAGACTGCGGGCCCTTGGCGGCCTGCAGCTCCCCCGCCTGCAATCGGTCGGCGCCCCAACTGCGCTCGATGTGACCGATGATCCGCGCGACGTCCTCGTCGGGCACCCGCTCCGGCTCCCCGCGCTCCAGCGGGTCGACGTGGAAGATGTAGAGCCGTGAGGCGAACTGGTCGAACGACAGGGAGGCCTCGCCGAACCGCTCACCGTTGCCCGCGGTGGAGACCACGACACCGTCGCCCCAGTCCTGCCCACTGTCGTTGTTCGGATTGAAGAAGTAAACCCGCATTTCGTCCTGGGGATCTTGGGCGACCCGGAGGATCGTTATCGCGTGCCAGCCGACATAGCGGGCCGCGCTGTCGGTGACGGCGATACCGGCAGGCTGCGGATGGATCAGCGGTTGCCCACCGTTGTAGGAAGGGTGGTAGCTCGCGTGGAACTGCCGCAGGAAGTCGTCAAGGTCGATCAGATTCCCCGTCGCGACGTCGACGTTGATCCGGAAACCACGGGCGGTCCACCACCCGTGGAACTCGGGGTTGACCCACCTGTGTGGATCCCCGGTGCGGTCGACGCAGCGCCGCCCCATCTCGGCGTAGATCCGGTCCAGGTGGGGCACCACGAGCAAGGACACGGGGTCCAAGTCCATCGGCAACGTGGTCGCGACCCCGGCCGCGCTCTCCTTCGACGAGATCGGCTGCCCCTCGAAGTGCATGATGATCTCGTCGTCGCGCGCCGCCCAGACCACCATCTGCAGCAGGTAGTCCGGGTCGTTGTAGGCCCACATCGACAGTGCGCGGGCCGACTGGCAGGTCGGGTTGTCGCCCTGCCCGACGCCGAGCGGTTGGCCCAGCATCGACAGCACACCCGCGATCAGCCGCGCCTCCGGCTCGGGCTCGTCGCCGAACACCGTCGTCAACCGTTCCCTGGCCGCCGGAGACAGTTTCAGGGACAGCTGGCGCCATAACGCGGGCACCACTGGCGGCTCGTAGAGGATGCCGCGGTCGAGCAGTAGCGCCAGCCCGTAGATACATTGCGCTGTCCGCGGATACACGGCCGTCTCGATGAGCCGATGCACCAGGTTGCGGTAGCGCAGCAGACAGTTCCGGCCGGTGTCGGAAAGTCCGAGCGCCTCGCCGACGAGGTAGTTGCTCTCGTGCAGCAGGAACCGCAGCAACTCGGCGTGATACGGCGACACCAGCCCGGTGTCATGCATCGCCCGGGCGAAGCCGGTCGCCTCGTACTGCAGGCCGCCGGTGTCCATCGCCTCCAGGCGGGAGCGGAAGACGTCGACACCCGGGTCCTCCCGGCATGCTTCGGTGGTGCCGAACAAGCTGGTGATGAGCCGGTCGATGCCCTGCCCGGCCAGTGCGCCCAGGTCGATGTTCGGATCGTCGCGATAGACCGCGATCCGGGTGATCAGCGACTGCACCTGGTCGACCTGGATCGGTCGCTGGCGCAGGATCCGCCAGATCTCGTCGACCAGCTTGTCCAGCACGCTGTCGTAGCCGATCTCCTCGGCGAGGTACCGGAACAGGTCCCGGGTCAGCCGCGCGGTCCGGCCCTGTTGGATCCGCTCCGCCTCGCTGGGCGAGGTGAACAGCAGCTCCAGGTTCGCCGCCAGTACCTGGGACAGGAACTGGCGGGCGTCCTCGGCGGAGAGCGTCGGGTGCTCGAAGTCGCCGCGGGCGACAGCGAGCATTCGCAGCTCGCTCGTCGCCTCCATCACGACCGTGTCCACGTCCTTGCTGCGCAGGCCGGGGCCGACCAGCGACGGGAGGAGGATCTCCGGGGAGGCCCAGTCCGTCTCCTGGAACAGGCCGGCTTCCTCCAGCGCCTGCGCCCGGCTCTGGACTGCCGCGGCGCCGCCCGGCTGCAGCAGCACCCGCCGCAACGCCTCCAGGACTCGCCGCAGCTTCGTGTGCTTGCCGAAGTCACGGGTCTCGGCCATGGCGCGGATGGCGTCGTCGAGCGAGGCAACACGCTTGTTCAGTGTTGTGGCCTCACCGGTGACGTCAACGGTCGGTTTCACAGGTTTCCTTCGGTAGGTGTCTCCTACGTCCGCTCTGCGGTCAGACGTAGAAGTCGAGCTCTTCTTGCTTCTTCAGTAGATCGCGCATTCGCAACGGATCGTCACCGAAGAAGTACAGCAGTCCCCAGTGATTGCCGAACGCGGTCCTCTTGGTAACCGTCTCCTCCATCGGCGTCGAGAGGTCGTGCGACTCGTAGTAGTCGTCGTCCTCGGTCTCCTCCGGGATCTGCAGCTCGCTCACGACGCGCCGGCGCGGGTAGACGCCGAAACAGCCGGCGACGCCGGACGCGTCGACGACCTCCGTCGGGAAGAAGGCGTCGATCTCCTCCTCGGTCGTCTTCGGGTCGAAGGCCAGCACCAGCCCCTGATAGGCGTTGAATCCGTATGCCCGCTCCAGCAGCTCGAAGACCTTGAACCCCGGCGGACGGTAGGCGACCTCACCGAAGTACATCTCGCCGTCACTGGTGACGAAGTACTCCGGATGCACGAAGCCGAACTCGATGTCGAAGGTCTTGATCAGCTTCTCGATCTGAGCCTTGATCTGCGGCCGGTACTGCTCCAGTTCCGGGGTCGCTGGAACGAACACCGAGTACCCGAGCTTGACGTACTCGGAGATGTTCAGGAACTTGATCTTCCCCTTGTAGATCCATGCCTCGACAGCGAACTCCCAGCCGTCGAGATGCGATTCCATCAGGACCGGGAACTCCTCTTCTGGGATCATGTCGATCTCGTCGGGCGTGCTGATGACGCGGTGCCCGAGACAGCCGGCCTTGTCGAACGCCTTCAGGTGGATCGGGTCGTTCGGGTCGCCGTCGAGTTTGAGCAGCGTCTGGTTGACGCGCTTGAGGAAGCGGATCACGTCATCCCGGTCGTGGGCCTCCTCGAAAATCCCGACCCGGATACCACCGAGCTGCGCGCGGCGCTTCATCAGCGCCTTGTCCCTGAGCAGCATCGCCTGGCCGAAGAGGCGTGGGTTGTCCAGCAGGACGGAGTTGATCGCCCCTGCCCACTCCACCGTCTCCTCGAACAGTGGGATCGCCACGTCGACGCCCTCCGCTTTGAGGGTCTCGGCGATCTCCATCGAGCGGTCGTTGAGCCGTTCGAAGTTCCATGGCACGTAGGGGATGTCGTGGGTGGAGCAGTACTCCTCCGCCCAGTCCGGCGCCACCACGACATAACGTCGATCGAACCGGTCGAGGGCCTCCACCGCGTTGAGGCTCCAGCCAAGGAGCGCTACATATCCTTTGTCCGGATCCTTGGTGGCCGGTTCGGGCTGTGGCATGGACCGTTCCTCCGTCTCGGCGTTTTCAGTTCTCCAGGCATGGGCGAACCCACCGTACCCCGGACGTCTCCGGCCAGCCCTGGGCCGACGGATCCGGCGACCCACCGCCGACCGGCCCACATACCCTTGACCTGCAACAACGTCTCCGACTCGCGCTGTCGTGCCCGAAGGGGCGCCGGCGAGGTCGGCGTTGGCGCGCTCGCACTCGCCTCCTTGCCGGATCGTGTGCGTTTCGCCGCGGTTCCTCCCGTGGAAGCATCGGCGGCATGGTCGAGCTCCGAGACGCGACACAGGCTGATGCCCACGCCATCGCCGACGTGCTGGTCCGGTCCTGGCGCGCCGCCTACCGCGGTCTGCTCCCCGATGATGTCCTGGCCGGCCTGTCCGTCCCCGACCGGGAACAGTTCTGGTCGGACGTTCTCCGCACCCGCCCGCGACACACCCGCGCGGTCGTCGCAGTGATGGCCGGGCTCGTCGTCGGCTTCGCCGCGACGGGGCCGCCGCTCGTACCCGCTGACCGAGCCGATCCCACTCTCGGCGACGTCTACGCCATCTACCTCGCCCCCGACCTCTGGCGCCGCGGCATCGGCACCCGGCTCCACGCCGCCGCCCTCGACCGGCTCCGATCCTGCGGTTTCACCCATGCGGGCCTGTGGGTCCTCGACGACAACGAACGCGCCCTGCGCTTCTACCATCACCACGGCTGGACCGATACCGGCCGTTGGCAACTCGACAAGGGACCCGGCGGTGTCGAACTGCACGAACGACGACTCCGCCGCGACCTGAGCGACTGAACCACCGAGCAGGCTTCGTCCGTCGCCGACCGGACCCGGCCGTCCGCCGAGCGACCCTGGTGGAACCCCCACCACCGCCAGCAACGGGCTCCGTGAACGGGTGGAGCAGATGTGGGCCGTTGGAGGCCTGGACGGTGGCCGACCTGAACGCAGATCAACGCGACCAGCTGCTGACAGGTCTGCGTCAGGTCGAGACGAACCTGACGGCCCCAGCGAGAAGGCGTCTCGGTAGGGACTCCGGTTCAGCGGCACGGCGACGGGCGACCGTCGTCATTCAAGCGTCCGCCAGAATCCACAGCGGTGCGTACGGGTCAGGTTCACCTGGGTGGCCCCTTCGAAGGCGAACGACCGGGCCGCTGACGTGCCGGGACGATACCGCGTCCACTGTGGACCAGGCTGGCCCGTCCGGGCGAAGGTGGTCCAGTAGCCGATCAGCCGTTTCGCGAAGGCCTGCTCCTCCGGGGTGAACGGTGCAGGCGGTGGACCGCCCGGATGTTCGGTGTCGACGAAATATCTGAGGTCGGCACCGTGCTGGGCACCCAGCGGGAAGCCTTCG
The DNA here is from genome assembly GCF_900111885.1 of Amycolatopsis marina. GTDB lineage: Bacteria > Actinomycetota > Actinomycetes > Mycobacteriales > Pseudonocardiaceae > Amycolatopsis > Amycolatopsis marina. The sequence continues at coordinate 48,315 of NZ_FOKG01000011.1, forward strand.
AAGTCCCCGGACGGCTGGGCGTACTCGTAGGCGTACACCGGTGCGCGCCGGGCGGCCGCGTCGATCGCGGGCAGCTGGGTGCAGGTGCCCGTAACGCCGCCGTAGTCCGTCAGCAGGGTCGCCAACGCTATGCTCGGACTGGTGAAGCGGGCCGCCGGGTAGACAGCCAGGATCCGCTTCGCAGCCCGCGTCCCGAACAGGTTCGCCACGATCTTGGGGTACTCGGTCTCGGTGACCGGCTTGCCCTGGAAATCGTACGCAGAACCGACGTGGGCACGCATCTCGTCCTTCGTGCCGCCATGGATCAGCGGAACGTCCGCGGCCGTCCCCAGCCGCATCGCGGTCAGCGGCTGCACCGGCAGTGCGGGCGTGCCTGCGACCGGGAACCACCACACGTCCGCCCGGTACCTGCGTAGCTCGCCGAAAAGCCCTTCGCGGTCGGACGGACGCACCAGTTCTCCGACCGGCTTATCACGCAGGCATTTCTCGGCCGTCGCGGCATTCGTGCAACCCAGGTCCGCCGCGAGCGCGAGGCCACGGCGGTCAGCGGCCCGCTCGGTCAGCATCGGATTCCCACACGGCGCGCTCTGCACGATTGCCTTGTCGAAAAGGCCTCGTGCAGCAGGCGCGGCCAGTTGTGCACATACGCTGTACCCACCCCCCGACTGGCCCCACAACGTCACGTTGCGCTCGTCTCCGCCGAACGCCGCGATGTTCTGCCGCACCCAGCGCAGCGCGGCCTGCTGGTCGGCGAGCCCGAAGTTCCCCGCATGCGGGTCACGCAGCGACGGATGGCGGAGGAACCCGAGCGCACCGAGCCGGTAGTTGAGCGTGACCACGATCGCGCCCTGATCGGCGATCCGCTTGGGGTCGTTGGCAGCACCGGACCCGGAGATCAGCCCGCCACCGTGTACGAAGACGAGCACGGGCAGCTTTCCCGTTGCGCGCCTCGGCGTCGTCACGTTCACGTACAGGCAGTCCTCGTTGCCCGCAGGCTCCGGCAAGCCGGAGAGCTGTGGACACGGTGCCCCCGGCTGAGTCGCGTCGCGTATCCCCTTCCATGCGCTCGCGGCCCGGGGCGTTCGCCAACGCAGTGGGCCGACGGGCGGAGCGGCGTACGGGATGCCGAGAAAACTGCGATGCGTCGCCGTCACCTGCCCCTGCACCCAGCCCTTCATGGTGTGAACCCGTGCGGTGGAGGCACTTTCGCCGGCGGCCGCCGCCGTTGTTCCCGGCAGACCGGTTGCGGTCACGGCCGCGGCGGTCAGAATCGCAACAAACGCAAACCATCGTTTCGACATGGATCCACGATTGACGAACCTCGGCAGCCCGTCGTCCCGCAACGCACGCAATCACGCCTACGGCGAGGGACGTACGTGACGCCGCGTCACCTGTCGCGGACCCAGGTGCCAAATCCGGTTTTGTGGTATTTCTGGGGGATGCGGCAGCCGCTGAGGATCGTAGTCGTCCTTCTCGGCTTGTTGACGTTTTCCGCTTGCGTCGGCACCCCTGGTACCGAGTCGGCATCGGGCACATCCCCTTCCGTGGGTGACTCCGCGGACGCCACCGGATCCGCGCCCGAACGACCCGGGTCGTACCGGGAGGTGACGTTCCCGGCTCAGGACGGCGCGACGCGGTCCGGCCGTCTGTTCGGCGACGGCAGCGTCGCGGTCGTCCTGTCGTACATGGGCCGCTCCGGCGACAGTCAGGACGACTGGAAGACTTTCGCCGAGAGTCTCGCCGAACACGGCTACCAGGCACTCACGTATGCCCGCGAGGCCGATTCCGAGCAGAACGACTTCGTCGACCACTGGCGGGACGTGCTCGGCGCTGCCACCTTCCTGCGCGACCACGGTGCGGAGACCGTGATCGCCGGAGGCGCGAGCATCGGAGCCGTGGCCTCGCTCCACGCCGCCGAGCAGCCCGACAACGGGATCAACGCCGTGCTCTGGCTGGCCGGGCTGCACGAGACCGACAGCTACGAGTTCAGCAAAGCCGATGTGGCACGGATCAGTTGCCCGATCATGTTCGTCTCGGGTGAAGGAGATGCCTACGGCAGCGCGGAATCGGCGCGTCTGTTGCACGACTGGGCACCCACCAGCGAACTCCTCTTCATCGAAAGCTACCGGCACGGCACCGACATCCTCACCCACGACGAGACCAGTGCCCGCACGCTCAGCCAGGCCATGCTCGAGTTCGTCAAGCGGATGGAAGACCAGGACGCCACATGCTGAACGGGGGCCCTTCTGGCAGACCGTTCGAAAAGGTGGAAGCCCGGAACATCGCCTGGACCGTGCCATGTTTGCGACCATGGTGTGCGGCAACTCCATTTGTCAGGCAGTCGCGAAAGCGGGTGAGCGCAGTGGTTCCAGTGCGGGTGCACGGTGTTGCTGTCCTACCGCCGGATGACGCTCCGGTGATGTTGCTGCGGGAGACCGTCGGCGATCAGCGGTGGTTGGCGATCTCGATCGGTGTGCCCGAGGCGAACGCGCTGGTGGCCGCCCACGAGCGCGTCGAACACCCCCGGCCGGACACGATTGAGCTGATCGGTCACGTGATCGAGGCCCTGGGACGTCGGGTGCAGCGCGTGCAGGTGACAGCGCTTGACGGGGGCGTGTTCATTGCCGACCTGATCCTCGACGAAGACGTGCGGGTGTCGGCACGGCCCAGTGACGCCATCGCCGTGGCGATTCGCGCCGGGGTGCCGATCGAAGTACACGAAGCTGTGCTGGACACGGCAGCCGTCGAGGTCGTCATCGCCGGAGAGAGCGATCCGGACGACCTCGGCCCGGCAGCGTCCGACCCCGTCCAGGAACAGGAAATCGCCAGCTTCCGCGACCGGCTCGATGAGATCACCGTTGCGGACTTCGACGACACACCCCCTGAGGAACCACCTGGCTCGAAGTCCTGAAGGCGGAACGCTCCCGGATCGTAGGCGCAGGCCAGCTTCCGCGGTTGGACGCGTCGGCCCGGCCGCCGGCGCACCTCGCCACGGAATTGCCTCGGTGCACCAACTAGCTGGGGTGTCGCGGCCGGCGACACCCCAGCGGGTGGACCTGTCGGTTCCGTCCGATTCGGCGAGCAGGTCAGTCGGTGCCGAACTCCATCGCGGCGTGGTCCAGCATCTCGTCGCCCCCGTAGACCTCGCCACGGGAGGCGATGGCGGCGGCGCCGCCCTGCGGCATCGCGCCGATCAGCCCGGTCGAGGCCGCCTGTGCGGCGCCGATGAGCGCGGGATGGGTCTGGCCGACCATGCCGAGGTCGGCGTACTGCTCGAGCTTGGCGCGCGAGTCGGCGATGTCGAGGTTGCGCATGGTGAGCTGGCCGATCCGGTCCACCGGACCGAAGGCGGAGTCCTCAGTGCGCTCCATCGACAACTTGTCCGGGTGGTAACTGAAGGCCGGGCCCGTGGTGTCCAGGATCGAGTAGTCCTCGCCGCGCCGCAGCCGCAGCGTCACCTCACCCTTGACCGCTGTGCCGACCCAGCGCTGCAACGACTCCCGCAACATCAGTGCCTGTGGGTCGAGCCAGCGTCCCTCGTACATCAGCCTGCCGAGGCGGCGTCCCTCGTTGTGGTAACTCGCCAGGGTGTCCTCGTTGTGGATCGCGTTGACCAGCCGTTCGTACGCCGCGTGCAGCAACGCCATCCCGGGCGCCTCGTAGATGCCGCGACTCTTGGCCTCGATCATCCGGTTCTCGATCTGGTCCGACATGCCCATGCCGTGGCGTCCACCGATCGCGTTCGCCTCCAGCACCAGGTCGACCGGGGTGGCGAACTCCTTGCCGTTGATCGTCACCGGGCGGCCCTTGTCGAAGCCGATCGTCACGTCCTCGGCAGCGATCTCCACCGCCGGGTCCCAGAATCGCACCCCCATGATCGGGTCCACGGTCTCGATGCCGGTGTCGAGGTGTTCCAGGGTCTTGGCCTCATGGGTTGCGCCCCAGATATTGGCATCGGTGGAGTAGGCCTTCTCGGTGCTGTCGCGGTAGGGCAACTCGTGGGCGAGCAGCCACTCCGACATCTCCTTGCGGCCCCCGAGTTCGGAAACGAAGTCGGCGTCCAACCACGGCTTGTAGATGCGGAGGTGGGGGTTGGCGAGCAGGCCGTACCGGTAGAAACGCTCGATGTCGTTGCCCTTGAAGGTCGAGCCGTCACCCCAGATCTGTACATCGTCTTCCAGCATCGCCCGAACCAGCAGGGTCCCGGTGACGGCCCGGCCCAGCGGTGTGGTGTTGAAGTAGGGCCGTCCGGCCGAGCGGATGTGGAACGCACCGCAGGTGAGCGCCGCCAAACCCTCCTCGACCAGCGCCGCACGGCAGTCGACCAGGCGCGCGATCTCGCCGCCGTAGGCCAGCGCGCGACCAGGCACGGAGACGATGTCGGGCTCGTCATACTGGCCGATGTCGGCGGTGTAGGCGCACGGGACGGCGCCCTTGTCGCGCATCCACGCGACCGCGACCGAGGTGTCGAGGCCACCCGAGAAGGCGATGCCGACGCGCTCGCCGGTGGGCAGGGAGGTGAGAACCTTGGACATGAGGAAGAGTATGCACCATAATGTATGACCATGCAAAACCGGGGGTTGCGCACTCACTCCGGGAGGCGGGCACTCACGCTACGCAAGCATCCATCGCGTCCGGCACCCTGTTCCGCTGGCGATGCGCGAGTTCACCCCTGCGCCAGATACTCGGCTGCGTGCAGGCCTGCCCCGATGAGCCACGGGATCAGCACCACGACCGGCCACGGTGCCATCCGCCAGCTTCGCCGGATGCCCAATGTGGCCAGTGCCACGGCGCACACCGCGGCCGCGGCCCACGTGGCGAGATTCGCGACCCAGGCCGAGTCGCACGGCTTCCATCACTCGCCGGGTGAGCCCGCGAACGGGGTGAGATCCGGGAGGCAGGACGTGCCCGGATCCGGCACGGAGCCCGCTGCCAGGTACGCCGACGCGACTGCGGTCATACACGTCGATTGCTGGGTGGTGATGTGCCCCCAGCCCTCGTTGACGATCAGGCGGCTGTTGGGCAACCGACGGTGCAGATCTTTCGCGCCGCCCACCGGGGTGGAGCCGTCGAACCGGTTGTTGAGTATCAGCACAGGAATCTCCGTGTCCACCGACCACGGCCCGGTGTAGCGCTCACGCGGCGTGGAACGCCAGAAGGCGCAGGGACTTGTGTCATAGGCGCGCAGTGTGGCGAAGTGCGGCGACACCGCCGCCCGCCGCCTGGCCGCCCCCCACCAGGCCAGGGACAACCGGGGCATGTCCACGTCGTTGCAGGTGAAGGCCGAGTACAGTCCTTTGAGGTCGGTGTAGGGAGCGTCGAACCCCAACTGATCCATCCACTGGACGCTGGCGGCGAGCTCAGCGGCGTCCGGTTCGCTCGGCGATGTCTGTACTCGATATGTCAGGTCGAGAACCCGGTCCATCGACTCCCAGGCAACCGGCTGATAGAGCAGGCCGCCCACGAACGCGACGAGTTTCGGATAGGTGAGAGTGACCTGTGCGCCGTCGGGCGCGACGAGGTGGAGCGGGTCCTCTCGCAGCGCTGTCGCCAACTGATCGAAGGCCTGGCGTGGCCTGTGGGCGGCAAACCCGCACGAGTTCCCTCGCGCGCACAGCCGCAGGAACTCGTCAAACACCTCCTGGGTGGCGGTGTCCGAGCCGGTCCGCTCGGACGGAACCGTCCACAAGGGACCGGTCAGCGAGCGAGCCGGATTGAGCACGCTGTCCAGGACGAGGGAACCCATGCGGTCCGGGAACATGTTCGCGTAGGCAAGGCCGAGGTGCACGCCGTAGGACTGCCCGAGGTAGTTCAACCGCGACTCCCCCAGTGCCTGACGCACGAGGTCGAGATCTCTGGCCACCGTAGCCGTGGACAGATGGTCCAGGAGCGCACCGCTGCGCTGACGACAGAGCGCGGCGAAGTGCAGGTCCTTGAGCGCTCGTCGACCGACGTCCCGTGCCGTGACGGGAAACACCGGAACGTCCGCGTTGAAGCCCTCCCGCTCCTGCGCCGACTCGAAGCAGGTCACCGAGGGACGAGCCTGGCCCACTCCGCGCTGGTCGAGGCCGATCACGTCGTAGTGCTCCCAGACTCGCTGGTCCACCGGAGCGGGCACGGTGCCATCCTTGATCACGCGCAGGTACTCGGTCGAGGAGTAGCCGGGGCCGCCCCGGTTCAGCACGAGCGATCCGAGCTTCTCCGCAGGCCGGGCGGCGGGCGCGCGCACGAGTGCGAGGGTGATTCGCCTGCTATCCGGGTCGGCATGGTTCATCGGCACATCAAGCGAGGCGCAGTCCAGAGCGGCGTAGTCCTGGCACTCCTGCCAGTGCACACGCGGGCCTTCCGGCGAATTCGCCGAAACCGGGACCGGGACAGCGAGCAGGGCGGGGATCACCACGATCGTCACGGTCCATCCCGGCCTGCGACGCCGTGAGCGATCGACATTTGGCACTCCTCGATTTCGTCGCGTGCGCAGTTAGTTGGTACAGCGTGCTAGCACACTGTACCAACAGGGCGGGGAAGGTGTTCGCGGCCCGACTACCGCCCGCCGGCGCGTGCGCCTGCGAGTACCCGGCAAGATCAACCACGTCGCCGAGTTCCCTCGATCGCACTTTCCCGGGAAAGTGCGATCGGGCCACTTCCCCGGGGAAGTGCTCACCATGGCCTCAGGTCTGGTCAATCCCCTACCGGCCGCCGCCTCGACCCCACTCGGCGGGTCACAGACCCAGCAGGCGGCGCAGCTCCCTCGCGTGCCTGCGGGACACCTCGACGCGGCTCCGTCTGCGATCGTCCATCACCAGCACCAGTGCGCCGTTGAAGTCGGGACGCAGCTCCCGGACGTGGTTCAGGTTGACCAGGTAGGACCGGTGCGTCCGGAAGAAGTGGCCGCCGAGCCTGCGTTCCAGTTCGTTCAGTGACAGGCTCACCAGCACCCGCTCCCCGGCGAGCTGCAGATACGAATAGCCGCGCGCGGCGCTGGCGTAGAGGATCGCCGACTCGTCGACGAGGACCGTCCGGTCACCCTGCTGTACGGGGATGCGCCCGAGCGGATCCGGCACGGGAGCGCGCGGCCGTGGTGAAGGTTCGGCCTCCTCGTCGGCTCCGCCCGACAACGCTCGGTCGAGCGCGCGGCCGAGCCGCTCGGCGTCGAACGGCTTCACCAGGTAGTCGACGGCGTCCACATCGAACGCGTCCACCGCATAGTCCGGGTAGGCCGTCGTGAAGATGACCTTCGGTGCGTGGGGTGAGTCGCGGACCGCCTTCGCCACCTCGAGACCGGTGCCACCCGGCATCTTGATGTCCAGCAACACCAGGTCGTAGTCCAGCGACCGCAGGAGAACCAGCGCCTCCTCGCCGTTGGTCGCCTCACCGACCACCTGAACGTGGTCGAACGTCCCCAGCAGGTACCGCAGTTCCTCCCTGGCCGGCGCCTCGTCGTCGACGATCAGGCAGTGAGCTCGCATGCCGATCACCCCAAGGGAATGCGCAGGTCGACAACGGTGCCGTTACCGTAGTCGGACTGGATGTCAAGACGGTAACGCTCGCCGTAGAGGGCCTGCAGCCGCTGCGAGATGTTGCGCAGGCCCACGCCGCCCTCCGCGGCGCCGTCGCCGGATGTCAGCCGCTCCAGCAACTCCGCCGACATGCCGACCCCGTCGTCGGAGACCCGGATCGACGTGGTCCTCGTCAACGGGTCGACCCGGGCCTTGAGCCGTACCGTGCCGCCGTCGACCTTGTCGGCGAGACCGTGTTTCACGGCGTTCTCCACCAGCGGCTGGATCGTCAAGACGGGCACGTGTGCGCTCAGCACCTGCGGATCGACGTCGTAGCGGACACGCAGTCGTTCGCCGTAGCGGGCCTGCTCCAGTGAGAGGTAGGTGCGGACGAAGAAGTACTCCTGCCCGAACTCGACCAGATGCCCGTCCTGCCGGACGGCGTACCGGAAGAAGTCCGACAGCCGCAGCAGCAGGCGACGGGCCTCTTCTGGATCCGTGCGCGCCTTCGAGGCGATCGTATTGAGCGTGTTGAACAGGAAGTGCGGGTTGATCTGGGCGCGCAGGGCGTCGAGCTTGGCGTCCACGGCCAGCTTGCGCTCGTGATCCAGCTCCGCGAGTTCGAGGTGCAGCGACATGATCCCGGCCAGTCCCTCGACGACGTCTCGCGGCGGTGGGATCTCGTCCACCCGGTACACCTTGAGCGTCCCGACCACTCGCTTGCCGATGGCCAGCGGTGCGATCACGGCGCTCTGCAGTGGACAGTCCGGGTCCGGGCAGCCGAGACGACCGCGATTACGCACCACAACCGTCCTCCCCTTGGCGAGCACCCGGACCGAGGCTTCCGTCTGTGGCCGGTCCCCCACCGTGTGGTGGTCGGAGCCGGGGCCCTGAAACGCGAGCACCCGCTCGCGGTCGGTGATGGCAACGGAATCGCCGCCGAGCACGGGATGCAGCAGTCGCACGGCGCGGCGCGCGGCCTCGGCGGTCAGTCCGGACCGTAGCGGCATGGACCTGTCGACCGCGGCGAACGTGCGCCCCTGCCGGCCCGGCGAACGCCGCACCGGCCCGGCCTGCCGCGGACCGCGCAGTGCGGACGGGTAGCCGATGGTGAGCACCAACGTGATCCCGAGGCCGATCAGGACAGTGGCCTCAACCTCCAGCGGCGGATCCGGGAAGACCTGCGTGACCAGGTAGACGAAGCCCCAGGTGAGCACCACCGCGATCGCCAGTGGCCAGCTGCCGTTCCTCATGCTCTCTTCCCGTTGACTCCCGCGATCGTCAGCCTCGCCAGCCGCACCGCCCGCCGGTCGGCCGCGGTCCCGTGCAGCTTGAGCCACAGCCGCTCCACATCGGAGGGTGGAGTGGTGCACAGCGAGACGATCACCGTGGCCAGCGTGGCCAGGGGGGCGGCCACGATCGTGGGCGCGAGCAGCACCTCACCGATACCGCGCTCCCCCACCGAGGGCGCCAGCGCGACCAGCAAGATCGCCGTCAGCGCGCCGACAGCCATGCCGGACACCGCCCCCGGCGCGGTCGTCCGCCGCCACCAGATGGCGAGGAAGAACACCGGCGCCAGCGCCGAACCCGCGAGGGCGAACGCCCAGGTCACCATCGTCGCCACCACCGAGGGGAAGAGGGCGGTCAGCGAGTACGGTCGCAGCAGGAGGGCGAGCCCGGCCGACAAAGCCGCGACCACCACGACGGCGGCACGCCCCGCCCACACCGCCTGGCGCTGGGTGGCGCCGGGGTTGATGTGCCGCTCGTACACGTCGTGTCCCCACGAGGCCGCGGAGGCCAACAGCAGCCCCGCGATCGTGGACAGCACCGCGACGAGCGCCCCGATCGCCACCACCGCCAGCCCCGCGTCGCCGCCGTAGATCCGGCCGAGCACCAGCGGCGCGTGCTCGGGCACACGCAGCACACCGTCGACCGTCAGCTCCGCGAGCCACGGCCGGCCGGACACCGCCTGTGACACGAGCGACCGCGCCGCGGTACCGAGTAGCACGGCGAGGGCGTAGAAGACACCGGCGAAGCCGAGCACCCAGACGGTGGTCATCCGGGCGGCGGTTCCGGTCGGGCTCGTGAAGTAGCGGTTCATCACGTGCGGCAGGCCCGCGGTGCCGAGCACGAGCGTGACGATCAGCGTGATCTGCCCGAGCGGGCCGTACCGCCCGCCCGCATGCCCGAAGTACGCGGGCTCGCCGCTCGCCAACCGGTTCTCCTCCTCTTCGAGCTGCCAGGTCCCGTCCACCTCGACCGGATTGGCAAGCGGCTCCTCCGTGAGCCGCCCGACCGCGTCGGGGTAGCTGAAGCCGGAGCGGAGCACGACGATGGCCAGCCAGATGAACACGGCGAGCAGCAACAGGAACTGCACCGCCTGCGTCCACGTGGTGCCGCGCATCCCGCCCACGACGACCAGTGCCGCGATGGCCACTGTGGACACCACCACGCCGGTGGCGTACGGCGAGAGGCCCGCCACGCCCTCGCCGACCAGCAGTTCCCACGTGAGGCCGCTGCCCACGGCCTGCGGTACGAGATAGGACAGGATGACGAGCTGTACGACGGTGACCGCGACCAGCCGAACGCGCTCGGAACCGAGCCTGCGGCCCAGGAAGTCCGGGATGGAGAATTCGCCGAACCGGCGCAGCGGCGCGGCAACGAACAGCAGCACGGGCACGAAGCCCGCGGCGAAGCCGGTCGCGTACCACACCCCGTCGAGGCCGGACACGTAGACGGCCGCGGCGACACCCAGGAACGAGGCGGCCGAGAAATAGTCACCGCAGATCGCGCAGGCGTTGGTCACCACGCCGACCCGCCTGCCCGCGAGATAGAACTCCAGAGTGGACGCGCCACGCGGACGCAGCACGAGTCCGGCGACCAGCACCGCCACGAGCAGAGCGGCCAGCACCGCGAGGCTGGCGGCGATCAAGGTGCCTCACCGCCGGATTCGGGTGACTCCTGCTCCGGGGCGCCGAGCATGCGGTCCTCGACCGCGTTCGACAGCGTCGCCGCGCCGACCGCGATCAGGAAGAAGAAGACGTAGAGCCCGACCGCCGCCATGACGAAGCTGGGCGTCATGCCTCCGAGCAGGCGTCCCTCCGACCACCAGTCCACGGTCAACGTGAGGATCGGGACCGCGACGACCACCCCGAGGAAAACGACGAAGTGCCCCACCGCGACACGCCGCACCGTGCGGAAGGCCGCGTCGACCTCGGCGGGCATGTCGTACTCGTCCCCGGCATCGGGGACCCATCGAGCCCCGCCGTCGGGGTCGGTCCACGGCGGATCCACACCGGACGCAGCCACATCGGGAACCCTACTGCTCTGGTGTGGCCACGAGAACTACTCAGCGGCGCGAATCCTCAGCGCGGTGCGCACCAGGATGAACGCACCACCGCCCGCGATAACGAGGCCGATGCCGGGCAGCAGGCTGCCCCAACTGTCGGTGCTCGCGCTCAACTGTGCGATCCGGAGCAGCTGCCACGTCACCAGCACCGCGACCGCCATTCCCGGTAAGAGGGCATGCGCGAAGGCGACGCGGCGGTACGGCAACAGCGCACCCGCGACGGCGATGGTGCCCGCGCACAGCGTCCACAGCCCTGGACCGGCGACCCCGGAAAAGTGACCCACCGGGGTCGACACCCACGGCAGGAGCGAACCGACGAGGATCAGCAGTCCGCCGAAGATCATACCGGCGCTGCCCGCGTGCATGATGCGGCGACGACTCGTCGTCGCTCCACCCGTGCTGGTCACCGAGGACATGGCGCGAGTCTAGGTCGGGCGTGAGTCAGGTCACCAAGCCATGCGTGGACGAAAGGTCATCGGCCGGGGACGAGCGGCCGCATCGGGCGCCCGAACGGTCCCGGCCGTCGCCGGGGTACGGCGAGGCGCGGTCGGCGGACCGTTCACGGCCGGGTTCGCGACGCTGGGGGACGAATCGTTGCCCTGTCCGATTCGCCCGCTCGATCCTTTCCGCACCCGTAACGCGGTTTGGACCGAAGGGAGCCAACGGTGACTCAACCAGGAGAAGAGGGTCAGTCGCCACCGCAGGGCGACTGGCGGCGAGAATACTGGCGGCGAAACCTCCGGCTGATGCTCGCGCTGCTGAGTGTCTGGTTCATCGTGCCGTTCTGCGGCGGCATCCTGTTCATCGATCAGCTGAACCAGGTCAACTTCGCCGGGTACCCGCTCGGGTTCTGGATCGCCCAGCAGGGCTCCATCTACACGTTCCTCCTGCTCATCCTCATCTACGCGGTACGCATGGACCGCCTCGACGACAAGTTCGGCGTCAGCGAGCGTGACGGGGAGGGCCGGCGGCAATGAGCAACATCCAGGTATGGACGCTGGTTTTCATCATCCTGTCGTTCGGCGTCTACATCTACATCGCATGGCGGAGCCGGGTCGCGGAGACCAAGGGCTTCTACGTCGCCGGGCAAGGCATTCCGACGGTCGCCAACGGCGCGGCCATCGCCGCCGACTGGATGTCCGCGGCGTCGTTCATCTCGATGGCCGGCCTCATCGCGTTCCTCGGCTCCGACGGCTCGATCTACCTGATGGGCTGGACGGGCGGCTATGTGCTGCTGGCCATGCTGATCGCGCCGTACCTGCGCAAGTGGGGCAAGTACACCGTGCCGGAGTTCGTCGGCGACCGGTACTCGGAGCTCGTGCGCACGGTGGCGGCCGGCGCGGCGATCATCATTTCGTTCACTTATGTGGTGGGCCAGATGAACGGCGGCGGCATCGTGTTCAGCCGCTTCCTCAACATCAACATCACCGGTGGCGTGTTCATCGCGGCGGCGATCATCTTCACCTACGCCGTACTGGGCGGCATGAAGGGCATCACCTGGACACAGGTGGCCCAGTACACGGTGCTGATCGTCGCCTACCTGATCCCGGCGGTCGCCGTGGCACAGACGATCACGGGCATCCCGATCCCGCAGGTGTCCTTCGGGCAGATCCTGAACGAGCTCAACGCGCTGAGCGCCGAGTTCGGACTCGACCGGTACACCGAGGCGTTCACCGCACGGCCGATGATCGACATCTTCCTGGTGACACTGACCCTGATGATCGGTACGGCCGGTCTGCCGCACGTGATCATCCGGTTCTACACCACGAAGACCGTGCGCGGTTCGCGGTACTCGGCGTTCTGGGCGCTGCTGTTCATCGGCCTGCTCTACACCACCGCTCCGGCCGTTGGTGCGTTCACCAAGTTCAACCTCCTGGAGGGCGTGCAGGGCCGGTCGGTGGACCAGCTTCCACAGTGGATCGAGAACTGGCGGGCAACGGGGCTGGTGTCGGTCGATCCGAACGCCACCACCATCGGGTCGGTGAGCAACAGCCCTGACGCCGGTGCCGACCTCACGATCAACAATGACATCCTGGTACTCGCGTCCCCGGAGATCGCGGGGCTACCCGCACCGATCGTCGGGCTGGTCGCGGCGGGCGGCATGGCGGCCGCGATGTCCACGGCGGCCGGGCTGCTGCTGGTCATCTCCTCGTCGGTGTCGCACGACTTCTACTTCCGCCGTTTCCGGAAGAACGCGCAGGACCGCGAGCGGCTGCTCGTCGGCCGGGTCGCGATGGCCGGTGCGGTGGTCGTGGCCGTGATCGCGGGCATCAACCCGCCCGCGTTCGTGGCGCAGGTCGTGGCGTTCGCGTTCGGGCTCGCGGCGTCCAGCTTCTTCCCGGCGATCGTGCTCGGGGTCTTCTGGAAACGGTGCAACGACAAGGGCGCCGCGGCGGGCATGATCGCCGGGCTCACGGTGACGATCGCGTACATGGTCCACACCCTGGAGGTGTTCGGGACCTCGGCGAACGACACGATCCTCGACATCAGCCCTGAGGCGATCGGCGCGATCGGCGCGGCGATCAACTTCATCGTCGCGATAATCGTGTCGAAGCTGACGTCCCCGCCGCCGAAACACCTCGAGGAGATGGTGGAGAACCTCCGCTATCCGGCGGAGCGGCGCGCGGAGCCGGTCTCCGGGGGCACGGACGAGTCCACACCTTCGAAGGAGTAGAACCATCTTGGTGGTGACGGCACCTTCCTCACATTCCTCGTGAGAAGGTGCCGTCACTGCGATGACAAAGGGGCTGCGGCCGCATTGCGCCGGAAGCAATCTTGACTCAATCCAGACAAGAGCATTAGGCTGACCGCGTGACCACCGACTTCGAGACGCAACTTCGGGCGGTCTCGTTGCGCGTGACCCGGCCCCGGCTGGCAGTACTCGCCGCGCTGCGCGACCATCCGCACGTCGACACCGAGACGGTGATCGCGCTGGTGCGGGCCGAGGTTCCGACGGTGTCCCACCAAGCGGTATACGACGTGCTGCGGGCGCTCACCGATGCCGGCCTGGTGCGGCGCATCCAGCCCGCAGGCACGCTCGCTCGCTACGAGTCCCGGGTGGGAGACAACCACCACCATGTCGTGTGCCGCTCCTGCGGTGCGATCGCGGACGTCGACTGCGTCGTCGGCCACGCACCCTGTCTCACCGCCTCGAACGACCACGGTTTCGTGATCGACGAAGCGGAGGTCGTCTTTTGGGGCACCTGCCCCGACTGTGCGGCCGCACCCACCCCTCGATGATCCACCAGTTCGGAAGGAAGTAGATGAGCGACACCCCGGACAACGTCCCATCCAGCGCGCAGGGCGTGGACCAGAAGGCGGCCGCAGGCTGCCCCGTGGCCCATGACTCGGTGACCGCGCACGGCAGCGAGAGTGAGAACCCGGCGATCGACTCGCCGACGCCGAAGACGGGTGGCCGTCCGCGCACGAACCGGGACTGGTGGCCCAACCAGCTCGATCTCTCGGTGCTGCACGCCCACTCCTCGAAGGTCAACCCACTGGGCGAGAACTTCAGCTACGCCGAGGAGTTCGCCAAGCTCGACGTCGAGGCACTCAAGCGTGACATCGTCGAGGTGCTCACCACCTCACAGGACTGGTGGCCGGCCGACTTCGGCCACTACGGCGGTCTGATGATCCGGATGAGCTGGCACGCCGCGGGCACCTACCGCATCCACGACGGGCGCGGCGGAGCCGGCGACGGCGCCCAGCGTTTCGCCCCGCTCAACAGCTGGCCCGACAACGCCAACCTCGACAAGGCGCGTCGGCTGCTGTGGCCGGTCAAGGAGAAGTACGGCCAGAAGATCTCGTGGGCCGACCTGATCGTGCTCGCCGGCAACGTCGCCCTGGAATCGATGGGCTTCAAGACCTTCGGCTTCGGTTTCGGCCGCGAGGACACCTGGGAGCCCGAGCAGATCTTCTGGGGACCGGAGGACGACTGGCTCGGCGACGAGCGCTACGTCACCGACTCGGAGATGGTGCCCGACCTGGGCGCGACCGAGATGGGCCTCATCTACGTCAACCCCGAGGGACCCCGCGGCAACGCGGACTTCCTCGCGGCGGCCCAATTCATCCGGGAGACCTTCGCCCGGATGGCGATGAACGACGAGGAGACCGTTGCCCTCATCGCCGGTGGCCACACCTTCGGCAAGACCCACGGCGCGGGCAACGCCGACGACCACGTGGGCGCCGAGCCCGAGGCCGCCCCGCTTGAGGCACAGGGCCTCGGCTGGCTGAGCACCCACGGCAGCGGCAAGGGTGCCGACACGATCACCAGCGGTCTCGAGGTGACCTGGACCGACCGGCCGATCGAGTGGAGCAACCGCTTCTTCGAGATTCTCTTCGGCTACGAGTGGGAACTCACCACGAGCCCGGGCGGTGGCAAGCAGTACGTCGCCAAGGACGCTCCGGAGATCATCCCGGACCCGTACGACCCGAACAAGAAGCACAAGCCGACCATGCTCACCACCGACTTGTCGCTGCGCTTCGACCCGACGTACGAAAAGATCTCCCGCCGCTTCCTGGAGAATCCCGACGAGTTCGCGCTGGCGTTCGCCAAGGCCTGGTACAAGCTGCTGCACCGCGACATGGGCCCGGTCGACCGCATTCTCGGACCGTGGGTCCCCGAGCCACAGCTGTGGCAGGACCCGGTGCCGGCCGTCGACCACGAACTCGTGGGCGATGCCGACATCGCGGCCCTCAAGGCGAAGGTGCTCGAATCCGGTCTCTCGACCGCCCAGCTGGTCACCACCGCCTGGGCTTCCGCGGCGAGTTTCCGATCCACCGACAAGCGCGGCGGCGCCAACGGCGCCCGGATTCGCCTAGAGCCGCAGCGCAACTGGGAGGTCAACCAGCCCGAGCAGCTCGCCGGAATCCTGGAGACGCTCGAGGGCATCCAGCGCGAGTTCAACGACGCCGGCGGCGCGAAGATCTCGCTCGCCGACCTGATCGTGCTGGCCGGCTCGGCCGCACTCGAGAAGGCTGCGCGGGACGCGGGCTTCGAGGTGACCGTGCCGTTCCACCCTGGCCGCACCGACGCCAGCCAGGAGCAGACCGACGTCGAGTCGTTCCAGGTTCTCGAGCCGCGCGCCGACGGGTTCCGCAACTACCTGCGTCCCGGGGAGAAGCTCCAGCCGGAGCTGCTGCTCGTCGACCGGGCCTACATGCTCAACCTGACGGCGCCTGAGATGACCGTCCTCGTCGGCGGTCTGCGTGCTCTCGGGGCCAATGTCGGAGGCAGCCAGCACGGTGTCCTCACCGAGCGGCCCGGCGTGCTCACCAACGACTTCTTCACCAACCTGCTCTCGCCGGGTACCCGGTGGAAGGCAGCGCAGTCCGAGGAGAACGTGTACGAGATCCGCGACTCGGCCACCGACGAGCTGAAGTGGACCGCCACCGCGGTCGACCTCATCTTCGGCTCGAACTCGCAGCTGCGGGCCCTCGCGGAGGTCTACGCCAGCCAGGACGCCCACGAGAAGCTCGTGAACGACTTCGTCGCGGCCTGGACCAAGGTCATGGAACTGGACCGGTTCGACCTCGCCTGACCCGACTGCACCGACGAGCCCGGCCGATCCACCCGCGATCGGCCGGGCTCGTCGCGTTGCGGGCCCGAGAGCATGACCAACGGCACTGTCGCGTTGGGCGGGCCTGTGTTGCGCTGACACCGACCAGATGAACCACAGATTCTGTTGGGCATGAAAGGAAGCCGTGGCTTATTGGATCGGGGCAGGTGGGTCGGCGCTCTTCGTGCTGGTGTTCCTGATCGACGGATGGCGGCGGCCCGGCTATTCACCGGTGCGACACCCGGTCAGCGCACTGGCGCTGGGAACCCGGGGATGGATCCAGACTTCCAACTTCCTGTGTTGCGGTGCCGCGATCACTCTCGGTGCCCTCGGGATAGTCACTTCGGGTCGGGATCTGCTGCTGGGCATCGCGCTGGGCGTCTTTGGGCTCGGCCTGGTGGTCTCTGGCGTCTTTCCGATGGACCCGATGCGTGGTTATCCACCAGGTTCCCCGGATGGGGACCCGGCAGATTTCAGCACTCGGCACAGATTGCACGATTACGCCGGAGCGGTCGTGTTCCTGGCTCTTCCCGCTGCGGCCGCCGTCGCGGCGTTCGTGCTGCCGGGAATGATCTGGACGGCTGTCTCAGCCATCGCCGCGGCCGGTCTCCTGTTCGGCTTCAGCGCATTCGGCACAGCGTGGGAGGACAACTCCCCGAAGGCAGGACTGGTCCAAAGAGCGGTCATCATCCCGGGTTGGCTCTGGGTCACCGCCGTTTTCCTGCACCTGGCGTCTCACTAGACGCCACGTCATCCCATGGTGCGGAGCCAGCTGCCGCAGGGCTGCACTACGGTCCATGGTCATGTCAAGGGTGTTGCTGGTGGAGGACGACGAGGCGCTCGCGGAAGCGGTCGGCCTCGCACTGGGCGGACTCGGCCACGAGGTGACGGTGGCCGGTTCGGGTGAACTCGCGTTGCGCTCGTTGCTCGACGAGCGTGCCGAGGCCGATGTCGTGCTGCTCGACGTGATGCTGCCCGGGATCGACGGATTCGAGGTGTGCCGCCGGATCCGGGCGGAATCCAGAGTTCCGGTGATCCTGCTGACCGCCAGGGGGGACCCGATCGACGTGGTCGTCGGACTGGAGTGTGGAGCCGATGACTACGTCGTCAAGCCCGCCGAGCCGAGGGTGCTCGACGCCAGGATGAAGGCGATCCTGCGCAGAGTGGCGGCTCCGGCGGCACCCACGGACCCGTTGCTCCAGGTGGGTGAGCTGTGCATCGACCGCACGGCCATGGTCGCGACGCGCGGCAGCGCGGAGCTCGACCTGACGGCCACCGAGCTCCGCCTTTTGCTGGAGTTCGCCGAACACCCCGGACAGGTCCTCAGCCGTCAGGTGCTGCTCAAACGCGTGTGGGACTACGGATACGTCGGTGACTCACGGATCGTGGACGCCGCAGTCGCGCGGCTACGCGCGAAGATCGAGGAGGATCCGGGTAATCCCACCGTGTTGCGGACGGTGCGCGGCATCGGCTACCGGCTGACCAAACAATGAGGCCTCGGCTGCCGCACCTCGGACTCCGCACACGGATCGTGATCGCGGTCGTGCTCGTCACCACCGTGGCGACCACCGGAATGGCGTTCACGGCATACCAGTTGCAGGCCGAACAGACCACCAAACGCTTCACCGCGGCGGCACAGGCGGGCTTCAACTCCGACTTGCAGGCGGTCTTGACGCGCGTACACAACAACACGTGGAGCAACCGCACCGAAGCCGCCGCCGACTACATGAGGGGCCGGGAAGGCGTCAGCTGGGGCTTGTTCGACTTCTACGTGGACGGCCGGCAGGAAGCCGTCGACGGTTACTACCCACCGGAGTCCTTGGCCGCGGGCAGTGACTCCTTTCGCTGGCCTGCCGACCTGATCAATCAGGCCAGGGAGGGCGAATCCGCGAGCAAGCTGGTGGAGTCAGCTGACGACCCGGCGTTTCTGCTCGCCGAGGAGGTCATGCCCGGATTCGTGCTCGCCCAGCGCTACAGCATGCGCTCGCTGTGGGTCGAACTGAGCAGTCTGCAACGCATCCTCGTCCTGGTCGCCGTCGTCGCGACCGTACTCGGGATCGTCGCCGCGTTGATCGCCGCGCGCCGCATTCAACGGCCGGTTCGCGCGGTCGCCGCGGCAGCACGTGACCTGGGCGGCGGCGCCCTGGACATCCGGCTGCCCGTCCGGGGCCGCGACGAACTGGCCGATCTCACCGGTTCCTTCAACGCCATGGCACAACGCCTCGGTGAGTCCATCGAGCAGCTCAAGGCCAAGGACCGGCAGCAGCGGCGGTTCGTCGCGGACGTGGCGCATGACCTGCGTACGCCCATCGGCACGATGGTCGCCGCGGCGGACAGTCTCGAGCACCAGGACCCGGCGTCGCGGGCGCGGTCCGCACAGTTGCTCGGCGACCAGGCCAGAAGGGTGGCCCGTCTCGTCGAGGATCTCCTGGAGATCTCCCGCTTCGACGCCGGGGTCGCGGAGCTGCGCCCGGAACCGGTGGACCTGCGCGCACTCCTGACCGACGTGATCGAACTGATCGCCGCCGACGCCGAGATCCGGATATCGACCTACGGCGACGGCATCGTGATCGGCGATCCGCGACGGCTGCACACCCTGGTGGGCAACCTGATCGCCAACACACTGCGGCACGGCGCGGAGCCGGTGACCGTGACGATCGACGGCCGGGACCCCGAGACCGTCACCATCGAGGTCGCCGATCACGGGCCGGGCGTACCCGAGGACCTCGTGCCGATCGTGTTCGACCGATTCGTGCGCGGAGATCAGGCTCGTGGTCCGACGGGGGGCAGCGGGCTCGGGTTGTCCATCGCACAGGAAAACGCCGCGGCGCACGGCGGCCGGATCGAGGTCGGGAACCGCGAAGGGGCGGTCTTCACCGTGGTTCTGCCCCGCACCGCCCGGACGAGCCAGGAGGACGCGGGGCAGATCTGACGTGCGGGATCAGGTCTGGCCTACGGTGGTCTGCCCGGGCCGCAGGTTCTCACCGCAGTGGCGACGCGGCCATTCCCCCGCTCCGTCGGCTCGATCGACGGGGACCATTGTGGACTGCGCGAAGGAACGCAGAGCAGCCAGCGTCGCCGGATCGGACACCGCGTCCTTACGTACCCAGTCGCCGTTGCGAGGTCCAGGATGGGGGTAGAGGTAGATGGCGTGGTAGTCGCGGTCCATTCGCGGATCGGCGGGAAGGCCGTTGCCCGCACTCCACGGACCTCGGGAGTGGATGAAGGTCGGCTTGACCTCGTCGAAGACGTAGTCCCGCATGCCCGCCCGGTCCCCACTGTTGATGAAGTCAGCGATCCTGGGCTCCACCAGACCTGCCATGTCGACCAGCCGCAGGCGGCTGGTCAGGGCGGAACCACCCAGGTCCGGCAGCAGCAGCGACGCGTCGGCCGTGCCGACGATGTCGGCGTAGCTGTTGAAAACCCGGCCGAGCCGATCGGCGACGTAGCACATCGAGATGTTGGGCTGGTCCCGGAACTGTTGCGCGGACGCGGAGAAGGACACTGCGGAGGCCGACAGCGCGACCACGAGTCCGAACACCAGCGTGGCACGGCGCCCGCGGTGCAGCCGCCCGATGAGTTCGGCGGCGGCGAGCGCTGCGACCAGTGCGGCGAGCGCCCACACCGGGGTGGCGAACCGGTGCTGGGCCATCCAGTCGGGCTTGAGTACCGCGTAGGCCACAAGGGCGAGTCCCAGAGGCACGAGCAGGGCGATCAACGCTCGCCCCCACCACACCGGCCTGGCCAGGACCACGGCGATGATCGCCACCAGCAGCAGTACCGCGGGTGCGCCCGCGTAGTTGATCAGCTCTCCCGGCCTGGTGAGGTCCTCCAGTTCGGGCATACCCTGGCTTTTCGCCACGGAGGGGTTCGACACAAGGCGCCCGAATGTCAGATACCGCCAGCACAGGAAAGTACCGACGGGGAGTCCGAACGCGACAGTGGAAAGCGCGGCATGTCGCGCGACCGCGGCCGGCCCCGACGACCGCCACTGGACGAGGGCGATCAGCGGATAGGCGCCCGCGTAGATGAGGCCGTCGGGCCGGGTGAGTGCCGCGAGCGCGGCGAGCCCGCCCGCCAGCAACGCGGCCCGCCGGGTGAGCAACCGGTCGTTCAGGATCCCCAGGAACAGCAGCACGGCCAACCACACCACGGTGAGCGCGAACAAGGAGTTCTCCAGTCCGGAGAAGCACCAGATAACGAACGACGGGTTTGCGGCCAGCGCGGCGCCCGCCGCCGCGGTCACCAGCCACGGACGGCGAGCGACCCGGCGGGCGGCCAGGTGGAACGCGGTGAGGACCCCCGCACAACACGCCAGGGCCAGCAGTTTCGGAAACAGCACGTAGTCCGGGATGCCCGCGACAGCACCGTGGTCGAACCATCCCAGCAGACGGCCGACAGCCAGCAGGACCATCCACGTCGGATTGGAGAACCCCTCCACCGTTTCGGCGCCCGGCTGCACCACGGGGCCAAGGCCTTCCGCCGCACTGCGCGCGTAGGCGAAGGTGATGGCGGCGTCGTCGATCAACCAGTTGCCGTACCGGGTGGCGTGCCAGCCGATCGCCGCCGTACCCCCGGCGACGGAGAGCACGGACAGCAACCTTCCCGACGGTCCGGCCGAACGGGTTCGCGCCCGCGTCGGGACGGACCGGACTTCGGGTGCCACCACAGTTCGCAACGACATGACGTACCGCTCCCCCAGAGGAATCGTGATCGACTTCGCTGGGATTCACGCTAGGAACGGTGTGTGCCGGGACTGTGACGAGCGATCTCCGGTTCGCTACGGATCGGAACGATCTGTGTCGGTTCCTCGACGGGGTGTGGAGCTGGGGGCAGTGATGCTCCGCGGATTTCGCGCGTAGTCCAGCCGTTACGAGCGGAGCGCGGCGAACACAGCGCTTTCGAAGTGCGCGACGTGCTCCGCGGCGGCACTCGCGGCCTTGTCGCCGTCACCGCCGATGATCGCCTGAAGGAGTGCCTCATGGTCGGCCAGGTGCGTCGCCATGCCGCCCAGTCGGGGCAGGAACAGGTACCAGATACGCAACGCCAGATTGTAGTAGTGGTTGAGGCTCGACTCGAGGTAGCGATTGCCGGTCGCGTGGTAGATGGCGCGGTGAATCTCGGTATCCAGCCGCATCATGGTTTCGTCGTCGCGCTGTTGCCCGATCCGCTCGCCGAGCGCCCCCAGCATTTCGCGTTGCCGCCGGGTCGCGCGATCGGCGGCGCTGCGCGCGCCCTGCGCCTCGAGCTGCCTGCGCACCTCGGCGATGAGGCCGTGGTCGGTGATGTTGATATCGGCGGCGAAGGTTCCCCTGCGGGGGTAGATCGCCACGAGGTCCTCGGACTCCAGCCGCTTGATCGCCTCCCGCATCGGCGTCCTGCCCACACCGATGGTCTTGCTCAGCCGGTCCTCGTGGATGGGCGAGCCGGGGGTGATCCGCAGCGTCACGATCATGTCCCGTAGCGCCACGTAGGCGCGTTCGGAGAGCGGTACCCGATCCGCGTCCTCATCCGGCGCACCCTTGACCTTGGAATCCACGGAGAATACCGTAGCCCAACATCTGATATATCAGTTGTCGACGGTAGCCCCCCGCTCTATATCGGCAGGAACGGAGCGAAGGAATGAGCACCATCCCCGATCATCCCGAATGGCTGTGGCGCGCTCCCGAGCCACGCCGTTCCTACGACGTGGTCATCGTCGGTGCGGGCGGGCACGGCCTGGCCACCGCCTACTACCTCGCCAAGAACCATGGCATCACCAACGTCGCGGTGCTCGAGCGCGGCTGGCTGGCGGGCGGCAACATGGCCCGGAACACCACCATCATCCGGTCCAACTACCTCTGGGACGAGAGTGCGGGCATCTACGAGCACTCGCTGAAACTGTGGGAGGGACTGGAGGACGACCTCGGCTACCCGATCCTGTTCAGCCAGCGCGGGGTACTCAACCTCGCGCACACGCCGCAAGAGGTACGCGACAGCGTCCGCAGGGTCAACGCCAACCGGCTGAGCGGCGTGGACGCGGAGTTCCTCGACGCGCGGCAGGTGCGCGAGGTCTGCCCGATCGTCAACACCGAACCCGACCTGCGCTACCCGGTACTCGGTGCGACCTATCAACCGAGGGCGGGTATCGCCAAGCACGACTACGTGGCCTGGGGGTTCGCCAGAGCCGCGGACGAACTCGGCGTGGATCTGATCCAGAACTGCGAGGCCACCGGATTCGACGTGCACGGCGGCGCCGTCACCGGGGTACGCACCAGCCGCGGCACGATCGCGGCAGGCAAGGTCGCGTTGTGCGCGGCAGGGCACACCTCCGTGCTGGCCGAGCGACTGGGCCTGCCGTTGCCGATCCAGAGCCATCCGTTGCAGGCGCTGGTGTCCGAACTGCTGGAACCCGTGCACCCCACCGTGGTGATGTCGAATGCCCTGCACGTCTACGTCAGCCAGGCGCACAAGGGCGAACTCGTGCTGGGCGCGGGCATCGACGCCCACAACGGCTACGGCCAGCGGGGCTCGTTCCACATCATCCAGGACCAGCTGGCCGCGGCCGTCGAGCTGTTCCCGATCTTCGCCAGAGCACATGTGCTGCGTACCTGGGGCGGCATCGTCGACGTCACTCCGGACGCCTCCCCGATCGTCGGGCTGACCCCCCTGCGCGACCTCTACCTCAACTGCGGGTGGGGCACCGGCGGGTTCAAAGCCACCCCCGGCGCCGGCTGGTGCTTCGCGGACACCATCGCCAACGACCGACCTCATCCGCTGACCGCCCCGTTCTCCCTCGACCGCTTCGTCTCCGGCGCGCTGATCGACGAGCACGGCGCGGCCGCCGTCGCGCACTGAACGACCCCGCAGGCGGGTGCGGCAAACGAAAGGAGTTACGCCATGATGCTGATCCCCTGCCCGTGGTGCGGGCCCAGGAACGAGAACGAATACCGCTACGGTGGCCAGGCGCACGTCGCGTATCCGGCCGACCCGCACGCCCTGAGCGACGAGCAGTGGGCCCGCTACCTGTTCTTCCGCGAGAACCCCAAGGGGATCTTCGCCGAGCGCTGGTGCCACACGGCCGGCTGCCGCCGCTGGTTCAACGTCCTGCGCGACACCGTCACCAACACCATCCACGCGGCCTACCGGATCGACGAAGCGAAGCCGGTGGGGTCATGAACGAGCAGCTGTTCCGGTCCTCCGAGCACGGCCTGATCGACCGCACCAGGCCGGTGTCCTTCCGCTTCGACGACCAGGAGTTCACCGGCTACCACGGCGACACGCTGGCCTCGGCGTTGCTGGCCAACGGCGTGCGCACGGTGTCCGGCAGCATCACCTACCGGCGCCCGCGCGGCATCATGTCCGCCGGTGCCGAGGAGGCCAACGCGCTGGTGCAGATCGAGCACCCGTTCCCCGAGCCGATGCTGACCGCCACCACCGTCGAACTGTCCGACGGACTGGTCGCCCGCGGTTTGGCCGGTCACGGGAGACTCGCCGGCACTCCGGATCCCGCCCGCTACGACCGCCGTTACGCGCACTGCGAGATCCTGGTGGTCGGCGCCGGGCCTGCCGGGCTGACCGCGGCGCTGACCGCGGCCAGGACCGGCGCCAGAGTCATCGTCCTCGACGATCAGCCGCACCAGGGTGGCAGCCTGCTCGGCACGGCGGAATACCTCGACGGCCGACCCGCGACCGCATGGATCGATGCGGCCGTCGCGGAACTGCGCGCCAGGCCCACGGTCACACTGCTGACCCGCACCAGCGCCTTCGGCTACTACGACGACAACTACGTGCTGGCCCTCCAGCGCCGGTCCGAAGAGGCCAGCCCCGACGTCGCGCGGCAGCGTGTCTGGCACATCCGCGCCCGCCACGTCGTACTCGCCACCGGGGCACACGAGCAGCCCATCGTCTTCACCGACAACGACCGGCCCGGCATCATGCTGGCTACCGCCGCCCGTACCTACCTCAACCGCTACGGCGTGCTGGGCGGCAGGCGAGTCGTCGTGTTCACCACCAACGACAGCGCGTACGCCGCGGCGATCGACCTGACCGCGGCCGGGGTCGAGGTGGCCGCCGTCGTGGACGGTCGTGCCACGATCCCCCACTACTGGGCCGCCCGCTGCGCGGCGTGGCACATCGACGTGCTGCCCGGACACGCCGTACACGGCACCGCCGGGGACCGGCACCTGTCCTCGGTGACGATCGGCCCCCTCGTCGGCGGCTCGCCCTGGAGCATCGACTGCGATCTGCTGCTGGTCTCCGGCGGCTGGAATCCCGCGGTGCAACTGTTCAGCCAGGCGGGCGGAACGCTGCGGCACGACGACACCGTGGGCGCCTTCGTCCCGGACGCCGCGCGGCAGCGGGTGTCGGTCGCGGGCGCCGTACGAGGCGAGTTCACCCTGCACGGATGTCTCGCCGACGGCGTGCGCGCCGTCGATCACGCCATCGCCGCCGCAGGCCTGAACGCGGTGGAGCCGATCATGGTGCCGGAAACGACCGATCGGCACGTCCGGTCGCAACGTCCCGAGCGCCTGTGGACGGTGCCCGCGCACGACGACAACGCCCGGTCGCGCCAGTTCGTCGACCTGGCCCGCGACTCCACCGTGGCCGACGTGCTGCGAGCCATCGGCGCCGGCCTGCACTCGGTGGAGCACATCAAGCGCTACACCACCATCGGTACCGCCCACGACCAGGGCCGCACGTCCGGCACCACGTCGTCCGGGGTGATCGCCGAGGCCATCGGCAGCAGTCTGGCGGAACTGGGCGTGACCACGTTCCGGCCACCGTACGTCCCGGTCGCCTTCGCCGCGTTGGCCGGACGCGACCGTGGCGAACTACTTGACCCCGCACGGACCACCTCCCTGCACCCCTGGCACCTGGACCGTGGTGCGGTGTTCGAGACCGTCGGCCAGTGGCTGCGGCCGAGGTACTACCCGCTGCCTGGTGAGTCGATGGACCAGGCGGTGGCCCGCGAGTGCCAATCGGCGCGCGCCGGCGCCGGATTCATGGACGCGTCAACCCTCGGCAAGATCGACGTGCACGGGCCGGACTCGGGCGAGTTCCTGGACCGCCTGTACACGAACATGATGAGCAGCCTGAAGGTCGGCCGGATCCGGTACGGACTGATGTGCAAGGCCGACGGCATGCTGTTCGACGACGGCACGGTGAGCCGGATCGGCGAGGACCGGTTCCTGGTCACCACCACCACCGGCAACGCAGCGGCCGTGCTGGACTGGATGGAGGAATGGCTGCAGACCGAGTGGCCGGACCTGCGCGTGCACTGCACCTCGGTGACCGATCAGTTCGCCACGATCGCGCTGGTCGGGCCGAAGTCGCGAGCCATCCTCGGCGCACTCGCTCCCGGCCTGGACGTGAGCAACGACGAATTCGGGTTCATGTCGTGGCGGGACTCCCCCGTCGCCGGGACGCGGGCGCGGATCTGCCGGATCAGCTTTTCCGGTGAGCTGGCCTACGAGATCAACGTGCTGCCCTGGAAGGCGCTCGCGGTCTGGGAGGCCATCGAGCGCGAAGGCGGACCGTACGGGATCACCCCGTACGGAACCGAGACGATGCATGTGCTGCGCGCGGAGAAGGGCTACCCGATAGTCGGCCAGGACACCGACGGCACCGTGACCCCGTACGACCTCGGCATGAGCTGGGCGGTGTCGAAGAAGAAGGCGACCTTTGTCGGGAAGCGGTCGCTCACCCGGGCCGACACGGCGCGCGCCGACCGCAAGCAGTTCGTCGGCCTGCTGCCCGCGGACCCCGGTCTCCGGCTCGAGGAGGGCGCGCAACTGGTCGCCGCCGCGGAACTGCCGCCTCCGCCGGTACCGATGCTCGGCCATGTCACCTCCAGTTACACCAGCGACGCGCTGGGCCGCACGTTCGCCCTCGCGCTGGTGGCCGGGGGACGCGACCGCATCGGGGACACGATCTACGCGGCCACCGCGGGATCGGCGACGGTACCGGTGACCGTCACGGGCAACGTTCTGTTCGACCCGGAAGGAGCCCGCCGTGATGGTTGATCACTTCGCCAGTCCCCTCGCACACCTCGCAGGACGGCTCGAGGCGGCCGGAAACGATCAGGTGGCGGTCGAGGAGATTCCGTTCCTGACTCAGCTCAACGTGCGCGCGACGCCGGATGGCGCGGCATTCACCGCCATCCGTGCCGCCCTCGGCGTCGCATTGCCCCGGACACCGAACACCGTCACCCGCACCGAGGACCTGCTGGCGATGTGGCTCGGCCCGGACGAGTGGCTGGTCCTCGGCCCTGCCACGCAACAGGACCACCTGGAGAAGCTTGTCCGGCACGCCGTCGGCGAGGAGTTCGGCACGGTCACCGACGTGTCCGCGCAACGCACCGTCCTGCGCGTGAGCGGGCCAATGGCCACCGACCTACTGGCAGGCGGCTGCGCGCTCGACCTCGACGCCGGAGTCTTCACCGACGGCCACTGCGCCCAGACGTTGCTGGCAAAGGCCCCGGTACTGCTCGCCCGCGAAGAGCGCGCAGTGCTGGTCGCGGTGCGATCGTCCTTCGCCGACTACCTGGCGCGCTGGCTGCTGGATGCCATGAACGGGAGCCACTCCGGTAGTTCGGTGCACTCGACGTAGTGCGGGGTGCAACGAGCACGGTGGACACTCGATATCGCCCAGCCGGCCACCGGCGGTTCTCCGGATGTCGAGAACGCGGTTCTGGCTTCGTCCCAGGGACGTCAGCGGCTACGAAGCGCCGCGGACGGAAGTGGAATCAACCAACAGTACGTACGGCACCTGGGAGCCATCATGCAACCGCACGAGATCACCGAGGTCCTGAACCGACCGATCAGCCAGGAACTGCTGGCCCGCGACCTGACTCGCCTGGCCTACGTCGCCAAGGACGGGACACCCCGCAACATCCCGATCGGGTTCACCTGGAACGGCTCGGAAATCGTCATGTGCACGACGACGAACGCCCCGAAACTCCCGAGCCTGCGCGCGAACCCCGCGGTCGCACTGACCATCGACACCGAGGTGCATCCGCCCAAGATGTTGCTTGTCCGGGGCCGGGCCGAGCTGGACGTCGTCGACGGTATCCCGGACGAGTACCTCCAGATGAACGGCAGCTACGAGATGACACCGGAGCAACGGGTCCACTGGGAGGCCGAGGTGCGTTCGCTCTACGACAGCATGGTCCGGATCGTCGTGACCCCGACGTGGGCGAAGCTGATCGACTTCGAGACGACGCTGCCGACCGCGGTCGAGGAACTGGTCCGGCAGCGGAACGACCGCGAGTTCAGCGGAAAGTCGCGAGGGGATGTCGAGAACCAGCGTGTGGCTCCGTCCCCGGGGTGAACACGGCCATAATGAGCCGTACCGCACGAAGGAGAACAAGATGGCCAAATACCTGCTGCTCAAGCACTACCGGGGCGCGCCGGCGGCGGTCAACGACGTGCCGATGGACCAGTGGACGCCGGAGGAGGTTTCGGACCACGTTCAGTACATGCAGGATTTCGCCGCCCGGCTCGAGGGCACCGGCGAGTTCGTCGACAGTCAGGCGCTCTCCCCGGAGGGCACGTTCGTCCGGTACGACGGTGAAGGGCGCCCGCCGGTCACCGACGGGCCGTTCGCGGAGACCAAGGACGTGATCGCCGGCTGGATGGTGATCGACGTCGAGACCTACGAGCGGGCACTCGAGCTGGCAGGCGAATTGTCCGCGGCTCCAGGCGCGGATGGCAAGCCGATACACGAGTGGCTCGAGGTGCGCCCGTTCCTGACGGCGCACCCGACCATCACGGAGTGACGCACGGTGGACGAGGTCCTGCTGCGGACCCTCACCCCCACGGTGATCGGCATCCTCGTCCGTCGCGGAGCTGATTTCGCGGCGGCCGAGGATGCCGTGCAGGACGCACTGGTCGAGGCCGTGCGCGTGTGGCCGGACGCACCACCGCGGGACCCGAAGGGCTGGTTGATCACGACGGCCTGGCGCAAGTTCCTTGATGCCGCACGCGCCGACACCTCCCGGCAGCAGCGCGAGGTCCGTGTCGGGGGCGAGCCCCAGCACGGCCAGGTCGAAGCGGTGGACGACACGCTGCAGTTGTACTTCCTGTGCGCGCACCCGTCCCTGACACCGGCTTCGGCCGTCGCGCTCACGCTGCGCGCGGTCGGCGGCTTGACCACCCGGCAGATCGCACAGGCCTACCTCGTGCCGGAGGCGACCATGGCCCAGCGGATCAGCAGGGCGAAGCGGACCGTCTCGAACGTCCGCTTCAACCAGCCCGGTGACTTGGCCACGGTGCTGCGGGTGCTCTACCTGGTATTCAACGAGGGCTACTCCGGCGACGTCGACCTCGCCGCCGAGGCGATCCGCCTCACTCGCCAGTTGGCAGCCAAGATCAACCATGTGGAGGTCGTGGGCCTGCTCGCGCTGATGCTGCTGCACCACGCACGGCGCACCGCTCGGACCGGTCCCGATGGCAGCCTCGTGCCGCTTGCCGAGCAGGACCGCGACCTGTGGGACACGCGGCTGATCGCCGAGGGCATCGACGTGCTCCAGTCCGCCCTTGCCCGCGATCACCTGGGCGAGTTCCAGGCTCAGGCCGCCATCGCCGCGCTGCACGCCGACGCCAGGACGGCCGAGGAGACCGACTGGGTGCAGATCGTCGAGTGGTACGACGAACTGCTGCGGCTCACCGACACTCCGGTGGCCCGGCTGAACCGGGCCGTCGCGGTCGGCGAGGCCGACGGACCCCGGGCCGGCCTGGCCGCCCTGGCCGAACTCGACCCGACTCTGCCCCGGTATACGGCCGTCGCGGCGTACCTGCACGAGCGTGACGGTAACCCGGTCACCGCGGCCCGCCTCTACGCCGAAGCAGCCAGGTCCGCGTCCAACCTCCCCGAGCGCGACCACCTCACACGGCAGGCCGCACGGCTCAACGTTCAGCTGCGCGGCTGAGCGCTGCTGTGTCGGTCACGTGCAGAATGCCGTGTCCACAGTGGCCACGACCGCTTTCGCCGCCTGCTCGGCGTCACCGAAGGTCCCTGGCAGCGCGGTCACCGCGAGCCCGACGGAACGGCCGTCATCGGTAGCTCCCCCGCGCGTTTCGTAGCCGTCGATGTCACCGCCGTGCCCCCAGTACACACCACCACAGCTCAACGGGACGCTGATCAGGCCGAGCCCGTATCGCCAGCCGGGAAGCACCGGCGCAGCAACTGTCTTGCGCATTTCGGCCAGCTGCGCCGCAGGAAGCAGCTTGCCGTCGAGCAGCGTACGGGAGAACCGCGCGAGATCGCCCGGTGTCGAGATCAGCTGACCGGCCGCTCCGCCCCAGGACGGATCCATCTCGGTCGCGTCGATGACATCGCCGGTGGCGTGATTGCCCGTTGTGTACCCCTGTGGATGAGGTCGCCGGATGGTCTGGTCACCTGGCTGCGGCCAGTATGTGTGGCGGAGGCCGGCCTTGTTGATCACCCGTTCGGTGATCTGCTCCTGCACCGGGCGCTCGGTCACCCGCTCGATCAGCAGGCCCGCCAGCAGGTAGTTGGTGTTGCTGTACTCCCACTTGGCACCCGGAGCGAACCGCGCCGGGTGCGCCAGTGCGGCGGCGAGCAGATCGTGGGGCTGGAAGAACTTGTGCTGAATCTCCTCGAAGTTGTCCAGTCCGATGTGCGCGGTGTAGTTCGGGAGCCCGCTGGTGTGCTGCAGCAACTGCCGGACGGTGATCACGTTGGCGTCGATGCCCTCGCCGCGAACCAAACCGGGCAGGTACTTCTCGATGGGTGCGTCCAGCTCCACCTTTCCCTCCGCCACCAGCTGCAGGACGACCACCGCGGTGAACGTTTTCGTGTTGCTGCCCGCCCGGACGTAGCCGTCCCGCGGTACCGGGACCTGCCGGTCCAGCCGGGACGAACCGGCGACCAGCGACGTCGTGCGGCCACGTTCGCTCACCGAGGCGAGCGCGGCCGGGAACTTCTCCTGGCCCACCAGTGAGTCGAGGCTCCTCTGCAGGGCCGAGTTGCTGGGTGGGTCAGCCATCGCCGCACCGGTCAGGGTGGTGCTCATCAGCCCCGCCACGGTCAGGACCGCTACGCCTTTGCGCACCGCCGAGGTGGTATTGATCTGCATTCGCTCTCCTTCTCCGACCGGATCGACACCGAAAATGATGTCCGCACCCGGCCCGAAGATCAGTAGTGCTGCCTACCGAGCGTCAGGTGGTGCTGGCTCCACCCTTTGCGGCCGGCGCGGTCGGAGGTGTACTGCTCGGAACCCTGGTCGCCCTACCTGATGAGTGCCGCGATGATCTCGGCCGTCATGGGCGAAGGGTCACCCCACCATCGAGTGCCCGTGTCCGGCGCGAAGGGCCAGGGCACTGTTTGTAACCTTTACTTCCACCCAGTGTGACACCTAGACTCGGGCGCCGAGGGGAGTACTTCCCAGGGTCGGCCCGGTCAGCACGGACATCCGATGGTGTCCCCGGGAGGCCACCCCGACGACGGGGCGAAGGAGACCTCGAACACCTCGTGGTGTTCGAGGAGGCACGGTGCCCAGTCATACCTCCGCACTCGCCGCTTCAGCGGGGTCGATCGGTTCACCCTGGATGTGGACCGCGAGCATCGTGGTTCTCGTCGCCCTGCTGGTCGCGGACTTCGTGGTCACGCACCGCCCGCACGAGGTCTCCATGCGTGAAGCTGTGGGCTGGTCCGCGTTCTATCTCACGCTGCCGGTCCTTTTCGGCATGTTCCTGTGGGTGAAACACGACGGCCCCCAGGCAGTGGAGTTCTTCACCGGGTTCGTCGTGGAGAAATCCCTCTCGGTGGACAACCTCTTCGTGTTCATGCTGCTGCTGGCTGCCTTCTCGGTGCCCACGGCGCTGGCACAGCGCGTGTTGCTGTACGGCATTGTCGGAGCCCTGGTGTTGCGCGGAATCTTCATCGCGCTCGGTGCCGCCATGTTGCAGGCCGGAACGTGGGCGTTCCTGGTGTTCGGCGCGATTCTGTTCATCACGTCGGTCAAGATCCTGCACCAGGCGATATCCGGGCAGACCACTGACCGCGACGTATCCCAGATGCGATCGGTGCGCCTGCTGCACCGGCTGTGGCCCGTCACCGACGGCTACCGCGGCACCCGCCTCACCGCCCGCGAGAACGGGCGGCGCGCCATCACACCACTGACCGTGGTGGTCGTGGCGGTGTTCGCCACCGACGTCGTGTTCGCCGTCGATTCGGTTCCCGCGGTATACGGAGTCACCGAAGATCCGTTCCTGGTTTTCACCACCAACGCCTTCGCTCTCCTTGGTCTCCGTGCCCTGTACTTCGTCCTGCAGTCCGCACTCGGCAAGCTCGTGCACCTCAATCATGGACTCGCACTCATTCTCGCGTTCATCGGTGCGAAACTGGTGCTGCACTGGGCCCATGGAATCTGGCCGTCAGTGCCGGAGATCCCCACTTCGATCTCACTCGGGGTCATCGTGGTCGTCCTCGCGACCATCACGATGACCAGCTTCGCAGCCAACCACTCCGCCGTCACAGCAACTACGAAGAAGAACTGATCATGCTCATAGACGCCCTCATCGAGATAGCCCTGACCGTGCTCGTGCTGGCCGCATTGGCGATCACCTGTGCCGTACTGCTGTCCATACGACCACCGAAACCGCCACCACCGGGCACCCAGCGATAGTCGCGCTCGGTTGACACACCGTCCGCAGGAATCGTCCACATCGGAGTAGCCCTGTCGGCCGTAGGGTGGGCGCCGGAGCGCCACCTGTATGCGCTCGAAGCCCGCCAAGGCCCGAGGGCTTCGCTGCGAGTTTGTTGATGAGGTAGCTGAACCGAACCAAGTCGACCAGCCAGCTACAGAGACCAGCGCGGTGCCGTATAGGTCATTATACACTTCGTATCGCCTATGTGACGGTCAACGACCGCACGCGTAGAATATTCCGTGGTGTGGATGGTTCGACGCCGGGAGAACGCGTCCTGCGTTGAGGCACAGCACGACGCAGCCGAGTGCGGGGCGAGGTGGCGACATTGATGATGCGACCCGAGGGCGAACTACTTCCCGACGCGTCCCACACCATGCTCCCGTGTGGACGCACGCCCGGGGGCGACGAGGTCACGGACCGGCAACGAACACCCCCTCACCGGTAGCCCGATGAACGCATCGCGCGAGCATGGGCCACGCATAGAGCGAGCGACACCGAACGATCTGATGACGCTCGCCTCCGATATCGGGTCACCGTCGCTGCAGATCGCCGGTGTCGTGCTGCTCGAGACACAGGTTCCCCTCACGCTGTCGAGGGTCCGGGACGCGCTCGACGTCAGGGTGGCGCAACTCGCCCGTTTCCGTCAGCGTCTGGTTTCCGTCGCGCCAGGGCTTGGCCGTCCGATTTGGATGGATGACCCCACCTTCGACATCCGGCGACACGTGCGGCAGGCGCGTTGCCCGGATCCGGGAGACGAGGAAGCGCTACTGGGGATGGCATCCCGTGTCGCCACCGAGCCACTCCCCGACGACCGTCCACTCTGGTCAGCTACCGTGGTGGACGGGCTCACCGGCGGACGAACAGCGTTGATCGTGACGTTTCACCACGTGCTCACCGACGGTGTCGGCGGCCTCGCGGTGCTCGCCCATCTGATGGACCACCCACCGGGCACCGGCGAAGAGCCCGATACCGGCTTCCCGCATACACCACCCACACCCGTACAGCTGATGACCGACGCCGTGGGCAGCAGACTGCGCGCACTGCTCGCTGCGCCGAAGGCGGTGCGCGAGATCAGAACCGCACTCGCACAGCTTCGCCTTGTCGCGACCACGCGACGCTCCCCCGCCTCGCTGAGTCGCGCGATCGGCACCCGCAGGCAGTTCGCGGTGGCCAGCTGCAAACTCGTCGACATCAGGGCGACGGCGCACTCCCGCGACGCCACCGTGAACGACGCACTGCTGTGCGCGGCCACCGGCGCGCTGCACGCTCTGCTGCTCCATCGAGGGGAGGACGCGGACTCGCTGACCATTTCCATTCCGGTATCGGCACGCCGGACCGACAGCACGGCCCACCTCGGCAACCAGGTGGGGTCGGTGCCGGTTGCGCTGCCCACGAAGGGACCATCTCGCCTGGAAGCCATCGCGCGCATCACCCGCAGACACAAGGCGGTGGCGCGGGGAGTCTCCTCGGTTCTGCTCGCGCCGCTGTTCCGCTTGCTCGCCGCGTTGAATCTGCTCGGGTGGATCATCCGCCGACAGCGCCTCGTCGTCAGCTCGGTGACCTACCTGCACGGCCCGCCCGCTCCGCTGTACTTTCTCGGTGCGCAGGTGGCCGACATCGTTCCGATCACCGCCATCAAGGGGAACATGACGGTCTCCTTCGTCGCGCTCTCCTACCGCGACACACTGCTCGTCACGGTCATCGCCGACTCGGACCGCTGTCCGGACCTGCCGGTGCTGGTCGCGGCGCTGCAGCGGGAACTCGATGCGCTCGCCCATGGCGGATGACGCCAATGCTTTCGCCGGCACGACCCGACCTCATTCCCGCTCTTCCGCGGAGAGTCACGGAGCAAACCGGATATCAGTTCACCGCCTACGGACTCTCGCACTGGTTGGTGCTGCTCGTGTTCGCCGCCGGATCGGCCGCGCTGATCGCGTGGGGACGCAGGC
Organism: Amycolatopsis marina; assembly: GCF_900111885.1. Lineage (GTDB taxonomy): Bacteria > Actinomycetota > Actinomycetes > Mycobacteriales > Pseudonocardiaceae > Amycolatopsis > Amycolatopsis marina. Next base: position 82,320 of record NZ_FOKG01000011.1, read on the forward strand.
ACCACGGAACCGCGCGCGCACGATGGTTCAGCAGGGCCTTCGCGATCGTCGTCATCACCCTGCACCTGACCGTGCAGCTCTACTCGGCCGTGGCCGCCGAATGGAACATCGACCTCGTCATTCCCCTGCACCTGTCCGACCTGGCGGGATTCGTCGTCGCGTACGCGTTGTGGTCCCACCGGAAATGGGCGCACGCCCTGACCTACTACTGGTGCCTGACCTTGAGCGCCCAGGCACTAGTGTCGCCCGTGCACACCGGACCGGACTTCCCACATCACGAGTTCCTGGCGTTCTGGACGATGCACCTACTCGTCATCTGGGCCGCGATCTACCTGACGTGGGGTCTCGGGGCGCGACCCGACTGGCGCAGTTTCCGGGTCGCGGTCCTCGTCACCCTGTGCTGGGTCGGGGTCGCCATGTCGTTCAACGCTTTCTCCGGCACCAATTACGGCTTCCTCAACCGCAAGCCCGAAATCACGACTGTTCTGGACCTTTTCGGGCCGTGGCCGGTGTACCTGGTGCCGGAGTTCGCGCTCGTCCTGACCGTCTGGGCCCTGATGACCCTGCCCTGGACCAGACAGCCGACGCGAAGACCGGCGGGGCGGACCTGAACCCCGCTCGGCACTCCGCGCATTGGTGCCCTACCGTGCAGCCGGCCGAGATGATGCGGCTTCAACACGAAGTCGATGCCCGCACGTTTCTCAGCCCTGCCACACGGTCAACCGGCTCATTCGTACTCCGGCGCCGTCGAGGTACATGCCGATTGGCTTGTTGTTGTAGGTCACGCCGTTCACCACGCTCGGTGCGGATCCGGCCGCGGTGCGCACGATCAGCCGATCGTCGGAGTTGTCCGACGCCATCCTGCGGTAGACGCTGATCCGGTCGTCGTGCCAGCTGATCTTGAAGGTGCGGTAGGTCTCTATCGGTGTCGGATAGTGGACGTTCGCCAGTCGCGTGTACTCATGCCCGTACTCCCGGGAGATCGTGATGTATCCGGATTCGCGGATCAGCAGGATCACGTAGTTGTAGTCGTTGCTGTGGTGACCAACCATGATCTTGAGCCCGCCGTTGGTCGAGCGGCGCACTCCCCCGATGGTCTGCCCGCCTTTCGGGTCGTACCACAGCGTTCGCCCGGTCACCACGACCGACATCGGCTGGCGGAAGCTCTTGCGTGACCGCACTCGCACCCGGCGTACGTTGTGGCCCCAGTCGCCGCGATGGAAGGGGGCGGAATAGCTCCCGTTCTCCACCGTGCCGAGATCGCCGTTGTGCACCCACAGTCCGCCACGCACATGTGTGGCGGAGTAGGTGACCAACTCGGGGCTGTTGGAAAAGTTGCTGTCATTGCTCTGGCTCGTGGCGCCGCGGAACATGTTGTAGCTGGTGCCGGCCTCCGCCACACCACCGGCCAGGAGGCTGCCGCCGCCGAAGGTCGCCAGGCCACCGGCGGTGAGCAACCCGAGTCGTAGCATGTCGCGACGGTCGAGACTCGACGGTTCGTTGTTTCCGCTGACCGGGTCGGCGTCGCGTTCGTCCACAGCGTCCTCCTTGACTTGTTGAAAATAGCCAGAATGAGACCATATTCTGTTACCAGTCCACACACCAGCGTCCGGCGTTCACCCCGCACCTGGCTCATTCCGTGACGGCAGATATTCATTGACCCGTTGTCAAGTTGTGACTGTAGTGAGCATTGTTTTAGAGTCTCAGCAGTTCGGTTCAAACAAGTAGCCGCGTGAAAGCATGCTGCGCTGCTTGGTCCACCGAACGGCGCCGCGCTTTCCGTGGCAGTTCGCGTGTGAGGAGACAACGCATGTCCAATACGGGCCCGCGAGACCTGCTCAGCGTACGAACGGATCATCGCGACGGCGTCGTCGTGGTCCGGATTGAGGGCGAGGTCGACCTGACGGTCCTTCCCGATGTGACTTCGGCGCTGGCCCGCGCGTTGTCCGGCGGTTCCAACGCGGTGCTCGTGGACATGTCCGCCGTCGGCTTTCTGTGCACTCGGGGAGTATCGCTTCTGATCGACGTCGAACAGCGGGCTGGACAACAGGGCATCCGCCTGTGTCTGGTCACGGCGCAGCGCGCGGTGCTACGGCCCATACGGCTGCTCGGCCTGCACGAACGGTTCCTCATCCGACCGTCCGTGGCGCAGGTTCTGGAGGAGTTGGCCGACACCTGACAGCCACGACGGCAGTGCCCGATGCCGGTGTGGGTCGATCGATCAGGAATCGAGAAGCCGTTGCGATCGAGTCGTACCTAATGTGATCGCCAAGGAGATCACGTTGACCGAATGGAGGCGGGCAGTGGCACGGAATCAGCACGCGGAGAATCGCGAGGGGCGCAAACCGGGTACGCCCGGCACGTTTTCGCGATGGACTCAGCGAAAGATGAATGCGCGCACGAACCGCAAGATCCGGCGCGGCCGTGGCAAGTTGATGGGCATGGAGTTACTGATCCTGAACACCACAGGCCGCCGGAGCGGGCAACCACGGGAGACCCCGGTGGCCTGGTTCCCCGATGAAGACGGCTGGCTGATCGTCGCGTCGGGCGGTGGTAGCCAGCACCCGGACTGGCACGCCAATCTGCGGGCGCACCCCGACCGGGTGACGGTCGAATTGCCCGGCCGCGACCCTTTGCCGGTGACCCCGCACCAACTCAACGGCGCCGATCGTGAGCAGGCATGGCAGCGCATCGCGGCGGCGCAGCCGCGCATCGCGAAGTACCAAAGCAAGTCCGACCGGGAGTACCCGGTGATCCGGCTCAGCCCCCCACGAGTGCCGAGGCGATGAGGGCGACAGACCGGTCATCGTCGTGGGCCAATTGCCGCAGGACGCCCTGTGCGAGGTTCGCCGGCATCTCGGCGAGTGCCTGGGTCAGGCGTATCCGCACCGCGGAGTCCGCGGTGTGCGCGGCGAGTTCGTCGACCAGTGCCCGCATGATCCGGTCCGCGCACTCGGGGTCCACCGACAGCGTTCCCAGGACCTCGGCCGCGTCGACGTCGTTCGTGCCGTCGACCACCATGCCGACGAGTATCGGTACCGCTGCGGTCGCGCCACGTGAACCCAACGCGAGAGCAGCATGCTTCCGCACCGACGGGTCCGAGTCGCCGAGCGCGTCCGCGAGCACCGTGGTCGCCTCGTCACCGGACATCTCGGCGATCGCGAGGACCGCACGCCGCCGGATTTCGACGTCCGCCGAGTACACGCCGGACGCCACGCTCGCCACACCGCCACCGCCCGCCCGCGCGAGTGCCCACCGCAGGGCACCGGCGACGTTCGGATCGGATTCGGCGAGGACCGCCCCGGCCAGCAATTCGGCGGGAACCGGCACGTCCTCGGTCGGGGCGAGGACGGTCTGCTGGCGGCGTGCGGCGTCGGGCGAGTTGAGCCCGTGCAGGAGTTCGACGATGCGCAGTACCTCCTGCCAGCCGAACGGCGCCGAGGCGTCGACCGTACGGAGTCGCTCGAGCAGCTCCTGCTCGCGCTTCAGTCGGTCTTCGGTCCGGCGGATGAGGTCGGCGACCAATGTGGATGGTGCGAAGGCGGGATCCTCCAGAGCGCGGCCGATCTGCCGCAGCGACAGTCCGAGCGACCGCAGACTTTCCACGTGGAAAATCCGGCGAATGTCCTCCGCGGAGTACTCACGGTAGCCACCCACGGTGCGACCGGTCGGTCGCACCAGCCCGAGGGAGTCGTAGTGCCTGAGCATCCGGGTACTCACCCCCGAGCGGCGTGCCACCTCGCCGATCAGCACGCTGTTCCCTCGACTCTCTCCGAGCCGAGCGCGACAACCCGCTTCGCCACGTCGACGGCCTCGTCGAAGCCGGAATCCGGGTCGTGCAGGAGCCGCTCCGTAGCGCGGGCGTGCGCACGCACCATCGGGTCGGCGCTCGCGAATCCCGTCTGCAGGGCCGGCCCGATCACGTCTCCGAGCGCGACGAGCGCCCGGCTGAGACTCAGTCGCACATACCGGTCACCACGACCGAGTTCGGTGGCCAGTTCCACGGCCAGCCCTTCCTTTTCCCCGGCAGGCACGAGGACGACGGCAGCACGCCATGCGCTTCGCGCGACCTCGTCGTCGGCGTCGTGCAGCAACGACCGCGTGATCGCAGGCCACACATTCTCGTCTCCTATCTTGGACAGCGTATGCAACGCCTGACTTCGGGCCTGAGCGTGCTCAGAACGGAGTTCCGCGCGCAGTCCGGGCACCGTGACCTCCGGCGGGAGGCGGGTCAACGCCCAGGTGAGCATGTCACGCACGAAGAAGTCCGGCTCGATCGCGCACCGTGCCAGGAGCGCGTCGACGAGCCCGGGGTCGGGTTGCGTGCCGGCCATCATGGCCGCCTTGAGCCGCGTCGACGAGTTTCGTGCGGCCAGCGCGTCGAGCAGGCGCGTGTCCGGTGAATTTTTGTGTGGCGAGTTGACGGGGACCACCTCCTGCACCCAGTGAAGACCTTGTCACAGTGTCAAGGTCAAGTGCGTGGTCCCCGGAGTGTCGCGATGTGCCTACGACGGGGAGAACCCGGTCTCCCGCCCCGGTGGGTCCGCGGGTGGGGGCACGTTCTCGTCCGCAATGGACTCGGCAACCTCCTGATTCTCCTCCGCGACCCGCTTTGCTTCGTCGATCTGCTCTTCCGACTCGGCCAACGGCTCCTCGTCTGCCTGCTCCCGCAGGCTCCGTTCCCCGTCCATCAGGTGCTCCTTTTCCTCGAGAGCTGTGCCGTCCTCCGGCTAACCATTGCGCCGACGGGGCAAACGCGGGACGACCTCCCTTCGGCGTGCGGCGAAAGTCGGGTCTCCTGTCGGCCCTCCGTTGCTGAACGGGCGTGACCAGCAGTTTTCCGGCAACGACCATTTTGTACGCATCCCATACGTAGTGCTGCCTCGGTTGTTCCCGACCTGACCCCTCGTCAACAGTGACTCCAGTGGCCGCTGGTGATCAACACGCCACCCCTGTGAGTGGCTACTCACCCGATCGTGAACGAATGGAGTACTGATGCACGCACAACATCGGTCTCGCCGCAGATTGCTCTGCGCGAGCGTCCTGGCGGGAGCGACGGCGCTGGCCGGTTTCGCGACCACGGGGGTCGCGACGGCTGACGAGACAGGTCAGATCCGTAACGCGGGTGCGGCCAACGCCGTGCCGGACAGCTACATCGTGGCGCTGAAGGAGTCCGAGGTCAGCGCCAAGGCCGTGGGGCAGGCGGCGGCGAACCTCGCGTCGCGCTACGACGGCGAGGTCAAGTTCACGTACGACGACGTGCTCAACGGGTTCTCGGTGACGATGACCGAGCAGCAGGCCCTGCGCCTTGCAGCGCACCCCGACGTGGCTTACGTCGAACAGGACGGCATCGCGCAGACCCAGGCTGTGCAGAACAATCCCGTCTGGGGTCTGGACCGAGCCGACCAGACCAACCTGCCGATGGACGACCGCTACTCCTATCCGGACAGTGCGGGTGAGGGTGTCACGACCTACGTCATCGACACCGGAATCCGCACCGGCCACACCGAGTTCGGTGGCCGTGCGCGGTCGGGTTACGACTTCATCGACAACGACTCCAACTCCAACGACTGCAACGGCCACGGCACCCACGTGGCCGGCACCGTCGGCGGCACGACCTACGGCATGGCCAAGAAGGCCGGCCTGGTCGGCGTCCGAGTGCTCGACTGCGGTGGCCGCGGGGCGTACTCGGTGATCATCGCCGGCATGGACTGGGTGGCCGAGAACGCGCAGAAGCCTGCTGTGGCGAACATGAGCATCGGCGGTCCCACCGACAGTTCGGTCAACCGCGCCGCCACCGGCCTCATGCAGTCCGGGGTCACCACTGTGGTGGCGGCGGGCAACTCCAACGAGGACGCCTGCAACTCCTCCCCGGCCAGCGCCAGCGCGGTGATCACCGTCGGGGCGTCCAATACTCGCGACGAGCGTTCCACCTGGCCGGAGATCCCGGGCGCGGAGTCCAACTACGGTCGCTGCCTGGACATCTGGGCACCGGGAACCGACATCACCTCGGCATGGATCGGCAGCAACTCCGACACCCGCGTCGCCGACGGCACATCGATGGCCAGCCCGCACGTAGCCGGCGCCGCGGCCCTGCACCTGGGCCTGCGTTCGTCCGACTCACCGCAACAGGTGCGCGACGCACTCGTCGGCAATGCGACCAGCGGGCTGCTGACCGGCATCAGGTCCGGCTCGCCGAACAAACTGCTCAACACCACCTACCTGCACGGCGAGGAGCCCGGGCCCGGACCGGACCCCGAGCCGGGCGAGCAGGCGCCGGTCGCCGACTTCAGTGTGCAGTGCGGCTTCAACACCGGCTGCACCTTCGACGCCAGCGCGTCGACCGACGACACCGGTATCGAGTCCTATGCCTGGGACTTCGGCGACGGCAACACCGGAACCGGGGAAACCGTCCGGCACAACTACAGCCAGGCAGGCAACGTCACCGCCACCCTGACCGTCACCGACGCCGACGGCCTGACCGACGCCGCCAGCCGCACCCTGCAGTGCTACGACTTCGGCAACTCGGCCTTCTGCTTCCCCGGCTGAACCACGAGGTCACGCTCTGACGAGAACACCGACGGGACGTGGGCGGAGTTGCCAGCCGGCTCCGCCCACGTCGGCTGACGCTGACAGAATATGTCGGATCGGTAACGGTCGGCATCGAAGCAGGGGCGCCGGGTACTCGGGTGGGACAGCTGCAGTCGACGTGCGGAGATCCGATCATGCCCCTGGCTCAGCCACACCACCTCGGCCGGCTCGCCGCCGCCGCCGTTTTGGTGCTCGGTCCATGGTTCCTGGCGAGCTGCGACAACGGTGACGGCACCGGTGGCGGCTACGGCACTGGTGATACGACCGACACGGCCGCCGAAACCAACTCTGAGCCTGCCCCTCAGGACGGGCAGGCCTATTTCGCGAACGGCGACCATCTCGGCGAGAAGGTGTCCGTCACGGCCGCCGTGGACGTGCCGCTCAACGAGCGCGCTCTGGTACTCAACGCGGGCGAGTACGGCGACAACTCGCTCCTGGTGCTGCTGGACCAGAAAGCCCCGAACTTCCAGGAAGGCGACCTGGTCACCGCCACAGGTACCGTCGAGAACTTCACCTACGAGCAGTTCAGCGAGAAGTACAACCTGGTCCAGGCAGCCATCTACGACGGTTACACCGACGAACAGTTCTTGAACCAGGCCACCGTCGAGGCCGCGAAGGACGCGCCAACCGGCTGAGACACGGCGTACTCGCCCTCCCCGGAGGGTGCAGCGCGCCGTTCGGCCTGACCGCGTCGGTGCCTGACCGCACTTTTCCACAAGAGTGCACGACCAGAGGCTCTCCGCCCCTGGTCACGGGGTTGGAGCCGCGCACTTTTGCGGGAAAGTGCGACGGCGGTGGGCGGCGCGCGATGGACGCTCCCGATCAGATCATCTGACTGGTGCAGAACCAAGACACGCAGTGGCCAGGACGTGGACGTTCGAGCTGCATCGTCGGGAGTATGAGCAACGAGACCAGCGAGAACAGTTGCCACGGTTTCCGGCGAGCACAGGCAGTGGTCGTCGCGGCTGGACTGTCAGTGACATTGGTGGCCTGTGGCACCACACCCTCGTCGACCTCCCCGGTACAACAGGGGGCGGCCCCTGGCAGCTCACCGGCCGGTGGCGCCCAGCAGCAAAGCATGCCGAACGAGGACGCCGAGCCGACAGGTGCCGAGCCGACAGGTGACGGAAGCATCGGACACAACCAGTCCCTCACCCCGTTCGACACCGACCACATCGCACTCGGAAAGCTGGATCCAGCCCTGCTGCGAGCGGTTCAGCAGGCGGCCACCGACGCACGGGCGGACGGGATCGAGTTTTTCGTGACGTCGGGCTGGCGGAGCAAGGAGTATCAGCAGCGTCTGCTTGAAGAAGGCATCGAAAGGTACGGCAGTCTCGAAGAGGCGAGGAAGTTCGTCAACACCCCGGAGAAGTCGACGCACGTGTCCGGCAAGGCAATCGACCTCGGCCCGACCGACGCCGATGACTGGCTCATCCGGCACGGTTCGAGATACGGCCTCTGCCAGACCTACGCGAACGAGATGTGGCATTTCGAACTGATGACCACGCCGGGAGGCGAATGCCCGGCACCACTGGCGGACGCCACCGTCGCTCCCTGAAACGGGTCACCGGAACGGGAAGCAGGTCTGCGGCTCTCGCGTGTGTCCCCCGCCAGTGACGGTGACCGACACCTGTCCGGGAGGGCTGTAGTCCGGGAACACCGCGACCTCCGCGGTACAGGTGATCTGCTCGATCGCGGTTCCGGACAGGGCGGACACATCCATGTCCAGCGTCACCGTGATCTCCGTTGCCGGTGTCCCTGACGCCACCGAGACGGCCGTCGCGGCGGACGGCACCTCACTGCCGAGCCCCTGCGCGCGCTCCTCCGGGCTCGGTCCCGCCGCCAGCAACGTCAGTGCTTCCGTCGGCGACGGGACCTTCCCGGTCGGCCGCAGCACCGGAGTGAGCTCGCCTGCGGCCAGCAGGTAGAGCTCCGCGCCCTCGGCAGGTCCGCTCGGTGCCGGATTGCCCGTGATCACCCCGCTGGGGCGGACACCGCAACCGGCGACGAGTGCGCCCGTGACGGCCAGTGCGACACCGACGAGCAGCCATCGGCGGACTCCTCCCCCACTCACCGCGCGCTCTCCGGGGCCGCACCGGCTCGCGCGTCTCGCGGCAGGCTGAGGGTGAACAACGCCCCTCCGTCAGGACGGTTGGCCACGACCAGACTCCCGCGATGCGCGCCGTCCTGATGGAGCCGGGCGTTCTCCCACGCGATGGCAAGACCGAGCCCACTGCCCGCCGAGCGCGCCCTGGCCGTGTCCGCCTTGAAGAACCGGCTGAACACGTGGGGAAGGATCTGTTCGTCCACTCCCGGACCCCGGTCACCGACCTCGACGATGATCCAGGCCGGTTCCGCACGCAGCCGAACCGTGACCGGCGGCGCACCGTGCCGCAGTGCGTTGCCGACCAGATTCGCCACGATCACGTCAAGCCTGCGTGGGTCCAGCCGAGCCCGCACGTCCCGCGGCAGATCGAGTTCCACCTGATCCACCCATCCCCGGGAACGCAGGGTAGCGCGAACGGCCGCGGCGACATCGACGTCGTCGAGCGCGAGCGCCGCGGCCCCGGAGTCAAACCTGCTGACCTCGACCAGGTCGTTGACCAGCCTGGTCAGATTGCGTGTCTCCTGGCTGACCAGGCCGGCAGCCGTCGCGACGTCTCCGGTCAGTCCCGCCGCCTCCTCGTCCAGCACATCGGCGACCGCGGTCATCGCGGCCAGTGGAGTACGTAGCTCGTGGGACACGTCGGCCACGAAGCGCCGAGCGTCGGCCTCCATCCTGCGCAACTCGCCGACATGCCGCTCCAGCGAAGCGGCGGTCTCGTTGAACGTGGTTGCCACATCCGCCAGTTCGTCGGCACCACGGACCTCCACCCGGGTCGCCAGTTGCCCTTCGCCCAGACGTTTTGCTCCCCTGCCGAGTTCCCGCACTGGTCGAAGCACCCCGTTCGCCGCGAGCAGGGCCAGCACCATCGCCAGAACCAGGGAGAGCCCGCCGGTCAGCGCCGCCATCGACGCGAGCCTGTTGATGCTCTGTTGTTCGGGAAGCAGGCTCCGGACAGTGAAGACCTCCAGACCCGACGGAGTCGGGCTTCCGTTCGGGTGAGTCAGGTCCAGCCGAGTCCCGATGACCACCGCAGGTTCTCCCCAGTAGGAGACACGCTGCCAGGCAACGCGACCGTCGCGGACCGCCTGACGCAGTTCCGGCGAGATCATGGCTGGTCCCAGTGATCTTCGGGAGGCCCGGTCCCCGTAGACCGCCATCGCGGTGTCGTCTCTGTCCGAAAGGGAGTCGGCGATCTCGTCGAGCCGAACCTGACTCGGTGGCAGGTCGTGCAGCGGGAACAGTTCCTCGACCTGACCGGTCAGCTCCACCACGGCCGTGTCCTGGGCCTTCTGCAGGATCACGTTGCTGGCCTGCACATATATCCCACCCGCGACTCCCGCGGCCGTGATCGCGCCGAGCAGCACGAAAGCGACCAGGAGCCGGCCCCGCAGCCCCCAGTGCAGGCCGGCCCACCGGCGTCGGTTCACAGGGGGCCGAACCGATAACCGAAGCCGCGCACCGTCTGCACGTAGACCGGGGCGCCTGCGTCGGCCTCGATCTTCGCCCGAAGTCGCTGGACGCAGGCGTCGACCAGCCGGGAGTCACCGAGGTAGCCATGCTCCCAGACGGCTTCCAGTAACTGCTGCCGACTCAGCACCCGCCCCGGCGCACCGGAAAGTTCGAGCAGCAATCTCAGTTCGGTCGGAGCCAGCCCGACCGGCGTGCCGTGCTTGCTGACCACCAGTCCGGCCCTGTCGATCGTCAGATCACCGTGTCGTTCCAACTCGGCCCTCGCTCCGACCGGCTGCCGCTGGCCCGCACCGGCTCGTCGCAGTACCGCGCGGATACGAGCCTCGAGGACCCTGGGCTGCACCGGTTTGACCACGTAGTCATCGGCGCCTGCCTCCAGACCCGCGACGACATCCATATCGTCGTTGCGGGCGGTGAGCATGATGATGGGCAGATCGCCCAGTGCCCGGACCCTGCGGCACACCTCGAATCCGTCCATACCGGGAAGCATGAGATCGAGCACCACCACCTCGGCGGACGTCGCGACGATCCGCGCGAGCCCCTGCTCGCCGGTCTCCACCGCGTCCACCATGTGTCCCTGACGGGTCAACGCCAGGTGCAGCCCCGCACGGACGGCCTGATCGTCCTCGATCAGCAACACGCGTGACATGGCGATCACTATCGCAAGTCTGTGGACTGGGCGCCTGCCGAGGGGGTGGCGCCCGGCGCGGGCAGAACGACCAGCGCGGGAACCAGGGTCAGGACCGTGCAACCGCAGGCCGCCAGGACAGCCGCGGCCGCACCGTCCACAGCGGCCAGTGCGGCGGCCGTCCCCACCACGGCGGCACCCGAAACCAGAGCGACAACGGTTCTTCCGGTCGCTGATGCGCTGGCGCGCGGTGTGTCCGCAGATCGACGACGGCCCTGCAGCAGCGAAGCTGCGACACAGGTCACCGCAACGGCCAGTAGGAGCCCACCGAGTACATCACTGAGCCGGTGCCATCCACTGATCATGGTGGCCGCCGAGACGGCCGCGACACCTGCGACACCCGGAACGGCCAGCCACCATCGCAGCGGGGGCGCGACCACGAGCACGAAAGCCAGCAGCAAGCTCGCGGCGGCCGTCACATGACCACTGGGGAAGCTGTTGTGTGTGGTCGAACTCGCCACCCCGAGGTCCGGACGCGCCAGCACCAGCTTGAGCACTCTCGCGGCAGCCACCGAGCACAGCACCACCCCGATACCGGCCACCCCGGTCAGGAACCGTCTGTTCCATGCCGTCACCACGAGGAGCGCGACGAAGATGGCGGCCATGAAGGACAGATCGCCGAAAAAGGACAGAACCGTTCCCGCGGGTTCGGCCAGGGCGGTCTCCTGCGCGTAGCCCCCACCGCGCTCGGCGCGGGGCAGGAGTTCACCGTCCAGTCGCTGCCCGGCACGTGTCCAGACGAACACGACGCAGGTGAGCACCAGAGCGAGGAGACATCCGCCGCCCAGCCCGGCCAGTCGTCCTCGTGGTGGGCCGGCGGACCGGTGCGTCGATCGATGCGCGTTGACAGCGTTCGGCGAGTTCGAGGCCACCTGCCGATGATGTCTTCCGCAGATGCGCACACTGTTCGCCGAATGTCATGGTTCTGTCACAGTCATGCCGCGTCAGTTGAAGAAGGCATGGCGCAGGACCGCCACGCGCTGATCGCGCTAATCCGCGACGTGCCTCAGATACCGCCGCGCCGAACGCTGGACGATCTCGTGCCCGTTCGCGGGAATCACCGCGTCCCACCAAGCGCCGTAGATGGCATCGAATCGGTAGGGCTCCAGCAAGCGTGCGGCCGCACGGACCACACTCGGTCGTTCCGGGATCAGGTTGGGGTAGCTGTACATGAAGCCGACGTGGGTCCGGTCCGGGATGACCTGGACGATGTCGCCGGTCAGCAACGCGCCCCTGCCCTGTTCACCCGCGCTCCAGTGCAGCACGGTCCCACCTGCGAAATGCACGCCGAGGTTGATCAAAGTCAGGTCTTCGGCGAGCCTGCTGGTGCGGCCGCTCCAGAACTCGACGGCCGGATCAGGGCGGCCGACCCACTGCCGATCGTTCTCGTGCAGGTGAATCGGCACTTCGAAGGCACGACTCCACTCGATCATCGTCGTGTAGTAGTGCGGGTGGCTGATGGCGATGCCGGTGATCCCGCCGAGGTCCTCGATGGCGGACACGAGATCGTCGTCGAGATAGTCGACGCAGTCCCACAGGATGTTGCCCGATCCGGCCCGCACCAGCAGCGCCCGTTGCCCGATGGCGAACGAGGGCTGGCTACCGATGCCGATGACGCGCTCGCCCTCCTCCTCGATCCGCCCGGTGAAGTCGCCCGCACGCAACGTCTCCAGGTCGGTCCACTGCTGACCGGCCCTGGGAACGTATTGGCGCTCGTCCTCGCAGACCGGGCAGTCGGTTCGCGCCTCGGCGTACTGCATCCCGCAGGCCATACAGATGGGCAGGTGATCGGTCACGGTGAACCCCCAGGCTCGTTCTCTCGAGTGTCGTCGTGCATGTCAGATTAATGCCGATCGGTGTTGTACCGGACGTCTGATTTCGGCAAGTTGAGTTGGCCCCGGTTCGGCACTCTGATCTGGCCCCACCTCGTTCGGGTGTTTGTGCTACTCGAGTGCGTGCCTGCTGGTGAGCATGGCGTGGTGAGCGAGCGTGAGCCAGGCCCGGTGGTGACCCTGGTGTGGACGCTGGACGAGGTGTTCGTCGGGTTCGCGGGCCGGCCAGTTGAGGTGGTTCGCGAGCAGCTGGAGGATGCCTGCGAGATGTAGACCTGCCAGCTGGATGAGGACACGTTGGAGGTGTACGCGGCCGAGATCGCCGCAGTTGAACGTGTCGAGATCGACGCGAGAACGATCCGCCTCCCGCCGGCCGGGTCAGTCGAGTTCAATTGGCGCGAGGCGCCGTTCTGAGCTCAGTAAGTGGCCAGTTGAGATTTCTCCGTTGGCGGCGAGTTAGCGGGACTATCTGGCCGCCAGGAGTCACGGAGCGTCAAGACCGAGTAGAGGCAGACACAGGGCAAGCCCCTCTATGCGGACCGGGACAGTGCGCTGCTGCTCCCAGCTTGCCCGGGTCAGGCGTAGCCGATGCTCAATCGTCAACCGCCCGCTGACGGCGCGCCGGTGAACGCCGTCAGGTTGGTAGCCAAGTTTGCGGGACACGGCACTGGAGGCGATGTTGTCGTCGAATGCGGCTGAGATCGCTTCTTCGGCGTGGAGCCCGGCGAACGCAAGGTGGAGTACCGCGGCGCGCATCTCGGTGCCGATTCCCCGTCCCTGGTGGGGCTGCCCGACCCATGAACCTGTGCGTACTTCCCGTGTGATAGCCAGGTTATGGGCGCTGATGCTCTGCTGCCCGACGACGACGCCGCTATCAAACACGGCGAGGTCGAGCGACCAGTCCTGCGGGGTCCAATTACCCAGCTGCTGCCAGTGGTGTTGGACGACACTCAGTGCGACCTTGGCCGGTGGTTGGTCAGTCCAGGGCACGATGAACGGCATGGCATCCGCGTCGTGGACGCCGCGGGCCGCAAGATCGGCCAGAGCGCCGAGTTCCTCGGGCGAAGGCAGACGCAGTTCCAGTCGTGGCGTCGTCAGTCGCAGTCCAAAGAGAGGGAAGTGGTCGGCAAGCATGCCGCCATCCTGCCCGCTGACCAGGAATGGCTCATCCCGTTTCCTGATCATGTGGACGACTCCTCCACGAGGTTACAGCTACGAGGAGTGGCAACTCACCTGACCATCCGCGAGAGTTTGCCCTGGCCGCCGACAAGCTCAGCTGGCCCGGTTGACCCGGCGGCGTTTGGTGGTGCGCAGCCGGAAGGACTCGGTGCCGGTTTCGATGATGGAGGCGTCGAACGTCAAACGATCAACGATCGCGGCGCAGAGCCGCGGGGCGGTGAAGGTGCGAGCCCATTCGCTGAAGGCGGAGTTGCTCGCGATCGCGATGCTGGAGCGTTCTTCCCGCTCGGTGAACACCTGGAACAGCAGCTCCGCTCCGCGCCGATCGAGTTCGAGATAGCCCAGCTCGTCCAGGCAGAGCAAGTCAACGCGGCCGTAGCGGGCGATGGTCTTGGACAGGTGCTTGTCGTCGGCGGCCTCGACGAGCTCGTTAACCAGCGCGGCGGCGGTGACGTAGCGGACCTTGAACCCGGCCTCCGCCGCGGCGGTGCCCAGCCCGATGAGCAGGTGGGATTTGCCGGTGCCGGAGTCCCCGATCAGACAGACCGGCTGCCCGGCGCGGATCCAGGCGCCTTTGGCGAGGGTGTGCACGAGGGCGGGCGTGACGTTCGGGTTCGCGGTGAAGTCGAAGTCCTCGACGCGTTTCGTGCGCGGGAAGCCCGCCTGTTTGACCAGGCGCGCTTTGCGGCGGACCTCGCGATCCTCGCACTCGATGAACAACAGCTCGGACAGGAAGCTCTTGTAGGTGGCCTGCTGCCGGGCCGCGGCGGCGGCCTGGTCGCCGAAGCGGTCACGGATGGTGGGCAGCCGCAGGATCCGGCAAGCCTGCTCGATCGCGGCGTCGGCGGCTTCCTCGGTGAGCTGGTCCCGGCCGCGGGCGGTGGTGCGGGTCATGACGCGTTCCCTTTCCTCGGACTGTTGCTGAGCAGCTGGTCGTAGGCCTCGACCTACGGCGGCGTGGGGCGGGAGTCCGGCGGCAACTCCGCAGTGCGGCGGCGCTCGGGCAGCGACACGACCTTGCTGCGGCTGCGTTGCGGCCGCGGTAGCGGCTCGGCGGTCATTTCTCCGGCTGCGGCGGTGTGCTTGCGGGCCTCGATCGCGACGACGTCCAGCGATACCGACCCGGCCGCCAACGTGATGCGGAGCCCGGCGATCACGTGCGCGTGGCTCATGCGCCGGTGCAGCAGCAGAACCTCGATCAGCAGCCTCGTGCCGGCCTGGTCGCCGTGCTTGGCCCGCGCGGCGGCCCAGAACGCGTCGTGGGTGGCGGTGAACCAGCCCTTCTTCCGAGCGTGGACCAGCGCCGTCGCTCCGCGCAGCGCACCAGGTTTGCCGGCCAGGACCTCGAGGTAGTGGTCCAACACCAAGTGCTGCCCGCCTTTGGTGGTCAACCGCGGATGCCGGGCGACCTCACGCGATCCGTGCAGCACCACCAGTTCCTCCGCGCCGAGCTTGGCCCGGACCGTTTGCCCGATCAGCCGGGCAGGCACCGAGTAGAGCGCCTGGCGGACAGTGATCCGCGCGTAGCGGTCCACCCGGGGTGTCGTGGTCAGCGCGATGTCGAAGTCGTCCACCGGTAACGGCGCCAGCAGTGGTGCCTCAACGGCGAAGTCCTGTCCGATCGTGGTCACCCGCTGGTCGATGTGGCGGGCGTCCTCGACCTGATCCGCCGCGGCGAGTTTGTCGTTGATGCCGGCCAGCCCGGAAATATCGGCGATCTTCGGGACCGGGACGAACCAGCGGCGCCGGAACCGGCCCCCTTCGCCCTCGACGCCACCCTTCTCGTGAGCGCCTTCTTTGCCTGGCATGCAATAGAAACTGGTGACTCCGTAGGCGGACTTGAACAGGACCCACCGGTCCGTCTCGACGCGTGAGCGTCCAAAGCAGACCCTGCGCACCGCGGAGGAGAGGTTGTCGTAGCGGATCTCGCCTGCCGGGACGCCGCCCAGTTCGGTGAACGCGGCGACATGACCGGCGAAGAACGCCTCCTGGCCTTGCGAGGAGTAGACGCGGTGAATGGCCTTGCCAGAGAACGACATGCGCAAAGTGAAGAGGAAGCACTTCGTGTCAACACCACCGACGTTGACCCAGACCTCGGCGAAGTCGACCTCGGCGTCCTGGCCTGGAAGATGTGTCTGCGGAACGAACCCATCCATCACGCCTGCCCGGTTCCTGGCTTCCAGCACGATCTCCGGGCGGCGGCCTGCGACGTACTTCGAGACTGTTCGATACGCGATCGTCGCGCCGTGCTCGTCGACCAGTCGCTCCCAGATCCGGTGCGCGGTATGCCGTTGCTTGGGCGGCGCCTCCAGATCCGCTCGCAGCATCTCGTCCATCGCACCGCGAAGCGGTCCTGTCACCGGCGAGGACCGGGCCGGCGTCTTCCGCGGCGGCGGCACCGCCGAGCCGAGCGCCTGACGCACCGTCCGGCGATGTACCCCGTGCCGGTCAGCCAGCGCCCGGACCGAGAGCCCTTCCACTCGGGCATCTCGCCGGATTAGCGCGAACAACTCCACCCTCGACACCATTCCGGCTCCCACGCGGACGGCCCCTCACTGGCACTGTCCACCCAGGACCCTCAACTCGAGCCACCGACTCGCACATCACGAGCAGGAGTTCGCCCGATCGGTGGGGCCCACTAACGGTGCCGAACCGGGACCAAATAACGATGCCACGGCCGGACGTCGACAGGGCGCGCACCGTTGATGTTGACCAGCAACGTGTAACCGACGTCGTCGCCGTGATGAACAGGCGGTTGCGCTTGGAACCGCCGAAACACAGGTTCGACACCACCACTCGGTGCCGAGGTCGGACTGTCCGCGGCATCGTCGCGGGCACTGCGTCGCTGCTGCTCAAGGTGCGCACCGCTGACACGGCTGCTCCAGGCGGCACTGAAAGACGTCCGCGACATCGCCGGTGTGTCCGGGACGAACGCCATCGTGGTGCTCGAAACCTGCTTCGAACGGCCGGCGAACCCCGGGTGAGGCGATGTCCGGCACGCCGCTCGGCCGCCGCCTAGAGTGATTCATCATGGGTGCACCACTGGATCCGGCGCGCACGCTGCGGTTGGTCGCTTTTCACCTGGAGAGAGCCGGTGAACCGACCTACCGGGTGCGCGCGTTCCGGCGTGCTGCCGCGACCGTTGAAGGGCTGCCCCAAGGTGAGCTCGGCGACCGGATCCGGGCGGGAACACTGACCGAACTGCCCGGCATCGGCAAGGTCACCGCCGCCGTGATCACCGAAGCAGCGAGCGGATCCGAGCCGGAGTACCTGCTGCGCGTTCAGGAACGCGCGGCCGAACCCGACGGCGGGCAACTGCGAGCGGCGCTCCGCGGCGACTGTCACACGCACTCCGACTGGTCCGACGGCGGTTCGCCCGTACGGGAGATGGCAGAGGCGGCACGAGAACTGGGCCACGACTGGATGGTGCTCACGGACCATTCGCCCCGGTTGACGATCGCCAGGGGCCTGTCCATCGAACGACTGCGCCAGCAGTTGGACCTCGTCGCCGAACTGAACACCACGCTCGCGCCATTCCGGATTCTCACTGGCATCGAGGTCGACATCCTTGCCGACGGCACGCTCGACCAGGACCCGGACCTGCTCGCATCACTCGATCTGGTGGTCGCCAGCGTGCACTCGGCACTGCGGATGCCCGCCGGTGAGATGACCAGGCGAATGGTCAGTGCCGTCAGCGACCCGAACGTCGACGTGCTCGGCCACTGCACCGGCCGGATCGTCACCGGCAAACGTGGCCGACCGGAGTCCGCTTTCGACGCTGACACGGTCTTCCAGGCCTGTAAGGAAAACGGCGTCGCCTTGGAGATCAACTCGCGTCCGGAAAGGCAGGATCCGCCACACCGGCTGCTCCGGCTCGCTGCCGAGGCCGGCTGCCGATTCGCGATCAACAGCGATGCCCACGCTCCAGGACAGTTGGCCTGGCAGTCGTACGGCTGTGTGCGCGCCGCCGAGTGCGGTGTCGGCCCGGACCAGGTCATCAACACCTGGTCCGCCGACCGGCTGACACACTGGACGACAGCACGGCGGTAGGGAGCAGTAGCGCTTCCCCGCCGCCAGCTCGGACCGCGGGCTCAGAAGGCGAGGGCCAGTACGGCGCTGACGTAGATGGCGGCTAGCAGGATTCCGTCGAACCCGAGTCGCCACCAGCCGCGCCGTTGTCTCACCAGCAGCCCGCCCAGCAGCACGGCGGTCATGAGCAGCGCCGCTGTGGTGAGGAACAGCTGGTCGGTGCCCGCGGCATGATAGAGGCTGCCACCGCCGAAGGCCACGTCACCGACGACGAGGTTGAGCGCGTCGAGGCAGTTGCCGCCGATGACAGCGGCGACGGCGAGAGTCAGTGCACCCCGGCGCACCGCCGCTATCGCGGCCACGGTCTCCGGCAGCGCATTGACCAGCCCCATGAACACACCGCCCACGAAGCCCGCGTTCAGGCCGGTGGCGACAACGAGACTTTCCGCAGCTCGTGCGACCGCCCAGCCGCCGACCACGACCAACGCCGCGATACCGGCGAACTCCAGGCCCAACGAACCAGCGGTTCGGCTGCCGAACTCGTCCTGTTCCGCCGGGTGGTCGGCGCGCGTCTCCCGTGTCGGAACCGCCCGCCACATGGGCTCCTCCTGCGCCTGGATCAACCGGAGCCCACCCAGGTAGAGCGCGACCATGACCAGCGACACCGGATGCAGACCCAGCACCGTGACCTCAGGGCTGAACGAACCCAGCAGCGCGGCACTGAGCAACACGATCAGCAAGGTCCCGAACAGCAGGTTCTGTCCTGACGCGGCGGCGTGTTCCAGATTGACCCGCCGATACGTGAGATCGGCGGCCACGATCGCCAGGGTCTGCACCGCGATCCCGCCGACCGCGTTGCTGTAGGCCAGCTCCGGCTGGCCGGCGGCGGCACTGACGCCGGTCATCACGATGCCGGACAGTGAGGTGACCAGGCCGAAGAACACCGCTCCGAAGAACGCCTCGCCCCAGCCCGTCCGGTCGGCCAGGGTGTCCCCGAGGCCGACCAGCCGAATGCTGAGCAACACGGTCAGGGCTCCCGCCGCCGCGAAGACGATGGCGGCCCAGCCCAGCGGCCAGATTCCGGTCACGCAGCTCCCACTGCTCGCCGCGGCAATTCTGAATAGCTCATGATCTGGTCAGTGTCCCGCGGCCACGGAATCCTCGCAGCCCAGCGGTCGGCGTGCCTGGTGTGGTTCCAGCGTGACGTGCGCGGCCAGCGCGCGGAGAAAGTCGGGTGCGTCGAAGAGTTCGCCCGCGGAGGCGACCCCCGTCGTCCTCGTCTGTCCGCAGAGGATGCGGTGGACCGCTTCCACCGCGAGCGGTGCGCTGACGGCGTAGATGTCCTGGCCGCGGGCAATGGTGCGTCGTTCCACGTCACCGGACCGTACGATGACGTCCACGACAAAGGTCTGCGCCGACCGGCCGCGCTCGTCGACGGCGACCGGCGCGGAGGCGTCCGAAGTGGATACTTCCCTGGCCGCGTCGGCCGTCATGTACGTGCATACCTCAGGAATGGACAGGTGACTGGGGATGGTGACGACGTCGGCCATGGTGAACTCGCCGATCACGGTCCGGACCCCCATCGGTGCGGGGAAGGGCCACTGCAGCGTCGGCGGGCTGTCATCCCGGTACTCCAGCCGCCCGCCGCTGTAGCGGACACGCCGGCCGGCGCGCCGCTGCCGGGAGACAATGCCCGCGGCGCGGGTTCCGGCCGTGGGATGCCAACTACTCAGCCCGTACGCGATGTGCGCCTCGTCAGCCGCCGTCCAGTCCCCCATGGTCGCGGTGGCAAGCAGGTCCCCGAGACCGCCGTAGAAGGCCATCGCGGGAAGCACGACCGTGCCCGCGCCGCGAGCACGGTCCCCGAAGTGCGCGAACGTGTCGATGTTGGCTTCGATCTCGGCCGCCACATCCACATAGGGGATGCCGGCTCGTAGCGCCGCCTCGATCACCGGGGCCGCGGTGTCGGCGAACGGTCCGGCGCAGTTGATCACAGCCGCAGCACCGTTCAGCGCGCTGTACAGCGAGGCAGGGTCGTCGACCGAGGCCGGCCGCACATTGAACCCTGGAAAGGACTCCGCCAGCGCACGCAGTTTGCCCGCATCGCGCCCGGAGAGGAGGGGGACGAACCCACGATCGACCAACTCGGCCGCGACAAACCGCCCCGTGTGCCCGTAGGCGCCGAACACCATTACTGGCTGACCCGATTCCATCAGTGCTCCCCAGTTGCCCGAATATCTGCTGTGGACAGCCTGCCGACGTCGGCAACCCGCTGCCAGTGTCTGAAACGCCACGTCACGTACAATTTCGGACATGAGCACTGTCGCGCTGGCCGTTGCCGACGGAATGTTGCACTTCGAGGTGGCCGTGGCGTACGAGGTCTTCGGAACCGGTATTTCCGGCGCGGCCGACCCGTGGTACGACGTTTCCGTCTGCGGCTCGGGCTCCGTCCGGATCGGCCGGTTCCGGCTGGAGGCGGACTGCGGACTCGACCAGCTGGCACGGGCGGATACGGTGATCGTTCCCGCGTTGGCCGATGTCGACGATGATCCTCCCGCCGACCTGGTCGAGGCCGTGCGCGTCGCCCACGATGCGGGCGCCCGGGTCGCCTCCCTCTGCACCGGCGCGTTCGTCCTCGCCGCCGCCGGTCTGTTGAACGGTCGGCACGCGACCACTCACTGGGCCCATGCCGAAGCACTCGCCACCCGCTATCCCGGCGTGGAGGTCCACCCGGACGTGCTCTACGTGGACAACGGCACCGTCCTCACCTCCGCGGGTAAGGCAGCCGCGATGGACCTTTGCCTGCACCTGGTCCGCTCCGACCACGGCTCGGCCGTCGCCAACGCCGTGGCCCGTCGTCTGGTCGTGCCCCCACACCGGGCCGGTGGCCAGGCGCAGTTCGTCACCGCCCCGGTGCCCGCAAAGGACACTCATCCCCTCGCCGAGTTGATGCCCTGGGCGACCCGACGGCTCCACCAGCCGCTGACCGTCGAGGATCTGGCCCGCCGCGCGAACATGAGCTCGCGCAATCTGGGGCGCCACTTCAGGGCGGTGACCGGCACCACCCCACTGCAATGGCTGCTTACCCAGCGGATCCGCCGTGCCCAGGAACTGCTCGAGACCACCGGCGACAGTGTCGACACCATCGCCGAAGCCACTGGCATGGGCACCGCCACGACGCTGCGTCGGCACTTCAATCGCACCGTCGGTGTGCCCCCGGACGCCTACCGCCGCACCTTCCGCGGCCACAACCAAATGCTCAGCCCGTGACGTGGTAGAGCTCGCCGGTCTGCCGCGAAGGGCTGCCCGGTGCGCGGGGATAGGCAAGTACCGGCACCGGTTTACCCAGTGGTGTCCCCGCACCGGTTGCCTGCTTGCTGAAGCTGAGTTCGCCACTGGCACCCTGCACGGAGTACAGCGTGTTGATATTGAGCAGTTGTGCCCGCACATCGTCGGCCGTCGGCGCCGATGCCGATCCCAGCGGGGCGGCGATCCGCACGGCCTGCGCGGCGGTCAGCAGCGCGTCGTGCATCATGATGGCACCGCCGTCGTCCAGGTGTTCCTCGGCGAACTGGGCAAGCTGGAACGCCCTGCGGAAGTCGCCGTAGTGTTCTGGCGTGCCTTCCGCCGCCGGGTTCGCCCGCCAGCCCTCGGCATCCACCGTAGACGCCGAAAGCACCGTGATCTTCGCTTCGGCCAGCTGATCTTCCTGCCCTTTGAGCAGTGCACCGAGTTCCAGGCCCGCCGTCAGGATGACCAGCGGAGTGTCAGCGCACGTGCGGAACTCGAGCGACTCGATGAACGCCCCGAGGTCCACTTCCCTCCCAGCGAAGAGAACGGCCTGCAACCTCTGCGCCGCGGAGGCACAGATGTTGGCCCTGACGTTGCCGAAGAGGTTCACATCCCCGCCTGCGCCACCGGTGCTGCCGGTGAACTGCTGGGTGGGAAACTCCATGATCTCGGCCATCTGCCGTTCGAACTCCTCCTCGAGGGAACGGGTGTAGAGATCGGCCCCGGAGTCCGAGTTGGCGTCCCGGACCATGATGGTCGAATCGATACCGGCGGCGTCCGCATGGCGTCGCAACGCCTCCACGTAGTGCCGATTGCTCGGCGAGGTCTTGATCAGACCCGGAATATGCTCGTACTCCAGATCGTCGGCGGTCAGATAGGCGCCGACCATCGGGATGTCGTTGGCCGACAACTGCTCGGCCTGCCACTTCGTTCGTTCGGTGCTCACGCCCAGCCCGATCACCGCCACGAGTGGGTTCTCCTGGTCGCGCAGATCCACGAGCTGCTCGACAACGCGACGGGAATGCTCATCACTGGTTCCGGAGTTGGCGAGGACCAACTCGATCTGCGGATTCGGATCGCCGGACACCGGCTCGGTGTTCACCCGCCGCAGCGCCGTGTAGGCGCCCTCGAGACGGTTTCGCACCTGTGCGATGGGGAGACCGCTGTCGTCGCTCGGCGTCAGTGGATCCAGCAGGGCAACGGTGACGTATGCGGGTGCTTCGCGACGGACCCTGGCGTTCTCCTCTTCCAGCTTTCCCTGGACGTCCGCGAGGTCGGAATGGAACACATAGGAACCATCGGTTACACCAACGCACTCCCCATCGAGTTCCGTCACCCCAGAACCGAACGATCCACAGACACTGAGCAGAGTGACACCGCCCCAGATGCCACTGCCGATCAGTACCAGCACCGCGCCGAGCACGACCAGCCGTCGCCGACGGCGACGTCTGCGCACGGTCCACGTCTCCGGCGGGACTATTCCGCGCATTCCGTCCGTCACTCGTTCCTCCCTTGTGGACCTCGAAAGCGGTGATGCGTCCGTCCGGGGATGCTTGGCATCAGTCCCACCACTCCGCCTCACGGCGGTGCTGCCGCGAGGCCTCGAGGAACACCGCGTGCGGACCGCCGGGACACAACCGGGACACGTCGGAGTAGTCGTCCGCGATCTGCAGATGCAAGTCGCGGCACCGGCTGTCGGTGAACGGGTTGGCCGCGATCTGCAACGCCACAACGAGCCGGGCCATCGAGGCCAACGGCTGCTCGACGTCGGCCGAGGCGACCGTCTCCCGCACCTGCTCGATCGGGGCCGAACTCCCGCGTGGCACGTACGGCGCCTCGGTCACCGACGTGAGCAACGTGAACCAGGAACCACTGTCGAGCTCATCCAGCCGTTGCCGCAGTCGCCCTGTCACGAAGGCCACTTCACCATCCGCCAACGCGTGATGGAGGTCGCCGGCCTCGTCTGCTGCCGCCCGGCAGGCAAGCCGCAGCCTGGCGTGCGCGCCGGACCAGCTCACCGGAAACCCGTCGGCTCGTGTGGCCAGCCTGCGCGCCAGTAGCCGGCGCAGAAGTACCACTCCCGCTGACTCTTCTTCGGGCCACAGGATCGGGTCGAGCACCTCCTCATACCCGGCCTGGCCACTCACCAAAAGGCCGTCCTGCCCGGCCAGCAGGAGGGCGTACTCCCTGTCGCGCGCGGCCGCGCAGGT
This sequence comes from Amycolatopsis marina, assembly GCF_900111885.1. Classification (GTDB taxonomy): domain Bacteria; phylum Actinomycetota; class Actinomycetes; order Mycobacteriales; family Pseudonocardiaceae; genus Amycolatopsis; species Amycolatopsis marina. The sequence continues at coordinate 105,717 of NZ_FOKG01000011.1, forward strand.
TTCGAGGTCTCGCAGCGACGCGTCCGACATGCCGACCAGCAGCCGATCCAGCAGCTGTTGCTCCACAGTGGATGAACGGATGGTGCTTGTGGACGTGTCGGCGAACCCGAGTATCGCCTCGGGATCGATCCACTTCTCCGGTGGCATCCTCACGATGGCATCCAGCACGATGCTGGTGGATGCCGGGTGCCCGCCGGTGACCCGATGCAACATGCGCGTGATCCGCTCGTTGACCCCCCAGGCCAGCGCCACGTCGGCGATCGCGCGGCCCACTTCGTCCAGAGACAGTTCACGGAGCCGGTACCGCAGCCACCAGGAACGTGACCACTCGGCGTCGCGGACGTCGTTCGTGTGCCGGAGTTCTTCGGCGTCCACCGATGCCTGGTCGCTGTCGGCGACGTCGGTGAGCAGGCCACCGCGGCTGGTTGCCACGACGGTCAACGGGTCGGCGTCCTCCTGTTCGCCCGCGGCCCGCTGACGTCGTGCGCGGACAAGTTGGTGCAGGAACCGGCGGCCCAGCTCGTTGTCGGCGTTGTCGAGCAGCACCACGCAGTTGAGCGTGCGCTCGTCGGCCCGTCGGCCACGCCCGAACTCCGCACGCAGATCAGCCAGGAACGCGGCCCACAGCAGTTCGTCGATCCGTTGCCTGTTGTCCTCGGACGCGTAGTCGGTGGCCCACCTGTTGAGGTCGACCAGGACGTCGATCGGATCGTTGAGCAGGCCGAGATCGCGGTGGCCGTACCAGTTCTGATAAGCGCCCAGCACGAGCCTGCGCCCGGGGGACAGCCCGGCCATCCACTCCAGTCCGAGTTCGAGCAGCCGCGCCGGTGGCTTGACCGGCACTCCTGCGCTGGTGCCCATGTTGACCAGCACACTGCCAGCGGTTTCGACGAGGAACTCGCGGATGGCATCGAATCCACGGTGCCGCTGCAACGCTTCGACCACCTCCTGCCGAGCCCGGTTGTGGTCGGTCAGGTCCAGATCCAACGACATGACCAGCTGTCCGACGATGAATCGCGGAAACTGCAATGCGTCGTAACGCGGGTACTTCCGGCTGAGATCGAACGCGATCGCGGACAACAACTGGGAAACAGAAGCATGGCGATTGCTCTCGACGTCCACGTTCGCGTGCGGGACCCGCTGATCGAGCAACGCGACCAGCGCGTTCAGCAGTGCGGTCTTGCCCGCGCCCCGAAAGCCCTCCACCACCAGGACCGGAAACCAACCGCTGCGCAATCCGCCCTGCTGGTCCTCCCTCGTCATGAACTCGCGGACGAGTTCGATCACGTCCTTCAAGCCGTACACCCGACTGCTGCCGACCGACACGCGGCCACACCTCCAGCGAGCGTGACGAGTCACTTCCCCAGCACGCCCGGGGTCTCATCGTCCCGGAACGCGGCCCCGCCTCCACACGACGCCGAGGACTTCGTCACTTCTCTGATTGGTCGGGCAGTTTAGTCAGCAGAGCGCGCGGATGTGGGATCTCGGCGGGAACAGCGCCGTACTCCACCGAGGAATACCGCCTCCGATCCGGCGACTGGACTGGAAATTGTTCGCCTGTTCGGCGGTAGCATCACCCAATATCGTCACTGATCGCACCAAGAACGGGCTGAATTTCGGCGCAAATGGAAGCAAGGCCGAGCAATGTTGCCGTTGGGTAACAATGGCGCCCGGCGACCCATCGGGCAATGATGGCTCCTTTGTGGACACTCCTTCATCTGTTAACGGGAATTGCGCAACTCGAAGGCGGGTTCAGCCGACCCGGAGCAGCCAGTCGCGCAGCACCTCGGCGGTGCGCTCGGGCTGGTCCTCCGCGGTGTAGGTGTAGGAATCGGCGATGGTGCGCAGCTCGGTGCCGAGCTTGCCTGCGTAGCGCAGTCCGTGGTCGAGCGGGAACACGCGGTCCTCCGCGGCCCACGCACACAGCACGGGCTTCGTGAAGCGGCGCTGCAGGACCTCGGCGGCGCGGCGGCTGAAGTCGTTGGACACGCCGCCGATCGCCTTGCGGCCGTCGAACCGGATCGCCGCCCTGGTCAGAACGGGCCGCACGTAGCCGTGCATGACCTGTCGGTCGATCGGGTACTTGGCCAGCCGGCCGTAGGTGTTGCGCCATCGCCAACTCGAGGGCAGCCGGAGGATTTGGTAGAGCCCGTGATGGGTGAGCGGAGTGCCGGCAGCGGCCTTCAACAGGCCGAACCCGCCCGGTCCCGGCGGCCAAGAGCACCACGGCGTCTCACAGGAGTTCAGTACGAGCCTGCCGAGCCGCCGGGGGCGTTCGGCCGCGGCGATTTGACTGTAGGCACCACCGGAGTCGTTGCCGATGAGGGTGACATCGCACAGGTCCAGCACGTCGAGCAGATCTCCGATGAGACCCGCGATGCCGGGTGGGGTCAGATCGGCCCCGCGCGGCATGGGCACGATGTGTGAGCCGAGCGGCCAGTCCGGTGTGATGCAGCGAAAGCGATCCGCCAGCAGCGGAACGAGTTTGCGCCAGATATTGGCGTTCACCAGGTAGCCATGCACGAAAACGAGCACCGGTCCTTCGCCGGCCTCGTGGTATCGGATCGCCCCTTTCGGCAGGCGCACCTCGTGCGCGGTGCCAAGTCGAGCGTCGCGCCACAGTTCCGGGCTCCCCGTCTCGGTCAACGCAACTCCTGACTTCTCCGGTCAGCTACGGCACCGGGCCGCGATGTCAGGAGAGCGCGGCGAGCCGTCAGCGGACCGATGCCCGAGCGCCACCACGGCCACCACGTGCTCGGGTGCCGCATCAGCGTGCCCATCACCGGTCGCGGGTCGAAGCGGGAGTCCCGGCGGGCGATGCGGCCCGATGTGGTGATGGTGAGCTGATCGCACGCGCGGACACTCAGCCGTGCCCCGCCCGCGGTGCCGCTGAGCCGGAGATCGATGAACACGATGTCCTTGCGGGCGGCCCAGCTCAGCACCTCGCCCCGAAGGTCGGGCAGAAACGCCAGTAGCCGCAGCGCCTCCTCGTGCCACAGCGCGCGACCCCGCCCGTGACGTAGCAGCGGCTGGGTGAGTTCGACGTCCTCGGCGAGCAGGTCGTCCCACGCGTGCGGATGCGGATCACTCCACCCTGCCGCGAAGCGTTCGATGACGTGTTCGTGCAACGCGGGCCAGTCGGTCACAACACTCACCCCGCAACCGTGGCCGGCTCGTCGAGGATGCCGAACTGGTGTTGGGCGGCGGCGATGTCGTAGAGGTGGCTGATGGCGCGGACAAGGCGCTCGTTGCCACCACCGAGGTCGGCGTTGAGGGCGCGGCCGCCCATTCGTTCTCTGGCTTCCAGCACGCACACCTCGTGCCCCGCCGCCACCAGCCTCGTGGCGGCGACCAGGCCTGATATTCCCGCACCGACCACGACCACGTCGGTCCGTGTTTGCTGGCTGGGCATCGACTGGTCCCTTCGTGGCAACTTTTTGCAATCATTGCATAAAGTAGTCTCGATACGCTAGCCGACACGTCGCAGGGACCGGCGACGCCCGCTCCGGCATCGGACCGACGACGGAAGGACGCGATGGACCCCCGCAAGGAGCGCACCGTGCGGAAACTGCTGCGCGCGGCGGAGGAGATCTACGGCGAGCGATCTTCCGGCGAGGCGACCGTGGAGGAGATCGCCGAACGCGCCGGGGTCGCCGTCGGGTCCATCTACAACCACTTCGGTTCGAAGGCCGGTCTGCACGCGGCGGTGGTCGAGCGCGCGCTCCAGGTCGACCGGGACTACATGGACCGGGCCTACCTCGCCGAAGGCAGCCCGGTCGACAAGATCTACGCCGCCGCCGACGAGTACCTGGCGTTCTACCTCGCGTACCCCGACTACTTCCGGATGCTGGCGTTCCCGAACGCTCCAGGGCAGTACCTGGCAGGCCACGAACTGGCGGAGCGGCTGGCCAGGTCGGTGGACGAGCAGAACCAGCGCCTGGTCGCCGCGTTGCGCGCCGGCATCGAAGCGGGTGAGCTGCGCGGACACGATCCGCAGGAAGTCGCCACCATGCTGTGGGCGGCCTGGAACGGCATCATCAGCCTCGCCTGGCGCCCGGACTCCCTGCGGCGCGAGGAGACGCAGCTGCGTCAGCTGCTGGCCACCGCCACCGACGTCATCTCCACCGGTTTACTCCCCCGCTCCGGCTGACTCGCCGCCGTCGCGGCATACGCCGTCGGCAGTTAGGCGTCAGCAGTACGAGAACCGAGACGGCCACCACGCCGAGACAGCCACGCCGGTTGTCGGCACGCCGGATCTCGAAGTCGCCGCCCGGTTCGATCCCCGGATGCCGACGTCGATAGTGGCGCCCGAGTTGCCCTGCGCCCTCCCCCTCGTCGAGCCACGGCGTCTTGTAGCCGCACTCATCGCACCAGTACCGGAACTTCGCTGACATCATGGTCCTCTCGTTTGCCGACGAAGTTTTGTCTGTGCACGGGTGACAAACAAGGTCGACCACCTGCCACTCGTGGCCGGTCGCTCACTAAGATCAAGATGTCCCCCCGCACACTTGGAGGAACTCGGACGTGGCCAACCGTTTCGGCGTCCTCCTGCGCGATGCGCGGCGGCGGGCGGGCATGACCCAGGACGAACTGGCCGCTCGGTCCGGTGTGGGTGTGCGCACCATTCGCAGGCTCGAGACCGGTAGCGGCACCGATCCCCGAATCGGCACGGTGACATTGCTCGCCGACGCGCTCGACGTCGGCCAGGAGGAACGCCACGGCCTCCTGGCCGCCGCAGACGGCAGACACCAGCAGCCGCCGGAACCGCCCGCGCCTTCGCCACCATCCTCCCGCGGCGCCGAGCCGGCTCCGGTTGCGACCGACGCACCTGCCGCACCGGTCCGCGTCGCCTTGCCCGCGGTTCCGGTGGAGGTATCGGAGGCGGCGGACCATCTGGCTCTGGTCATCGGCGCCCGCCTGCGGCGCGAGGAGGAACTGCGGCGCGTGCACGACCCGTTCCCGCTGCCGGTGCGGTGGCAGCACGCACCCGCGCGGCTCGCTGACCACTGGGACAACATCTGCCGTGTCCCCGCCGGGGTCACCGCCGGGACGCTGGACCTCTCCGGCGAGGTGGGCGACATCGCGAGCACCTACCGGCGGGTCCCGTCCGGACGGTTGGTGGTGCTCGGCCGCGCCGGTTCGGGCAAGACCGTGTTGACCCTGCGGTTCGTCCTCGACACGCTGGCCGCGCGAGCACCTGGCGACGCGGTGCCGGTGATCTTCAACATCGGCTCGTGGGACCCGACCACGACGCCGTTGCGGACGTGGCTGGTCGAGATGCTGCAGCGCGACCAGCCCGGCCTCGCCGCGGCCGCGCCGGGCGGCGCGACGCTGGCCGCCGTACTGGTCGACACCGGGCGTGTACTGCCCGTGCTCGACGGGTTCGACGAACTCGCCGAGGGTCTGCACCGCCCGGCGCTGGAAACCCTCAACTCCCTGCCGATGCCGCTGCTGCTGACCAGTCGCTTCGACGAGTACGAGCGGGCCGTGACCGTGGTCGACGTACTGACCTCGGCCGCCGTGGTCGAATTGACCGACCTCACGCCCGACGACCTCGGCGGCTACCTGCCCCGTACCGCACGACGCGTGACGTCGGTCGACGACAACGGCACGGCCACCGCATGGGACACCGTCATCAGCGCGTTACGCGACAACGACGGTGCGCAGGGAAGCCCGTCCGCCAACCTGGCCGCCGTGCTGACGACGCCGCTGATGGTCGGTCTCGCCCGCACGGTCTACAGCGACTCGCGTGACCGAGATCCGACCGAACTGCTGGACACCGCCCGCTTCCCGACGCCGCACGCCATCGAGGCGCACCTGCTCGACTCCTTCGTGCCCACCGTCTACAGCGCACAGTCGGCATTCGACCGTAATGGCACCACGAGGCAGAACTGGGACGCCGACCGAGTGCAGCACTGGCTGGGGTTCCTCGCCGACGACCTGGATCGAAGGGGCACCGGTGACCTCGAATGGTGGCGGATGGACGGCAGACTCCGAGGGTCGTCCCGCGTGCTCCTGATGACCGCCTTCGTCACTGTGATCACGGCACTGCTCGACTGGCTGATCTTCGCACCGGTCACCGCGATCCTGACGCAGAGAGAGATGTACTGGCACGTCGTTCTCCTGGACGGGCTCGCCGTCGGCCCGATCATCGGTATCCCGTTCGGCCTGCTGTACCTGCTGATGGTGGTGCGAAAGGGCGGGATGCTCGAGCCGACCCGTGTCCGGGTGCGATTGCGGGACCGGTCGAGCAGGCAGCCCGGCTTCCGGCGGAAGATCGCCGCCCGGTTCGCCGCCGGTGTGCTGGGCGGCGCGATCGCGGGGGTCGGCTATGCGATCGCCGGCACCATCTTGAGGGTGGTATCCCCGAACTGGGCCTTCACTGGCGACGCGGGCGCGATCGTGTGGGGAACGGTCGTCGACGCCGTCGGTTATGCCATCATCTTCGCCCTGGCATGTGGTCTGGTGCTGGCACTCGCGTCCGTGCTGGAGGCACCCGCCAATCTCACGACCGCCACCAGCCCCGCCGATCTTCTCGCGGCCAACCGGACGACCGCACTGCGCCTCGCCGGTGTGCTGGCACTCGCCCTCGCGTTCGCGATCACCTTCGGTGGCAGCCTGCTCGTCAGCGCGGTGCATGCCTTCGCGGGCCCACTGCCCTGGGAGCTGGCTTGGGACCTGGGAGTCACCCTGCCGCTCGGACTGATGGGTGGGCTGTGCGCGGGCCTGGCCTACATCGTGGTCTTCACCGCGTGGGGGCAGTGGCTTGCCTTCACCCGCTTCCGCCTCCCGCTCATCGACAAACTGCCGTGGGCCGTGGCCGCGCTACTCGACGACGCCTACCGGCGGGGCGTCCTGCGCCAGTCCGGCGCGGTGTACCAGTTCCGCCACGCGCGCCTGCAGGAACACCTCGCGAAGGCATACCGCGCCAACAACTGAGCACCGAGCTGCCGCATACCAGTGCGTCGGCACCTTTTGCCTGGTCAGACGCACCGGCCAGCAATGGCCGCCGCGTGACCTTCCCCGCTGCACCCCTCGGCCGTGAGCATTGGGCCACACCGATGAAGGGTCGGTGACCTGAAAGGGGATTCTGGGGTGGCAAGCGAGACGTCAGCGGCAGAGACGCCACCGGAGCCAGTGTTCGTGGCCGGGCAACCAGCACCCGCAGGCATGTCCGGCGTGTGGGAGGCGTACTTCGGTCACCAGGCGCCGCCGGAATGTGGCGTGAACTGGGACGCGTACAGCCACGAGGAGCTGTACCAGATGTTGTGGCAGGACGCCGACATCGCCGATGTCAGCGCCATTGCCGGGGAGTGGTCCGAGCACAGAGCCGCGTTGGTCAACCACGCCGAGGTACTGCGCGAGCAGCGGGCGGCGTTGCTGGAGAGCTGGCAGGGAACGGGTGCCGAGCAGGCCGCGCGCCGACTGGCCGAGCTCGCCGATCGGGTGGAGAAGATTGCCGAGTTGGCGCACGCGGGCGAACAGGCCGCGGAACAGGCGGCCGAAGCACTGGCAAGGGCGAGGGCCACCATGCCCGCGCCACCCGGTGACCCCGCCGCACCGATGACCGGCGCGGCGGCGAACTGGGCGGACGTCATGGGGACACCGCTGGCGACCGCACCGGACCGGACCGACCGGCGCGTCGAAGCGAACACGTCCGCCCCGGACGCGGGCAGCGCTTTCAGTGCCGTGGGCGGCGCCGGGTTCAGCTTCTACAACGGTGCCAACGCGATGGACATGCAAAAGCAGCAGGCGGTCCGGTCGATGCAGAGCTACGAATCGAGCCTGACGACCTCGAGCCAGCTGATCGGCCAGGCGCAGAGCACGATTCCGGCGGCCACCACGACGCCAAGCAGCGCTGCCGGCGCCGGCGGCACCGCGGGCAGCGGCGCCGGCGCCAAACAGTCCGTCCAGGCCCTCCCGGGTGCCGGAGGCAGAAGCAGCACGAACACACCGATCGCAGCAGGCGCCGGCGCGTTCGCCGGAGTGGCGGGCGGATCCGCCGTCGGCACGCTCGGTGGCGGCGCGCCGACGACCACGGGGAAGGGCTCGGCCGGCAACCCGCTGGCGCAGGGCAGGGCCGTGGGTGCGATCGGGATGCAGGGTGGGCCTGCCGCGATGGCGGCACGGATGGCCGCCGAGTCAGCCACGATCCGCACGGGCGCGATGGGTGGCATGGTGCCGCCCGGTCCGGGCGCCCGCGGCGGGACGGACGAAGACGTCCACGAAAACCAGCTGCCGACGATCGACCACGGACTCTTCCCGCTCGAGGAACCGGGTAGCGAAGCGGTCATCGGCCTTTCAGAGGGAGACGAATGAGCGACCGGCACCGTGAACAAGTCGGGTACGGCACCAAGCGACGTGCAGCCCGCCGGCGATTGAGGCGAAAGACATGAGCGACCGACACCGGGAACAAGACGGGTACGGCACCAAGCGACGTGCAGCCCGCCGGCGATTGAGGCGAAAGACATGAGCGACCGGCAGGGAATCAGGCTCGAACTGGACCTGCTCGACCAGCGGATCACGACGCTGGCCGAGCTCGGCGATCTGACCGGCGACCTGGTCGCCACGGCGAGCAGGCTCGCCGAGCGCCTGCCGATGCTCGGCACCGCTCCGCCCGCCGAGCATCTGGCGAGGCGGCTGCGGGAGGCGGCGGGCAGCTCCGGCCTCGCGGGCGAGGTCAAGGCCACGGAGCGAGAGGTCCGCGAGTTCAAGCAGCTGCTCGCCGGAGCCAAGCACAAGTACCAGCAGCACGAGGACCAGGCAGACGAGGACCTGCATGCCAAGGAGGAGTCCGCGGACGCGGCCGGTGGACGCGAAGTGACCGGGCGACGCGACTCGCCAGGGCGGTCGTCATGACGGTCACGTTCGAATCCCCCGTCGAACATCGTGTCCAATTCGGATTGCCGGAGCTGGACGCCATCGGCGCCTACGCGGGCAGGCGCCCCCCGTTTCCGCTGAGAGTGCCGTCGTTCGGCCGGATCGAGGGCGAACGGGACGCGCTGCTGGCCTCGGCTATCAGGTCGCTGTCCGAACGTGGTCTGGCCACCACTCGCGGGCCGGTCGGCATCGCGGCGGATCTCGTCACCGCGTTGCGCCAGCACCGGAGCACGATCGACCTCGTGGTGGTGGACGGATCCGTAGCGACCGGTGTCGTGGCTGTGTTTCACGGCCCCGGGGCGCTGGTGTGTCACCAACCGATCGGCGGAGTTCCTGGCCCGGTCACCGTTCTGCGGGTCACCGCAGCCGCACTGACCGACGAGCTCGTGAAGCAGATCCCGAGGGTGGAGGCCGCGCAGGCCATACCGATCACCCTGCCTCCCGGTGTCGTTGACGACGCGACCCGGCTGCAGGAGGGACCCACTGGCGCCGCTCTCCAGCAGCGGATACGCGCACTGGTCCGGGAACGCGGCGGTGACGAGGCCGCTGTCGACGCGGTCGTCAACCTGTTGCCATCCGTGCCAGGACGTGGACAGCTCGGAGCCACCGTGCGGCGCGCAGGTGGCGCGGTTGAGCGACCGCTGGAGACGTCCTGGCTCGACAGTCCGAAAGGGAGAGTCAGGGTGGACAAGGATCCGAGCGGATGGGTGAGCATAAACCCGCTACGCCACAGCGAACTGCTCCGTGCGCTGCGCGAGGCAGCAGCGGCGGCCCGCAGCTGACACAGGCCGACGAGAAGGGGAACATCATGGAACCAGCACAGTGGCTGGCCGCCTATCGCGACAAACTCGAGCACGCGGAACTCAGTGCCCGTCAAGCGCGCGAGAGCCTGCAGGAGGCCGGAGCGACCGCGAGGTCGCCGCGAGGGGAGGTAACAGTATCCGTGAACGCCGCGGGCGTGCTCGAGGGAGTGAGCTTGACTCCGATGGCACGCAAGCTCGAATCCGAAGCGCTCGCCGGGCTCATCGTCACCACGGCGCGCGAAGCACAACACCTTGCCACCGCACGGATGGCGGAGGTGATGAGCGGCTATCTCGGTGACGGTCCCGCGCTCACACAGATCACGCGGCATCTGCCCGCGGGGGTAGTGCGATGAGCGCGCAGCCGTCGTACGACGTCGACCCCGAGCAGTTGCGCGCGCACGCAGGGAGACTGACCGCGCACGCCGACCAACTGTCCTCGATCGGCGCAGCGTTGCCCGGCGAGATGGGGGCACAGGCGCTTGGCTCGTTCGCACAGTTCATCACCGCGGGCCTCGGCGCCGCGATGACCGAGACGGCGGGCGCGTTCGCCCACTCGGCGTCCACTTTGGATAAGGTGGCGACCGGGATGCGTCGCGCCGCCGACCTGTACCAGAACTCCGACGAGGATCATGCCGCGGGCCTCATCGGACTCGGGTCGAATCTTGAGGAAGGCAACCGGTGAACGCGACGACAACGCAGCCAGGGACTCGCCCTCAGGGCGATCCCGCGCATCCGCCGGAGCCCGGCGACTCCGAGCCGTCCGCGGTGGAGATCAGCACAGCGCTCGCGGACCTCCGGCTTGGCGGAAACGCCGTCGCCAACAAGGAATGGCTGTCGGTCGAGCTGGCCGGGGAGCCGGTCGTCTCGCTCAGCATGCTCGGTTCGACGGCGAGCCCACTGTCCGCCCTGGCCAGCGCCGGGTGTGACTTCCTCATCCCGATGATCTCGTTCCTCGAGGAGCCACTCGGCCAGTTGCGCGGGGAACCAGCCTCGGTTTCGAGCCCCTCCACCGACCACGACGGAGCCGCGCAGGCCGCCAACACCGTTGCCGACGACTACACCTCCACGGCGGGGAACGAGACCAGCGAGTGGTCCGGTGAGGCCAGGGCGGACTACTCGGCGACGGTCACCACACTGACCGACGGCATCAAGTCGGTCGCCGAGGTCGCGGCGACCAACTCGAAGGCGATCATCGCCGCGGGCGAGGTGGTCGCGCAGGTGGTCGACATCGTCACCCGGCTGATCACCGAAGCCGTCGGCAAGATCGTGCCGATCATGACCGAGGCGATCGCCGCGGCCCCCGCGACATTCGGCATGAGTATCGCCCAGGCGATCCCGCAGTGCGTGGCGATCGCCGTCGACTACGGCGGCCGAATCCTGGCCAAACTGGGCGCGCTGCTGGCCAGCGGCGAGAACCTGATCAAACTCGTCGAGGGCGCACTCGGCGTGCTCGAAGTGGTCAAGGAAGGGCTCGGCGTCGTCGGCGACTTGGCCGGCGGCGAATCATCCGGGACCGGGGACCAGGAACCCGGGACTACTGGGGAGGAACACGATGAGCAGAACGAGTCAACGACGTAGGACGTTGGCGGCACTCGGTGTCACGTTCGCACTGGTGAGCGTGCTCGGTCTCACCGGTGCGGCCACGCGGACCGCGACCGCGCCACCGGTCTTCACCGATGGTCACGGGCTGACCGTGGTCCAGCAGCCGTCGTGGCTGAGCGGGAGCGAGCGATCGTTCGAGTTCGCCGTGCGCACGGACGAAGTGGCGAAGTACTCGGCGATGGCGCACCAGGTCCCCGGCGAACACGTAATCGTGGTGACGCTGCCGGAGGGCTACGACACCTCCGGCGACACCCGTTATCCGGTGCAGTACCACCTGCACGGCCACCCCGACCGCCCGGACAACGGCCTGAACCAGCAGATGTTCGAGGAGTCCACGGCCGGTGGCGTCCCGCTGATCAGCGTGGCGCCCAACGGTTCCGGCCGCGGCTGGTACACGAACTGGGTCAGCCCACCCGCCGAACTCGGTCCGCAGAACTGGGAGAACTTCCACCTCGGCCAGGTGATCCCGTTCGTGGATGCGAATCTGCGGACAATCGCGGCGCGGGACGGCAGGGCGATCTCAGGGCACTCCATGGGCGGTTTCGGTGCGTTCCACTATGCGGAGAGCAGGCCGGAACTGTTCGGCTACGTCGGAGGGTTCTCCGGCGGGCTGGACCTGCTGAACCAGGCTCAGCGAGGTGCCGTGCTCGGCAGCACCCAGCTGTCCGGTAGTGGTACGCCGACTGTTCCGCCGGACGCGATCTTCGGATCGCCGATCTGGCCACTGGACACGGTGTGGAACGAGAAAAGCCCCGCCCAGCATGTCGCGTCCCTGCACGGCATGGGCGTGGCGATGTACACCGGCAACGGGGGAAACCTGCTCGACAACCCCGTGCAGGCCATCGCCGAGAGCGTGGTGCGCGACACCAATCTGGTCACACGGGACCACCTCCTCGCGGCCGGGATTCCACACACGTTCATCGACTACGGCGATGGGAGCACGTGGGCGGAAGGCTGCAACGGCAAGCACGCACAACCTGCCTGCCTGAAGGCCGATATGAACCACTTCGTCGGGCTGCTCATGGCGGGGCTCAGCCACCCGTGACCCGTCGCTGAGCCATCGAGGACAGGGCCGCCTCCGTTTCTCCTGCTCGACGATCTGGCACTGGCGACGTCAGTCGGTCAGGTGGACTTCCTTGAGTTCGACGAATGCGTGCAGTGATACTCCCATCACGGATTGTATTGAGGTTCGGAAGGGAGCAGGAGATGAGTTTCTGGGCCGAGGCCACTCGCGTGCTCGACAAGTCCGCGGACCGGGTCGCGAACCGCAGGGGAAAGGTCGTGCGAACCACGAAGAAGGTGGTGGACGGCCTCTGTGTGGGGTGTCTGCGCCCTACGCACAAGCAGCAGTGTGGCGTGCCCTGCTGCGGCCGGACCGATTGCATGCGCGTGGTGATCGATCGCATTTGAGTTGGTTCTCCGATCGCGAGCCCCTACCCACGGCTGGTCGAGCGGCTCACGAGCCGGTCACGGGACAGTACCGCTAGTGCCCCGTCAAGAAAGGTTCAGTGCCGACCTTCCTTGACGGGGCATTGGCAGAGATGGAGGTGAAGACCCCGGAACGCGACGGCCGCCGGGACGGTCACATCCGCGGGTGTGTCGATTTCCGACGACCTGGTTCGACGTACCGGTAGAACCGATTCGAGAGGAGCCGACATGAACCCGCCGAGCCACCGGACACTGGCCATGCTCCGCGCGGTTGCCGCAGGCCGAGGACAGGTGTCGTGCAGCAGCGAACCCGACCTGTTCATCGACGGTGTACCGTGCTGCGACCAGTTCACCGCGCACGCGCTGACACACGACGGGTTGATCAGGCCAGATCGAATCGGCCTCATCGGGCAGCGGGTTCCGGCAGCGCTGACCAGCGCGGGGCACGCCCTGTTGACCGCTACCGCCACAGCCGCCTGAGCGGGCGGGGGACGTAAATCGCGGTCGACTTTCCCGAAGAGCCACACGATCCACAATGCATACGAAGACCGAGACCGCTGTCCGGTCACCGGGGACCTGCCGACCCCTCTACCGACAGGTACCCGCGCGGCAAGGCCTACCGGCGCCACTGCGCCACGCTACGAACTGGACGGCGTGCCCGGTGTCGGGTGAATGCCCGACACGGAGGTCACGGTTTGGTTGAGCTCCGCGAGAGTTATGAGCCCGTCGTCCAGTGCCCTGCTGACGAGGTCGCTCTTGGTGCGCGCTGTCCGCCCGGCGTTCGCGTACTTCACTCGCACCCGGGCGATGTAGGTGTCCACCGTCTTGACGGTGATGTTGAGTTTGGCCGCGACGAGTTCCTTGGACGAGGACGCGAACCAGGCCCGCAAAACCTCGGTCTCACGCTGTGACAGCCGGGGGCGGTCCGGAGCCTTGTCGGATATGAGCGCTCCGGACAATGACGGCGCCGTATACGTCCGGCCTGCCGCGGCAGCCCGGATAGCGGGGACCAGATGGTCCTGACCTTCGCGTTTGGTGAGATAGGCGAGCGCGCCGAGGTCGACACACTTCATCGCCGTAGCGGCGTCCGCGTGCTGGGAGTAGACGACCACCCGGCGGCCGCTGTCCACCAGCCTGCGGAGGGCTCCGAAGTCCGGCCTCGCCGGGACGAGTTCCAGGTCGAAGATCACCACGTCCGCCTCGGCACCCGGCCCGGTCCAGACGTCCGCGAGCCGGTCCCCCGCGTCGACCAGACTGATCGGTGGGTCGGCGTTCGCGCACCAGTAGCGCACGCCCGCGGCTATCGCGACGTGATCATCGACGATCACGGCTGTCAGCGGTGGTTCCACTACCGAACCGGCTGCCATTGGGCCTCCACCCATAGAGTGTCGTCCTTGCTCACGTTCTCGACCCGCACGCCGGGCGCCGCGGGCTCGGCCACCCTGACCGCGCCGCAGTCGGCGACGACGTTGACCGAGACGAGGTTCTGCTCTCCGACCACCGTTATCCGCGCCCAGGAAGCCGCCGTGGCGAGCGCGGTCAACGCTGCCTCGGTGAGATCGCGGCGGACCGCGACCGGCAACACCGGCCACTGACCCCGGGTGTCCACTTCCACCAGCACACCTTTGCGATCGGCGATGTCGGCGCAGTGCCGAAGCTCGTGCAGCAGCGGGTCAGCCGCGTTGTCCACCTCCGCGAACAGGCGCCGCATCCGGGCGGCTTCGACGGCGCATCTCTGCTGTACACCGGGATCCCCTGGAGTGCACGAACCGTCTGCGAGCCCCTCCAGTAACGGCACGGTGGTGCTGGAGAGCTCGGCGAACCGCTGCTGTCGACGCCGGTGGGATTCCGCTGCGACAGCGTCCGCCGTCCGTATCCGCTCGATCTCGTACCGGGTCGCAGCGGCGGTGGTGGCGATCCGCCGCAGCGCGACCGCCACGATGGCCACGCACAACGGGAAACCGATGACGTTGACCGAACCCGTGGCGAACCGCAGCAGCACGGCGCGGCTCACGTCCCCGAACACGAGCAGGTGCAGCCCGGCGGTCAGCTCGTGAGCGAGCAGGAACGCGACGAGAACGCGTATCGGCCGGTCTAGCAGAACGATGGTCCCGACCCAGTTGGCCGCGCCGAAAGCCCAGTCCATGGCCGTGAAGCTGCGTTCGTCGGGCATCGTGGCGTAGGACAGCACGGACGCGGCGAGCACCACCGCGACGGCGGACCGGCGCAGGCAGGGACGCCACGGAACGCGCCGGACAAGCAGTACGGCCTCGGTCGCCAGCACGACGGCCAGGGTTCCGAATGCGGCTGCCTGCGCCAGCGGGAGATCGTAGGACTCCCATCGGCGTGCCATGTTCGACAGACCGAGCCCGAACACGATAACCGCACCGACGAACAGGATCGCGACGCGCAGACCGCGTTGCAACTGCGTCCGGGTCCGCTCGATGTCGGCATCATTCACGGTCGTCCCCCCACTCCAGCCGGACAATCGTGCCCTCCCCCACACTGGACGAGATCGTGGCCCTGCCACCGACGCCGCTCATCCGCCCCCGCACCGACTCCCGCAGACCGCGACGGGTGGCAGCAATGCCGTCCGCCGAGAAACCCGCACCGTCATCGGCGATCTCCAGCCGCAACCTGCGCGAGTCTCCCCGGAGCCGGACCACGGCCCGTTCGGTGCCCGCATGCCGACGGACGTTGTTCAGGGCTTCCGCCGCCGCATCGGCGATGGCTCGCGCCACGGCGAACGGAAGTGGCAGCTGAGCGGGGAGGTCGAACTCGACGGACAACCGCACCTCGGCGAGGTCGGTTCGCAGCAATGCCACGAGATCGGCGTTCGCGGGCGGCGGCGAGTCATAGGTCGCCAGCCGGTCCAGATCACGATGTGCCTGCGCTGCCAGCCAGTCGGCACTCCCATGGACCTGTCCCATGCCCACCATCAGCAGGGTGGTGGCCGCGGTGTCGTGCAGTGCGTTGGCGAGCTCTCGCTCCTCGGCGCGCACGGCTGCCGCGACGAGTGCCTCACGACGTGCTTCTGCGGCCTCGTCCGCCAACCGATCCGCCTGCTTCGCGGCCCGGCGGACAAGTACCCACGCCCCTCTCGAGAGCACGGTCGCCACCAGAACCCAGTACAGGGCCCGCACGACACTGCCGTCCGCCCCAGCCACGGTGGCGACCACCAGCAGCCCGCCGTCGGCGACCACTGCCGCGAGAACACCGACGAGCACGGAGGTGTGCCACTGATACGTGACGCAGGCGAACGTCACAAGCAACCTCATCCATCCGAAGTTGGCGTCCGCGACGGCGTCGGTCCAGAAGACCGTCAGAGCGACGCCAAGCAACAGCGCCACATCAACGGCGACCAGAAGCTGCCCATGCCGTCGCAGTAACCACCATCCATAGACGCAGGTCCATACCAGGACAACCGCCACGATCAAGGCCGTGGCGGCGAGCTGTGGGGGTGCGGCCCTGAGCAGGGCGATCGTAGCTATGGGTAGCAGGGTGATGACACGCAGCGCGGCGGCGCATCGTCGGCCGAACCGTTGGAGCAGCCGTGCCGACTCCCCCGTCTCGACAGTCATGTTGCCCGCCCACCCACATTGTCTACGACCATGGGTGACGTTACCGGTATTTCGGCGCCGAGATGGACACAACGGTCAGAACTCAGCCGGCGAACTCGCTGTGGACCGGTAGCGGAGGAAGCCGGTCCGGACGGATACGCGGGGCCGTGCTGTCAGCCGAGAAACGCGGCTCGTCGAGCAGCGGCAGCCGAACGCTGGTTCCGCGCAGGTCGATGCGCATCGCGGGTGGCCGCGCCGGAGCGGTGATGTAACCGCGATCGGTGCCTGCGATGATCAGTGCGAGATGGTGGCCCGCAGGCACGACATGGTCCGTTGTGGATAGTCGGAAGGTCATCTCGTAGGGGCGCCCTGGGACGAGTTTCCCCGGTACCCGCAACGATCTGTGGTTGGCGAGGTCGGCCCATCCGCGAGCGATCACCTCGGCGTCGACATCAGTGGTGGTGGTCGCGGTGTCCAGGTAGCAGGCGTCGTCGCCGGGCCTGCTCTCGCCCCAGCAGGATTCACTCGTCAGCGTTCGGATGCCCTCGCCACGGGACAGGTAGTTCCGGATGGTGGCAGGTCCGTAGTCGACCAGCATCGCGCTCAGGTGCGCCGTGCTGGTGGACGGCGTCGCCGTAACGGTGATGGTGCCGGTGCCTGCGATCCTGAGATCGGCGGCGAGCGCTCCGGTGTCGAACAGTGTTCGAGCCGGTGCCGCCGCGTCCGGCCGGGTGATCCAGTCGCGGACGCCCAGTGCCGGATCGTCGGCGAACGTGGCTTCGCTGCCGTGCGCTGGCGGGGCGGTGCGCAGCGTGCCGAGCCCTGGATCAGCACCGGGTCGCGGCCAGAACGTGGTGTGGCCCGGGGCGGGCCATCCCGCCTCGTCCACCCAGCGGTCGGGTGCCCTCTCGATGCTGGCCGCGGGTTCGCGGTCGATGCCGTTCGGCACCCCGAGCAGCCACCGGTCGAACCAGCGGTGCAGGGTGTGCACCCACTCGTCGCGACGGAAGTCGAACGGATCGACGTGACCGGTCTGGGAGAGCCACAGCTTGCGGGGCACCGTCAGCGCGTCCCACCACGGACCAAGATGGACCGTCTTCACGTTGAGGTCGCCGAGGCCGTGCACGGCGAACACGCTGGCCTTGACCCGCCGTGCCTTTCGCACGTAGTCCCGCTCGGACCACAGCGGGGTGAAGTCGCCGTTGGCGGGTGCGCCTGCGGCCAGTTGTGCGTGTACCCCCGTGCATCTGGCCGCGGCCCCTGGCGACTCGATCCGGCGCGCGAGCGCGAGCGGGTCACGGCCGAACGATACCCCGTCCGAGCGGTAGTAGTCGTACCACGAGCTGATCGCCGCGATCGGCACGATCGTCCGCAGGCCCTCGACACCTGTGGCGGCGACGCCGTTGGCGACTGTGCCGTCCCACGACTTTCCGATCATCCCGACGGCACCGGTGGTCCAGTCCGCATGCACTCGGCTGCCCGCTTCGTCGTAGCCGGCGGCTCGTCCGTTCAGCCAGTCGACGACCGCCTTGCCGGAGGCGACGTCGGAGCGCCCCCCGACGTCGAGGCAGCCCTGTGACCGGTTGGTACCGGCCAGATCGACCTGGACGACGGCGTAGCCGCGCGGAACGAAGTAGTTGTCGTAGTAGAGGGGAAACCCGAGTGGACGGCCGTGCTCGTCGTAGGTCTTGCGTTCACTCTCGTTGCCACGGCCCAGGTTTCCGTAGTACGGGCTGGCGTCCATGATGACGGGAACACGTAGGTGACGGCGCGCGGTTTCGGCGGGCCGGATCACGTCGACCGCGACCCGGTCCCTCCGGCGGTCGCCGTCGGCGTCGAGCCCGATGTCCACCCATACGCGCTCCCGAACCGCGTCCGCGTAGGAGTACATGGGCTTGCTCATCCCATGTTCGAGGATGAACGCGGCGGAGCCCGCGACCGCGATCCCGGGAACCAGGGATGCCCCGATCGCCCCGACAGTCAGCGTGACGAGTAGGCGCGAACGAAGCCGAGTCATGGCAACCCTCCCAGTTGTCTGTGCCGACACTAGGAACGCGGTCGCCGCGGCGACAGGGCCGTTCGTCGGGACCGAGGCCACGACCGCTCATGGGCATGGCCCCGTGCCCGCCGCGTCAGCCGCCGTTCCTGGCCCGGTACGGCTGCGCGCGGTAGGCCCGCGGTGCGTCGGTGGTGATGCGCAGGACCGAGTCGTACAAGCTCCGGCCCAGTTCGGCGCGTGCCCGCAGAGCCGGATGGGTCGCGCTGTAGTTGTCCGCGTTGAGGGCAGGGTCACCGCGGAACCGGCCCGATGCGAACAGTGCGTACGTGATCATCGGCTTGCCCGCGGCGTCGAAGACAATGCCCGCCTCGTTGCGGCCGTCGACGAACCAACCCGCCTTCGTCGCCACGTTGAGCCGCTCCGCCGAGGACAGGTTGAGCCTGATCCCGTCCGTGAACGACGACAGCGACCTCAGGACCGTCAACAGGTGCTGGGTCGACGCCGCCGAGAGCAACTCCCCCGCCGCCAGCCTCCGCAGCATCGTGGACATCTCCCCGGGAGTCGTGGTGCCGAGGAAGAAGCGGTTCGGGTTGGCCACCGGCACCACCTGCGTGTGGACGAAACCCTTGGCCCGCAGGATCTCGTTCAGCTCCAGAGCGGGTACCACCAGGCCGCACAGGCGCACGGCGGTGTTGTCCGACACCGTGAGCAGCGTTGCCAGGACGTGTCCGATGGTGATCGAACTCGGATAGGCACCGTCGAGCGGGAAGATCCCGTCCGTGTCCTTGATGACGATCGCCTCGGTGACCTCCACTCGCTGGTCCAGCCTGAGCAGGCCCCGGTCGACCTTGTCCAGCACGGCGACCGCGACGGCGATCTTGTTCACGCTGTACGCCTCGACGACCCGGTCCGCGTCGGCTTCCACGGCGGGTTTGACGACGCCGTCGGGGTCGGCCACGTCGATGTACGAAGACCAGGTGCCGCCCGCCCGTGCGACCTGTCGCGTGTACTTCCGTGCGATCTTGCGGCGGGCCAGGTCAGCGGTCCCCGGGATCAGCGCGTCCCAGTCCGCATCAGTCTCCTGCGCCTGGGCTGCGGCCGTCGAGCCAAGGAGGGTGGATGCCGCCGCGCCCGAACCGAGTCCCAGCGCGAGCCTGCGGTTGATGATCATGTTGCCCCCAAGTCGGTGGATACGGTTCAAGCGCGCCGCAACCCTTCCCGAGGTCGCGCCGGTTCCGATGCGATCTAAGCAGGAGCACCATCCGGCCGGGAGAGCAGGTGATCTCCAGACCGGGCGGGAGGCAGGCGCGGAACGTGCTGTAACCGACAAGCCCAGCCACTCTCACGCTGAGTGACGCCGGGCTGTCGAACGTGTTCGACACTACGACCATCCGTGGCACCGGCCTCACTCGTTCGCAAGCTTTACAGAAGCGGTGGGATGCTTCCAACTACGCTGCGCTGCCCCGGAGAAGGCGATCGCCCTACCGCATTTTCACCATTCTTTGCCAAACGCGCCGGACTGGGCCAGAACTTCCCGAGGATATGTAACACCTCTGAATAGGGTCGCGATTGGATTCGCAGTACAGCGAGTAGCCAGGGGACTACTGCGACTCGAAAGGGCGGGCACCGGTCCCATATGGACCGGAAAATGATCCATTCACCCTGACCTCATTGAGCTGTTCTCGTCGTCGGCTAGCGTAAGAAAGGGCAGCCCAATGACCGACATTTCCGCCATCGAATCCCTGAAATTCCAGGCAGATCCCCTAGCCGACGCCGTGATCGCCGATTTGGTGGCCAGCGGGCGCATCGAAGCCGTGAACGAGGTGCTCGCCCACTTCCGCGCCAACGACCAGCCCATCCCCGAGGAACTGCCGGATTCGGTTCGGGCCTACCTGATCGCGACCGACAATCCGCCGGAGTGGGCCGATCTGGACCGTGTGGCACGAACATACGAGTTCTTCGTCGACGACGGTGTGCACGTCGCATCCATACTGTCGTTCGCCGCCATGGTGAACTGCTACGCCCAACCACGTCCGTCCCGAGTGCTGACCCTGACGCACAAACTGAACCAGCCCCACCGGCGGCTGTCGGAGACCGCCCAGTTCGTGGTGAACATGATGGCCCCTGACCCCTTCGGCGCCACCGGAACCTTTGTCCCCACGCTCCAGAAGACCCGGTTGATTCATGCGGCCGTACGTCACTTCATTACCCGCTCCGGCAACTGGGACATGGCGGCCGACGGCGTTCCCGTGTGCCAGCAGGACATGCTCGGCGCACTGCTCATCTTCTCGGTACAGGTCATCGACGGCATGCGCCGCATGGGCATTTCGGTGACGGAGCAGGAGGCCGCGGACTACTACTACGTCTGGCGGGTGAGCGGAGCCATGCTCGGTATCCCCGCCGAGGCGATGCCAGAGACCTTGACCGAGGCCCGAGAACTCAACGTGTCACTTGTCGAGGCGGCGTACGGCCCCTCCGCAGAAGGGGTGGCACTTACCCGCGGCCTCCTGGACCTCTACGAGAACCTGGTTCCCGGCAAGGCATTCGACGGTGTCGTGTCAGCCATGGTCCGCCAGGTGATCGACCCCCGGGTCGCCGACTGGATGGAGGTGCCCCGCTCGCGCGGCTGGGAACGCATGGTGAGCTCCGGAACCCGGCTGGTGCGCGTACTGGAGCGGTCCGAGGATCGCAATCCGATAGCACGGACCATCCTGGACAGGGCGGGCAGCCTGCTGCTTGGTGGCAGCGTCTGCACCCTCTGCGATGGACAGTCCACCACTTTGGACATACCGGAGGACCTGAGGGAGAGGTGGACGACCGCCGGGGCCTGTCCGGCGGCCCGGACCACGAGCACGCCCAGTCGCCCGGTGTGAGGCCGGACAATCCCCGGTCCCTCCGTGACGGGACCGAGAAGCAACCAGGGGACCTGCGGCGTAGTCCGGCAGGGCTCCGTGGCGCACGCAAGGTCCTCGTTTCGGCTGTCCTGCTGGGCACCGTTCTGGTGGTCCTCCTGACCGCGGCAACACCGGCGGCGGCCACCTCCTCGTTGTTGCCGCCGATTCCCATCGTGTGCAAGCTGCTGCAGCTGCCCCCACTGCTCAAGCCATGCCCGAAGAAGACACCTCCGTCCACTCCCCCACCGCCAACGCCTCCCGCGCCGACACCGTCAACACCTCCACCGAGTGTCCCGGTCACCCCGGAACCACCCACGCCGACAATCCCGGTCCTTCCGACGTCCCATGCACCGCCGGGAGGGCCTTCGTCCCCGAAGGCGACCCCGGAAACGGCGCCCACGTCACCACGGCCTTCGGTGTCACCGCCTCCGTCACCGCAGCCCGCGGCGCGGACTCGTCCAGTGGGGTCCCAACCACCAGGTGAGTCCGGAAAGTCAACGGTCGAAGCCTCCACCGGGACGGGGCTGAGCCGGCGGGCAGCCACCGCCCAACCAGACATGGACAACCAGGCCGGTGTCGAGAAGCAACGCCGTTGGGCACTCACGACACTGATCATGATTCTCGGCGCGGGTCTGGTGACAGCTGCGGCGAAAAGGCGGTCCCGTTAGTCAACAACTCCTTGAGCCGAAACGGATCGCACAGTCAGATACCCGACCCAGCGAGTCAGTGTCCGGATAGGAATCTGCATGAACGTCTATGTGACAGGTGCCCTTTGGGTGCTTGGTGTCGCGGCCGCCGCAGCGGCGGTGACCTTTTTGGTGCATCGCTTCACCCGGAACAGCAGGAACGCCGATGAGGCGGTCACTGGGGTGTTCACCATCGTGGCAGGCCTGCAGGCCGTGCTCCTCGCGTTCGTGCTGATCTCCCTGTTCGACGCGGTGAGCTCGGTCAGAGATGGCTCGCACACCGAGGCGAACGGACTGACCGCGGTGTACTGGGCGAGCGACTCGTTGCCCGCGCCCGCACGGGAGCAGCTTCAGGATCTGTCCAGGTCCTACGTTCACACGGTCGTCGAGCAGGAATGGCCGAGTATGCGGGAAGGTGAAGCGGTGGGCGGGCCCGGCTGGGACCTGCTCGAGCGGATGCGGAGCACCATCGATGGTGCTGCGACCCGAACCGACTGGCAACAGGACCGGAAGGCCGAGGCGGCCGGTCAGTTGTGGGGTGTGTACGAGGCCCGTCAGGCGCGGCTGACCGCGGCGGGCAACGCAGGCATCAGTACGGTGGTCTGGCTCGCACTGGTCGTCGGCAGCATCCTGTCCGTTGCGTTGCCCTACCTCTTTGACGTGCCGAAGCTCCTCACCCACGCGCTGATTGTCGGCACCCTCGCCGGGACGATCGCGCTACTGATGTTCGCGATCTACCAGCTGCAGAACCCGTTCAGCGGAGGTGCTCAGGTCGCGCCGGATGCCTTCAGCTCAGCCGTCGATCGGATGGTCGTGCGCACCGGAACCTAGGACGGCCCGCCCGGCAGGAGTTTCCCGGCCAGTTTCCGGTAGGAGCCATGCTCGCGCGGGTAGTCGTCGATGCCCTCGCGGAAGCAGTGCACGATGGCGTTCGCCGGTCCGGTGAGTCCGTCGCCGCGGTTCATGCTCTGGCTCTCCGCGCGGTACGTCTCACCCGGCAGTTCGCGGCCCGCGGGCATCCGGATACCGAACTGTTCACGCGTTCGGTCCTCGACCGCGCGAGTGAGGTCCTCGCCGAGGTCCAGTGCGTCGAGCAGACGCCGTTGGACGTAGTCGGTCAGAAACGCACGGCGGTCGTCGTTGCCCAGCGATCGGCGTTCGACCCTGCGCTGCTCGCGGAGCAGCACCCGCTCGAACTCCTCGATCCGCGCGGTGACCGGCTTGAGGAACACGTCAGGGTGCTCGCAGGTGTGGTACATGAGCCGCTTGAACTCCCGGGTCGCGTATCGGGTCGCCTCCAGCGGGGCGTAGTCGGCGGCGACGTGCTCCGAGGCGGCGCCGCTGGTGAGGTAGCGATGCTGTTTGTACTCCGGCGGCACGTCCTCCGCCCCGACGTACACCGGCACGAACGGCGTCGTGACCGCGCCGGTCACGGCCGTCCACAACACGTTCAGGTCCGGATGTTCGACATCGTGCAGTTGCGCGACATGACCGTAGCCGGAGCGGTCGTGCGACCACCGGGGATCCCGGACGTAGGCCAGCATGTCCTGCAGGGAAACCGGGCCGAGTTCGTCTCGTAGTTCTCGTTCCAGCTCCGCCTGGACGTTGTTTCCCCATGGATGTGTCGGAGTCACCTGTCGTTCGTCGGGCTGCCAGCCCGCATAGATCTCCTGAGGATCGAAGACCTCGCTGGACCGGGGATCGAACCATCCCCGGTCCACCGCGACGTCGATGAAGTTGTCCGAGGCGAGGAACTCCCCGGGGTGGTCCTGGTAGTCGAGCGGCAACGGGTTGAGGTATCCGGGAAACGACACGCGCGCCTCGTCCGGGCCCAGCCGCTCGGCGGCCCACAGCCCCTGGCTGCCGCCGTAGTTCACGAGGATCCAGCCCTCGTTCTTGTCCGCGAACAGATGGGAGTTGCCGCCGTAGGTCGAGAAGCCGTACTCGTCGATCAGCCCGCCGACGATTTCCACCGCTTCCCGCGCGGAGGTGGCACGCTCCATCGCGATCCGGGACAGGTCGCTGTAGTTGGGCCCGGTCTGCGGGTTCGCGGTGAGCCCGAGCAGCCGCTCGCTGGAGGGGGACCAGATGTCGCGGGCTGCCACACCGTGCTCGTTCAGCCCTCCGTTGGTCAACGGTGCGGGAAAACCGGCGAACTCCGAGTAGTTCGAGGTGATGTACCTGCTGGTCGCCCGCGCCTGTGGAATTTCGGAGAGGACACCGGGGTATCCCGCCTTGCCGGTCACTCCCACTGTTGTCGTGGCGCCCTCCGGGAACTGCCTTCCCGGTACGACCTCCAGCCAGTGACTGGACGGCTCGTGCCCGAATCCACCGAGCAGAACGCTGCCGTCGTCGGTGAGGTTCTTGCCGACGTAGAAACCGATGCTCTTCGTCGGAGCGTCCTGATCGGCACCGTTCACCTGCGTTGCCGCCTGTCGCGCCAGTGCTGGTGCGGCTTCCGGTGCCGACGTCGCGCCCGCCGGAATGACCAGCGCGGCCACCGCGAGCACCGCCACCAGCCGGAACATGGACATCTCCGGAGACCGCAGCACGAAACCACCCCAAGACAGCCGAAACGAACGGACCGGAACCTACTCGCGTGGTGCTGGACGGTCAAACGGTCACGATGCTCGTTCAGTCAAGTGTGGACCGATGCGGGCGGGCATTCGTGGTCAGGACCGGGACTCGGCGTTCTTCTCCTTGACGCGCGCCGCTTCCTTCCGGACTTCGGCCTGAGTTTCCCGCTCCCGCCGCAGCCAGTCGGGGTTGTCCGCCTTCAGCGCATCGATCTGCTCGGTGGTGAGGGCCTCGGTGATCCCACCACGGGCGAGGCCGCCAATGGAGATCCCCAGCTTCGCCGCGGCGACCTGCCGGGGATGCGGTCCCTCTCGGCGCAACTCCCTCAGCCACTCCGGCGGATCGGCCTGCAGGGCGTTCAACTCATCGCGCGAGACGACACCCTCTTGGAACTCCGCCGGGGTGGCTTCCAGGTACACACCCAGCTTCTTCGCCGCGGTCGCTGGCTTCATCGTCTGAGGGGTCTTGTGCGACGTCATCGCTCAAGGGTATCGGGCACGTGCTCGCTGATCACGCCCGGTAACCTGGCCTCGTGACAGGTCCGGGAGCAGCTCCGTCGTTCAGGCTCGCGTATGTCCCCGGAGTGACGCCCGGGAAGTGGGTGCGAACCTGGAACGAGCGGTTGCCCAAGGTCCCGCTGGTGCTCAGCATGGTGACCGCTGCCGAGGCTGCCGACCTGGTGCTCGACGACGGTGCCGACGCGGCCCTCCTGCGGTTGCCGACCGGCCGCGCGGGCCTGCACGCGATTCCGCTGTACACCGAGACCACAGTGGTCATCGTTCCGAAGGACCATCTCGTGACCGCAGCGGACGACGTCTCGGCCGCGGACCTTGCCGACGAAGTCGTGCTCCATCCCCTTGACGACACCCTTGACTGGGAACGGCTGCCCGGGCGGCCCGCCGTCGAACGCCCCGCAACGACGGCGGACGCGGTCGAACTGGTGGCGGCCGGGGTCGGACTGCTCGTCGTCCCGCAGTCACTGGCCCGCCTGCACCACCGCAGGGACCTCACCTACCGGCCGGTCCTGGATGCTCCGGAGTCACGCGTCGCACTGTCGTGGCCGGAGGACGAAACCACTGATCTGATGGAGCAGTTCATCGGCATCGTCCGAGGGCGCACCGTCAACAGCACGCGCGGACGTCCACCGGCAGCCGCACCGGAGAAGCCCAAACGCCCGGCCGCCGAAGGACGCGGGTCCGCGGCAGGCACTGCGGCGGACCGGAACGGTCGGCGAGGCTCCCGCGCCCCGCAACGGGGCAAACGCGGAAAACCACGTCGCCGCTAGCGTCGTTTCTCCTGCCCCCGCCATCCGCATATGGCACGATCGTCCGGGTGACCAGCACACCCGCCGCGACGCAGCACCTGCGCGATCTCGCGCGGCTGCGCCGCGTTCGTGATCGGATCGACCGGGAGTACCAGCAGCCGCTCGACGTCGAGGCGCTTGCCCGTGGCGTGAATATGTCAGCCGGGCACCTCAGCCGCCAGTTCCGACTCGCCTACGGAGAGTCACCGTACGCCTATCTGATGACGCGGCGCATCGAGCGTGCGATGGCGTTGTTGCGTCGTGGCGACCTCAGTGTCACCGAGGTCTGCTTCGCTGTCGGCTGCTCGTCGCTTGGCACCTTCAGCACTCGCTTCACCGAACTGGTCGGTGTGCCGCCCAGCGTCTACCGGCGGCAGGCGGCACACGCGACGGCCGGGATGCCGCCGTGCGTGGCGAAACAGGTGACCAGGCCGATCAGGAATCGAGAAGCACGGTCATCGACGCAAACATAGTGTTGCCGCCATGGACATCACCATTCACCAGACGTACCTGCCGCAGAACGACCCCGATGCCGCACTGGCCTTCTACCGCGACACCCTCGGCTTCGAGGTCCGCAACGACGTCGGATACGACGGGATGCGCTGGATCACTGTCGGTCCGGCCGGCCAACCCGGCACGTCCATCGTCCTGCACCCGCCCGCCGCGGATCCCGGCACCACCGACGACGAGCGCCGGGTCATCACCGAGATGATGGCCAAGGGCACCTACGCCGCCATCAACCTGGCGACCAGGGACCTCGACGGCACCTTCGAGAAGCTGCAGGCCGGCGACGCCGAGGTCGTCCAAGAGCCGACCGAGCAGCCGTACGGCATTCGCGACTGTGCCTTCCGCGACCCCGCAGGCAACATGATCCGTATTCAGGAACTGCGCTGAACCGCAGGCAACAGATGGAGACACGATGAGTACGGCCACGAGGACGGACACGCAGTCGCCAGCGCTGCACGTTGCCGACAGCCACGATCTGATCCGCGTGCACGGTGCGCGTGTGAACAACCTTTCCGACGTCAGCGTCGAGATTCCGAAGCGGCGGCTGACGGTGTTCACCGGCGTCTCCGGCTCGGGCAAGAGTTCGCTGGTGTTCAGTACGATCGCCGCCGAGTCGCAGCGGATGATCAACGAGACCTACAGCGCGTTCGTGCAGGGCTTCATGCCGACGCTGGCGCGGCCCGAGGTCGACGTGCTCGAAGGCCTGACCACGGCGATCATCGTCGACCAGCAGCGGATGGGCGGCGACCCCCGCTCCACGGTCGGCACCGCCACCGACGCCAACGCGATGCTGCGCATCCTCTTCAGCCGACGCGGGAAGCCGCACATCGGTTCGCCACAGGCCTTCTCCTTCAACGTCGCCTCGATCAGCGGGGCGGGCGCTGTCACGTTCGAGCGTGGCGGGAGGACCACGAAGGAGCGGCGCAGCTTCAACATCACCGGCGGAATGTGCCCGCGCTGCGAAGGCAGGGGCGCGGTCTCCGACATCGACCTCACCCAGCTCTACGACGACTCCAAGTCGATCTCCGAGGGTGCGTTCACCATCCCCGGCTGGAAGTCGGACAGCTTCTGGACGGTGCGGGTCTACGCCGAGTCGGGCTTCGTCGACCCGGACAAGCCGATCCGCAAGTACACGAAGAAGGAACTCAACGACTTCCTGTACAAAGAGCCGGTCAAGGTGAAGGTCGAAGGCGTCAACCTCACCTACGAGGGGCTGATTCCCAAGATCCAGAAGTCGTTCCTCGCCAAGGATCCGGAGTCGATGCAGCCGCACATCCGGGCGTTCGTGGATCGGGCGGTCACCTTCGCCAGCTGCCCCGAGTGCGACGGCACCCGGCTGAACGAGGGAGCCCGGTCCTCGAAGATCGAGGGGGTCAACATCGCCGATGCCTGCGCGATGCAGATCAGTGACCTCGCCGAATGGGTCCGTGGCCTCGACGAGCCCTCGGTCGCGCCGTTGCTCGCCAAGCTGCTGCATACCCTCGACTCGTTCGTGGAGATCGGGCTGGGCTACCTCTCGCTCGACCGGCCGTCGGGCACGCTGTCGGGCGGTGAGGCGCAGCGCGTCAAGATGATCCGCCACCTCGGATCGGCGCTCACCGACGTCACCTACGTCTTCGACGAGCCCACCATCGGACTGCACCCGCACGACATCCAGCGGATGAACGACCTGTTGCTGCGGTTGCGGGACAAGGGCAACACCGTGCTCGTGGTGGAGCACAAGCCGGAGACGATCGCGATCGCCGATCACGTCGTCGACCTCGGCCCCGGCGCAGGCACCGCGGGCGGTCAGGTGGTGTTTGAGGGCACCGTCGAGGGGCTGCGGGCCAGCGACACCATCACCGGCCGTCATCTCGACGACCGGGCGAGCCTCAAGGAGGAGGTGCGCACGCCGGACGGCACGCTCGAGATCCGCGGGGCCAGCAAACACAACCTGCGCAACGTCGATGTGGACGTCCCGCTCGGCGTGCTCTGCGTCATCACCGGCGTCGCGGGTTCCGGTAAGAGCTCGCTCATCCACGGATCGATCCCAGCCGACTCGGGTGTCGTCGCGGTCGACCAGGGCGCGATCCGCGGCTCGCGGCGGAGCAACCCGGCGACGTACACCGGATTGCTGGACCCGATTCGCAAGGCGTTCGCGAAGGCCAACGACGTCAAGCCGGCACTGTTCAGCGCCAACTCCGAGGGCGCCTGCCCCACGTGCAACGGCGCCGGAGTGATCTACACCGACCTGGCGATGATGGCCGGGGTCGCCTCGACCTGTGAGGAGTGCGAGGGGAAACGGTTCCAGGCCGAGGTGCTGGAGTACCGCCTCGGGAGCAGGAACATCAGCGAGGTGCTCGCCATGTCGGTCGCCGAGGCGCACACCTTCTTCGCCGCGGAGGACTCGAAGGTTCCCGCGGCCGCGAAGATCCTCGCGCGGCTGGAGGACGTCGGGCTCGGCTACCTCAAGGTCGGCCAACCACTCACCACGCTGTCCGGCGGTGAGCGGCAACGGCTCAAGCTGGCCACGCATATGGGCGACAAGGGTGGTGTGTACGTCCTCGACGAGCCCACCACCGGCCTGCACCTCGCCGACGTCGAGCAACTGCTCGCCCTGCTCGACCGGCTCGTCGACTCAGGCAAGACGGTCATCGTCATCGAGCACCACCAGGCGGTCATGGCGCACGCCGACTGGATCATCGACCTCGGGCCCGGCGCCGGTCACGACGGTGGCCAGATCGTCTTCGAAGGGACACCGCGGGACCTCGTGGCTGCCCGCGCCACCCTCACCGGCGAACACCTCTCGGCCTACGTCGGCGCCTGATCGAGGCCCGCCTCCCGTCCAACGCCGAGGTCTGAGGGGGAGGCGGGCGTCGTGACGGGTAGCGCTGCGACATAGGTCGCGATCGCGTGTCCCGCGGCCAGCAGCGGCTCGGTGGAGCGCTGGCCGCGGGCCAGAATGAACGCACCCTCGAGGGCTCCGAGCAGTGCGTACACGGCTGCCCTCGCATCGGACGGGGACAGTCCACGATGGACCAGGTACTGGCTGCCCTCGTCGATCCACGACGCGATCACCTCGTCGGCGACCGCACGGAGCTCAGGTTCGGCATCGGCGATCTCACCGGTGACGGTGCCGACCGGACACATATTGGCCCAGCCCGTGTTCTCCAGGTCCTCGGCCGCCTGAGCGAACGCCGCTTCGACGCCCGTGGCCAGATCCTCATGCGGGTCGAGCAGCAGCGGGAGCAACTGGATGTAGGCCGCGCCGGTGTGCCGCAGGGCGGCCGCGGCCACCGCCCGCTTGCCGCCCTTGAAGTGGTGGTAGATCGACCCGGTGGGCGCCCCGGCGGCCTCGGCAAGCTGCTGGATGCCCGTCGCGGCATATCCCTGCGAGCGCAGCAACTCGGCCATGGCTATCACGATTCGCTTGTCGGTTCTCACCGGATGATGATAGAACAGATACTCTAGAGCGATTGTTCTATTGGAGGACGCATGCAGACCGTGGAAACACCTTCCGGCGTCATCGAGTACGACGAGACCGGGTCAGGCCCACCGGTCGTCCTGCTGCACGGCCTGTTGATGAACCACACGCAGTGGGATCGGGCCCTGCCGCTCCTACCCGAAGGCTTCCGATACGTGCGCCCGGTACTGCCGCTGGGCGCACACCGCAGGCCGATGAACGCGAGTGCGGATCTCACCCTGCGCGGGCAGGTCAGGCTGGTCGCCGACGTTCTCGACGCACTCGACCTCGAGGACGTCACCCTGGTGCACACCGACTGGGGTGGCGCACTGTTTCTGACTGCCCATGGCCTCGATCACCGCGTGGCACGTCAGGTGATCCTGCCGTGCGAGGCGTTCGACAACTTTCCGCCCGGCCTGCCGGGGAAAATGGTGGGCATCGCGACCCGGCTGCCCGGCGGAATCCAGCTCGCCTGCAGGCAACTGCGAATCAGCTGGTTACGGCGTAGCCCACTGCTGTTCGGACAGATGGCACGACGTCCACTTTCCGACGACCTGGTCCACGGCTGGACCGAATCCGCCCTGCACGATGCCGATATCCGCCGGGATCTGATCGCCTACTGCCGGAGTACGTTCGACAAGTCGGAACTCATCCGTGACACCGAGGCGCTGAGCCGCTTCGAGGGTGACGCTCTGGTCCTCTGGTCCCCGGACAATCGGATGATGCCACCGGCACACGGCCCCAGATTGGCCGAGTTGTTCCCAAAGGGGCGCTACGGCGAGGTGGCAGGAGCCTACGTGCTTTCGATGCTCGACAAACCAGAGAGCGTGGCCGGCGAGATAGGCCGCTTCCTCGCCGACACGGCACCGCGGCCAAACACACAGCAACCCGAACGGTCGTGACGTTCGCTGAACGAGCGCGGCCACCTCGGCCGCACGCGTATCAGCGCTTCTGCCTGCGGCTACCCCCGTGCCAGTCCTCTTGTTCGCCCACCTCGTCCGCGCGCACGCCGAGCGCTCGCAGTTGCGGTAGCTCACGCAGACTGCGTTTCAGCTCGGCGAAACCCGGGAAGCGAGCCAGCCCGACCACGTGGTCCCAGAGTTCGACCGCCTGCTCCTCGGTGGGCAGGCGACTGATCACCGGACCGAAGAACGCGACACCGGTGGGCGGTTGAAAGTGCAGGATGGGGGTTCCGACGTCCTTGCCGGTGAGTGCCAGCGCCTCGTCGGTCTCGGCACGGACGACCTTGTCCCAGCTGGCGTCGTCCAGTGCGTCGGCGAGCTCGCCCGGCAGGCCTGCGTCCGCCAGGACCGGCTCGGCGAACTCGCGGGTGCCGGAGTGTCCGGGCTCCGTACCTGCCACTGACTCCTGATCGAAGATGTGGGTTCCGAGCGCCACGTGCAACCGGGCGACCGCGTCCCGTCCGTGTTCGGCACGGGTACGGGCCGCCACTCGCAGCAGCCGGAGGCCCGCGGTGTGTCCCGCCTCGTACTCCGGCGGGAACTGCGCGTCGTAGTCGACCGCCGCGTTCACCATACGCAGCGAGATGAACCGCCAGTCCACCACGTAATCCCGCTTCGCCTGCACCATGCGCACCCATTTGCTGGTCATCCAGCAGAACGGGCACACAGGGTCGAAGTAGAAGTGAATGTCCGCGTCGGCCATACACAAACCCTAAGCCGCGAGCGGTGGCCCTGCCGGGCCTGCGGGCCGACTTCCCCGGACTGGGCCGGGACCGGCGGTCACGGGAACCCGGGGGCAGGCAGCGTGCGGGTGAGGATGTTCGCCTGCCGCATGCGGCCGTCCGCGGCGAATCGGCCGAAAAAATGGACCTCTATGGCGAGATCCCGTTTGGTGTCCTCCACATGCAACGTGTAGCGAGCGGCGAGCTGCTCCCCGTCCGTCAGCGCCTCATGCACCTCTACCCGGGCGGTGGGCTTTTTCTTGCGCACCGGCCTCGTGTGCGCGATCAACTTGTCCCGGTCAAGTCGGTGTCCGTCGGCGATCTGGACGACGTCCGGCGTGTGGTACCGGTCGACGATCTGCCCCGCGTCCTCGTCGGTGTGGACGATGTCCTCGGTGAAGGACGTGACGAAGTCCGCGATGAACTGCTTGGGGTCGGTTCGGGCAAGGGAACCCATGGTGCTCCTGTCGACGATCCGAGTAACTCTTACAGGGTGTAAGAGTATCTACCGAACACGACCATTGACAAGGTGTAAGAGTTAGCGGGCGACTGCACTCACCCAGCTGAGCGGCCTGCCGTGTGCGTGACGAGTACCGGCGTCTCGCCGACCCGGATTGGGTCGCCCGGGCGGAGTGCGGTGATCGTGCCGTCTACATCCCGAACGGCTGCACCGGCTAGAGCGCTTCCGGACGTTCCCGGGCGGGAAATGGTCGAAGATCAGCGACAACGCGGGCTACTACACCGTCAACGTGACCTGTTGACCCGCGCGGTCTCGCCGTCAGTCCCCGATACCGTCGAGGGCCGTGAGCAGCGGGCCGGGCCTGCTCACCCGGCCGAGCACGGCCACCTCGACCTCCGTCACCTTCGGCGCGAGCCGGGCGTGTTCGGCGAGGCCACGAGAACTGAGATAAACCCGCACCTTCCGGCGATCCGCCAGGTCGACCTCCCGGTAGGCAGCCGCCGCGGTCACCAGCCGATCGACCACCCGGGTGAGGGTGGGACCGGTTGCCATCGTTCGCGCCGTGAGTTCGGACATCGTCAGCCCGCCCGCGGCCGCGAGCGCGTCCAGCACCAGCCACTGGTCGAACGTGACCCCCTCGGGCCGCAGCACCTGCTCGACCCGTGCCGTCACCGTCCGCGCCGCCCTGACCAGTCTGCTGCTCAGCCCCACCCCGGCACCGGTGTCGCGTACGTCCATGGTCCCCTGTCCTCACCCTTGCGCGAATTCCTTCCAATTGTAAGACTTCCACCTGAAACTGATTCAGTCGACGGGGAGGCGGCCCACGCCCGTTCGGAGTCCCTCATGGCAACCGGCCCGGTGATCCTGGATCGCGGTCGCGCGGACCTGTGGCGCGTCGCAATGGTGGTCCCCCTGCAGGGACCGGCAGGCCTGTTCGGACCTTCCTGCGAAGCGATCACCGATCTGGCGGTGCGCGAACTCAACGAGCGCGGCGGAATACTGGGCCGCGAGGTCGTCGCCGAGGTTGTCGACGGCGGCGCCGCACCCGAGATCGTCGCCACCGAACTGCGCGCGTTGGTGGAGCGGGGCGCGGTGGACGCGGTCACCGGCTGGCACATCTCCTCGGTGCGGCACGCGATCGCGCCGGTACTCGCCGATCGTGTCCCGTACGTGTACACCTCGCTGTACGAGGGCGGCGAACGCAGGCCGGGCGTCTTCTGCTCGGGCGAGACCCCACGGTGCCAGATCGCGCCCGCACTGCGCTGGCTGCGGGACAACCTCGGTGCCCGCGACTGGTTCATCGTCGGCGACGACTACGTCTGGCCGCGCGGATCGACGGCGGCCGTCCATCAGTACGCACGGGAACTCGGCCTACGGATCCGCGGTGAGACGTTCGTCGGGCTCGGAACGCCCGACATGGGCCGAGCCGTGGATCTGGTGCGCGACGCCGGCTGCGACGGGGTGCTGATGCTGCTCGTCGGACAGGACGCGGTCGAGTTCAACCGCTGCTTCGCCGCACGGGGTCTGCACGAGCGCCTACTGCGATTCAGCCCGTTGATGGAAGAGAACATGCTGATCGCGAGTGGCGAGGCGAGCACGAAGAACCTGTTCGTCGCCGCGGGCTACTTCCGATCGCTGGTGTCCGCGGGAGCGATGGACCTGCTGGGTTCGTATGTGCGGTTGCACGGCGTGCACGCGCCACCGCTGAACAACGCCGCGGAGTCGTGTTACGAGGGCCTGCACACGCTGGCCCAGCTCACCCACAGGGCAGGTAGTGCCGACCTGCGCGACCTGAACGCGGCGATCGACGGCACCGCCTACGACGGGCCGCGCGGCACCATGGAGTTCCACGGTCCGCAAGCCGCCCAGCACGTCCACCTCGCGGTTGCCGACGGGTACGAGTTCGACGTCGTGACCCGGCTGTAACTCCCGATCGGCGACGAAATCTTGACGGCACCGCCTCGACCATTTACTTTCATTTGAAATTACTTCATTTGAACATAACTCGCTGGACCCTCACCTGATGGGAGGCCAGGATGAACAACGTCGGTCTGCTCTACGTCGGCGCGGTGCTGCTGGTGAACGGGTTGATGCTGCTCGGCCGCGTACCTCCTCGGTCGGCGGGCGCGCTGAACCTCTTCGTCGGCGCCCTGCAGTGTCTTACACCGACAGTGCTGATAGTGCAGGCGGGCGGCGACGCCGACGCGATACTGGCGGCGTCCGGGCTGTATCTGTTCGGCTTCACTTACCTCTACGTCGGAGTGGCGAACCTCGCGGGCCTCGAACCGGAGGGTGTCGGCTGGTTCTCGCTGTTCGTCGCGGGTTGTGCCGTGGTGTACGCGGGCCTGTCCTTCTGGCGCAACGGTGATCCGGTGTTCGGTGTCATCTGGCTGGCGTGGGCTCTGTTGTGGACGCTGTTCTTCCTCGTGCTCGGACTGGGCAGACAGGAACTGACCAGGTTCACCGGCTGGGCGGTGGTTCTGCTCAGTCAGCCCACGTGCACGGTCCCCGCCTTCCTCGCGATGACCGGGGCCTACCGCTCGAACACCGGCACCGGCCTGCTCGCCGCGGCCGTCGCCGCGGCGCTCATCGGACTCGCCGCACTGCTCGCGTCCCGATCGCGGGACACCTCCCCCGCCACCGCTCGAGCCGCCGCAACGGCCTGACTACCGCGCACCAGCACCACAACCGAAGGAGAAACATGCGACACGGAGACATTTCCGCCAGCCCCGACACCGTCGGCATCGCGGTGGTGAACTACAAGATGCCCCGGCTGCACACGAAGTCCGAGGTACTCGACAACGCTCGCAAGATCGCCGACATGGTCGTCGGCATGAAGAGCGGTTTGCCCGGCATGGACCTGGTCGTGTTCCCCGAGTACTCGACCCAGGGCATCATGTACGACCCGGACGAGATGTTCGCCACGGCCGCCACCGTCCCCGGCGAGGAGACCGACATCTTCGCCGCCGCCTGCAGGGAGGCCGGCACGTGGGGCGTCTTCTCGATCACCGGTGAACGGCACGAGGAGCATCCCGACAAGCCGCCCTACAACACCCTCGTGCTGATCAACGACCGCGGCGACATCGTGCAGAAATACCGCAAGATTCTGCCGTGGTGCCCGATCGAGGGCTGGTATCCGGGTGACACGACGTACGTGACCGCGGGCCCGAAGGGTATGAAGGTCTCGCTGATCATCTGCGACGACGGCAACTACCCGGAGATCTGGCGCGACTGCGCGATGAAGGGCGCCGAACTGATCGTGCGCTGCCAGGGTTACATGTATCCGGCCAAGGACCAGCAGGTGCTGATGGCCAAGGCCATGGCGTGGGCCAACAACTGCTACGTCGCCGTCGCCAACGCCGCGGGCTTCGACGGCGTCTACTCCTATTTCGGCCACTCCTCGATCATCGGCTTCGACGGTCGCACCCTCGGCGAGACCGGCGAGGAGGAGTACGGAATCCAGTACGCGCAACTGTCGCTGTCGGCGATCCGGGACGCACGCGAGAACGACCAGTCGCAGAACCATCTCTTCAAACTGCTGCACCGGGGTTACTCGGGCGTGCACGCGGCAGGCGACGGCGACACGGGCGTGGCCGACTGCCCGTTCGACTTCTACAAGCTGTGGGTGACCGACGCCCAGAAAGCCCAGGAGAACGTGCAGGCCATCACCAGGGACACCGTCGGCGTGGCGGAATGCCGCGTCGGCTCGCTCCCGGTCGAACGGGCCAGAGAGGCCTAAACGACCGGCCCGCCACCACCGACCGGAGCCATGGATGCCCTACCTGACCGACATGTTCCACGAGCAGAACCGGCACCGGACCGGTGCCGGTGCCTCTCCCCCGGACGGCATCGCCGCCCAGAACGAGCGACAGGAACCACCGGACAACGCGGCGAACGCCGTCGCGGCCCGGCTACGTAGCCGGGTACTCGGCCAGGATCGTGCCGTCGAGGCGGTCGTGCGCGCCACGGTGCTCGCCAGCGCGGGCGCGCACGACCCGGACCGGCCACTCGCCAATCTTCTTCTCGTCGGCCCGACCGGTGTCGGCAAGACCGAACTGGTGCGACGGGTGGCGGCCGAACTGCGGTCTGGCCCCGACGATCTGTGCAGGGTGGA
Source organism: Amycolatopsis marina (assembly GCF_900111885.1). Classification (GTDB taxonomy): domain Bacteria; phylum Actinomycetota; class Actinomycetes; order Mycobacteriales; family Pseudonocardiaceae; genus Amycolatopsis; species Amycolatopsis marina. The sequence goes on from NZ_FOKG01000011.1 coordinate 141,656, forward strand.
CATGAGCGCACTCGCGCAGGAGCACTACGCGGCCTCGTTCAGCGGAGCCCCGCCGGGATACGCTGGGAGCAAGGAGGGAATCAGCGTCTTCGACCGATCCACAGTGGAGGGAGACCCCTACCGGCCGGGCATCGTCCTCTTCGACGAGGTCGAGAAGGCGCACCCGGCCGTGCTGCGGGCACTGCTACACGTGCTGGACACCGGCGTGCTGCGGCTCGCGAACGGCAGGGAGACGATCTCGTTCCGCAACAGCTTCGTGTTCCTGACCTCCAACCTGGGGTCGGCCGAACTCGCCCGGCGCCGCGCGAACCGGTGGCGCAGGGTCCTCCCCCGCAGCGAGCGGGCAGTGCTCTCCCGCGCGCTGACCGAGTTCTTCGACCCGGAGTTCCTCAATCGGATCGACGAAATCGTCGAGTTCGCGGAGATCGATCCGGACACCGCCGTCGAGGTGACCAGGTTGGAGGTGGAACTGTTGCGTCGCCGGATGCGCGGGCGCGGCGTGCGCCTCGACGTCGACGACACGACTGTCCAGCTGCTCGCGCGGCGTGGTTTCGATCCGGTATACGGAGCCAGGGCCCTGCGCCGTCACCTGCGGACCGAGCTCGCGGCACCGGTCGCCGCAGAACTGGTCCGCGTACGGCGGGGTGGAACGGACCCGGTGCACATCACCGTGCGCGTCGCGGGCGGCCGGATCACCGCGTCTGCCGTCCGGCCGGAGGACGACCGGTAGTCCACCCCTCGCGCCGCGTCCGCCCACTCACCGATTCGCCCCGTTCTACATGCCGCCGCAGGTGCCCCGCTCTCCGTAGGGGACCGCGTCATAGCCGGACAGGTCGTAGTTCGCCAGCTCGCCAACCGCGGCAGCCTGGAGCACCGCGACGGTCGGGATGCGGAAGAGGTTCTCCAGCTGTCCGTTGCTCTTCTGTCCGACCGAACGCACTTCGTAGAAGATCGCTCCCTGGGTCGGTGTCTCGGCCACCGGCTGCTCACCGGCCGGTGCGGTTCCGCCCATCAACATCCGGGACAGGACGGCATTCGTGATGTCGATGTCCGGGTACTTCGCGACGTTGACCGGGCCGTAACCCGCGAGGGCGTCGACGCTGACCATCGCCATCGCCCGGTTCGTCTGCCATTGCTGTTCGGTCATTCGCGACGGCGAGATCGAGCGGGCACCGATCTGGAACTGGTTGAGGTCGTCGGTGCCCTCGACCACGGGCGCTTCGCTCATGTGGTGCAGGTCCAGTGCGTAGGTCGGGGCCGTGTCCCGCCACAACCGCCAGAACGCCGGTGACTCCGGCTGCACGAAGTTCTCCCAGTCCCGGTTGAGGTCGGTACGGGTAGGTGTCGTGCTCTGCCGGATGTTCGCCTCGGCGCCGTCCGGGTTGTACATCGGGATGACCACCACCGTGAGGTTCTCGCGCACCTGCCGGGCCCATGGGCTTCCCGAGGCCAACCAGTCGAGTATCTGCAGCACCGCCTCCGTGCTGTGCAGTTCGTCGCCGTGGATACGGGCCTGCAACCAGAAGGTCCGCGGACCGTCGCCGACCGTGGCGTACAGCAGATCCCGGCCCTCGCCTGACGTTCCGGTGCTGGCGACGTCGACCCGTCCGCCGGAGGTGCGCTCGATGCGATCGAGTTCCCGCACCACGTCGTCGTAGCCCGCGACGCTGGCCCGGCTGACGTGCTGCTGGTCCTGGATGCACGGCCCGCCCGGCCGGTGCGGAGCCTGGGCCGAAGCGAGTGGCGTGGCCATACCGGTGGCCAGCAGGGCGGTCACCGCGGTGAGGGTCAGGATGCGACGCATTACATCTCCCAGTGCTCCTGCGGACACGCCGTTGTGCCTCGCGTCGGCTGTCCTTTCTATCCCGCCGGACCAGCGGCCGCAAGGAGTGTTTGGGCGAACGCCCGTGGGACTGTGCGCTCCCTGCCGCGGACGGCGCCGAACCCGTGACACTGCACATTGGCGTGAATCTTGTCGCCCACGTCGGGGACCTGCGGCCCGCCAAGGCTCATGCAGTAGAAGATCGCGGTGAACTTGGTCCGCGCGTACGGCGTGAGCTGCATGGTGAACCCCGCGTCGACCAGTGCGACCAAACCGTCTGCCCGGAAGTAGAGGTCTCCCGGATGCAGCTCGCGAGCTGGTCGACAATGTGCACCACCGGCACGCCACGCAGCGGGGGCAGCAACGCGAGTAGCCGGGCGCAGCCGCGGAGCAACGTAAGGTCGACTGCCAGCAACCGTTCGATTCCTGGTCTGCGGACCTTCACCGCCAGTACCCGGCCGTCGTGCTCCGTGACCCGGTACACGCAGGCGATGCTGCCGGCCGCTGCCGGTTCGAGGCGCCGTGCCGTGATCGTCCGGCCGAGGTCGCCGAGGTGCCGCCGCAGCACGGAAGCCATGTCCGCGGCAGGGGGCGCGGGCACGGCGTCATGCAGTCGTGACAGCCCGTGGCACACACGCGGCGGCAGCAGATCCACCCGAGTGCTGAGCAACTGTGCCGTCTTGATGAAAGCAGGCCCCAGCCGGGACACCGTCGTAGCCAGCCAGTCGGCGAAGTCTGGCGTCCTTCCGCGGCAGCTGAGCCATCCCCAGAGCGCGATCCGGCTGGCGAGAATGCCCACGATCCGCACTCCGCGGGCCCCGATCTCCGCCTTGGCGGGCCTCGAAACCGCAGCGCCGTCAAGAGGGTGCAGTCGCCGCTGTCCTGTCCGTGCACGACTCCCCAATCATGACTACTTTCCGCAACCTAATCGACACTAAGCGAATTCAAGCCGCTTGCCAGCCCAATTCACCAGGTCTGATGACGCACGACCGACTTCGGCTGGCCCGCCGGGCCGCGGCTTGTCGGAGGAATCCGCGATAATTCCGGTCATGGGTGTCGAAAGCGGTCAGTTCCTGCGACTGGTGAATGCTCTGCCGGGCATCGATCGCGCGCAGGGCGGCGAGTACACGTCGTTCAGCGTGCACGGGAAGCGTTTCGGGTACTACTGGCCGCGCACACAGACGGTGGGACTGAAGCAGACACTGCACGAGCAGCTCGCCCTGGTGTCGGAGCGGCCGGACGTGTTCGAGGTGCAGTTCACCACGGGCAGCTTCGGCTGGGTCGTGGTGTATCTGGCCGGCATCGACGCCGACGAACTCGCCGAACTCGTCTACGAGGCCTGGCGCCTGTCCGCACCGGAGGCCCTCATCGAGGAGCGCCCGGCGCCATAGCGAAGTGCCGATCCGCGGACTCGCGAAACAGTAACCCAGCACACATCTGTCCGCGCAACCGCAATGCAGTGTGTGTTCAGTCGGCCACAGTGCGCCGAGAATTGCCGAATTTGTGACCTAATTGTTGTGGCGCGCATCAAGTTTCATGGTGCTGACGAAAAGGCTCGCGGATAGTTCGCGGAGGCCTTGCCCGAGCATTACCCAGCAGAGTTACACGGCTGTGATTGCTCACGTCATTTTTATGGAGTTACTACATGGGTGCACGTCACCTGCTCACTCTGGGAGTACCGGCAACACTGCTCACAACGTTGTCGATCATCGCTGTACCAGCCAGTACGTCCGCACCCGCCGCGCCTCAGGACCATCGCGCGCAAACCGAAGTCAGCGAGATCAATTCCGCGCATCCGTACCTGACACTGGCGAACCTGCAGAAGGAACTCGCGAGCGAGAAACGGAAGCAGGAAGAGGCGGCGAAGGCGAAAGCAGAAGCTGCGGCTGAGAAAGCTGAGGAAGCTGAAAGGGCTAAGAAGGCCAAGGAGGCCGAGAAGGCTGACGAAGCCAGAGAAGCCAAGAAGGCCGCCGAGGCGGAGAAGCAGGAAAACGACAGCGCGGCCCGGAAAGAGGCCACCGCCGAAGTAGTCCAGCCGACCACCGGAACCCTGACTTCGCAATTCGGAATGCGGGGCGGCAGTCCGCACAACGGAATCGACATCGCCAACAGCATCGGCACGCCCATCCTGTCCGCGATGGACGGAAAGGTGATCGACTCCGGTGCGGCGAGCGGCTTCGGCATGTGGGTGCGGGTGCAGCACGCACGTGGGCTCGTCACCGTTTACGGGCACGTCAACGAGTCCATGGTTTCCGTCGGCGAGCAGGTCTCCGCCGGTGAGCAGATCGCCACTGTGGGAAACCGTGGCCAGTCCACTGGCCCACACCTGCACTTCGAGGTGCAGCAGAGCGGCAGCAAGACAGACCCACTGTCCTGGCTGCAGCGCCACGGGGTCTCGATCTGAGGACTGTCCGGCTGGCTCGGGCGCGAGACGTGCCGAGTCAGCTCGAACCGGAGTGTTGCCCACCGAGGTGACGTAGTGCGTCGCGGGCCGCCGCGGACCACTGCGGTGACTGCGACCTGTCCGCGATCGAGCGCGCATTCCGGAAGTGTTCGGCGGCGTGACGAGGTCGTCCGAGTGCGCTGGACAGCCGGCCGAGGTGAAATGCCGTAGGTCCGAGGCTGAACAGCCCACTGCCCGCTCCGGCGAGTTCGTCAGCCGCGGGGAGCAGCTCGGCGTACAGGCGTTCCATCCTCGGACGGTCGCCTGCCTGGATCGCAGCGGCGGCGTGCAGGCACAGACGTGCCTCGAGTAGCAGGTCCCGTGGCGAGTCGGGCATGGCGTTCAGCGCCGTGAGCGCCTGATCGCGATCGCCCTGCGCGAATAGAGCCAGCGGACGGGCCCAGCTCTCGTACGGGCCCCAGTCGTCGTCCATGCTGGTCGTCATCCCGGTCGGGGCTCTGATCCCGAGCAGTGCGAGCGGGAGGATCCCTTCGGCCAGTCCGGACATTCCGGTGCCGGCGAGCCGGGATGCGCTCGTGCGATACGCACGCCGGGCCTCGTCCGCCTGGCCGGTGACGGCGAGCCGGAGCGCGGCGTACCAGTCGGTGAAGACGCCGACGAGGGGCAGTTCGTAGCGTTCGGCGAGCAGGTCGGCCGCGGCGGCGTGGCGATCGGCTGCCTCGAGATCGGCGAGTGCGGCGCGGGCCTGTACGAGGATCAGGTGCCCGAGCACCTCGAACGTCACCAGTCGGTCGTGGCGACCCGCCAGGTCGAGCAGTTCCGCACCGAGCCGAGCGCGTCGCGGGGCGAGTCCGGTCCGGTGGAACGTGTGCATGTAGCGCCCGTTGAGCGCGAATGCCAGCAGTGTGGGGTCCCCGAGACGGCGAGCGATCTCCTCCGCTGTCCGCGCCGCCTGGTCACCCCGCGGGCTTGAGTCCCCGCGCCGCTCCATCGCGATGGTGATCAGCAGTCGGGCGCGTTCGGCGTCGTGTCCTGTGGGCAGAGTGGTGAGCGCGCGTTCGGCCGCCGCAACGAGGCGGGCGGACAGCACCTCGTCGTCATTGGCCGTCCAGATCGCCGGGACGTCGAACGCCCCGATCACGCCCGCGGTCAGCACCGGATCACCGAGTGCCTCCGCTGCGGTGATCGCTTCGGCACGGTGTCGCCGTGCCTGTCCGAGGTCCCCGGTCACGGCCAGCGCGCGGACCATGCCCACGGCCGCGACAAGACGCTCCCTGCCGTTGCTGCTTCCCGCGCGATCCAGCGCCGCGACCGTCTCCCGCCACAACCGCGCGGCGTCGTGCGGGGCGAACCGCTGCTCCGCCCGTTCGGCGGCGGCACGCGTGTAGTGCGCGGTACGGGTCGCATCGGCCCTGCCCTCCGCGCGAAGGTTGTGCTCGGCGATGGCCTCCACGTCCCCTGGCCGTACCTTTTCGAGGATCTCGGCAATCGTGGCGTGCCAGCGCGTGCGGCGAGCACGTGGAACTTCGCGGTAAAGCGTCTCGTACACCAGCGCGTGCGCGAACGTGAGCCTGTCCGCGTTCTGCTCGACCAGGAAACCCGCGAGCAGGGCGGCTTCGATGGAGTCCAGGACAGGATCCTCGGCACCGGCGAGGGCGATCAGCACATCGAGGTCGACCTCCTCGCCGATCACCGCGGCCTGGCGCAGATGTGTTCGCGCCGCTTGGGCGAGCCCGGCAAGGCGCTGCCGGATGACGTCACGCACCCCGTGGGGCACCGCGAGCAGCGCTGCCTCACCCTCTGCCTCCCAGAGCCGGACCAGCTCGCGCACGAAGAACGGGTTTCCTCCGCTGCGCCTGTGGATCGTCCGCGCGTCGGCTGTGGTGATCTCGCGGCCGGTGACCCCGTGGACCAGTTCCTGAACCTGCGATTCGGCCAGGCCGCTCAGGTAGATCCGCGTGGGTTCGGCGCGGGCGGCCCGCCCGAGAGCCTCAGCCAGTGCGGGCGAGATCTCGGTGGACCGGTACGTGGCGACGATCAGCACCCGGCCGGCGCCGCTGTCGGTGGCCAGCGCGGTCAGCAGGGCGAGCGTCTCCTCGTCCGCCCAGTGCAGGTCGTCGAAGACCAGCAGGACTGGCCCCTTCGCGGAGACTGTGGCCACGGCCGAGGCGATCGCGTTGTGCCGGTGGAAACGCGCCGAGACGGGATCGTCCGTACTGGCACCTTGGACAGGGTCGCCCGCGGCCTCGGGCAGATGTCCCGCCGAGACCAGACTCGCCCGTATCCGCGTCCACGGCCAGGCTCCCGGCGCGCCGCGCAGTTCCGGGTTGGAACCCCACGCCGTTGTCCAGCCGTCGGATTCCAGGAGGCGGGTCAGCGCACGGGCCAGTGCGGTCTTGCCCGCGCCCGCGGCCCCGGACAGCAAGGCGAGCCGTGGCATCCCGGCGGATCCGACAGCGACGGCCGCGCTCCGCAGTTCGTCGAGTTCCGGACCGCGCCCGACGAACGGATGCTCGGCCGACCGGGTCCGTCCGACCTGCGCGGTCCGCGTGTTCGGCAGCTCCACAGCGGACCTGGAGGCCAGGTGCGGGGCTTGGGCAAGGATGTCCGCCTCCAGCCGTCGCAGGTTCTCGCCGGGGTCCACACCGAGGTCGTCGCGCAGGACCGAACGAGCCCGGCGGAGCGTACTCAGCGCGTCGCCCTGCCGCCCGGTCTGGTAAAGCGCCAGCGCCAGCAGCCGCCATCCGTCCTCGCGCAGCGGATGAGCGGTCACATGAGCCTGAAGATCAGGCACCGACTCCGCCGCCTGCCCGAGCGTCAACGCGGCCTGCGCGCGGCGTTCGACGGCCAGCAGGCGCAACTCGTCGAGCCTGGTCGCCGCCCCCCGTGCCCAGTCCTCGTCGGCGAACTCCGCGAACGCCGGCCCTCGCCACAACCCGAGCGCCTCGTCGAGCAGGATGCGGGCTTCCTCGGCTCTGTCACCGGACAGCAGGCGAGCGGACTCGACAACGTCGTTCTCGAAGCGCCAGGCGTCCACGCCTGTCTGCTCGGCCCGCAACGCGTAGCCGGGTGACACCGTCACCAGCAGCCGGGCGGGCGCGCGTGGCGGGCGGTCCGGTTCGAGGGCCTTGCGCAGGGCGCCGACGAAGGTCTGGAGGGCGCCGAGCGCACCCTGTGGCGGTGTCTCCCAGAGATCGTCTATCAGCCGGGTGACCGGCACGACCCGACCCCTGGCGACCAGCAGCCGGGCCAGGACGGCCTGATGCCGAGGACCCCTGAGGTCGACCGGCCCGTGCTCGTTCTCGACCTCCAACGGGCCCAGTACCCGAAACCGTGCGGTCACGCCGACAACCTATCGCCGTCCACTCGAAACCTCCGGCTCAACCCGGTCGCTGATCGCGTGCTGATCGTGTGCTGATCGGTCGTGCCGAGGATGTGCGAGGTACGACCGGAGCACACACCCCAGGAGCGCGAACCGACATGACACCCAAGATTCCCGCATTCGTCCAGCGACGTGTCACCGTCGACGACGGTGTCGAACTCAATGTCGCGGTGGGCGGCTCTGGCAGCGCCATCGTGCTGCTGCACGGGTTCCCCCAGACCCAGCTGATGTGGCGGCACGTCGCCGCCGACCTTGCCGCCGACCACACCGTCATCTGTCCGGATCTCCGCGGCTACGGCGAGAGCGACAAGCCCGCCGCAACAGGACGGCACACCTACTCGAAGCGCACCATGGCCGCGGACGTCGTGGCTCTCGCCGCCGCACTCGGCCACGACCGGTTCGCACTCGCCGGCCACGACCGAGGGGCTCTGGTGGCCATCCGCGCCGGACTCGATCACCCCGAAACAGTCACACACCTGGCTGCCCTCGATGTCCTGCCGACCCTCGACATGTGGGACGTGCTGCACGGGAGGTCCGCCGCGGTCGGCTTCCACCTCTACCTCATGGCGCAGCCGCCCGGGCTGCCAGAAGCCATGATCAGCGGCTCGGCGGACGAGTTCTTCGGGCACTTCCTCGACATCTGGTCCACCGATCCGAACGCCATCCCTGCCGACGTCCGCGCGACGTATCTGCGCGCGTCCCGCGAGGCGATTCCCTCCATCGTCGCCGACTACCGGGCCTCGGCCACCGTCGACGTCGAGCACGACGAGGCGGACCACGCCGCCGGAAACCAGCTGCGGATGCCGGTGGCCGTACTGCAGCAGGACTGGGGCGCGGCACTCGGGTTCGACGCCGCGGCCCGGTGGCGGGCTTGGGCACCGGGCCTGGCCCACAGGACCGTGTCCTGCGGTCACTTCATGGCGGAGGAAAGCCCTGCCGAGGTTGTCGAAGCCCTCCGGGAACTGCTCGCGAGGTAGCGCACCTCTGCCTCGACCGCCGGGCCGGGGTGGCCTACTCCGCAGGGCGTTCGGTCGCCTCCCGGACCCTGGAGTGCAGGCGTTCGCGAATCTCGTCCGGGGTGTAGGCACGTCGCCGGCGCTCGCCCCTGGCTATCACGGCCCCGGTGGCAGCGACGCCGACGACCCCGGCCAGACCGACAATCTTCCACCAGCGCATGTCCCTAGAGTATCGCCATGGGCGACACCTGGATCGGACTCGACGAGGCCACCGACCTCACCCGCACCGGGGACGTGTGGATCTTCCGGGGCCGGTCCGCCGCCGACAGGGCGATCCAAACGCTGACCAACAGCCCGGTCAACCATGTCGGGATGTCGGTCGTACTCGAGGATCTGCCACCGCTGATGTGGCATGCGGAGCTCGGCCGGTCGTTGAAGGACCTGTGGTCCGGCACCTACCAGCGGGGCGCGCAGTTGCACGACCTGCACGACGCCGTGCTCACATGGACGCAGAAGTACGGGCAACGCGCCTGGCTGCGCCAGTTGGACCACACTGTCACCCGGGACATGGAGGACGACGTGCTCCGCACCGTGGCTCGGTTGGACGGCACACCGTTTCCGTCCACGGCGCGGCTTGCCGGGCGGTGGCTGCGCGGAAGGGTCCCGGCGAAACAGCGCGCGAGTGACCTGGAAACGGCATTCTGCGCCGAGATCGTCGCGGTCACCTACGCGGCGATGGGGCTGCTGCCGGGCGGCACGCGGCCGCAGTGGTACGACCCGGGCCGCTTCTGGAGCGGTGACGACCTGCAACTGCTGCACGGTGCCAGCCTCTCCCCCGAGATCGCCGTGCGGGTTCCGCCTGTTCTCCGGGGTCCCGGAAGCGGCAAGTGAGGCTGCCCGGCGGGTTCGCCGGGCAGCCTCGACCGATCAGGCGCTGTAGCCCTTCGGTGGGATGAGCGAGGCCAACTGGTCGAAGGTCAGCCAGTAGAACTGGTTACCACTGAACGAAGCCGGATCTGCGATGAGCACGGTGCGATTGACGTCGTCGTAGCCGATGACCGTGAAGTAGTGGTAAATCGTCTGGTTGGGCGGGTATCCGGGTGGCTGGTTGCCCGGAGGCGCGACGATGTTGGCCACGATCGGGTAGCCGTTGTTGATGTCGAGGACGATGTCGCGCCACAGCAGATCCTTCTGCGCCTGCGTGGGCGGATCGTTCGGCATCTCCTTGGTCTCGTACCAGCCCACATAGCCGCCGAGCACACGAGTGACCTGCCCGATCCAGTCGGTTCCGCCGACATGGGTTCCCAGTTCCGCGGCGAGATCCGCCTGGCTGCGGTACACGCCCCTGGCGGACAACGCGATCCTGGTCGCGGCCGGCCCGCACCAGTAGCCGGTTTCCTGCACCTGGTAATCGACCTGCAGGATCCGCTGCCCCTGCACCGCGGCAGGAGCCTGTGCCGTGATCGAGGATGCGGGCACGGTGAGCGGTGCCGCCGCGGCGGCCGTGGTGGCGGTCATGGTGGCGGTCATGGTGGCGGTGACAGCGAGAGCGGCGAGCGGAACGGCAAGTGAGCGTCGGCGCATGAGTGTCCTCCGGATCGGCTGAAGGCGAACCTGGTGGGCACAGCGGGAGGACTTCCACCTGATGTGAATTCCTCACTGAGTGCCCTCTGTTATCGGTTATTCACTGCTGTCCGATGCTGTCAAAGCCGCTGCCCGGTCCGCCAGGGCTGCCGCTGGCGCACCTGGGACATAGCGCACGTGCGCCAGAACCCGACTATCGGCGCGTTGACCTGCTGGAACGAGGGTTCTAGGCTCGCCGGATCAGCCCAGCGGCGCCAGGTGACGGAGAGGCTCTCGTGCTGGACGCGCTCGACCCGGACAGCGATCACGGGCGGGTCTACCGAGCACTCACCATCCGCGGGCGACGTCGTTCCGATCAGCTCGTGCGCCACACCGGCCTGCCGCTTGCGGCGGTAGCGACCGCCCTTGCCGCGCTTGCCGAGGCCGACGCCGTTCTGCTGGTGGACGAGAAGGAAGACCTGTGGGAAGCGAGGCCTCCGCATCAGGTGATGTTCACGGTGCTGCGACTCGAGGAAGCTCGGCGAGCCGGTCTCTGGCAGGCGGGCGAGGAACTCGACCGGCTGTACTACCTCGCGCAACGGGACGCCACCTACTCCCGTGATGTGGAGCCCATCGACCATCCGCTGGACCTGATCGCCCTGACCCGCCAGCTGCAGGAACAGGCGGCGGAGCAGATTCGCTGGCTGGACCGGCCGCCGTACTACAGCCGTCCTCGGCATTTCGAGGCGCAGGAGGAACTGCAGAGCCGTCGCCTGGCCGACGGTCTCCGCTACCGGACCGTGTACCACCAGGCTGTGTACGACGATCCGGACCTGTTCGCCGGAATGACCAGGATGATCGACCAGGGTGAGTCCGCCCGCGTACTCGCCGATCTGCCGGTGAAGCTGACCATCGGTGACGACTACCGGGCGCTGCTCGTGCCCGAGCCGGACCGAGCCGGGGTCGACGGGGCCATGCTCGTCCACGCCTCCGGCCTGCTCAACGCCCTCGCCGGAGTGTTCGAAACACTGTGGACACTCGGCGTGCCGATGTCGGCGACCGCGGACCGCGAGGAGTTGTCCGAACAGGACAGAATCGTCATCACGCTGATGGCAGCCGGAGTCACCGACGAGGCCATCGCGCGCCGCCTGCAGTTGTCCCGGCGGACCGTCGTGCGCCGTATCACCGCGCTGCTCGACCGGCTCGGCGCCACGACCCGATTCCAGGCCGGGGTGCAGGCCGCGAACCGCGGCTGGCTGTGACAACCGAGGCCGGGCAGCCATGCGAGAGAACGAGGAGGTGGTACCCGTGAACGTATCGACTTGGGCGCTCCCCTCCGGGATCACGGTCGGGCGGTAGGTCCTCCGGGAGCGCCGTTCGCGAGCACCCCCGAAAGGCACGACCATGCGGTTCAGTTCCGAACAGGAACATTGCACGCCAATATGCGCAGGCACACCGGCGTCCAGTCCGACTCCACACAACAACAGGTGGTGCGCCGGTAGGGCACTCTCGGTGGCCCGCAACAAGTCCCAGCATCCGCCCGTACTGCCGACGGAACACCTTTTCGGACTCAAGCAGCCCACCAAGCAGCCCATTAAGCAGGGAGCTGCCACGCCGGAATCACCCGCTCGCCAACATCCACACCACCGACGCTACTCGAACACCAGTTCTACCAACTCCGCTGTCGGCAAACGGTCGCTTCGACCCGACGAACGGCACGACGCAAGCAGCTTCTCCCGCACGCCAAGCACTTTCCCGGAAAAGTGTCGTGAGTGGACTAGCACTTTCCCGGGAAAGTGCGGTTGGGGGTTAGTTGGCGACAGGAATGATCTTGCTTGGTGGTACTTGCAGACGCACCATCCCTGACGGGGACTGCTGCGAGACTCAGTTTGCCTTTTCCTTTGCCTTTGCCACGTCCGCGAACCGCTGGAGGTAGAGCGGCCAGCCTTGATCAGCGGCCACACCGTCGCGCCCGCTCTGCCACCCGTCGCCGTGGCGGTCGAGGTGCCGGTGCTCCAGTTCGACCCGAGTCCGGCCCGACCCCACTGCCACGAAGCGCACCTCGACCTCACTACACCGGTCGGGGTCCGTCTCGATCTGCCAACGGGGTGTGATGTCCCAGCTGATGACGAACCGGTGCGGCGGCTCGAAGGTGAGCACCCGCGCCCAGCGGCACACCGATCCGTCCTCGCCGCGGTCGTAAACGGCGCCGCCTGCGCGGGTTTCGAAGACGGTCTCAGCGATCGGCACGGTCAGCATGTTGTGCTCGCGTGGTTTGATCAGGTCGAACTGTTCGGTGAAGACGGCGAAGGCTCGCTCGACCGGAACGGCGACCTCGATCTCGCGCCGTACGGATGTCTCGGTAGATGTGGTCGTCATTGCTACTCCGTTTCCTGTTCCGCGATCTGCTTGAAGTTGACCAGCGCCTTGCCCCAGAACTCATCCAGTTCCTCGCGCAGTGCCAGCAGGCCTTCGGGATCGACCTGGTAGATGCGGCGGGTGCCCTCCGACCGGACCTGCACCAGGCGTGCCTGCTTGAGGAGCCGCAGATGCTGGGAGACCGCGGGGCGACTGATCGGCAGACCGTCCGCGATCTCGGTCACCGATTGGGGTCGCTCGGCGAGAAGCTTGAAGATGCGCCGCCGACTTGGATCGCCGAGCGCGGCCCAGGCATCGATAACGTAAGTGGACACGAACGTAAGCTACTGCTTACCATCGATCGGGTCAAGACCCGCGCTGATTCGCGCCAGGTTCAGTTGCGACTGAGAGCCTTCTGGGTGATGTCGAAGACGGTCGGCGAGAAAGCCATCGTGATGTGCCCCGGGGTCGCCCTCGGGTTGACGTCCTGCACCGAGATGTTGTCCGCGCCGTCGAGGTAACTGGTCTCGATCGGCGTGACGAGCACGTCGTACTTGCTGGTGAGCACCGTGTAGCGCACGTCGCCGACCGTCTCGTCCGGCGAGTTGAGTTCCTCGATGAACGGCGAGCCGGTGACCAACTGGGTGCACACCTCGCAGACCGTGGGCAGCAGCACCTCGTCGAATCCGGGGATCTGCTTCGCCAGTTGGTAGAGCCCGGACAGGGAGGTGCCGTGGTTGGGCGGCGCCCAGGCCACGAAGTTGTGCACCTTGTTCGCGCCATCCAGGTTCTTGAGGTAGTAGCGGGGCATGATCCCGCCCTCGGAATGCCCGACGATGTTTACTGTGGATGAGCGAGTTGCCGCAAGCACCTTGCTCACGAACATCGACAGCTGCTCGGCCGAGTACTCGATCGGCTTGAACCCGCCGACGAGGTCGACGATCGGCAGCCTGATCGCACCGTATGTGATGGTGAAGACGCAGTAGCCGTTGACCTTGAGATACGGGGAGAACGCACTCCAGTGACCAGCGGACGGCGCACTGAAGCCGTGCAACAGGACCACTGGGCGCGGATGCTCGGTCGTGGGTTTGCAGGACCAGTCGTTCGCCCCGAGTGGCGCGGGATTCTCCTGCGCGGGCGGCACGCCGGTGCGCGCCTCCTGGACGGCGGGCGCGCCGGCCGATTCGGCGGCCGCGGCGGGAACGGCCACGACCGGGACGGCGGCGAACAGCACCAACAGCGATGACAGGTATCGGAGACGGGTACGCACGGAAGCTTCTCCTTGGAACGGACGGCCGCCTGTCGGCTCGCGAGAAACCGGACGCTACTGCGGAGTAGGAACACTTTTCAAGAAGTTCTTCCAAGAATCTCCGCAATCTTGACGCCGCGCCCACGCGGGCCAGCTACCGTGAGCCCTATGCCGCGTTCGCTGAGTCCTCGCACCCGTCACCAGCCCAAACGAGACGCCCTGCTGGAGGCCGCCGTGGAGGTCATCGCCGAATTCGGGGTGGCGGGCACCACGCATCGCGCGGTCACCGAGCGCGCGGGGGTGCCGCTGGCCACTGTCAGCTACTACTTCTCCTCGATCGGCGAGTTGATCGAGGAGGCGCTGCGCCGGTTCGCCGAGCAACGCGCCGAGAGCCTTGCCCCTCCTCGGCGGCCGGAGGGCGCCGAGGAGCCCACGCCGGCCGCAGTGGCCGCATGGGCGACCGACAGGTTCATGGACGTGCCCGAAGCGACCCGGCTGGCGTGGTTCGAGATGGTCATCAGCTCCGTACGCCATCCGGAGCTGGCTGAGCCCAAGCATGTCGCGCTGGGCAGCTACGAACGCGCGGCGCAGGCCGCCATCAGCGCGCTCGGGGAGCCGGAGGACACCGACCGCGCCCGCGCGTTCATGGCGCTGGCCCTCGGATTCAGCCTCCTTCGGCTGGCCGATCCGCGCGAGTCCGACGCGGCCAACCTTCGCGATTCACTGCAGCACCTTTTCCACGGCAGGCAGGATTCTTGAGCGTCGGGCTCAGGTCATCGCGACCAGGATGCGGCGTTTGCCGGTGAACGGCTGACGACCGTGGGCCATGAGCATGTTGTTGATAACCATGATGTCACCCTGCTCCCAGGGAAAGGCATAACTGACGGCATCGTAGGTGTCCTTGACGTCCGCCAGATCGGCCTCCGGGATCGGGCTGCCGTCTGCGAAGTAGGCGTTGCGGGGCAGGTCCTCCTCCGGATAGAGCTCCAGCAGCGCCTCGCTGACCTCCGCGCCCAGGCTGGACACGTGAAACAGGTTGACCTGGTTGAACCACACCGTCTCCCCGGTATGCGGATCGTCCACAAAGGAAGGACGGAGGTGGCGTGTGCGCAGGCCCTCATCGGTCCATTCCAAGGTCTGGCCGTTACGGGCGCAGTAGTCCTCGACGACCGCAGGATCCTCGGTCTGGAAGGCCTCCTGCCAGGTCAGGCCGAGCCCCTCCCGAAATGCCCTGGTGTACGTGACTCCCGCGGCGAACCGCGCACGCAGCTCCGCGGGCAGTAGGCGGAACATCACTCTGCTGTCGGCGATCGGCGTGGCTCCGCCGGTCTCGGCCGCGGTGTCGCAGAGGAAGAACAATCTTTCCGGCCAGGTTGCCGAGTACGAGTTCTCGTTGTGCATCGGGATCGACTCCGCGGGCGGATACTCCGTCGAGGTGTAGATGTTGCCCGCCACCGCGGACCGCGGCGTCGAGCGTTCGGTGTAGGTCAGCAGCTCTCCCCCGACCTCCTCGATGACCTGGTTGAACAGGTCCAGATCGACCGGCAGCCCGCGCAGCAGGATCGCACCGTGCGTGCGCAGGCGCGCCTGTAGCCCGGCCAGGTTGGCCCGAACCCAGTCGAGGCCGGTGGCCTCGTAGACCGCGATCCTGGTGTGGCTGTTCCCCTCGATCCGGCACAGCGGCTCGGCGGGGTTGTTCACGATGTCGGCGGTCATGGGAGTTCCTCCAGTTCGAACCTGATCAGTCTCGATGCGTCCGCGTACAGCGCGGCGAGTTCCTCGTGGTCGCCGAACCCGGCGACGAACACGTTCACCGCGTAGACCTCCTGCTCGTCGCTGAGCCACTGTCCCGGCGTGACGGTGGTGACCACGCTGATGACCTCGGGCAGCTCCTCGAGCTCGTCGAGCCCGTGGACACGCACGAGCCTGCCGGTGCCGGACGGGTAGAGGATCAACTCGCCGAGCGGGACGGGGATGGTCGCGCCGTCCCGCTGCGGCGGCGGGGTTCCCAGTGCGAGCGACACCATCTCGGCGAACATGTCCACGCCCGTGCGCAGCCGCAGCAGTTCAGCGGTGGCACCGCCCACCGGTCGGCCCCCGTTCACCTCGACGATCGTCGGACCGGTCAGCTCGTCGTCGATCACCTCGACGTGGGCGCACGTGTTGTCCAGCCCGAGCGCACGGACAGCGTCGACCGCGGCGGAGGTGATGAGCTTCGCGCGTTCGTCGGTCAGTTCCAAGGGCGGGCAGCACATACCGAGCTCGAACTTGCGTTCGTCGATCAACGGTTTGCCCACGAGCTCCACCGGTTCCGCCGTGCCGTCACGTACGAGCACGTCGATGGCATACTCCTGCCCGCGTAGCAGACCTTCCACCAGGAACACGGTGGTCGGGTCGATCGATCTCGTGCCAGGGCGCCCTTCGACCGGGCGGTGGTAACGGGCATCGGGGGAAGCCGGTAGCCGCTCGGCCAGCAACCGGTACGCCTCGACCAGTTCCCCGACCGTGTGCACGGTCCGCACCAGATTGCTCGCGGCGCCGTTCACCGGCTTGACGATCGCGGGCAGGCCCACCTCCGCCGCGACCGCACCGGCCTGGGCCGCATCCCCGATCGCCGCGAACCGTGGTCCCGGGAGTCCGGCACCGGCCAGCATCTCGCGCACCGCGAACTTGTTGTGTGCCAGCACGAAGACATCGGCGGGGCAGCGTGCGGTCCCCAGCAGTTCACCGACCCGGGCGGTGGCGGCGATGACTCCCTCGGCCGCGGTCAGGACGCCGGCAGGTGCCACACCGCCGGTGTGGTCGAGGATGGTCTTGGCCACGGCATCGGCGTCGCGCACGTCCTGGACCACCCAGACGTCCTCCGCCAGACCGGCCAGTTCGACTCGTTCTTCAGCTGTCACGGGTGGAGAGATCAGCACGACGCCCAGCCCGGCCGAGCGCAGCGCATCGGTTACCTGCCGAATCCAGTGCCCGTGGGTTTCCCTGACGACGCACGCGGTGCGTTCCCACCCGGTCATATCCCGTCCCGCATCTCGAATCGGATCAGTTTCGCCGCCTCCGCATGGAGCGCGGCCAGGTCGTCGTGGTCGGTGAACCCGGCGACGACCAGGTTCACCCCGTAGGTCTCCTGCTCGTCGCTGAGCACCTCGCCGGGAGAGACAGTGGTGATCACGTTGATGACCTCCGGCAGCGCGGCCACCTCGTCAAGACCATGGATCGCGGCGAGCCGCCCACCGCACGGTGGGTAGAGGATCAGCATTCCGAGCGGGATGGGAAGTTTCGCGTTCTCGCGCGGCGGCGCCGGGATCCCCAGCGCCAACGTGACGCTCTCGGCGATCACGTCTATTCCGGTCCGGAGCTTGGCCAGCAGCGGCATGATCGAACCGGCGGGCCTGCCCGCGTTCACCTCCACGATGGTCGGCCCGGACACCTCGTCATCGATCACCTCGACGTGCGCGCACGTGTTGTCCAGCCCGAGCGCTCGGACCGCCGCACTCGCCGCCGCGACGACCAGGCCGGCCCGTTCCTCCGAGAGCCCGGCAGGCGGGCACGACAGCGCGAGTTCGAACTTGTGCTCGTCGATCAGCGGTTTGTCCAGGATCTCGACCGGCTCCACCTCCCCGTCCCGGATCAACACGTCCACCGCGTACTCCGGCCCACGCAACAGGGCTTCGACCAGGAACACCTTCGCGGGGTCGATCGCGGGCGCACCGGGGCGGCCGAGCACCGGCCGGTGGTAGCGGTCGTCGAGGGACTCCGGCAGCCGCTCGGCCAGCAACCGGTACGCCTCGACCAGTTCCCCGACCGTGTGCACGGTCCGCACCAGATTGCTCCCGGCGCCGTTCACCGGCTTGACGATCGCGGGCAGGCCCACCTCCGCCGCGACCACACCAGCCTCGGCAGGATCCGCGATCAGCGCGAACCCCGGGCAGGGCACGCCCGCCTCGGCAAGTACCTGCCGCACGGCGAACTTGTTGCCCGCCAGCACGAAGGCGTCCGCGGGGCAGTGCGCGACGCCCAGCAGTTCGGCAACGCGCGCGGTGCAGGCGATAGCTCCGTCCGATCCGGTCAGCACCCCGGCAGGCGTGGCGCCGCCGGTGATCCCGCGAATCATCGTGCACAGCGCGGCCGCGTCATGGACGTCCTCGACCGCCACCACGTCGTCCACGACCTCGGCCATCGCGGCCCACTCGGCCGCGTCCATCGGCGGGGCGAGGAGCACCGCGCGCAGGCCGGCCGCGTGCACGGCTGCCGCGGCCTCGCCGACCCAGTGTCCGCGCGACTCGCGGATCAGCAATGCGGTCTTCGACCAGTCGGTCATACCCTCACCCGCCCCGCCGACACGTTTTCTTTCTGCGGCTGGGTTCCCGCCGTCGTAGCCGCGAGTTTGCGCTCGCGCTCCTGCGCGCCGACCAGGTCGTCGGGCAGCGAGTCCGGCACCTCGGTGTCGAACCGGCGCAGCAGGCGCAGGCAGAACCCGCCGAGGTTGACCGAAACCAGGAGCAGGGCGAACACGACGAACGCGAACCCGATGCCACGCCCGGTACCGGTGCCGATCAGCTCGCCGACGGATCCCGCCAGCGTGCCCCCCGGCTGGAGCAGCGGTTCGAACCAGTGCACGGCGAGCGGGGCCAGCACCGCGAACCCGATGGGCAGTGTGGACCAGGTGATCGTCTGGTTGAACGCGAACACCCGGCCGTGGAACCGCTGCGGAACCTTGACCTGCACCAGGGTGGCGTAGATGCCCTGGGACACCGACATCGCCATGGCCAGCAGGAACACCCCGATGGCCGCAACGGTCACCGAAGGATGCAGACCCATGATGAAACAGCCGGTCGCGATACCCACGTTGCCGAGCAGTACGCCGATCATCCTCCGGTGTCGTGGACCACCCCACAGCGCCATTCCCACACCGCCTGCGACCGCACCGATCGCCTCCGCCAGCGCGACACGAGCCACGTCGGTCACCGAACCGAACGACAGCACCAGCGGGGTCACCAGGACCAGCGCGGGCGCCAGGAACACGTTGGCCAGCGCGAAGTACATCAGCATGGTGCGGAAGCCCCGGTGATTCCAGGAGTACCGCAGTCCGTTGGTGATCGCGGTCAGCAGTGGCTCACGCGGTCGCCAGCCCAGCAGGTCGGGGAAACGCACCAGCAGCAGGCCGACGATGGCGAAGACGTAGCTGGCCATGTCCAGGATCAGGATGCCCTTCAGCTCGATGGCTGCCAGCAGCCCTGCCGCGATCACCGGCATCAGCAACATGGCGAAGCCGTTGCTGAGCTGAGCGAGTCCCATCGCGTGCCCGAGGTACTGCTTTGGCACGAGCTGCGCGATCGACGACTGGTAGGCGATGCGTTGGAACGAACCGGCCACCGACCCGAGCGGGATCAGCAGGTAGATGTACCACAGGTGGAGATAACCGCTGGTCAGCAAGACAGCCAGCACGAGCTGGATGCTGCCTGCCACCGCACTGGCCGCGATCATGATCCGCCTGCGGTCGCCGCGATCGACCAGCGCGCCCGCCAGCGGCAGGATGAGTACCCCGCAGAGCAGCGCCAGCGCCCACAACAGACCGAGGTCGGTCACCGAACCGGTCTTGGTGTAGAGCCAGATCGGTACCGCGAACGAGGTCAGCGCCGACCCGGTCGAGGACACCAGCTGTCCGATGGTGATGGTGACGAACCGGCCCATACTCGGACGCACGGTCGGCTTGTCGTCCACTGTGGTCCGATGGGTGTCGTGCAGTGCCCACGCCGCGTCCGCGCCACGGGAGGCGATGTGCAGTTCGCCGGACTCGCCGGTCGCACCCTCCCGCACTGCCGGGTGGACCGCGGTGACGATCTCGGCCAGCTCGTCCGCCCGGTACCGCAGGAAGAAGTGGCCCGCCTGGTCGAGGACCACCAGCGCCGTGGTGTCGGTGAGGAACTCCCACTCCCGGTAACGTTCGGCGTAGTAGTCCGTGACGGGGTCCTCCGACCCGACGACCGACACGATCGGCGCGCGCAGCTTGTCCACCCGGCGATCGAGCAGCTGGCTGAAGTACTCCTCGGCCGCTCGGCCGTCGGCGCGCATGTTGCTGATGATCCGGTCGGCCTGCTCCGGGTCCAGGTCGTCGGTGTCCACCCCCATCCCCTTGAGCCAGTTCGAGTAGAACTGGTTGCTGCGCAGCCTCTCGAGCCGGGTGCGTAGCGTGCCGACCATGCCCTTGAGGCGGGCGAACGGGAAGATCGCTCCGATGTAGACGACCTCGAGTTCCCGGCCCTGTTCCTCGAGCCTGCGCGCCACACCGACCGCGAGGGCGTTGCCCACCCCGCAGTGGCCGTAGATCGCCAGTGGCCCCTCGATCCGTTCGAGGATCTCCCCCGCCAGCCGCTCGACCAGTTCGTCGAACGGCACTGCCTCCTCGGAGAGGCCGACGTCATGGCCCGGTATGGCGACGGAGTACAGCGAGTTCCCTTTTGGCAGCGCGTCGGCCAGTGGCTGGTACACGATCGCGCTGCCACCTCCGTACGGGAAGCAGACGTAGGTGCGGGTCCGCTCGTCGGGCGGGACCGGCCTGGTCAGCTCGTAGAGCAGCCGCCGGGGTCCGTCGTCGGCGTCGCCACCCATGAAGGTCGCGAGTTCGCGGATCGTGCGGTTCTGGAACAGGTCCATCACCCCGACCTGCCGCGAGCCCGCCGGACACTCCTTGCCGATTCTCGCCACCACCTGGGTCGCCAGCATCGAGTGGCCACCGAGGTCGAAGAAGTCGTCGTCGACCCCCAACTCGTCGACCTTGAGCACATCCGCCCAGATGGCCGCGAGCATGGTCTCGGCCGGAGTCGCCGGGGCCACCAGCTCCTGGTTCGAGTCCCGCCCGGACACGGGAGCGGGCAGCGCCTTGCGGTCGAGCTTTCCGTTGGGCGTCAGCGGAAGTTCGTCCAGGACGACGAACGAGGGCGGCACCATGTAGTCGGGCAGGGTCTGCTTGAGCGCCGTCCGCAGTGCAGCGGGGTCCGCCTCGCCCGCCAGGTAGCCGACCAACCGCTTGTCGCCCGGTGTGTCCTCCCGCACGATCACCGTCGCGTCCCGCACCCCCGGCTGCTCGCGCAGCGCGGACTCGATCTCACCGAGCTCGATCCGCAGTCCACGCAGTTTGACCTGATGATCGAGCCGGCCGAGGAAGTCGATCGTGCCGTCCGGCCGCCAGCGTGCGAGATCCCCGGTCCGATACATCTTCGCGCCGCCCCCGCCGAACGGGTCCGGCACGAACTTCGCCGCCGTCAGCTCGGGCCGCTGGTGGTACCCCTTGGCCAGGCCCACTCCCGCGATGTGCAGTTCACCCGCGACGCCGACGGGACACGGACTGCCGTGTGGATCGAGGACGTAGACGCGGATGTTCTGGATCGGCGAGCCGATCGGCACCGCTGTGGCCTCGGCCAGCGCCTGCGCGGTGCAGTGCCATGCGGTGACGTCGATCGCGGCCTCGGTCGGCCCGTACAGGTTGTGCAGCTCGCAGTGCGGCAGCCGTGCGGTGAACTCTCGCGCCGCGGCGAGGGGCAACTCCTCACCGCTGCACACGACCCGCCGCAGCGAGGTGCAGTGCTCGAGGCCCGG
The DNA here is from genome assembly GCF_900111885.1 of Amycolatopsis marina. Classification (GTDB taxonomy): domain Bacteria; phylum Actinomycetota; class Actinomycetes; order Mycobacteriales; family Pseudonocardiaceae; genus Amycolatopsis; species Amycolatopsis marina. The sequence goes on from NZ_FOKG01000011.1 coordinate 162,992, forward strand.
TTCGCCCAGGAACAGCGTGAGCATCGACGGCACGAAGTGTGCGGTGGTGACGGCTTCGGTCACCAGAAGTTCGCGCAGATAGGCCGCGTCCTTGTGCCCGCCGGGCTCGGCCAGCACGAGCCGGGCGCCGGTGATCAACGGCCAGAAGAACTCCCACACGGAGACGTCGAAGCTGGCCGGTGTCTTCTGCAGCACCGCATCGGTTTCGTCCAGCCGGTAAGCGCGCTGCATCCAGTCGAGTCGGTTCACGATGCCCCGGTGACCGTTCGGCACTCCCTTCGGCCGTCCGGTGGAACCCGAGGTGTAGATGACGTAGGCGGTGTCGTCCGGGCCTGCCGGGCGACCAGGCTCTGAGTCCGGCTGCTCCGCCAGGGCCGCGACCTCGGCCGCGTCATCGAGAACGAGCAGGGTCGCGTCGCCCTGCGGCAGCACCCCGCGCAGTTCGGCCTGTGTCAGCACCACAGGCGCCGCCGCGTCGGCCACCATGAACGCCAGCCGGTCGGCCGGATACTCCGGGTCGAGCGGGACGTAGGCGCCACCAGCCTTCAGCACCCCGAGCAACGCGACGACCAGGTCGACCGACCGCTGCGCACACACCCCGACCAGCACGCCCGGCTCCACGCCGAGGCCACGCAGCCGGTTCCCGAGGCGGTTGGCTCGCCGGTCGACTTCCCGATAGGACAGCGACTCGCCCCGGAACGTGACCGCGACCGCGTCCGGGGTCCGTTCCACCTGCTCCCGTACCAGCGCGGACAGCGTGGTCTGCGGGAACTCGGTCGCGGTTTCGTTCCACCGCCGCAGTACCAGTGCCCGCTCGTCGGCATCGAGTATGTCGAGTTGGGACACGCGGCGTCCTGGCGCCGCGACGATCGAGCGCAGCAGGGTGGTCAGCTGCCCGGCCATTCTGGCCACCGTCGCCTCGTCGAACAACGCGGTGTTGTAGACGAACTTGGCGATCATCCCGGAGGAGACCTCGATCGCGTGGAACTCGAAGTCGAACCGGGTGGCGGGCAGATCCATCGGCAGCCAGCGGAAGTCCACATCGGAGGTTCCGACCGCCGGCATCCGGCCCATCTCGTAGTTCTGCAGGACGAACATCGCCTGGAACACCGGCGACCTACTGACGTCGCGCGGCACGCCCAGTGCGTGCACCAGTCGCTCGAACGGGACGTCCGCGTGCTCGAAGGCGTCCAGCACATGCCGGCGGGTCCGGCTGAGCAGTTCGACGAAGGTCGAGTCGCCGCCCAGCTGGGCTCGTAACGGCAGCATGTTGATGAACATGCCGACCACGCCTTCCAACTCGGGCAATCCCCGTCCGGCCGATGACGAGCCGACGGCGAAGTCGTCCTGCCCGGAGTAGCGCGAGAGCAGGAGCTGGTAGGCGGTGAGCAGGGTCATGAACAGGGTGGCGCCGTGCTGCCTGCTCAGCTCGCCGAGCGCCGTGGTGAGTTCCCTTTCGACGAAGAACTCGTGCAGCGCTCCGTCGAAGCTCTGGGTCGCCGGACGCGGGCGGTCGGTGGGCAGCTCCAGCGGCCGCACGCCGTCGAGCTGTCCCCGCCAGTGTTCGAGCTGACGGTCCAGTACGTCGCCGGCCAGCGTCCGGCGCTGCCAGTGCGCGAAGTCGCCGTAGCCGATCGGCAGGCCCGGCAACTCCGCGACACCGCCGGCGCACGAGGCGTGGTAGTTCACGGCCAGGTCTCGCAACAACAGGTCGACCGACCAGCCGTCACCGACGATGTGGTGGGTGCACACGGCCAGCAGATGCTCGTCCTCGCTGAGCCGGACAAGGGTCGCGCGCAGCAGCGGACCGGTGGCCAGGTCGAACGTCTCGGCCGCCGTCGCGTCGATGATCGCTCTGGCCGCCTGCTCGTCCTCGGCCGCCACCACCGTCAGCGGCACGGACACGCGCGGTTCGATGTGGACCGCGGGTTGTCCGTCCACGCCGGCGGGGAAGCGCATTCGCAGCGCCTCGTGCCGCGCCGGGAGCGCGTCCAGCGCCGACCTGATCGCCCCGGTGTCAAGCCTGCCGGTCAGCCGGATGGGCACCGGGATGTTGTAGGACGTGGTCCCCGGAGCGAACTGCTCCATGAACCACACTCGCTCCTGCTGATAGGACAACGGCACCGGATCGCCGTCCGGCCTCCTGGTGATGGTGGCCGCGGGTTCGGCTCTTCTGCGCAGCCGCCGCTCCAGCAGCGCCCGCCGGGCCGCCGCGCTGGTGGTGTCGTCGACCGTGGTCACGTGCGCTCCACTTCCGCACCGGACTCCTCGGCCAGCAACCGCTGAACCTCGTCGTCGCTGAGCTGGTCGAGGTCCTCGGTCAGCCTGCGCTCGATCTCCGCGGCGAGTCCGGCCACCGTGGTGAACGAGAACAGCCCGCGAACCGGGAGGTCGACCTCGATCTGTTTCCGGATGCGCGCCATCGCCCTGATCGCGAGCAGTGAGTTGCCGCCGAGGGCGAAGAAGTCGTCGTGGACACCGATCTTCTCCACGTCGAGCAGCTCGGCGAACATCTCGGCCACCAGTTCCTCGGCCGCGGTCCGCGGTGCGAGATACCGAGCGTCGCCGCCGAGGTGCGGCGCGGGCAGTGCCGCCCGGTCGAGTTTGCCGCTGGGCGCGACCGGCAGTGTGTCCAGGATGACGAACGTCGAGGGCACGAGATACTCCGGCAGCACCTGCCGCAGCGCGTCGCGGACGCCGTCGGAGGCACCGACCAGATACCCCACAAGTGCGTCCCCGCGGACGGCGACGGCGGCCGAGCGCACGCCGGGCAGCTCCCGCATCGCCGCCTCGATCTCCCTTGGCTCGATCCGGTAACCGCGCAGCTTCACCTGATCGTCGGACCGGCCGAGATAGTCCAGTGTGCCGTCGCGCCGCCAGCGGACGAGATCACCGGTCGCGTACATCCTGGCCGGCTCGTCGCCGTCCACAGCTACGCCGAACCGGCAGTCCGGGAATCGTTCCGCGGTGAGGTCCGGCCTGCCGAGATATCCCCGCGCCACCTGCGGCCCGGCGACGTACAGCTGTCCGGTCACCCCCGGCGGCACCGGCCGCAGCCGATCGTCGAGCACATACGCACGCGTGTTGGCGATCGGCCTGCCGATGCTCACCGGCCCTGCGGGCAACTCCGTTCCGGGCTCGAACCTCGCCGCGACACAGCCGACGGTCGCCTCCGTGGGGCCGTACTCGTTGGTGACCACCGTGTCCGGATGGCGTCGCCGAAGGGCGTGCACCGCCTCACCGGTCAGCGCCTCACCACCCAGCACCAGGTCGCCGGAGGGGAACAACTCCCCGGTCAGCACGGCGAGATGGGTCGGCGTGGCCTTGACGAACGACGGCCTTCCCGCCGCCGCGTCCACAATGGCCCCGCCGGAGGTCAGTGTGCCGAACAAGGTCGTGACCGTCAGATCGAAGGACGCGGACGTGTGCAGCAGCGCACGACCGGCGAGGCTCGGATACGCCTGCCCTGCCCACGTCAGGTATGCGACGACCGAGTGGTGCTCGACCTGGACGCCCTTGGGCTTGCCGGTCGATCCGGACGTGTAGATCACATAGGCGACGTCGTGCGGCCCCGCCGCCGACTCCGGGTCGGCGGCGGGCTGGTCCGCCCACTCCCCCGGCTCGTCGAGCGCGAGCAGCCGCACTTCTCCCGTGACCTGATCGGCCACACCGGCCAAGTCGGCCAAGTCGGCCATTGTGGACTGTGCGGTGGATCCGGCGGTGAGCACCACGGGAACGGCCGCGTCGGACACGATCAACGCCTGCCGCCCCGCGGGGTGCTCCGGATCCAGCGGCACGTACGCGGCTCCGCTCTTGAGCACGCCCAGCAGACCGAGCACCAGCTCCGCGGAGTTCGGCGCACACACCCCGACCACGGTTTCCGGCCCTGCTCCCATGGCCCGCAGGCGGTGCGCGATCCGGTTGGCACCGGAGTTCAGTTCGGCGTAGCTGAGCCGCTGACCGCAGAGGTCGACCGCCGTCGCGTCCGGGGTCCGCCGCGTCTGTGCCTCGACCAGCCCGTGCACGGTGTCACCGGCCGGATACGGTGCGGTGGTCGCGTTCCATTCCTCGATCACCTGCGCACGTTCGGTATCGGACAGCAGCGGAAGTTCGGCCACCGGCAGTGCTGGGTCGGCCATCGCGGCCAGCAGCAGCCGGAAGTACCGGTCCACCATGGCTTCGGCGGTCGCCCGGTCGAAGAGGTCAGTGCGGTAGAGCAGGCGCCCGTTCCGAGCGGTGAGGTCGATGGCCACGTCATCCTTCGCGGTGGCGTAGCGGACCGGTTCGATTCCCGAGTCCGGGATGAAGTTGAACCCGATCTGGTACAGCGGCTGAACGCCGGGATCGCGATCCCGCACGACGGCCTGCGCGACCACCTGGAACGGCACCTGACCGTTCTCGATGGCGTCGAGCATCGCGGTCCGCACGCGGCCCACCAGTTCGGCGAACGTCGGGTCGCCCGAGCAGTCGACGCGGATGGCGAGCTGGTTGACGAACATGCCGATCAGCGGTGCCAGCTCGGGCAGGTCCCGCCCGGCCACCGGAACACCGATCACCAGATCGTCCGAACCGGACAGCCGGTACAGCAGCGCCGCATACCCGGCGAGCAGCACCATGAACGGGGTCGCGGACGACTCCCCGCCGACCTCGCCCGCCTTGCCGAGCAGGCCGTCCGGCAGCTCGAAGTCGACCTGGTCACCCGAGAAACCGAGGTCCACGGGGCGAGGCCGGTCGCTGGGCAGCGTGTGCACCGGTGGCGCCCCGGCGAGGTGCTTGCGCCAGTACTCCAGCTGACCGGCCAGCCCGGCACCCTCGACCTGCCCGCGCTGCCATGCCGAGTAGTCGGGATACTGGATCGCCAGTTCCGGCAACTCCGGCTCACGCCCCTCCATCGCGGCGTTGCACGCCTCGTCCAGCTCACGGGCGAGGATCAGCACCGAGGCCGCGTCGAACACCGTGTGGTGCACCACGAACGTCAGTACCCAGTCGGCATCGGCCAGGTGACACAGGTGCGCCCGCCAGGGCGGTGGCGCGTCCAGCCGAATCGGCCGCCGGGCGGCGGCGACGGCGAGTTCGACCGCCCGCTGCTCCCGCTCCGCCTCCGGCAGGCCACGCAGGTCGTGCACCTCCGGCTCGACCGGGACCTCGGCGTGCACCACCTGCGCGAGGCTGCCGCCGTCCATCCGGAACGCCGTGCGCAGTGCTTCGTGGCGGGCGACCACGCACCCCAGCACCGTTCGCCACTGCTGCTCGGTCAACGGGAGGTCCTGCCTGACCTGACAGGGCAGGTTGTACACAGGGGACCCGAGATCGAGCTGATTGGACAACCAGATCCGCTCCTGCCCGAACGATGCCGGGAATATCCATTCCTTCGTGCTGTCGGTCATGGTCTCCAACTACCGCTCTACCTTGGGGATGGTGGTCCGGACGGCCTGATCGGCGGGCGTGGCGGCGGCCGCGGTCTTGGCGCCGCCCGCCTTCAGCTCCTCGATCCGCTCCGCCAGCGCGGCCACCGTGGGGGCTTCGAACAGGGTTTTCATGGCGAGCCGGGCGCCAGTCGTCTTGCGCACCTGGGCGATCAGCTGGATGGCCACCAGCGAGTTGCCGCCGAGCGCGAAGAAGTCCTCGTGCAGCCCGACGCGCTCGACACCGAGCACCTCGGCCCACTGGCGGGCGATCTCCACTTCCAGCTCGCTGCGCGGCGCGACGAACTCGTCCTCCGGCCCGGATTCGGCGGGCTGTTCCGGCACCGCCTGCGCCGTCCCGTCGGCGGCCTCCAGTCGCGTGGTGGTGACCAGGCCCGCGAACAGATCGCGCACGGGCCTGGTGTTGATCACCACCTGCGGGCCGAGGTCCGCCGACAGCGCACGGAGGAACGCCTCGGCGCCGTCCACCGGCCGGATTCCCGTTCCGGGGGCGGTCCCGTCACCCGTGGACACAGCGTTGACAGTGGACACTCGGGACACCGCCGACACACCTGGGAGCCCGCCGGTCACCGCGCCCTCTTCGACCTGGCGCAGGACGAAGTCCTCGATCTCGACCAGCACCTGCCCGGTGTCGTCGCACAGCGTCACGTCGGCGGAGACGACCTGGTCGCCGCTCGATTCCCGGTAGCGCAGGTAGCTGTGGAAGGTGCCGGGCAGCGGGGCGTGCATGGTCAGCCTGCCGTAGCTCATCGGCAGGTAGGTGCCGCTGCCCCTGCCCCGGCCGAATGCGGTGGCGACGTCCAGCAGTGCGGGGTGCATCCCCCATGCGCCTTCGTCCCCGCGCGCCGCGTCCGGCGCGCTGATCGAGGCCAGCTCCTCCCCCGCGCCCAGCAGGTGCGTGCGCAGCGCTGCCCAGCGCGGCCCGAAGGCGACCATGCTGGTCCGGCCCATCCCGAACGCGTGCTCGTCGTCGAGCACACGGGCGCGCGCGGTGACGGCCGCGATGTCCACCGGGGACGGTCGCTGGGGTGTGGCCCAGCCCGCGGTACCACGCACGTGCACCGCGGACACGCCCGCCGATCTGCCGCTCACCTCGAATTCGGCGCCGTCGAACTCGACCCGGTACTCCGCCGCCTGGCCGTCGGGTACGGCGAACGGCTCAAGGAACACCACGTCCCGCAGCTCCACGACGTGTCCTTCGCCCGGTGCGGGCAGGATCGCCGCGGCCGCCGCCCGCACGGTCTCCAGATGAGCGGTGCCGGGAACAACCGGTACCCCACCGATCCGGTGCTCGTCGAGGACCCAGTGGGTCGCGGCGGACACCACGCCGTGGCAGCCGGTGTCCGTGCGACTGGTCAGGATCGGGTGGTCGACAGGCCCGCCGGCGCGCCCGCCCGACGTGCGGATCGCGGTCGGCGCGCTCACCTCGGCCGCCATGCCGACCTCGTCCCAGCCACCCCAGTTGTGTGCGACGACGCTGGCCAGCCAGCCGTGGTCGCCGCGTGCGTAGGCGTCCAGGAAGTTGTTCGCCGCGCAGTAGTCGACCTGCCCGAAGTCGCCGGACACGGCGGTGACCGAGGAACACAGTGCGAGGAAGTCCATCGGCAGATCGGCGAACGCGTCGGCGAGGGCCAGTGTGCCTGCCACCTTCGGGGCGAGGACGGCCTCGGCCGCCGCCCTGTCCCTGATCTCGGCGACACCGCCGCCGGGAAGACCCGCCGCGTGCACGATGCCGTCCAGTCCGCCGAATTCCGCTTCGGCCAGCTCGCGCACCGAACGCAGCTGCGCGGGATCGCAGACGTCGGCCGCGATCACGTGCACCACGGCGCCCGCCGCCTCCATCCGCCGGACCGCCAGCATCGCGCGACCTGCTCGGTCTGCCCCCGCGTTCACGGCGAGGTGGGAGTCCCACTCCTCTCGTGGCGGCAGGCCGCTCCGCGTGAGCAGAATGAGTCTGGCACGAACCCGTCTCGCGAAGTCCTCGGCCAAAGTTATGCCGATTCCGCCGGTGCCCCCGGTGATCAGGTATCGCCCCTCCGGCCGGAGCGCGGGCGTGACCGTCTCGTCCGGGGGAAGCTCGAGCTGGGCGTAGTCGAGGACCCAGCGGCGACCGCCGCGCAGCGCGACCTCCGTCGCCGTGTCCGCGGGCCGGAACAGCTCCGCGACCAACCCGGCGAGACCTTGGCCCGCGTCGGCGCCGTGGACAGCGGGGTCGATGTCGATGCGCCGGACCACCATGTCGGGGATCTCCAACGGCACCACCCTGGTGATGCCTGCCAGCGTGGCGTGTTCCGGACGCGTCAGGTCCGCGCCCGTGACGTCCGTTGTTCCGGTGCACACGACGTCGATCCGCGCTGGCTCACCCAGCGCCTGGACAAGACTGAGCAGGCTGAAGAACCCGCGGTCCTGTGCGGCCATCGCGGACTCGTCCGCCGCGGTCAGGGACAGCGCGTGCACGATCCGCTCCGGGCGGCTCGCACCGAGGGCGGAGATCAACTCGTCGTAGTCGCCGCGCACGCCGGGCCGGATGGTGAAGCCCGTGTCCGTCGCGGCGAAGCGCTCGCCGGGGCGTACCTGCACCACCCGCACCCCCGCCTCGCGCAGCAGGGCGGGCAGCACGTCCTCGTCGACGAACGCGAGGCACGAGGCGAACGGCTCGCGGCGCAGTTCCGGTTCGGCCTGTCGCCAGGTGGGGACCGCGAACCAGGCGTCCAACGGTAGCGGCCCCGCAGGCCCGCGCGGTTGGACGGGCACCGCGGTCGAGTCGGCGTCCGGGTCGATCCAGTACCGCCTGCGCGCGTACGGGTATCCCGGCAGCGGCACATGGTATCCACCCGCATGCAGGGATTCCTGGTCCAACGTCACCCCGGAGGTCCACAGCAGACCGGCGGTGCCGTAGATCGTCTCCACGTCGCCCGTGCGCTCGGTGCGGCCTGGCAGGCTGGGTTGCGGAACCGGCATTCCCTTGGGCACCTGGCCACGGGCGAGCCCGACCAGCTGATGGCCGGGACCGCATTCGACCAACGCCCACCGCTTGCCGTCCTCGAACAGGGTGCGCACGCAGTCGCCGAAGCGCACCGCCCCGCGCAGATGGGCGGCCCAGTAGCCGGGATCGACGGCCTGTTCGGCCGTGATCCAGGTACCGGTGAGGTCGGACAGGAAACGGACGGTGGGCGCCTGCCGCGGCACGGCCGCTACGGCCTCGGTGAACTCGGCCAGGATCGGGTCCATCATCGGCGAGTGGAACGCGTGCGAGGTGACAAGTTCCCGGCTGTTCACCCCGGTGCGCTTCAGTGTCGCGGCGAAGCCCGCCACAACGTCGGCGGGACCGGCGACGACACAGGTGCCGGGGCCGTTCACCCCGGCGATCGACAATCCCTCGGGCAGCCGTTCAGTGACCGCGGCCTCGTCGAGCTGGACGGCGAGCATCGCGCCAGGGGGCATCGACTGCATCAGCTGCCCGCGCCGCACCACCAGCCGCAGCGCGTCGGCGAGGGTGAAGACCCCGGCCACCGTCGCGGCCACGTACTCGCCGATCGAGTGCCCGATCATGGCGGCGGGCCGGACGCCCCAGCTGCGCCACAGCGCCGCCAGCGCGTACTCGATCACGAACAGCGCGGGCTGGGTGTGCCGCGTCTCCCTCAGTGACTTCTCGTTGTCCGTTTCGAAGATCAGCTCACGGAATCCGGGCAGGTCGTCGGCGAGCAGATCGACGCAGTCGTCGACGGCCGCGGCGAACACCGGCTCACAGCGGTAGAGCTCGGCGCCCATCCCGGCGTACTGCGCACCCTGTCCGGAGAACAGGAACGCCACGTCCGTGCTCGCCTCCGGCGCGACGGCGGAAAGGCAGCGACGCGGATCGCGCAGTCCGTCCACCGCGTCCTCGAGGTCGCGGGCGACGACAACGGCTCGATGCGGGTACTCGGTACGCCCGACGCCCAGCGTGTGGGTCACATCGGCGAGGTCGAGGTCGACGTCCCCGGCCAGCCGGTCGGCGAGCCGATCGATCGAGGTGGACAACGTGGCCGCGGAGCTGGCCGAGACCTGCAACAGGTATGCGGGCCGTGGCTGCCGTCGCCGCCCGGCCGCGGGCGCTTCCTCCAGCACCACGTGCGCGTTGGTGCCACCGACACCGAACGAACTCACACCTGCCCTGCGGGGGGTGTCACCCGGCTCCCACTTGGTGACCGTCCTGGCGGGATAGAACGGGCTGCTCGGGAAGTCGATGCCGGGATTCGGGCGGTCGTAGTTGATGGTCGGAGGGATGAGACCGTGCTCCATGGCGAGGACCGTCTTGATCAGCGACACCACACCGGCAGCCTGCGACAGGTGCCCGATGTTGGACTTGACCGAGCCGATCGCGCACCACTCCGTGTCCGTGACCCCGTCACCGTATACAGTGGACAGCGAGGTGATCTCGATCGGGTCGCCGAGAGCGGTTCCGGTGCCATGTGCCTCGACATAGGTGATCGTGCGTGGATCCACTCCGGCCATACCGACCGCCTGGGCGATGGCATCGGTCTGCCCGGCCACGCTCGGCGCCGAGAAGCCGACCTTGCCCGCCCCGTCGTTGTTGATCGCGTTGCCGCGCACCACCGCACGGATGTGGTCGCCGTCGGCGATCGCCGAGGACAGGCGCTTGACCAGGACGACCCCCGCGCCACTGCCCCACACCGTGCCGTTGGCGTCCGCGTCGAACGCCCGCACGTGCCCGTCGGGTGAGGTGAAGCCGTCCACCCCCATGTATCCGACGCCGTGCGGGATCTCCAGGTTCACTCCACCCGCGAGGGCCATGTCGCACTCGCCGTTGCGCAGCGCCTCACAGGCCAGGTGCACCGCGACGAGGGAAGTGGAACACGCGGTGTACACCGCGAGGCTGGGCCCGCGCAGGTTCAGCTTGTAGGAGACCGAGGTGGTCAGGTAGCTGGGTTGGTTGCCGGTGGCCATGCCGATGCCGCCGTGCTGGGAGTCCATGATCCGCTGGTTGCGGAACAGGTTCTCCACCAGATACGCGGTCCGGCCCGCCCCGCCGTACACGCCGATCGAGCCCGGGTACCGCGCCGGGTCGTACCCCGCGTCGGTCAGCGCGGCGTGGCAGGATTCCAGGAACACCCGGTGTTGCGGATCGGTGATTTCCGCTTCCCTGCTGGTCATCCCGAACAACTCGGCGTCGAACTGGTCGAACTCGTCCACGACCGTGGTGGCGTTCACCCAGCTCGGATCGTCGAGGTCGGCCTCCTTGGCGCCCCTGGCCAGTAGTTCCTCCCGGCTCGCTGGGGCGATCGACTCGACACCGTCGACCAGGTTGCGCCAGAACTGCTGCAGGTCCACGGCGCCGGGCACGCGGGCGGCCATGCCCACGATCGCGATCGGCTCGACGCCGGGATCGCCGGATTCGGTTTCGAACTCGATGCCGGGTTGCGACTGAGTCACTTCGTCACTCCTGTTCCGCGGTGCCGGTTGTGCCGGCGGTGCGTCGTGGCCTTCTGGCCTGGGATCGTCCGCGCCGTGCGGCGACACGTTCGGCCGCGCGGGCGAGTTCGGGACTGCGCGTCGCGCCGTGCAGGTGGACGGCGAGCGCGCGGATGTTGGGATGGGTGAACAGTTCGACCATCGGGATCGGCCTGCCGAGTCGGGCGGTGACCTTCGCGTGCACCTCGGCGAGCGCGAGCGAGTGGCCGCCGACGTCGAAGAAGTTGTCGGTGACCCGGACGGACTCCAGCCCGAGCACCTCACGCCAGACGGCGGCGATCATCGACTCCGTCGCGGCCAGCGCGGACGGGTCGGATGTGCCTGCGTCCACGATCCCGGCCGGCACTGGCCCTTGCCGCCCCGGTATCAGCGCGGCCGGTCCCGACGAGCGGAGCGCGGGGCGGGGCAATTCACTCGCGGCGATCGGAACGTGGGGTGCGGCGGTCAGTTCCGCCACCAGCTTCAGGAAGTCCTCGGCCAGCGCGGCCATCCGGGACCGGTCGAACAGGTCCGGGTTGTAGAGCAGTTCGACGCCGTGCTCGAGCACGTACACGGTGAGGTCGAACGGTGATCCCGGCTTGTCCACCGGCAGCCATTCGGCGCGCACATCTCGCAGCAGCAGGCTCGGCTCGCTGAAGTTGAGCACGTTCAACATCACCTGCACCAGCGGGGCGCGAGAGGTGTCCCGCCCGACGCCGAGCGCGGTCACCAGACGTTCGATGGATGCCGCCGGATGGGCGGTCGCCGCCCGGAGTTCGGCATCGCAGCGACGGACGTGCGTGCTGAAACTCGCTGCGTCGCCGGAGCACAGGCGCACCGGCACGATGTCCACGAAGAACCCGGCCACGTCCTGGAACGCGGCCAGCTGCCGGTCCGCGACCACCGTGGCGACCAGCTGCTCGGTTGTCCCGGTCAGCCGGTGCAGCAGCTGGCCGAATCCGGCGAGCAGCACCCCGGCTGTTGTGCTGCCCGTGGTCGCCGCGAGCTCACGGATCGCCTGCCCTGACCCGTCCGGGAACGGGTGGTACAGAGTGGCGCCGCGATAGGTCTGCACGGCGGGGCGGGCGCGGTCCCTGGGCAGATCAAGTGTGGTGGGAACGTCGCGAAGATGCTCCGTCCACCAGGCGACGTCGAGCCCGGCGCGTCGCTCGTCCCGGTCCGCACGCCAGACCGCATAGTCCGCATAGGACGCCACGGTGGGCTCCAGCGTGGCGCCGCTGTACGCTGCGGCGAGATCCGCGCAGAGCAGTGCCTGTGACCAGCCGTCGAACACCGCATGGTGCAGGGTGAGTCCGAGCACGTGCTCGGTGTCGCCGAGCCGGTACAGCCGCGCTCGCCACGGCGGTCCCTCGTCGAGCCGCAGCGGTGTCGCCGCGTCGGTGGCCAGCCGGGCGCGCACCTGCTCACCCGCGATCGGCAGCACCGGCAACGGAACGTCCTCGACCGGTCGGCACTCGGCCTGCGGGACGCCGTCCACCGAGCGGATCCGCCACCGCAGCACGTCGTGGCGGTCGGTCACCGCGCGCAGTGCCGCACGCAACGCGGCCTGGTCCAGCTGGCCGGACAGCCGGAAGGCCATCGCGATGTTGTACGGCGCGGCATCCGGAGCGAGCTGGTCGAGGAACCACAGCCGTCGCTGGGGCGGTGAGAGAGCCGGTGGGTTCCCCGTGGCCAGCTCCGGTCCGGCAAGAGGAGGAGCGTCCGCGACGCGCTGTGCGAGGGCGCGCAGGGTCCGACCGGCCAGCACGTCCTCCACGCCGACGTCCGCCGTCAGTTCGGCGCGCAGGGCCGCCACCAGCCGCATGGCCGAGATGGAATCGCCCCCGGAGAGCAGGAAGTCGTTGCCCGCCATGGGCCCGAGCACCCGCCCCCAGATGCGCGTCACGGCATGTCGCACCGGGTTTGCCGAGGCGTCCGGCTCGGGGTGCGGGTCGTCGCCGGATTGTGAGGCGAGTGCGTGCTCCGACATGGAACGCAACGCGGGCCGGTCCACCTTTCCGGTAACCGGGTTGAGCGGCAGGGTGTTCAGCCGCACGACGGCGGCCGGCCGCATCGCGGGCGTCAGCCTGTCCTCGGTGTGGGCTCGGATATCCACATCAGACGGTGCGGTGGCGGGAGTGACGAACGCGACCAGCCGGGTCCCGTCGTGGTCGTTCACCGCCTCGACCGCCGCCGCGGTGACACCTGGGTGCTCGGACAGTGCGGCTTCCACCTCACCGAGTTCGATCCGCTGTCCACGGACCTTGACCTGCCGGTCGGCGCGGCCAACGAATTCGATCCTGCCGTCGAACCCGACGCGAACCAGGTCGCCGGTGCGGTAGAGACGCTGGTTCGCCCGGTCGGCGAACGGGTCCTCGACGAATCGGGACGCGGTCAGTTCCGGCCTGCCGAGATAGCCGCCCGCCACGCCCGGGCCGCCGATGAGCAGTTCGCCGGTCTCACCCCGGCCGACGAGGCGGAGTCGATCGTCGACGACATATGCCCGGTGGTTCGGAGTGGGGGTACCGATCGGCACCGGATCGGCCGGGATCCCGCTCACCTCGTGGGTCAGCACGACCACGGTGGTCTCGGTCGGTCCGTAGACGTTGAGGAACCGTCGTCCCGGCAGCCACTTCGCGGCCAGTTCGGCGGGCACCTTCTCACCGCCGCAGGCGATGATCTGCCAGTCCGGCACGTCAGCCGGGTCGAGCAGGGCCAGCACGGTCGGGGTGATGAAGCCGCTGTTGACCTGGTGCTCGACGAGGAAGCGGCGCAGCCGCTCCGGGTCCGCCCGGTCGGCCGTGCCGAGCAGTTGCACCGAACCTCCGTGCGCCAGCGGCGCGAAAACATCCATCGTGAACGCGTCGAAAGCCGGCGAGGCGATCCCGAGGGTCCTGGTCCCGGGCCCGATCCCGAGCAGGTCCGCCCAGCCGGTGACGAACGCGACAATGTTCCGGTGGCTGGTGAGCACGCCCTTCGGTGTTCCTGTCGACCCCGAGGTGTACAGCACGTGTGCGGTGTTCGCGGGCACAGCCGGGCATACCGGAACCCCTGCCCGGTCCTCCGATGCCGCTGCGCGGAGAGGTGGTGTCTCGAGGTCCGCTATTCCCGGCGCCGCACCGAACTCGGCCACCGCGGCGTCGCCGACCACCAGGGTGACTCCGGCGTCGGCAGCGATCGCGGCGAGCCTGCTTGCGGGGCCGCCCGGCTCCAGCGGCACGTAGCAACCCCCGGAGAGCAGCACACCGAGCACTGTGGACACCAGAGCTGGAGACCGTTCGGCGCACACACCGACCCTGGTTTCCTGCCGCACGCCCCGCTCACGGAGAACGTCGGCCACGCTCCTCGCGTGGGCAACCAGCTCGCGGTAGCTGAGCTGGACATCCCACTGCCGCACTGCCACGGCATCCGGAGTCCTCGCGGCCTGGGCCAGGATCAGCTCCGCGATACTGGTGTCCGGAAAGGACAGTTCTTGTCCCGCCAGCCATTGTGTGGCCGCGACGGGCATGGTGTTCGTCATCCAGGCTCCCCATGATCGGATGGATGGTGGACCCGTTACGCGCCGGCACCGGCGGCCGCGGTAGCGGCAACCAGATCGCCGCGCACGGTGGCGAGCAGTTCGTCCCGGGATTCGCGCAGAAAGAAGTGCCCCCCTTCGATCTGCGAAAGGCTGAATCCGGCCGCGGTGTGCCCGGCCCACGCCTGGACGTCGGCGGTCGCGACCGCGTCGTCCGAACTACCGGCGAACGCGACGATCGGCACCTCGACGGGGGGTTCCGGGAGGTACTCGTAGTCGTCGATCCAGGTGAAATCGGCCCGTAGCACCGGTAGCAGCAGTTCCATCAGCTCGGGCTCGGCGAGCACGGCATCGGGCACGCCGCCGCCCTCGGCGACCCGGCGGACCAACTCCTCGTCGTCCAGCCGGGACAGCCCGACGAACGGCCCCTGCTCCCGGATGTGCGGCGCCCTGCAGGCGCCCGCATACAGTCGCACCGGCAGCCGCTGCCGAGTCCGGCGCAGCCGCCTGATCACCTCGAACGCGACCAACCCACCCAGCGAGTGGCCGTACAGCGCGAACGGGCGGCCGTCCGCGTGGGCGGCGACCGCGTCCGCGAGTTCGGCGATCTCGAAACCGGGGTCCTCGGCGAACCTCCGTTCCCGTCCCGGCATCGAGACCGCCTGGACCTCGACGTCCGGTCCGATAGCCGATGGCCAGTCGTAAAACACGCTGGCCGCACCACCGGCGTAGGGCAGGCAGTACAGCCGGACCGCGGCCTCCGGACTTGGCCTGCGGCAGAGGAACCAGCTCATCGCGGGCCGCCCTTCAACGGTGGGTCGATCCAGAACCTGGTGCGCTGAAACGGATATGTCGGCAGTGGAATCCGGCGCCCTGACCGGCCTTCGTAGTGGGCACGCCAGTCGACATCGGCGCCCGCGACCCACCTCGCGCCCAGCTCCAGCAACTCGCCCTGCTGTCCGGCCAGGTCCGTGTCGTCGTCCAGCAGGACGTCCAGTGCGGTGACCGCGGCGTCCCGGCTCTCCGCCACCACCGCCGCGCGGCAGCGCAGGGCACGCCTGCCCACCGCGAGCGTGTACGCGACGTCGGCGAGTTCCGGCGAACCCGCGACCAGATGGTCACGCAGCCGGGAGACGACGGCACGCAACGCCGTGCTGTCGCGTGCCGACATCGGCAGCAGGTACGGACCGATGGCGGGAACCGCTACCCCGCCGGGCGGGGCCTCGCGTACGACGACGTGCACGTTGGTGCCGCCCATCCCGAACGCGCTGACCCCGGCGACCCTGGGTTCGCCAACGGGCCATTCGAGGGGTTTGGTCGGCACGTAGAACGGCCCGCCCGTGAGATCGACCTCGGGATGTGGTGTCGTGAAGTGCAGGTTCGGCGGAATCACCCCGTGCCGGACCGCGAGCACCGCCTTGATGAGCCCGGCCACGCCCGCGGCCGCGTCGAGGTGACCGATGTTGGTCTTCACCGAGCCGAGCGCGCACCACCCCTGCGGCGCGCTGTGCCCGAACACCCGGTTGAGCGCGGACACCTCGATCGCATCTCCGAGCGGGGTGCCACTGCCGTGTGCCTCGACCAGCCGCACCTCGACGGGGTCCACCTGGGCCACGGCCAGCGCCTCGGCCACCGCGGCGGACTGCCCCGCCGTCCCAGGCACGGCATAGCCCGCCCGGTCCGCCCCGTCGTTGGTCATCGCCCAGCCGGGCAGCACCGCGTAGACGTGATCTCCGTCGGCGAGTGCGTCGGCGAGCCTGCGCAGCGCGACGACCCCGGCTCCCGAACTGAATCCGGAGCCGTCGGCCGCCGCATCGAAAGCCCGGCAGCGGCCGTCGACCGAGGTCAGGGCGCCACGGCGGTGCCGGGGCCAGGTGACGCTCACGCCGCCTGCCAGTGCGAGATCACAGCGGTAGTCGGCCAGGTTCTGCGCGGCGAGGCAGACCGCCGCAAGCGAACTGGAACACGCGCTCTGCACGGCAAGGGCGGGACCGGTGAGGCCGAGCCGGTAGGCCACCTGACCCGGCAGATGGTCGGTGAGCTGACGCTCGAGCAGCCGAGTCTCCCACTCGTCGGGGTCGAGCACACCGGTCACCGCCGGGTTGTCGAACAGGTGGTAGAGGAAGTAGCGGTTCACCGAACTCGACGCGAAGACGCCCACCGGGCCCTCCTCCTCCGCAGGGTCCCGTCCCGCGTCCTCCAGTGCCTGCCAGGCCGCCTCCAGGAACAGCCGGTGCTGCGGGTCGGCGAGGGCCGCCTCTTCGGCGCTGAAGCCGAAGAACTCGGCGTCGAAGTCCTCGACTCCGTCGAGCCGGCCGCCAGAGCGCACATGTGCCGGATCGGAGCGCAGGCCCACCCCGATGCCGAGTTCGGCCAGTTCCTTGTCGGAGTAGTCGTGGATGGAGTCGACGCCGGCGCACAGGTTCCACCAGAACGACGCCACGTTCCGCGCGCCGGGAAAGCACCCGCCCAGCCCGACGACGGCGATCAGGTCGCTGTTGACCTCGGCCGGTTCGACGGGTGGGACACGGTGGGCCGGTGCCTGCGCGACCTCGGCAGCGCTCGTTGCACTGTCCCCGACGGTGCCGGAAACAGCGCCGTCGAGGTACTCGGCCTGCGCGGTGATGGTCGGATGTTCGAACAGACGGAGCAGCGGAATGTCCACTCCGAACCGTTCCGTCAGCCGCTGCTGCACACGGCCGAGCAGCAATGAGTGCCCGCCGACGTCGAAGAAATTGTCGGACACGGCCACGACGTCCCGGCCGAGCACCGCGCACCAGATGTCATGCACCTGCCGCTCGGTTCCGGTCGTCGGCGCGCCGAAGCCGGTTCCGGCCATTTCCGCCCTCGGGTCGGGCAGCGCCCGTTCGTCGAGCTTGCCGGTCACGGTGAGCGGGAACTCGCCGACCACGGTCACGGCAGCGGGCACCGAGTAGCCGGGCAGCCGTCGGGCCAGTTCCGCCCGCAGCAGCGTCGGTTGTGGGTGGTGAGTGTCCGCCGCGGCCGTGACGTATCCCAGTAGGACGTCGTCACGCACGATGACCCGCGCCTGTGCCACTCCGGGCAGCGCGCTGAGGCAGGCCTCGACCTCGGCGGGCTCCACCCGGAACCCGCGGAGCTTCACCTGCCGGTCCAGCCTGCCGAGGCAGACCAGTTCGCCGTCCGGCAGGCGCCGCCCGACGTCCCCGGTGCGGTAGCGACGTACGCCGTCGGCGGTGACGCCGAACCCCGGGCTCTGTCCGTCGGGCCGGTCGGACTGGTCGAGATAGCCCTGTACCAGGTGGCGGCCGCGGATCTCGATCTCACCGCTGTCCTCGCGCAGCGCCAGCTCGAATCCGGGCAGCGCGGAACCGATCGGCAGTGGCCCCCTCGAGGCCGCCGCATCGAACTCGGTCACGGGCAGCCGGTACTGCGCCGCGAACGTCACCTCGGTCGCGCCGTACCCGTTGACGAACACACACTCCGGCCCGAACCGCGCCACGCCTGCCCGGACGTCGTCGTAGGTGGCTTGTTCACCGCCGAGCAGCACGGTCCGCACCGAGGCGAGCCGGTCCTCGCCGAGCACGTCGAGCAGGTACCGGTACACCGTCGGAGTCGAGTGGTAGATCGTCACCCCATGCCGTGCCAGTACTCGCGCGGTATGGGCGACCCCGTGCGCACGGACATCCACCGGAACCACTGCGGCACCGGTCAACAGTGCCGGATAGAGGTCGGGAATCGCCGCGTCGAAGGCGAACGACGCCAGCAGGCTGAGCCGGTCGGCGACGGTGATCGACAGGCTGTCGATCTGGTTGTCCACCACGTGCAGCAGGTTGCGCCGAGTCTGCCCGACGGCCTTGGGCCGTCCCGTCGAGCCCGAGGTGAACAGGACGTACGCCAGTTCGTCCAGGTCCTGCCCCGACGCCGACGGGAGCGCCGCGAGGTGGTGGTCGTCCGCCAGCACCAGCCGCCTCGCGGTGTGGCGGCAGAGGGCTTCGGCCAGTTCGGCGTGTTCCGGAGCTGCCAGCACCAGTGACACGTTCGCCGTCGCGAGCTGGTATTGGAGCCGGTCGACCGGAAAACCCGGATCGAGCGGGACGTACACACACCCGGCCGCGAGTGTGCCCAGTACGGCGGCGATCGACGCGGTGCCGTGCCCGGTCAACAGTCCTACCCTGGTGCCCGGCAGCGCGCCGGCCGTGCGTAACAGGCGGGCCCGTCCCCCGGCGAGTTCCGCCAGCCGGGCATAGGTGACGTCGCCGGTGTCGGTCGCGACGGCGATCCGGTGGGGTGCGTACTCGGCGGTGTCGGTGAAACGTCGGACGATGTCGGATCTGCTCATGGCCGGTTGGCTGCGCGATCCGGCCGATTCCGGGCGCGCGACAACCAGGGTGGTGCGGTGGACTTCATCGTGCTCCCCAGTGCTCCTCTTAGCGAAGAATCACGCAAGGCTAAGGGGCACAACGAAGTTTGCCGCACGATCGCGGTGGAATGGGTACGAATGAGCCAACCGCGATAGGCCGGAGGGCCGCGATTTCTTGCGCCGAATGGCAGCATCAGGCAACTTCGGCCCGACCACCGTCACTCGTTTGCCGAAGCACTCACGCACCGGACGGCCGCGACCACCAGTCGACCACGAACCGGCACACGAGGACTACCGACGAAGTGCGGTAGTTGCGCACGCGGGGTACGACACTTTCCCACAAAAGTGCGATTCGGGGAATGAAGTGCCCGCAAGTAGCCCCCAAGCGAGATAACCAGCGACGGATGCTAGCGCGGTGGGTGATCCAGGGAGTGCCGCGCCCAGGGAGGACGCGTCCTGGTTGCCTGCCGCTGTGGCGCCAAGACTCGTGGTCGAGAAGCCCACACCACGAGCACCTGGCCTTGCGCCGGGAGGAGACACAAAGATGGGGAATTCCGGCAGGACCGTCCTGATCACGGGCGCGAGCAGCGGCATCGGAGCGGCCACCGCTCTCCGGCTGGCCACCGACGGCCACCACCTCCACCTCGGCGCCCGCCGAACCGATCGGCTGGAGCAGCTGACGGCGGACATCACCGCCAGCGGTGGCAACGCCACGTTCCAGCGTCTCGACGTCACCGACGCGGAGGACATGCGGGCTTTCGTCGCCACCGCGAGGGAACACCACGGCCGTGTGGACGTCATGGTGAACAACGCGGGGGTGATGCCACTGTCGCCGCTGGCGGAACTGAAGGTCGGCGAGTGGGACCGCATGATCGACGTGAACGTGCGCGGAGTGCTGTACGGCATCGCGGCAGCGTTGCCCGTGATGCGGGAACAGGGGGCGGGCCAGTTCGTCAACGTCGCTTCGGTGGGCGCCTACGAGGTCGTCCCCACCGCGGCGGTCTACTGCGCCACGAAGTTCGCGGTCCGGGCGATCTCGGAAGGACTGCGCCAGGAGTCCTCCGGCGACATCCGGGTCAGTGTCGTCTCTCCCGGGGTCACCGAGTCCGAGCTGGCCGACTCCATCTCCGACCCGCTGGCGAGGGAGAACATGCGGACCTACCGGTCGGTGGCGATCCCGGCCTCCGCGATCGCGAACGCCATCGCCTTCGCGATCAGCAGGCCCGCCGAGGTCGACGTCAACGAGATCGTGGTCCGGCCCGCCGCGAGCGCACAGTAGGGCGGAAGTCCGGACCAGGACCTGGGAGTGAAGGAAACCCCTCCCGAGATGGAACCACCGGGTGCGGCGGCATGATCTGATCTGTTCATGTCGTCGTTACTGCTCGGCCTGCTGAGCCTGCCGCTTTACCTGGTGATGTTGTGGCCACTCGTCGTCGCGTCCCGCCGGGTGCTCGGGGTACGGATCGGCACCGGCCGTGCCCTCGCCGGGGCACTGTTCGGCTGGACGATCGCGGGCCTGATCATCACCGCGCTGCCCCTCGGCCCGGAGCAGGATCCGGTGTTGGCCCTCGGACTGCTCATCCCGGTGGCGGGCTGTTCCTTTCTCGCGACCCTGGTGTTCCTGCTGGTGGCGGAGATGGCGTTTCCGAGCGGAGCCGGCCTTGGCGTCCTCGTCCGGATCCGCGCACTGCGCAGCAGGATGGCCCGTACCAGGAGGTACTCCCAGATCACCGCGATCGCCGTGCGGCACGGGCTTGGCAGGTACCTCGCTGGCAGAAGGGACGCGGAAGGCGAAGGGCACCGCAACGCCACGCTCGCGAGGGCACTGCGCCGGGCACTGGAGGAGGGCGGTGTCACGTTCGTCAAGCTCGGCCAGGTGTTGTCCACCCGCCCCGACCTGCTCCCGCCCGAGTTCATCGACGAACTGAGCGGGCTGCAGGACCAGGTCGCCCACGCGGATCCAGACGAGATCGCGCAGGTGCTGCGCGACGAACTCGGCGCGGGCACGAACGAAGTGTTCGCCGACTTCGACGTGGAGCCGATCGCCGCCGCCTCGATAGCACACGTGTACCGCGCGCGGCTGCACAGCGGCGAGGACGTGGTGGTGAAGGTGCAGCGGCCGGGTGTGCGCAAGGTGGTGGAACAAGACCTGGACATCGTCCGCAGGCTGGCACGGACATTGGATCGGCGGACCAACTGGGCACGCGGGCTCGGTGTGGTCGACCTTGCCGAGGGGTTCGCGGTCGCGCTCGTCGAGGAACTCGACTTCCGGGTCGAGGCGCGCAACATCTCCGCGGTCGCGTCGGCGAGTTCGGGATCCGTCCGCCTTCCGACTGTCCATTCGGCACTGTCGACCGAGCGGGTCCTGGTCATGCACCGTCTCGACGGGGTACCGCTCGGCGCGGCGACGATTCCCGGTGACGGCGCGAACCGTACCGCCGCCGCGCGAGAACTCCTGGACTGTGTGTTGCGGCAGGTACTCCTCCACGGCGTCTTTCACGCCGACCCGCACCCCGGCAACATTCTGCTGCTCGCCGACGGCGGGCTCGGGCTGCTCGACTTCGGGTCGGTCGGCAGACTCGACTCCGGTTTGCGAGAGGGGCTGCACACGTTGTTTCTCGCGGTCGATCGTGGTGACCCCGCCGCATTGCGGGACGGGCTGCTGGAGATCGTCGAACGGCCGGACGAGATCGACGAGCAACGGCTCGAACGGGCACTGGGCGCGCTCGTCGCCAAGCACTTCAGCCATGGCGAGGCGCCGGACATGGAGCTGTTCACCGATCTCTTCCGCGTGGTGGCCGGCTTCCGCTTGTCGGTGCCCGCCCCGATCGCGGCCGTGTTCCGCGCACTGGCCACAATGGAGGGAACGCTGGCCCTGCTCGCCCCTGGGTTCAATATCGTCGCAGAGTCCCGAGCCTTCGCGACAGCACAGTTCGGCGAGCAGCTGCGCCCGGATTCGGTACGCCGGGCGGCGACGGACGAACTGCTGGCCCTGCTACCGGTGCTGCGCAGGCTGCCCCGCCGCGTCGACCGGATCGGCGGCGCACTCGAGCAGGGACGGCTGTCGGTGAACGTCCGGCTCCTGGCCGACGAGCGTGACCGCGACCTGCTGACCGGCTGGTTGCACGAGGTACTGCTGACGTTCGTCGGAGCTGCGACCGGGCTGATGGCCGTACTGCTGCTGACCGGATCCGGCGGTCCGACCCTGTTACCGGATCTCAGCCTGCACCAGCTGCTCGGCTACAACCTCCTGGTGATCAGCGCCCTGGTGGGTCTTCGGCTGCTGTTCGTGGTTTTCCGTACCCAGCAACGCCATTCGACCTGAGCGGGTGCGGATTTAGCCGGTGGACACCCCCAGGGGGACCACCGACCAGGCCGCCCGCACACGTCGCGGTTCCCGCCTCGCTGCGGGGGTGGGAACCGCGACGCCGGCGGAGTCAGCTCCCGTACCAATGACTACTTCTCATCGATGCCCTTCGTTCGGTCCGCGATCCAACGGCGGCGGCCGGATCCCGAGCATGCGCGAAGCTGCTGACCTTTCACTGACACCTGGTCGCTGAGATCCTGCTCGCACTCGCGCGAGCACCGGGAAGTCCCGACCTCAACCCACAAAAGTGCAGCTCACAGCGTTCTTTCCGAAGTGACCCTTCGCTGACAACTCGTCGCGGACCGTTAGAGTGAGTGCCCTGCGGAGCTGATCCGCGGACGACTGGACGAGGGGGCGCTGTGAGTGGTCGCGAAGACTGGTTCTTCGCCGTTCTCGGGCCCCTTCGAGTCAGCCACTCCGGTCGGCCGGTCGAGATCCGGTCGGCACGGCAGCGGGTGCTGCTGGCGGCGCTGCTGATGCGTGCCGGGCAGGCCGTCTCCACGGACGAACTGGTCGAACACCTCTACGGCAGCCGCCCGTCGAAGGCCGCCCGCGCCACTCTGCAGACTTATGTGATGCGTCTGCGCCGGACGCTGCGGGACGCGGATGAGCGACGACTGATCCGAACCGAGACCTCGGGCTACGCGATCCACCTCACCGAGGAACAACTCGATCTCAGCAGGTTTCACCGACTGCGCGCCGCTGCCGAGACGGCGGCGGAGAACGGCGATGTGGCTGAACAGGCCCGGCTGCTCGACACGGCCCAGTCACTCTGGCGTGGGCAGCCGCTGGCGGACGTGCCGTCGCTCTACCCCGGACACAGCGAGGCGGACGCGCTGAACGAGCTGCGGCTGGGGACGATTGAACGGCGCAACGACGCGCGGCTGCGGCTCGGGGAACACCACGGCATCATCGACGACCTCCGTGCGCTGGTCACCGAACACCCGTTGCGCGAACGATTCTGGGCTCAGCTGATGCGCGCCCTGCACCACAGCGGCGAACACGCGCAGGCGCTCGACACCTACCGCCGAGCCACCGGCGTCCTCGCGACCGAACTCGGGATCGACCCGAACGCGGAACTGCGTGAACTGCACCTTGAAGTCCTCGCGACCCCGGCGACCGGCAACCGGCGGCAGCACCGAAGACCCCCGAGCACCCCGGTCCCGTCCTGGCTGCCCGCCGACGTCCCCGAGTTCACCGGTCGCGCGGACGAGGTGGCGCAACTTGGCGCCGGATTGCGCGACGGCGCGGGTGTCTGGACCATCACCGGACCGGCGGGTGTGGGCAAGACCAGCCTGGCCGTGCATGTCGCCCATCTGGTCCGCGACCACTACCCGGATGGTCAGCTCTACCTGAGCCTGCGGGGAACCGAGGACAACCCGGTCGACGCCGCTACCGCGCTGGACCGAATGCTGCGCGGCCTCGGTGTCCCGGGCCGGGCCGTTCCCACCGATCCAGCAGAGCGCGCCGATCTGCTGCGCGACCTGCTCGCCGATCGGCGCGTGCTCCTGGTGCTGGACAATGTGGCCGACGAGGCGCACGTGCGTACGTTGCTGCCCAACACCACCGCCACCGCCGCGATCGTCACCAGCAGGCGGATACTCGCGGGCCTCGAAGGCGCACGAGTGGTCCCGTTGGACGTGCTCTCGTCCGAAGCGGCCGTGGACCTGATGCGTGACGCACTGGGCGGGTCCCGGATCGCCAGCGACCCCACGGCGGCCGTGCGGATCGCGGACTACTGCGGCCATCTCCCACTGGCGCTGCGGGTCGCCGTCGCCCGGCTCGTCAAGCGCCCGCACTGGCCCCTGGCCCGACTTGCCGATCGCCTTTCGGACGAGCGCCGCAGACTCGACGAGCTGCGCGTCGGCGACCTCGATGTCCGGGCCAACCTGGCCTGCGGCTACGACGGACTGGACGACTCCCACCGCCAGGCGTTCCGGCTCCTCGCCGCGCTACCGGGCCCGGACTTTCCCGCCTGGGTCGCCGCTCCCCTGCTCGACCTCGGCCTCGAGCAGGCAGAGGACCACGTCGAAACCCTCGTCGACGCACGCCTTGTCGCCTGCGTGGGTCAGGACTCACTCGGGCAGCCGCGGTTTCGGCTGCACGACCTGCTGCGGACGTTCGGCCGCGAACTCACCGGCGGCGCCGACCTCGTCCCGCCGTTTCGCAGACTGTTCGAGCTGTGGCGAGGGCTCGTCGAACGCGCCGATGACCGGCTGCCACATCAGGGCCTGCTGCGCACGCGCGGCGGCACGGGTGACACCCGGTGGACCGAAGAACTCGCCACCCTGCTGCCCGCGGATCCTGCTGCCTGGCTGGACGCGGAGTGGCTGAACATCCGCGCCTGCGTCGAGCACAGCGCGGAGCTCGGGCTCGGCGGGCTGACCGGTGAACTGGCGCTGGCCACGGCCGGCTTCTGCGATCTGCAGGCTCGCCTCGAGGACTGGGACGACCTCAACCGGGTGGCACTACGCGCGGTGGACCCGGATGACGTCGGCGGGCTGCTCCAGCAGCGTGGTGTGCTCCGCGCACGGCAACACCGCTTCGCCGAGGCCGAGGCCGACTTCCTGCGGGCGAGTGTCATCCTCGAACGCAAGGGCGACACCAACGGTGCTGGTTACGCCCGCCACGGTGTCGGCTGGATGCACGAATGGGCGGGACGGCAGCCGCAGGCTCGTGAGCAGCACCGGGTGGCCAGACGACACTTCGCCGCGGCGGCCAACCGCCACGGCGAGGTGGAGGTGCTGTGCTCCCTTGGCGCGATCGAACGCAGAGCGGGTCGCCTGCCCGAGGCGGATGGCTACCTGAGCCGGGCTTACGAGATCGCCCATCGGCTGGGCGACGAGGCGTTGTGCACCTCGTCCGCACTGGAACTCGGGAGGCTGCACCAGGCCTCGGGTCAACCCGGCCTTGCCGCCGAACATCTCACCGCGACCCTGGCCTCGGCCCGCCGCATGGGCGACCTCGACCTGGTGTCGGTTGTGCGGCTGTTCCTCGCCGACGTCCAACTCGTGCTCGGCGACACCGACTCGGCGGACCGGCACATCCGCGATTCGCTGATCTACGCGGAGGAGCACAACGACCTGATGGGACAGGCGTGGGCGCTGCGGCTGCTCAGCCGCACCTCGCAGACCCCCGACACGGGCCTGCGCCTCGCCAGGAGGGCCGTCGCGCTCGCCGAGCACGTCGCACTGGACCCGGAACTCGCCCGTGCCATGCGCCAACTCGGTCTCGCGTTGCTCTCGGCAGGGCGGCACGACGAGGCGGATCGCACGCTGCGGCAGGCAGCGGAGCTGCTGGAGAGCAGTGGCTTTCACGCCGAGGCCGCACACGCCCGCGCGGAAGCCGAACGGCACAGGTTGTGCGGCTGAGCACCGGCAGCGCGGGTGACTGTCGCCCGATCGGATCGGGTGGCAGGATAACCACGGTTACGTTCAAGACCGCCGGTATGTCTGGAGGATGGTAATGACACCTTGCGGAAACGATGGCGGCCCGGACGAACTGCTCGAACACGTGGACGTGCTGATCGTCGGAGCCGGCCTGTCCGGCATCGGCGCGGCCTGCCAGCTCCGTCGTGACCGGCCCGGCTCCACCCTCGCGATCCTGGAGGCCCGGGACACGATCGGTGGCACCTGGGACCTCTTCCGCTATCCCGGTATCCGTTCCGACTCCGACATGTTCACCCTCGGCTACCGGTTCAAGCCCTGGACCGACCAGAAGGCCATCGCGGACGGCCCCGCGATCCTGAGCTACGTGCACGAGACCGCGCGGGAGTACGGCGTCGACTCGCTCGTCCGGTTCCACCACCGCGTCGTGCACGCCGACTACGCCAGCGACGAGCGCCGGTGGACCGTTACCGTCGAGCGGACCGACACCGGCGAAACGATCACCCTGACCTGCGGGTTCCTGTACTGCTGCAGCGGCTACTACCGCTACGACGAGGGATACACCCCGGACATCCCCGGTCTGGACCGGTTCGCGGGGACGGTCGTGCATCCCCAGCACTGGCCCGAGGACCTGGACTACGCGGACAAGCGCGTCGTGGTCATCGGCAGCGGTGCGACGGCAGTGACCCTGGTGCCCGCCATGGCGCCGGACGCGGAGCACGTGACCATGCTGCAGCGGTCGCCGAGCTACATCATCGCCCAGCCGGGCGTCGACGTCGTGGCGAACTTCTTCCGGAAGGTCCTGCCGTCCCCGCTCGCGTACCGGCTCTCCCGGTGGAAGAACGTGCTGACCCAGACCGCCGTGTTCCAGCTGAGCAAGGCTCGTCCCGGCCTGGTCAAGTCACTGCTGCGCAGGCTCGCCATCGCGCAGCTGCCCAAGGACTATCCCGTCGACGTCCACTTCAGGCCGAAGTACAACCCCTGGGACCAACGACTGTGTCTGGTGCCCGACGGTGATCTGTTCAGGGCCATCCGCCGTGGTGCGGCATCGATCGTGACCGACCACATCGACACGGTCACCGAGTCCGGCATCCGGCTCCGCTCCGGCGACCAGCTCGATGCCGACGTGCTCATCACCGCCACCGGGCTGAACCTGCTCGTCTTCGGCGGAATACACCTCTCGGTGGACGGCGCCGAGGTGCACCTGCCGGACAGAATGGCCTACAAGGGCATGATGCTGTCGGGCGTGCCGAACTTCGCCTACACCATCGGCTACACGAACGCGTCATGGACCTTGAAAGCCGACCTGGTCAGCGAATACATCAGCCGCCTGCTCACGTACATGGACGAGCACGGGTACGACGAGTGTGTCCCCGAACGGGACCCCCGGGTCGAGGAGGAGCCGTTCCTCGACTTCGCCGCGGGGTATGTGCTGCGCTCGCTGGACCAGTTCCCCAAGCAGGGCGCCGAGGCACCGTGGAAACTGCGGATGAACTACCTCCGCGACGTCCTCACCCTTCGTCGCGGCAGTGTGGCCGACGACGCGATGCGGTTTCGCGCCCGGCAACGCAGCAGCAGCCGAAACACGATCGGGTGAAGTGGGCGTCCACGCGTCATTCTCGCTCGTCAGTCACCTCTTTCATGACGTGGCGGTAACCGGCCGGGAAGCCCCCCGACTGGCCGGTTACCGCTGTCACGTCACCGGAACTGCCAACACGGCCGTCGGAACTGCTGACTCGGCTAGTGCTCGGCGGGGATCTGGGCGGGGATGCTCACCCCGATCACGTCCTGCGGGGCCAGCACGACCCGGTTCCGGCCACTCTTCTTCGCGGCATAGGCGGCTTCGTCGGCGGCGTGCAGGAGAGTCGTGTAGTCGGTGGCCGTGTCCGGGTAGAGCGCGGCGCCGATGGAGGCCGTGAGACCACTGACCGTGGCCGGCTTTCCCGGGGTGCGGACCGGGACAGGGACCTCGAGTGCGGCGATACCGGCGTTGATGCGATTGGCGACGGCCACGAGCTCGTCCGCGCCGACGCCGGGCAGCAGCGCGACGAACTCGTCACCGCCGTAGCGGCCGACGTAGTCCCCGCCGCGGACCGACCCCTGGACCGCGCCTGCGATCGCACGAAGCACCTCGTCACCGGCGAGATGGCCGTTGCCGTCGTCGACAGCCTTGAAGTGGTCGATGTCAATCATCAGCACGCCCGCCGTGGAGTGAATCCGTTCGGCGCGCACCAGCTCGCGACGGGTGAGTTCGGACCAGAACTCCGGAGCGAGGATCCCGGTCTTCGAGTCGGACCTCGCGGCGAGCTGGAACTGCGGCAGCAGCAGACCGAGGTGCAGGGCCACGGGAGTGATCATCAGGACGGGCAGCAACCAGGGGCGCAGCGTCACCACGAGTGCGATACCACAGCCGATCCCGACGGCGGCGAGCACGATCAGCACGTCGGACGGATTGCCGAGCGCGTTGCGTCCGGGCTTGTCCGGATTGGCGATGATGATCATGAAGATCACCAGGACGTAGTTGACACCGAAGTACACCGCACCAGCCAGGAGCACGGTGACCATGCCGCCGAACCCGTCCGCGTGGGGCATGTACGGGGCGAACTGTCCGCCGGTGCCGAGGTGCAACACGGCGCCGGCGGCCGTGCAGGCGAGCACCACCGTCGCCGCCGAGTACACCTTGCGGTGCGCCACACCCCGCCGCCGGTACACCCGCAGCCAAGAATGTGCGTAGCTGACGACGATCACCACGACCGCCAGCGGAGGCGGCAGGAGAAGCAGACCGGCGAAGATCCAGATCGACTGCAGGTGCATGTGGGGATGGCCCTCGGCCCCGAGTTCACGGATCCGCTCGATACCCTGTGCCGCCTCGAGATGAATGACCTCCGCGGCGACGAGCAGGCCGCACCACATCAGTGCCTGGGCCGTGACGGGAACCAGCGTCGCGGTCGCCGCGACCGCGACGAGCGCGACAATCTCGACCGTCACCAGCGACACCAGGACGGGCCGGGGCAACAGCCACACGGACCAGCCGCGCGGATCGAAACCCAACTGTCGGCCGGCTGAGCTGTGTATCGGCCCTCGGACCTTGGACAATCCCACGCGTAGCACCTTCTCCCCGGTAGCTCCAGCGAGAGGATGGCCATCGTAATCGCACAGAAGCGGTGTGTCACTAGTCCGGTTGGCCGATTGCCCGCCTGCCTGCACACTGTGCCCGACACCACCGGAGGTAACCATGTCGAACCTCAACATCCGCGCACTGCAGACCGGCCTGCCCACCAGCGGCAGGCGCCGTAGCCAGCGGCCCACCGACTGGACCAGGTCGTGCCCCACGGACTGGACGTTCCGTTCGCTGCCGACCGACTGGTCGGTGCGCTCGCTCCCGACGGATTGGAGCCGCCCCGCTCCGCAGCGGCCCACCGACTGGACCCGCTTCTGACCCACTCGGCCACGGGTCCGGCCTGAATACTCCACTAGGACAACCTGGCACCACCGGTTCCCGGTCCCGATGCCGCATCGGGACCGGGAGCGCGGGCCGACGCACGACGCCAGGAATCGCACGCGGCCAGTGCCGCCACGGTTCCGAGCGCACCCGCGAACGCGACCACGAGATGGGGTCCGAGCCGTTCGGCCGCCAGGCCCGCCACCACCACACCTACGCCCTGGGACACCCGCAGGGCGGTTATCGCGAGGCCGAACGCCTGTGCGCGCTGCGAGTCCGGGGTGAGTTGGACGAACACCGTGCTGGCCACCAGGTTGTAGGCACTGGCGCATCCGGAGATCGTGAACAGGAGCAACGTCACCACGAGACCGGGATCGGCCGCGCAGCCGAGCAGAACCGCACAGGCCAGCACCGGCAACGGCACCAGCAGCCGACGCCGGTAGACCTCGGGCACGCGGGCGAGCAGGGCCATGCCGGCGACACTTCCCGCGGCGAAGGCCCCGAGCAGCAGCCCCACGGTCACCGAGCCCCCGCCGAGTTCGGCCGCGTACGGCGCGGCCAGCGCCTCACCCGCGATGTAGAACCCGGACACGCAGCCCAACGCCACCAACGATCGCAAGCGCCGATCGGACCAGACGAGCAGCATTCCGCCCCGTACCAGGCTCCACCACGCGCGGCCCCGGGACGAACCAGCGCCAGCCGAGGAGGCGACATCCGGCGCCGCGGCCGCGGGGCGCTGCCGCACTCCGGCCAGCAACACCAGCGCGGAAACGCCGAAGGTGCCCGCGTCGGTCGCGAGTGCGCCGTGGGGGCCGAGCCAGGCCACGAGCAGGCCTCCCCCGGCGAACCCGACCACCTGCCCACTCTGCACCACCATCGACAGCAAGCCCATGGCGCTGACGAACTGCCGATCGGACACCACGTGCGTGAGCAGCGCCGCCCGCGCGGCGTTCCACGGCGGGTTGAGCACCTGGACCACCACGAGCAGACCACCCACGACCGGAAGCGGCATTCCCGGCAGCGCCATCAGCCCCACCAGCACGACCCGGGCCAGATCGGCGCTCACCATCACCGTCCGTCTCGGGTACCGATCCGCCAGCCCCGACAACAGCGGCCCGCCCAGCAGATCCGGCAGGAACGTGGCCGCGTACACCGCCGCCGCCCAGCCCGGCGACCCGGTGCGGTCGAAGACCAGGATCGACAGGGCGACCCTGGCCAGCTGATCCCCCATCACCGTGACCAGCTGAGCGGCGAACAGCGACCGGAACTCGCCGACCGCGAGCACCTCGCCGAACCTCGCCGCCCGTGGGTCTGGCATGGCCATCCCACCTCCGCTGGCCCGACGACGTCTTGTCGACCGTCCGTGACCGACAGCGATCCGCCGGGGTCCGGATTATCGCAGCATGCGGTGCCTGCGACGACCGTCCGTCAGTCTCGGTCCCGTCGAACCCAGCCGCGCAGGGCGCCGAGGCCGATCAACTTCTGCGCGTAGGCCCAGAGCTCGGTCGATGCGTCCGCGATGACCGACTTCCGGCCGCGCACGTCGGACTCGGTCACTCCCGGGGTCCGCCAGGTGCCACCCTTGTTGTTGAAATTGAGCAGGAGCGGCTGCAACCGGTCCATCGCCTTGGCGAAACGTGCCTCCGGCGACTCACGGGCCTCGAACTCGTCCCACAACGCGCGTAACCGCGCGGCCTGGTCCGCGGGCAGCAACGCGAACAGCCGGTCGGCGGCGGCCCGCTCCCGCGCGTCCTGGTCCCGCTCGGCATCCGTGTCGTACAGAAACGTGTCCCCCGCATAGATCTCGACGAGATCGTGGACCAGGACCAGTTGCACTGTGTGCCCGACGTCGATGGGATCGTCCGCGTACTCGGCGAGCAACGGCACCATCAACGCGAGATGCCAGGAATGCTCCGCGTCGTTCTCCCTGCGATCCTCGGCGATCAGCGGGCTGCGCCGCAGCACGGTCTTGAGGCGATCCACCTCGACGATGAACGCGATCTGCTGCGCGAGCCGCACTGACACTCCCCCGGGCTGTTCGACCCGTGCGATCAACAGATCGTCGTGTTCGGTTGCCACAGCTTCTCCGTCCTCCGAGATCGTCCCGGGCACGGTAACGTGCGCAGCCGGCTGCTCGCCGCTCCGTTTTCCGCGGCCCGCTTCCGGATGCGGGCCGGCGGGAACTCGTCGACGAATTCCCGCCGGCGCCGGGATCAGCCGCGTTTGTACTCCTCCCAGGTCACCTTCGTGACCTGAGGGCCGTCATCGCGAGCACGGTTGGCCAGACCGTTGTAGCCGAGGTAGTAGTCCCCGGCCTGGTGCTGCGCCGCCGACGACTGATCCGGGTCGTTCACCGCGATCGCGTGGATGTGGTAGGCCCAGTTCCCCTGGGCGGGAGTTCGCAGCCAGGCCGCGAAGCCCACGTTGCGTAGCTTCCTGACGACGTCTGTGCGAGTGCCCGACGTCATCCCCTGCACCGACAGATCCAGCGCGCCGCCACCGTCGTGGGTACCGGCCGACCCGCCGACACCACCGGGGTTGTACGAACCTTGCGTGACCGAAAGCTGTCGGCCCAGCAGCCGCTCGGCCTCCACCAGCATCGCCTTGGTGCGGGTGTTCATCGTGCGCCCGTGGTAGGTGACCCTGCTGCCCGCCGACACCACATTGGTCACGGTGTAGCGCTGGCTGCCCAGCTTCTGCAGCGATGTCGGCCCAGGCAGCCCGGAAGCATCGATACCGGAGTAGCCGAGGGAGCGCTGGTACGCGGCGTAGGCGGAGATGGTGGCGGTACCGAAGTGCCCGTCCACATACTTGCCGTCCAGCAGTCCCCTCGCGGTCAGCGCCTCCTCCACCAGCACGACGCTGGCCTTGCTGCCGGGCGTCAGCTCGGTGCCCGCCCTGCGGGGGTCGATCTGTGCCGCCTTGAGCACCGCTTCCATGTTGGCCGACGGCAACGCCATCGCCGCGACATCGTGCTCCGCCTGGGCCGGCGCGGCCACACCGAACGACATGGCCGTGCCCGCGGTGAGCACGGCGACCTTGGTGAGCAGGCCTCGCTTCCGGCGCGTCGCCGGGCGGGTCGCGGGTGTGATCGGCACCGCCCCGCTCCTGACAATCCTGGGCCGCATTCTCATAACTGTCCTCCGTGAGGTTTGTTCAGACGTGCGGAGAGCCTGTGCCGCGGGGATACAAGTGCCGTACAAACGGCTCGGCGACAGGCGATGGCCGGTCATGATCGCCCAGAGCGAACTCGGCACGCTCTGGGCGAACGTTGTCCCGCCGACCGCGTCTGGCCCATACCGTCGGTCCTGCAACGGACGTCGAACAGAGGCAGGCAGCGATGACAGTGGATCTTGCACCCGACATGCGGACACCGACTCCCACGGCGTCCGTCAACGAATCGGTCTACGAGCAGTTGCTGCGTGACCGGATCGTCTTCCTCGGTTCGGAGGTCACCGACGAGGTGGCCAACCGGGTCATCGCGCAACTGCTGCTGCTCGCGGCCGAGGATCCCGCCGAGGACATCACGTTCTACATCAACTCGCCGGGTGGTTCGGTTACGGCGGGCATGGCGATCTACGACACGCTCCGGCTCGTCAAACCAGACGTCTCGACCTGGGGACTCGGCTTCGTCGCCTCCATGGGCCAGTTCCTGTTGTCCTCCGGTACACCGGGCAAGCGTTACCTGCTGCCCAACACCCGGATCGTCATGCACCAGCCCTCCGCGGGAATCGGGGGTGCGGCGAGTGACATCGCGATCCAGGCCGAGGTGTTCGGCAAGATGAAGCGGCGGATCGCCGAGATCACCGCGCGACAGACCGGTCAACCCGTAGAGCGAATCACCGCTGACGCGGACCGCGACCGCTGGTTCGATGCCGAGGAAGCTCTGGCCTACGGCTTCGTCGACCACATCGTCGGGGACGAGCACGACGTCTCCGCCTGAACAGCGCGCTCCTTCCACACGGATCGTGGCTGATCTCTGTACGCTTCCCGAGCGGCGACCGGCCGCCTGTTTCGGCGAATACTCCCTCAAAGCCCGGCCGTATAGGCGGTTATACGCCATCCTGGCGGTCACCTGCGATGTCCCGGCTACGATCGACGGGATGCCACAGGTGCTGACCACGGACAAGGTCGCCATTCACTACGAGGTGCACGGTTCCGGCGCGGACACCCTCGTCCTCCTCGCCGGGCAGGCCAACAGCAGCCGTTGGTGGGACGCCGTACGCCCCGACTTCGAGACCACGTTCCGAACCGTCACGATCGACTACCGGGGCACCGGCCGAAGCGGCAAGCCGGACACGGACACCTACAGCACGCGCGGTTTCGCCAGCGACGTGGTCGCGGTACTGGATCACCTCGAGGTCACCAGAGCCGGCGTGTACGGCACCTCGATGGGCGGCCGGGTGGCGCAGTGGCTCGCCGCCGATCACCCCGAACGAGTCAGCAGGCTGGTACTGGGCTGCACCTCCCCCGGAACCCCACACGGGGTCGAACGCAGCCTGGAGGTCAGCCGGTCGCTCGCCCAACGGGACGCCGAGTCCGTGCGGCAGGCCCTGCTGGAGTTGATGTACTCCCCGGCCTGGCTCGCCACCCATCCCGGCCCCTACAACACGCTCGGCGACCCGGCGATGCCCGCACACGCTCGTCGTAGCCATCGCAAGGCCAGTGCGCGGCACAACAGCTGGGACGTACTGCCACTCATCACCGCCCCGACGCTCGTCGTGCACGGTACGGACGACAGGTTCAATCCCACGGCCAACGCTGCGCTGCTCGCGAAGCGCATCCCGGACGCCCGGCTGCGGCTGATCACCGGAGCGCGGCACGCCTACTTCGAGGAGTTCCGGGACGTGGCCGGTCCGCTGGTCCGGAAGTTCCTGCTGACCGGGCTGCCCACGACCTGATCAGCCTCTCCTACAGCCCCAGCCCCTCGGCCAGCACCGGCCATGAGCGGTGCAGGGCGCGCTCCCAGTAGGGCCAGGTGTGGGTGCCGCCGCCGTAGAAGTCGGTGGTCACCGGGATGCCGTGTTCCCGCAGCCTCGCGGTGAACTGCTTCGAGGTTCCGAGAGCCGAGGGCTCGATGAAGTCGAGCGGTGACTGCTCGTCCAGCGGCCCCTGGTCACCGTTGCCGCTGGACACGTACAGGGCGGTTCCCCGCAACTTCTCCACGTTGTCGTACGGGTTGTGCGACTCCCACAGGCCGCGGTTGAGCCGCTCGCCGCCCCACATCATCGTCCAGTTGTAGAACCCCTCACGGACGAGGATCGCCTTGATGACCCCGGGAGCGAGAGTGTCCAAAGTGTTCAACACACCACTGTAGGAGGCCGCGGCGGAGAACATGCCCGGATGACGGAAGGCATAGTGCATCGCGCCGAATCCCCCGATGGACAGCCCGGCGACCGCCCTGCGCTGTCCCGCGCGATAGCCGCGTTCCAGGATCTGCCGCACCTCGGTGACATGGAACTTCTCCCAGTCCGGCGTGTTCCAGAGTCCGAAGTTCCACCACTTGGTGTACATGCCCGCCGCACCATCGGTGGGCAGCACCACCAGCGTCTGCTTGTCCGCGGTGAACTCCTCCACATCGGTGAACTCGGTCCAGGACCGGTAGTCGGCCCGCTCGCAGCAGCCGTGCAGCAACCACAGCGAGGGCCAGGTCCGGCCGGGTTGCTCGTCCCAGCCCTCCGGCAGCAGGACCCGCACCATGCCGCTGCGCCCCAGCGACGGCGAATCTATCTCCAGATCCAGGGTGCGCTCGTCGATCCTGGTCTCCCGCAGCACCCTGGCTCCGTTGTCCGCCCGCGCCGCGACGCCGGCCTGCTGGGCGACACCGGACATCGCGGTACCGGCACTGGGCACCTGCGCGGCTCCCACCAGCAGCACGGCTGCCAGCAGCGTCCACATCCGCCGCCTCTTAGCGATCATCGCCTGCTCCTCCACGTTTGTCGCCGCAAGCACCCAGCCTGCTCACAGCGGGATGTTCCCGTGCTTCCTCGCGGGAAGTTCCTGTCGCTTGGTGCGTAGCAGGCGCAACGCCCGCGTCACCTCGATCCGCGTGGTCGCGGGCCGGATCACCCGGTCCACGTAGCCGCGCTCGGCCGCCGCGTACGGGGTGGCGAACCGTTCCCGGTACTCCCGGACGAGACGCAGCCTCGTCGCTTCCCGCGCCGTCCCGGCCACGGCGTGCAACTCCCTGCGATACAGCACGGTGACCGCGGCTTCGGCCCCCAT
This sequence comes from Amycolatopsis marina, assembly GCF_900111885.1. Lineage (GTDB taxonomy): Bacteria > Actinomycetota > Actinomycetes > Mycobacteriales > Pseudonocardiaceae > Amycolatopsis > Amycolatopsis marina. The sequence continues at coordinate 198,148 of NZ_FOKG01000011.1, forward strand.
CACCGCGATCTCCGCGGTCGGCCAGGCCAGGTTCACATCGGCACCGAGATGCTTGGAGCCCATGACCGCGTATCCACCGCCGTAGGCCTTGCGCACGACCACGGTCACCTTCGGCACCGTCGCCTCGGCGTAGGCGTACACCAGTTTCGCGCCGCGGCGGATGATCCCGGCGCGCTCCTGCCCGACACCCGGCAGATATCCCGGGACGTCCGCCAGGGTGAGCAGGGGTATGCCGAAGGCATCACAGAAGCGCACGAACCGCGCGGCCTTCTCCGAGGCGTCGATATCGATCACACCTGCCTGACACAGCGGCTGGTTGGCGACGACACCGACGGAGCGACCCTCGATCCGGGCGAACGCGCAGATCATGTTGGCCGCGAAATCCTTCTGCACCTCGAGGATGTCGCCGTCGTCGACGAGCGCCTCGATCAGCCGGTACATGTCGTACCCCCGGTGCGGCGAGTCCGGCACCAGTGCGTCCAGGGATTCGTCCCGCTCACCGAGGCGCAGATCGGCGGTGCTCGCGTACTCGGGACAGGTGTCCAGGTTGTTGCTCGGCAGATAACCCAGCAGGGTCCGGACCCAGTCGAGCGCGTCCTGCTCGTCATTCGCGCGATAGTGCACATTGCCGGACATCTCGCTGTTCACCCGTGCGCCGCCGAGTTCCGCGGCGGTGACCGTTTCCCCCGTTGTGGCCGAGACGACCTCCGGCCCGGTGACGAACATGTGCGAGGTCTCCCCCGCCATCACGGTGAAGTCCGTGATCGCGGGTGTGTACACCGCTCCCCCGGCGCACGGGCCCATGATCAACGAGATCTGTGGCACCACCCCGGACGCGTGTGCGTTACGCCGCGCCAGTTCCGCGTAGTACGCCAGCGCCACCACACCCTCCTGGATGCGAGCACCGCCGGAGTCGTTTATGCCGATGACGGGACAGCCGATCGTCAGGGCCAGATCCATCACCTTGAGGACCTTCTCCCCGAACGCCTCCCCCATGCTGCCGCCGAACACGGTGAAGTCCTGGGAGAAGACACACACCGGTCGTCCATCCACTGTGGCCTGCCCGGTCACGACTCCGTCTCCGTAGGGACGGTTGTCCGCCATTCCGAAGTCGGTGCACCGGTGCCGGTTGAGCCGGTCGACCTCGACGAACGAACCCGGATCGACCAGCAGCTCGATGCGTTCCCTGGCCGTGAGCTTTCCTTTGGCGTGCTGCCGATCCGCCGCCCGCTTCTCGGCGAGCAGCAGGACCTCCTCGTCGCGGGCGGCCAGATCGGCGATCCGGCACACCGTGCTCGCCTCCGCGATCCACTCGGCACTGTTCCCCATGGTCGCCTCCTACCTCGGAACTGTTCTCGCCGGTCGCAGTGCGGCATTGAGCCGTTCCGCGATCACCGACACGTTCGGCGGATCGATCATGGAGATGTGGTCTCCTGGCACCCGGACGATCTCCAGGTCGTGGCAGTACTCGTCCCAGCCCAGTGCGGCATCGGTGCGGAGGTAACGCGGATCGAGTGACGTGGTCAGCGGATGCGGGGCCGCCGCACGGAAAAGCAACACAGGCCCCAGGTATCCGCCCGGCCGGTACCGCTCGGCGATTCTGGCGTCCACGTAGGACGTGTACTGGTGTTCGGCCACCGCGTCACCAATGCCGGGGACGGCCTCGCGCATCCGCCGCATGACGAGCTCGACCTGCGCGCGCTCGTCCAGTCTTCCCAGGTCGTCGTCGGAGACGCCGAGGCTCACCTGATACGTCTGTTCGAGTTGGTCGGCGAACCGCCGCAACCGCTGGGTCAGCAGCTCGCGCTCGGGCACGCCCGGAACCGAGAGCGGCAGGATGGAATCGATCAGGAAGAGCAGTTCCACCTCCTCTCCTTCCGCTGTCAGCTGTCGCGCGACCTCGTAGGCAAGACAGCCGCCGAACGACCATCCGCCGAGCCGGTACGGCCCGTGCGGCCTGCGCTCGCGAATCAGCCGCAGGTACCGCGCCGCCTTCACCTCGACGTCGTCGGGCTCGGTGAACCGTTCCATGCCGAAACAGGCCACCTCCGGATCCAGCAGCCGGACCAGCGGTCGGTAGACGGCGGTGGAACCTCCCGCGGGGTGGAACAGGAACAACGCGCCGCCGTCCGTCCCCTGTGCCAGCTCGCGCACCGCGCCCCCCGCATGTCCCTCCAGCTGCGGGCGCAGCGTGGTCGCCATGCCCGCGATAGTCGGCACGGCGAACAACTTGTCCACCGTGACGGGCGCGCCCAGCTCGGCCGAGACACACTGTGACAACCGGTCCCGGTCGGCCTGGCCCGCCACCTGGTCGAACGGCACATCGACCGCGGGCTCGGCCCCACCGAGCACCCGGCGCCACTGCAACGCCACCCATCGCTCGGCGAAGTCGCGCGGACCGGGACCCGCTGCGGCGGTGTCTTTGGTGTCCTTGGTGTCCCTGGGCTCCGGGCTGTTCTCGTCGTCCCTCTCGGCCGCCAGACCGAGGTCGCCCGCGCAGTACTCGGCGATGTCGGTCAAGCTCGCACCACGCAACAACAGCGGCATGGGCAGGGAAAGTCCGAGGTCGCGTTCGATCGCCGCGCGGGCTCGCATCGCCAGCAGCGAGTCGAGCCCGAGCGAGGTCAGTGGCGCGCTGGTGTCGAGCAGCGCGGGGTCGAAGCGCATGAGATCGGCGACCACCCCGACGATGTGCTTGCGCACGGCCGCCAGCGCCTCGTCCCGGCACAGCTCCCGCAGCCCGTGCACGCCCGGCCAATCGGTTGCCGGCGTTGCCCGCTCCGGAACCGTTCCCGATGTCAGGATCTCGGTGTAGGGCCGGTGCGCGAGCTGGGGGAACAGGTCGAGCACCGCGGCCGTGTGCACCCTGCTGACCGCCGTTTCCCCCGGCTCCGCGGCGAGCACGGCTCCCAGTGCCGCCAATGCCTCGGTCGGTGACAACGGGTCGAGCAGCGGGTTGTCCCGGTTCGCCGCACCGCCGATCTCACCCCACGGCCCCCATTGGACGCTGCTCGCCGGGACACCCTGTGCGCGCTGCCACGCGGCGAACGCGTCAAGCCAGGCGTTGGCGGTGGCATAGGACGTCTGCCCTGGCGAGCCGAACAGCGCGGCGGCCGACGAGTACGAGACCCACCAGTCCAGCCGCAGCGCGGTACACGCCTCGTGCAACCGCAGCGCGCCTTCGGCCTTGGCGTGCCACACCGCTTCGAGGTCGGACGCCTTCAGCGACAGCACGGTCCCGTCAGCGAGAACACCGGCGGCGTGGATCACGCCACGCAGAGCGAGACCGTCGTGGGTCGCGGCCAGGACGAGCTCGTCGGCGACTCCTGGCTCGGCGATGTCACCCGATTCGACCACGATGTCCACACCGGACTCACGCAACCGGTCGATGCGGGCTCGAGCTTCCCCGTCCGCCGCTCTGCGCGCCGACAGCACCACCCTGGTCGCGCCGCGGCCCGCGAGCCAGTCCGCCGCCGCCAGCCCCAGACCACCGAGGCCACCGGTGACGACGTAGGCCCCCGCTCGCACGGACGGCGCCGCTCCTTCCGGCACGTCGAGCCGATGCCGTCTCAGGCGCCGCACGTACCGGTTGCCCGTCCGCCACGCGATCTCGTCGTCCTGGCCGTTCGCGGCCAGTTCCACCGCGATGTCCCGTGCTGTCGTGGCGTCGAGCAGACTTGCCCGCAGTTCGGGGTGCTCGAAGGCGAGCACGCGGATCAGCCCGTGCAGCGCGGCCGGTCCGGGACGGACCGGCTCTCCCGGTTCGACCGCGGCTCCTCCTCCGGTGACAAACCAGAGCCGGGGTGCGGCGGAACCGAATTCGGCCAGTTCCCGGACTACACCGCAGGCCGTGAGGACGGTGACCTGAGCGCTCCTGACGTCGGCGACATCCGGAGCATCGTCGGTGAGCACGACTACAGCGCCGGTGCCCGGGCGGGCACGCAGCATCCGTGGCAGGTCCGCGAGCTGCTTCACCGGCAGCAACCCCGGCTCGTCTCCCGCCTTGGCGAGGGCAGCGGCAAGCGCGTCCGCCCGCTCTCGGCCAGGGTCGTCGTCCCCGTGCAGGAGCAGGACGGGCCGCCCCTGCGCAGGCGACTGTGGAGCGGCGGATTCCCAGCTGGCCCGGTAGGTCAGCTTCTCCAGTGGCAGCGGGACGTGGGCGCGAGTCAGCGGGGCCACCGAAACGTCGCCGATCTCGACGAGCGTCCGGCCATCCGCGCCGTGGAGCCGCACCGTCCCCGCTCGGGTTCCGTTCTCGCTCTCCGCCAGCTCGGCGGTGACCGTGACGCCGAGCCGCGGGTCCCCGGTGAGCCGAACTCTGCCGAAGCCGGTGGGCACCCACAGCTGGTTTCCTGGGTCGCCCGCCGCGGCCGCGAGCGCGTGCAGGCACATGTCGGCGAGCGCGGGGTGCAGGACGTAGGCCGAGCTGTCCGGCTGTCGCACCTGTGCGACGGCGCGCCCCTCGGTGGCGCGCACGTCCCGCAAACCGCGGAACGTGGGGCCGTAAACCTGGCCGGCCGCGTCCATCCGGTGGTAGAGCGGAACCGGCACGAGCTGATCCACACCGGCGTTCAGTGCCCTATGCGCACCGGCGGTGCCGTTCCGGCCGTCACGCGCGGCAGTGGCCTCGGCGTGCCGGGCCCACTCCCCCGAAACCCGGGCGAACATCGTCAGCAGCAGCGTGCCCGCCGGACCCGGTCGGGCCGAGACGCAGACCGCGGTGTGCTCGCCCAGGGGAAGCAGCCGATGCAGTACGACGTCCCGCAGCTCCACCGGCTCTCCGAGCAGGTCTCGTGCGGCGGCGAGCGCGAGTTCGACATAGCCGGTACCGGGGAACACCGCGACCTCGCGCGTGCCGTGGTCGGCGAGCCAGGGATGTGCGCCAAGTCCCACGTCGCCGTACCAGAGGTGTTGCGCGCCATCCGGCACCTCGACGGCGGTCCCGAGCATGGGGTGGCGGCCGCTCGCACGCTCCGGCGCGTCCGCCACGGCGCCCTCTGCCCAGAAGCGCCGGTGTTCCCACACCGGTGGCGGGAGATCGGCGACCACGCGCTGGGGATATCGGCGGCGCAGGATCTCGGGACCGTCCGCGAGGTACATCGCGGCGACCGCCGCGGCGAAACCACCGGATGTGTCACCGGGAGCACCCCGCCGCAGCGTCGGGATCACGACGGCACTGTCGCTTCCCGCGGTCTGTTCGATCGCCCGCGCCGCGATCGGGTGTGGGGAGACCTCGACAAACACGCGGTGTCCGTCAGCCACCGCCGCGGCCACCGCCTGGGTGAAGCGGACGGGTCTGCGCAGGTTCATCGCCCAGTGGGCCGCGTCGAAGACCACAGGACCGCGCGGATCGTCCAGGACGCTGGAGTAACACCCCACTGTCGGCCGTGCCGGTCGTAACCCGTCCAGTGCGGCAGTGAGCCGGTCCAGCAGCGGGTCGACCGCAGCGGAATGCCCTGCTCCGCCGACCGGCAGCAGACGCGCCAGCCCACCTTTCGCCTCCACCTCGGTGACCAGTTCGGTCACCTGCTCCGCGGGACCGCTGACCGTGCACTGCGACGGTGCGGCGTATACGGCGATACCGACGCCGGGAAACCGTCCGGCCCGTTCCCGTAACTCGGCCTCGGTGAGTTCGACCAGCGCCATCGCACCCGTGCCCGCGGAGTCAACGGCGGCCAGCAGCTGCGATCTGGCCAGCACGACGCGGAGTCCCTGCCCGGCAGACAGCGCGCCCGCGACGACCGCGGCGGCGACCTCCCCCACCGAGTGCCCGATCACCGCCGCGGGAACGACGCCGTGGTCCCGCCACAGCGCGGCCAGTGCCACCTGCATTCCGAAGAGGACAGGTTGGTTCACGTTCAGCTCGCCCATCCGGGCTCCGGAAGTGAGCATTTCGGACAGCGTGGATCCGGCCTGCTCGGCGAAGTCGGCGTCGAGTGCCCTTACGGCATGATCGAACGCAGGTTCTTCGGCCAGCAGCCGTTGGCCCATGCCCGGCCACTGCGACCCGTGCCCGGAGAACACCAGGACAGGCCCATCGGCCGTGGGCCCGCCACTGGATTGTCCGATCAGGACCGACGGATGCGGTGTCGAGCGCGACAGCGCATCCAGCCGCTGCCGAAGCTCGTCCCGGTCGCGGGCGACCACCGCACCCCGGACCGAGCCAGGGGCGTCACTGTGCGCGCCATCGGCACCGTGTGGCACGGCGGCCGCGATGTCGGCGATCGATCCGCCGGACGGCTCGGCGTCCAGCCAGCTCACGAGTGCGCCCGCCCTGGTTCGCAGTCTGCGCTCGCTGCGGGCGGAGAGTGCGACGACCTCGGGCCTGCCCTGCTCCTCGTCGCCTCCTGCCCGCGGCACGGCACGGGGCCATTCCTCCAGCACCACATGGGCGTTGGTGCCCCCGAAGCCGAACGCGGACACGCCCGCCCGTGCCACCCCGGAGTAGCGCGGCCACGTCTGCTCCTCGGCAACCACCCGCAGCGCGGCCGCGGCGAAGTCGATGTGCGGGTTCGGCTCGGTGAAGTGCAGACTCCGTGGCAGGGTGGCGTGTCGCAGGGCCAGTACCACCTTGATCAGACCCGCGATGCCCGCGGCCCCTTCGAGATGGCCGAGGTTGCTCTTCACGGACCCGAGCAGCAACGGCCGGTCGGGGGTGCGGCCCGCGCCGAGCACCTCGGCCAGTGCCCCTGCCTCGATGGGATCACCGAGCAACGTCCCCGTACCGTGTGCCTCGACATAGTCGACCGTCCTCGCCCGCACCCCGGCCGTGGCGTAAGCCTTCCGCAGCAGGCGTTGCTGGGCAAGGGGGTTCGGCGCCATGATCCCGTTGGAGCGGCCGTCGGAGTTGACCTCGCTGCCCCGGATCACCGCGTGGACACGGTCGCCCGCCCTTCGTGCGTCCGCGAGCCGCTTGAGCACGACCACACCGCATCCCTCGCCGCGGACGATCCCGTCGGCCGTGGCATCGAAGGGCTTGCACCTGCCGTCGGCGGCGAGCGCGCCGGCGGCGGCGAAGTTCGCGGTGATCGCCGGGGAGAGCACGAGGTTCACGCCACAAGCCAGCGCCGCAGACGACTCACCGGAGGCAAGGCTGCGCACAGCCTGGTGCACCGCGACGAGCGAGGACGAACAGGCGGTGTCGATGGTGAGGCTCGGCCCGTGTGCACCGAGCACATAGGACAGCCGGTTCGCGGCCAGTGCCGCGGCGGCGCCGGTGCCCGACCACGCGTCGATACCGCCGAGGTTGGTCATTGTCAGCCCGCTGTACTCCGTAGCCGAAAGACCGACGAACACACCGGTGCCGGTGCCGTGCAACGAGGTGGGCGGAATCGCGGCGTCGGCGAGGGCCTCCCAGGCCACCTCGAGCAACACACGCTGCTGCGGGTCCATCACCTCCGCCTCTCGGGGCGTGATGCCGAAGAAGTCCGCGTCGAAACCGGCGATGTCCTCGAGCACTCCCGCGCCGCGCGGGAGCCCGGACAGATCCTGCCCGCCCGCGAACTGCTCCCAGCGCCCCGCCGGGATCTCGCCGATGGCCGACGTGCCCGACCGCAGCAGCCTCCAGAACTCGGCGGCATTCGGCGCGCCGGGAAATCGGCAACCGACACCGACCACCGCCACCGGCTCGCCGGATGCGCCCGGCGAACCGGCAGCGCGCTGATCGTCCGGCTCGGGCAACGCGCCCGCCAGCGTCCGCGCGAGATCGGTGATCGTCGGAGCAGCCCACAGCAGGGTGCCGGACACCTCGGCGCCACACAGCTCGCCGATCTCGGCGGCCAGGCCGACCGCCGCGCGCGAGGACACCCCGCACTCCTGCAGGGGCCGGCACAGTTCGGCCTCACCGATCGGCCGTTCGAGCAGGTTCGCCAGCCGCTCGGCGAGCCACTGCCGCCACTCGCGCTCCGAACCGGGTGCCGCCGTCATGCGGAGACGTCCTGTCTCTCGCGGGCGGTGAGGTACCGGGTCCGGCACGCGGACCGGCTGATCTTGCCGCTTGACGTCCTCGGTACCTCGCCGGGGCCGAGCAGCCAGAGTTCGTGCAGCGCAAGGCCATGCTGAAGGGCGATCGCCGCGCGCGCCGCGGCCCTGACTTCCGCGGCGGACGGCTCGTCGTCCTTTCCGGCAACGGTCTTCGCCCGTTCGGCGAACACCACGAGGAGCTCGGTGTCCGTTCCGGCGAAGGAGAACGCCGCGACGGAGTGCCTGCGCACCGCGGGATGTGCCTGTTCCACGGTCAGCTCGACGTCCTGCGGGTAGTGGTTGCGGCCGTCGACGATGATCAGGTCCTTGATCCGGCCGGTGATGAACAGCTCCCCCTCGACCAGGACGCCGAGATCTCCGGTCCGCAACCAGCCGCGACCGTCCACGCCCCTGGGCAGCGGGTCCGTGTCGGGACGCAACCCGGCGCCGAAGGCCGCGCCGGTCTCCGCCGCTCTCCCCCAGTAGCCGAGGCCGACGTTCGGGCCGCTCACCCAGATCTCGCCAACGGTGCCGTCCTCGACCGGGGTGGCGGACAGCGGGTCCACGATGCGCACCTGCTGGTCGACCGCGCGACCACTGCCGACGAGCGTGGTGGACGCGGCCCCCTGACGCGCGTCGGCGGCCACGCCCTCGGTCAGTGCCGTCGAGTCGAAGGTTCGCACGGTCGGCTCGGCCGCCGGCGAGCCGGAGGCGACCAGCACGGTTGCCTCCGCGAGGCCGTAGGAAGGGCGGTGCGCGCCCCGGCGCAGCCCGCATTCGGCGAACGTGTCGTGGAAGCGGGCGATGTTGGCGGCCTGCACCGGTTCGCTGCCGTCGACCAACGTGACGACGTCGTCGAGCCGGAGCAGGGCCCGTTCCTGCGGCGAGGTCCGGGCGGCCGCGTAGGAGTAGGCGAAGCTCGGCGCCGCGGTGATCGCGGCGGGGTTGGCCGACAGCGCCCGCAGCCAGCGTGCCGGACGCTCGAGGAACGCCCCGGGGTCCAGTAACACGGATCTGGTGCCGGTCAGCACGGGCACGGCGAGCCCGAGCACCAGGCCCATGTCGTGGAACAGCGGCAACCACGACACGTCCACCGTGCGGCCGTGCTCGACGCCGAAGCACTCCGCCGCCTGTCCGCAGTTCGCCAGGACATTGGCGTGGGTCAGCATCACGCCGGTCGGGGTGCGGGTCGAACCGGAGGTGTACTGGAGGTAGGCGATGTCGTCGGCACGAGCCAGTGGTTCCGCGGGAAACGAGGTGTCGCCGGGAGGAAGTGCGTCCACCGCGACGACCTGTGGCCGGAACAGGTTTCCCGCGTCCAGGAACTTCTCGATCGCCCGAATCCGGCCGCGCGTGCAGAGCAACATCCCGGGCGCGCAGTCCGCCAGCACGGCGGCCAGCCGTTCGTCGTGCCGCGGCACGCCTGGAGGGAACAACGGCACGGCGATCCGCTGTGCCCTGAGCACACCGAGGAACGCGGCGGCGTAGTACTGCGACTGCTCCACCAGGATCGCGACCCGGTCACCGGGAGCGGTACGCAGGCTCACCCATCCCGCGACGTCGGTCGCCAGCGCGTCGAGCCCGCGCCAGGTCAGGGTGCTCGCGACCCCGTCCGGGTCCGCGGAGTAGTCCAGGAACGTGACCGCAGGGCTGTCGCCGAGCTGGTTCGCCCAGTATTCCAACAGGACCGAAAGGGACTGCGCGCGCCCGTACTGCGGACGCGCCGAGGACAGGGCCGGCCTGCTGCTCATGTTTCCTCGACCTCGCTGACTTCGCTTGTTTCGGCGTTCTTCCTTGCCAGTTCCCGCTTCGGCGCCAGCACTCGCAGCGCGAGTACGGCACCGCAGGCCTGCAGCACGGCCGCTGTCAGCAGACCGGCTGTGTAGCCACCGGCCAGTGCGGAACCCGCCGGGGCGCCCCCGGCCAGTTCCCGTGCCCTGACCGTGGTGACGACCAGCCCGATCACGGCGACGCCGAGCGCGCTGGACAACTCGCGCGACGCGGTGAGCACGCCGGAGGCCACTCCCGCGTCGCGGTCCTCGATCAGGTCGAGTGCGTGCGCGGTGAGCGGCGTGGTGAACGCCGATCCCGCGCCGATCAGGACGAACCCGAGAACGCGTGTCTCGATCGCGTGGATGTCGTTCACCGCGGCCAGTGCGAGCAGTCCCAGTGCGACCGTGCCGAGGCCCGCAAACACCGTCCGATGTGGCCCCCAGTTCCGGTTGGCAGCCGGGACGAAGGGCGTCGCGCAGATAACCGCGGCGGCGACGAGCACCAGCGGCAATCCGGCCTCGGCCGGGCTCATGCCGAGGAAGTCCTGGTGCAGCAGCGGCGTGAAGAACACGATCCCGCTGATGCCGAGCCCCCACAGCAGCAGCACGGTGTTGGCACCGGTGAACACCCGATTCGTCAACAGCCTCCCCGGCACGAGTGGCCGGTCACTGCGCTGTTCGACAGCGGCGAAGGCGAGCAGCACCAGCACACCTGCGACAGCGAGCCCGACAGCAGTTCCGGTGCCGCCGTCGGACGGCCCTGCTCCGACGAACGCGGCCGTGAGGAGCACGAGACCACACGTCGCGGTCAGCGCGGCGCCGAATCGAACCGGGGCCGTGCTCCTCGCACCGCGTTCGCCCATCGCGGGAAGGATCAGTACCGCTGCGACGAGCACGAAAGGCAGATTGCTGAAGAAGATCCAGCTCCAGTGCACATACTCGGCAAGGGCTCCGCCGAGCCACGGCCCGACGGCCAGCGCCGCGGCCAGGGCCGCCGTCCAGGCCGCGGCGCCCGCCGCACGCAGGCGCTGCGGCAAGCTGGTGCGCAGCAGACTCAGCGTGCCGGGAACGATGAACGCAGCGGCAATCCCCTGCACGACCCGCGCGACGATCAGCAGCTCGGGGTTCCGGGACACACCCCCCAGCAGTGCCCCCGCGGCGAACACCACGAACCCGGCGAGCAGTGCGCGCATACCCATCCGGTCGAGCACGGCTCCGGAGAGCAGCAGCAGCCCGGCGTACGGAAGCATGTAGGCGATGCTGACCCACTGCAGGGCGCTGAGACTCATCCCGAGTTCCCGGCCGATCGACGGCGCCGCGGAGACCACAATGGTGTTGTCCAGTGTGGTCACAAACGCGACGAGCACGACCACGGTCAACACAGCCGGCGGACGAACCGGCCCGGTGGCCCGCCGTGCGCCCACGCCAGTCATGGCACCTCCGCAGGCGTCATGTCGTGACCTCCTCGTCACCGGAATTCCGTCGCCAAAGCCAAGTTTTATTCACACAGGACGAAACAATGAAAAATACAGGCGCAGAAACCCGCGAAAGTCCGCGCACATTCCGTCTCCTGACGGGAATCGGACCATACCTTGTGACCAATAAGCGATACAAGCGGAAGCAGGCACGGAAAACCGGCTTTCAACGAATCACCGAAAACATGTCAACCAAGTACGTACGCGTGTTCGCGATCCACGCACATGTGTTCGTGATCCGGGTACACGAGTTCGGCATTCACGACCGTCACCCTCGTTGCGCGCTCGCCCCGCGACGCCGGAGTAGCGCGCCGAGCACGGCGTCGACGACAAGGAAGCCAGCGAGCGAGACTCCGAACACCGGCATCGCCCAGCAGAGCAGTACCGCCGCGGCCACCAGCGGCACCGCGACACGGGCAGGCAGCCGCCGCCAGAGCGCACCGGGCGGTGCGGGAAGCCCGCCGGCGCGCGGCCGTCGCGTCCACCACATCCGGTAGCCGAGGACGAGCAACACCACAGCACCGAGCGCGAGCAGCACGAGGACGATCTGGTTCGCCAGACCGAACAGTGTTCCGCTGTGCGCCGCGATCCCGAGCGTGGTGAGCTTGGCGGCCAGTGGATAGTCGGCCCAGTCCTGCCGGGCCGTCACCCGCGCGTCGTACGGGTCGATCGCGACACTCGCCTTCCGGACGGGCAGGCCTTCCGCGGACTCGGCCACAATGAACGGCTCGTCCACGGCCACCGGCGGGCGCACGGTCACCGTGCCGGTCAGTCCCTCCGCGCGGGACACCTCCACCGCCTGGTCCACCGTCATCGGCACCGCCGCCTGCGCGGGTGGAAGCACCTTAGGTGGGTCGAGCTTCGGCGCTCTGGCATCCACCGCCTCGATCACCTCGTCCACCCGTGCGCCCGCATACGTCGACCAGGTCAGCCCGGTGACGCTGAGGACGAGCAGTCCGACCGTCAGCCACAGACCCAGTACGCCATGACGTGCGCGGATCCGGGTCCGGTCCGGTGCGCTCCGTGCAGGTGCCCGCGCACCGCCCGCGCGGCGGGCGCGGCGGGCACGGTCGCGCCAGAGCACCAACCCGCCGAGGACGATGAACGGCAACCAGCTCGCGACGAACTCGGCGTAGATCCGGCCCGGCTCCCCCAGGTGCAGATTGCCGTGCAACTCACGCAGCCACGCCTGGGCTGGTGGCCGGTCGCCGACCGTGACCAGCGAGCCGGTCACCGTGGTCGTGTAGGGATCTACGTACACGGTCAGGGATTCGGCGGCGAATCCGGCACCTCCCGCAAGTCCCGGCACCTCGAGCACCACTCTGGTGGCGCGATGTTCCTCCTCGGACAGCACCACCGAGGTCACCTCGCCCTCGGGATGAGCGGCGAGCGCGGCGGAGATCTGCTCGGCGACCGGGCGGGGTTGCCCGGTCGCCGACTCGACATACAACTGCTCGCCGTACAGCAGGTCGTTGAGTTGCGGGGTACAGGCGTATGCCAGCCCGGTCAGGGCCAGCACGGCCAGGAACGGAGCGACGAGCAACCCGGCCAGGAAGTGGATCCGGCGAGCCAGCAACCACACGGCGGTTCCGGGCCGAACCTGTCCGCCTGGAGCGCGCCCGCTCGCGGTGGACGCGGGTTCCCTGTTCGCGCCCTCGTCACTCGGTGGAGACGGATCGGTTCTGGTCGTCGTCATGGCAACTCCTCGCGCGGCCGGCCCGAAGACATGCGGAAAGGACGTGCCGGACTCGGCGGCCGGAGCCGCCGAGCCGGCGAACTCATCGCTGGTCGAGGTAACCGATCATGATCGACATCGCGTGATCGTCGGCATAGTGCGAGTGATAGACACTGTGCAGTTCGAGCGTGTCGCCCTTGCGCACCGACCCGAGATCCTCACCGGCACAAGTACTCATCGACTCGATATGCCCCTGATAGGCGGGGATCGTTCCGTAACCAGCCTCCGACGTGCAGATCGTCTCCTTCGTGGCGAGGTTCTTCAAGGTGATCGACTCCCCGCCGTCATGCAGGTGCCCGCCCGCGGCCCTGAACGTCCCGGAGACCGAGGAACTCCAGGCCCAGCGGGTGTGGGACTCGCCCTTCGGTATCGAGTGCTCGGACAGTCCGCAGTTGTCCGCGTCGAGCCACACCGGAGTCAGTTCACGCATGCCGGGTGTCCCGGCGGGCACGTGCTTCATGGTCACCTCGAAGTACACTTTCTGCTTCTCGGGCTTCATGTTCATCAGCTCGAGCGCCACGTACGTGAGTGGCAGGAACCCGAGACGGACCCCGTTACCGGCGGGCAGATCGCGACCTGTGCGTTCGTTGCCGGAGGCGAATATCCGTCGCCCTGCCAAGGTCGGCCAGCCACTGTCACACGTCACGTCCGATTTGGACCTGTCGAAGAACACCGCGTGATGCAACATGGCACCGGTGTCGTAGTTGGCCTTGCTCCCGTCCTCGTAAACAAGATCGGGCTGAATGCCGGTGACGTAGCAGTTCACACAGGGCGGAAGCATCAGTTGCAGGGACCTGGTGTGGGTTCCGTGCATCGGTTCGTGCGGGCCGTGCATCGGGCCGACACCGTGCCCTTCGCCGTCGTGTCCGCCACCGTGGTCGCCCTCGTGTGGTGCCATGGTGATGGGGCCGAGTCGGATCGTCGTCTCCTCGGTGCCGTCCGCCAGCCGCTCGTGCGCGAGAACTCGCGCATCGCCGTCCGCCGTCGGGTCCGCGCCGGCCGCACCGGGCACCGCGAGCGTCCCCAGGCTCGTGAGAGCGGCGGTCAGGAACACCGCCGCCTTTCGCCTGCGTCGCATTATGTCGCGCACAGAGATCTCCTTTCACCGAAAGCGGATTCGTGGATGAGCGGCGAAATTACCACCACTGAAAGGAGATTCTTCCGGCTTGCGCGCTTGAACCGATCCAGTGACAAAAACGCAGCCAAAGCGGTCGAGCGACTGTCATCACGAGTTCAACATCACCATCGTGAATCGATTATGCGCCTTTTGTCACCGGCTTCGACATGGAATTGACTGTACCCGAACGAGAATGACAATTTCTTCCACGGACGCCCCCGGGCCGGGCTCCGCTTCGATTCGCGCCGGCCCCGCTGCCGGTGGTCAGCCCGAGTGATGTCGCGTCAACGCCCCGCAGAAGGTCCGGCAGTGTGCCCGCAACTGGCTGACGAGGTCGAGCGGCGATCGGCCGCCGTCCGCCGGCCCTTGCCCTCTCGTGGCGGTCTCACCCACCTGGCGCCGAAGGACGGCGATCTCGGTGCGCAGCCAGTCATGGCTCTCGACAAGAAAGTCGCCAAGTCCCCGGCTGCGCTCCGTACCCCGGCGCCGGATCGACGCGGTGCAGCGTCACCACCGGGATCACCCGATCAATCCTGGCCTGGTACTCCCCGAATCCCGGATCGGCTTCAACCACCGCAGCGAAGAGCCGGTCCCGCTCTTCTCCTTGCGGGACAGCAGCGATCGCCTCGAAGGTCGAGGTGCCCGTCTCGACGGTGACCATCGGATTCTTGCGAATATTGTGGTACCAAGACGGATTGTTCGGGGCTCCCGCCGCGGACGCGACCACCAGCGGCTGCCCGTCGATCTCCAGGTATGCCAGGGGACTCGTCCGCCGCAGTCCGCTCCGCGCGCCCACCGTGGTCAGCAGGACGATGGATGCTCCCTCGAACATGCCGCCGACTTTTCCTTTGTTGTCCCGGAACTCGGCGATGATCTGCCGCTGGAACTCGCCGAAGTCGAACTCGCCCGCGGTTTCGGTTTGTCGCTCGGTCATGAAGTCCTTTCCACTCGATCCACTCGGACTGGAGCGCGGACACCACAATGAGCCGACACGAAAGAACCCCGCAGGCCAGTACGCGCTGGAGCAGGACACCACGATCCGAACGACGGATATCGCGGAAAAGAAGAGCGACTCGTGCCGCTCTCGATGTCAGCTGCTGTGGTGGCTGTGTAAGCCGCTACCTCCAGGCGTAGGCCCATACGGGGCTCGCCGACGACGCTAGCACGGCCCTGACGGGAATCGCAAAGTCCGACACCGGCCGCGGTACCCCGTAATCGCGTTGTCGCCCGAGATCGCGCGTGTTCTACTGCTGCAGCGGAACATGTCCTCAGGCAGCTTTCCGAGGCGCTGACCGAATGCGTCACCGCCATGGTTCTCGGTCAGCGCTGTCCGGTAGGCCGCACGGAAAGGAAACAACGATGACTCGCCCACAGGTACGCCTCGGGGTCAGGATCAACCGCGAAGTCACCGGCACCCGGTTGCCGGAACTGGCCCGGCAGGCGGAACAGGCCGGACTCGACGAGGTGTGGGTGGTCGAGGACTGCTTCTACGCGGGAGGAATCGCCGCCGCGGCCAGCGCTCTCGCGGCGACGGAGACGATCGCCGTCGGAATCGGCGTGCTGCCGACAGTGGCCCGCAGCCCGGCGATCGCGGCCATGGAACTGGCAGCACTCGCCGAACTCCACTCAGGCAGGCTGCTCGCCGGTTTCGGCCACGGAGTCGCCTCGTGGATGCGACAGATCGGCGCCTATCCGGCGTCCCCGTTGGCCGCGCTGGACGAGACGCTGACCGCGGTACGCCGGTTGCTGTCGGGTGAACGGGTTTCCATGGCCGGCAAGCATCTCCACCTGGACGAGGTCGAACTCGAGTTTCCACCGGCCGTCGTGCCGCCCGTGCTGGCCGGGGTCCGCGGGCCGAAATCGCTGGCCGTCTCCGGCAGGAAGGCCGATGGGACCGTACTCGCCGAGCCCGCCGCGCCCGAGTACATCCGCGCCGCCCTAAGGGCCGTCGAGGAGGGCCGGAGCGATCCGGCCGCACCTGCGGGTCACTCGCTCACCACCTACAACTGGCTCGCCCTCGACGACGATCCCGAGCGGGCCAGGGCGCGGGCCCGCTCCTCCTTGGCGTCGGCTCTCGGCCCGGGCGCCGAGGCGCACCTCCGCCCGCTGCCGTTCGGCGCGGAACTGCTCGCCGTCATCGCGGACAGCGCCACCACCGACGAGCTGGCCGCCCGGCTGCGGCCGGAGTGGATCGACCAGCTCACCGTCTCCGGCGACCTCGAGCGGTGCGTGGAGCAGGTCCGCCGCCTGCACGAAGCCGGCAGCGACTCGGTGGTGTTGTTGCCGCTCCTTGGCGAGCCGGACGAGGAAGCCTTCGTCGCCGCGGGCCAAATCGCGGCACGGCTGCGCCAGACTTCCTGACCGCCACTTTCGGCGGGAAAGTGCCGGTGCTCAGACGCAGTCCCGCGGGAGCGCGGTCTGCCAGTTCAGTGCGCTCATCCGCTCGTCACCCTCGTACGCGTCCAGTTGCGCGTGCACGACGAACTCGGTCGGGGTGCACGAGAGGATCGTGCGCGTCACGGTCTCCGCCTGCCAGTCACCCCTGCCGAACCGGATCGACCAGACCACCTCTCCCCGGGCCGAGGTGAAGTCGTCGGCGACCCAGCTGTAGGTCTCCTCGGCTCGCGAGGACACATCGAGGTCGATGTCGTCGTAGTGAGTCGTGCCGGAGTCCTTCACCACCCGAAGTTCCGACGTGTAGCCGATCAGGTCCCGGCACACCTGCCACCGTTGCTCCCCCTCGCGGAGCTTGGTGGTGGGCAGGGGCTCGGCTCCCTCCGGTTCGTCGAAAGGACGGGGTGAGACCTCGTCGGCCTCCGTGACCGGGCGGATGGGGAGCACGAGTGTGCTGGTCGTGGCGAACACCGAGAGTTCGACGGGTTCAGGAGGCGGCCAGGCCAGCGGCCAGTACGAAGTGGACAAGGCGAGCCGGATCCGATGGTCGGGCGGAAAACTCTGGGCCACCCCGTTGAGTGCCACGCGGACGCGGTACCGCCGTCCCGGCTCCAACGCACGAGGCTCGGCGTGCCCATCTCTGTGCGTCAGGTTCAGTAGGCCGTAGGTCACGCGGGTGGCCCTGCCGTCGGGAGCCACATCCGAAAGGCGTGCGGCCACCATCGCCACCGGCCGGTTCGCCGCGATGTCCAGCTCCACCACGGGAGAGCCGACGATCTCGCAGGTTTCGGGCAACGGCTCACTGTCGAACACGAGTGAACCGCCGTCCTCCTCACGCTGGTCGTACGGCAGGTCGGGCGGAGCGTTGTAGGAGCACCACTTCCCCGCGTACTGGCCTACCGAAAGCGGGGAGGCGACCCGCAGCTCGTCCGGCGCCCTCTCTCCCACTTCGGCGACGTTGCCGGAGTCGGGCGCCGCACCGGGATCGCTGTGTTCCTGCAGTATCCTGTTGTGGGCCAACGGATGTCGCGTCGGCCGCACGTGCGGCGACGGCCACGAGGGTTCCCCGACCCACCGCCCCGGGCGCTCCTCGTACGCCGTCGACGGAGGCACGCTGTCCTGCATCCAGACGCGCAGCATCGGGTCGTCCATGACGTCGTTGTCCTCGCCCTTGAGCCATTTGTCCCACCACCGGACGAGCTCCTGCAGGAAGCCGATCGCCGGCCCCGGCTCCCCGAGGTGCGGGTACTTGTGTGACCACGGCCCGATCAGCCCCTTGCGCGGCACGTCGAGGTCGGCCATCAGCCGAAAGACGGAATTGGAGTACCCGTCGGCCCAGCCGCTGACCGCCAGCACCGGACAGTCGACCGCGGCGAAGTCCTCGCAGACCGACCCGTGCCGCCAGTAGTCGTCGCGGCGCTGGTGCCGTAGCCACTCCTCCAGCCACAGCCCGCTGTTCTCGATCCGGTTGAGCCACATGTCCCGCCATCGCTCGCCGACGATCGCGGGATCGGGCGGGCAGGCGTTGTAGGCGAACATGGTCGAGGCCCAGGACAGGTTGTCGCTCAGCAGACAGCCACCCATGTAGTGCACGTCGTCCGCGTAGCGGTCATCGGTCGAGGCGACGGTGACGATGGCCGCGAGCCCCTTCGGCCTGCGGGCGGCGACCTGAAGTCCGTTGAATCCACCCCAGGAGATGCCCATGATCCCGATGTTGCCGTCGCACCAGGGCTGCTGTGCCAACCAGTCGAGCACATCCTCGGCGTCGTCGAGTTCCTGCGGCAGGTACTCGTCGGTCAGCACTCCCTCGGACTCCCCGGTTCCCCGTAGGTCCACCCGTACCCCGGCGTAGCCGTGCCCGGCGAAATAGGTGTGGTGGATCGAATCACGCGGCGCGGTGAAGTCACGCTTGCGATAGGGAATGAACTCCAGCACGGCGGGGACCGGTTCGTCGTCGGACGATACCGGCCGCCAGATGCGACCACCGAGCCGCGTGCCGTCCGAGAGCGTGACCCAGACGTGCTCGTCCTCCGTGACGGCGTGCGCGAACGAGGTCACCTCACGCATCAACGATTCTCCTGTTCCCGCCCGCTCCCCGGCTCGCGGGCGTCATCGAACTCGAACGACAGTGCTTCGAGGCACCGGTCGTATTTGGCCGACAACTCCGCCTCGTCGGCCGCCGCCGTGTGAATCGTGGCGTAGGCGAAGCTGTAGCTGTCCTGTTCCGGCAACTCGGACAGCCGATCCCCTTCCTGGGCGAGCAGGTGAATCGAGGTGCCCTCGATCGACCGCTCGATCTCCGCTACCTCCTTGGGGGTCGGCGCTCTGCGCACCACACCGTCGGTGAACCGCCGCGCCCACCACTTCGCCGCGAGGTCGTACGGACCCTCCCGATGCGGCAGGGCCGGATCGAGGCCCAACGCGAGACGGACCATGCACTGGTGGTTCGGCAGCCCGTCGACGTCGTCGAACAGTCTGGCGTGGGACTGCGAGTGCCGCGGATTCACCTCGAGCAGATTGATCTCGTCGGTCTCGGGATCCCAGAAGTACTCGATGTTGAACGCCACGGACGCCAGGCCGATACGGTCGATGACCTTCGTGGAGATCCGGGCCATCCGCTCGAGCACCGGGTCAGGCAGGGTCGACGGGTACTGGTAACGCAGAAAGCTCGGGGAATCAGGATAAGTGTGGGAGTCGATGATCCCGTACACGTGGATGTCGTCGCCAGTGCTGTAGCCCTCCACGGTGACCTGCTTGCCGCTGACCGACTCCTCGGCAAGACAGGCCTGCCCACCCGCGTCGGCGACCTCCGGAGGAAGGTCCACATAGGCCAGTACGGTGTCGAAGGCCTGACCCACCCTGCCGATACCCGCCCTGATCTCGGTCATCGCGTCGCGGAACTCCGTGTCGTCGTGTACCTCGAAGGCGAGTTCGGAGGAGAACGACTTGACCGGCTTGACCCACAACGGGTACCGAACGCCGTCCGGAGGCGATTCGTCATCCAGCTCGACAAGGCCGAACCGGGGATGCTCGTCGATCACCTGCTGCTGCTCGAGTCTGCTCCAGTATTTGTGCTCGCACTTCAGCACCGATTCCAGGGTCGCGGACCGCAATCCGAACCGCGCGCACAGGATGGGCACCATGGACGAGACAGGAAAGTCCCAGTAGCCGACGACCGCGTTGATCGGGTCCTGGAACGCCCGTAGCTGCTGGTCCGCCTTGGCGAGCAGGTCGTCGAACTCGATGTGCTCCGCGGCGAGGAGCTCGTCGACGCTCAGTAGCGGATGAAACCGGTAGGTGTTGAGGCCGCGGACGTCGCGCAGTGTTTCCAGGTTGTCCGGGTCAAGGCCGAGCACGAACACGTTCTCGGACATCAAGGCTCCTGTCGCCGACGGTTGCTGCTGTATGTCGAGGGGGTACCCAGCCCCTCCTCGCTCATGCACGCGCGCTCCGGTCCTGGACCGCGACCGTACGGTGGAGGCAGGAATCCGGAGAAGGGAACGATCGTGCAGATCGGAGAGTTGTCCGAGCGCACGGGCGCCAGCCGGCGCTCGATCAGGTACTACGAGCAGCAAGGGCTGCTGCGGCCCGCGCGCACCGGCAAGGGATGACGGGTGTACGCCGAGTTGGACGTGAACCGCGTGCTCAACCTGCGCGGGCTGCTGGCCGCGGGGCTACTGCTGGAGGACGTTCACCACGTCGCACCGTGCCTCGACATGAAGACCGCCGACTTCATGGCCTGCGACAACCCCGGTGACGCGACGCTGGCGATGTACGAGGGCCGCCTGGCCGAACTGGACGCGAAGGCAGCAGAACTCCAGCGGTACCGGACGGAACTGGTGGACCGCTTGGCGCGGCTGCGGGCTCAGGCGGCGGGCGCCGAAGACTTCCGGAGGCTGCTGCGCTCCGGCGCTTGACCTTGACACCGGTGTCACTACCTACCGTGCGGACGCACCCACGAGGAGGTAGTGAACGATGGCAAAACCCGGATTGCCCGGCTGGCTGTACGTGCTGTTCCTGACACTGCTCGCCACCGCGACGGACGAGTTCATCATCGCCGGCGTACTGCGCGAGATCGCCCGCGATCTCGAGGTCGGCGTTGCTGCCGCGGGCCAACTGGTCACGGTGTTCGCTGTCGTGTACGCGGTAGGCGCCCCGACGCTCGCTGTCGCCTTCGACCGGTTCCCGCGACGCAGCGTCATGGTGTGCGGCCTTGCCGTCTTCGTACTGGCGAACGCCGCCGCCGCGCTGGCACCGGGGTACGCCGCGCTGCTGACGGCCCGGGTGGCGGCCGCGCTGGGGGCGGCGGTGATCACCGCCGCCGCCTTCACGACAGCTGCCATGGGTGCTCCGGCCGGCATGCGGGGCCGGTACCTCGGCGTCGCGACGGCAGGTATGACAGCGGCGCTGTTCACCGGTGTGCCGCTGGGCACCTGGTTGGGCGTCGCGATGGGGTGGCGCGCCACGTTCTGGCTCATCGCCGCAGTGGGTGTCCTCGCCGCGGCCGGCCTGCTCGGCACCGCACCTTCGGTTCCCGGCAGCTCGACCGCACCGCTGCGGACCCGGTTCGCGCCGCTGCGCAGCGCCCGTGTGTTGCGGCTGGTGGCGGTGACCTTCACGGCGGCGAGTGGTGGACTGATGTTCTACACCTACCTGGCCGCCTACGTGGCCGAGGTCGCCACCGGTTCCGGGGTCCTGCTGGCGACCGCGCTGTTCGTGGTCGGTGTCGCGGGTCTGGCCGGAGCACTGCTGGCGGGGCGGGCCGCCGACGCGCTCGGCCTCCCGCGCAGCCTGCGCTGGGTGATCGGCGGGCACGCGCTGGCGCTGCTACTCCTCGCCGGGTACGCCTTCAGTGACCTCACCGGGCCGCTGTCGCTCGGCCTGCTCGTCGCCCTGATCGCGCTGTGGTCGGTCTTCGCGTGGGGCCTCAATCCGCCGATTCAGGGCAGCATCATGGCAGCCGCGGGTGCCGAATCGGCGATGCCCGCACTCGCGTTGAACATTTCCGGGCTCTACCTCGGGACCGGCGTGGCGGGCGCGATCGGTGGCGCCGTCGTCGCCGCGGCCGACGTCCGGTTCGTTCCGCTGGCCGGCGGTGTACTGATGATGCTGTCGTTCCTGCTCACGCACATACCGCTCGATTCGACCGGCAGCACGGCGGACGCGCCCGGTACCGGTCCACGCGATGCGCCCCAGAAGACGGCCGACGTTCCATCGCCATCGACTCTCACGTAGCGTAAGTGTGTGAATTCCGTATCGCGGGCCGTGGCGCCTGCCTCGCCTGCCGTACCCGTGCTTCCTGCTGATGCCCTTCGTGTGGTGGCGTTTGGTGGGTTGGGTGAGATCGGGCGAAACATGACGGTGTTCGAGCATGCGGGCAAGTTGCTGGTCGTGGATTGTGGGGTGTTGTTCCCGGAGGAGCACCAGCCGGGGGTGGATGTGATCCTGCCGGACTGGTCCGCGATCCGGGACCGGTTGTCCGATGTGGTCGCGATCGTGCTCACCCACGGCCATGAGGACCACATCGGTGGGGTGCCCTACCTGCTGCGGGAACGCCGGGACATCCCGCTGATCGGCTCGCGGCTGACGCTGAGTTTTATCACCGCGAAGCTCGCCGAGCACCGCATCCAGCCGGTCCTGACCGAGGTCAAGGAAGGCGAAACCCTCGACGTCGGGCCGTTCGGCCTGGAGTTCCTCGCGGTCAACCACTCCATCCCCGACGGTCTCGCGATCGCGATCCGCACCGCCGCGGGCCTCGTCCTGCACACCGGGGACTTCAAAATGGACCAGTTCCCCCTCGACCGCCGCATCACCGACCTGCGCGGCTTCGCCCGCCTCGGCGAGGAAGGCGTCGACCTGTTCCTCACCGACTCCACCAACGCCGACGTCCCCGGCTTCACCACCTCCGAACGCGAACTCACCCCCGCCATCGAGTCGGTGTTCCGCACCACGCAGCGCCGGGTGATCGTGTCCAGCTTCGCCAGCCACGTCCACCGCATCCAGCAGGTCCTCGACGCCGCTCACGCCCACGGCCGCAAGGTCGCCTTCGTCGGCCGCTCCATGGTGCGCAACATGGGCCTGGCCACCGACCTCGGCTACCTCACCGTTCCCGACGGCCTCGTCGTCGACGCCAAAACCATGGACCGCCTCCCGCCGAACAAGGTCACCCTGATCTGCACCGGCTCCCAGGGCGAACCCCTGGCCGCGCTGTCCCGCATGGCCGCGGGCACCCACACCATCACCGTCGGCGAAGGCGACACGGTACTGCTGGCCAGCTCCCTGATCCCCGGCAACGAGAACGCCATCTACCGCGTCATCAACGGACTCACCGACCTCGGCGCGAACGTCATCCACAAAGGCAACGCCAAAGTCCACGTCTCCGGACACGCCAGCGCCGGCGAACTCGTCTACTGCTACAACATCGTGCAACCCTCCAACGTCCTCACCGTCCACGGCGAAGCCCGACACCTACGCGCCAACGCCGACCTCGCCATCAGCACCGGCCTCCCCCGCGAACGCGTCCTCGTCGCCGCCAACGGCGACATCATCGACCTGCACGACGGGCGCGCCCTGCACACCGGCGCCGTCGACGTCCACAACATCTACGTCGACGGCGACACCGTCGGCGGCGTCACCGAAGCCTCCCTCGCCCAACGCCGCACCCTCGGCGAAGAAGGCGTCCTCACCGTCGTCGCCCTCATCGACACCGACACCGGCCGCCTCACCGAAGACCCCGACATCCTCGCCCGCGGCTTCGAACACCACGACACCACCTTCACCACCCTCACCCCAGCACTGGAAAAGGCACTCGCCGGCGCCGCCGAACGCAACATCACCGACACCACCCGCCTCGAACACCTCATCGTCCGCGAAACCGAAAGATGGGCCCGCAAACTCTTCCGCCGCCAACCCGTCATCATCCCCGTCGTCATCGAAGCCTGACCCCACCCAGAAACGACCCAGTCATGCGCTCACACCCCGCCCGCTACTCCAGCATCGCCGACTTCAACAGCGCGTATCCGCACAGCCCGATCCCGCTCGATCCGCACACCCGGCAGGCGTTGCTCACCTACCACGCGGCGATGGCCGGCATCACCGACGACCTCCTGGGCACCGGGGCCTCACTCACCCTCGAATTCGTCCCCCACCAACCCCCGACGCCACACACGGTGCGCCAGCACACCCCTGACCAGCTCGGCACGATCATCGCCACCCACTGGGGCCGCCCGCCCGTACTCGTCCTCGCCGAGTCGATCCCGCTCGCGCAGGCGCGAAAAGCGGTTCTCAACGAGTGGCCCACCCGCCTCGCCGACGTACAGGCGGCGCTCACCACACTCGCCGAAGACGTCGTTGCGCACAGTGAGCCGCTGTCGCCCTGAGCCGGTGCTTCATCAGCTTTGGCGGTGTGCCGCCACCGTGACCGGCGCGGCTGATCAGCCGCCCAGCAAGCCACCGCCGAGGTCGAGCACGCCCTTGACCGTGCCGGTCACCGGGTCGAGGACGGGGTCGAGCAGTCCGCCGTCCTGGGTCTGCTCACCGCCGGTGTCGGTTCCCCCGCTGTCGTTCCGCGGCGGCGGTTTCGATTCCGTGGTCGTCGATCCGGTCCTTGGGGCCGGTGGAGTGTTCGAGGTCGTCGGCTTCGGTGCGGCCGTGGACACGGTGGCTCCGTCGTCCGATTCAGCCTGAGTGGCACCCCCGGAGCCGCCACGATCGACCGCGGCAGCGGAACTGGGCCGGCGCATCGGCGAGGCGACGTCCGCGGTGTCGTTGAGCAGGACGCTGGCCGCGGTGGTCGTCGGTGTCGTTCCGCCACCGGTTCGCGCGATGTCGGTTCCCGGGCCTGGCTGCGCGCCCCGCGGTGCGGCCATCGTCCGGTCGGAGTCGTGCTGCGGGGCGTCATCCACCGGCGAGGACGCGACGGTGGGCTTCAGCGCGACCAGCCCGGCAACGGTGAGGCCGAACAGCACGACCGCCCTGCTCATGGTGCTGGTCCTGCCGAGTGCGCCCTTACGCTCCCGCTGCTTGCCCGGATCCTTGCGGAGCGCGACGGGCACAGCGGGCGCAACGGCCTCGAACCGGTCGGTCGGAGCGGAGTCACCGGCGAACTCGATGCCTTCACGACGGAGCAGTTCCACGACGGGCAGGGTGGCCCGAGGGATCTCGTCCGTGTCGGGCCTCGCGCCAGTCGCCACCTCGGCACGCTCGCGTGCCAGCAGTTCGGCGACCGTGTGTCGGCGAGTGCTGCTCTGCCGGTCATCCGCCACGTTCGTCGACACCTTCAAACCTCTCGTTCGATACGCAACAGCGCCACAACGCGCCACGCCTCGGACGGCGAGGACTACGGGCTGTCTACCACTGGCGGCCAGATACTACCCGTTTGAACGAGAAAGCCAAGGGTGCTCCCCGATCTCATATACCGAGAGTAAGCATTGGTGCTCTAACGGGAATCGGCCGCGCGGATGGCGGATCGGGAATGATCTCCCACTTCTGCGGGTTGGCAGTACCGACACCACGCAGACCACCAGACGTCTCGCACCGAGGAGCAGGCATGTCCTTCGTCATGACCGCAGAGGAACGCGAGACGTTTCTCGCCGGAGTCCACGTCGGGGTACTCGCAGTCGCCCGTGCCGGACGGGGGCCGCTGGCCGTGCCCGTCTGGTACTCCTATGAGCGCGGCGGCGACGTCCTCATCTGGATGGAACGGGACACCGTGAAGGACGTGGCCATCCGTGCGGCTGGTGTCTTCAGTCTCGTGGCGCAGTCCGAGACGGCACCGTACAAGTACGTCACCACCGAGGGGCCGGTGGTCGCCAACGACGAGCCGCCGACTCGCGCGCAGGCACTGACGATCACCCGCCGCTACCTGCCGGAGGACGAGGCCGTTGCCTACGTTGACGGCGCACTCGGCGAGCGGTCGATCCTGGTCCGGATGCGTCCGGAGAAGTGGCTCAGCAACGATCAGAGCAAGTAGGAAAGAATCTCGGCGTGACCAAGCCGCCAATCGCACTTTCGCGGGAAAGTGCGGTTGGCGGTAATTGGCGCCGGTGGTCTTACTCGGTTGCACTCGCCGCACCGGCGGGTGTGGGTCACATGTTCTCCGCCCCGGCCTTGATCGCGTCGCGAATCCGGTTGTAGGTGCCGCACCGGCAGATGTTGCGGATGGTGTCCAGATCGTCGTCGTTCACTTCGTGACCCGCCTCGCGCGCCTGCCGGACCTTGGCCACCGCCGCCATGATCTGACCGGGCTGGCAGTACCCGCACTGGGCGACGTCGTACTCCAGCCAGGCCTCCTGCATCGGATGCAGGTCCTTGCCGACCGTGGCGGGCAGTCCCTCGATGGTGGTGATCTCGTCCGTGGGCTTGACGTCGGAAACGCGGACGGAACAGGGATTGAAGGCCTTGCCGTTGATGTGACAGGTGCAGGCCTTGCACACGTTGATCCCGCACCCGTACTTCGGGCCGTTGATGCCGAGCAGGTCGCGGATCACCCACAGCAGGCGGACGTCGTCCTCCACGTCGACCGTGACCTGCTCACCGTTGATCCTGAAAGTGTGTTGGGGCACCGGTGCTCCTTAGTAGGCGAAGTCGAGGCCGTTGGTCGGCGACTGCGGAAGTGGCGGCACCGTCGGCTTCGGCGGAAAGCTGAGCGTGTCGTGATTGATCGGGAAGCTGGTCGGCATCGTGCCGGTGGCACGCGCGTAGGCACACGCGACAGCAGCCATCGAAGCCGGGACTCCGAACTCACCTGCCCCACCCGGCTCACCCGTCGTCGGAGGCATGACTATCACCCGCACGTCCGGCGGGGTGTTCCACTGGCGGGTGTAGAAGTAGTCGTCCCAGCTGCCTTCGAGCAGGACACCTTCGCGCAGATGCAGGCTGGAGGTCAGCGCCTGGGCGATACCGTCCATGAGGCCGCCCTGCATCTGTGCCTCCAGCCCACGCGGATTGATCGCCAGCCCGGTGTCCACAGCGGTCACGGCTCTGGTCACCCTCGGCCCGGTGACGGCATTGCGGATCTTCCGGTTGACCGTCTCGGGCCTGCAGTCGATCTCGATGAGGGTCGCTATCGCGCCCTTGTACTCCTTGTGCACCGCGATGCCCTGTGCGGTGCCCCGTTCCATCTGCCTGCCCCAGTCGCCCACCTCGGCGACCTTGTCCAGCACAGCGCGGACCCGGTCATCGTCGACCAGTCCCCTGCGGAACTCGTACGGATCCTTGCCCAACTTCTCGGCGATCCGGTCGATGATCAATTCCTGTGCGGTCCGGACATCCGGGTTGACCAGATTCCGGACACTGCCGGTGGGAAAGGTGTCGTACTCGTAGATCTCGTTCAGCAACTGGGTGACCGCGCCGACCTGGTAAGGCACGTTCACAGTCAGCTGGAACACCGGAACCGAGAACCCCGCGAAGTTTCCGAGCCCGAGCGGCGGCAACTCCGCGGCCATCTGCGTGATGGCCTCGCCAAACCCCTGCGTGTAGTCGGTCGCGACACTGGTGTGCCGCTGTTCGAAGGTCAGCACCTCGCCGCCGAGTACGGTCGCCCGGATCCGGGAGGTGCACATGGGGTGCATGCGCCCCTGCCTGCACTCGTCGGTCCGGTGCCACATCAGCTTCACCGGCTTGCCCATCTTCTGCGACGCTTCCGCCGCTTCCAGCACGACGTCGTTGAACATGCGGCGGCCGAACGCGCCGCCCGCCTGCTGCACGTGGACCCGAACCGTGTTCAGCGGAAGGCCGAGCTGCTTCGCCACCTGCTCCTGGCACAGGATCGGCGACTGCAGCGCGGCCCATACCTCCGCACCGTCGGGCCGGACGTCCACCACGGCGGTGTTCGGCTCGAGCGCGGCGTTGTTGCGGAAGTGGAAGGTGAATTCACCCTCCACGGTCTGCGCGAGCAGCGGAACCTCCGGCACCGCGAGAGGGATCTCCGCGGCTTTGATCTTCTTCAGCACGGTTTCGTCCGACTCACCGTCGACGGGGCCGGGGCCCCATGTCACATCCAGTGCGTTGACCGCGTCGATGCACTGCCCGAAGGTCGTGGCCCGCACGGCGACACCGGTGGCGATCGCCACGACATCGGTGACACCGGGCATCTTCCGAACCTGGTCGGCGTTGTTCACCGACTTCACGGTGCCCTTGATCGTCGGCGGACGGCAGACCATGGTCGGAAGCGCACCCGGAACGTCCAGATCCATCGCGTACTTCTTACGACCGGTCACGGCTTCCAGCGCGTCGATCCGGTTCTGCGGGGTTCCGATGATCCTGAACTCCGAGGCCGGCTTGAGCTCGGTGGAGACCTCCCTGGTCTCGCTGCTCGCGGCCACCTCCGCAAGCGATCCGTAACTCAGGCTCGCGCCGCCAGGGGCCTGCACCACACCGAGTTTGGTGGTGAGCGTGTTCACCGCGGCACCGAGCTGGATAGCCGCGGCCTCCAGCAGGCGTCCGCGGGCGATCGCCGCCGCCGTCCGGATCGGGGTGTGCATCGAGATAGTGGTGTTCGAACCGGCGGTGAACTGGTTGAACAGCAACTCGGGTCGTGCGTCGGCCAGGGTGACGCGGATCTTGTCCAGCGGCAGGTCCAGTTCCTCGGCGATCAACATCGCCGCCATGGTCGTGATGCCCTGGCCACTTTCCGCCCGTGGCATGTCGAACGACGCGGTGCCGTCGGCGTGCAGCTGAACCGCGATCAGATTCGACGTCGGCAGCGCGGCCTGCGTCAGCAGATCGTTGAGGTCGTAGACCTCGGAAAGCTCCGGGGCCGACGGAATCGCGGCCTGAGCGGCGGGCGAATCGCCGACCAGCTTCGCCGCGGCGGCCAACGTGGGAGCAGCGATCAGATAGCCCAGAAACCGGCGGCGTCCGACATCTCGGCGGTGCCCCTCGGCAGCACCCGGCTCCTCGCTTCGAGACGAACGACGTTGTTCCATCCACTGTCCTTTCAGAACCGTCTGACAACGCGCGACGCGGTTCCCGTGGTCGGGGACGACCGAACACGACGACCTTGCCAGGGAAGTCGCTACATCATGAACGCCGCACCGCCCGCGGACCGAGGACACATCGCCCAGTCCTGTCGCGAGGTAGTTGTGCAATTCGTGCATCGTTAACACGATCAGGTGAACCCAGTCGTTTGCCGCCCGCGCGGAACGGTCCGGCACGCGGATCCACGCCCGGGCCCGCGGCTAACGTAACAGCGCTTATATAAGTGCTGTTACGATTGGCGTTGTGACGACTTCGCACCCCTCTCCCGGCCACGAGAGTCCGCCCGGCACGCACGGACCCGACCCCACGGAACACTCCCACTGGCGTCCACTGCGCACACTGTTGGACGCGATGGACGACGACATCGCACAGCTCTACGCCGAGCGCGGGGTACGGGGCGTACGCCCCCGGTTCACGATGCCGCTGATCCGGCTCGGACGCCGCGGCCCCATGACCATCCGCGACCTCGCACGCTCCCTGGACCTCACCCACTCGGCCCTGAGCCAGACGGTGAGCGCGCTGCGCCGCGAAGGACTGGTTACCACTCGGCCCGGCGCCGACGCGCGAACCCGCGAGGTCGAACTGACCCCGAAGGGCAGAGACATCGTGCCGTTCCTCGAGGCCGAGTGGCGGGCCACCGAAGCGGCCGTCGCCGAACTGGACGCCGAGATTCCGTACGCACTTCGCCAGGTGATCCAGGACCTGGAAGCGGCACTGCGGCGGCGCTCCTTCCACGACCGCATCGTTCAGCGGCTGACCGAGACCGGTGATTCGTCCATATGAGGCTCATCGACGGCCTGGTCGACACGCGGCCGATGCGCGCCAGCCCAGCCTTCCGCCGGTTGTGGATCGGCAACACGCTGTCCGGTCTCGGCGGCCAGCTCGCCGTCGTCGCGGTGCTCGCCCAGGTATGGGAACTGACCGGCAGTTCCGTCGCGGTGGGCGCCATCGGTCTCGCCCAGGCCGTCCCGATGGTGGTCTTCGGGCTTGTGGGCGGAACCCTCGCCGACGCCGTGGATCGCCGGAAGTTGGTCCTGCTCACCACGACCGGCCAGATCCTCTCGGCCGGGCTGTTGGCAGCCCAGGCACTCAGCGGACTCGCCTCGTTGCCACTCGTACTCGGTCTCGTCTCTCTCCAGGCGGCCTGCGGCGGGCTGGGCGCTCCCGCGCGGAAGACCTTCGTCGTGCGGTTGCTCGCCGAGGAGCAGGTGGGTGCCGGCATCGCACTGACACACATCAGCTTCCAGGTCGCGATGCTCGTCGGCCCGGTGATGGCCGGCGTGATCATCGCGAACTGGGGTGTCGGCGTGTGCTACGCCGTCGACGCCCTGACATTCGGCGCCAGCCTCTACGGAGTGCTACGGCTGCCGTCGATGCGCCCGCTCACCGATCCGGATCGGCCGGGGTTCAGGGCCATCTGGGAGGGCTGGCGGTTCATCGGCCGCAGGCCCGTGATCGGCGGCGCCCTCCTGACCGACGTGCTGGCAACAGTCATGGCCATGCCGATCGCGCTGTTCCCCGCGATCAACGCCGAACGCTTCGGGGATCGCCCCGAAGTCCTGGGACTGTTCCTGTCCGCGATCGCCGTCGGCGGTCTCCTCGCGGGGGCGACCTCCGGGATGGTGACCAGATCCCGGCGTCCGGGTGTCCCCATGCTGGCGGCGGCGGGTCTGTGGGGGTTGGGACTCACCGGCTTCGGTTTCGCGCACTCGCTGTGGTTCGCCCTCGGCTGCCTCGCCGTCGCAGGGGCAGCCGACACCGTCTCGGTCATCTCCCGAGGGGCGATCGTGCAGCTGGCGACCCCCGACACCCATCGTGGGCGGGTGAGTTCGGTGGAGCACATCATCGGGGTCTCCGGCCCGGACCTCGGCAATTTCCGGGGCGGGCTGGTCGCCGGCGTCACCTCCGCCTCCTTCGCCGTAGTCTCCGGCGGCGTCCTCTGCGTGGTCGGCATCGCCGCGCTGGCGCTGGTGAACGGGCCGCTGCGCAGGTTCACCCCGGCCGGTCTCCCCACGAAACAGCCGGGGTGACCCACGTCAGGACAACGCAGGCCGGTCGATCAGTCGGGCGAGCTTCTTCGGCGCCTGCTGGCAGTAACTTTCGGTCAGCAGTTCCGTGATTTCTTCCCAGTCACTGTCGGCGTCGAGCATCATGCCGACGACAGTGGGTCCCCAGCGGGGCCGGAAGAACGGATGACCCGCGACGCTCAGCGCGTCGAGTTCCGGCCCCGACGACCGAAAGGTCAGCACCGTGGCGGGCCCTTCTGTCCCCGCGGCCAATGCGTAGGCCTGCGGCCGCCCGCATTCGATGGTGAGCACGTGCGCGAACGTCTGTTGCCGGATCCGCCAGCGCACACCCACCCACGCCGGTTCCTCGTACGTCTCGGGCATTCCGAGGCACACCGACCGAAGTCGCGCCACCGTCTCGGACGGAACGTCGGCGGAATCGCTCACCTGTGTCTCCCCATGCGTGACGTTGTGGCGCCGAGGCTACCGATGAGGTCTGACAGATCTCTTGCGGAAACACCTCCTCAGCCGGGATAGTCCGCGGGCCGATCCGGGATTCGCGTCGCGAGCCCCGGATCGGCGAGCGCCGCATCGGCGACGTCGCGGCAACGTGCGAACCGCACGTCGCCACAGTCGAGCGCGTACTCCACGAGTTCGCGCAGCGCGAGCATCCGCCCGGGACGACCGGAGAGGAATGGGTGACAACAGAGGTTGAACAGACACTGGTAGTGGCGCATGCCGTCCAGTTCGGCACGCCACAGCTCCAGCGCCTTGCGCGGGGACTCGATCACCGAGCCGATCTTCGGAGCGGGCAGGAACGCGTACTGCTCCCAGTCGTCCAGCGACCAGTGGACCGGCAGCTCCGCGATGGCACCGTGCGCGGTTCCGATCCGATAAGGACGGTCGTCGCCCATCAGCGACGAGTCGTACGTCAGGCCGTGCTCGGCGACCAGCTCCGTCGTTTGCCAGGTCGCCTCCCACAGGGCGGCCCGGTGCCCGCTGATCAGCACTTCCTGCTCGGCGAAGACCGCAAGGGCTCGCTCGAAGTCGGCCCGTTCCTGTTCCGGTGTCATCGAGGTGGGCGGCCGGTGGCTGTAGGAGTGGTGCGCGACCTCGTGGCCACGGTCGGCGATGCCGGGCGCGAGCTCAGGGCGCTGTTCGGCGACCCAGCCGGGGATGAAGAACGTGGCCGGGATCGCGCAGTCGTCGAGCAGCTCCAGGATTCGCGGCACGCCGACATCGGGCCCGTATGCCTGGTGCGACATCGTCATCGCGTGGTCGGCGTATCCGGTGCCCTGCGCCAGGATCGCGGACTCAGCGTCGACGTCGAAGGTCAGCGTCACCACGGCCGCCGCATCCGCGTGCCACGTCTGGTTCACCCGCTCCACTCCCTTTCGTGCGACTCGGTCACCGTGCCGGTCGCGAGTTTCGCTCCCGCCAGCGCCGCGTGTTGTCCAGCGTCGCCTTGGGATGCAGCATGCCCGGGTCGAACGGGAACGGTGCGGCGCCCTCGGCCAGCCGCAGCGGCAACTCGGGATCGGCCAACGCCGCCCTGCCCAGTGCGAGCAGGTCCGCGTGCCCCTCGTCGAGCACACGAGCCGCCTGCTCGACCTGGTGCATGCCGCCATTGGCGATCACCGGGAGGTTGCTGACCTTGCGGGCCAGCGCGGTGAGGGTCTCGCCGTTGTCCAGCCGGGCCGTGTCGATCCAGTTCCGGCCCTCGCTCGCGACGTGCAGGTAGTCCGCGCCCGCCGCGGCGACAGCCGAGAAGATGATCTCGGCGTCGCCGGCTCCACCCGGCCAGCGGTACTCGAAGTCGTTGACCTTGGTCTGCGACAACCGGATTCCGACCCAGAACTCCTCCGGTACGGCCGAGCAGATCGCGGCGACCGTCTCCGCGGCGAGGCGGACCCGGTTGCGCACCGGGCCGCCGTAGCCGTCCGTGCGCCGGTTCGTGTAGTCGGTGAGGAACTGATCGAGCAGATAGCCGTTGGCCGCGTGCACCTCGACCCCGTCGAAACCCGCACGTTCCGCGTTGCGCGCGGCGGCGGCGAAACCGGACACCGCGCGGGAGATCTCCGTCGACGTCATTTCCCTCGGCAGCGGCCACGAACCCGACCCGCCGTACTCCGGCATCATCTGTCCTCGGGGTGCCACCGATGAGGGGCCCGCCGTTTCGGACAGGTGATGGTTGCCCTGCGACAGCGCGCCCGCGTGCATCAACTGGGCGACGATCCGCCCGCCCTCGCGGTGGACCCTTCGGGTGACCTGACGCCATGCGGCCACGTGTGCTTCCGTGACGAGGCCGGGCTGGTTCGGGTAGCCCTGGCTGTAGTCGGCGTCGGTGTAGATGCCCTCGGTGATCACCAGGGCGAATCCGCCGTGCGCGAAGCTCTCGTAGTACTCGGCCATCACCTCGGTTGGCGTTCCGTCCTCGGTCGCCGACACCCGGGTCATCGGTGCGACCACGAGGCGGTTGGGCAGGTTCGTGTCCCGGATCGAGATCTGTCGCAGTGCTGGATGTGCGCTGGATGTGGTCATGAGCGGACGGATCCTTCCATGTGCGCCGCGTACTCGAGCACGAGTGGTTTGGGCGTGCCCCCGTTGATGTCGACGAGATCCTGGGGGCAGGCCGAGACGATCACGACGCATTCCCGCACCGCCTCGAAGGTGATGCTCGCACCTGCCGCCGCAGGCGAGCGCAACCAGGCGAGATCGCCCTCCTGGTCGACGGGAATGTCCATGAAGACGTTCACCGGTTGGGGGACTACGTCGATCTCCCTGCCCAGCGGCCCCGCCACACGTCGCAGGTTCTCGGCACAGGACGCGTGTGCGCCGACGACACCGAGTGCGCGGTACCTCGCCGGATCGCAGGCGGGAATCAGCATGTCGTGTCTGCCCGGTGAAGCGTCCTCGATCAACGTCAGGATCGGCTCGCGCAGGTCGGTGACGAACTGCTCGCCGACCGCGGGGAACAACCGGCCCACGTGCGCTCTGGTGTGCGCGGCCGAGAGGTGCTCCGCGAGATCGTCGCCGGTGAAGGCGAAGAGGTCACCGACCTGGCCGCCGGTCTCGGTCGTGACCCGCACCCGGCGTCCTGCGCCGACACGGACGGACCGTGCCTGCCGCGCGGGAATCTCGACCCGCTCGATCAACGAATTCAGCTGCATGACCTCACTCCATCACCGGGGACAGCCAATCTGCGATGGAGATTCCTCCAGCAATATCGGGATTCTCGCAGTGATCGTCCATCTCCGGTCAGCGCTGCCCCGTCAGCGCGTCCGCCTCGAGCGCCAGGAAGACGTCCACCCTGCCCTCAGTGGTGCTGACGTCGTTGCCCGTGAGCTCGGCAACCTTCGCCAGCCGGTTTCGCAGGGTGTTGACATGGATGTACAACTCGGCCGCGGTCGCGGCCCAGTGACCGTCGTGTTCCAGGAACGCCCGAACGGTCGTCTCCAGCTGGGCGCCGCGCGCCGTGTCGTGTCTGCGCAACGGCCCCAGCACGCTGTCCGCGAAGCGTCTGCGCACGTCCTCGTCCTGCGCGCCGAGCAACAGCCGGTGGGACGACAACTCGGCGAAGTGCGCGACCGGGCGCCCGCTCCCCCGCCGGAGCACGAGGCACGCGTCGCGTGCCTGGCGCAGCGACGGCCGCAGCTCCCTGGAGTTCTCGGCGACCCCGCCTATCCCCACCACGACCTCACGGGCCACGACCTCGTCGCGCAGGGAGTCGACGATCCGGCGAGCGAGTTCCGTCGCGGCGCCGGAGTGCTCGTCCCACGGAAAGATCGCCACGATGTCCTGGCTGCCGGCTACCACGACCGCGGGAATTCCCTCCGCCGCGAGCAAATCGCCGATCTGCTTGGCCAGTGCCGCCTCGCTCGGTGCTTCCTCGCCCCGCAAGGCCACAGCCGCGACAACCAGTGGCCCGTCGGGCCGGATTCCGAACGCCTCCAACCGGCCCGCCACCTCGCCTGCGGCGCGGCTGCCGGAGAGAATCATCTCCAGCAGTTCGTGGGCGAAGCGGGATTCGATGGCCCGCATCAGTTCTGTCCGCGCGACCTCGAGGCTCAGATAGTGCGCGGCCTGGGTGAGCGCCTCGCGCTCGGTCTCACCCAACAGGTCGAGCGAGCGCAGGCAGACCAGCGCCGCATCGGCTCCGCCGAGCGTGTTGACCAGGAACAACGCGGCCATGCCGGACGGGCCGAGGTCCAGCTCCAGTGGCGGCGGATGTCGTTTGAGACCTTCCGCGACGCGCCTGGCGTCCTCGGCGTCCGGCCGCGCGCCGTCGGCGGCCAGCACCCTGCCCATGCGGTCGATCACGGCGAGCGGCACCCGATGGTCCCTGCGCAGCACCTTGAGCACGCCGGTCGCGCCCGCCCCGCGCGAGATGGCCGCCGCCAGGTCGTTGCCTCGCCGGACCGTGTCCACCAGTTCCCGTTGCCGCTGCCCGGCAAGCTGCGCGGCCGCCTGCCTGGTGACCTCCGTGAACGGCACCGTGACGGAAAGCTCGACCAGCGGCAACCTCTCGGCCGCGCACGCCCGCACGAGGTCCGGCGGGGTAACCGGGGTCGTCTCGAGCAGGCCGAACACGATTCCGGCGCCACTCGCGCGCACCACGTTGGACACGAACTCGGCCGCGTTCGCGCCGTCGTGCCAGAGGCCGTTGGTGAGCACCAACTCCCGGTCCCTGACATAACCGGACGGATCGAGCAGTTCGGTGTTGTGCAGCCAGCGCAGCGAGGTGTCCAGCGGGTCCGGTCCGCCAGGCTCTTCCCCACTGCCCGGCACCAGCACGCGGAGTCCGAGCGAGGGCACATCCACCAGCGACCTGATCGTCAACACGATGTAGATACAACCAGTGAGTTCCGGGTTTCACTAGAGATTGCTCCCTGGCAACCGGGCGGTTGTGGTGGTGCTCTTGTCCGAACCTGCCAAGCTCAGCATCTTCCACAGCACGGAGGTACGAGATGCCCAGACTCGGGACGCGCCGCGAGGTGGTCGCACAGACGGTCGTCGCGGACGACTATCCGCTCACCGAGGTGCCGCAGAGCGCACGGCGTGGCCTGCTCTCCCTGACCACCGTCCTGCTCGGCTTCGTGTTCTTCACCCCGACCATGCTCGCCGGAGCGCAGGTCGCCACCGCGTTCCGGCCGGGCGCGCTGTTCACGGTGCTCCTGACGGGCAGCCTCATCCTGGGTACCTACGTCGCGGTGCTCGCGGTCATCGGCGCCCGGACCGGGCTCACCACCGTGCTGCTCGCGCGCTACACCCTGGGCAGCGGTGGTTCGAAATGGGCTGACATCCTGCTGGGCGGAACCCAGGTGTGCTGGTACGCGGTGACCGCGGCCTTCCTCAGTGAGCTGATCGTGGAGGCCTTCGGCTGGCAGGGCTTCGAGTGGCTGGTGATCATCCTCGGTTCCGCGCTGACCGGGCTCACCGCCTACATCGGCTACCGCGGCATCGAGGTCCTCAGTGCGCTATCGGTCCCGCTCATGTTCATCCTGTGCTGCTGGGTCGTGGTCAGGGCGACCGACGAGGTGGGCGGGCTCGGCGGGTTCGGCGCCACCGAGCCGACCACCGTGCTGCCCTGGGCGACGGCGGTCACCATCGTGGTCGGCACCTTCGTCAGTGGTGGGACGCAGACACCGAACTGGAGCCGGTTCGCCAGGCTGCCCCGGCAGGCGTTCGTCGCGGCGTTCGGCTCGTTCTTCGTCGCCAATCTGTTGATGCTGGTGTTCGGCGCGGTCGGGGCGCTGGCGTTCGCCGAGGGCGACTTCGTGTCCGTACTGCTCCGGCTCAACCTCACCGTGGCCGCTGTCGTCCTGCTGGCGCTGAACGTCTGGACCACCCAGGACAACGCGGCGTACGCGTTCGGCCTCGCCGGGGCCGAACTCACCGGAGTGCACGGCAAACGCCCGTTCGTCGTCGGTGGGATCGCGATCGCGATGGTACTCGCGCTCTCCGGGATCTATGAGGCGCTGCCACAGTACCTGGTCCTGCTGGGCGTGCTGATCCCGCCGCTGGGCGGAACGATCATCGGCGACTACGTCTTCGTGTGGCGTGGAAAACTGCCTCCGGTGAACCGGACACGATTCGTGCGGTTCCGCTGGACCTGCGTCGGGGCGTACGCGACCGGGACGGCTGTGGCCTTCGTCAGCGATCAGGTGGAGTTCGGGTTGCCGCCGGTCCAGGGCATCCTCGTCGCGATCGTCGCGGTCCCGCTGTTCGAGTCACTGGCACGGCGCCTCGGTCGGCAGCACAACCACACCGTTCTCCGCTCCGGCGAAACGACGACGGTACCGGCATGAGTCCGGACGACGTCCGCCTGCTGGTGACGGAGCTGGGCGCGGTGCGAACCGCGTGCGCGCTGCGCACCGGCAGGTTGGATCCGGTCGAGGTATGCCGGGCACTGCTCGCGGCAGCACCGGCGGCGACCGCGGCCCACGCGCTCCTCACGACCACGACCCAGCGTGCCCTCCGGGAGGCCGAGGCAAGCCGGGAGCGTCACCGCTCCGGGCGGGCGCACGGTGATCTCGACGGCGTGCCCGTGGTGTGGAAGGACCTCTTCGACCTTGCCGGGACCGTTACCACGGCGGGCTCCGCGTCCCGCATCGGCGCACCCACCGCCACGGCGGACGCAACCGTCGTACGAACGCTCGCGGAGGCCGGGGCGGTCTGCCTCGGAAAGACGAATCTGAGCGAGTTCGCGTTCTCCGGCCTCGGCATCAATCGCCGGTTCGGCACACCGGTCAACCCGCTTGACCCGACCCGCGTGCCCGGTGGCTCTTCGTCGGGCTCCGCCGTCGCGGTTGCCATGGGCCTGGCGCCACTGGCGATCGGCACCGACACGTCCGGATCAGTGCGAGTGCCCGCCGCGTTCTGCGGTCTGGTCGGCTTCAAGGCCAGCCCCGGACGCTACGACACGGCCGGGATGCTCCCGCTCGCGCCCACACTGGACAGTGTGGGCGTGCTGGCCCGGCGGGTGGCCGACGTTCTCGCCGCGGACACGGCATTGAAAGGAACACCGCGACCGTTCGGTCCGGCAACGGATGGACTGCGCGTCGTCGTGCCATTCGGCGAACTCGTCGAGGACTGCGCACCCACCGTCGCTGCCGGCTTCGGCGACGCTGTCGACAGCCTTGCGGCTGCCGGTATCCGAGTGGAGACAAGGAGACTGGCAAGTCTGGATCGGGCACAACGGCTGATGGACGAACACGGCACGCTCGTCGTGGCGGAGGCCTACCAGCGTTATGGGCACCTGCTGTCCGGACCCGCACACGGTGTCGACCCGGCGGTGCTGCGCAGGCTCGCGACCTTCGACCCGGCCGGACGGAGTGGTGTGATCCTGCGAAGAGAGCTGCCGGTGCTACGTGAACAGGTCTCGTCCGAACTGGACGGTGCGGTGCTCGCGTACCCCACGGTTCGTGACCCCGCCCCCGCACTGGCCCCGCTGCTCGCCGACGAGGGCCGCTACGATGCGGCGAACAGGCGAGTGCTGCGCAGCACGATGCTCACCAGTTACCTGGGGATGCCCGGTGTCTCACTGCCCCATGCGGGTGGCAGCATCTTGCTGTCCACCCCCATCGGGGAGGACGCTGACGCACTGGCCGCGGCTGGTGCGGCCGAGGCCGTACTCGGCCGACAGCGCGGTTGACGCGGTCCGCGGTGCGATTCGACCGGCCGGACTCCCGCTACCGGTCCACGAACTCGTCGGCGAGCAGATCCATCAGCAGCCCGTCATGCCAGGTCCCGTCCAGGGCGCGCTCGTATCTGCGCATTACTCCCACAGGTCGGAATCCCACCTTCTCGTAGCACCGGATCGCGGGCGCGTTGTCTGCCGCGGGGTCGATGGTCAACCGGTGGTATCCGTGGTCGGTGAGCAGATGCCGGACAAGCGTGCGCACGGCGTCGGTGCCCACCCCACGGCCGTGCAGCGCCGGATCGACGAAGATGTCCACACTCGCGTGCCGGTAGTCCGGTTCCTCCTCCGATCCCCACTGGATCGCGCCTGCCACCTCGTCCCCGTACAGGATCACGAAGGTCTGGATGTCCTCGTCTGCCAGGTCGTTCGCCACCGCGGCCGCCATGTCGGCGCCGTCGCCGCGCCACCGTCGACGCACCTCGGGCAGCAGCCGGATCTTTGCCAGCGCCGGCACGTCCGCCCCGGTGGCAGGGCGCAGTGCCACGGCGTTTCCGCGCAGGATCGTTGTCACAGAGCCAAACTACTCTCGCGGTTACGAGGTCGCGACGGATTTTGGCTCCCCGCACGCCACCTGGCGGTCAGTGTGCCGGGCCGGGCGGGAGCACGTGGTTGCTGAGGAAGAGTCCTTGTGGGTCGTGTTCCGCCCTGATCTCGCTGAGCCGGGAGAAATCCGCGGGTGTGAAGGCGGCGCGGACCTCCTGCTCGCTGCTGGGGCCGAAGGTGAAGTTGAGCGAGCGACCGAGCGTCCACCGCGTCCACGGATCGAGCACCGTGCGGTGAGCGGCGCGCACGGCGTCCTCCTCGCCGGGCTCCACCGGGGAGAGAACGGTCAGCGAGAAAGCGGCTTCCCGGTGTCCGACGGCATTCGGGACACGTGGTGCCCTGGCGAGTGCGCCGCCGAGATGACGCAGCCCGGCGACGCACATCACCGGCGCCGACGGGCCGGCCAGCTTCGGCAGTGTGGCCAGCGCATCCGGGTCGAGTTCGCTCAAGAGCCGGTTCGCCGACCGGTAGCCGTGGGGGCGGTCCGGCTCGTCGAAGACCGACCCCGAGTCGGTGTACGGCAGCTCGCGCAGTGTGTCGCGCAGCGGTTGCCCTAACTCCCGCAGCGGCCGCACCAGTCCTGCTGCCTGCTCCGGCGGACCGGCGTAGGAAATCTGGATCTGGGCGACGTGCCTGCCACGCAGGGCCCGCGGCACCATCGGGAGGTCGGGAAACGGCAGCATGGCAACCGCCGACGTCAACTCGTCCGGCACCGTCGCCGTCCACTGCCGCCACGCCTCGAGGACATCTGGCACCCGCTCGACGTCGAAGGACAGGCCACCGCCATAGATCGCCGTGAGCTGCACAAGGCCGATCTCCATGCCGGTGACGACACCGAAGTTGCCGCCTCCGCCCCGCAGCGCCCAGAACAGGTCCGGATCGCTGTCGGCGGTCACGTGCCGCAGTTCCCCGTCCGCGGTGACGACATCGAGGCGACGGACGTGGTCGGCGGCGAAACCGTGCCGCCGGGCGAGCAACCCGGCTCCTCCGCCCAGCGTGTAGGACACCGCCCCCACACCGGGCGAACTGCCGGACAGCGGGGCCAGACCGTGTGGCGCCGCCGCGTCGATCACCTGTTGCCAGGTCGCGCCCGCTTCGACCCAGGCAGTGCCCGCGTCGGGGTTCACCGCGACACCGTTCATGCGGCGAGTGCTGATCAGTACGCCGCCACTCAACGCTCCACCGAGCCCGTGCCCGCTGGCCTGCACCGCGACCCGGGCACCTGTGGCGGCCGCGAATCGCACTGCCACGCACACGTCCCGCGTCTCGACCGCCCCCACGATCGTCGCGGGACGGTGGGGTGCCAGGAGCTGATACCCGGTCCGTTCCCGGTCGTATCCCTCAGTTCCCGCTGTGAACACCGGACCCCGGAGGTGACGGGCAAGTGTCCCGGTGTCGGTGTTTTTCTCTCGTGCTGAATCCATACGTGCACGCTAGAAGCCCTTGCGGACGTAACTTGTCCGCAAGCTGTGCCAATCTGAGGGGCATGCACGGGGAATCGACGCGCAGGGACATGCCGGGGCGGCTGCTCCGGTTGTTGTCGCTGCTGCAGAGCAGGCGTGAGTGGTCCGGCGGTGAACTCGCGGAGCGGCTCGGCGTCAGCGACCGGACGGTGCGCCGCGACGTCGATCGGTTGCGCGCACTCGACTACCCCGTCGCGGGAACCACCGGAACCGCGGGCGGGTACCGGCTGACGTCCGGCGGGAACGTACCCCCGCTGCTGCTCGACGACGACGAGGCGATCGCCATGGCCATCGGCCTCGCGACCGGCACGGGCGGCGGCGTTGCCGGGATGGCGGAGAATTCCATGCGTGCGCTGGCGAAACTGGAACAGGTGCTGCCCGCGCGGCTGCGCCCCAGGCTGGCCGCGTTCACCAGCGCGACCGCGGCGGTGCCCCACCGGCATCTGGCGCCTCCGGTGGATCCCGCCGTGCTGGCCGTGCTCGCCTCGTGCTGTCGCGATCAGGAGATCGTCTCCTTCGACTACCAGCGCCGCGACGGCGAGACCAGCACCCGCAGGGTCGAACCGTACAACCTGGTCACGGTCCACGGGCTCTGGTATCTGCTCGCGTTCGACCCGGACAGGGCGGACTGGCGCACGTTCCGGGTGGACCGGATCGGCGCACCCCTCCCCACGCATCGGCGCGGCACACCCCGCGAGCTACCCGCGACGGACGCCGCAACATACCTGACCCACGCGTTCGCCGGTGCGCGGTACCGGCACACGGCCCGGATCACCGTGGCGCTGCCTGCGGACACGGTTCGCGCAGGCCTGTTCGCCACCATCCCGGGCGAGATCGAGCAGCACGGACCGCGGGAGTGCACGATCCGGCTCAGCGCGGACTCACCGGAACTGGTGGTGCAGTTCCTCGCGGCGATCGCGGCCCTCGGCGCGGAGTTCGGTGTCGAGGCGCCGGAGGAGATCGCCGTGCGGCTACGAACGGTCGGGCACGGCCTCGCCGCGACGCCGCCCTCCGCACCCGGTATGGAGCTCGGGTGCTGATCGGGCGAAGAATCTGCCGCCGGATTGACGCGACTGTCGATTCCGGCGTGACGCGTTCGTGTAATGGGTGAACCCACGACGCGAAGGAGAACACCATGGGCAGGTTGAGGGTGGTCAACAACGTGACCGTCGACGGGGTCATGCAAGCGCCGGGTCGCCCCGACGAGGACCCACGAGGCGGCTTCGAGCATGGCGGCTGGGCACTTCCCTACAACGACTCCGTCACGGGCAGGGTGCTGGGCGAGCGGATGGCCGCGCACACGGGTGCGCTCCTGCTCGGCAGGCGCACCTACGAGGACTTCGCGGGCTACTGGCCGCACCAGCAGGCCAACCCGTTCACCGAGATGCTGACCAAGACCACCAAGTACGTGGTGTCGCGAACACTGACCGAACCGCTGCCGTGGGACAACTCGGTGCTCGTGTCCGGCGACGCCGCGGACGCGGTGTCCCGGCTGAAGGAGCAGCAGGACCTGGTCGTGCTCGGCAGTGGCCGGCTGCTCGGATCGCTGATACGGCACGATCTCGTCGACGAGTACCTGCTGTTGATCCACCCGCTGATCCTGGGCTCGGGGACCCGGCTGTTCGGCGACGACGCGGCATTCGCGCAACTCCGGCTGATCGACAGCGTGCGGTCGAGCACCGGGGTCGTGCTCGCGACGTACGAGCGCCCACAGTCTTGACGTCGAACGTCGCGGCGGCTCGGGCCCCTTCTTCCGCGAACCGGCCCACCAGGCGCACTCGCTCCGGGCCCTGGGTGAGCCTCGCTACCGGTCGGTGAGCGCGAGCCTGCCGGCGAGGGCGACGAACGTGCCCGCGAACACGCGACGCATCCAGTTCAGCACGCGGGGCCGGGTGAGCACGCGACTGCGGACGGCAGCGGCGAACACGCCGTACGCGACGAAGACGACGAACGTGAACAGCATGAAGACCGCACTCAGCTCCAGCATTCGCAGCACCGCACTCGGCTGCCCCGCGCTGACGAACTGCGGCAGGAAGGCGAAGAAGAAGATCGTCAACTTCGGGTTGAGGACGTTGATCAGCACACCCGACGTGATGACCTGAACCGCCGAACGCGGGGAACTTTCCACATCCGCGGTGTATGCGCTCTTGTCCCGCAGCGTTTTCCAGGCCATGTAGAGGAGATACGCGACGCCGAGGTATTTCAGGATCTGGAACGCGAGCGCGCTCGTGTGCAGGAGCGCGGCCAGGCCGGTGATCGCCGCGATCACGTGCGGAATGATACCGAGAGTGCACCCGACCGCGGCGACAACGCTGGCACGCGCGCCGCGCGAGAGGCCCGCCGCGAGGGTGTAAAGGACACCGGTACCCGGCGTCGCGACGATCACGAGCGTCGTCAGCACGAACTCGATACCCACGGCAGCCTCCCGGCTATGCGAACACGGTGGCGGTGCACCGGCGCCCTTGCTTCAAGGGGTTGACACCGGCTACTTGGCTAGCCG
Source organism: Amycolatopsis marina (assembly GCF_900111885.1). Taxonomy (GTDB): domain Bacteria; phylum Actinomycetota; class Actinomycetes; order Mycobacteriales; family Pseudonocardiaceae; genus Amycolatopsis; species Amycolatopsis marina. Next base: position 240,796 of record NZ_FOKG01000011.1, read on the forward strand.
ACATGCCGGAAGAATCCCACCGACCAGTCATGTTGGCAACGCCGTCGCCCGCCCCGACGCTCGCTTGGGACCGAATCAACACGGCACTGCGCCAGTACGAACGTGATCACGCCAACAGCGGACTGCTACCGGAACTGCTTGAGCGGCTTCCGCGCGTGATCGCCGCGTCCGGTGCCGCGTCCACTACCCGAAGAATGGTTCAGCGAATCGGGCGCACACTGCTTGACACTGGCCTTGCGCCGACCATCCTCGCGCCGACCTGCCCGGACTACAGCCATCGCGATGGCCGATACACCTGCACCAGCGTGCACGGAGGCACACCGCTGCTGGCACACCGTCACATCGACTTCCTGGACAGGGTCACCGAGTCGCTACCCCGAGCTCGCGTGGTGTTCCTGCTCGCCGATCAAGAGGCTGACGACCCGGTCATCTGTCGTGTGTGTCGAGTCGAGCCAGAGGAGTTTCGGCGGCGGGTCGAGCAGTCAATCCTCGCTACCCGAGAGGCTGTCGAACGGCGCGGCTGGCAAGCGGAGGCGATGACCCGGTACGTCCCCCACTTCCGTCACCAATCCACCAACGCCGCCAGGGAAATCGCCGCGGATTCTCGGCTTCGAGGACGCCTCGCGTCGGAAAGCGACCAGCGTTCCCGCCTGTACGCGTTGCTCGACCCCTCGATGACCACCCAGGAGGCGGAAACCCGCACGGCGAGAACCGCTGGCCAGTACGTCGCTCTCGGGACGTTCGCCGCGGAACGAGACATGCTCATCTGCAACCACTCCACCACGAACCTCGGCTGGTACAACAACGTCGGTACTGCGGTCCTGCATCACCCGATTGATTTGTACTGAGCCTCGCGAGGTTGATACGCACACGTCCAGATTGACGGCTTCGACCGACCATATCGGAACAGAGAGGAACGGACGAATGGCCACATATGACATGGGCGATGAGGCATTCTTCAGCGATCCTGCACCAACTTTTGCCTCCATGCGCGAGAATGATCCGTTATTTTGGCACGAGCAACTTGACGCATGGGTACTCACTCGCTATTCCGATGTCCGTCAACTCGTACGCGACAGTAGATTCTCCGTCGATCGACGACAGCGAATCCGGCGATCGTCCACGGATTCTGAACGGCGAATACTCGCCGATTGTTACGATTTCATGTCCCGTTGGATGATCTTCGCCGATCCCCCGAGGCATACTCGTCTGCGAGGCGTCATAGGACAGGCATTCACTCCTGCCGCAGCCAGGAACTATGAAGAGTTCGTGTGGCGAACCGTATCGACACTTCTCGATGCCGCACGACGGCGCGGGTCGCTTGACGTCATAGCAGACCTTGCCGTACCCGTCACCAGCCTCACCAACGCCAAGCTCATCGGCCTGCCCCAGGAATGGATTTCCGACATCAGCCGGTGGAGCGACGCCATCTTCCGACTGTTCAATCCAGGCGCATACTCCTCGACGCTGGCACATTCAGCACACGCCAACCTGAAGGAATGCCAGGATCGAATGCGGGAGTACCTGGAGTCCGGCTCAGACGCTGAGGATGGGAGCATCATCGCGACGCTTCGAACCGGTCTTGACACGGGCTCGATCGAAGATGTGGACGAGGCAATCGCCTCTTGCGTGATGTTCATGGTCGGTGGTCATGAAAGTGCTCGCCACATGATCGGCAATGGCGTACTCGCTCTCCTACTTAATCGAGACGAGATGATGAAGCTGAAAACATCGCCGGGGCTGATCGATAAAGCAATGGACGAGTTGCTGCGGTACGACTCACCCTCGGTGTGCATCTTGCGTAGAGCTTCCGAGAACGTGATGATCAACGACCGGGAGATCGCTGCCGGACAGTACGTCTACGGTGCCTTGTGGTCAGCCAATCGGGACCCCACCGCCTTCCCTCACCCGGATCAACTGATCCTGGACCGCCCACGACAGCAACATCTCGCTCTCGGCTTGGGTGCACATTTCTGCGTCGGAGCGCCATTGGCGCGGATACAGCTCTCAGCCGCCGTGCGCGGCCTCCTACGGATCAATCCGCGTCTCGGCGTTGCCGAGAGCGAACTGCGCAGAGTCCCCAGTCTGGCGAGCAGAGGGCTAGAACGGCTTCCTGTGTACGTCAGCGGATGACGCCACGCCATCTGCTCTGCGAACCGCGGCGGCGAGACCACGCCACTCCCGGTGCCGAACACACTAGTCTCGCCTGTCCCGACGGAAAACCGGCGAGACTGACATCTGCGCTCCATGTCGAACCCGTCCGATCGGCTTCGACTCTCTGTCAGAGGCACCGCACACGGGGGTGTCAAGCATGAACCGGAAAGGGCGTACCCATGAATCCCGTCAACTCCGTGGCTTCGGCCGACGGCACTACCATCGCGTTCGAGAAGCTCGGGGCAGGTGAGCCGATCATCCTCGTTGGCGCCGCGTTGTGTGACCGCAACGCCACCCGTCCGCTCGCCGAGCAGCTCGCGCGGCACCGAACCGTACTCAACTACGACCGCAGGGGACGGGGCGACAGCGGGGACACCCAGCCGTACGCCGTCGAACGCGAGATCGAGGACATCGCCGCGCTCATCACGGAGGCGGGGGGAACCGCATCCGTGTACGGCCACTCCTCCGGTGCGGGTCTCGCCCTGCACGCCGCCGCGCACGGGCTGGGGATCTCCGAGCTCGTCCTGCACGAGCCGCCCTTCGAGGCAGACGACGAAGAGGTGCGGCGCCGGTCCGAGAAGGACGCTGGAAAGATCGCGGAACTGCTGGCCCAGGATCGCCGCGAGGACGCGCTTGAACTGATGCTCTCGGGCACCGGCATGCCGCCGGAGATGGTGCGACAGCTGAGCACGGATCCAGCCGTGCTGGCGATGGCCCACACGCTGCTCTACGACTTCGCGGCAATGCACGACGCAGGCAGGGACGGCAGGTCTCCCGAGCAGCAGGCGGGCGACGTGCGGATCCCCACACTCGTTCTCGCGGGCGAGAAAAGTCCGCAGTGGATGATCGACGTCGGCCGGCGGGTGGCGGCTGCCATGCCTGAAGGACGACACCAGGTACTGGCGGGCCAGGACCACTTCGTGCCGCCCGAGGTTCTCGCACCCGTGCTGACGGAGTTCCTGACCGGCTGAGCTGAACGCTGTCGCGTCTCCGGCCTACGTCCCACGACGTAGGCGAAGTGCCGCTGCGGCGCTGACGACCCGAAGCCGTTCTCACCACACAGTGGCGGGTATGGAAAAGCCTGTCGAGACGCGACGTCTCACCAAACGGTACGGTCGCACGGTCGTGGTCCGTGACCTCGACCTGACGGTGGAACCCGGTGAGGTGTACGGATTTCTCGGCCCGAACGGCGCGGGGAAGACCACCACCCTGCGGATGCTGCTCGGTCTGGTCCGGCCGACCTCGGGCAGTGCGCTCCTGCGTGGCCGCCAGCCCGGCACCGGCGGCCACCTCGACGGGGTGGGCGCGCTTGTCGAAGGACCGGCCTTCTATCCGTACCTCTCCGGCCGGGACAACCTTCGCGTGCTCGCCCACCACGCGAAGGTCGGCAGGAAACGCGTCGCGGCCGTGCTGGACACCGTCGATCTGGCCGACCGGGCCGGTGACCGGTACTCGACGTACTCGCTGGGCATGAGGCAACGGCTCGGGCTGGCCGCCGCGTTGCTCAAGGACCCGGCCCTGCTGATTCTGGACGAACCGACCAACGGCCTTGATCCGGCGGGCATGGCGGACATGCGGGCGCTGATCCGCGCCCTCGCCCGCGAGGGCCGCACGGTGTTGCTGTCCAGTCATCTTCTCGGTGAGGTGGAACAGGTCTGTGACCGCGTCGGCGTGCTCTCCCACGGCGAGCTGATCGCCGAGAAACCGGTCGGCGAACTCGCCTCCGGCGGAACACTGCGGGTGGTGGCCGATCCCGCCGACACGGCACTGTCCCTGCTCTCCTCGACGCTCGGCGCCGATCGGGTGCGCCGCGACGGCAGGGCCATCGATCTCGACGTCGACGAGTCCGACGCCTCGAGGATCAACAGCGAACTCGTGCACGCCGGGCTGGCGGTCAGCGAACTCCGCTGGCACCGCCCCGATCTGGAACAGACCTTTCTCGAACTCACCGGAGGTGACAGCGATGTTCGATGACCTTCAGGGCGTCCGGAGTGTGCGTGCCGAACTGGGCAAGGCCGTGCGCCGGCCCGCCCTTTGGCTGCTGCCCGCCGTCGGCGTCACGCTGAGCGTCACGTTCGCCTATCTCATCCCGTACGCCGGGTACGCGGGCGGCACCGAGGGGCCGCCGAACAGCGACCGTGGACTGGCCGCCATGTTGCCCGCGGAGTTCGTGGGCAGTGCCATCGCGGGTACGCCCGTGTTCGTCGGCGCCCTTGCCCTGATCCTCGGTGTGCTGGTTGTCGGCGGCGAATATCAGACGGAGACCTGGAAGACGCTGCTCTCCCAGGGCCCCGGACGGCGAACCGTCTACGGCGCGAAAGTCGTGACCGTCGCCGCTGGTGTCCTGGCACTGACACTGGCACTGTTCGCCGCAGCCGCGCTGGCCAGTGTCGTGGTGGCCGCTCTGCAGGGGCAGCCGATGATGTGGCCACCGCTGTCCGAGATCGCGGCCGGGCTCGGCGCGGGCTGGTTGATCACGATGATGTGGGCGGCCTCGGGCATCATGCTGGCGGTGGTGCTTCGCGGCGTCGCCCTGCCGATCGGCCTCGGGCTCGTCTGGCTGCTCGCGGTGCAGAACCTGATCTCCGCGATCGCCGCACCGCTCGTGGACTGGATCGCCGATCTGCAGCACGCCCTGCCTGGCCCGAACGCGGGCTCGCTGGTCGCCTCGCTCGGCGCGGCCACGACCACCCCGGGGGTCACCGCACTCGTCGATGGCGGACAGGCCACCCTGGTGACAGCGGGATACCTGGTGGTGTTCCTCGCCGTCGGTGGTTGGCTGTTGTCCAGCAGGGACATGGGCTGAGGGAGCGGCTGAGCACCGAGCCCACCAGCGCAGCTGTTGTGCGTGAACCCGTTTGGCCGAAGGCACGCTATCTCGGCGGCAGGGCGCCGAACAGCACTAACGTCAGCTGTACCGGAAAACAGCGCCCTGGCGACGCGATCGCGTCCCGGGTTCTCAAACGGGTACTGAGGACCGGAAGGCTGCCGATCATGGCCGCCAGAAGTACGTTGCCGGAAGAACACTGAGGAGCTGCTCGTGAACCGGATGGGCGCACAGAGCCGCGACGTCCTGCTCGCGCTCGTGCTGGTGGTCGTCGGGGTGTTCGGCACGCTCGGGGCGGACCAGCGAACCACCACCGACGTCCCGGTCGACGCGCTGGCGCTCACCATGGTCGTGCTCTCGACGGCTGCCGTCGCGGTGCGACGGCGGTGGCCGCTGGCCGTCCTCACGGCCGCGGCTCTCATCACGTCGGCGTATCTCGTGCTCGGCTACACCTTCGGTCCGATCCTGTTCTCGTTCATGGTCGCGGTGTACACGGTCGCCCGCCATGTGGCACTGCCCCGCTCGGCGGTCGCCGCGACGCTCGCGATGGCGATACTGCTCCTGCACCTGATCGTCCAGCCAGGGGTCGGCGTGCTCGGCGTCATTCCCGGGTCGGCCTGGGCGGTTGTTCCCTTCGCTGTCGGGGTCACCGTGCGGCTGACCAGGCAGTCCGCCGAACAGACCCGCGCCGAGATCGTCCGCCAGCACGTCGACGAGGAACGGCTCCGGGTGGCTCAGGAGGTGCACGACGTGGTGGGACACGGGCTGGCCGCGATCAAGATGCAGGCCGATGTCGCGTTGCACCTGCTGGCCCGCAAGCCCGAGCAGGCCGAGATCGCACTGACCACGATCAGCCGGACCAGCACCGACGCGCTCGACGAGCTGCGTGCCACGCTCACCGCGGTGCGCCGGAGCGGGGCCGGGACGTCCCGCACACCCGCCCCCGGTCTCGCGGGGCTCGGCGAGCTGACCTCGCGGCTGTCGGCCGCCGGGGTGCACGTGAACGTCGAACAGTCGGGTGCACCGCGCCCACTGCCCGCCGCGGTCGATCTCACGGCATACCGGGTGGTCCAGGAGTCGCTGACGAACGTGCTGCGGCACTCGGGGGCGCAGGTTGCCCTGGTCCGGGTGGCCTACCAGACTGACGAGGTGATCGTGACGGTCGGCAATCCACGGGGGTCGGCCCCGGCAGCGGGCGATGGGCAGGGGCTCGGGCTGGCCGGTATGCGGGAACGGGTCCACGCGGTCGGCGGTTCGTTCGCCGCGGGTCCGACCCGCGAGGGTGGCTTCGAGGTCCGGTGTGTTCTCCCCACCGGAGGCGGCGAATGATCACCGTGCTGATCGTCGACGACCAGGACGTCGTCCGGCTCGGACTGCGCACCCTGGTCGAGAGCGAGGACGGCCTCACCGTCGTCGGCGAGGCCGGGGACGGCCTCACCGCGGTGTCGCTCGCCCGTACGCACCGGCCCGATGTCGTGCTGATGGACATCCGGATGCCCGGGGTGGACGGCATCGAGGCCACCAGACGGATCAGCGCCGACGAGACGCTGTCCGGCGTCCGGGTGATCGTGCTGACGACCTTCGAACTGGACGAGTACGTCTTCGACGCCCTGTCCTACGGCGCCAGCGGTTTCCTGCTCAAGGACACGAAACCAGCCGAGCTGCTCAGAGCGATCCGGCTGGTCGCGCAGGGCGACGCGCTGCTCTCGCCTTCGGTGACCCGTCGCGTCGTGGCCAAGTTCGGGTCGGGTGAACTGCGACCGGCTGCCAAGCCGCATCCCCACCTCGGCAGCCTGACCGAACGGGAGAAGGAGATCGTCGGACTCGTCGGGGACGGCCTCAGCAACGACGAGATCGCCGAGCGGCTGGTCATCAGCCCGGCCACCGCGCGCACCCATGTGAGCCGGGCGATGATCAAGCTGGGCGCCAGGGACCGCGCCCAGCTCGTCGTGTTCGCCTACCAGTCCGACCTCGTGCAGCGGTGAACGACCTCCCCGATCAGCTGTCGTACTCGTCGTGCAGACGCCACCAGTGCCCCGGCCCGCTACTGCCCCGCCCTGCGGGCTGTTCCCACTCCTCCTGTCTGCCGAGTGGTGTCAGGTCGAGGTAGCGCAGGGTACCGACGAGTTGGTCGCCACCGCGGTTCGTCGTGAAGTAGGTGCGGTACACCCGCTCGCCATCGCGGAGGAAGACGCTGACACCGAAGCCGTCCCCCACTCCGCCGTCCTGGGTGAAGTCGTTGCCGTAGGCCGAGAACCACGGCACGGTCCAGCCCATGCGCTTCCTGAAGGGTTCGATCTCGCTCAAGGGCGCCGGTGAGACCAGGACCAGTGTCGTGTCGCGTGCGTGGAGGTGGGCCAGGTGCCCGATGTTGTCGGCGACCATCGAGCAGCCGGGACAACGGTGCTTCGAGCCCGGCGCCATCATGAAGTGGTAGACGATCAGCTGGCGGCGGCCCTCGAAAAGATCCAGCAGGGTCACCTGCCCGCGGGGGCCGTCGAACACGTACTCCTTGTCGATCGCCGTCATCGGCAGGCTGCGCCGTTCCGCGTTGAGCGCGTCCTGCGCGCGGGTGAGCTCCTTTTCCTTGACCAGCAACTCGTCCCGCGCGACCTGCCACTCCTCCGGCGAGACCACCTGTGGAAGCGTCATCCTCACTCCTCCTAAACCATTCAGTTAATTAACTGATAGGTTTAGTCTAGCGCGCGGCGGATCCGCGTCAAGCGCGAGCAGCAGTTACGCCGAGACGCGCTCGATCAGCTGGGTGGGTAGCACCACTGGGTCGGCGGCCGAATTCCCGGCGATCTGGGTGAGCAGCAGTTCGGTCATGATCCTGGCCTGGTCCACAACCGGCTGGCGGATCGTCGTCAGCGGCGGATCGGTGTGCCTGGCCAACTCGATGTCGTCGAACCCGACGATCGCCACATCGCCCGGCACCCCGCGGCCCGCCGCGCGGAGCGCCTGCAGCGCCCCGAGGGCCATCAGGTCGTTGCCCGCGAAGACCCCGTCCAAGTCCGGCGCTCGGGCGAGCAGCACTGCCATGGCCCGCTCCCCCGACTCGCGGGTGAAGTCCCCGTGCTCGACGAGCTCGGCGCGCCCCGCGTCGGCCAGTGCCTGCCGATACCCGGACAACCGGTCCGCTCCAGCTGTCATGTCCGAAGGGCCTGCGATCGTGGCGATCCGCCCGCGCCCGCCTGCGACGAGCCGTTCGGTGGCCAGCTGCGCTCCACCCCTGTTGTCCACATCCACATAGGACAGATCGGGTACCGGGCACGGTGGACGGCCGCCGACAACGATCGGCACTCCGGACTCGACCAGGATCCGCGGCAACGGGTCGTCACCGTGCATCGAGGCCAGCAGGACGCCGTCGACATGTCCGCCGCGCACGTAGTCGGCCAGCCGCTCATGGTCGGCGTCGTTCTGTGCGTTCATCAGGACCAGCTGCACTCCGGTACCGGCCAGTGCCTGACTGGTCGCGATGATGATGTTGCCGAGATAGGGGTCGGCGAGAACCGTCGCATCCGGTTCCCGCATCACCAGCGCCACGGAACCCGTCCTGCGCATCACGAGGCTGCGGGCGGCGTGGTTGGGCACGTACCCCAGCCGGGCGATCGCGTCCTCGACCAGGACCCTGGCCTCCGGTGAGACCCTGGGTGAGCCGTTGATCACCCGGGACACGGTGGCGCGGGAGACACCCGCGGCCGCGGCCACCGTGTCCAGCGTCGGTGCCCGCCGCTCGACCGAAACCGGTCCGTCCGTCACTTCTGGCCACGCCTTCCTCGGCCGCCGCCCGTTCGTGCCGGGGGGACGCCGTTCGCCCGGATCACGTCGCGGTACCAGTACGCGCTGTCCTTGCAGACGCGGCGCTGGGTCGCGTAGTCCACGTGCACGATGCCGAACCGCTTCGAGTAGCCGTACGCCCACTCGAAGTTGTCCAGCAGCGACCACACGAAGTATCCCCGAACGTCGATCCCGGACTCAATCGCCTCGTGCACGACGGCGAGATGGTCGCGCAGGTAGGCGATCCGCTCCGGATCCCGGACCACGGGAGCAGCGCCATCGCCGTTGCCACCGGTGACGCTGTCCTCGAAGGCCGCGCCGTTCTCGGTGACCATCAACGGGATCCGGCCGTAGTCCTCATGCACGCGCCGAAGCACGGCGCGCAGTCCACCCGCGTCGATCGGCCACCCCATCGCCGTGGCAGGGCCGGGAACATCCAGGAACCGGATGTTCGCGCACCCCGGCCACGCCGAAGGCTCCGGTTCGCCCGCGCCCTCGTCCACGACCGTGGGCGCGTAGTAGTTGATCCCGAGGACATCGACAGGCACCGAGATCACGGCCTCGTCTCCCTCGCGCACGAAACTCCAGTCGGTCAGCTCAGCGGTGTCCTGGCGAACATCGTCGGGGTAGTGGCCGCGCAGCAGTGGATCGAGGAAGAGCCGGTTGGCCAGACCGTCGATCCGGCGGACGGCCTCCGCTGCCGCGGCCGTCCGCGAACCAGGGAACACGGCACACAGATTCAGGGTGACCGAAACCTGCGCCCCGCCGGGAAGCACCCCCCGCAGAGCACTCGTGCCGAGGCCGTGGGCGAGCAGCAGATGGTGAGCCGCGCGCAGCGAGAGGGCCGCGTCTGTTCTGCCCGGCGCGTGCACTCCGGAGGCGTAGCCGAGGAACGCCGAACACCACGGCTCGTTCAGGGTGGTCCACCAGCGGACGCGGTCGCCGAGCCGGTCGGCTACAACGGTCGCGAACTCCGCGAACCTGGCCGCGGTGTCCCGGTCGCCCCAGCCCCCGGCGTCCTCCAGTTTCTGCGGAAGGTCCCAGTGGTACAGCGTGAGCACGGGGTCGATGCCATGCGCCAGCAACTCGTCCACAAGCCGGTCGTAGTGGTCGAGGCCGCGGGAATTGGCCGGCCCTGCACCGTAGGGCAGTACTCGCGGCCAGGAAACGGAGAACCGGTACGCGGGCAGCCCGAGCCCGGCCATCAGCGTGACGTCCTCCCGGAAGCGGTGATAGTGGTTGACCGCCACGTCGCCGGTGTCTCCGTGGGCGATCTTCCCCGGAGTGTGCGCGAAAGTGTCCCAAATAGACCGTCCACGGCCATCTTCGGTCACCGCGCCCTCCACCTGGTAGGCCGCCGTTGCCGCGCCCCACAGGAAATTCCGGGGAAAGGTCAGCCCTGCCGGTTCGGCCCGGTTCGCGCCGACGGTCATCCCTTCACCGCACCCTGCATGATTCCTCCAATGATCTGACGGCCCAGCAACAGGAACACGAGCAGCATCGGGAAGGTGGCGATCACCGTCCCGGCGAGCACTAGTGAGTAGTCGACCTCGATTCCACTCGCGGTGTTCGCGATCGCCACCTGCACCGTCGGGTTCTGGGTGTTGAGCAGGATCAGCGGCCAGAACAGATCGTTCCAGTAGGTGATGAACGTGAGCAGGCCCAGTACGGCCGCCCCCGGCCTGGCCACCGGCAGCACCACGTTCCAGTAGATCCGCAGTGTGGACGCCCCGTCCATCCGGCCCGCCTCCAGCAGTTCGGCAGGCAGGGCGGAGGTGAGGTACTGCCGCATGAAGAACACCCCGAACGCACTGACCAGTGCGGGCACTATCACCCCGCGCAGATCATTGCTCCAGCCGAACCACTGGGTGACCATGATGTAGAGCGGGATGATCGAGAGCTGTGTCGGCACCAGCATCGTGCCCACCACGAGTCCGAAAAGGATATTACGTCCACGGAACGCCAGCTTGGCGAAGGCGAATCCGGCGAACGTCGAGGTGAAGACGACCGCAACCGTGATCGAGCCGGCCACGATGACCGAGTTGATCAGCGCGGTGCCGAAGTTGCCCTGTTCGAACGCGGTGGCGAGGTTGTCCCAGAGACTCCCGCCCGGCACCAGTGGTGGCGGATACCTGCCGACGGCGGACTGGTCCCGTGAGGACACCACCACCGACCAGTACAGGGGGAACACCGACATCAGCACGACCGTGAGCAACAGGACGTAGGTGGGCCACCGTCCGCGGTCCCCCGTCCGTCTGCGCCCCGCCAGGACAGGACGGCGAGGCGGCACGGCTACCGTGCCCGCGTCCGGTTCCCGAACCAGCGTCATTCGCGCACCTTTCTCAGTCCGCCGTCTTGATCCGGCGCACCAGGACGAAGTTGACCAGCACGATCACCACGCTGATCAGGAACAGGCTCCAGGCGATCGCCGCTCCGTACCCGTACCGCCCGTTGCCCCAGAACTGCTGGTAGAGAAAGAGCATCACGGTCTGGAACTGCCGCTCCGAGCCGCCGTTGCTGTTCCGGGTCGTGTCGAACAGGTACGGCTCGGCGAAGAGTTGCAGAGCACCGATCGTCGAGACGATCACCGTGAAGATGATCGTGGGTCGCAGGCTGGGCACGGTGATGTGCCAGAACTGCCGCCACCGGCTGGCCCCGTCGATCTCCGCGGCCTCGTACAACTCGTAGGGCACCGTCTGCATGGCGGCGAGATAGATCAACGTGTTGTAGCCCGTCCAGTGCCACGTGACCATGACCGAGACCGCGACCCACGAGGACACCGTGCCCGCCCGCCAGTCCACCGGGGAGTCGAGCAGCGGCTGCAGCACCCAGTTGAGCAGGCCGAAATCTCTCGCGAAGATCTGGTTGAAGATCAGCGCGACCGCGGCGACCGAGGTGATGTACGGGACCAGCACGCCCATCCGCAGGAACAGCCTGCCACGCAGCCGGTAGTTCAGCAGATGTGCGATGCCCAGCGCGAGCAGCAGTTGCGGCACGGTGGACAGCACCCCGATGCCGAACGTGTTGATCAGGGCATTGTGAAAGTTGTCGTCGCCGAGCAGGTTCCGGTAGTTCTCCAGGCCCACCGAGACGTCCTCGCTGCCCGGCTTGCGCGGGCTCCACGCCGTGGTCGAGATGATCGCGGTGTAGGCCAGTGGAAACAGGCCGAACACCGCGAACAACCCGAAGAACGGCGCGACGTAGAGGTACGGCGACCCCTTCAGGTCGAGGCGGTACAGCCTCGACCGCCACTGCTGCCTCATCCATCGCCCGCTGCGGACTTGATGTCCCGCATGACCTGCTCCCACGCGGCCGCGGGATCGGTACCCTGCTCGACGCTGTTCAACGCGTCGGCGAAAGCATTACCGATCACCCCGCTCTGCGGACCGGTGACCTGAACGGGCGCGTCCGCCAGCGAAGCGGGGAAGATCTCCCCCGCCGGAGCCGAACCGAAGAACGGCGGCGCGAATTCCGCCACCTCCGGCGTCTTCCACGTGCTCTGCTGGCTGGGGAAGTTGCCGATCTCCTGGAAGATCCGGATGGCCTGCTCGGGGGCGGTCAACCACTTCGCCAGCGCGACGGCCGCATCCTTGTTCGCACCCTGCGCGGGAACCGTGACGTAGGAACCACCCCAGTTGCCCGAGCCACCGGGAATCGTCGCGATGTCCCACTTTCCGCTGGTCTCCGGCGCGTTGGCCTGGACGTAGCCCATCATCCACGCCGGACACGTTACCGTCGCGAACTGCCCCTGCTGGAAACCGGTGTTCCATTCCGGGGAGAACTCGGGCAGCGCGGCCGACTGGCCTGCCTGGATCGCCTCGGTGGCCAGATCCCACGCCGCTCGCACGACGGGATTGCTCTCGACGATCAGGTCCCCGGCCTCGTTGTAGTACGTCTGCTCCTCGTTGCCGAGCACACCCATAAACAGATGCCCGCCCGCGTCGAACCACTTGACCCCGTCCGGAGCCCGCGCGCCGAACCTGTCGCCGGTCGCGACGTAGTCCTGCCATGTCGGCCACAGCGCCGACACCTCATCGCGGTCGGTCGGCAGGCCCGCCTGTTCGAAGATGTCCTTGCGGTAGCACATGGCCAGCCCGCCGATGTCCGTCGGCAGTCCGATCAGCGCTCCACCGTCCGCACTGGATGCTCGCTCGAGCACGGCTGCGGTCCACTCGGCGGTGTCCACGTCCGCACCCGCGAAATCGACGAACTTGTCGTGCTGGCCGACGAACCCGGCGATCTGGCCGACCTCGATGAGTTCGAGGTCGGCCGCCCCGCTGCCCGCCGTGAGCCGGGCCTGCAGGTTCTGGTGATGGGTGCTGAAATCCCCCCGGTTCTCGACGATGGTCACCCCCTGGTTGAGGCGCTCGTACTCGTCGTAGATCGATCTGTTGTCCGGCAGGGAGAAGTTGTCGCCGAAGACGTTGATGGTCAGGGTGACCGGTCCCTGGTCCCCGCTTCCACCATCCGCGCTGTCCGTCCCGCCGCACCCGGCGAGCAACAGCGCACTGACAGCGAACGGTGCCACCAGCGCCCGTGTTGCCGGAATTCCTCGTATCAGTGACATGCGTAGCTCCTGTGGCCTGCGCGCGGACTAGCGGGAGAAGGTGAACCAGTTGACATTGACGAAATCGGCGGGCTGCCCGCTGGTGAAAGTCAGGTAGACGTCGTGCACACCCGTCACGTCTGCCATGTTGGCCGGTATGGTGCGCCAGCTCTGCCAGCCACCGGTGTTGCCGACGGCGAAACTGCCGATCGGCTCACTGCTCCGGCTGTCGAGCCGCACCTCCACCAGTCCGCTGACGCCACCTCCCGCTCCGGAGGCCACTCTCGCGGAGAACTGGCGGGCGGCCGTACTGCCGAAGTCGATATCCCGGTAGAGCGCCCAGTCGCCGTTGCTCACCGAGGCGAGATGCTGACCACCGTCCGCGTCAGCGGCGGCACCCAGGGACATTCCCGACTGGGAAGCGGCGCTTTCGGCCTGGATCCTGCCGTAGGCACTCTCCCCGTCCCCCGGCGGCGGGTCGGTCGGTCCGCCGCCGGAGCCACCACGGGTCGACACGGCGACGTAGTCGACGATCATCGGGTGCCCCGGCACCGTCGCACTGGTGGGGGTGCGGAAACCCGCGACGCCGTCCGGGAAGGCGCCGCCGATCGCGAGGTTGAGCAGGATGAAGTATCCGGCGTGCGAGGTCATGTTCCGCCAGGTGTCCGCAGGCAGATCGCTCTGGCTCACACTGTGGTACTGCTGCCCGTCGACGTACCAGCGCAGCTGGTTGGGGCTGACGCTGGTGTCCCACTCGAACCGGTAGGTGTGGAACGCCGACTGGCAACTCGCTCCGGGGCACTGCCTGCTGGCGCCGATTCCGTTGGTCTCGTTGCAGGGACCGCCGGGATTCACTCCACAGTGGAGCACTCCCCAGACGGAGTTGATGCCGTTGACGTTCTCCATGATGTCGAACTCACCGATGCCCGGCCAGTTCCAGTAGTTGCCGCGGTACGGCGAGCCGAGCGCCCAGAACGCGGGCCAGTAGCCGAGCGCGGCCTCGCCGGTCACGTTCGGCATCTGCAGGCGGCTCTCGATGCGCAGCACGCCGTCGTCGGGCGCCTTGAAGTCGCCGCGACGGGTCTCGATACGCGCCGAGGTCCAGTTGCCCGCGCTGTCCCGGCGCGGGGTGATACGCAGGTTTCCCGATCCGTCGAGGCCGATGTTGGCCGGATCGTCGGTGTGCCTGGCGATCTCCCCGGTTCCCCAGTTCGCCGGACCGCCCGGATAACTGTGGCCGAGGTCGATGATCCAGTTGTCGGCGGACGGCAGCGAACCTGCCGATCCGTCGAAGTCGTCACTCCACTGCATGGTCCAGCCGGGGTCGGGCGGCGGAACCGAAGCCTGCGCGGGCAGGGTCAGCGGGACCGCGATCAGGGCTGCGGCACTGATCGCCCCGAGGAGCACACTGCGGCGCCGTGAACCGAAGGGGCGGCGCGAGATTGATCTGGACACGGTGGGGACCGGCATGGCGGTGACCTCCTTGTCACGCCCGGCAGGAGCCGGGGCACATGTGATGAGCGCCATAAATTTTGTCGTGCACCATGGAAGCGCTCTCATCCTCCCGGTGTCAACGCCCCCTCCCCAAGTCGGTCCTTTAGTCGGTGAGGACCAGCACCCGAGTTGGTACGTCCCGCGCCCGAGTTGGCAGTTCCGCGGCCCGAGTTGGCAGTTCCGCCGTTCTGGCGGGCCCCGCCTACTCGCACGAGGCTTTACCTCCGACGTAATCGACGGGCCGCCACAGCGACAGCAGAGTGGAACTCATTGGTTCCGTCCGACAGTGGAGGCGACAAATGAGAAATCTTCGACTGGTACTTCGGCTGGACGCGGCGGCCACGGCGACGATGGGTGTCCTGCTCGTCGCGCTGGCCTGGGTCCTGGATGGACTCCTCGGGTTTCCCGTGCCGCTCTCGGTGGCAGCCGGTGCGGGGCTGCTGCTCTGGGCGGTCCTCGTCGCACGGGTCTCGACGAGCCTGGCGCCGAAGCTGGTCCGCGAAGTCATCGCGGGAAACACGCTCTGGGTGCTCGCCAGCTTCGGCTACGTCATCCTCGCCTGGTCCGGTCTCACCACACTGGGAGTGCTCTTCGTCGTCGCTCAGGCGACGGTGGTGCTGGCACTCGCCGTCCTGCAGACGACCGGGCTCACCCCGCGACCGCAAGCCGTGGCGCAGGCCTGACCCGTCGCCCATCTCACTGCCCCCGGGGAGCAGCGACTCGACGCGCACCTGGTCTTGACGAGGCTAGAACTGCCGCAGCGGCCGCCAGTCGGTGTCAATGTGGTACTCGGCCGCGGGACAGCGATAGCGCACGATGATCCGCA
This sequence comes from Amycolatopsis marina, assembly GCF_900111885.1. Lineage (GTDB taxonomy): Bacteria > Actinomycetota > Actinomycetes > Mycobacteriales > Pseudonocardiaceae > Amycolatopsis > Amycolatopsis marina. The sequence goes on from NZ_FOKG01000011.1 coordinate 256,423, forward strand.
ACCTCCCGGGGGCACCCGGCGTGGCGGCATTCCCGGGTTCGACCGTGTCGGTGACTTCGAGGATGACCTCACCGCAACCGGGGAACGGACACCGCTCGCCGGTCGATCTGGACGTGCTGTTCATGTCTCGCCCCATTGCTGGCAAGTTTCGTCAATGCCGGGCATCGATGTCCGGGGCTGAAGGTTACCGCGTGACAGCGGCCTAGTCGTGCGCGAAACGGGTGAGCAGCGGTACTCACGCCGGCCTATTCCGCCACCTGCCCGAACAGCTGGTCAAGGTGGTAACGCAGCACGGCCATCGCGGCCTCCGGGCTGCGCTGGCCGACCAGCACGCTGGTGCCTAGTACTGCAACGGCAGTTAAGGAAGTGGGTAGCCGCGGCGTTTGTAGTGGCTGAGGCGGGCTTGGTGTTGTCGTCGGCGGCGGAAGCGTGACCAGGACCAGATGTGTTCGGCGGCGTCGGCGACACGCAGGACCAGCTTGGTGAGCAGGCGCCGGATCTCCGGTAGTGTAAAGCTGATCATGTCTGGTTCGGCGATACCGATTCCCCTTTTATGGCAAGGGATTTGGCGACGGCGAGCCAGGCGTGGGCGAGCATCGACAGGGTGATGTGGGCGTACCACGCCCGCCAGGACCGGACCTGGTAGTGATCCAGTCCGGCTTCGTTCTTGGCCTGCTGG
>NZ_FOKG01000001.1 GCF_900111885.1 Amycolatopsis marina
CGAGCCGGAGGGACCGGTGGAGGTGTCGATCTTCGGTGGTGGGGACACCGGGCCCGAGTCCGCCGAAGAGGGAGTCGTGCCTCCTCCTGGACCGCCGCCCTTCGGCACCTCGGTGATCTTCTGCCCGCCGGGGAGGTCCTCGGGTGTCGCGGGCGTGCCCGGCTTGCCGTCGCGGATCTTGCGCAGTGCCGCCCCGGCGTCGCTGAACAGATCGGTCGCCTTGCGCAGCAGAGGGCTCAGCGCCTGCAACGCCTGCACCAGACGCTTGGTCAGATCGGCGATCTGCGCTGCCGTCTTGGCGACCGCGGTCACCACCTGCGGCACCACCCAGAGCAGACCGATCCCCAGAGTGAACACCACCTGCAGGGCCCAGCTGATCAGGTGACCGACCAACTCGGCGATGATGTCGCGAACCAGGCTCCGCACCGCGGCCACGACCTCGCCCGCTGTCTTGATCCCACCCGAGGCACCGTCGGAGGCCTGCTGGGCGGCGGTGAGCAGAGCGACCGTGTCGGCGGAGCGGGCCCGGTACTGATCGCCGGACACGCCTTCCCACGTGACGGTGTCGTTGGCGACCATCCCGGTCAGGTCGCTGCCGATGCTGCCGAGTTCGGTGGCGATGTTCTTCCACGTCTCGGAATGCGCCGTGATCTCGTCCGGATCACCCGCCAACGCGTCCAGCGCCTCCTTGAGCGGACCGATGTGCTCCATCAACCAGCCCACACCCGCCGCCAGGATCGCGCCGAACGGATCCAGCACGGTCGCGAGCGCGTCCAGCGCGGTCCCGACAGCACCCAGCGCCACCGCCGCCCAGTCGCCACTGTTGATCGCCGCGTTCAAATCGTGCGCCGACTCCAGCAACGTCACCCCGGAATACGACTCGGTCGAACTCGTGGTCTCCGCGATCAAAGGATTCACCACGGGTTGTTGTCCTCCTCGTCGATATCGCCTGCGCCTCGGCCGCCGCCCGCCCCTGGCGGCGAGGACGGGCCGGATTCACCCTGACCGCCCGGGGCAGCAGCAGCGTCCGGGGCAGCAGCAGCGTCCGGGGCAGCAGCAGCGTCCGGGTTGTTTGGGGCCTGGCCCTGCTCGCCCTGCTGGTTCTGCTCGGGCGGGTCCGCATCCGGGTCCGCGTCCGGGTCGGCGTCCGGGTCGGGGAACCGGGAGCGCAGGCTGCCGAGCATCACGGCTCTGGTCTGCAGGTCCTCCTCGCCGAGCTGCTCAGCCATGACCTCGCCGACCCTGGTCGCGATGTCCGCCTGAGCACGCCGCATGGTGGCCAAGATCTGCGCGGACAGTTCCGGCAACGGAATACTCCTGGCCCTGTTCGCGAACTCGAGGTCGGTCACCGCGCCGTCCGCGCCCACCGTGACGCGCACCGCGCCGTCAGGACTGGCCGCGGTCAACCGGATCCGCTCGGTCTCCTGCTGCGCCACCTGGTACCGCTGCGCCTTCTCAGCGAACCCCCGCGCCCAGCTGTCGACACGGGCCATCGCCTCATCCGGATCACCACTGAGCGCGCCGAGGCCTCCTGGCATGCTCACAGGTCCGCTCCCGCCGCATGAAAGGGAGCAGCGTGCGTCTGATCGGCATCCTGGTAACCGGCCGCCGCGGCGCGCACGTTGTCGGCGGTGATGCCGACACCCTCCACCGCGGCATCCAGCGCGCCGGACGCCTCCTCCTCCATGGGATTGACGATCATCGGCATGAACGCACACAGCAGGCCGTAGGCCTGGTCGGACATCGACACCGTGCGCGCGGCGGACGCGGCCGTGTTCAACCTGTCGACCAGCCCGTCCAGATGGCTCGCATGAGCAACCAAGTCCTCGGGCACGACCTCGTAACGCACTGTTCCTCCTCGCATCGGGCGGGACTATCGGCAACGTCCGGCTGGCGTGCCGCTACTTCCAGTCCTTGTTCTTCCAGTCCCCGATCACCGGGGGCGCGACCACTTCGTCCGCGGCGAAGATGGCCGGGTCCTCCGGCTCCAGGTACTCCGCGACGCGGTACTCCTTGTCCTCTTCGGACTTTCCGCGCCCCGCACCGGCCCCCATGGGCATGCCACCGACTCCCCTGGCCGCACCGGCACCGGCACCCGCACCGGCGGCCGGGCCCGACCCGCCGCGACCACCGGACGGGTCACCGGTTCCGGACACGCTCCCAGTGCCCACGCCCTGTCCCGGTGTTCCGCCTGCTGATCCCAGCGCCGCACCTCCGGCGCCCGATCCACCACCGATTCCGCCCAGGCTCCTGCCTGCCGTGGCACCTCCGGGGATGCCGCCCATCGCCGCGGTCGAGGGCGAACCGCCGCCGCGGCGGGTGTCGCCGGGTGCCTGCGAATCCCGGTCGCCGCCCCGCGACGCGGTTCCGGGAAGCCCGCCCAGCCTGCTGGCAATGCTGTCCCCGTTGATGCCACCTGATCGGCCGATGCTCGGTCCGCGTCCCCGCCCGGTGTCCGATCCGGTCGGCACGCCCGGGCCACCGAACGCGGGAACCCCGGACGCCGTTGTGCCCTGTGGCTGGCCGGTGAACTGGGTGCCACGGTGGGAGAACTCCTGCCCCGCGGTCGTCGCGGCAGGCACACCGCCCGGCGAGCCGTGCGGTGTGAAACCGGCAGCGCGAGTGGAACTGTCGAACTCGGGCAACGGCCCAGGCGTGACCGGGGGCGTGGCACTGCCCCGCTCCCCGGTAGCCCCGGTCGCCTCGGCGAAGCGGAGGGAAGAATCCGGCACCACCGGGGCACCTGCTCCCGGTGTCGCCGAAGCAGCAAGGGAGCTTGTCCCCGGTGCCGCCGTTCCGACGGGGTTCGCGGTGGCGTCGGCCCGCTCCCCGAGCCGCAGTGCCTGGCCGCGCGCCGCGCTTTCAGCATCCATCGACGCCGGAGGGGCCTCGGTGCCGGGGCGCACCTCCCCGAACCGGGCACCGGCTGCCGCGCCTCCCCCAGCCGTCTGGGTGGCCGACATCGCGAATGCCAACGTCGGCGGCGCCGCGAACACGGGCATCGTCGCCGCGGAACCGACGGTCTCGTCGAACTGGTTCATGATCCGGGCGGCCTGCTCGCGGGCGGACTGCTGCACCTGGAATGTTTGCATGTCCTGCTGCGCCTGGAGCGCGAACTGCACGGGATCACTGATGGTCTGCAGCCGGGCGTTGGCCTCCTGCGCCGAGAACGGCACCGGCGGGTTCGCGGTCATCCGCTTCTGCGTCTCGTTGAGAGCCTGGGAGTGGATCTGCTGCTGGCGACCGGCCAGCGTGGCGCCGGACGCGGTAGCGCCGAGCCATCGGCCCACCTCGGTGAGGTGCGTCCTGGCCGCGTCTCCACCCTCGCCCTCCCAGTTGCCCATGCTGTCGTTGATCGAGGCGGCGAGGGCGCGCTGGTGTTCGGTCAGCTCGTTGCCGAGCCGCACCCACTCCTCGGAGGACTCGGCGATGACCGCGGAGTCGGCGTCCCGGCTGATGGCCTCGACCATCTGCTCGTGCGCGGCGTTGTCCCACACGGTTCGCGGCGGCCCGCCGTCCGCCCGCAGCTCGAGCCCCTCGTCGAGGCCATCGCGCGCCTCGTCGATGCGTTGGGCATACCGCTGCTGAATCACCTCGTCCCTGATCAGCGGCAGAATCAGCTTGGCGAGCCAGTGCTCGGCGTCGGCGATTTCCGCGTCCACCTCCGCGGTGACTTCGGCTCGGATCTCGTCGCCCGACTTCGCCTCGTTGCTCATCGGGCCGAGATAGTACGGGGACGACGGGTCCGTCGTGACGTCGTAACTGTCATCCGATACGGCCACGGCCATAGCTCCTCAGCATCGGGTGGTTGGTCAGACCTGCGGATCGAGCCGGGCGACGGAGGCACGGACCTCGTCGTCACGCTCGTAGTAGTTGCGCTTGGCCAGCCTGATGGCTTCCACATAACGTGGCAGCTCGGCGCGCGCCTGGCGCAACCGCGTGAGCAGCCCGCGTTCGTCGGCAGCGGTGGCCACCGTGCGACCCGCCATCCACTGCGCGGTGGCTGTGGCGCTCAGTGGCGGCAGTTCCTGCAACTTCTGCAGCGCCTGCCACCGCGACTCCAGACTATCCACTATGGACTCCAGTGACTCGATCATCCGGTCGCCGGTGGTCTCGTCGACGGCGAAGTCGCCGCTGCGGGCGAGAGCTGTCAGCTCCCTGCCACTCAGCTGCTCCATGGTCGGGACTTCCGCCTGTATGGACGGTTGTTCGCTCATCGCGACCCCCTCAGTTCGGTACCGGACATCGAATGCGGTCAGTAGGCGACGGAGAGCAGGTCCTGGACGGCGTCAGCGAGTTCGGCCGTGCCGGCGGGCACATACTCGGCCGTGACGGTCCCGCTCTCATCGGTCGAGGTCCGCACGAGGTAACGACCCTGCTCGGTGTCCAGCCACGTCAGTGGCGGAATCGGGCCCCGACCGCCACCCCCGCTGGTGACCACGATGTACCCGGATCCCATCCGCCCTCCGGCGAGAACACCGGTCAACTCGTCGATGTCATCCCGCCGGGCCCGCTGCCGTACCGGGCTGACCGCCTGAACCACACCGCGCAGTTCGATGTTGCCGAAGGCGTCCGTCTCGTCCTCGTCGTGTTCCGCCTCGGCCCTGCGCCGAGCGACCATGGCCGACACCGACGGATCCGGGCGATGTTCGACGGTGAGTGCGGGCCCCTGGGCGCCCCTGAGCAACGGGGGGACACCGGTGAGCACCTCGACCAGCTCGTCGTCGGAGAACAGGGCGAAGGTCATCTCGTCCGCACCTGCCGATTGGGTGATTCCCAGCGCCTGCCTGCCGTCGGTGAGTGTGAGTACGGTGATATCAGCTCCGCGACCATCGGTACCCGTGATCGCCACGGCCACCCGATGACTGCCGAAAAGTTCGACAGCGGCACGCACCGACGAATGCAGCGCACCCGAGCTTGACAGCCTGCGTCGTTCCAGATCCTGGTGGACGCGTTTCGCGAGTCGCACAAGACGCACCGGATCGGTCGTGGTGCCGCGGACACGAAGCGGGAACTGCCGCACGTTCACGCCGAGCGCCTGTCCGATGATGCTCAACTCGACGCTGCCCAGCGTGAACTCGAACCGATCAGCCATGCCGCCCGCTGCCACCCTTCCGGCGACTCCATCGCGCTCGTTTGCGCTACAACAGTCTTTCGGCGTACTGCATTCGTACGAGGAACTTGCCGACAACGGGCGCAAGGTTCTGTGCTGTTCGAGGGTGAAGAGCACCGATATTCGCGAACGGATAGCCCGGGATTTGGACCCTACCACGGAATCTGTGCCCGATGATCTCTTCCTCCCCGCGAGGGTTTGCTACATCTGACGACGATCGAGATATTGGACTGGACCAGGACAAATTTCCTCAGAAGACGCTCATATGAGCGGAATGGGGAGCTGGTGCGAAATACCGTTCACCCTGATTCACCTTGGCGCGCCCTCTGGTTCACCTTGTGGACACCGAGGGTCGTGCCGAGGATCTGGTCGGCGAAGGCGTGGGTCAGGGGTTGGGTGCGGAGCATCCAGCGGTAGAAGATCGGGCCGTACAGGGCGTCGGGGAGTGTGTCGATGTCGGTGTCCCGGTCGAGCTGACCAGCCCGGACGGCGCTGCGCAAGCGGTCCTTGGTCAACTCCAGTTGCGGGCGCAGGATGTGCTCGACCACCTTCTCCGCCAGTTCGTCGTCGTGCATCGACTCCACCATGATCGTGCGCTGCGCCGCCGAGCGCCGCTCGTCGCGGAGTTCGTCCACGATCGCGTGTAGCACCAGCCGCAGGTCCGCCTCCAGGTCCCCGGTGTCGGGCAGCCCGCCGGAGTCCGCGGCCTGCTCGCCCGCGTGCAGCGCCGCGTCGAACACCACCGCGCTCTTCGACGGCCACCACCGGTAGATGGTCTGTTTGCCCACCCCTGCCTTCGCCGCGATCCCCTCGATCGTCATCGCCAGAAAACCCTCGTCCAGCAGGAGGTCGTAGGCTGCCTCCAGGATCGCCACCCTGGCCCGCTCACTGCGCCGGGCCGTCGAAGGGGCTCGTCGTTCGGTCATCTGACTCTTCCTCTCGCGAGACGCGGCGTCTTGACAGTAATCTAGCTCATGCGAGACGATACGTCTCGTTCTACCTCGCGATCGAAAGGCTTACCAGTGACCGCAACCGAAACCCGACTCTGGCTCGTCACCGGCGCAAGCCGTGGTCTCGGCCGGGCCTTCACCGAAGCGGCGCTGCGCAACGGGGACCACGTCGTGGCCACCGTCCGCCGGGCCGACGCGCTCACCGATCTCGCATACGAGTGGGGTGACCGGCTGATCCGTCGCGAACTCGACGTCACCGACCGGGCGGCCGTGACCGAGGTCGTCGATGACATCGCCGACACCGTCGGCACACCGGACGTCGTCGTCAACAACGCGGGCTACGGACTCGTCGGCGCGACCGAGGAGATCTCCGAGACCGAGGCCCGCGCCCAGTTCGACACCAACTTCTTCGGCGCGCTCTGGGTGACCCAGGCGGCACTGCCACATATGCGAGCTGCGGGGCAGGGCCGAATCGTGCAGGTCTCCAGTGTCGGCGCGGTCGGCGCGATGCCGTTCTTCGGTCTGTACAACGCGACCAAATGGGCACTCGAGGGCTTCAGCGCGGCCCTCGCCCAGGAGGTCGCTCCACACGGGATCGGCGTACACATCCTCGAACTCGGCGGATTCGCCACCGACTGGTTCGGCCGGAGCATGCGGTTCGCGGACGAGAACGGCGCGTACAACGAACTCCGCGGAGGCATCTTCGGTGCTGCGCGCTACCCGGACCTGAGTGACGCGAGCCCGGCGGAGCAGGGCGAGGACGCGACCGACGCACCGCCGTCCGTGGCGGCCGAGAGCCTGCTCGAACTGCTGGACCTCGAGGACCCGCCCCTGCGCTGGGTCGCCGGGCCAGCTGCGAAGGACATGGTGCGGATGGCTCTGGAGGACAGGCGGGACGACTACGAGAAGGATCCGGAATTCACCTGGCCCTCGGGCAGCCGCGCCCACGACACACCGGCATGATCGATGGATGCGCGCTGAACGTCTGGTAGCCCTGCTCTTCACCCTGCAGCGCAAGCGCAGCGCCACGGCGGCCGAACTGGCCGGGGAACTCGGCGTCTCTGAGCGCACGATGCACCGTGACATCGCCGCCCTGCAGAGCGCAGGCGTTCCGCTGTGGACCGAGCCGGGGCGGCACGGCGGCGTTCGCCTCGTCGAGGGCTGGCGCAGCAGGCTGGACGGACTGACGTCGAGGGAGGCCGTGGCGATCTTCGCGATGGGCGTTCCTCGTGCGCTCACCGAACTCGGCCTCGGCACGGCGGTCTCGGCCGCCCACGCCAAGGTGACCGCCACCCTGCCCGGCCCATTGCGGGAACAGGCACAGGAGGTGGCGCAGCGCTTCCACCTCGACGCGCCCGGGTGGTTCCGTCGCGAGGACACCGGCGGCGACACCGGTGCCCTCGCGACCGTCGCCGGGGCGGTGTGGTCCCAGCACCGCCTGCACCTCACCTACCGCAGGGGTGACCTGTCCGTCGAGCGCTCGGTGGAACCGCTCGGCCTCGTGCTGAAGGCCGGTGTCTGGTACTTGGTGGCCAGAGTCCCGGAAGCGGACACCATTCGCACGTACCGGGTCGCGCGGATCAGCGCCGCGACCGAAACGGCCGAACACTTCGACCGTCCGGCGGGCTTCGACCTCGCGGGGTGGTGGCAGCGGTCCTCGGCGCAGTTCGAGCAGACACTGTTCCACGAGCGGGTGCGACTGAGACTGAGCCCGGCAGGCAGGCGCATCCTGAACGGCTTGGTCGAAGCCGAAGTCGCGTTGGCCGCACTGGAGAGTTCGACACCACCGGACGCGGACGGCTGGACCGAAGTGGACCTTCGCATGGAACGGCACGACATCGCGCTGTCCCAGCTACTCGGCTTCGGCGCCGAGGTGGAGATTCTCGAACCCGCCGAGTTGCGGGCCGCCTTCGCCGAGACGGCGAGAACAATGGCGGCCCGCAACAGCTAGCTCAGCGGTAGCCGGTGGGATCCGCCGGCTTGCCCACATCGGCGACCTCCACCATGTAGCGCCAGCCCACCGGCCTGCTGCCGTCCACATCGGTGAACCCGTACTCCAGTGCCATCTGCTCGCTGGACAGGGTCTGGCCGGTGAACCGCGCCGCCTTCGGGTCGGCGGCGAGCGCGCTGACGGCACGGCCGACGTACGTCGGCGACTCCGAGATGCAGAAGTGCGGCATCTTTTCCAGCGCGTCCCGCCAGTTCTCCTCGGTGACGCCGAACTCGTCCAGCATCGCTTCCGACCGCAACCAGCCGGGAGTCATGGCCACGGCGGTGCAGTCATGCGGGGCCAGGTCGTCAGCCAGCCCGAGCGCGAGGTGGTGGGCCGCGGCCTTCGCGACATAGAAGGGCAACGACGTGCCCTTGCGGTACCTGGCGTTGTACTCGGCGGTGCCGTCGGTCATCTCCACCACCAGTCCGCCCGGCCTGCGGATCAGCAGCGGGAGCAGGAAATGGTTGGTGATGATGTGCGCGTCGATGCCGAGCCGGATCATCCGCAGTGCTCCATCGAGCGACTGCTCCCACACGGGCTTGCCCCAGTCGAGGTAGCCGTCCCCGCCCCACAGGCCGTCGACCAGGATGTCGAGCCTGCCCTGTTCGCTGTCGACACGCTCGGCCAGTGCCCGCACCTGCTCAGGGTCCAGGTGGTCCACCCTGATCGCGATCGCCTCGCCGCCCGCTTCCCTGACCAGGTCGGCGGTGTCCTCGATGGTCTCCGGACGGTTCACCTCGGATCGCTGCTCTCGGGTGGTGCGACCGGTGACGTACACCGTCGCGCCCGCCCTGCCGAGTTCGGTCGCGATCGCTCGGCTCGCACCGCGCGTGCCACCGGCCACCAGCGCGACCTTGCCCTGAAGCTGCCCGCTCATCGTGCTCCTGTCTGTCTTGCGTGAACCCTGACATGAACACGATCGCGGCGAACATGGTCAGTTCCTGTCATGGTTTCCGGCACAGAACTGAGGGATCTCTCAGCGGGGGAAGGCGCCCCGGATACTTTTCCGGGAGTCCGGCGTTGTTTCTGTTGTGGACGTCTACACGGCCGGGATGCTGGCCCTGTTCGTGATCGCGCTGGTGCCGTTGCTGCCCACCGAGGTGGCACTGATCGGCATGGGCGTGGCCGCCGCACAGCAGGAGTGGTCGTTGATTCCGGTCGTGCTGGTGGCCGCCGTCGGCTGCCTGCTCAGCGACCAGTTCCTCTACGCGCTCGCCCGGCGCGGCGGCCCGCCCGTGCTGGACCGGCTGGGCAACCGGCGCGGGGTGCGCACCGGACTGGACTGGCTGACGCGGCAGTCCGAGTCCCACGCCCGTCCGATGCTGATCGTCGCGCGCTGGCTGCCCTCCGGCGGCACGGTCGGCGCGCTGCTGGCCGGTTCGCTGCGCTGGCCGCCGAGGACGTTCCTCACCGCGTCCGCCATCGGCGTCACCCTGTGGTCGGGCTACACGGCGCTGCTCGGCTACCTCGGCGGCCAGCTGATCCAGGAGCCGGGCCTGAGCCTGCTCCTCTCCCTCGGCGTCGCGCTCCTCCTCGGTACCGGCGCCAGCCTCGCGCTGCGGACGCGGATCAGCACGCCCGTGTGACTCGCACTTTCCCGGGAAAGTGCGGTAGTTGCGCACGCACGTATCGCACTTTCCCGGGAAAGTGCGAGTCGAGAAACTCCCGCCCCTGGTCGCGGGCTTGCCCCCTCACACTTTCCCGGGAAAGTGCGAGTTCAGCTTGGGGTGACTTCGCTCGCCTCGGCGCCCAGCGCGTCGAGTACCGCGGCCACCGCGGGCCGCGCGGAGGCACCCACCCGCAGCACTGCCTCGACGAGCCGCGCGGCGCGGATTCCGGCCAGTGGCCTGCGGAGCAGACGCCGCTGACCGGCCGTGTCCATCGTGTAGCGGGGCAGCAGCGCGATGCCGTGCCCGTCGGCGACCAGCGCCTCGATGATCCGGAAGTCGTTGATGCGGTGCACCACCTGTGCTCGGACACCGGTGCGGGTGGCCAGCGAGCGCAGCACGTCGTCCACGGGGAAACCGACATCCACCCCGATCCAGCGCTCCCCGGCCAGGTCCGCGAGGTCGACCCGGTCCCGGTCACCGAGCGGATGCCCCGGCGGCAGCGCGACGTCCAGCGGCTCCCGGAGCAACCGCACGACCTCCAGCCGCTCCGAGTCGAACGGCTCCGCGTGCTCATCTCTGTGCGTGACCACGACGTCGAAGTCGGCGACCAGTCCTGGCACCTCGGGCGGGGTCATGTCGACGTCGCGCACCTCGACGTCGAGCCGGTCGTGCTCCGCGACCCGCCGCAGCAGACCCGGCAACAGCATCAGCCCGGCGGACGGGAACACCGCGACCCGCACCCGCCCGCGCGGCACGCTCCGGTAGGTGTCGAGTTCGGACTCCGCACGCTGCAGAGCGGCGAGGACGTCGTCGGCCCTGGCGACCAACGCCCTCCCGGCATCGGTGAGCCGGAGGCCGCGGCCCGCGGGCTCGGTGAGCGGCAGGCCGACCTCGGCCTGTAGCGCACGCAGCTGCTGCGACACGGCCGACGGCGTGCAGTGCAGGGCACGTGCGGTGGCGATCACACTCCCGCGATCGGCGAACTCCCGCAGCGTGCGCAACCTGCCGATATCCACGGAAGACAGTGTATGTGAAGCACTACTGAATAATGGATGCAAATAATCTCGCTGGTCCTTTACGGTTCTCTCGGCGACTCTGAGGCCATGCCCTCCCGTCGCCCGGCCACCACCCCACAAGGAGTGCTGCGCACCGATGCTGGTTCGTGATCGCCTGCTTGCCGTGTTCGTCGCGGTGCTCTGGGGCTGCAACTTCCTCGCCATCCACGCCACCATCGAGCACTTCCCGCCGCTGTTCGCCGGGTCGCTGCGGTTCCTGGTCATCGCGATCCCCACCGTGCTGCTGGTGCCCTGGCCGAAGGTCAAGGTGCGCTGGCTGATCGGGTACGGGCTCGGCTTCGGGACCCTGCAGTTCGCGTTCCTGTTCGTCGGGATGGACATCGGCATGCCCACCGGCCTGGCTTCCCTGGTGCTGCAGGCTTCGGCTCCGTTCACCGTGCTGCTCGGCGCGGTGCTCCTGCGCGAGAAGGTGTCCCCAAGGCAGTTCGCCGGGATCACCCTCGCCGTCGGCGGGATGGCGGCGATCGCCTGGCACCGGGCCGAGTTCGCGGCACTGCTGCCGGTGGTGCTGACGCTGCTCGGCGCGCTGAGCTGGGCAGCGGGCAACCTCTGCGCGCGGCAGGCGCAGCCGCGGAACCCGCTGCACCTCACGCTGTGGATGTCGGTGGTGCCCCCGCTGCCGATGTTCGCGCTGTCGCTGGTGTTCGAAGGCCCGGGCGAACAGTGGGCGTCACTGTCGACCCTTGGCAGTTCCGGCGGGCTGACCGCGCTCGGCGGGCTCGCCTACATCGTGCTGTTCGGCACGATCGTGGGCTCCGGTATCTGGACCACGCTCATGCGGCGTAACCCGGCAGGCGTGGTGGCACCGTTCTCGCTGCTCGTCCCGGTGGTGGGAATGTCACTCGCGTTCCTGCTGCTCGACGAGCGGCCCGCCGTACTGGAGATCGTGGCCGGCGTCGTCGTGGTGACCGGCGTGCTGCTCGGCTCCCTGCGACGGCGCGCCGACACTCTCCCCGGAAAGAGCGACCCCGACGCGGAGCCCGAGCGGCGCATCGACGGGAAAGTGCCGGTGTGAGCGGCTCAGTCGAGGGAGGAGAGGGCCGCCGCTATCGGGACCTCCCCGCTGTGCACGTCGAACCCCCGGCTCTCGGTCAGTGGCTCCTCCAGGCTGGCCACGACGACCGCGGCGACATCCGCCCTGGACACGCGACCCGCTTCCAGGTGACCGGCGATCTTGACGCGGCCGGTGGGTGGGTCGTCGGTCAACGTTCCGGGACGGACCACGGTCCAGCTCAGGCTCGACCTGCGCAGGATACTGTCCGAGATCTGCTTCGCCAGCAGGATCGAGCGCACCAGCCGGTCACCCTGGTCCGGTGAGTCGGCGAACTGCGCGGACAGCTGCACGTAGCGCTGGACCCCGGCCTTCTCGGCCGCATGGATGGCAGCGATGGCGCCGTCGCGGTCCACCAGGTTGACCGAGGCGGGGTCGGGATCACCGGCACCGGCCGTGTTGATCACGACCTGACTGCCCTCGAACGCCTGCACCAGTTCCTCCGGATCGGCGGCGACATCGGCGACGACCGGCCGCGCACCGAACCGCGCCACCTCCTCGCCCCGCTGCCTGCTGCGCACCCCGGCGCGCACCGCGTAGTCCCTGGCACACAACAGGCGGACGATGTGGGTTCCGGTACGGCCGCTCGATCCGAGCACGGTGACCTGCATCCCCCGATCCTGCCCCGATTTCCGCCGTCGCGCAGCGGAAAACGGGGCAGAAACCCGCTTCAGTGCCCGAGTGTCTCGGTCATCGAGGCGGGACCGATCAGTGGTACGTCCGGCGCGGCACCGGAGTCGACATCGATCGCCTCCGGGCTGACGGCGTGCGGCTTTACCCGGCCAAGCTGGATCTCCTCGGCCCAGTGGCAGGCAACCCGATGGCCCGGACGGAGCTCGCGCAGCGGCGGCCGCTCCGTGTCGCACCGGGTCTCCTGCCGCCACGGGCAGCGGGTGTGGAACCGGCAGCCACTCGGCGGGGCGGCGGGCGAGGGCAGGTCACCGGTGAGCAGGATCTGCTCCCGCTCATCCTCCACGACCGGGTCCGGCACCGGAATCGCCGAGAGCAGCGCCTTCGAGTACGGGTGCAGCGGCTCGGCGTACAGGTCGTCCGAATCGGCCTCCTCGACGATCGAGCCGAGGTACATCACGCCGATCCGGTCGGAGATGTGCCGGACCACCGCGAGGTCGTGGGCGATCACCAGATAGGTGAGGTGCAGCTTTTCCTGCAACTCCTCCAGGAGGTTGATCACCTGCGCCTGCACGGAGACGTCCAGGGCGGAAACCGGCTCGTCGGCGACGATCAGATCCGGCTCCACCGCCAATGCCCGCGCGATCCCGATGCGCTGGCGCTGGCCACCGGAGAACTCGTGCGGGTACTTGCGCAGCGAACTCTCCGGCAACCCGACCGCGGAGAGCAGTTCCCGCAGCCGAGCCGACGTCTGCTCCTTGCTCTTGTCCAGGCCGTGCGCCCGCATGCCCTCGATCAGAATGGACTCCACGGACTGCCGCGGGTCCAAACTGGACAGCGGATCCTGGAAGATCATCTGCATCCGCCGGCGCAACTTCCGCAGCGGCTCGCCATTGAGCGTTGCCACGTCGGTGCCGTCGAAGTCCACCCGGCCGCTGGTCGGTTCCACCAGCCGGAGCAGTCCGCGGCCGAAGGTCGTCTTGCCGCAACCGGACTCCCCGACCAGCCCGTAGGTCTCGCCACGCCGGATCGTCAGACTCACACCGTCCACTGCGTACACGTGCCCGACCGTGCGGTCGAAAACGATGCCGCGCTTGATCGGGAAGTGCACCTTGAGGTCGTCGACCTCGACCAGAATCTCGTCACTCATCGTTTTCCCTCCCCTGCGGCGACCGCCGGCTCGACCGGATTGTGGCACCGCAACAGGTGCTGCCCTTCCGGTTCGAGCGCAGGAGAGACCTCGCGGCACACGTCGAGCGCGTTGGGGCACCTCGGCGCGAACGCGCACCCGTGATCCCACGGGATGTTGTCCGCGACCGATCCCTTGATGGGGTTCAGCTTGTCCCCCCTCGGCGCGTCCAGTCGCGGGATCGACTGCAACAGGCCATGGGTGTACGGATGCCGCGGCGCCGCGAAGAGCTCGTGGCGCTCGGCTCGTTCCACGATCCGGCCCCCGTAGAGCACGTTCACCTCGTCGCACAGCCCGGCGACCACACCGAGGTCGTGCGTGATCATGATCAGCGCGGTTCCGGTGTCCCGGACCAGATCCGAGAGCACGGCAAGGATCTGCGCCTGGATGGTCACGTCCAGCGCGGTGGTCGGCTCGTCCGCGATCAGCAGCCGGGGACGGCACGCCAACGCGATGGCGATCAGCGCGCGCTGGCGCATTCCGCCGGAGAGCTGGTGCGGGTACTCGTCGAGCCTGCGTTTCGGGTCCGGAATACCGACCCGCTGCAACAGCTCGGTCGCCTCGTCCCTGGCCTGTTTGCGGGACATGTCCCGGTGGCGTTCGAGCACCTCCGCCACCTGCAGGCCGATCGGGATGACCGGGTTCAGCGAGGAAAGCGGGTCCTGGAACACCATGCCGAGATCGCGCCCCCTGCGGTTGCGCATCTCCCTGTCGGAGAGGCGAAGCAGGTCCGTGCCCTCGAACTCCACGGAGCCGGTCACGCTGTTGCCGCGCTCGGCGAGCAGTCGCATGATCGCCAGTGAAGTCACCGACTTGCCGCAGCCGGACTCACCGACCAGACCGACGGTCTGGCCCGGTTCCACCGAGAAGCTCACCTTGTCCACCGCCGTGAACGGGCGCTGGCCCTTGCGCTGGAAGGTGACGGTCAGATCTTGGACGTCGAGCAGAGCCATCTGGGTCACCGCCTGTTCTTCGGATCGAGGGACTCGCGCAGTGACTCACCGAGCAGGGTGAAACCCAGTGCCACGATGATGATCGCGATCGCCGGGTAGAACGCCAACTCCGGCTTCACCGACAGGTACCGCTGCGCGTTGCCCAGCATCAGGCCCCACTCGGCACGGCGGATGTCGGGGTCACCCAACCCCAGGAACGACAGCGCCGCCGCGTCGATGATCGCCGTCGCCAGTGTCAGCGTCGCCTGCACGATCACCGGGCCGACCGAGTTCGGCAGCATGTGCCGGAACACGATCGTCTTGCGCTTCACGCCCAGCGCGGTCGCGGCGAGCACGTGGTCGCTGTGGCGTTGCGCGAGCATCGCGCCACGCAACAGCCTGGCGAAGATCGGCACGCCGACCATGCCGACCGCGATGATCACCGTCCACTGGCTGCCCTGCGCGAACATCGCGGCGATGGACACGGCCAGCAGCAGCGAGGGGATCGACAGCATGATGTCGGTCAGGCGCATCAGCGCCGTGTCGACCCAGCCGCCGAGTGCCCCGGCCAGCCCACCGATGATCATGCCGAGCGTCAGGCCGAACAATGTGGCCGTGACACCCACGATCAACGTCTGCTGCGCACCGACCAGCAGGCGGGAGAAGAAGTCGAACCCGTTCTGGTCACTGCCGAGCACGAATCCGGGCATGGGTCCGGGAATCGAGTCCGGGTACAGGTTCTCCTGCAGCACGTCGTAGGGAACGGATGGATCCTTCGGCGCGATCCACGGCGCGATCGCCGCCAGCAGGACGAACAGCGCGACGATGGTCGCACCGAGAATGGCGACCGGGTTGCGGATCAGCCGCTTGACGGCGTCGGCCGCGAGGCTCGTGCCACCCTGGGCGAGATCATCGATCCGCTCGGCCTTGCGTGTTGCGAGTTTCCCGATCATCGCACCCTCACCCTCGGATCGATGATGGCGTAGGAGACGTCCACCAGCAGGTTCACCAGGACGTACACCGTTGCGGCCAGCAGGATCAGCGCCTGTAGCCGTGGATAGTCACGCCGTTCGATCCCCTCCGCGAGGAGGAAACCGAGTCCTCGCCAGGCGAACACCTTCTCGGTCAGCACCGCACCCGCCAGCAGCAGGCCGGTCTGCAGGCCGATGGTGGTGGACACCGGCAGCAGCGCGTTGCGCAGGACGTGCCTGCGCCGCACCAGTTGCGCGGTGAGCCCCTTGGCGTTGGCCGTGCGGACGAAATCCTCCTGCACGACGTCGAGCACCGATGCCCTGGTGATCCGCACGATCACGGCGAACGGGATGCTCGCCAGTGCGATCGAGGGCAGGA
The DNA here is from genome assembly GCF_900111885.1 of Amycolatopsis marina. Lineage (GTDB taxonomy): Bacteria > Actinomycetota > Actinomycetes > Mycobacteriales > Pseudonocardiaceae > Amycolatopsis > Amycolatopsis marina. Next base: position 15,895 of record NZ_FOKG01000001.1, read on the forward strand.
TCAGGTGCTCGATCGCGTCCACCGTCGCATCGAACTCACCGGTGAGCAGACCGTCCAATGTGGCGAAACCGGTGACGTTGGTGGCATTGATCAGCACGTCCTGCCGCCCGGACGGCGGCAGGATCGCGAGCTTCTCCGCGAAGAAGTACTTCAGCACGAACCCGAGCACGAAGACCGGGACCGCGACCCCGACCAGCGTGCTGACAACGGTGAGATTGTCGAGCCACCTGCCGTGGTAGCGCGCCGCGATGTATCCCATCGGGATACCGATCACGACGGCGAGGAACAGCGCGGTGAGCGCGAGTTCCAGCGTCGCGGGGAACGCGGCGGCGATCTCTTCGAGCACGGGACGCCCGGACACCAGCGAGTTGCCGAAGTCACCGGAGAGCACGCGGCCGAGGAACTTGAAGTACTGCACGTATATGGGCTGGTCGAGGCCGAGTACGGCGTTCAGTGCCGCGATCCGTTCGGGAGTCGCCTTGTCACCGAGCAGCGCGCCCGCGGGCCCGCCCGGCAGCGACCGCAGCCAGGCGAAGACCAGAATGGACAGAACTATCAGCGTCGGAATTGCTTGTAGCAGCCGACGGACGATGAATCGAAGCATAAAGTTTCCTCACCCGGCCACACCGGTGGCAGTGCGCTGAACTGGTCAGCGCACTGCCACCGGTGAGTCATACCAGGTTTGTCAGCCCTTGGTGACCGTGTGGAATCGTTCGTCGGTCAGCGGGCTGGGGACGAGCCCCTGAACGCCTTCCTTGACCGCAATCGCGGGCGGGGAGGACGTCAGCGGAACCGCGGGGACGAACTTCGAGATCTTCACCGCGGCTTCCTCGTAGGCCGCCTTCTTGGCCTCGGGGTCGGTGACCTTCGCGTCGGCCTCGCTCAGAGCCGTGAAGATCTCCGGGTTGTCGAAGCCGAACTCGGCCTTCTCCCGGCCGAAGAACGTACCGATGAAGTTGCCCGGGTCACCGTAGTCACCGGTCCAGCCGAGCAGGTGGATGTCGTGCTTGCCGAGCTTCTGCACGTCGTCCTTGTAGCCACCGTTCCACGGCCGCGGGACGAGCTGGACCTTGATGCCTGCCGCCTTCAGGTCGTCGGAGACAGCGCCACCGATCTCCTGCGGGTTCGGCATGTACGGCCGGGTGACCTCGGTCGGGATGTAGAACTTCAGCGTGAGGTTCTCGGCACCGGCCTCGGCCAGCAACTGCTTGGCCTTGTCCGGGTCGTACTCGTGCTTCTCCACCGCGTCGGTGTAACCGTTCAGGTCCTTCGGGACGAACTGGTCGCGGGCGGTCGCACCCTCGGGCAGTTTGTTCTGCGCGAGCTGCTTCTTGTTGATCGCGTGCTCGATCGCCTTGCGGACGCGGACGTCCTTCAGCTTCGGGTTCCCCTCCTGGTTGATGCCCAGGTAGAGGATGTTGTTCACCGGGCGCACGAGCACCTGGGCACCCGAGTCACGCAGGCTCTGGTAGTCGGCCGGGTTCGGCAGGTCGTACCCGTCGATCGTGCCCGCGGCGAGCTCCTGCTTACGCGCGTTCTCGTCCGGGATGATCCGGAAGATCAACTTGGCGGTCTTGGCCTTCTCGCCCCAGTACTCCTCGTTGCGGACCAGGGTGATCGTGCCCTGCGACGGGTCGTAGCTCTCGAACTTGTACGCGCCGGTCCCGGTGGGGTGCTCGTTGGCGTACGCGGGATAGCTGAACGAGTCACCGCTCTGGGTGACCTCGTCGGCGTTGTACTGCTCCAGCGCTTCGGGGCTGGACATCGAGAACGCCGCCAGCCCGAACGCGTCCGGGAAGGCGCCCTTCGGCTCGTTGAGGTTCAGCACCGCGGTGGTCTCGTCGGTGGCCTCGCACGACTTGTACAGCGGGTCGCCGGTCGCGTCGCCCTCGTTCTTGGCGAAGCCGCCGAAGACGTCGCCGTAGTAGATCATCTGGCTCTGGGCGGCGGCACCGCTCATGTTGTGCCAGCGATCGAAGTTGAAGCAGACGGCCTCGGCGTTGAACGGGGTGCCGTCGTGGAACTTCACCCCCTCGCGCAGGGTGAAGGTCCAGCTCGTGCCGTCCTCGTTCGGCACCCACTTGGTGGCCAGACCTGGGACGACCTCGGCGGAGCCCGGCTTGTAGCTCACCAGCGTGTCGTACATCTGCCGGATGACGCGGAAGGTCTCTCCGTCGTCGTTGAAGATCGGGTCGAAGTTCTTCGGATTGCCCGCGGCACCGAAGACCAGCGTGTCGCCACCGGAGCCGTCGCCACCCGAGCCATCGCGCTCGGATTCGGCACAGGCGGACATCGAGACCGCGAGCGCGCCCGCAAGCCCGATCAGGGCGATGCGGCGCGTTCGAGCCACCCGCTTTTGGAGCATGTTGGCACCCCTTGAGACATGTGTCAGTTCGGACCGCGACCCCGCTCACGAAGCACGCGGCTATGTGGTGTGGTCGCAGACACTAGCCGTTATCGACCGCTCACTTAAGCACGCCAGGTTACGATCGCGCTACGCGCACCCGACCCTGAACTCGTACGGTCGGGAAATAACTACCGAACGTGTAGCGATACGTAGGCCGCTACTACTTTCGGCCGGGGCCCATTACTCCATTCGAAGGAACAGCGGCGGCCAGCCATCGTCCACCTCGAACCAGCCTTTTTCGAAGGCCTGCCACTCCTCGAAGTGTCGTCTTGCTGACTCTCCGTCACGCCGAACGGCTCGCTCCAGCCGCTCTGCCGGACCGGGCAGGGTGAGCCGGCACAAACAGGAGAGGTGTGCGCGGACGGACGCGCGGCCTGCGGACATCCCCTCCAGTACGAGCACGTCGGGCACGTCGACGGCGACCCACTCGGCGAGCACCGGGACACCGTCCGGCCAGCGGGTGCGGCGGTACCGGCCAGGACGTCCCTCGGCGAGTTCGTGCAGCACACCTTCGGCGAGTCGGGGCCACCAGCTCACCGGGTCGTCCCAGGTGGCGAAGTCGTCGGTGGAAACGAGACCGACCGTGCGGCCTGCCCGCTCCAGCTCGGCGCGGACGGCTTGGGCCAGCGTCGACTTGCCGGAGCCGGACGGGCCGTCGACGGCGAGCAGGCGGACGTCGCCCAGCCGGGGTGGCTCGGCGAGCACGGCACGGACCACCGCGGTGGCGTCCGGATCGAGCAGATCCACCACCGCGGGCCGTCAGAGCGTGCGGCGGCCGGAGAGCGCCCGGCCGAGGGTGAGCTCGTCGGCGAACTCGAGGTCGCCGCCCATCGGCAACCCGGAGGCCAGCCTGGTGACCGTGAGTCCTGGGAAGTCCCGCAGCATCCGCACCAGGTAGGTCGCGGTGGCCTCGCCCTCGGTGTTCGGGTCGGTCGCGATGATCACCTCGGTGACCTCCTCCGCGCCGATCCTGGCCAGCAGTTGCCGCATGCGCAGCTGGTCCGGCCCGATGCCGGAAAGTGGGTCGAGCGAGCCACCGAGCACGTGATAACGCCCGCGGAACTCACGGGTGCGCTCCACCGCGAGGACGTCCTTGGGCTCCTCGACGACACAGATGAGGCCGGGGTCGCGACGGAGGTCCCGGCAGATCCGGCACTGGACCTGCTCGGAGACGTTGCCGCAGATCTCGCAGAACTGCACGCCCTCCTTGACCTTGCCGAGAATCTCCTGCAGCCGGGAGATGTCCGCCGGTTCGGTCGCCAACAGGTGGAAGGCGATGCGCTGGGCACTCTTCGGACCGACGCCGGGCAGACGCCCGAGTTCGTCGATGAGGTCCTGGACTACTCCTTCGTACAAGTCAGTGCCTGTCCAGTTCTACTGCTCGACGCCTTGCCGCCTCGGTATCGGCACCGCGTCAGCCGAGTTTCACTAATCACCACGACCTCGTAATCCACCGTTCCCAGACGCCGCTCAGTGGCCGGGCAGACCGAGGCTGCCGCCGAGACCGCCGAGATCCGGCATTCCGCCACCGCCGCCGAGGCCGCCCGCGAGCGGTCCCAGCTTCTCCTCGGTGAGCTTCTGCGCGCTCGCCATCCCGTCCCGAACCGCGGCCACGACGAGATCCGCCAGGGTCTCGGTGTCCTCGGGGTCGACGACCTTGGGGTCGATCGTGAGGTCCTTCAGCTCCATGCCGCCGGACACGGTCGCGGTCACGAGCCCGCCGCCCGCCGTGCCGGTCACCTCGGTCTCGGCGAGTTCCTGCTGCGCCGTGACCAGCTGCTCCTGCATCTTCTGGGCCTGCTGCAGGATCTGCTGCATGTCGGGCATTCCGCCGCCGGGTTGCACCATGATGTCGGCTTCCGATCGTTGACTCGCCAGTACCGCCTACAAGACTAGTCGTACCGTGTCCGGCATGTGGGGTCGCGGCGTACTGGTGGCGGTGCTCGGCTCGGTCCTGCTCGCGGCCTGCGGAGCGGAGTCGGCCGGTACCGCGCCGACGCCCGCCCCCACCAGCACCGAGTCGTCCGGCGAGAGCGCACGCCCGACGACCATGTCCCCGACCACGACTACGACCACGTCCGTCCGGAAGCCACCAGCGTCCGTGGTCGTGCTGGATCCAGGGCACAACGGCGGCAACGCGGTCGCGCCCGGCGAGATCAACCGGAAGGTTCCCGCGGGCCGGGACAGGACGAAGGCCTGCAACACCACCGGAACTTCCACCGACGAGGGGTTCGGCGAGCACGCCTTCAACTTCGACGTCGCGCAGCGGGTGGGTGACATTCTCACCGCGCGAGGTGTGCGAGTGATCTTCACCCGGGACAACGACACGGGAGTCGGCCCGTGTGTCGACGAGCGGGCCCGGATCGGCAACGACAACGCCGCCGACGCGGTCGTCTCCATCCACGCCGACGGTGCCACCGCGCCCGGCGCGCGGGGCTTTCACATCGCCTACTCGGCGCCGCCACTGAACCAGGCGCAGGAGCGGCCGACGCGCACGCTGGCGCGCGACCTGCGGGACGGCTTGCGCGCGGCGGGGTTCCCGCTGTCGAACTACGTCGGCGAGGACGGGTTCTCCCCGCGCGACGACCTCGGCGGGATGAACCTGTCGACCCGGCCGTCGGTGCTGGTCGAGTGCGGGAACATGCGCGACACGGGCGAGGCCGCGGCGATGTCCACACCGGACGGACGGCAGCGCTACGCCGCCGCGATCGCCGAGGGAATCACGACCTACCTGGTCGGCTAGTGCCGAGATTCAGGCGCGGTTGGCTGCGGTTGACAACGTAAATGATCTTGCTTGGGGGTACTTGCAGGCGCTCCAAGGGAGTGCGGGAGGGCTCATTCCAGGGGGCGGGCACCGAGGTGCTCGGAGAGGAGTTTGTGGGCCTTCTCGTCCGGGTCGTCGGGGGACGTGGCGCCGGTGTCGGGAGCGTGGATGACATCGGCGGGGGCGGGGCCCGCGTCGTCGATCACGTCGTCCTCGTCCTCGGGCTCCGGCGGGAGCGGGATGTCCGGCTCCGACTGTGCCGGTGCGGGCCGGGCCGGCTGCTCCGGTGCGGCCGACGCGGACGGCCTGGCGTAGGACCGCTGTGCCTGCTGCTGCTGTTGCTGCTGCCGGGGCGTCTCCTGCTGCGTGGACTCCCCCGGCTGGGCGGGCCGCTGCGGCTGCTGGGTTCCTCGCGCGGGCGCGGCCTGCCGGGACCGCGCACCCGACGCCGGACTCGCGCCGCCGTGCACGCACTGCACGTGCCAGCTTCCGCCGAGCACGTCGTGCAGCGCCGTCGCGATCTTCTCGGAGTTGTGCTGTTCGGCCAGCCTGCGGGCGAGCGGGGCCGCACTGTGGGTCAGCACCACCGTCGACCCGTCGACGCTCTGCACGGTCGCCTGGGTGAGCATGGCCTCGGTGCTGCGCCCGCCGGGGATCTTGCGGATGGCGGCGAGCAGTTCCGGCCACACGCGCCGCACGGCGGCGGCATCCAGGCTGCCCGAGTCACCGGCGCCGGGCTCAGCCAGAGCTTCCGGCTGTGCCTGGCTCGGCTCGGGAGCGGCAGCAGGGGGCGCGGGCTCCTGCGGGGCGGGCTGCCGGGACGGCGGCTCCTGGGAAACGGGCGGCGCCTGCGCTTCGGCAGCCTGACCTGCCGGTCGCTGCGACGGTCGCGAGAACCGCGCGTCCGGAGCGGGAGCCGGCGCCTGGGGCGCAGCGGGGCTCGACGCTGCGGGGCTCGGCGCCGCGGCCTGTGGAGCGGTTCCCGCCGCCGCGGTAGCCCGGCGTTCCAGGCGTTCGAGCCGCTGCAGCAGTGCTTCCTCGCTGTCGGCAGCCGACGGCAACAGCATGCGGGCGCAGAGCAGTTCCAGCAGCAGCCGGGGCGCGGTCGCCCCGCGCATCTCCAGCAGACCGTTGTGCACGATCTCCGCGTACCGCGACAGGGTGGCGGGCCCGATGCGCTCGGCCTGCGCGGCCATCCGGTTGAGTTCGTCCTCCGGCGCGGCGACCATGCCGAGACGGGCCGCGTCGGGCACGGCACGCAACAGCACGAGGTCGCGCAGCCGGTCGAGCAGGTCGGCGGCGAAGCGGCGCGGATCGTGTCCCGCCTCGGTCAGCTTCTCCACGGTGCCGAAGACGGCGTTGGCGTCGTCGGCGGACAGGCCGTCGACCATGTCGTCGATCAGGGCGACGTCGGTGACGCCGAGCAGGGAGACCGCGCGGTCGTAGGTGACGCCTTCGGGCCCCGCGCCCGCCAGCAACTGGTCGAGCACCGACTGTGTGTCTCGCGCCGAGCCGCCACCCGCCCGGACGACAAGCGGGAACACGGCGGGCTCGACCGGGATGCCCTCGGCCGCGACGTTGCGTTCCAGCAGTTCCCGCATGGAACTCGGCGGGATCAGCCGGAACGGGTAGTGGTGGGTCCGTGAGCGGATGGTGGTGAGCACCTTGTCCGGCTCGGTGGTGGCGAAGATGAAGATCAGGTGTTCCGGCGGCTCTTCCACGATCTTGAGCAGGGCGTTGAAGCCCTGCGTGGTGACCATGTGCGCCTCGTCGATGATGAACACGCGGTAGCGCGACTCGGCAGGCGCGTAGAAGGCGCGGTCGCGCAGTTCGCGGGCGTCGTCCACGCCGCCGTGACTGGCGGCGTCCAGTTCGGTGACGTCCACACTGCCGGGCCCCTCCGGGGCGAGCGCGACGCAGGAGTTGCACACACCGCAGGGATCGGGCGTCGGACCTTCGACACAGTTCAGCGACCGCGCCATGATGCGGGCGCTGGACGTCTTGCCACACCCGCGCGGCCCGGAGAACAGGTACGCGTGGTTGATCCGCCCGGACGCCAGCGCGGTGCGCAAAGGCTCGGTGACGTGCTCCTGGCCCACGACCTCGGCGAAGGTAGCCGGACGGTACTTGCGGTACAGCGCTAATGCCACGCCGCGAGAGTACCGGCCGCCCACGACACCGCCGGACTACCCCGATGTGGCACCTGGGTACTGAAATCTCGCGGCGCCGCGATGCGGGCGGCGATTGTCACTGTGGACCGGCGCGGAACCTGTCGAGCATCCGGCGCTCCCGCTTCGTCGGTCGTCCCGCGCCTCGATCTCGGAGGGCGAAGGGGGCCGCGTCGTCCGAGGGCGGGGCGGGGGTCCGGTCGATGAAGCAGGTGGCTGCGTCGGCAGGGCCAACTCGCTTCTGAATCACCCGTACGACCTCGACGACTCGGCTCGCTCCTCCGACGCGGGTGCGCACCTCGTCGCCGGGGGTCACCGACGTCGCGGGTTTGGCCGGGCGGTTGTTGACGCGCACGTGTCCGCCTCGGCAGGCCGCGGCGGCGTCCGAGCGTGTCTTGGTCAGCCGGACCGCCCACAACCAGCGATCCACACGGGTGGATTCCATGGACCCATGATTACTGGTGGACCGCCACCGCGGTTCGGCGTTCCCGGCACGGCGGTGTCGGCATCGACGATCATCGCGCTGCCAGCACACAAAAGGGGACCCCGCGCACCCGTCAGAGCCTGCTTATCCTTGCTGCCTTCCGGCCCTGGGGAGGTTCACAGGGTGGACGCCGCGCGGGGTCCGTGGTCCAGTGTACTCACGGCTCCCCGCTCACGAGGGCGGGGGACGTACGCGGTGGGCCACAAGGAAGAACGCGGCCCGCGCTCATCGGTGCACGGTGGCCGCGCTACCGGTGTAGGTCTCCCGCAGCACGCGCTTGAGCAGCTTCCCCGTGGCGTTGCGCGGCAGCGCGTCGGTGAACTCCACCCGCCGCGGGCACTTGAAGTGGGCCAGTTGCCGCCTGGCGAACTCGGTCAGCTCGTCGGGGTCCACGGTGTCGGCCGCGGGTACGACCACCGCGAGCACGGTTTCGCCCCACCTCTCGTCAGGCACTCCCACCACGGCGACATCCGCCACCCCGGGGTGACGGTGCAGCACCTGCTCGACCTCGATGGGATACACGTTCTCGCCACCGGAAATGATCATGTCCTTCTTCCGGTCGACCAGCTTGACAAAGCCGTCGGCGTCGGCCACACCGAGATCACCGGAGTGGAACCAGCCACCCCGCATGGCCTCGGCCGTCTCCTCCGGTTTGCCCCAGTAGCCCGCGAACACAGTCGGCCCGCGCAGGACCAGTTCGCCGACCTCACCCGGCGCGACGTCACGGTCGTCGGCGTCGACGAGCCGCGCATCGACGTGCATGAACGGGCGCCCGACCGATCCGGCGTGCGAAACGACGAACTGGCTCTCCAGGTACAGCGCGGCCGGGGAGAGTTCGGTCATCCCGAAGCCCTCCATGAACGTCCAGCCGAGACCGGTGAAGTACTCGATCACCGGCAACGGGCACGGCGCGCCGCCGCAGAGCGCCCAGCGGAGCGCGGAGAGGTCGAACCGGGCGAGGTCGGGCACCTTCGTCAGCGCCGCCCACATCGCCGGAACCATGAACTGGGTGGTGACCCGCTCCTCGGCCATCAACCGCAGCGCCTGCTCCGGATCGAAACCGCGCGGCACCACCACCGTGCCACCCGCGTAGAGCACCGGGAGCGCGGAGAGCCCGAGCGCGCCGATGTGGAACAGCGGCGCGACGGCAAGTGTGGTGTCCGTACCGGAGATGCCCTTGCCCGCCGTGAGCAGGTTGACTGCGTTCCACAGCATGTTGTCGTGGGTGAGCATCGCGCCCTTGGGCCTGCCTGTGGTGCCCGAGGTGTACATGATCACGCACACGTCGTCACCACGGACGGCGTTCGGCGGCCTGCTGCCCTCGTTGCCCTGGATCAGCTCGTCTAGTCCGGCCCCCGCATCACCGATCGCCAGCGTGTGCGCGACCCGGTGCCCAACCCGGCTCAGCGCGGCCTCGGCGGTCTCGCGGTAGCCGGCGGACACGGCCAGTGCGATCGCGCCAGAGTCCTCGAGCACGTAGGCGACCTCCGCAGCGGCCAGTCGGGTGTTGACCGGGACGGTGATCGCACCGAGGCGAGCCGTGGCGAACAGGAGCTCGAGGTACTCCGCCGAGTTGTCGGCCAGCAGCGCCACCCGATCACCCTGCCGGATGCCGAGACCGTGCAGGCCCTCCGCGGCCGCGGCCACCCTGTGCTCCAGCTCGGCGTACGTCTCTCGCCGCCCGGTCGCGACATCGACCAGTGCCGTCGTCGCGGGGGCGCGCTGCGCCCTGCGAGTGATCCAGTCACCAATGCCGGCGTTCCTCATCGGACGCTCCTCCCGGATTCACCAAGTAGACCGTACGGTCGGTCAGTACTTGGTCACAAGATTCTCCGGGGAAGACGTTACGACCCCACTGTGTTCCTTGTCACTGCCCGAATACGGGCGCGCTCACCCGGACTAGGCCGGGAGATCGAACTGCCCGGCTTTCACCGCCTCGAGAAACGCGTTCCACTCGCCTGCGTCGAAGACGAAGACCGGACTCTCCGCAAGCTTTGTGTCCCGTACCCCGACCAGATCGGAGCGAAGGTTCACCTCGACGCAGTTGCCGCCATTGGGCTCGCTGGCGAAGGACTTCTGCCAGGTCGACGCATCGAAGAGGTCCACCGCCACCATCGGGTCATAATCGGCCTGACCTTCGTAATCGGCCATGACGGTCCCTCCGTGCCAAGTCGCGGACCGACAGATGAGCTCGCCCAGGTGCTCACTTGCCATGCCCCATAGTTACGTGCTTTCCCACACCGTGCCGCCGTCCGAGCGACATTGCAGCGAGTTACTCGACAGCGTGATTAATCTCCGAGTAGGATTATTACTAGCGGGTACTCGGGCTTCTGCGCAAATTATGCGGAAGTGACGAAGGGCACCCGCTCAGGCGCAAGACTGGGGAGGACAAGAAATGGCACACCGCTGGCCACCGGCCGTTACACACAGTGTCGAAACAGACACCAGCCGTACAGCTGCGGCCGAAGTGAGCAGGTGATTCGCATGGCCGTGCGACTGGAGGTCGGCACCCCCGCACCCGCCGGATCACTCCTTGAGAGCGACCCCGCCGAGCACGCAAGCAGCGGCAGGGTTGTCCGCAAGCAGCGGGGCCGCCTGGGATTCAGCCTCGTGAGGACGCCACTCGGGCACCCAGGTCACGCCGGGATCGACGAGGCCGAAATCGCCGAAGAACGACGTGAAGCCGCGACGCGTGCGCAGGCAGCCCGGCGTGCTCGACCGCCTGTACTGCTCGACGACCAGTTCCAGCTGGGACTTCTGTTCCCCGGGAACCCCGTCGTCCGAGGCGTGTGACAACACGAGGTAGGAGCCTGGGGGCAGCAGGTCCCGATAGTGCGCGACGGCATCGCCGGCCTGCTCCTCGTCCGACACGAAGTGCAGTACCGCCACCATCAGCAGGCCGACCGGCTGCTCCGGATCGAGCAGCCCGGTAGCCGCGGCCCTCGACCAGGTGTTCTGCACATCGAGCAGGTCACCCCGCAGCACCGCGTGCCGTTCCGGATCCCCGTGGGAATCCAGCAGCATCTCCGAATGCGCCACGGCAACTGGTTCGTTGTCGACATAGACACAGCGGCTCCAGGGATCCAGCTTCTCCGCGACCTCGTGCACATTGCCCACCGTCGGCACGCCCGAACCTATGTCGAGGAACTGGGTGATGCCCTGACGGACGCAGTAGCGCACCGCCCTGCCGAGAAAGTCGCGGTTGGCGCGGGCCATCGTCCTGGCCATCGGCACCTTCGAGATCGCCAGCTCGCCGAACTGGCGATCGATCGCCCAGTTCGCGGTGCCGCCGAGCAGGTAGTCATACACCCGTGCGGCGTTGGGCCGCTCCAGGTCGATGTCCTTGGGTGTGAACTTCGGCTCGACCCCTTCGCCCACGCGACAATCCCCTCCGAAAGCCTGAAAAAGCTTGCTGTGACGCGGCCCACCTCAGACTACTGCAGCGAAGGCGGGGTTCAGATAGTCATCTGCGAGCGGTACAACTCGGCGAGCTCTTTGAGGAACTGCCGGGTGTCGTGGCGCTCCAGCGCCGCACCGCGCAGCCGGTCCCAAGAGTCGACGAAGATCTGGAAGTCCTTCACGTCGTCGAGGTAGAGCCCGCCCGCCGAGTGCTCGATATAGGCGAAGTCCCTGGTGCGATCGGGAAAGCGCATGATCGTGAAGTCGTTCGGGACCGAGGCCAGCCGGGCGTCGAAGGGCAGTACGTGGATGTAGACCCGGTCCCGCCTGTCCAACTCGAGCAGATGCTCCATCTGGTCGAGCATCACCGCGGGCGCGTGCCCGCCCGGCGCCCGCCGCAGTGCCGACTCGCTCATGATGAACCGGTAGTACGGGGGCTGCTGCTGGTCGAAAACCGCCTTGCGGTCCAACCGGTTGCGGACGAGCGAGGTCACGTCGGTCGCCCCGAACTCGGTGAACTGCTTGAGCATGTAGTGCTCGGACTGCAACGGTCCCGGAATCCGCTCCCCGTGCCAGGTCATGATCTCCGCGGCGGCCGGTTCGAGGTCGGTGAAGGTGCGGAACCAGTGCGGTACTACCGATCGGTAACCGGACCAATGTCCACGCTGGCCCGCGGCGGCCCTGGCCAGCCCCATCAACGTGTCGGCCTCGTCGCCGTCGATCCCGAAGGCGTCGAGCATGGCCCTGACGTCGCCCAGCTTGACACCAACGGCGCCGGATTCGATCTTGTTGACCTTGCCCTGGGTGCAGCCCAGCACCTCCGCGACCTGCTGTTGCGTCATCCCGGAGGCGTTGCGCGCATGCCGCAGCTCGTTCCCGAGCTGCTTGCGACGCGAGGTCACCGTGCTGGCCATCAGAGGCCGCCCACCAGCGCCACGACACCCCACTCCCGCACAACACGGATTAATACGAAAGCTCGACAGTACCGCTTCGTGTCCCGCAATTCGAGCCCAGGTTGCCACCATGGTCCCTGGCGCGTCCACAATGGACCATCTGTCTCCTGTGGTCAAGCCCTTCGGCGAAGGTCGCACCAGGCGCCGGGGCGGCGATAGTGTGCAGTGAGTCGGGACATGCACGCGAGGAGAAGGTGACGCGATCAATGACTGACAAGGCGAGCATCGGGGTGACCGGGCTGGCGGTGATGGGCCGCAACCTGGCCCGGAACCTGGCGCGGCACGGGCACACCGTGGCGCTGCACAACCGGTCCGAGCAGCGCACCCGGGAGCTGGTGGAACAGTTCGGCTCCGAAGGCGACTTCGTCCCGACCTACTCCGCGCAGGAGTTCGTCGACGCGCTGGCCCGTCCCCGGCAGATCGTGATCATGGTCAAGGCCGGTGCGCCGACCGACGCCGTGATCGAGGAGTTCGCCCCGCTGCTGGAGGCTGGCGACGTCATTGTGGACGCGGGGAACGCACACTTCGCCGACACCCGGCGCAGGGAGGCGGACCTGCGGGAACGCGGCCTGCACTTCGTCGGCACCGGGGTGTCCGGCGGCGAGGAGGGGGCCTTGCACGGCCCGAGCATCATGCCCGGCGGTTCGGTCGAGTCCTACCAGTCGCTCGGCCCGCTGCTGGAGGACATCTCCGCGAAGGTCGACGGCGTGCCGTGCTGCGCGCACATCGGGCCGGACGGGGCCGGCCACTTCGTAAAGATGGTGCACAACGGCATCGAGTACGCGGACATGCAGCTGATCGCCGAGTCCTTCGACCTGCTGCGCGGCGCGCTGGGATACGAGCCCGCGCAGATCGCCGAGGTGTTCCGCACCTGGAACACCGGCAGGCTGGACTCCTACCTGATCGAGATCACCGAGCAGGTCCTCGCGCACACCGACGCGGCGACCGGCAAGCCGTTCGTCGACGTCGTCGCCGACGAGGCCGAGCAGAAGGGCACCGGACGCTGGACCGTGCAGATCGGGCTGGATCTCGGCGTGCCGATCACCGGGATTGCGGAGGCCACCTTCGCCCGTTCGCTGTCCGGACACACGGACCTGCGTTCCGCGGCCCGCGGCCTGGCGGGGCCGTCCAGGACTCCGCTCAGCGGGGCCGAGGCTGAGCGGTTCGCCGACGACGTCGAGCAGGCGCTGTACGCGTCGAAGGTCGTGGCATACGCGCAGGGGTTCAACATGATCCAGGCGGGCAGCGCGGAGTACGGCTGGAACATCGACCTCGGCGCCGTCGCGTCGATCTGGCGCGACGGCTGCATCATCAGGGCGAAGTTCCTGGATGACATCCGCAGTGCCTACGAGGCAGAACCGGGCCTGCCGACGCTGCTGACCAGCGGTGAGTTCCGCAAGGCCGTGGAGAACGGGCAGGACGCATGGCGCTCGGTGATCGCGACGGGCGTGCGGCTGGGCATCCCGACGCCCGGTTTCGCAACCGCGCTGGCGTACTACGACGCACTGCGCGCCGACCGTCTGCCCGCCGCGCTGGTGCAGGGGCAGCGCGACTACTTCGGCGCGCACACCTACCGCCGAGTCGACCGCGACGGTTCGTTCCACACCTCCTGGGCAGCGGACGGCCGCCCCGAGGCAGAGGCCTGAGAACCCGCTGTGGCCACCTTGGTGAATCCAAGGTGGCCACAGCGGGTTCAGTGGATGTCAGGCGCTCGTGTGCTGGCTGATCCAGGAGGAGTAGGCCGGGACCGAGGTGTAGATCGACGGCCCGGTCGCGCAGGTCGAGTCACCGTTGCCGCTGCGACTGGTGACCCCGATCAGCTCCCACTTGCCGCCCGCCTCGACGATCTGCGGACCGCCGGAGTCGCCGTAGCAGGCACCGGAGTTCCCGCCGGGGTTGTCCGTGCAGAGTTCGAGGCTGCCGTCGATACCACTGCACTCACCGGCGTCGACCACCTGCGTGTCCAGCTGCTGCAACTGAACCGGAGCACCGCAGCCACCCCGCGTCGGGCAGGTCTGCCCCCAGCCGATCAACCGGGACTTGGTGCCCGCTTCGGTGGCCGACCCGATCGGCACGGTCGCGGCCTGCACCGGCGAGGCGAGCTTGACCAGCGCGATGTCCGCGCCCGCGCTCTGTCCGTCGTAGTCCGGGTGCACAAGGATCTCGGTGGCCCGCGCTTCCTCGCCGCCCTGCGTCCGGTCGTTGCTGCCGATCCGGGCGGTGACCGAACTCGCCGACGTGCCCTCGACGCAGTGCGCGGCGGTGAGCACCCAGTCGGACTCGATGAGCGACCCGCCACAGAAGTGGTTACCTCCGTCCTGCAGCGAGACCATGAACGAGTACTCCTGATCGGCGTCCGAACCGCCGACGATGTACGGCATGACGTCGGCGCTCGCCGACCCGGCCCCGACGATGCCGGCGAGAACGCACGCGGCGCTCGTCACCAGCCCCATGGCCAGAGAACGTGCCTTCATGTCTGCCTTCCTTCCTGATCACTGTCGCCCTCTCCCCGCGGAGGGACTAACGGAAGGTAAGCAAGATCGGTGAATCGGTAACACCCGCCGAAAGTTCCGAGTAACACTTAGGAGTGGATCGGGCTCCATTTTGGTCACGATAGGTGGAAATGTCCGAAAGGACCTTCCACGAAGGAGTTACGCAGAACTTACGTGCGGTGTGCCCCGACGGTGGCTACGTTGATCAGCGGGAGTTTCAGCTCATCGGGACGGGGGACGCAGGTGGTGCCGCACACTACCTCCGGCCTGCACAGACTGCTGCCGACCTGGCGGCATCCTGCGCAGGTCGTGGTGACCGCGTTCGCGCTGGCGATCCTCGCCGGGACCGGGCTGCTGATGCTGCCCGTCTCCAGCGCGTCGGGCGACGTGACGGGCATCGTGCCCGCACTGTTCACCGCGACCTCGGCCGTGTGCGTCACCGGGCTGATCGTGGTGGACACACCGCTCTACTGGTCCACCTTCGGCGAGGTGGTGATCCTCGGGCTGATCCAGATCGGCGGCCTCGGGATCATGACCCTCGCCTCGCTGCTCGGCATGCTCATCTCCCGGCGCATCGGGCTCAAGATGCAGCTGAACGCCCAGGCCGAAACCAAGACCCTCGGCCTCGGCGACGTCCGCAAGGTCGTGTCCGGAGTCGTCCGGGTGAGCCTGATCTTCGAGGTCGTCACCGCCGTGTTCCTCACCGTGCGGTTCGCCACCGGCTACGGCGAGGACTGGGGCAGGGCGGCCTACCACGGTGTCTTCCACGCCGTCTCGGCATTCAACAACGCCGGCTTCGCGCTGTACACCGACAGCCTGATGCGCTACGCCACCGACCCCTGGGTCTGCCTGCCCATCGCGTTGGCGGTTATCGCCGGGGGTCTGGGTTTCCCCGTCTGGTTCGAACTCTGGCGGCACCGCAGGCGCGGCCGCGGACGCTGGTCGCTGCACGCCAAGATCACCCTGTTGGCGACCGGCGCCCTGCTGGCCATCGGCACGTTCGCCGTCACCGTCGCGGAGTGGGGCAACCCGGAGACCCTCGGCCCGATGGGCGTGCCGGGCAAGCTGCTCGCGGGCTTCTTCCACGGCGTGATGCCCCGTACCGCGGGGTTCAACAGCCTGGACGTGGCGCAGATGGAGTCGGGCACCCTGCTGATCAACGACATCCTGATGTTCATCGGCGGCGGCAGCGCGGGCACCGCTGGCGGGATCAAGGTCACCACGTTCGCACTGCTCGGATTCGTGATCCTCGCCGAGATCCGCGGCGAACCCTCGGTGCACGTCATGGGCCGCAAACTCACGCCGAGCACCCAGCGACAGGCGTTGACCGTGGCCCTGCTGAGCGTCGGCGCGGTGATGAGCGGAACGCTGATCCTGCTCACCCTGACCCCGTTCCGGATCGAGCAGGTGCTGTTCGAGACCATCTCGGCGTTCGGCACGGTCGGCCTGTCCACGGGCATTACCGCCGACATCCCACCGGCAGGGCACCTGGTGCTGGTCGCCCTGATGTTCATCGGGCGCCTCGGACCGATCACCCTCGCCTCGGCGCTCGCGCTCAAGAACCGTTCCCGCCGTTACGAACTACCGGAGGAGAGGCCGATCGTTGGCTAACAAGAACCGCGCCGACCGTGTCGTCGTGATCGGCCTCGGCCGGTTCGGCGGATCACTGGCCACCGAGCTGGCCAGGGGAGGCTGCGAGGTCCTCGGCCTCGACAGCCGCCCGCAGGTCGTGCAGCGCTACGCGGACCGGCTCACCCATGCCGCCGTCGCCGACACCACCGACGACGAGGCGCTGACCCAGCTCGGAGTGCGGGAGTTCCAGCGCGCCGTCGTCGGGATCGGCACCGACATCGAGGCGAGCATTCTCACCACATCGCTGCTCAGTGACTACGAGATCCCGACCATCTGGGCCAAAGCCGTGAACCGCCAGCACGCCCGCATACTCGAGCGCGTCGGCGCACACCACGTGATCCTCCCCGAGTACGACATGGGGGAACGTGTGGCGCACCTGGTCACCGGACGGATGCTGGACTACATCGAGTTCGAGGACGGCTACACGATCGTCAAGACCGTGGCCCCCGAGGAGGCGATCGGCAAACCGCTGTCCGAGAGCGGTCTGCGGGTCAAGTACGGCGTCACCGTGGTGGGCGTCAAGCCGCCGGGCGGGGAGTTCACCCACGCCGAGCCCACCACAGTGATCAACCGATCGGACATTCTGGTGGTGTCCGGCAAACGGCGGAACGTGGAATCCTTCGCCGACCGCACCTGACGGTTCCAGTCAGCTGCAAGAAGGTCAGGGCCAGGTTGCCCGGGTCAGGCTTCGGCAAGTGCTGCCACGAGCGCGGTGACCACGCCCTGCCAGTGCCCGCGCTGCTGCTCCCGTTCGGCGGCACTCGCCAGCCGCTCCTGATGGACCCCCAGTCTGGCGCGTCCCTCGCCAGCGGACGTCACCGTCAACTGCAGCGTCGTGTCGTGCGTCCAGTCGGACGGCTGCCAGGTGAGCCGGAGCCGGTCGAGTTCGCGAAAGCTGCGCGTCTCACCTCGCACACCGGCAGCGGTCTCGTAGCCCGCACCTGGTTCCCGTGGCACGGCGCCGCCCTCGCCCAACCAGATCGCGACACCGGCCGGAGACGTGATGAAGTTCCACACATCCTCGACCGGACGATCGATTGTCTTCGACACTCCGATCTGCCAGCCCGCGTCGCGGGTGCGCCCGACCTCGGACCCTTCCCACCCGGCGCTCATGCCGTCACCTCCGTGGACGACTGGACGAGCCCATCGGGACGGAGCAGCGACTTGTTCGTCATGTGTTCCAGTTTGCCGCAGACCAGGTCAACAGCAGCAGGATTTCGCGCTGTTGGTCCGGTCAGCTGTCGTCCTTGCGGGGAGTGCCGGTCGGCAGGTTGTCCGGCGGCTCGACGCGCAGTGCCTTGGCCACGGGAACGTCGGTCGAGGAGTGCAGCACGATCGAGATGGCGATCGTCACCGCGACGAGGTCGAACACCACCTCGTTGCCGGGGATGCCGGACTGCAGCACCAGCAGTCCGTACACCACCGAGGCGAAGCCCTTCGGTCCGAACCAGGCCGCGGTGAGCCGTTCCGCCCTGGACAGCAGCGGCGTCTTCGCCAGCGAGAGCAGCATCGCGGCCGGGCGGACCAGCACGATCGCGATCACCGCGAAGGCCCACTCGCCGACGCCGAGATGGGACAGCCGCTCCGGGGTGATCAGCGCGCCGAACACCAGTAGTGCGGCGAACTTGGTCACCTCGGACAGCAGGTCCCCGAGCGGTTCGAAGTGTTCCGCCGCCACACGGTCCATTGTGGCCAGTGTGGAACCCGCGGCGAAGGCGGCCAGGTACGGGTTCGCGTGGGTGAGGTGGCAGGCGGCGTAGAGCACCACCGCGATCGCCAGTGGGCCGAGCGCCTGCAGCCGGGGTTCGGCGGTGAAGACCCGCAGCTTCCAGGCGAGCACGACGAGGGCCGGAAGCACCACGCCGAGAACGAGTCCGAGCGCGAGTTCGCCCGCGATGACAGCCGGATGCGTCGGTTCGTGTGCGACCGTCGCGAGGAAGATCAGCACGAACGGCAGCGCGAGGCCGTCGTTGAGTCCGGACTCGACATTGAGCAGCCTGCGCAGCCGCAGGGGAACGTCCTTGCGGCCCACGATCGCGGCGGCGAACACCGGGTCCGTCGGGGACAGCACGGCGCCGATCAGCAGCGCGGTAGGCCAGTCGAGTCCGGCGAGGAAGTGCGCGGGCACCGCGATTCCGAGCATCGTCAACGGCATGGCCAGTCCGAGCGCCCGGCCGGAGAGCCGCCAGTTCTCCCGCAGTGCCCGCACATTGGCGCGCTGACCGTCGGTGAACAGGACGGTGAAGAGCGCGATGTCGGCCAGCGAACTGACCAGCGGATCCTGCGTGCCGATCTCGACGAGCCCGAATCCACCCTGGCCGATGAGCGCACCGGCCAGGAGGAACAGCAGCGCCGTGGAGAGGATCGTGCGCGCGGCGACGCCGGAGAGCGACACGCTGACCATCAGCACGAACCCGAACGCCAGCACCAACTCCACCAGCAACCCCCACTTCGCGACGCGAGAACACCTACCGGCTGAACAACGTACAGTCCCGCGCCCCCACCCGCCGCACAGAGACGGAGGGTCTGCAAGTACTACCAAGCAAGATCAGCATCTACGCTGACCGCTACCAACCGCGCCGCTCCGGGCGGGCGACGACCTGCGGGTTGGATGCAGTTTACGGCGAAGTGGATCTTGCTTGGTGGTACTTGCAGACCCTCCTAGTCGAGTGGGGACGGCGGGCGTGGGGGTGGACTTACTTTTGGTGGGGGGCGGTGTAGGACTTGGCGTCGGGGGCCTCGAAGAGCTGCTTGACGTACTTCATGCCGCCCTCGGCCTCGGCGTCCGGCTGTGCCACGTAGACCTGGCGGGTCGCAGGGGCACCCTCCTGGGAGAAGTCCAGCGGCGCGACCAGGTCACCGGTCTCGGCCGATGTCGTCTGCTTGAGTGCGGCGGCGATGCCCGCTCTGGTCAGATCCTTGTTCTCACAGGCCTTGCTCAGCACCGCACCCCACACCTCGGCCACCGCGTAGCCGTAGGGCACACCGGCGTTCGGCGGCTCGGTGTAGGCGGCCTTGTACTTCTCCGCCACCTGCTGGGCCTTCGGGATGTCCGCAGAGAATGGCACGCTGCTGGCCACGACGTAGAGCTTGTCCAGCGCTCCGGCCGCGGGACTCTGGTGCAGCACCGGGTCGAACGTGGGGTTGTTGCCGAGGACCGGCACGTTCAGGCCGAGTGCCTTGTTCGCCGCCAGCGCGGAACCGGTCTGCGTCGGCGACGTGGTCAGCAGGATCGCCTTGACACCATCGCCCTTGAGCCCGGTGACGATGTTCGTCAGGTCGTTGTCGGTCGAGGTGATCTTCACCTCGCGCAGCTTCAGGTTGTGCTGCTCGGCGTAGTACTTCGCGCCGCGCAGCCCGTTCGCGCCGTACTCACCGTCGATGTAGATGTGTCCGACGGTGTCACCGTCGGCGATCATGCCCTCCTCCTGCAAGTAGGAAAGGCCGTCGATCATCTCCACGTCGTAGGTCGTGCCGACGATCATCACGTAGGGGTTGTCCAGCAGCTCCGAGGACCACGATGCCGGGGCGGCGACCGCCTCATCGTCGGCCAGGTTCTGCTTGAGCGCGGCCACCACCGGTGAGCCGAGCAGCTGCACGAAACCGAGCACCTTCGGTTCGATCTGCGGATAGAGCGTCTTGGCCGTGTCGGCCTTGTAGCCGTGGTCGACCTGTTCCAGCGCGATCTGGCGGCCGCACACGCCGCCCGCGGCGTTGACGTCCTTCACCCACAGTTCGTTTCCCTGCGTGATGCCGAGCCCGAGGTTCTTGAACACCCCGGTCTTGTCGGTCATCACACCAAGGGTGATCGTCGAGTCGGTGACTCCGACCCCGCTCTTGACTCCGGAGTCGTCGGTACCTCCTCCACCGGTGTCTCCCCCCTTGGTGCCGCAGGCTGTCAGTACGAGTGCGGCGGTACA
Source organism: Amycolatopsis marina (assembly GCF_900111885.1). Classification (GTDB taxonomy): domain Bacteria; phylum Actinomycetota; class Actinomycetes; order Mycobacteriales; family Pseudonocardiaceae; genus Amycolatopsis; species Amycolatopsis marina. The sequence goes on from NZ_FOKG01000001.1 coordinate 36,114, forward strand.
CAACACGGCGAGCGATCGCTTCATGCTTGTCCTCTCTTTCATGACTTGCTGAGACGGCCCGTGATCCTGCGGCCGATCGCCGCGAGTCCGCCGGGTTCGAACAACACGACGAGGATGATCGCCGCGCCGTAGACGAAGGAGCTGACCAGAATCGGGGTGATGGCACCGTCTCCGGTGCCGGTGAACCAGCCGAGGTCAGCCGAGTAGAGCGAGAGCACCTGCGGGAGCCCGTTCACCAGCAACGCGCCCACCAGTGCCCCCGGCACCGAGCCGAGCCCGCCGATGATCACCATTGCCAGGAACGCGATCGACACGTTGATGCCGTAGGTGCCGAACTCGCTCTCGTCGGGTTTGAGGATGTCGAACCAGAGCACGGTCATCACCCCGGCGAGACCGGCGTACGCGGAGGACACGGCGAAGGCGCCGGCCTTGGCCCTGGTCACGCTCACGCCCATGACCGAAGCCGCGGCCTCGTTGTCCCGCACCGCGCGCCAGGAACGCCCGACCCTGCTCCTGATCGCTCCCTGTGCCAGCACGAAAGCGATCGCGGTGAGGGCGAGGAACAGATACCAGCTGCGCTCCGCCGCCCGGATCGGCACACCGGCGATCTCCAGTTCCGGCCCCCCGTTGGAGAACGGGAATCCGAACAGCTCGAACGTCGCGGGAGCCCGACCGGTGGAGGTGCCACCGGTCAGCGAGGAAGCCGCCTGTCCGATGTAGAGCCCGAGGAAGACCAGGGCCAGTGAAGCGACACCGAGGTAGATACCACGCAACCTGCCCGCCACCGGCGCGAAGGCGATACCCAGCAGGGTGCTGATCGCGACCGCGCCGATGAGCGACAGTCCCGGATCGAGCCCGAAGCCGACCAACTCCACGTCACCGGTTGGTCCGGAAAGGACCGTGTAGGAAGTGGCTCCGGCGAGCAGGAAGAACGCGTGGGCCAGCGAGAGCTGGCCAGCCTGACCGATCAGCATCGTCAGCCCGATCGCGCCGACCCCGCCGATCATCATGTACTGGCCCGCCTTGAGCCAGGCCGTCTCCAGGTAGAGCGGCATCGCCAGCAGCACGGCCAGCAGCGCCAGCCAGAGCAGGATCCGCACCAGCCGCAGGGGATCCCGGCGGCGCAGAAGATCTTCGAGGTCGGGCGGCGTCACCGAAGGCGGAGTCTCGACGGCTGCGTTAGACACGCGTACTCTCCCTCGTTCCGAACAGTCCGGAGGGCCGGACGACGAGCACCACCAGCATCACCAGGAACACCGCGCTCTTGGAGAAGTCGAACGAGATGTACTCGGCCGACAGCGCCTCGGCCAGGCCGACGACGAGCCCGCCGACCACCGCGCCCGCGGTGGAATCCAGGCCGCCGAGGATCGCCGCGGGGAACGCGGCCAGCGCGATCGAGTGCGTGCCCCTGGACAGGCCCGCGCCGGAGAAGTCCTGGGTGGCGATGAACAGCACCGCGACCCCGGCGAGCAGGCCGGCCACCAGCCACGCGGTCGCGGTCACACGGGATGACCGGATGCCCATCAGCGCCGCGGCCTCACGGTTCTCCGCCTGTGCCCGCATCGCCACGCCCCAGTTGGAGAACCGGAAGGCCAGGTAGAAGGCGGTGATCAGCACCGTGGCCACCACCAGTGCCACCAGGTGGGTGCGAAACAAGGTGATCTCACCGATCTGGAAGGGTTTCGCGTCCCACGCGTCACCGATGAACGGCAGGCTCACCCCGAGTCGGCGGACGATCTCCTCGGTGATGATCACGTCGACGCCGATGGTGAGCAGTGCGAGACTGTTGTGATCGGCGTGTTTCGACCGGGACAGCAGCAGACGCTCGACCGCGAGTGCCAGCAGTCCGGCGCTGATCACACCGACGACCGCCGCACCGGCCCAACCCAGCGCGTCCCTGGTGGCGACCACGATGTAGCCGCCGAAGAGCACGAGCGAGCCGTGCGCAAAGTTGATCACCTCGGTGGCCTTGAAGATCATCACGAAGCCGAGGGCCAGCAGGGCGAACACCGCGCCCTTGCCGAGGCCGTTCACCACGAGTTGCAGGAAGGTGTTCACGCGTTCTCCTCAGCGGCGTTCTCGCTGCCGTCAGCTTCGTCTTCCGACCCGGTGCCCAGGTAGGCCCTGACCACGTTGGGATCCGCCTGCACCTGGGCGGGTGGGCCGTCCGCGATGCACTGTCCGAAGTCGAGCACGGTGACCCGGTCGGCGATGCCCATGACCAGCCCCATGTCGTGCTCGACCAGCAGGATGGAGATCCCGAGCTCCTCCCGGATCTCCCTGATCGTCGCCGCGAGCTCCGCCGTCTCCATGGCGTTCATGCCCGCCGCGGGCTCGTCGAGCAGCAGCAGGGTCGGCTCCACCGCCAGCGCACGGGCGATGTCCACCCGCTTGGCCTCGCCGTACGGCAGCGCGCCGACCGGGGTGTGCAGCACTCCGCCGATACCGAGGAAGTCGCAGATCTCCGCCGCCCGCAGGGTGTGTCTGCGTTCGGCGCGGGTGGTCCACGGCATCCGCAGCCCGGCGGCGATGAAACCGCCGCTGGTGAGCGCGTATCGGCCGAGCATCACGTTGTCGAGCACAGTGGACCCTGGGGACAACGCGGTGTTCTGGAAGGCACGACCGACGCCGCGGCCGGCGAGCTTGTGCGGCTTGAGGTGGGTGATCTCGTCGTCGCCGAGGCGTACTGACCCCTCGCTGGCGCGGTAAACGCCACTGATCACGTTGAAGCAGCTCGACTTGCCCGCACCGTTCGGTCCGATCAGCGCGTGCAGGGAACCCGGCCGCACGGTGAACGAGACGTCGTCGAGCGCGCAGAGACCGCCGAACCGCAGCGTCACGTGTTCCACCCGCAACTCGGGCACGTCGGTCCGCTCGGGAGCCTGGGTCACCGCGGTCATCCGGCCCACCTCGACAGTCCGCGCCGTGCGGCCCGTTTCGTGGCGGCCAGCACCTCGTCCTCGTGCGCGGCGGCCTGCGACTCGGCATGCCCACCGAGGTACAGCCGCTGGACGTCCTCGCTCCGTGCCAGTTCGCGGGCGGCGCCGGACAGGGCGACCGTGCCGACCTCGAGGACGACGGCGTGGTCCGCGACACGCAGTGCCATGACGGCGTTCTGTTCGACCAGGACGACCGCGGTGCCCTGCGCATGGATCTCCCTGATGATGGCGCCGATCCGCTCCACCACCTTGGGGGCGAGTCCGAGCGACGGCTCGTCGAGCAGTAGCAGCCGGGGGCTGGACATGAGCGCCCTGCCGATCGCGAGCATCTGCTGCTCACCTCCGGAGAGCAGCCCTGCCCGCTGACGCCCCCGTTCGGCCAGCACGGGGAACAACTCGTGCACCCGGCGTCTCGCCTTCGTCCGCTGCTCGGCGGAGCGGGCGCCGATCCCGCCTGCGCGCAGGTTCTCCTCGACGCTCATCCTGGCGAAGATCTGCCTGCCCTCGGGCACGCCGACCACTCCGAGGTGCACGATCTCCGCGGGGTCCAGCCGGTCGATTCGCTTGTCGTCGTACCGGATCTCCCCACCGGCCACCGTGCCCCGATGCATACGAAGAGTGCCCGACACGGCACGCAACAGTGTGGACTTGCCCGCGCCGTTGCTGCCGAGCACCGCCAGCACACCGTCGGCGGAAACGTCCAGGTCAACCCCGTGCAGCGCCGCGACCGACCGGCCGTAACGCACCCGGAGGTCTCGCACGCTCAACACGTTGTTTCCCAGGTCGGGGCGCCGTCGCGAATGCAGCCCACGCAGCCTCCTCCGGTCGTGTGACTGTCGTCACTGGCTGTGGCAGTGGCGGCAATCCTGTGCTGCCCGTCGCGGAACGGACACCCCCAACTGGAGAGGTAAGCGCGATGGTTAGGTGGACGTGACACCACACGGTGTCTTATGCGAAGTCGGGCTATTCACCGGCGACGTGCGGTAACCCTCACGGTCTGGGGAGACGCGATGAACACTGAGCGTGGCAAGGCATTCGCCGAACATCTGCTCGCCACACTGAACGGCGGGGCACTCACCATGCTGGTCAGCCTCGGCTATCGAACGGGACTGTTCGAGGCAGCGGCAGCAGGACCCACCACCAGCACCGGCCTGGCCGAGCGGACCGGCCTTGCCGAACGGTACGTGCGCGAGTGGCTCGGCGCCATGGTCACCGGCGGCTTCTTCGACTACGACCCCGCCGATGCCACCTACACCCTGCCGCAGGAGCACGCCGGGATGCTGACCGGCGACCGCGCGGGCAACGTCGCGCCGATGGCCTCGACCCTGCGCGCGCTCACCATGGCACTGCCCGATGTGGAGCGACGTTTCGCCGACGGGGACGGCCTGCCGCACTCGGTGTTCGCGCCACACTTCGAGACCGTCTCCGCCGACCCCGGCGACTCGTGGCGGCGGATCTACGACGAGCACCTGATCGACGGGTTCCTCGGCGCCGTTCCCGGGCTGCACGACAGGCTGACCGGCGGCGGCCGGGTACTCGACCTCGGCTGTGGAGCCGGGCACGCGATCAACCTGATGGCGAAGACCTTTCCCGCGTCGCGGTTCGTCGGGCTGGACATCGAACCGCGAGTGATCGCCAGCGCCGACGCGGAACGCGCCCAGCTCGAGCTGGACAACGTCGCCTTCGAGGTCGGCGACGCGGCCGCGCTCGGCGCGGAGCGGCCCTACGACGTCATCACCGCGTTCGACGCGATCCATGACCAGCATGACCCGGACGAAGTGCTGCGCAGGGTGCGCGACGCACTGGCCCCCGGGGGAGTCTTCGTGATGGTGGACGCGAAGTTCTCCAGCCTGCTGGAGAACAATGTGGGCAACCCCTTCGCCCCGCTGTGCTATTCGATCAGTCTGATGTACTGCACTCCTGTCTCACTGGCCGACGGTGGAGCAGGACTCGGTGCCATGTGGGGAACCGAACTGGCCTGCCGGATGCTCGACGCGGCCGGGTTCGGTGATGTCGAGGTGCTCGACTCACCTCGGCCGCAGAACTGCATCTACGTCTGCAGGCCCTGATCCCGTTCCAGCAGGGCACGGTCGACGGCCTCGGCCAGCGCAGCCAGGGTGGGCTTGGCGAACACGTCGGCGAGCGGTAGCCGGACGCCGAGTTCACCGCGGATCCGGCCGATGACCCTGGTGGCGAGCAGTGAATGGCCGCCGACGGCGAAGAAGTTGTCCTCGGCACCGACTCGGTCGCGTCCGAGGATGTCCGCCCAGATGGCCGCGAGGGACCGCTCGGTGCCGGTCCGCGGCGCGACGAACCCTGCCGTGGGCGCGCCGGCGTCCGGATCGGGCAGAGCGGTGAGGTCCCGCTTGCCGTTCGTCGTCAGCGGCATGCCGTCCAGCAGGGTCCAGGACACCGGCAGCATGTAGTACGGCAGCTCCTCCGCCGCGGCCGCGCGCACGTCCGAGAGCAACGCCGTCCTCGCCCGCCACATCTGCTGCCCAGGGTGTCGGCCGGGCTCACCTCGGTCGGCCGCAGTCATCGGCAGCCTGCTGGCGTAGACGTTGTACAGCTCGGTCTGTGACAACTGTGGATCGCGCAACACCGTGCTGCGATATCCCTTGCTGTGCAGCAGGTCCCGCACGACCTCCAGCCTGCCGTCCTGGTCGTGCACCTCGATGACGATCTGGTCGATCTTCGAGAAGTCCTCGTCGCTCAGCCCGGCGAGGACATCCAGCTCGCTCTTCTCGACGTCGATCTTCAACAGGTCGACGTGTGTGATGTCGTGTTCGGCCAACACGGCACCGAGGGGACGCACCCTGCACGTGTAGGGCTGAGTACCCAGCCGCTCGATCAGCAGCTCGTCGATGACCTCCTCGTCCAGCTGCACGCCCTGCGAGGCCAGCTGGCCGACGAGGAACGACTTGACCATGCCGCTGTCGGCCGCCGACTCGGCGTACCGGCCGGAAAGGACGGTGGCATGCGGGTAGTAGGAGAACTCCACAGTGGACTCTTCTGCCCCGGCGCCGAATGGCAGCACCGCACCGCGCACGTCGTGGATGTACAGGTTTCTGCGCAGCAGTTCCTGCAGCGGCGGCAGTGGCTCGAGCGCGAACACCACCGGATCACGGCACACCTCGGCGACGAAGACGCCGAACAGCCCGATGTTGGCGCCGACGTCGACGACACACGCGTTGTCGGGCAGCACGATGCCGCCCTGCAGATAGGTCCTGTCGGTGAAGATCTCCCTGGCCATGAAGTCGGTCTCGGACACATTGGCGGCGAACACCGTCGCCCCGTTCGGCAGGTCCACGGTGACCGGTTCCATCTCGGAGGGCGTGGCGTCCCACTGTGCGCGGCTCAGCTCGATCAACCGGCGGACCGGCAGCGCATGCCGCCTTGAGGGGACGAGGTAGGCCGCCAGATCGCCGTTACCGCGCTGCACCACCGCCGCCTCATCGATCCCTGGGTGCCCGGCGAGCACCGTCTCGATCTCACCCAGTTCGACGCGGAACCCCCGGACCTGGACCTGGTCGTCGCCCCGGCCACGGAACTCCAGTGTGCCGTCAGGGAGGTAGCGGGCCAGGTCGCCGGAGCGGTACAGCGTGCCCGCACCGGCGAAGCGGTCGGGCACGAACCGCTGCGCCGTCAGCTCGGGCCTGCCGCGGTAGCCACGCGCCACCCCCGTCCCGCTGATCCACATCTCGCCGAGCACGCCGTCCGGCACCAGATTTCCGTGCACGTCGGTGACGTACACCCCGGCACAGGGGAGCGGCCTGCCGATCGAGTGCGGACGGAGGTCGGCGTCCTTCGGCGACAGTCGCTGTTGCGTGACGTGCACGGTGGCTTCGGTGATGCCGTACATGTTCACCAGGACCGGACGTTCGTCGCCGAAAGTGGCGAACCACTGCCGCAGATCGGCGACGTCCAGGGCCTCGCCACCGAAGATCACCAACCGAAGGCTGCCCGTGTCGCCGCGTTCCACCAGCGTTTCGGCCAACGGCCGGAACGCGGACGGCGTCTGGTTCAGGACCGTGACCCCTTCGTCCACGAGCAGCTCGGCGAACCGCTCGGGCGACCTGCTGATCTCGAACGGCACGACTACCACCCGGCCCGCGTGCCCGAGCGCGCCCCACAGCTCCCACACGGAGAAGTCGAACGCCGCGGAATGGAACATCGTCCAGGTGTCGTCGGAGCCGAACCCGTACTCGTCCCGAGTGGACTCCAGCAGCGAGACGACGTTTCGGTGCGTCACCTCGACCCCCTTCGGCTTTCCCGTCGAGCCGGAGGTGTAGATGACATAGGCAAGATCATCGGGACCGGGCCGCGACGCCGAGACATTCGTAGCCGTGTCGGCAGCCGTGTCGTCGGAGCCTTCGGTCTCGTCGCCGAGGAGCACGGCGCCTGCTGCCAGGCGGGGGAATCGAGCGGCAGGCTCCGGATGCAACACCACGGTCCCCGCCCCCGAGTCGGCGACGAGGAAGTCCAGCCGGTCCGACGGATTGTCCGGATCCAGCGGGAGATAGGCGGCGCCCGACCTGAGTACCGCGAGCAGTGCGATCACCAGCTCCGGTGAGCGAGGTGCGCACACGGCCACGACGTCTCCTCGGCCACAGCCGCGGGCGCGCAGCCGTCGCGCGAGCCGGCCTGCCCGCCGGTCCAGCTCCGCGTAACTGAGCCGGTCCTCCCCGCACACGACCGCCTCGGCGGCACCCCGGCTCGCGATCGAGGCCGCCACGAGGTCCACGAGTGTGCGTTCCCCGGTTCGCGGAGCCGGCCTCGGATCCGCACCACGTGCGGCCAGTGCACACCGCTCGTCCGGATCGGCCAGGGAGACCTCACGCACCAACCGCTCCGGTGCAACGGCCACCTGTTCGAGGACAGTGCACAGCCGCTGGACCAGCGTTCGCACCGCGTCCCCGCCGAAGCGCCGCTGGTCGTACAACGCCTGCACGGCCAGCCGGTCGCCCGGCACGAACAAGAGGGTGAGGGGGTAGTGCGTGTAGAAGCGGCCGCCGCGCAACCGCTGCGTCACCGGGACCGTGTCCCCAGGTGCGGCGAGTTCGGTGTCGCGCAACGGATAGTTCTCCACGCCGATGAGCGTTTCGAACAGCGGCGTCCCCCCTGGCACCTCGCCGCACGACTGGATCCGCACCAGCGGCGTGTGCTCGAACTGGCGGGCCTGCGACTGCCGTACCTGCAGCGCCCGCAGCCACTCCGCGACCGGCAGACTGCCGTCTATCCTGGCTCGCACCGGAAGCGAGTTGATGAACATCCCGACCATCGAGTCGACGCCGGCGAGTTCCGGCGGCCGCCCTGAGACAGTCGCACCGAAGACCACATCGGACTCCCGGGCGTACACGGAGAGCACCAGCGCCCAGCATCCCTGGATCACCGAGTTCAGGGTGAGCTGCTCCTGCCGTGCGGTTTTGGCCAGTGCCGCCGTTGTGTCCGCGGACAACTCCACCACCAGATCACCGAAGGCGGCCGCCTCCTCGTCGGCCGGGGAACCGTCGTCCGGCATACCGAGGTCGAGCACTGTCGGCGCGGTGAACCCGGCGAGTTCCTTCCGCCAGAACTCGTCCGCCTCGGCGAGGTCGTGGTCGCGCTGCCACGCGATGAACTCGCGATAGGCGCGCGGCTGTGCCTGCGGTTGCTCACCCCGGTAGCACGCGGCGACATCAGCCAGCACCAGCGGGACGCTCCAGCCGTCGATCACCAGGTGGTGCACGGTCCACACCAGCAGATGCTCGTCGGCCCCGGTGCGCAGCAGCGTCAGTCGCAGCAGTGGCGGCGCGGTCAGCGGGAAGCCGCGCGCACGGTCCTCGGCGAGGAAGTCGCCGAGCCGCCGGTCCAGCTCGTCCCCCGTGCTGTCGCTCCAGTCGTATTCCGCCCATCGGGTGTCGGCCCATGGTTCGGCCCCGGGCGGGGACACCACCTGCAGTGGCTCCTCCAGCCCTTCCCAGACGAAGCCGGTGCGCAGGGCGGCGTGCCGCTCGACGACGTGTTCCCAGGACCTCCGCAGCCGGCTCACCGACAACGGCCCGCTGAGCGACACCGTGACCTGCTGCAGGTAGGCACCCGAATCGGGGCGCAGTGACACGTGGAAGAGCAGCCCCTGTTGCAGCGGTGAGAGCGGGTAGATGTCGGCGACGGTGCTCACCGGTGGCTCCCCGAGGGCAGCTCGGCTCGAACCGTTGCGGCCACCAGCTCGGGGGCGACGTCCATGAACGTGTGATCCCCTTCGAACACACGCAGGTCCACCGGCCCTGAGGTGAGCGCCGACCAGCCGCGCATCTCCTCCGGTGAGAAGCGGGTGTCGTCCTGTGCGGCACACAGGGTCAAGGGGCAGTTCAGCCCGGGTTCGCTCGGCCGCCCCCTGCGCCGGATGTCCTCGCACAGCGCGGAATCCGCGCGAGCCGCGGGCAGCATGAAGGTCAGCAGTGCTGGCTCGGCCAGCATTCGCGGCTGCAGTGCGCCGCGCGCCCGGAGTTCCCGGATGAGTTCGGCGTCGCTCAGGTCACTCAAATCGAACGTCGACTCGTCCTGCCACGCCGGGATCGCCCCGGACAACACGATGGCATCCGGCTCGACGCCGTGCTCGCGTCGCAGGGCCAGCACGAGCTCCGCGCTGATCAACGCCCCCATACAGTGTCCGAACACGACAAACGGACGATCGAGCCACGGCAGCGCCGCGGGCACCAGCTCGGCCAGCAGGTCGTCGATCCGGTCCACCGGCTTCTCCGTCAGCCGGTCCTCCCGCCCCGGCAGTTGCACGGCACCGACCTCGGCGGCTCCGGCGAGAAAGCCGGGCCAGTCCCGGTACTGTGAGGCTCCCTTCGCCGAGTAGGGCACACAGAGCAGGCGCGGGACCGGCGCGGGCAGCTCTGGTCCCAACTGGATCCATGGGGTCTGGTAGCTGGTGCTCACTGGTCTGTCCCCTCTGCCTGTTTCGATGCTCCGCCGAACTGCCCCAGCACCGCCGCCAGCGACTGCTGGTCGAGTCCGGCCAGCGGAAAGTCCGACGGGGTGTACTCGCCCGCACCCGGCGCCGTGCAGTGGGCCACGAGGCGCCGTAGCGCGTGCGCGAAACCGTCGGCGAGCCCGGCCACCGTCTCGTGCCGGTGAATGGACTCGCTGTGGGTGAACTGGACCTCGAACCGTCCACCGACGACCTGGCAGTTCACCTCCAGCAGGTACGGCCGGCGATTCGCCTGCCCGCGCCAGGCCCCACCGGTACCGGGAACGAGCCGGAACCGGTCCCCGCCGATCCGGTCCAGCCTGCCGAGGTAGTTGAACCCGATCTCCGCGGCGGGCAGGTCGTCGAGACCTGGTGCCGCGGCGGCCGAGGGCGGGTAGCGCAGCAGCCCGAAGTCCGCAGGGCCGCCGGGAACGGCGCGGCGCTGCTCCTTCACCGCGGTGAGCAACCGGCCGGGGTCGTCGGCATCGAGGCCGCCGATGTCCAGCAGCAGCGGCGTGAACGTGGTGAACCAGCCGACGGTGCGGGACACGTCCAGCTCCGGCAGGACGTCGCGCCCGTGCCCTTCGAGGTCCACCCGGACGCTGGTGCTGCCCGCCCACTCGTGCACCGCGGCGACCAGCGCGGCGAGCAGCAGTTCGTCGGTGTGCGTCCGGTATGCCGCGCCCGCCCGCAGCAGCAGTTCGTCGGTCTCCTCCGCGGTCAGCTCCCTGGTCACCGTGCAGGCATCGGCCTCCACCCCCGTGCCGGCGTCCGCCTCGATGTCGCGCGGCAGCGCGTCCGGGACGGCGCCGAGCACGCGGCGCCACCCCGGGATCTGCTTCCGCAACTCGTCGGCCTCGGCCCGCTGCCGCAGCGCACGAGCCCAGTGGGCGAACGCGGTTCCGGTCGCGGTGTCTTCGGTTTCGGGTTCACCGCGCTCCAGGCGGGAGTACTCGGTCGCGAGGTCGTCGACGAGGGTCCACCAGGACACCCCGTCCACCACGAGGTGATGCAGGGTGATCAGCAGCCGGTCGCAGCCGGCCGGGCCGTGCACGAGCACGACCCTCGCCAGCGGTCCCCGCTCCAGGTCCAGCCGGGCGTTCTGCTCGTCGGCGATCTTGTCCAGCCAGGTCCGCCCGCTCTGCGCACCGTGGTCGGCATCGACCCTGCTGACCACGACCGCCTCGACGTCCCGCAGGCACTGCCGCCAGCCGGTCCCGGCTTCGTGGCGGAATCGCATCCGGAGGGCGTCGTGTCCGCCGAAAGTCGCCAGCACGGCGCGTTCAACGCGATCGGTGTCCAGCGGCTCGCCCCGCACGGCGAACAGGAACGACTGGTTGAAATGGCCGGGATCACTGAGCCCGAGGTCGAAGAACCAGTGCTGGGCCGGGGTGAGCGGCACCTCTCCGTCCCCGGCGAGCACGATGTCCCCGCCCGCCGGTCCGGCCGGGGCGCTTGAGCCCGCCGCTGCGGCCAACTCCGCCACGGTCTGGTGCTGGAACAGATCGCGCGGCGCAAGACGTATCCCGCGCTGGGCGGCCCTGGACACCACCTGAATGCTCAGGATCGAGTCGCCGCCGAGTTCGAAGAACCGGTCGTGCACCCCGATCCGTTCGATACCGAGCACATCGCACCAGATCTCCGCGAGCACTTCCTCCTTCGGGTTCCGCGGCGCGGTGAACTCCGTGGTGACGGCGGCGCGCGGCTCGTCCGGCTCGGGCAGTGCCCCCCGGTCCAGTTTGCCGTTCGCCGTGACCGGAAGCCCGCCCGGCAGCACAACGATCGTGGCCGGAACCATGTACTCGGGCACCAGCGAACGCAGATGCTCGCGCAGCATCGCCACCAATGCCCCCGCTTTGCCGGGCCGCACCGGCACGTTGGTGAAGTCGCGCCACGGCCGTCCTGTCGGCTCGACCCGGCGCGCAGGGTGCGCGGCCCCACGCCGGACGGCCAACAGGTCGAAGCGGCCCGCCGTCCCGGACAACGGCCAGCACGCCCGGACCGTCCACTCCGACGGCCCGCCCGGCAGCAGATCCGGAAGTCGCTGGACGGCCGCGGGGTCGACAGCGGGCGCCACAGCGGGCAGGTCGGCGGCCGTGCTCCCGGAATCCGCGGCGGCGCCGCTGTCGATCAGCTCCCGCAGTGCGGTCACCGGCACGAGTCGCGCGTCGGCGATGTCGGTTATCCGCACCGCGGAGACCTTCCGTTCCGCGCCGGCGGAAATGTCCTCCGCAAGGCCGGGAAGGTCCGCTCCGGTCCACTGTGCTGTCACCTCCGCGTTCGCCGGGCTGTCTGATGTGGACAGCACGACGTCGTACCGGAAGGTGTTCAGCTCGTTGTGGTGCCGCCCGTGCTTGACGAGCACCGTGGCGGCCTGGAGTTCGGCGGTCCGGCCGCACAGCTCGGCGAAAAGGTCGGGGTGCACCAGGAGTTCACGCTCCCGCTGCGATTCGACGGCGGCCAGTTCGGCGAGGCGGCCGAGCGGCGGCTGCTCCCCGTCCTGCCCGGCGCGATGCAGTTGGGCGGACAGTCGCAGCTCCCGTTCGAGGGCGAGGTTGCGCACATCCCCGATGAATATCGAACCACCGGGCGCGAGCAGCGTCGCGGCTTCGGCGAGTACTCGCGCCAGGTAGTCGGCATCCGGGAAGTACTGGACGACGGAGTTGAGCACGACGAGGTCAAAGCGCCTGCCCGCCAGCCGGCGCAACTCGTCGGCGGCCAGCTGGTGCAACTCGACGACCTCGGTCAGCCCCGCGACGGCGGGCACCACGCGTTCCCGGACATGGGCGAGAGCCCGCGCCGACACGTCGAGACCCACGTAGGCCGCGCACTCTGGCGCGACACGCGCCAGCAGCAGGCCGGTGCCACACCCGATTTCCAGCACTGTCGCGCCGGTGCCGACGCGCTCCTGGATCCGCCCGACCGTGTCGTCCACCCACTCGCGCATCTCCGCGTCACTGAACGGAAGGCCGGTGTGGCCGTCGATCCAGCCCGCGGTGTTGAACGTCGGATCGGCGCCGGAAACGTCCCTGCCGTAGACGTCGTCGAAGACCTGTTCCCACTCGCCGACGAGCTGTCCGGTCTGGTCCCCCGCCGCTGGGGTCACGTAGGCGACGAGCCGCTGCTCACCGCGGCCACCTCTGGCGACGACGGCGGCGTCCCGCACGCGGGGGTGCCGGGCGAGGGCCGACTCGATCTCACCCGGCTCGATCCGGTAGCCGCGCACCTTGACCATGGTGTCCACCCGGCCGAGGAACTCGATCGTGCCGTCCTCGGTGAACCTGGCCCTGTCGCCGGTGCGGTACATCTTCGCGTCATCGCGAAGTCCGAAGGGATCGGGCACGAACTTCTCCGCACTGAGTTCGGGATCGCCCGCGTAGCCGCTCGCGAGGCAGTCACCGCCGATGAAGAGTTCGCCCGGCACGCCGACGGGGCAGGGGTTGCCCGTCCGGTCCAGGACGTAGTAGCGGGCGTTCTGGATCGGCCTGCCATAGGGAATGCTCGGCCACTCCGGGTCCACGTCGACGATCTCGTGGAAGTTCGACCAGATCGCGGCCTCGGTCGCGCCGCCGAGACCGATCACGGCGGCGTTCGGGAACGCCGCGGTGATCCGCCCTGGCATCGTCACCGGTATCCAGTCGCCGGACAGGAACACCAGCCGCAGTGCCGACGCCGGTTCGGCTCCGTCGCCGGCGTCGAGGAGCGGCAGCAGCCGGGTGAGCGCGGCGGGCGCGGAGTCCCAGAAGGTGATCCCACCGTGACGGAGCAGTTCGAGCAGCCGCTGCGGATCCGCGAGTTCGGCCGACGAAGCCACCCGGATCGACCCACCCGTGGCGAGCATGCCGAAGACGTCGTAGACCGAGAGGTCGAAGCACAGTGACGTGACGAACAGAATCCGGTCGTCGGCGTCGACGGAGTACCTGCCGTTGACCCACTCGATGGTGTTGACCACGGGGCGGTGGGTCACCGCGACGCCCTTCGGGACACCGGTGGACCCGGAGGTCAGGATCACGTAGGCGAGGTCAGCCGGGTCGCCCCGCCGCGCCGGTCTGTGCCGCGGCGCCGACACCGGCTCGTCGACGGCGAGAACGTGCGTGACACCGGTCAGCTCGCCCAGCCTGCGCGCGTGCGCGGCGTTGGTCAGCACCCGGTGCACGCCGAGCCGGGTGAATGTTTCCGTGGTGCGCGGGAGCGGGTTATCCGGTTCGACCGGTACGTAGGTGCAGCCCGCCTTGAGCACGCCGAGCAACGCGGGCACCATCTCCGGGCCTCGCTCCAGCACCACCCCGACCATTTCCGCACGCCCGGCTCCCTCTGCCAGCAGCCGGTTGGCGATCTGGTTGGCGGCCGTCTCGACGTCGGCGTAGGTCAGCACGCCGCGCTCCGACACGACCGCGGGCGCGTCCGGTGCGCTGTCCACCCTTGCCTCGAACAGTTCGTGCAGGCAGGTGCTGTCCGAGTAGGGCGTCGCGGTGTCGTTCCAGTCGTGCACCATCCGCTGGTGCTGCGCGGCCGTCAGCAGCGGCAGCTCGTCGAGCGGGAGGTCCGGGGCCGCCAGGGCCCGATCCAGCAGCACCTCGAAGTGCTCCATGAGCTGCCCGGCGACCTCGGGGGTGAACAGATCCGTGCGGTAGCGCAACGAGCCGAGCAGCTCGTCACCCTCCTGCGCGATCCACAGTTCGAGATCGAAGCGGGCAAGGTCCTGCTCGACGCCGAGCGACTCGAGTTCGAGCCCGCCGATCCGGAGCCGGGCACCGGGCTCGCCGAGGGCGAACCGGACCAGCTGGTCCGCATCCGGCCGGTGGGACTTCTGCAGCAGGAACGCGACGTCGAACAGCGGCGAACGGCTCGCGTCGCGCTGCACGCCGAGGCGGTCGACCAGTTCGGAGAACGGCAACGACTGATGCGCGAGCCCGTCGAGGACGTTGCGGCGGGAACTCACGAGCAGCTCCCGCAGCGTCGGGGCCGCGGAGAAGTCGGCGCGCAGCGGGATCATGTTGACGAAGTAACCGAGCGTCTCGGCGAACCTCGCCTCGCTCCTGCCCGACGTCGGCGAGCCGACCAACACGTCGTCCTGGCCGCTGTAGCGGTGCAGGAGTGTCTGGAACACCGCCAGCAACAACGTGTAGAGGGTGACTCCCTCGCTGCGGGCGAACTCGTGTGCCCGTGCGGAAAGCCCGGGCCCGATGGTGAACGTATGGGCCGCGCCACGGTTGCCGAACACCGGCGGCCTGCGGCGGGCGACCGGCAGGTCGAGCACCGCGGGGGTGTCCTCGAGTACCCGGCTCCAGTACGCCCAGTGCGTTTCGTCGGTGGACGCGGTCTCCGACGACCGCGCGGCGTGTTCGAGGTAACCGGCGGGCTCCGGCCCCAGTTCGGCGGAGGTGCCGGTCACGGCAGCCGAATAGCAGGTGGCGAGCTCGTCCACGAGGATGCCGAGCGACCAGAAGTCGAGCGCGATGTGCTGCACGCACAGCAGCAGCACGGACTCCCCGGACGGCCTGCCCAACACCGCCGTCCGCAGAACCGGCCCGCGCGTCAGGTCGAACGGGCGGTGCACCTCGTCATGCAGCCGGGACCGCACCTGCGCTTCGGTCCAGTCGGTGGCGTCGACGTGCAGCAACTCGACCGGCAGGTCCGCGTGCACCTGCTGGAAGGGACTGCCGTCCCGCTCGCCGTAGGTGGTGCGCAGGATCGGATGCCGCCGCACCAGCTGCCCGAGTGCGGTGCGCAGTGCGGCGACGTCGAGCGGCGAACGTACGGTAGCCGCGAAGATCTGGTTGTAGGCCGGGCTTTCCGGAGCCAGCCGGTGCAGGAACCACAGCGCCCGTTGCCCTGGCGAAAGTCCGTGCCTGCCGGTTCGTTCGGTCCGTTCGACGGTGGCGGTCTCCGGTTTGTCCTCGGCGCCGGCCAGCAGGTCGGCGAGACCATTGGCCGTGAGACCGTCCAGCAGCACGGACTGGTCGACCGGCACGCCGAAGCGGGTCTCCAGGTCGTGGGCCAGTTCGACCGAGCGCAGGGAGTCGAGACCGAGCACCACCAGTGGGACATCCGGTTCCGCGGCGAGGCGGGGGTGGTGCTCGGCCAGCCACTCCGGCACGGACCGCGGTCCCAGGTCCGGACTTCCGGACTCCGTGCCGCCGGGACTCCCCGAGTCCTGGACACTCGAAGCCAGCACCCGGAGAGCGTCCGCGTCGTAGCGCGAACGGCAGAGTCTTCGCTGGATCTTGCCGCTGGAGGTCTTGAACAGCTCGGCGCGCGCGACGAGCGCCACCTCGTCCGGCTGCACGTCGCACTGCTCGGCGACGGCGAGCCGGATGGCGCGGATGGCCTCGGCGTACCGCTCGGGCTCCGCCTCTTCCCGGACCTCCTGCAGGATGACCACTCGTTCGTCGTCCTCGGAGGCGAACGCGGCGACACACCCCGGGCGCAGCAGCGGATCGCTGCGTTCCGCCGCCTGCTCGATGTCCTGCGGGAAGTAGTTGCGGCCCCGGATGATGATCAGGTCCTTGTGGCGGGCGGCGAGGTACAGCTCACCGTCGCGCAGGAAGCCGAGATCACCGGTACGCAGGTAGGGCCCCTGGCCAGTGCCGGTGTAGGCGCCGAAGACGGCTTCGGTCTCGGCGGGGTGGTCCCGGTATCCGTGCGCCACGGCCGGTCCGCGCACCCACACCTCACCGATCTCGCCGTCGGCCCTGACCTCGCGGGTGGCCGGATCGACGATGGCCATCTCGCCGCTGTCCACGGCCGTGCCACAGCTGACCAGCTCCCGCACCGAGCCGGACTTCTCGTCGGCCGCGACGAGTCTGCCCTCGCTGAGCTGCTCCGCGTCGACCCGCATGATCCGCGCCGCGGGCGCGGGTTTGCCCGCAGAGACGATCAACGTCGCCTCGGCGAGGCCGTAGCTCGGGTAAAAGGTTTCCCTGCGGAACCCCGACCAGGAGAAGGCCGAGGTGAACCTGCGCAGGGTGGCCGCCCGTACCGGCTCCGCCGCGTTGAAGGCGGTTCGCCAGCGGCTGAGATCCAGTGTGTCCCGATCGGCGTCGCTCACCTTGTTGACACAGAGATCGAAGGCGAAGTTGGGGGCACCGCTGATCGTGGCGCCGAAGTCGTCGATGGCGCGTAGCCAGCGGACCGGTTTCCGGACGAACTCCACCGGTGACATGAGTTGCACCGGGAAGCCGAGGTAGAGCGGCAGCAGCATCCCGGCGATCAGCCCCATGTCGTGGAAGAGGGGCAGCCAGGACACCATCCGGCTGTGCTCGTCGACCTGCCAGGCCTTCGCGATGGCCGCGCAGTTGTCCAGCAGGTTGCGGTGCCCGACCATGACCCCCTTGGGGTTTCCGGTGGAGCCGGACGTGTACTGCAGATAGGCGAGGTCCTGTCCGGGCAGGACCAGGTCGCCGGGAGCACCGGTGGCCCGCTCGCCGACGTCGGTGGCGAGCCACCGTAGCTCCCGCAGTTCCGCGGCGGCGGGCAGGTGTGCCTCGATGAGGTTCTCGATCGCGGAGGTGGTCAGGGCGACCCGTGCGCGCGAGTCCGCCACCACCGCAGCGAGGCGCGGCAACGTCCGGGACACCCGTGCCGGGTCGGGCGGATACAGGGGTACCGCTACGGCACCGGCGTAGAGACAACCGAGGAAGCCGGTGACGTAGTCGAGCCCCGGCGGATAGAGCAGCAGCACTGGCTCGCCGGTGACACCGGCGTCGCGCAGCCGCTCCGCGATCGCCCTGGCCCGCTGTTCCAGTTCCCCGTACGTCAGCCGCGCGGTTTCGCGTTCACCGTCGCCGAGAAAGGAGTACGCCAGTGCCTCGGGTGAGCGCCGGGCATGGTCGATCAATACGTCATTGAACGTACGAAATTCACGCTGCGGCATTCTGCCCCCCAGATACGCCCAGTTGCAGTAATGGCATGCCAGCAGAAATCGTTCTTTACACCCCAGTGACTGCCGACTCGTGGTAACCCACGTCCGAATCTTCCTCCAGACTGCCCCAGAGGCCGGAGGCGGTCAAGAACTTCAATTCGGACAACTACGGACAGGACTCGGGGGCCAATTCGGAACGATTCCTCTGCGGCAAGTAAGCCAACCATCGCGTGTCAAGTACGTAATTCTGCCGAAGACCTCGTCGCGCGCTTGCTGCACCGTGTTGCTCCAGTGACCAGGACCGCAACGGGTACTGGCCGAGCGTGAGGAGTATGCGTGATGAAGCGTTTTCGCCGCGGTCTCGCGGCCGTCGCAGCGGCGTTGGCGGTTGCCGCCATCGGGGTGACCGTCCAGTCATCGCTGCTCTCGGCTGCGGCATCGCCTGCCGCCCCGGAGCGCAACCCGGTGATCCTGGTGCACGGGTTGTTCGGCAGCCCTGGCAACTGGAGTCAGGTCACCGCCTCGTTGCAAGAAGCCGGGTACGCCGAGGAGCAAATCGTCACCTTCGGCTACAACAGCATCAGTCAGTCGAACGCGGTCACCGCCGAGAAGCTCGGCGCGAAGGTCGACGAAGTCCTCGCCAGGACCGGTTCGTCCAAAGTGGACATCGTCGGCCACTCGATGGGCAGCCTCAACAGCCGCTACTGTATCAAGTACGCGGGATGCGCCGGCAAGGTCGACGACTGGGTGTCGCTGGCCGGGCCCAACAACGGGGTCACCAGCGCCAATCTCTGCTGGTGGCAGAT
The DNA here is from genome assembly GCF_900111885.1 of Amycolatopsis marina. Classification (GTDB taxonomy): domain Bacteria; phylum Actinomycetota; class Actinomycetes; order Mycobacteriales; family Pseudonocardiaceae; genus Amycolatopsis; species Amycolatopsis marina. Next base: position 54,681 of record NZ_FOKG01000001.1, read on the forward strand.
CACCTGCCGCGAGATGCGGATCGGGTCCACGTTCATCACGAAGCTCAACACCGTTGCCACGCTGCCCGGTGACGTCCAGGGCACGGTGATCTGGTCCCCGGACGACGGCGTGGTCACCCCGGCGACCAGCTCGGTGCTCGACGGTGTGCACAACATCGAGGTGGCAGGGGTCCGGCACATCGCCATGCTGACCGACGACAAGGTCGCCGGGTTGTTGGCGGACGCGCTGGCCTGACCGGACGCGCGGCCCGCGTGGATCAGTTCCCGTGGGCCGCGTGTCGTTGGTTCACCCAGGCGGCGAGCTGGGTGCGGTTGGTGAGGTCCAGCTTCGTCAGAATGTGCTGGACGTGCGTCGCGGCCGTGCGCTGGGAGATGACCAGGCGGTGGGCTATCTCCTGGTTGGTCATCCCGCCCGCGACCAGTTCGGCGACCTCCGCCTGCCTGCCGGTCAGCGGGGACAGCGAGAGGCCGGCCGGTGGTGCCCCGGCGGCACGGCTGTCATCCGGGCACAAGGCCACGTCCTCCGGCGCCGTCGACCGGCCCTCGGCGAAGGCCCGCTCGAACCGCTCGGCCCGCAGCGCGTCGCGGGTGGCATCGAGGAACAGCCGGTGCGGGATCGACACCGCGACATCCGGGATCGCGCCGCAGCGTTCCCACAGGGTCGCCGCGACGCCGAACAGCGTCGCGGCCCGTTCGTGCTCGCCCTGCCGGGAGGCGACCCAGGCGAGCCCGTCGACCCGGTAGGCGGCGGCCAGCCTGTCCCCGGAACGCAGATCGATCCGAAGTGCCTCGACCATCGCCTCCTCGGCGACGCCCACGTCGCCGAACCACACCTCGACGACACCGATCCCGAACAGGGCCATCGAGCGGTAGTGGCTTTCGCCCGCGTCCTCGGATAGCGACAGCATCCGGCGCAACAGCGCCCGCGCGGCCGCCAGATCTCCCCGGTAGGCCACCGAGACGCCCTGGATGAACAGCGGATGCATCTGCCACCGGAGGCTGCCTTCGCGGCGAAGGCACGCACCGCCTCCGCGGCGAGTTCGACGGCAGGCTCGATGCTCATCATCGCCGCGAAGCTGCGCACGTAGGTCAGCTGCGCGTGCGCCTCCGGATCGTCGAGCCTGTCCGCCTCGTCCAGTCGCGCGCGGGCCAGCGGCAGATCGGAGTGGACCAGCGCGCACAGCGCCGACATGCTGAGCGCGATCGCCCGCCCTTCGGTCTCGTCCGGCACGGCGGCCAGTGCACGATCGATCCAGTCCCGCCCCTCCCTCGCAGAGCCGCGCATCGCCCAGTACTCGAACACGCGGGTCGCGATGCGCAGCGCGGCGGAAGCCTCACCAGGCGCACGGAGCGACCATGCCAGCGCGACCCGCAGGTTCGCGTGCTCGGCGCGCAACCGGTCCATCCACTCGAGCTGGCGTGGCCCGAACCACTCGTTGTCCGCGTTCTCGGTCAGCTGGTCGTAGTAGTCCCGGTGCCTGCGGGCGAGCACCACCTCCTCGCCCCTGTCCACCAGCCGCTCGTGGCCGTAGTCGCGCAGCACCTCCAGCATGCGGTACCGCACCGTCGGCCCGCTCTCCTCGCGCAGCAGCACCGACATGTCGATCAGGCTGTCGACGGCGGCAAGCACCTCGCCGCGCCGCACGCCCTCGCCCGCGCAGACGTACTCGGCACCGGCCAGGTCGAACGATCCGGCGAACACCGAGCACCGCGACCACACCGCGCGTTCCACCTCGGTGCACAGCGCGAAGCTCCAGTCCACCGTGGCCCGCAGACTCCGCTGCCGGTCGGGCACGCCGTGCTCCCCGGTGGACAGCAGCGCGAGGCGGTCGTCCAGCCGGTCGGCGATCTGTCTCGGCGACAGCGCCCGGATGCGGGCCGCCGCGAGTTCGACGGCCAGTGGCAGACCGTCCACCTGACGGCACACCCGCACGACGTCCTGACCGTTGTCACTGGTCAGGCGGAAGGAGGAGCACATCGACCTCGCCCGCTCGACGAACAGCCGCACGGCGTCGTAGGCCAGGAGATCACCCGGGGACGGCAGGTCATCGGGCGGCAGGGTCAGCGGCGGCACGGTCAGCACGTGCTCACCCGCCACCCCGAGAGATCTGCGGCTGGTGGTCAGCACCACCAGGTGCGGGCACCAGCGCAGCAGCGTGCTGACCAGCTCCGCGCAGCCGTCGACCAGGTGCTCACAGTTGTCCAGCACCAGCAGCACCCGCTGCTCCCGCAGGTGGTCGAGAACCGCGTCGACCCTGGACTGGTTCGACTGGTCGTACAGGCCGAGCCGGTGGGCGAGCAGGCCGGTGAGCAGGCGGGCATCCCGCACCTCGGCCAGTGCCACGTCGACGACGCCGTCGGTGAACGCGCGGCTGACCGTGGTGGCGACCTGTGCGGCGAGACGGGTCTTGCCCACGCCACCCGGCCCGGTGAGTGTGACCAGCCGCGCGGTACCGAGCAGCCGCCGGATCTCACCACTCTCGGCCGTGCGACCGACGTAGCTCGTCAGCCCCGCTCGCAGCGTGGTCTCGCCACCGGTCGCCATCCCCTGCTCCAACCGACTACGTCGTCGAAGGAACGATCTTACTCAGACCTGGTGTACCAGGTAGCGCCGTGGAACGTCCGCCGTTGGTTACAGCAGACCGGCCTCGCTGGCCTTCCCGATCGCCTCGACCCGGTTGCGGGCGCCCAGCTTGTGCAGGGCCGACTGCAGGTAGGTCTTCACCGTGTTGCGCGTCAGCCCGGTCGCCTCGGCGATCTCCGGGTTCGTCCTGCCCTGTGCGGCGAGCCGGATCACCTCGTACTCGCGCCGGGTGAGCCCGCTTCGCGCGAGCGCGTCGGAACGCTGCCCGGCGTCGGGCAGGATGCGCGGATCGACAACCCGTTCCCCGCGCAGCACCCGGCGCAGTCCGGAGACGAGATCGGTACCGGCGACGTCCTTGAGCAGGCAGCCGTTCGCCCCGGCCTCCAGCGCCGCGATCACTCCCTGGTGATCGCCGTGGGCGGTGAAGACCACGATGCGCGCGGGGGCGTACGCCTGCCGCAGCCCGGCGATCACCTCGGGCGCGAGCATGTCCGGCAGCCGCAGGTCGAGCAGCACGAGGTCGGGCAGCAGTTCACTGACGCGGGTGATCGCGGCGCGACCGGACTCGGCGGAGCCGACCACGGTGAACGTCGGGTCCGAACGCAGCAGCAGGGTGACCCCGTCCCGCACCACCGGGTGGTCGTCGACCACCATCACGGTGGCGCTCACCGGCATGGCAGGGGTAGCCAGGCGCGCAGGGTGCAGCCGCCGTCGTCGTCGCGTACCAGGCTCACGTGCCCGCCCAGTCGCGCTGCCCGTTCCGCAAGCGAGCGCACCCCCATCCCCGTTCCCTCTCCCGCCTCGACCTGCTCGCCGGTGCCGTCATCGGCCACCACGACCTGGACCCCGTCGTCACACGGGCCCATGCTCACGACCACCGAGACCGCGCGAGCGTGTTTCTCCACGTTCAGCAGACCCTCCCGGACCACGGCGACCAGCATCGCGGTGCGCTCGGCGTCCATCGGCGGCACCGAAGCCAGCTGGACGAACCGGGCCGGGACTCCGCAGCGCGCCTCGAACGACCGCGTGTGCTCGGCGATCTCCACCGGCAGTGCCCGCTCCGGGCTGGTCTCGGACAGCGCGAGCAACGCTTCCCTGAGGGCACTGGACGCGGCCGACACATCCGACTCCAGCCTGCGCAGCCGGAGATCGAGCATCGGATTGTCCTGAATGGACTGATGCAGATCGCGAACCTGGACGCCGATGGAGAACAACAGCGCACCCACGGAGTCGTGCAACGCGCTCTGCATCCGCCGGCGCTCGGCGGAAACGGCGTTGTCCTTCGTGTTCTCCGCGACCGCGGCCAGGCGCAGCGCGGTGGCCGCGCGGTCGGCGATGCCTTCGAGATCACGCACGGCGTCGTCGCCGAAGTCACCGGACTCCCGCAGTGCGGCGTAGGCGATCGCGACGGTCTCCGGCTTGCCGCCCTGCCGGTCGAGGATCGGCACCGCCACCATCGCGGCGAGGCCCTCACCCCTGACCTGCGCGTCGAACTGGTGGGTGATCGTCGGCGAGCTGATGTAGTCGGACACCCGGGCCGGCTTGCCCAGCGCCAGCACCCTGCCACCGACCCCCTGGCCGACCGGCACGCGCAGGTTCTGCAGGTTGCCGGTCCGGTTCCCGCACAGCCACCGGATGACCGCCTCGCCGGGGCCGTCCAGGTCGGCCACGAAGCCCGAGTGGGCGCCGACGGTGTCGCGGATCAGCTGCGCGGTGCCGTGCAACGCGACTACCCGGTCCAGTACCGCGAGCAGGTCGTCGCGCTCGCGAAGGAGACCGTCGAGCACCATGCTTTGCTCGACCGCCCGCTCCTTTGCGACGCGCTGCTCGGCAGCCACGCGCCAACCATCGCATATCGGTCGCCGTTCGCGGTATCCCCGATCGGAGACACGCCCTGGGCGCTCAGGTGGGAGCGGCGGGGCTTTCGGCTGGCTTTCCCGTCCTGCTGGTGCACTCCTCGTGTTGTTTCCAGACGAATTGGAGTATTCATGCGAATGAGGACGATGCTCGCCACCACGGCACTGGCGATCGCGGTGCCGCTGGCCGTCGCCCCGGCAGCCGTGTCCGAACCGGCCACCGGTTCCGAACCGCGAGTCAACACGGTACGTGGCGACACGACGGTAGACGGAGAGCGCAACTTCATCACTTTCGTCGTGTCACCGGATCCCGCGGAGGCGAAGAAGTTGTCCAAAACCAGGGTCGAGGAGGAACTGCGTCGTTACGAGGAGGAGCTCGGTGAGGACTGCACCATCACCGCGCGGCAGTATTCGCTGCACAAACAGCTGAAGGTCCACCTCGGAGTCGCCGACATCCTGGCCGACTGCGTCATTCGCTGACGGGCTCACGGGGACGGGGTGACCGCTCGGCGCACGACACTCAGCGATTCGGGCAGCGTGTTGCCGACCGGTCGCGCCACGCGCTCGACCGCGGTAAAGCGGTCTTCCGGAAACCACAGAACGAAGGTGCTGCCCGCGCCCGGTGCGCTCTTCACGGTCACCTCTCCCCCGTGGCCCTCCGCGATCTGTCGCACGATCGCCAGGCCCAGCCCGCTGTGTCCGGTGGTTCCCGCGGTTGGCACCGCCTGCCAGAACCGGTCAAACACCCGTTCCTGATCCGCCGGATCGATACCCGGTCCTTCGTCCCGCACCGCCAGCCAGCACCAGCCATTTCGGGATCCCATGTGGACCGTGATGGTGCTGCCGTCCGGGGAGACCCGCACGGCGTTGCTGAGCAGATTGGCCAGCGCCCTGCGCAAGGCCCCCGGGTCCCCGATCACTGTGGCCTCCGCATCCTGCTGTTCGACGAGCGTGATGTCCCGGTTCGCCGCGAGAAGCCGGTACTCGGCACACACCGCGACCGCCACCTCGCCGAGATCGATTTCGACCTCGGTGAAGGCCAGGGCGTCCCGGCGACTGGTGGCCAGAAGATCCTCGACCAGTCCGTCCATCCGCTCGACCGCCCTGCCAACCACCCGTCCTGCCTGCGCCCGCTCGTTGACCGACACATCGTCCCTGGCCAGGACGGCATCCAGGTTCATCTGGATGATCGCCAGCGGATTGCGCAGCTCATGGGAAGCGTCACCGAGCAGCCGGCGCTGGTCGGTGAAAGCCGTCTCCAGCCGGTCCAGCATCCCGTCGATGGTGTCCGCCAGCCTGCTTAGCTCGTCCTCTGGCCCGGCCAGGGCGATCCGTCGGGAGAAATCTGTGGAGTTGATGTCCCGCGCCGTGTCCGTGATTCGCCTGACGGGCCGCAGCACCCGGCCCGCCTGTCGCCAGCCGATCACCAGACTGAGCACGAACAGCGCAGGCAGCGCGACGAGCGAATAGTTCCGCAGTGCGGTCACGGTCGCGTACTGCGTTTCCCGTTGCCACCGCTGCAGGTCCAGGCGGCCCTCGGCCGTCTGGGTCACACTGACCGAATGCGTCACCACCGGGACCTCGTCGGTGCGCACCGAGGAGAACACTCCGGCATAAAGGACACCGAGCAGCAGCGCGGTGAGCAGAAACAGCCAGGCCGCATAGGTCACGGTGAGCCGGAACCGGATGGTCGATGTCCACTCGGGCCATTTCGGACGGAAAACCGAACGGATCATCAGGCATCCACCAGTCGATAGCCTCGACCGATAACCGTATCAATGCGCTGGGTCGGGCAAGCGTCCTTCAACTTCCTGCGCAGCGTGCCGACCGTGACCCGCACGGTCTCGGTGAACGGATTCGCGTGCTCGTCCCACACGTGTTCGAGCAGTTCCTCCGCTCCGACGACCTGTCCGGGACGGGACATCAGGTACCGCAGCACGGAGAACTCCTTGCGAGTCAGGGCCAGCGGGCTGCCGTCGAGGTTCACCGTCATCCGCGCGGTGTCCATTTCCAGCTCACCGACCCGCAGCAGGCAGTCTCCGCCGCTGACGTCGCGGCGGAGCAGGGCCCTGATCCGGGCCAGCAACTCGGCCAGCGCGAACGGCTTGACCAGGTAGTCGTCCGCGCCCTGGTCGAGTCCCCGCACCCGATCGGTCATGCTGCCGCGCGCGGTCAGCATCAGGATTCTCGGCGCCGGCTCCGGTTGGTCCGCTCGGAGCTGCCCGCAGAGTTCGAGACCGTCGATGTCGGGCAGATTCAGATCCAGCACGATCACGTCGTAGCGGTGAACCTGGGCCTTCTCCCACGCACAGCGTCCGGTTGGCGCCAGATCCACCGCATATCCCGCACGAGTCAGTCCCGAGTGCAGTGCCCCGGCGAGATCCTGCTCGTCCTCGACGATCAACAGTCGCATGACGCGAACGTAGCCGTCCTGATCTTCGGCTCCCCACCCGGCTTTCGGCAGTTTTTCGCCTTCCGGGCGCGGTCCTCCGACCCCCTTTACGCACTACGGAGACTGGCTCCGACCATCGGCGACCCTTCCGGCCTGCAACGCAGCCCAGGTCTTCGCCCCGACCACTCCGTCGGCGCCGAGACCGCGCGAGGTCTGATAACCGCGTACGGCGCTCGTGGTGTTCGGACCGAACTGCCCGTCGACGGCGAGCCGCGCCGTCGTCACCGCGTTCAGCGCCCGTTGCAACCGACTCACCGCCGCGCCACTCGCACCGCTACGCAACAGCGGCGTCGTCCCAGCAGCGAGCAACGCTGTCCACGTGCGCGCCGCCACGGTGCCCGTGACCGGCAGTCCTGTCCGCTCCTGGAACCGGCGAGTGGCCGAAACGGTGCCTGTGTCCATCGTGCCGGTGGCCCGTCCGCCGTAACTGCCGTCGGCGGCCAGCAGGCACTGGGCCGCCGCCACCTCCGCCCGGCTCGTGCCCGCCGTGAGCGCGGGATACGCGGGGTAGTTCAGGCCGACGGACGCGCAGCCCTTGCCCTGCCCGCCGACATATTCCCGCAGCGGCATCAGCCGAGGGTCGTCCTGGCCGTCGAGGTGTTGCAGCGACCAGGCCAGCACGCCCCGGTGACCGCCGGCAGTGGCGTAGGCGGTCTTCTCGGCAACCCGCTCCTTGGTGACGTCGTGATAGGGCTCCTCGTCGCCGGTGCCGGTGTAGAGCCCGATGCCGACTGCGAGCTTGTTCGCCCCGATGCCCGCGTCGGTGTAGGCCGAAAGCTCGTCACGCCACCAACTCCAGTAGGACATCACGTTTATCCAGTCCACGTCGTCGGCGATCTCGGCGGCCACGGCAGGTGAAACGAACGCCGTGATCACGTCGGTGGTGAGTTCGAGCGTCGGATCGGCGCGGTCGAGCGCCTGGCTCAGCCCCTTGATCAAGGCGATGTACCTGTCCTCGACCAGGTCCTCCTCCCAGTCGATGTCCACGCCGTCGTACCCGTGGGTGGTCACGGTCTCGACGATGTTATCGATGAAGACCGCGAGGTTCTCCGGGCGGGTCGCGCCCTGGAACCGGGCCCCGACCCCGTCACTGCCGATCACCAGATTGATCTTCCGCCCGGCCGCGTGCGCGGCACGGACGGCCTCGGCCGGGTACTGGGCCTCCATGTTGTCCCAGCCGAGGCCGCCGTCGCTGTTGGGATAGATGCCGAAGTGCATGATGTGCGTCCACGCGGAGTAGTCGATCTCCTCCGGCGGCAGCTCGTCCTGGATCCATCCCGGGTAGTAGGCCAGTGCGATGCGGGCGGGCGCAGGTGCCGCCTGTGCGATCTGTGGCGTCACTGCCTGCAGCATCGCTGCCCCGGTCACGGCCATCGCCATCATGGCGACCGCTTGCCGCAATCGGGCCCGTACGCCCGCCCGCACGCTCACTTGCCTGCCTGCAGCGCGCTCCAGGTGTTCGGCCCGACGATGCCGTCCACGCCGAGGCCCCTCGAGGACTGGTAGGTCCGCACCGCGCTCGTGGTGTTCGGACCGAACTGACCGTCGACTGAGAGCTTGGCGGTGGTGGCGGCGTTGAGCGCCCGCTGCAGCCTGGACACGGCGGCCCCGGAGCTGCCGTCCTTCAACAGCGGGGTGCTACCGGCCGAGAGCAACGCGGTCCACGTGCGGGAGTCCACTGTGCCCGCCGCCGTCAGACCGACCTTGTTCTGGAAGGCCTTCACCGCGGCCATTGTGGACTCGTCCAGCTTTCCGCTCGGCTGCTCGCCTCCGGTGTCGTGACCGTTGGCCCGCAACAGGCACTGCGCGGCGATGACCCGGTCGCCCTCGGCGCCCGCGGCAAGCGCGGGATAGGTGGCGAAGCTCAGCTGCGCGGTGACGCAGACGGTCGGCTCGGGTGGTGTACCCGCCCTGACGTCGAGGTAGTTGCGGTCGATGCTGATCCGCACCCCGCCGTGCGTTTCCCCGACCTCACCCACGTACTGCTTGATCCGCTGTCCTTGTGCCCATTTCCCGGCATCGAGATAGGGGCCGAAGTCGGTGTTCGCCTTGCCGTTCCACCAGGCTCCCCAGAGGTGGTCCGGCAGGGTGTAGGTGCTGCTGCCGTGGTGGTTGTTCATGTCGGTGATGCCGGAGGCCCCGCTGGAGTAGAAGCCGGAGAGGTAGCCGTGCTGGTGCAGGCGCTCGGTCCAGCCCGAGGTGTGCGAGAGCACCGCGGTCGTGCAGCTGCCGCCACGCGAGTAGGCCTCGATGTCCAGGTAGATGGCGCTTCCGGCGGGCAGCCCGAGGCGCTTCGCCGCGTCCACCGCGATGTCCGCCTGCTCGACGCCCTGCTGCTTCGCCGTGGTCGGGTTGGACGAGAACCGGGACCGGTAATTGGTGCACGGTGCCTGCGGGCCGACGTGGATCGGCGTCAGCTTCCAGCCCTTTCCGACCTGCCTGCTGACCCAGTTCGCGGTGAGGTTGCTCTGACCGCAGGCGCGGCTGCCGCCGCTGGTGTAGACGCCGATCGCGCGGTAGGGAGACGACAGCCAGGCGTCCATCGCAGAGTTCGACGGCGCGGCACAGGCGTCGAATCCCTTGCCCTTGTACGTTCCCGGCTGCGCGGCGACCGCCGCCGCGCCGACGTCCCCTGTGGACCGAGGTTGCGGCGCGGCGGAGGGGCGGGCGGCATCGGTGAGCGAAGCGGATTTCAGCACCTCGGCCACCACCGCGGCGTCAGTACCGTTGTGCACTGCCGTTGCGAGCACCCCCGCTCCTTCGACAGCGAGCTCGAAGCTCCCGTCCCGCCACGCGGGGCGGGCAGGGTCGAGTTCGGTGCCCGTTGGCTGGGCGCTGCCCCGCTCGGCGTGCACCGGCGCACCCTCCGCGGCCGACAGCGCGGGTGCGTCGAGTGGCTGCAGGAGCAGGCCGGCGGTCCTGCCGACCGTGTTTCCGGCGCAGGCCGACTGGTCGCCGGGCCTGCCGAGATAAACGGTCGGGGTGTCGAACCGCACGCAGGTTTCGGGTCGGGCCTCCAGATCCACCACCGACCAGTCCGCGGGCACCTGCACCGAGTATCCGCGGTAGTCGACAGTCCGGTCGTTCTCCGGCTGCGCGGCGACGGCGGTGGCTTCCGAGCCAAGCAGGAGGCCACCCAGCACGGCGGCAGCGGAGACAAGGGCAGTGGGGTTCTTTCGCAGGGAGCGAGACATAACTGTCCTCTCGAAAAAAGGGATTCGCCGGCACCTGTCACAGTGACGAGCGGAAACAGACGCTAGCGTCGTGAGCAACACTTCGACCATATTTCGGTGACACCTTTTTCCCGGCATTCATATCCGGTACTCCGAATCGCGCAGTTCCCATAATTTCACCGAATTCGATTGGGGCCAGGTTGGCGAATAGTTGGCTTCGCGTGCCCGGACGAAAGTTAGTGATACACAAAGTTCCACACACTTGCTAGACTGCCGCGATCGACAGGTCGGCGAACAGGGAGGCGAAGGTGGGCAGCTACTTCGTGACGGGTGGGACCGGGTTCCTCGGTCGCAGACTGATCCGGCGACTGCTGTCCCGCCCGGACTGCGAAGCGGTGTATGTGCTGGTACGCGAGCAATCCAGGCACCGGCTGGCCGAACTGACCGAGCAGTGGCCGCACCCGGATCTCGTCGTACCCGTCATCGGCGACCTCACCACCGACCACCTCGGCGTCGACCCTGCGGGACTACGGACTCCGATCGACCACGTCGTCCACCTCGGTGCCGTCTACGACCTGACCGCGGACACCCAGCTCAACGAGCAGGCCAACGTCACCGGCACCCGCAACGTGCTCGCCTTCGCCGCGCGGGCACAGGCGCGCTGGCTGCATCACGTGTCGTCCATCGCTGTCGCGGGCGAGCACGAAGGCCGATTCACCGAAAGCGACTTCGATCTCGGCCAGCGGCTGCCGACCTCCTACCACGCGACGAAGTTCGCGGCCGAGAAACTGGTGCGCGAACAGAGCGGAACCCGCTACCGCGTGTACCGGCCCGCAGCCGTCGTCGGCGACTCCGTCACCGGCGAGATGGACAAAGTGGACGGTCCGTACTTCTTCCTCCCCGCCTTCGCGAAACTCGGCCTGCTGCCGTCCCGCCTGCCGCTGATCGCACCCCGTCTCGGCGACTCCAACATCGTCCCGGTCGACTACGTGGTCGATGCGATGGAACACCTGATGCACATCGAGGCGGAGTCCGGCGCCACCTACCACCTTGCCGCGCCTCGGCCCCAATCGCTTACCGAGGTACACAACGCCTTCTCCGCAGCGGCGGGCGGGCCGCGGATCGTGGCGACTCTGCCTGTCGACCTCTCGGCTCGGCTGCGCAGGGCAGGACGCGCGCTGACCCGAACCGGCAAGCGGCGGACGCTGCCGCACCGGGCGATCGCGGCGATGATCGAGGAAGTCGGCATCCCCGCCGAGGTGCTGCCGGTCCTCAGCACCCCGGTGGAGTTCGACACCACCGCCACCCGCGCGGCGCTGGCCGGATCCGGCCTCAGGTGCCCACCGTTGCAGAAGTACGCGGGACGGCTCTACCGGTACTGGGCCGAGCACCTGGACGTAGACAGGGCGCGGCGCGGACCGGCGATCCGAGGACGAACGGTGCTGGTCACCGGGGCCTCGGCAGGCATCGGGCGGGCCGTCGCCGTAGCGGTGGCCAGCGAAGGAGCCACGGTGCTGCTGGTGGCGCGGCGCGGTGAGGAGCTCGAGGCCGTCCGCGCGCAGATCACCTCGACAGGTGGCAGCGCCGCCGTGTATCCCTGCGATCTGACCGACGCCGAGGCGGTCGACGCGATGGTCAAGCGGATACTCGCCGAGCACGGCCCGGTGGACATGCTGGTCAACAACGCGGGACGCTCGATACGTCGATCGGTCGCGCTGTCGACCGACCGGATGCACGACTACGAACGCACGATGGCACTGAACTACTTCGCCCCGCTGCGCCTGACATTCGCGCTGTTACCCCCGATGATCGAGCAGCGCTTCGGGCACGTCGTCAACGTCACCACCCAGGGTCTGCAGAACCACACGCCCCGCTTCTCCGCCTACCTGTCCTCGAAGGCCGCCCTGGACGAGTTCGGCAAGGTCGCGGGCAGGGATTTGCTCGCAGCGGGGATCACGTTCAGCTCCGTCCGACTTCCACTCGTGCGAACCGCGATGAGCGCGCCGAGCGCGAAGGTCTACCGAAGGGTCCGGTCGCTGAGCGCCGAGCAGGCAGCAGGCCTGGTCGTGCGAGCCCTGCGGACCAGGCGAGAGGTGCTCAACCTGCCCGCGGGAACCGCCGCGGAGTTCGCCGACCGGCTCGCACCACGCACGATGCGCACACTCACGCACCTGGCCGCCTACCAGGCCATGCCCGAGACCGCGCCGGACACTCGGAGCAGGCAGCGAAGGACACATCCCGTTGTGGCCGTCCTGGCGGCGGTCACCCGCTTGGCGTGGCGGCCCCGCTGACCGGTTGGTTTCCGCCAATCCGCGCCGGGAGAGGTAAGTTCGGCTGATGCCCGAACGAGCCAACACGGTCAAGGACGGGCGCGCCGCGCGCTGGGAAGGCCAGCGGGAACGCAGGCGCGCGGAGTTCGTCGAGGCCGCGATCGCCGCGATCGAGGAGCACGGTCCCGACGTGCTCACCGAACAGATCGCCGCGCACGCGGGCGTGCCCCGGCCCCGGCTGTATCGGCACTTCGACGGCAAGGCGGACCTGCAGCAGGCGGTCTGCCGCCGCATCCTGGAACGCCTCACCGCCGATCTCTCGCCCATCTGGCAGGGGGGCCGCTCGCCGCTCGAGCTCATCACCGGCGCGGTGGACACGATCGTGCGTTGGCTCACCACACATTCCGCGTTGTACCGATACCTGGCCAAACACTCTGCCCCGGCCCACACCGGTGCCCCACCCGACCGCTCCGACGCGCTGACCGACTTCACCGGCACCCTTGCGGTGCGTCTGAGCAGGCTGCTGAAGACAGTGCTGGAGACGGCCGGTCGCGACGTACGAGGAACCGGGCCGCTCGCCTTCGGCGTCGTCGCGTTCGCCGAAGCCGCGATCGGACGCTGGCTGGCGAAGCCGGAGTGCCTTACGCCCGAGGAGTTCGGCGCCGCTCTCGTCCGTGGGATCTGGACTCTGCTCGCGGACTTTCTCGTCGAGCGCGGGATCAAGGTGGCCCCGGACGCCCCGCTCCCGCAGGGCCTCGCCGTGACCATGCTGGACCCAGCGTCGGCCTCGGCCTCCGAGTAGGCCCGCTCACGCAACCGGGCAGCGTGAGAACGGTCACGGACAGGCGCACGCGACACGGTGCCCAGAACTTCAGCAGGTCGATGTCCGACCGGCCGGTATGTAGGTGAGTTTCGTACTGCGATTTCTTGGCTTACAGGGACTTCTACCTGATCGGACTCAGACCCGCGCACAGATACCGCTCGTACTGATTGTCTGATTTCTGTCTGGTTCGCGTCGTAACCATTTGCTCCGCACCGCCGATACCACGGTTGCCGCAGACAGGAGGAACCATGAACAGAGTGACTGCTGGCACGAACGGCCGGCAACTCTGGCATTACCTCCCACGCCTGCCGCGCCCGGTGTTCTTCTACGCGGGCGTCCACTTCTCGTGCATGGCGGTCTGGCTCGTGCTCTGGCTGCTGAACTCACGCGACACACTGCATCTCGCGCTCGCGGGTGTCTTCGCGGCGCTCGGACTCGCGCACGTCGCCGTCGAATGCGTACACGCACGCAGGAGGGACGCGCCCATTATTGGTCTGGACAAATCGCGGGACGCTCTCTAACGTTGCCAGCGCCCCACGGTCGACGACCGTCCACTGTGGCCGCTGTAACGAAGGAGGCGCCTGCCGATGGCCGAGGGTGCGGGGAAACGAGTTCGCGAACTGCTCGACGAGGTGGACAACGCGCGAACCGGCCCGATCGCCGATGCGGCGGCGCTGCTGTTCAGGACGATCCGCGCGGACGGCATCATCCACACCGCCGGAGCAGGCCACTCACTCGCGATGGTGTGCGAGACGTTCTACCGCGCAGGTGGCCTCGCGCCGGTACGGCCGCTTTGGGAACCACCGGTGCTGCCATTGACCGGAGCGGTACCGAGCACGATGGCCGAACGAGAGCCCGGCCGGGGCGCCGCGGTCCTGCACGCGGCCGCCCCACAGCCTCACGACGCGGTGGTCGTGTTCTCCACAAGTGGGCGAAATCCGTACCCGGTCGAGATCGCCGCTGAGGCCGCAGCATCGGGCGTGCCGGTGATCGCGGTCACCTCACTGATCGCCTCGGCGCAGGCGAACGACCGCTCCGGCAGCCGGACCGCCGACCATGCCACGGTCGTGCTGGACACCGCCGTACCACCTGGCGACGTCGTGTATCCCGAGCGAGCCGCCCGGACGTCCGCAGTCTCCACGATGCTCGGCGCCTACCTCTGGACGCTGGTGCTCGCCGAACTCGATGACCTCGCGACGGCGGAAGGGCTCGAACTGCCCCTGTGGACGAGCTCGAACGTGCCCGGCGGCGACGAGCGCAACGCGGACCTGCTGGCCCGCTACGGTCCACGCATCCCGGAACTCGGCGTACCGGTCTCCTGCTCCTGAACAGCCCGAGCTCACACCCCGTATCCGCTGGTCCCCAAGGCATCCGGTAGCCTCTTCGGCGGAGGATTGGCCGAGCGGCCTAAGGCGCACGATTGGAAATCGTGTTGGGTGTAAAAGCCCTCACGGGTTCGAATCCCGTATCCTCCGCTCTCCAGCAGGCAGAACGCCGGGTGGCCCCAGGGCCGCCCGGCGTTCTGTCGTCTCGGCCGCAATTTCCGGCGCGGTGCCCCCTGGCCTGTCGGATGAACCGGCGGACAAACGCGTGTGCGCCCCGACCGGGCCGTTGTCGACCCGGTCACCGCACCCACTACTGTCTCTTCCGTCTCATCACGCGGCCCTGCTCACCACAGCGGGGCGGTTCCGGGTCGAGCAGGAACACCCGCGCCCGCTCAACCCTCACCGATGGTCACCCAATAGATGGTTCTCTACCCCACCTGCATCTGTCCGGAGTCGGCCGGTAACGCTAAGTTTGTAACGCCGACACCACACCTCAAGGAGCACGCCCCATGCCCGGAGTGGAAGAGATCCGCGCGGGGATCGCCCTCGCGAACGAGAAGGCTTCCGCCAGCATCGCCGCCCTGCAGCAGGCCGCCCAGTCCCTCGAGGAGGCGCAGCAGTCGCTGACCGCGGCCACCACGGGTAGCACCCAGGAGGAGGTGAATCAGGCTCACGGACTGCTCGCCGAAGCCCTCCAGGGGATCAACGGCACGCAGAGCACCATCCAGGCCTGCATCTCCTCGGCCGACTCCTACTCCGCCAGGCTCTAGAAATCGATGTCTCTGGACCAGCTGCACCAGTTGCTCGCCACGGTGCACGGCAGGCTCACCGACGCTCGCGCGCATACCGAAAGGGCGCGCGAACTGCTGGAGGAGTCCCGCCGCGCACTGGTCGACGCCCAGGCGCAGGCCCAGCCGTGGCTGCCGCCGCAGCTGGCGCTGGCACTCGACCAGGTCGACACCCACGGCGATCGGCTGAGCAGTGCCGATGACCTGCTGAACCGCTACGAAGCACGCCTTTAAGCGCGTGGCCTTGGAGATGGTCTGATGGGCAGGAAGGCCAGCGAGCAACGGGCCAGGGTGGTCACCGCACTCGACCAGTTGCGCCACCAGCTCGGGCTCGCACTCGGCTCGGCGGCGAACGCCAGGATCGCCGCCGAGACCGAACTCGCGAAGCTCGAGCTGGAGCAACGCATCGTCCGCGCGGGAATCGACAGATCGGCGGGCGATCCGGCGATCGCCGAACAGGCCGGGGATCCGGCGATGTCCGGCGTGCTGTCCTGGCTCGACACCGTGCGCCGGCAGTTCTACACCGAGTGGGGAGACGGCCCGAACCGGCTGCGTGAACTGGTGGCGGCAAGCGCACCGGGACCGGCGGGCAGGCCGCCCGGCGACTGGCTGGGCCGGGTCGGCAGCTACAGCGGCGTCACCACGCCGGAGTTGTGGCGCATCGGCTCAGCCACGGTGGACGGCTCCAGCGCGGGCCAGACGGCGGGCGTCGAGCTGACCTTCGATGTCGCCGTCCCACTGCTCGGTGAGTCGCACATCAGCATCACCTCGGCGCCACCCGGCGCCACGACCCAGCCGAGGGCGAGCGTCGACGCGCTGGTCGAGAACCTGCTGACCAGGGTGCTCAGCACGTTCGAGCCCGGTGCGGTCCGGGTGCATCTCTGGGACGTCGGACAGCTCACCGCGGTCCTGCCGAACTTCTACGCGCTCGGCCGCACCAGCGCGCTCACCGTGCACGACCCCACCCGCCTTGTCGACCTGCTCGACGAGCTGGCCGGGCACATCCGCCGGATCCACGCATACACGATGCAGGCGGGTCACACGTCGCTGCAGTCGATGCGCAAGGCCACCGGGAAACGGGTCGAGCCGTGGCGGATCGCCGTGCTCTACGGCAACGGCGAACCGTTGCAACCCGAACAGCTGCGCGATCTCAAGCGCGTGGCGAGCGGGGCGCTGGCGGCCGGTATCTCACTCGTTCTGGTGGACGTGCCGACCGCGCTCGGCGGTTCGGTGGAGTCGATCAGCCTGATCGACGAGCGGCGTGCCGTCTGCAGCATGACGGGCACCGACCTCGTGGTGCAGCTGGACCCGCCACTTCCCGGCGGGCAGGTGAATCGCGCGGCGGCCAGGATCGCCGAGGCACTCATCGCCAAGCAGGGCGGCCCACGCTCGTTCGCCGATCTGCTGCCCGCCGAACTCGGACAGGAACACTCGGGGCGCGAACTGCGGGCTCCGGTGGGCTTCTACGAAGGCGAGGCGGTCGAGGTCGTGATCGGCGACGCCAGCCCGCACGTGCTGATCGGCGGGCCAAGCGGATCCGGCAAGACGAACTTCCTCTACTCCATGCTCGGCAGCCTCACGGCCCGCTACTCCCCGGACGAGCTCGCGCTGTACCTGCTCGACTTCAAGGAGGGTGTCTCCTTCGCCGGCCTGGCCCCCGGCCGCAAGGACGCGAGCTGGCTGCCGCATGCCCGGTTGGTCGGGGTCAACGTGAACACCGACCGCGAGTTCGGTCTCGCGTTGCTCCGGTTCCTCGCCGACGAGCTGCGCAGGCGCTCGGCCGCGGCGAAGGACCACGAGGTGACCAACCTGGCCGAGCTGCGCGAACAGGACCCGGAGGGACACTGGCCGCGCATCGTCGCGGTGATCGACGAGTTCCAGTACCTGTTCGCCGGGCGGGACACGGTGACCGCGCTCGCGACCTCCTTGCTGGAGGACATCGCCCGACGTGGCCGTTCGCAGGGCATCCACCTGGTACTGGCCAGTCAGGACGTCGCTGGGATCGAGGCGTTCTGGGGCAAGCCCGCGGTGTTCGAACAGTGCACCCTGCGGATCGCGATGCCCAAGGCTCGCCGTGTGCTGGCCGAGGCCAACCAGGCAGCGGTCGCCGCGCCCCGCTGGCATGCGGTGATCAACCACGACTCCGGCGTCGCACACGGCAACCAGCTCGCGCACATTCCCGATGCCAGCGCGAAGGGCGTCTTTCCCGGACTCCAGCAACGGCTGTGGGAACGCTACGCGAGTGGGCACCAGCAGCCCCGGCTCTTCGACGGCGCACACGCGCCGTTACTGGAGGAGGCCACGGCGTTCACCTCGCTCGTGCCCGTGGCCCGTCCACGGGCACTGCTCGGGCAGTCGATCGACGTCGCCGAGGTCGCGCAGGGCGTCGAACTGTCCGGCGCGCCGGGGCGCAACGTCGCCGTGCTCGGCACCGCGACGAAGGAGGCCGTGTCCATTCTGGACTCCGCCACCCGCTCGCTCGCCAACCAGTTCCGGCAGGGCGATGTGGAGTTCGTGCTGACGTGCCTGGTGGAGTCGTGCGAGCCTGCGGTGAACGAACTGGCCGACTGGCTCGCCACGACGGGGCACAAGGTGGAGGTCGTTCCCGGATCCGACCTGCCTGCCAGGGTGAGCGCACTCGCGGGCGACCTCGGCTCGGGGGCGATTCGGCGGATGCTCGTGCTCTACGGTGCGGACGCGGCCCTGCCCGCGCTGGAGCAGAAGGCACCCGGCCAGCAGAGCGGCCTGGACCACCTGCGAGCGCTGCTCAAGCAGGGACCGTCGAACGGCCTGCACGTAATCGGCTGGTGGCGCGGAACCGCAAGACTCAAGGACACCCTCGGGTTCGGCGGGACCGACGACATCGGCGCGTGGGCGGCACTGGACGTCCAGGGAAATGAGCTCAGTCCGTTCTCCGCCGGGCAGGTGGTGCACTGGTCGCCGCGGTCGGGAAGGGCGTTGTTCTTCGACCGCAGCACACACGCATCGCCGGAAGTGATCATTCCGTTCCACCGGCCGGAAGCGGAGGAGCACGATGACTGAGAGTGCCGCCTTGCGCTACAAGGAAATCGTCGCGCTGGCCCGTAAGTCCGCGGACGACCTGCGGTCCTGGGAGCTGGCACGGGCCGAGGAACTCGACGGCGCGATCGCGGGAGCAAAAGCCGAGATCGAGCAGGCGGCCCAACGCGAGCAGACCACTGAGGAGCGGGCCAACCGCTGGTGGCGGATGGCGGTGGACAACGTGTCCAGGGTGTCGTGGCTGGAGGCAGGCGCCGGGCCCGAACCGGTGTCCTCGGCACGCGGGGAGTGGCTTAGCCGGTACCTGGAGGACATCCGGCCTGCCTATCACGAGCTGAACCAGTCGATTCTGAACCTGGGCTGGCGGGCCCGCTGACCTTCCCTCCTGCGGGGGAGGCGAGTCCACCGCAGCGGTGAAGCGGGCGGACGCTGCGCGCGGCAGGCTGGCCGGCATGACGACCACAGCGCGCCAAAGCACGGGACCTGCCGGCCCCACGGACAGTGGGCCAAGCGGGCGGGCAAGGCCGTTCGCTGTAGCCGCATTGGCAGTCGCCGTCCTCTATGGAGCACTGCGGACATGCTGGCAGCTGCTCGGCAGTCCGACGGAGCTGTCCGCGCGTGGGGGCGACCTCATCGGTTTCACCGGCTGGAGCGCGATCGGGCTCTGTGCCGTGGCGGCGCTGGCCGCGGGGGCACTCGCCACGCTGCGGCTGACCGGTGCCGCGCGAACGGCGCTGCTGGTCCTCGCCATGGTGGTCAGTGTCGCGCTGCTCGGAGCCAGTGCGATGTTGCTGCTCGACGTGGTCGGCGGCATCCTGCCAGGGCTGGGGATCCGCTTCTACCCACTCGGCGCGCTGAGCCGAGCCGCCTGCGTCGGCACGGCCGTGCTGCTGATGCTGGCCACACTCGCCTACCGGAAGGCGACCCACTCCGGTTGTCCCGACTGCGGCCGGGGCGACGACGGGCCCACGGAGCCGCGTCGCACTCCGGCGTGGGCGTACTGGGCCGCGTATCTCTCCGTTGCGGGCTGTGTCGCCAGGATCATCGCGCAACTGGTGGTCGGGATGGACCAAACCCCCGTGGGCGGCGGTATCTCGGTGATCCTGTTCGAGGTGGGCTTCGTCCTCGGCGGCACGCTACTGCCGCTCGCCCTCGTGCACACCTGGGGCCTGATCTGGCCGCGATGGCTGCCAAGGCTCGCGGGGCGGCGGGTTCCCCGCTGGCTGGTGCTCGGCCCCGGCATCGGGATCTCCGCCGGTCTTGTTGTCTACTTCGGACTGATGCTGCTGACGATGGCGGCCGAACGGCTGCAGGGCCGGAACCCGTTCCCGCCGTCGGATGGTTTGGTACTGCCGGAGGCGTTCTTCTGGATTTCCGTGCCCGCTTATCTGCTCTGGGGGCTCGGCATGGCGGGTGCGGCGCTGTCGTACCAGCGCCGCACCCGCCCCACCTGCGTCACGTGTGCTGCCTGACGCCAGCTCAGCGGCGGCCGAAGATCCGCTCCAGCCAGTCGATCAGCTCGTTGACCGCGTCCAGTGCCGGGTTCCCGGTGCCAGGCAGGAAGCGAACCAGTTGCGGGTCATGGTCGCTGGCCTGCTCCGCGAACTCGGCGTTGATGTGGACGACGTCGTAGTCCACACCGCGCGGAGCAACGGAGATCAGCACGTGGTCGAGCACCTGCGAATTGCCCTCGAACACGTAGCTGTACCTGTCACCCTCGGGGAGGGTGTCGATCAGCGCGGTCAGCGCTCCACCCTCGGTCAGGGTCCGCACCGTCGGGGAGAACGAGTAGTCGTTGATGTCACCCGCGACGACCACGTTCGCCCTCGGGTCGGCCGCCAGCACGTCGTCGACGAACCCGCGCACGGCCTGAGCCTGCGCCACCCGCTGCTCCTCGGAACCGCGGTTCGGCGGCTGGAACCGGCCGTGCGTCGGCTGGTCCCCGCCCTTCGACGCGAAGTGGTTGGCTACCACGAACACCGTGCGACCACGGAAGACGAACTCTCCGGCCAAGGACTTACGGCTGTCCTCCCACGCGGCGTTCGCCGGGTCGATCCGGCCCGGCGAGACCGACAGCTTCGCCCTGCCCCGTTCACGGGACACCTCGACGGGCGTGACGGCGTCTCCACCAGGACGGTCCACAAACGACACACGATCCGGATTGAACAGGAAACCGACGCGGATGTTGCCACCCGGCTGACCGCCGTCGGTGAGGTCCTGCGGGTCGATCTGCCGCCACTCGTACCTGGGGCCGCCAGCCGCCGCGATGGCGTCAACGAAGCGCGCCATCGTCTCGTCTGCGGCCACCACGCCGTCGCCCCTGCCGTCCGGGCCGTTGTTGTCCTGGATCTCCTCCAGGGTCACGATGTCCGGAGAGGCGAGATTGTCCACGACACCGCGGGCGAGCTCGTCGAACTTCGCCTGCTCGTTGCGGGCGGAGAGGTTCTCCACGTTGTACGTCGCGATCGCCAGCTCGCCACCACGCTGTGCCCGGGTTACCTCCCTGGCCAGCCCGTTGTCCTTGACCTCACCGAGCATCGAGGCGAACAGGGTGTAACCGCCGAAACTGTCGTACTCCACCGGTCCCGCGGTCAGTCCGGTCAGCACGTCACCGGTGTTGGCCTGCGGGAACGGCCGCTCGGCGAACGGAATCAGGGACTCGATCTTGAGGATTCCGGTGTTCGGCCGGTCGTAGCCTTGATAGACCGTTCCGCCGCGCACCGAGGGATTCTGCTCCGGCTTCGTCGTCACGTACAACTCGTTGTACTGACTGCTCGGCCCGACGACGCGGGCGTCGCTGACGCTGATCAGCTCACTCTCATGGGCCTCCCAGAAGTCCAGCGAGTACCGGTCCGGTTCGAGGGGCAGCGGTTCGATGTTGCCACCGGGCTGAGCCACCAGCTCGTCCGGCAGCGTCTCCTGTGTGATGACCGTCGGCTCGGGAACGGGATTCCCGCCCGACACAACCGTCCACTGGGCGTCGGTCAGTTCGGTCAGCGACTGGTACTTCGAACTGGAGGGGTTGTCCGGGTAGTACTCCTTGACCGTCGCGGTGACCGTCACCTCGTCACCGGGCGCGACGTCGGGAGCCACTGATCCACTGTAGACGAAGATGCCCTCGCTGGTGCGCGGGTCGTCGTCGCTTTCGGGGTCCTGCATCCAGAATCCGCGTGAACCGAAGTTCCTGGTCGTCGTCACCACGCCGGTCACCCCGACGCGCTCGCCTGCCAGCGGCGAGATCCGGGTGGTGCCCTGGATGTCGTGGATCCGCGCGGCGGTGGGGGGCTCGGGGTCCGGGTCGCCGCCATCGTCTGGGGTCTCGCCCGCCGTGTTCGTCGGGCTGGGTGCGCCCGCGGTGAAGTCTGCCGCGTTGGAGTCCGTGTCGGTCAGTTCCGGCCGCGCCACCGAGGTCGTGTTGTTGGTACCAGGCGCGGGCGAGTTCTCCCGCACCACGGCTCCGCCGTAGCCGACCAGGTCGACGATCCGTGCGTCGGCGGCACAGTCGGCGGCGGTGCGGCAGGTCAGCGGTTCGGTGCTCGCGACGAGGGCGACGGTGCCGGCCGAGGCGGACATGGCGATGCTGCCCGCCGCGTCCGGTGTGGGCAGTTCGACCGTGCCGCCCGCGCCCCTGCCCTGCGCGACGAGGTAGCGCGCATCGGGCTCGATCGCGCCGGTCAGTGCCGTGGCCTGCCAGCGGCTGCTCGCGCTGGGTGAGGCAGGCAGGTACTGCACGGTGAAACCGTCGAGGGAGGCAGCCGCGCTGCCCACCGTGGCGAGCTCGACGAAGTCGTTGGTCAGTTCGGCGCCGGAGTTGCCGCCGCCGCCGTAGACCTCGGCGATCAGCGCGCCGGTGCTCGGCACCGCCGCGGCGACCGGTGCGGTGACCATCAGGCCGACCCCGGTCGCGACGGCGGCGGTGACCGCTCCGACTCTTCGACCCACTACTCGTGAACGTTTTGTCACGTTCTGTCCTCCTCGGTTGTCCGGTCGTGGAATCGTCCCCCGAACAAGTGAGGAGAATGAAGACAATCCGGCAACTGTTAGTAACAGTTCACCCACCCGGCCGCCAGTCGCCAGGTTGGAGCGCCTGCAAGTACACCCAAGCAAGATCGTTTTCGCCGCTAACCGCAGCCATCCAGTCTCCGGTTGGCTGCGGTTGCAGACGGGTTTGATCTTGCTTGGAGGTACTTGCAGACGCTCCATCCCCTGTGGGGAGGTGTGGGGCTAGAAGGGCTGGTCTCCCGCGATGGCCACGCGTTCGGCTACCCGGGGGTGTGGGTGGTAGTCGTTGACCGCGTAGTGCTGTGTCGCGCGGTTGTCCCAGAACGCCACCGAGTTCTCCCGCCACTGGAACCGGACCTGGAACTCCGGCACGTGGGCCTGGGTGAACAGCAGATGCAGCAGCCGGTCGCTCTCCGCGCGGTCCATGCCGACGATGTGCGTGGTGAACGCCTGGTTCACGAACAACGTCCGCCGCCCCGTCTCCGGGTGCCTGCGCACGACGGGATGCTCGACCGGCGGGAACTCGTGCTGGTGGCTGGCGAGGTGGGCGTGATCGCTGAAGCGGTCGAAGCCGGGAATGAAGTCGTGCACGGCACGGAGCCCGTCGATCCGCTGCCGCACGTCCTCGGGCAGGTTGTCGTAGGCGGCGGCCATGTCCGCCCACATGGTGTCGCCGCCGACCGGCGGGACCTGCACCAGCCGGAGCACCGACCCCAGTGCGGGACTCGGCCGGAACGTGACGTCGGTGTGCCAGATGTTCTCGTAGGCCGGCATCGAGCCGCCCCTGGCGAAGCGGGTCACGTGCTCGTCGTCGCCGACCGGAATGAACGGGTTGGTCTCCAGCTCGCCCCAGTTGCGCGCGAACGCACGCTGCTGCTCCGAGGTGATCCGCTGGTCGCGGAAGAACAGCACCTTCCACTCCAACAGGGCCCTGTTCAGCTCCGCGCGCAGTTCCGGCCGCAGCGGCTCACCGAGGTCGACGCCGTCGATCTCGGCACCGATCACCCGCCCGAGCGGGCGCAGGTCGAACAGGTCGTACGGCGCGGACTCCACGCCGTCGGGCAGTCGGCGCAGCACGCGTGGGCCTTCCAGAATCCCGTCGGCGGGCACCTGGGCCGCACGCAGGGCAGGACGGGACGGCAGATCAATGGACATACTGGTTTTCCTCACTTCTCGGCGAGTCTGCTGGGTTCCCACGAAGCGCACGCAGCCCGCACCGGGGTAGGGCGAAAGCCTCGTACCCGGATCTGTCAGGACTACTGGATCTCCGGCTGCGCGCTGAAGCTAGTTCGGCGGGGAACCGAGACGGCCGCGGCGCAGCAGCAGGGCGACTACGCCGACTCCGGCTACCCGCGAAACACGGTGCAGCCGCGGGACAACAGAGTGTTCCCGGAGAAGTGGCATGGCCTGATGGTGGCCTACCGGACGCCGATCGGTCAACTCGGCCCAACCAGCGGACTCGGCCGTGCCGGTCAGGCCGGAACGGGTGTGGCGACAACTCCCTCACAACCGCGCGCGACGACAGCGGCGGCCCGGCGTGCGGCGGCCGGAAGGCTTCCGTCCTCCGCGTGCGCCCGCCAGCGTTGCAACGCGTCGAACGCGGCAGGACGAGGATCTTCTCCCGGTTCGACACCAAAACGTTCCGCCACACCCGCCCCGACGTCACCGAGGAGCCGAAGAGCCTCCGTGCGCAGCTCGGCCGGGAGCACGATTCGGCCGCCGCGCAGTGCGGCCAGCAGGCGTAACTCGCGAAACTCGTGTGCGCCCGCCATGACGCGTTCGAGTTCGCCGGCGAGGGCGGCGGCCGCGGGACGTGGCTCCATCCGCAGCACGACCTCCAGTGCGATGAGCGCGGAGCGTGCCTTCAGCACCGGCCTTCGCTCCACAAAGGAATTCTCGATCGCGTCCCGCAGGTCGCCGAGTCCGCTGCGTTGGACGAGTTCGGCAGCCAGGGCGGGCAGGGTCATCGAGCCACGACGCAGCAGAGTGAGCACGAGACGAACGCCGAACAGACCGAACCTACCCAGCAGTGCCACCCTGACATCCGCGGGAACCGAACCTGGCACAGCGTCCCCCGCGAACCGGTCCACCGAGAGCAGATATGGCTCGATGTCCTTCCTGGGCAGACGTGCGAGTTCGCTGAACGCGTCGAACTCCGGCTCACGCAGCGTTCTGCCCGCGCAGGCGAGCATCCCCGACATCGGCACCACGTCCTGACACAGCCCGCCGATCTCCGCCTCGCGGCGGTGTCTACGGGCCACCTGCCGTGCCGAGATCAGTGCGTCCACCCGGCCACCGCCGAGTTCGTCCGCGCGCGTGACGACGGCCAGCATGTTCACCGGGGCCGCCCTGGCAATGGGATGTTCCTGGACCGCCCGCAGAAACCCCAGGTCGCCATATTGTGGCCGGGGCAGCAGATACAGCACGGCATCGGCGTCGGAGTAGATTCGCTCCACGGCATGCGCGAGCCCAGAAGCCTCTTCGTCTCCGCCCTGCTGGGCAGCTCCCTCCAGCGTGGGCGACTCCAGTGCCGGGGTGTCGATCAGGGTCAGCTCGCGCAGCGCCCGGTTCGGCCAGGACACCTCGACACGGTCCAACGGCATCCCGTCGAGCATCGAGGTGTCGACCCGCAGTTGCTTGTCCTGCCGGGACACCGGCAGCTCCACGGGGCGCCCGCCCTGAGGAAAGGCGACGGCGGACGACTCGGTGCTCCCGGTCGTCGCCCGGTACCACAAGAGCGGAGCACCTCCGGTCTGCGCAGGCGTCACCTGCTCGCCGCACAATGCGTTGACCACAGTCGACTTACCGGATTCACGGGGCCCGACGACGGCGAGGCGGACCGGTTCGTCAAACCTGGCAACATGCGCACGCAGCCAGCCGAGGGCACGCGGACTGTCCTGGTAGGCATGCATTGCCCTGTCGAGCAACGCCCTCGTCCGCTCCTCCAGCCGATCGTGCGCCATCACGCCGTCAGCTCGCGTGGCGCCGTCGTCGCTCGACCGCCTCCCGGATCGAGCGCGCGAACCCTGGTCCGCAGCGCTGCGAGTTCGTCCATACCACGCTTGAGCTCATGGGCACGTGCTGTGCGCCGCGCGGTTTCGGCGTCGATGACCTCCTTGATCTCCTTCGCGGACTCGGTGATCTCCGCGCGCAGTTCCTGGGCATAACCGGCGAACCGATCCCGCAGCGCGCGATGAATCAGCCGTGAGGTGTCCTTGCTGTGCTTGCCGTAGCGGAGAAAGAAGTCGTCGACATAGCGATGGGCGGCGGAGCGTGCGGCGGCCTGCCTGCGCTTCAGCCGGTTCCCGCGCTCCTCGAAGACACTCTTGGCACCGAAGGCCGCTCCCGCGCCGATCGAGATCGGGTTGATCAGCGGCATGCCCGCGAGAGTGGTGGCGAGACCGAACATCAGCAACCCGCTGTACGAGCCGCGCATACCGACGAAGAGCTTCTGACCGATCCCGAAACGCTCCACATTGGGCATTCGCAGGGTGCCGATGTGGTCATCCCTTCCGGCGCGGGAGATCGAGTCGGGCAGTACCCCGTTGCCGCCCGGCGCGACCTCGCGGGCCAGTTTTCGCGCGATCCAGTCGAATCGGTCGAGCAACCAGCCGGAGTTCGCCTCGGCCACGGACGTGAGGTTCTCCCGAAGCCAGTCCTCGAATTCGGGCCAGGTCTTCGCCGGGTCCGCCTCCTCGAAGTACTCGTCCGCCTCGCGCAGGATCCGCCGGGTCCGGTCCCGTAGATCGAACTCCACGTCGGACATGAGATCCGCGACCTCGTCCCCGAGCAGCGTCTGCCACCGGGCGGACTCCCGCTGCAGTTCCTCGAGTCTGCGTCCCGCGGCACGCCAGCGCTTCGTCAGCTCCTCGGTCCCGTCCTTCGCCGCCGCCCCGTACTCGGCCCGCACGGAGGAGATCAGCTGGTCCACCGCGACACCGGTCGCAGCGGACACCGAACGTCCGGCAAGGACGTCCGCCTTGCCGAGCAGATCGCGGTGCAGGAACCGGACGAGCTCGCCGAATCCGGACTCCTCGTTGAGGCTGCTGTCACCCGTGCGCGCGGCCGCGAGCCGCAGCGTCGCGGAAACCGGGATCAGCGTCGCGGGCAACCCTCCTCTGACGAGTTTGGCTCGGTTGCGCTCGGCCACCCGACGCCATCCCGGGACCAGGTCGATCTTGGTGAGGACCACCACGACGGTTGGGCACAGTCGCACGGCGCTGGCCAGTAGGTTCAGTTCGCCCGCGGAGAGTTCCCGCGTGGCATCGGAGACCATCAGCGCCGCGTCGGCCTGTGGCAACTCCCGCACCGCGGCCGCCGGGGTGTCGATCAGCGCGAGCCCGGTGGCCAGCAGCGCGCGGGGCAGGCCGATCTCGGTGCGGACTACAGTGCCCGCCGAGCGGTTGGCCTGCGCCGTGGCCGACTCGACGGGGACCGCGGTGCGACCACTCCTCGGCGCCTCGATCGTGGCCAGCTTTCGTTCGTCGGTGACCAGCGCGGCCGCGGGAGACTCGGCGTGCCGGACGAACGCGGGGACAGTGGTGGTGCCGTCACCACCCACAGCGCAGACGGGTGCGTTGACGAGCGCGTTGATCAGTTCGCTCTTGCCCTGACCGGACTCGCCGAACACGAGCACTCGCAGGGTGGAATCGAGCAACTGCGAGCGACGGCCGTGAAGCCATTGGACGAGGTCCGGACGATCGTGCGCGGCGCACGCCCGGATGGTCTCGTCCAGGACGTCGATCCATGGAGCTGCCATCACCCCGGAGAGTGTGCCGGTTCGTGATTCAAACGTGAAGGCGGCCGGGCCCGACTCACAGGACGGACCCGGCCGCAATCACCGTTATGTCGCTTATCAGCCGAAGTTCAGGTCACCAGAGGCGTCACCCGACGCGCTGCCGCCCAGTGCACCACCGGTGGCATCCGGCAGCTCGCCGAGCGGGCTGTCGGAGACGACGTCGCCGAGCGGGCTCTGCGAAACGCCCTGCTCGAAGTCGCTGCGCATCTCGCCCGCCTCCGGCAGCGGGTTCGCGACCGGCAGCTCCGGCAGGTCGACGGGCAGGTCGGCAGGCAGCTCCGCTTCCGGCAGCTCCGGGGTCGCGGGCACGTCGACCGGGAGGTCGGCGGGCAGGTCGGCCTCGGGCAGCTCGGCGGGCAGCTCCGGGGTCGCGGGAACCCCGGCCGGGAGGTCGGCGGGCAGATTTGCCTCGGGCAGGTCCGCGGGCAGCTCGGCAGGCAGCTCCGGGACGGCCGGAACGCCGTACGCGGGCAGCGCGCCCTGGAAGGCGTCACCACCGGAGGAAACGTAGGTGGCGAGGGTGCCGCCTGCCGCCTCCTCGACCTTGCCAAGGGCGTCGGCGTCGAGGACGTCGGAACGCTCGGTCATCTCGGCGGCCTCGGCGAGCCCGGCCGTGGCAGGCTGCCCCGCGGTTTCCAGGCCGTAGCTGCCCAGCGCCGAGTCGGTGGTGCCGCCGAGCGCGAACTCCTCCTTGCTCCCTGCGCCACTGCCCTCGAAGGACAGGTGCTCACCCTCGAACGCCGCACCGCCGGCGACGCCGTCGACGCTGGCCGCGGAGAACGCGGCGAACTCGCCGAGCGAAGAGTCCGAGGCGAACTCGCTGGTCACGCCGTCGAGGCCACCGGAAAGGCTGCCCTCGCCGGAGAACTGGTCGTTCTCGAAGATGCCGCTGCCGGAAACGCCCTCGGAGCTGCCCGAGCCGGCGAAGTCGAAGGCGCCGAGCCCGGTGCCCTCGCCGTGGTCGAAGGAGACGCCGTCCGGGCCGACGGAGATCTGCGCCTCGCGGCTGAACTCGTCGGTGCCGAGCGAGCCACCCGCGGTGACGCCATCGGTGAGGTTGCCCTCGCCGACCACGGTGCCGTTACCCAGGTCGGAGTCGAAGCCACCGGCGCCGGCAACGCCCTCGGTGCTCGCGGTGAACGCGCTGGCGCCGCTCAGCTGGTCGCTCGCGTAGCCGAAGGTCCCGGAAACGCCGTCGGCGCTGCCCGTACCCGCGTACGTGAAGTCACCGAGCGCGGGGACACCCTGCACGGCACCCGCGTCGGCGACCGCCTGCAGCTGCTGGATGGCGCTGTCCGCGGACAGGTCGGCCGGCAGGTCCGCACGGGCCGCGCCGATGTCGGAGAAGTCGGCCACCAGCGGGATGACCTCCTGCACGTCCTGTGCAGTGACATCGCCCAGACCGGCGCCGGCGAGCGCGGCAGCCGGGTCGGTGGCGAAGTCCGACCGGGCGGACTCGTCAGTCAGCAGGTTGAGCACGAAGTCGTGCAGGGTCTGGTCATTGAGTGACAACGAAGTCTCCTTGGTGCGAAAAGTTTCAGTAGACGTGCGGCATGGAATGTGCCTGCGACCGGGCCGACACTAGAAGTCCACGAACGAGGGCGCATCGGGGATCACCCCCCGCCGCCACCCTTGGCCCCGTTAGGGGATCGCGCGCCGTTCGTTAGGGGATTAGGGGGCGGACACCAAAGTCACCTGGGACTGTCAGTCGGGGGTGCCACTTTGGTACGAAAGGGGGTACCCGACCGGGTCACCCGCTGGCGAAATGTGAAGGAAATTCCAACATGCGCTACGTACTGGGCATCGACGTCGGCGGGAGCCGCACGACGGCCGCGGTGTCCCGGTACAACGGCGACGCCTGGGATGAGGCGCAGCCGCTGACGCTGGACGGCGACCGGTTCGTCGAGTCGGTGTTGTACCTCTCACCGGACGGTGTGCTGGCGGGTCGGGAGGCCCGCCAGGCCGGTTCGCTGGACCCGTCCCGGCTCGCCAGTGGCTTCCTTCGCCGGATCGGCGACGACGTGCCCTACGTGCTCGGCGACGTCTATTACGGCGCCGAAACCCTGACGGCCGCACTGGCGGGCTGGGTGGCCGACCGGGCCGCCGAACAGGAGGGCGGGGAGCCGACCCGGATCGCCGTGACCCATCCACCGGACTGGGGCGGTTACCGCAGGTCCCTGCTGCACGACGCGCTCGACGCCGCCGGGCTGCCGGGCGCGCTGCTGCTGCCTTCTCCCGTCGCCGTGGCCGAGGACTACCGCGCCCGCGCCGAACTGGAGGCGGGCGCCGTGCTCGCGGTGTGCCGGGTGGGTGGCGAGCAGGTCGAGAGCACGGCCCTGCGGCGCACGTCCGGCGGGTTCGAGCTGCTGGGTCAGTCCTCGGCAACCGATCCCCTCGGCGGAACCCGGCTCGACGACCTGGTGAGCGACCACGTTCTCGGCCGGCTCGGCGCGCCGGAACCGGGCCCTGGCGAACTCGTCGAACTCCGCCTCGCCTGTATCGCGGCCAAGGAGCGGCTGTCCGCCGTCGCCGAGGTGACGGTGCCCGTCCCCTTCGCACCGGTAGGTGGCATCCTGCTGCACCGAGCGGAGTTCGAACGCCTGGTCCGGCCGACGGTGGAGATGATCGTGGCGCAACTGAACGGAATCGTCGCGGCCGTGCCCGGCGACCGGCTCGCGGCGGTCGTGCCCGCGGGGGGCGGTGCGCGGGTGCCACTGGTCACCCAGCTCCTGCAGGACGCGCTGGACTGTGCTGTTGACGTCGAGGCCGACCCCGGGCACGCGCTGTGCCGCGGAGCCGCGGTGGCCGCGCGGCCACCTGCACGTGCCCGGGTGCTCGACGAACAGCCCCGGCCGTCGACATCACTGGTGACGCAGAGCCGCGAACTCCCCATCCCCTCGCTCGACGACGATGCCGAGCTGGGCGAGCCGCCGCCACGGCCGCCCGTGGAGATCACCCCGCTGCACCCGCCCCGGCAGCGGTTCGGCAGGGGCCGCAGGGCCGCGGCGACCAGCACCGAAACCACGAGGCAGAAGACGTGACAGGGACAACGGGGACGAAACAGCCCATGGCACCGCCCGTCGAGATCGTGCTGGACGAGCCGACCCGGCAGCTGTGCGACGCCGTGACCCTGGGTAGGCAGGATCCGGTCCGCCTGGCCATCCTCGCTCCTGGTGGCTACGGCAAGAGCGCGGTACTCGACCATCTCGAGCAGGGCTGTCTGCGTGCGGGCACCCCGGTGGCCCGGTTCCGCCCGCCGCACGCCGAACCGGCGCTGGTGCTGGTCGACGACGCGCACGAACTCACGGGCCCCGAGTCCGCGGAGCTGTTGCGGATCGCCGCCGACGACCGATTCGGCCTGGTGATCGCCGCCCGCCCCGCCCCGAGGCCTGCCGGGCTGAACGAGGTACTCGGCAGGTTGCGCGGGCAGCTGGTGTTGCGGCCGCTCGACCAGAGCAGGATCGGCAAATTGGCGGGCGGGGTGCCGCCCCGGCTGACCGAGTTCGTCCGCACGCAGACCGGCGGTGTGCCGGGCTTCGCGCGGGACCTGCTGAGGACACTGGACAGGACCGGAGAGCCCACCGTTCCTCCCGCGGCGCTCACCTCGTTCCAGCACGAACTCGACCGGGCGGACGAGGATGTGCTGCAGGTGCTGCTCGCGGCGGAGATCGGCGCCGGAGGCAACGCGGGACTGCTCGCCGGGCTGTTGGAGTCGTCCGCACAGCGGGTCGGCGAGGTGGTCGAGGTCGCCCGCGCCACGGGCATGCTCGGCCAGGACGGGGCACTGCTGCCGATCGCCGGCGCGGCACTGCGCGCGCTCGTGCCCGCCGACCGGCGCAGGACGGTGTTCGGCAGGCTCGCCCGGCTCCAGCTCGACCGGGGTGGACAGGTGCTGCCGTTCGTCCGTCCGCTCCTCGGTTCCGTGCACGGTCGTGCGCAGCACGGGAACAGCGACACCACGACGGCAACCGTGTTCGCGGCTGCCGCACAGGAGGCGACCGCGAACGACCCTGCGCTGGCCGCCCGGCTGTACGACGCCGCCGTCGCCGCGGGCCTGCCGCCGACCGAGATCGGCGCGAAGCGAGCGGAGGCAGCGGCGCGAGCGGGCGACCTCGACTCCGCCCTGCGCCTCGCGGACGAGGTGATCGCCGCCGCCGACGCGCCCGCGCGCGCAGAGGGAGCGATGGTCGCGGGGGCCGCGCTGGCGCACCGTGGGCAACTGGCCCGCAGCGCGCAGTTGTTCCGCTGGTCTGGCACGAACCTGTCGAGCGTGTTCGCCACGATCGGGCTGCTGGGCACGGGGCGGCTCGACGACGCGCGGCAGCAGTTCGAACACCCGCCGGCGAACGAGCCGCCCACACTGCTCGCCGGCGCGATGTCCGCCGCGGCACAGGGACTGCTGGAGTCCGTCTCCGGCTCGCCGACGATGGCGCTGTCCACCCTGGCCAGTTCGGCGGAGATGCTGGAACCGGTCGGCAGGTCGGTGCTGATGCCGGACAGTCCGGCCGCTCTCGGCGCCCTTGTGGCGCTGCACAACGGCGAACTGGCCATCGCGGAGACACTGCTGGAGCGGGCGATCGCGGCGGAGTCGGGCGGTCGCGTGCTCACGGCGCGACACCGTCTGCTGCTGGCCTGGGTCGCGATGGTGCGCGGGGACGCCGAAACAGCGTCGAGCAGGCTGGCTGCGGCCGGATCGGAATTGACTCCGAGGGACTGGCTGTTCGCGGTCGCACTTCGGGTCGGCCTCGCCCGCAG
This sequence comes from Amycolatopsis marina, assembly GCF_900111885.1. Lineage (GTDB taxonomy): Bacteria > Actinomycetota > Actinomycetes > Mycobacteriales > Pseudonocardiaceae > Amycolatopsis > Amycolatopsis marina. The sequence goes on from NZ_FOKG01000001.1 coordinate 86,525, forward strand.
GGCAAGCGACGTCGCCGGGCTGCGGCGGATCTGGGGCCAGGCAAGGGAAGCGGTCATCCGCCACCCGGTCGACCTCTTCACCTTCCTGCCGTTCGGTGAGTTCGCGATCGCGGCCGCCCGACTCGGCGAACGTGACCGGCTGGCCCCGCATCTGCGGCAGGCGAGGGAACTGGCCCTTTCGCTCGGTGACCCACCACTGTGGACAACCGCGCTGCACTGGAGTGGGCTGCACGCCGCGATCACCGCCGAACGTCCGGAGGAGGCACGGGAGGAGGCCGCCGCGCTCGCGGCAGGCTCGGGCCCGTACCCGGAGGCTCTGGCAGCGGCCGCGACATGCTGGCTGCGGGTGGTCGGCGGCGAGATCGACCGGGACGAGGTCGAAGCCGCTGCCAGGGGTTTGCACGATGCCGGACTGTGGTGGGACGGGGCCCGGCTGGCCGGGCAGGCCGCGATCCGCACACCCGATCGCAAGGCGATGGTGGTGCTGCTGGAGACGGCCCGGATGCTGCAGGGCGGGCACGTCCAGGCGCCGCGCGCGGAGGAGGCGGCCGCGGACCCCGCGGGCGCGCCCCGGTTGAGTGAGCGCGAACTGCAGGTCGCGGAACTCGTCGTCGCGGGGATGACCTACAAACAGGTCGGCGACCGGCTCTTCATCTCGGCGAAAACGGTGGAGCACCACATGGCACGCATGCGTCAGCGCCTCGGCGCCGCCAACCGCAGCGAACTCCTCACCCGCCTCCGCACCCTGGTCCTCCCCGACTGACCCCGACTTGGCAGATCCCGGGCCCGAGTTGGCAGATCCGCGGGCGAGCCGCCGCACCCCGCGATCGACCAAACAGGCTCGCGTCGTCCACCTGACCCAGCAAACAGCACAAGGCGGGTATCGGAAACCCGATACCCGCCTTGTGTGAGAGCGGTAGCGGTGGGATTTGAACCCACGGACGGGGGATACCCGTCACGCGCTTTCGAGGCGCGCTCCTTCGGCCGCTCGGACACGCTACCGGGGAACACCCTACCGGACGCCTTTCGCGCGTTCGAAAGCCCCTTCCGGACACGAACACGACCCGGGCGACCGCTGCCGGCCCGGGCCCTGTCGCCACGCGGTCAGTTCTTGGTGAACTTGTCCTTCATGTCCTGAGCGGCGCCGGTGGCCTTGTCGCTGAGGTCGTGTGCGGCCTCCTTGGCCTCGCCCGACGTCTGGTCGGCCTTGCCCGAGTCGGTGAGGCTTTCGTTCCCGGTGACCTCGCCGAGCTTCTCCTTCGCCGTCCCCAGCGCCTGCTCGGCCATGTCCTTCGCCTTGTCGAAAAGACTCATCGGATCAATCCCTCCTGCCAGTGGCGGGCCCGGAAGCGAGCCGCACACAAGGACAGACGTCTCCTGTGCCCGGAACGTCACGTTGCCATGACCCAGTTCACTCTTCAGGAGGACGAACCCGCTGCCCGGCGAAGAACTCCTCCAGCAATCCGGCGCATTCCTCGGCCAGCACCCCGCCCCGCACCTCGGGCCGGTGGTTGAGCCTGCGGTCCCGCACGACGTCCCACAGCGACCCGACCGCGCCGGTACGTGGTTCCCAGGCGCCGAACACCACCCTGGACACCCTGGCGAGCACCAGTGCCCCGGCGCACATCGTGCACGGCTCCACCGTGACGGCGAGGGTGCAGCCGTCGAGCCGCCAGCCGTCGCCGTACACGCGAGCGGCGGCCCGGATGGCCAGGATCTCGGCGTGCGCGGTCGGATCCGCGAGTTCCTCACGCGCGTTGTGTGCCCCGGCGAGTTCCGTGCCGTCCGGACCGAGCACGACCGCGCCGATCGGCACGTCCGCCGTGTCCCGTGCCGCTCGCGCGAAGCCGAGCGCGGTCCGCACGGCGGCGTGGTCCGGGTCCTCCGGCATGTCGATCTGGCTCAGATCTCGTCCAGCAGGGCCGCGAACTGCTCACCGAAGCCGCATCTCTGCGCGATCATCTGCAACTGCTCGTCCGGATAGAGATCGACCTCGCCCACGATCACCTGCAGTTCGGCCCCCGGAAGGCCGAGATCGGCGAGCACGTCGAGATCACCCTCCGGCCACACCGAGTCGTCGTCCTCGTCCGGCGGGTCCACCCGCAGGAGGTCGAGAACGTCGGCCGCGATGTCGTAGTCCAGCGCGGCAGCCGCGTCGGAGAGCAGCAACGACGCCCCGCGCGGGCTGGGCCGCACGATCACGAAGAACTCGTCGTCCACCGCCAACAGGCCGAACACCGCGCCGGTCGAGCGCATTTTTCCGAGTTCTGTGATCGCGGCATCCAGTTCCGCGAGCGCAGCCGTATCCAACGGGCTGCACCGCCACTGACCGTCCTCCCGGACCACGGCCACTGCGAATCCCGTGATCGGCTCCTTCACCGCCATGCGCACACCGTATTCCGCCTGTCAGCCGAAAGCACGCGCAGCACCCCCGAGCGGCGCGTGGCGCCCCGATCGGGGCCTCCGTGTGGAGAATTGCGGGCATGGAACCAACCGATCTTCCCTCCCTGCCGGATGCGCGCTTCGCCGGGCTGCTGGCCGAGGCCGAGGAGCTGCAGCCGAGGACCGTCGAACTGCGGCGCGCCATTCACCAGCACCCCGAAGAAGGCCTTGAGCTCCCCCGGACCCAGCAGGCGATCCTGGCGGCGCTCGAAGGGCTGCCGCTGGAGATCCAGCTGGGCAAGTCCACCAGTTCGGTAACCGCCGTGCTGCGCGGCAGGCTGCCGGGCCCGGCCGTACTCCTGCGCGGCGACATGGACGCGCTGCCGCTCACCGAGGACACCGGCGTCGACTACGCCTCGGCGACCGAGGGCACCATGCACGCCTGCGGTCACGACACCCATGTCGCGATGCTGGCTTCCGCGGCCCATCTGCTCTGCGCGCATGTCGAGGAGCTGGCCGGGTCGGTCGTCTTCATGTTCCAGCCCGGTGAAGAGGGCTATCACGGCGCGCGGCACATGATCCATGAAGGCGTGCTGGACGCCGCGGGTGAACGGGTCGAACGGGCGTTCGCCCTGCACACCTACGCCAACCTGGCCAGCGGAACCATCGCCAGCAGGCCCGGGCCGATCCTGGCCTCCGCGGACCGGTTCGAGGTGCGGGTGATCGGCAAGGGCGGGCACGGGTCGGCACCGCACCTGGCCATCGATCCGGTTCCGGCGGCCGCCGCCATGGTCGGCGCGCTGCAGACGATGGTCGCGCGGCGAGTCAGCGTCTTCGCTCCCGCTGTCGTGTCCGTCACCCGGATCACCTCGGGCACGACCAGCAACATCATCCCCGAGGTCGCGGATCTGGAAGGCACGATTCGCACCCTGTCCGAGCGCACCAGGGCGCAGATCCGGGAGGAGCTGCCGAAGGTCTGCGAAGCCATCGGGCAGGCACACGGCTGCCGGGTGCTCGTGGACATCGAGCCCGGCTACCCGGTGACGGTGAACGACGACCGGCTCGGCGAGCACGTGGTGGCGCTCGCGGGCGAGGTGCTCGGCGAGGACAACGCCGAACTCATGGCCGACCCGCTGATGGGCGCGGAGGACTTCTCCTACGTGCTGCAACGCGTTCCCGGCGCGTTCGCCTTCCTCGGCGCCTGCCCACCAGGCACAACACCGGAGGAGGCCGCGCCCAACCACTCCAATCGGGTGCACTACGACGAGGCCGCACTGCCGAGCGGCGTCGCGATGTACGCGGCGTTTGCCCTCGACGCCCTTCGTTAGGGCAGGATGTCGCTCGTGCGAGAGATGTGCGTGATCGGACTCGGGTTGATCGGCGGCTCACTGCTGCGCGCGGCGACCACCGCGGGCAGGACGGCGTGGGGCGCAACGGAGTCTACTGTGGACGTTGAAGCTGCCACAGTGGACGGCTACGACGCCGGAACCGACGTGGCCGCCGCGTTGCGCAGGGCCGCGGAACGCGACGCCATGGTGGTGCTGGCGGTTCCACTGACGGCCGTCGACGACGTGTTGCGACAGGTCGGTGAACACGCATCCGGGTGTCTGCTCACCGACGTGACCAGTGTGAAGGGGCCGATGCTCAGCTCGGTTCGGCGACTGGCGCCTTCGGCGAGGTACGTGGGCGGGCACCCGATGGCGGGCACCGCGCGGTCGGGCTGGGAGTCGGGCAGGTCGGCGCTCTTCGCCGGTTCGGCATGGGTCGCATGTGTCGAGGAGGACACCGACCTCTCCGCGTGGGCCGAGGTGGCCGAGCTGGCACTGGAGATCGGCGCGCGGGTGGTGCCGCTGCCCGCGGCGGTGCACGACGAGGTCGTGGCGCGGATCTCGCATCTGCCGCACCTGCTCGCCGCCGTGCTGGCAGGTGTCGGTGCGCAGGGCGGCCCGCTGGCGGCGACGCTCGCGGCGGGCTCGTTCGGCGACGGGACACGGGTGGCCGGGACACGGCCGGAGCTGGTCAGGGCGATGACCGAGGGCAACAGGGACGCGCTGCTGCCGATCCTGGACGAGGCGCTCGGCAAGCTGGGCGCGGCACGTGGGTCGCTCGCGTCGACCGGGGGCCTTGCGGCGACCATCAATGCGGGCAACCAGGCGATCCGGACCATGGAGGAACTGCGTGCGAGCAAGCGGGCGGGGGTCCGCGTGGATCTCTCCGCCCCTGAGGCGCGCGACGGGCTCTGCGCACTCGGCGAGCGCGGCGGCCGCATCACGGCGATCGACGGCACCGTCGCGATCGGCGAGGTCGCCTGACCCCCGTCCCCCGGCGGGAAACGCACTTTCCCGGGAAAGTGTCGCTCCAGGTCTGACACTTTCTCGGGAAAGTGCGATACGTGCGCGTGCAAGTAGGGCACTTTCCCGGGAAAGTGCCCGCTTACCAGCTGGGGTTACTGCGGGGGCTGCTGCTGACCGCCTTCTCCGCCCTCGTCGCGGTTGATGAAGCCCTTGGCCTTCTCCGTCGCGCTGTCGATCTTGTCGGAATGCTCGCCGAACCTGGACTTCGCGGCCTCGCTCGCCTTGTCCACGCCCTGCTCGGCCTTGTCACTGTGCTGACCGAGCGCGTCCTTAGCCTTGTTCTTCATGTCGTCGAAGTTGATACCCATGAGATTCCTCCTTCTCCGTAAGAAAATTCGCGGCCCCCTCCATCCCAACCGGACTCAACGGAGTTCGCAACGCGAGCGCGGCCGAACCTCACCCACACGGGGTGGTTATCCACTCTGCCTACGCCGAAACGTGAACCACGAGCGAGTGAAGTCTGGACCGCGGACAGCCTCAAAGGCGGCATTGACCTGCTCCGCCACCCCGGCGAGCCGCTCCGAATCCGGCAACTCGACGTCCACCGGCTCGCGCTGCTCGCGCACCGCGGCCGCGAACTCGGCGAGCGCCGCGGTGAGCAGTCGGACATCGGCGGAATCGGGCGGATCGGCACCACGCTCGATCGCGACCACGACCTCTGTCACCGCGTCCGCCACTCGTTCCAGTCCCACGATCACCGGCCACCATGCGGCGGCCTGCCTGCCGGCCGCCGAGGGCTCCACCACCGCTTGCTGGAACGCGGTGCGCAGGTCGGCGAGGCCGCGGTAGGCGCGCCGCCTGCGGCGAGAACGGACGGTGCGCTCCTCGGCGGACTCCGCAGGGCGCAGGCCCCGCTCGACGTAACGCGCCACCGTGTCGGCGACCTCGGCCAGCCTGCCGCCGACGCGCGGGCGCATGCTGCCGGGCCAGAGCAGGTAACCGAACACCAGCACGATCGCGCAACCGAGCACCGTGTCGACAAGGCGGGCCAGGACGACCGCCCAGTCGCCCCGGCTGGCCAGATCCATCTGCACGATGATCAGCGGCGTGACGAACGCGCTGAGGATGCCGTAGTTGCGCACCTTGCCGATCGCCACCCCGGCCGCGAAGATCACCACCAGCCCCACCAGCAACCAGCCCTGGATACCGGCCCCCAGCACGAGCGCGCCGATGCCCACTCCGGCCACGGTGCCGATCCCGCGCAGGACCGCGCGACCGAACACCGAGCCGAAGTCGGGTTTCAGGACGATGCCCACGGTGAGTGTGATCCAGTAGGAACGCTCCACCGGCAGGACGAGACCGGCCCCTTCGGCCAGTGCGACGCACAGAACGAGCCGGAGCGTCGCGAGCCAGGTCAACGGCCCCGCGAGGGACACCGCCCACTCCCGCAGCACCGACCACGGTGACGTTCGCTCCCTGCGTTTTCGCTCGGCCCCGTGGCCGATGGTGGCCAGCCCCGCATACAGGGCGGCGAGGACGCGGTCAGTGGGCCGCTCGGGGCCCAGCGTGGGGGCAGGGGGCAGTGGTGTCGCCGCGAGCACCGCGGTCGCGACCGCGGTGAGGTGTTCGATCACCTCGGGCGGAGCCTTGCGGCCCGCGTGTGTCATCGCCACCCCGGCCTCCACCGCGGGCGTCGCGGCCGAGAGCAGGTTGAGCAGCGAGCGGTAGGTCTCGTCCCGGCCCGATAGCCAGGACCTGGCGCCGAGCATCCGGTCGTATGCCGTGTTCAACGCCGTGGTGAGCTGGTGCCGGGCCGCCCGCGAGGTCGCGTCGTCCTGCGCGGACAGCATCGCGGCCAGCTCGATGAAGACGTGTGCGACGGCCGTGCGCTCCGGTGACGTCGCCCGGACGGTCCACCCGGCCAGTGCGACCAGCAGGCCCCAGCCCCCGCCGAGGAGGAAGCAGACCATCGCCAGGTCGGCGGGCACACCCATCGCGTGCTGTCCCGTGCCGAGCACGGCGAACACGAACAACTGCAACGCCGCGACGCTCGCGTTGCTGCCCGCCGCGCTGACCAGTGCGGACACCGCCGCGACCAGAACGACGGTGACGAACGACGCCACGGTGTTCGCACCGCTGAGCAATCCCGCGGCGAACCCAGCCGAAGCCGCGGCGGCCGCGCCGCCAAGGCGGATCGCACGGTAGCGGTAGGGCCCGGTCGACTCGGCGAGCACGGTGGGCAGTGCACCGGTGGACACCAGCGCCCCGGTGCCGATGTCGCCGAGGGCGTAGCCGACGGCCATCGGGACCGCCATGGCCAGTGCGGCGCGTATCGCTCTGGTCCAGGGAATCGGCGCCGGGGTACTGCGCAGGAGTTGGACCAGCCAGATCGGGGCAGCCAGGTCTGCGCGGTTCGACCGCACGCGGTCCTCCTCCCCCTGCTGTGACGGTTGCCACTGCCACGTTCACCACCGGCCGTGTTCGTTACCGTCACGGCAACAACGAGCCGGGAGGCATCGATGCCAGCGAGGACATTCTCCGTCGAAGTCAATCGGAGCAGCAGCGCGAGTGCGGCTGAGTTGTTCCGGCTCGAGACGGACGGGGAACTGTGGTCGAGCTGGGCGCGGCCACTGGTGCCACAGTCCGGTTGGGAACGTCGGGGCGACCCCGAACCCGGTGGGGTCGGCGCTGTCCGGAAGGTCGGACTGTGGCCGCTGCTGCTGCGCGAAGAGACGCTCGAGTACGAACAGGACCGCCGCCACGTCTACGGCTTCGCGGGCCCACCTGCCCCGTTGAAGGAGTACCGGGCCGAAGTGTCGTTCACTCCGAACGCCGAGGGCGGCACGGACATCCGCTGGCGCGGTACCTTCGTGGAAGGGCTGCCCGGCACGGGACCGATGACCAGGGCGGTGCTGCGAGCAGCGCTCACGTTTCTCGCGGCTCGGCTCACGAAGGCGGCCGAACGGGCCTGAGCTGTTCGATCGGCGCGAGGGCTGCCAGCTGTTCGGCCCAGATCCGGTACCCGGCCGGGCCGGGATGAAAGCCGTCGTCGGCGAACGAGTCCGGATCCAGCAGCGCAGCGGGCATCGGAGCGTGCAGCACTCCTGGCAGGGCGGCCAGCTCTGCCGCGGCCGAGTCGAGGACCCGTGAGCGGATGCCGAGTACGGCGCGCAGTGGCTGGGGAAGAGTCGGGAACCGGCTCATCGGGGGCACGCCGGCGAGCAGAACGGGCGGCGCCCCGAGGCGGGCGCGCAGCGCGCCGATCAGCCGCAGGAGGTCCTGCCGGTAGCGGGTGGCGCCGTGCAGGCCGACGGTGTCGTTGACGCCGAGGGCGATCACCACCAGGTCGGCGCGGCGCTCGCAGGCGCTCTCGAGCAGTTCGGCGTGCACGGTTCTGGCGTCGGCACCGGAACGGCCGAGCGCCCGCCAGCGCACCGCTCTTCCCGAACGTTCGGCCAGCGCCGAGGCGAGCTGGCCGGTCAACGCCTCTTCATGGTCGCGCGCTCCGACACCCGCAACCGTCGACTCGCCGAGAACCAGCAGGTCCAGGGGACTTCCGGCGCCGGTACCGCCACCGGTCGGACCAGCGGCGTCAGGCAGGCGCGGGGTGGTCCGCCGCACTCGCCGTCCCTGAATCAGGAGGGCCGGAGCGAGCAGCACGGTCGCGGCGGTGGCAAGCAGAGGGCGAGCCGATGAGATCATATAACAACGTTATCTTACTTCTGTCAGCCGGCTTTGCGCTGCTCTTCCTCGCGCTGCCGATGCCAGCGTTCGAACAGCACGGGCAGCTCCCTGACCATGAAGTCGAGGAAGCCGCACATCTCGCCGAGCCGCCGTCCCGCCGGAGTGTCCTCGCCGAGGACGGTCAGGCCCTCGGCGGTCGCGTCCCGCCACATGACCATCATGCGGTCACGCTTGAGGAACGTCGCGTACCAGAGGTCGTCGACGAGGCAGTAGTGGTCGCGGCGTCCGCCGGGCTCCCGGCGTTTCGCGACAAGGCCGAGCTGGTCGAGAAATCGGACCGCACCCGAGACCGCGGCCGGACTGACCTCCAGCCGCTCGGCGAGCTCGGCCGCGGTGAGCTGACCGCTGTCGGTGGACATCAGAGTGGCGAAGACCCGAGCGGCCATCCGCTGGAGGCCGATCTCGGTCAGCACCATGGCGAGCTTCTCCACGTAGTGCTGGACCTCCGTTTCGTCCCGGTCGACGTTCGGATCACGCTGCGACTGCGGCCTGCTGGACATGACTCCATCCTCTCCGACGGCGGTGGAAGGTCCCACCCGTTATATACGTTTTCTTAACTTCACAACTTTGTGAAATCACAGTACGGTCTGATGCATGACCAACGCCATCACGATCTCCGGCCTACACAAGTCGTTCGGGCCGACCAAGGCCCTCGACGGCCTCGACCTGAACGTCGCCACGGGCGAAGTGCACGGGTTCCTCGGTCCGAACGGATCGGGGAAGTCGACTACCGTTCGGGTGCTGCTCGGCCTGCTGCGCGCCGATTCCGGCGACGTGCGGCTGCTCGGTGGCGACCCCTGGCACGACGCCGCGTCGTTGCACCGCAGGCTCGCCTACGTTCCCGGCGACGTCAATCTCTGGCCCAACCTGTCCGGTGGCGAGGTGATCGACCTGCTGGGGAGGTTGCGGGGCGGCCTCGACCCGCGGCGCCGCAAGGACCTCATCGAACGCTTCGACCTCGACCCGAGGAAGAAGGGGCGCACCTACTCCAAGGGGAACCGGCAGAAGGTCGCCATCGTGGCCGCATTGGCGTCCAATGTGGAGTTGCTGATCCTGGACGAGCCGACGGCGGGACTCGACCCGCTGATGGAGGCGACGTTCCAGTACGCCATCCAGGAGGAGCGCGAACAGGGCAGGACAGTGCTGCTCTCCAGCCACATCCTCGCCGAGGTCGAGGCGCTGTGCGACAGGGTGAGCATCATCCGCAACGGCCACACCGTCGAGAGCGGCACCCTGTCCGAGCTACGCCACCTCACCCGCACATCCATCTCGGCGGAGCTCGCAGGACACCCGAACGGCCTGAGGAACCTGCCGAACGTGCACGACCTGCGCATCGACGGCAACACGGTGCACTTCGACGTCGAGACCACCGGGTTGGACGAGGTGCTGCGCAGGCTCACCGAGGTGGGCGTGCGCAGCTTGACCAGCCAGCCGCCGACGCTGGAAGAGCTGTTCCTGCGGCACTACACGAACGAGGCTTCGGCACCGAAACCGGAAGCGAGGACCCGATGAACCGGCACACGGGGACGACGACAAAAGCGGGCCCCAACGTCGGCACCAGGCACCTGGTCCGGCTGGCCCTGCGCCGTGACCGGATCATTCTTCCACTGTGGATTTTGCTGCTCGGCATCATGCCCGCGAGCACTGCGGGAACCTTCGAACAGCTCTACCCGACGATGGCCGAGCGCGCGGGCCTGACCTCGGCGATGCAGGCGAACCCGTCGATCGCGGTGCTCTACGGGCCCGCGTTCGACCTCTCCACGGCAGGCGGTTTCGTCGCCTGGCGGCTCCTTGGGTTCATGGCCGTGTTCATCGCGCTGATGGCGATCTTCACCGTCACCAGGCACACCAGGGCCGAGGAGGACACCGGACGGGGCGAACTGCTCGGCTCCACGGTCGTCGGCCGGTACGCGATGCTCACCGCCGCGGTCATCGTCGCGGGTGGCACGAGTGTGCTCATCGGCCTGATCCAGATAGTGACACTGGCGGGCTCAGGCCTGCCGATGGCCGGTTCGCTGGCCTTCGGCCTTGCCACCGCGACGACCGGGCTGGTGTTCACGGCGGTGTCGGCGGTCGCGGTGCAGATCGCGGAGTACTCCCGCACGGCGAACAGCATCAGCTCCGCCGTGCTCGGTGCCGCATTCCTGATCCGCGGGGTCGGTGACGCGAACGCAGGCGGCGACCTCGGCTGGATTTCGTGGCTCTCGCCACTGGGCTGGCCACTGCAGCTGCGGGCGTTCGCCGACGAGCGCTGGTGGGCGCTGGGCCTGTCGCTGGTGACGGCCGTCGTGGTCGGCGCAGTCGGCTACAAACTACTGCCCCGACGCGACTTCGACGCCGGAATCCTGCGGGGCAAGCCAGGGCCCGCCACCGCGGCCCCGACCCTGAACAACCCGCTGGCACTCGCGTGGCGGCTGCACAGGGGTTCCCTGATCGGCTGGTCGGTCGGCTTCGCGGTGTCCGGGCTCATGATGGGTGCGATCGCCAACGGAATCGGCGACATCATCGGTGACAGCGAGCAGGGCAGGCAGATGTTCGAGCGGATGGGTGGCTCGAGCGGGATGATCAACGCCTTCCTCGCCGCGATGACCGGCATGTTCGGCATGATCGCCGCCATCTACGGCGTCCAGGCCACACTGCGGATGCGCGCCGAGGAGGTGGCCGTCCGGGTCGAACCGCTGCTGGCGACACGGGTGAGCAGGCTGAGCTGGACCGCCAGCCACCTGACGTTCGCGTTCCTCGGTACCGCGCTGATCACGGTGATCGCGGGATTCACCACCGGCCTGGCACACGGACTGCAGGTTGGCGACGTCTCAGGAGCACTCGGCGACGTACTGGCGGGCACCCTGGTGCAACTCCCCGCGGTCTGGCTGATCGTCGGGGTCGCCGCGGCGATCTTCGGCCTGCTGCCGAAGTACACCGCGGCCGCATGGGGAATCGTGCTGGCGGTGCTGCTGCTCGGCTGGCTCGGCCCGGCACTTCAACTGCCCCAGGTTCTGCTGGACCTCTCGCCGTTCACCCACGTTCCGAAGATCCCGGGGTCGGAGTTCACCGCCGCCCCGCTGGCCTGGCTGATCGCGATCGCCGCCGTGGCGTTGGCAGCCGGACTCACCGCCTTCCGCCGCCGCGACATCGGCTAGGACCCGGGGGTGCGAATGCCGCCCTGCCTGCGTCGGGGCAGGCAGGGCGGCCCTTTCGGCGCGCAGGTGCCAGCGCAGGGATGGTGCGCCTGCAAGTACCACCAAGCAAGATCACCGGCACCGCCAACCACCCCCAACCGCACTTTCCCGGGAAAGTGCTACTGGCTTTGAGCTTGACTGGCAGCGAGCACTGCGAGGAAAACCGACCACGCGCCTGGGGTGAGCGCCAGTGCACCGTCGCGACGAGCCTTGGTGTCCCGAACCGCGACTGTCTCGCCGAACGCAACCTCGACACAGTTGGAGTTCGACCCGCTATAGCTGGACTTCCTCCAGCTGACCAGCTCCGCCATGGTCCTTCCACCTCGCCTGGATTCGGGTGATGAGCTGAGCTGATTCTGTCTCACTCAGCGCAACGGCAGCGAGATGGGGGACTGTCTCCAGATAGGCCCCGGTCTGCCAATCCTCGTCCATGAACACACTAGAGCGGAGCAGCTCCACGAGGACTACAGGCGGCGCACCGAGGAACTCCAGGGTGAGGAACGCGCCAAGTTGCCCCCGATGGGGACCTGCATCGCTCGGCACAACCCGGACCGACACATTGCGGCGCTGCCCTGCCTTCCGTAGTGCCGCGAGCTGATTGGCTGAGATTCCCGCGTCACCGACAGGGGCACGCAAGGCGGCCTCGCCGATGTAGGCGGTGTACTCCACCCCTTGATCGAGGATGCTCTGGCGTCGCGCCCTCGCGGCCGCTCTCACCTCCACGGCATTGGCGGGAATGCCATCGGCGAGCATCCATTCCGTGGCGTATTCCCTGGTCTGTAGCAACCCCGGGACGAGGAGCGGTGCCCAGTCTGTGATGCGGATAGCCTCGCTCTCGTAGTCGGCCAGCGTTGCCGACTCCTTCGGCAATCCCCAAAGCCCCTGCTCCCACCAGCCCGGCTCGTCCATCGTGCGCGCCGTTGCCAGCAGGTCGTCGCGCAACTGCCCGCGTACCCGGTAGACACCTAACAGTTGCGCGACTTCCTCGACCGTCATGTTGCGCTTGCCCGTTTCCAGTCTGGACAGCGTCGACTTGTCCCAGTCGATCGCCTCAGCCGCCTCGCGCACGTTCAGTCCGGCGCTTTCTCGACAAAGCCGCAACTGCGCTCCCAGCCCTTTGGCCTTCGCACCAGGTGCTTTGCGTGGCACGAGAACCTCCCCTGTCTCGTTGTTGCAACACGATTGCACTCAGCATACGAATGACTACCGTTGTTGCAACACGACACCGGGGAGGCGAGTGATGTTGCGGTGGCAGCAGGCAGAAGGACAGCGGCATGCGCTGGACGGACGGGCACCGAGCGAGGGTGGCGCGTTCGACGCCTTGTGCGGGAAGACGGTGACGGTTCGGCGCGGCGACATTCCGGACCTCGGCGGGCATTGGTTCGACCCGACATGCTGGGATTGCGATTGCGCTTGGCGGGCACGACTGTGACGCCGGAAGACCGGGTGCTGCTGGACCGCGTTCGCGCCCTGCACTCGACCCTGACACATCGCACCGTGTTGCTCGCACACGTTCAGTCCGATGTGGACGTCTTTGCCGAAGGGTTGCGGGACCTGGGTCAGGACTTACGCGACCTCGGGGACGACATGTTGTGCCGGGTCGCGGAACTCGACCTGGCGGACGCTCCTCCACACACGACACTTTCCCGGGAAAGTGCTTGGTGTGCGGGAGAACTTGCCTCTTTCGGGCCGCTCGTCGGGCCGAAGTGACCGCTTACCGACAGCGGGCTTCGATAGAACGCGTGTTCGAGTAACGTTAGTGGGGTGGACGTTGATGAGCAGGTGATACCCGTGTGGCAGCTTTCCGAGGGGGAGCTGCTCGGCGGCCTGCTCGAGTCCGAAAAGGCCTTGCGGCGGCAGTACGGGCGGATGCTGGATTTCGTCGGCGAAGTGGAGAAGCGCGGTTCGGCCGTGACGCAAGGGTATGCGGGAACGGTGTCGTTGTTGATGATGGCGCTGCACCTGACTCGGAGTGAGGCGAAAGCCCGCTTCGCGCAGGCCACCACCCTCATGCCATTGGCACAGGAGGCGTTGCGGACGGGGGAGATCGGTACGGCGCAGGTGCGGGAGATTCAGAAGGTGCTTGCCCACGCGCCGGACACCCTGCCCGAAACCGAACGGCTCGCCACGGAGAACACATTGGTCGAACTCGGGCGTCAGGCCAACTCCACCGACGTCGCCAAGGTCGGGCAGCGGATCCTCGGGCACTGGGACATCGAGAACGCTCCGCCGAAAGACCGGGAACGGCCTGCAGGGCCGTATCGGGAGTTCCATGGTCGGTATCGCCGGGATGGGCAGTACGTGTTCTCCGGCGAACTGGACCCCGAATCCGCCGGGGAGCTGGAAGGTGTCCTGCATCCGCTGGCCAAGCCCAGCCCGGCGGATGCCGACGGAGCCCCTGATCGTCGCAGTGTCGCGCAGCGGCAGGGCGACGGGTTAGCGGAGATCATCAGCCTCGCCGCCCGCGCCGACGACCTGCCTGTCACGGGCGGTGAACGCGCCGTCGTGACCGTCACCGTGTCGCTGGCCGAGCTGGAACAACGCGCCCAAGCCGCGACGCTGGGCGCCTCCGGCTACACCAGCATCGACCAACTCCGCCGCTGGTGCTGTGAAGCGAAGGTGCTGCCCGCTGTGCTCGGCACCCGAGGCGAAGTGCTCAATCTTGGCCGCAGTGCACGCACCGCCAGCTCCGCCCAACGCCGGGCACTGGCCATCCGCGACGGCGGCTGCGCCCGACCGGGGTGCACACGCAGTCCCAAGTGGACTCAGGTTCATCACGTATGGCACTGGATCGACGACGGACCATCCGATCTCGACAATATGATTCTCGTGTGCGCCAAACACCACCGGGAACTGCATCACACCGGCTGGACCGTCCGCATCCGCCACGGCACCCCGGAGTTCATCCCACCCGAGTGGCTGGATCCGGAGCAGAACCCCATACGCAACGCCGCTACGCCGTCAGTTCCCGAACCTGACGGATCAGCTCCACTCGCTCGTCGGCGGTATTGCCGAGCGGCTGCACCAGCAACGTGGTCACACCGGCCTCGGCATACGCGGCAACCCGTTCCCTGACATGCCCCTCGGGGCCGACCAGGGAGATCGCGCGCAGCAGTTCGGCGGGCACTGCGGCCGCGGCCTCCATCTTCTTGCCTTGGAGGTAGAGGTCCTGGATCTCCTTGGCCTCCGCCTCGAAGCCGTAGCGGCAAGCGAGGTCGTTGTAGAAGTTCTTGCCCTTCGCGCCCATGCCACCGACGTAGAGGGCGATCATGTGCCGGTAGGGCTCCAGCAGGTGCTCCACATCCTCGCCGATGGCCAGCGGCATGCTCGCGATGGTGTCCAGCTCACCGAGCTCGGCGGCTCGTTTCGTCTTGCCCTCAGCCAGCGCGGGGCCCCAGACGTCGGCGGCCTTCTCCGGGTAGAAGAAGATCGGCTGCCAGCCTTCGGCGAGTTCGGCCGTCAGCGCGACGTTCTTCGGGCCGAGTGCGGCGAGCAGGATCGGGATCCGCTCCCGGACCGGCTGGTTGATCAGCTTGAGCGGCTTGCCCAGCCCGGTGCCCTCCTCCGGCGGCAGCGGAATCCGGTAGTGCCTGCCCTCGTGCACCACACGCTCACGCCGCCACACCTGGCGGCAGATGTCGATGATCTCGCGGGTGCGGGCGATCGGGGCGTCGTAGCGGACGCCGTGGAATCCCTCGATGACCTGCGGGCCGGACGCTCCCAGACCGAGAGTGAACCGGCCCCTGGACACGTAGTCCAGGCCGGCGGCGGTCATCGCGGTGAGCGTGGGGGTCCGGGTGTAGATCTGCAGAATCCCCGATGCGAGCTCCACCCGCTCGGTCTTGGCCGCGAGGTAACCGAGCTGACTCACCGCGTCGAAGGAGTACGCCTCCGGGACGAAGATGATGTCGAGACCGGCACGCTCGAACTGCACCGCCTCCTCGGCCATGTCGATGAAGTTGCCCGCGTAGTTGAGCTGAGTGCCGATCCGCATGCTGCGCCCTCCACGTGATTTACATGCCGCGTGGAACGTAACACCTGCGGGTGTTCGGGAGGAGGTGAGTTCAGTCGCGCTCCTGGACCGAACCCGACTCGTCGACGACGAGATGGGCCTGCACGCCACCCGGCGGACACTCGGTCCCGTTCGGATAGGTCAGCTCGGGCGTGACCTCGAGTTCCTGCCGCACCACCTGACCGTCCGCGCCGGTCAGGGTGAGCGTCGCTCGCACCGGGGCCTGCGGCAGATCCCGCAGATCCGCGAACGCGTTCTTCCGCCCGTTCTCGCTCACCTGCGCGGAGCAGTTGTCCTCGGGGCCGTCGCCGGTGCACGTGGTCTCGCCCGCCTCGGTCGACGGCCTGAGCTGCAGGTCCCGCTGCACGCACTCGCCGTCCCAGCACACCTGCAGCGTGCCACCGGTGACCTGCTCGGCGATCGGGGCGGCCACGTCGACGCCGATACCCGGCGGCGCACCGATCTCGGTACATATCTGACCGCCTGGTCCACCCGACCCGCCGCCACAGCCGGTCACGGCGACGAGCAGTAACAGCAGCCACGGGTATCTACGCATATCCGACAGACGTTGCCGGCCCGGAGCAGGGTTGCATCGATCGTTCCCGGCATGTCCTGGGCGCAGACCGGGTATCCGCGACCATGACTGAATTGAGCGACCGAAACCCCACCCAGCTCTTCGTCGACGGGAAATGGCGCGAGGGTGCCTCGGGCGCCCGGTTCCCGGTGATCGACCCGGCCACGGAGGACACCCTCTCCGAGGTGGCCGACGGCCAGCGCGAGGACGCCCTCTCGGCAGTGGAAGCCGCTGCCGCTGCCCAGGCCGAGTGGGCCGTCACGCCACCGCGCGAGCGCGGGGAGATCCTGCGCCGCGCCTGGCAGCTGATGACCGAGCGCGCCGACGAACTCGCCCGGCTGATGACGCTCGAGATGGGCAAGAGCCTCAAGGAGTCCCGCGCCGAGGTCACCTATGCCGCCGAGTTCTTCCGCTGGTTCTCCGAGGAAGCCGTCCGCATCGACGGCCGGTACGCGCGCGATCCGTCGGGCGCCAAGCGCACCCTGGTCACGAAGCAGCCGGTCGGCCCCTGCCTGCTGATCACCCCGTGGAACTTCCCGCTGGCCATGGGCACCCGAAAGATAGGTCCCGCCATCGCGGCGGGCTGCACGATGGTGCTTAAACCGGCCCAGCTCACGCCGCTGTCGATGCTGAGCCTAGCCGCGTTGCTGACCGAGGCAGGCCTGCCGGACGGGGTGCTGAACGTCGTACCGAGCACGTCGGCAAGCCGCATCGTGGCCCCTGCACTGGAGGACCCCCGCATCCGCAAGATGTCCTTCACCGGCTCGACCGAGGTCGGCAAGAAGCTGGTGGAGCAGTGCGCGGGCAACCTGCAACGGATGTCGATGGAACTCGGCGGAAATGCCCCGTTCCTGGTGTTCTCCGACGCTGACGTGGACGCGGCGGTCGAGGGCGCGGTCGCCGCGAAGATGCGCAACAACGGCGAGTCCTGCGTCGCGGCCAACCGGTTCCACGTCGCGGAACCGGTCGCGGAGGAGTTCACCCGGCGGCTGACCGCCGCGATGGCGGAGCTGCGGACCGGACCGGGTACCGAGGAGGGCGTCTCGGTCGGCCCGTTGATCAACATCGGCCAGCGCGACACCGTCGTGGAACTGGTCGCCGACGCGGTGGATGCCGGCGCGACCGCCACCACCGGCGGTGAGGTGCCGGAGGGCAAGGGCTTCTTCTACCCGCCGACGGTGCTCGCGGACGTACCGGCGAACGCGCGAATCCTGCGCGAGGAGGTGTTCGGGCCGGTCGCCCCGATCACCACCTTCACCGACGAGGAGGACGCGCTGCGTCAGGCGGCGGACACCGAGTTCGGGCTGGTGGCCTACCTCTACACCCGCGACATCGACCGGGCCGTCCGCGTCGGCGAGGCACTGCCCACCGGAATGGTGGGCATCAACACCGGAATCGTGTCGAATCCGGCCGCCCCCTTCGGCGGCGTCAAGGAGTCCGGCTTCGGCAGGGAAGGCGGCGTGGAGGGCATCGAGGAGTACCTGGACACCAAGTACATGTCACTGGCGTTGGGCTGAGCATCCTCAGGTTCGCGAACGGGCCTTTCGGACGTCCACCCTCCCGGCCTTGACGTCGG
This sequence comes from Amycolatopsis marina, assembly GCF_900111885.1. Lineage (GTDB taxonomy): Bacteria > Actinomycetota > Actinomycetes > Mycobacteriales > Pseudonocardiaceae > Amycolatopsis > Amycolatopsis marina. The sequence continues at coordinate 104,286 of NZ_FOKG01000001.1, forward strand.
CGCGCAGGTCCTTGACGAAGCCGACACACATGGCGATGAGGACGAGCACGAAGGGCGACGCGACCACGATCGCTCCCCACTGGAGGGCATCGAGCCCGCCGACGATGAGCAACATCAGCGCGACGAGGCCGACGAGCAGCCCCCAGCACACCGTCAGCCACTTCTTCGGGTCGGGATTACCCTTCGAGGAGAACGTGCCCAGCACGATCGCGCCCGCGTCGGCACCACTGACGAAGAACACGGCGGCGAGCACGACCACAGCGAGGCTGGTCACCGTGGCCAGCGGGAACGCCTGGAGCACCTCGAACAGGGCGGCCTCAGCACTCTCGCCCGCCGCGGAGGCGACGTCGACCTCGCCGGAGAACTGCAGGTCCAGTGAGGTGCCACCGAGCACCGAGAACCAGACCACGGTGGCGACGCTCGGCGCGATGAGCACACCGAGCACGTACTCCCGGATCGTGCGCCCGCGGGAGATCTTGGCGAGGAAACTGCCCACATAGGGTGCCCAGGAGATCCCCCATGCCCAGAAGAAGATCGTCCAGTTCTGCATCCAGGTGCCGTCGTCGAACGCACCGGTCTGGAAGGACATCGGCAGGAAGTTGAACAGGTAACCGCCCAGCGCCTCGGACAGCAGGTCGAAGATGAACTTGAACGGCCCGAGCAGGAGAAGGAACAGCATCAGCCCGATCGCCAGCACGACGTTGAAATCGGCGAGGCGTTTGATCCCCCTGTCCACTCCGGCGACAGCGGAGAACACAAAGGCGATGGTCAGCAGTCCGACCACGAGCACCAGGACGAAGGTGGAGCTCTGGATGCCACCGACGAACCGCAGGCCGGCGATGATCTGCAGGGTGCCGAGACCGAGGGTCACCGCGTTGCCGACCAGTGTCGTCACGATCACCCAGGTGTCGATGCTCCTGCCGACCCCGCCGTCCGCGCGATCGCCGAGCAGCGGTCGCAGCGTCGACGTCACCAGCGAACTGCGGCCCTTGTTCATGGTCGTGTAGGCGAAGGTGAGACCGGCGACGCCGAAGAACGCCCACGGGTGCAGTGCCCAGTGGAAGATCGAGTACTGCATCCCGACGACCGCGGCCTCTTCGGTGCGCGGTGCGGGCCCACCGGGTGGCGGCTCGGCGTACAGCAGGACCGGCTCATAGGCGCCGTAGAAGATCAGGCCGATGCCCACACCGAGGGCGAACATCATCGAGATCCAGGAGAACGTGGAGTACTCCGGACGATCATCCGGCTTGCCGAGTCTGATCCTGCCGAAGCGACTGAAGGCCAGGTAGAGGATGAAGAACACGAACCCGGCGGTGGCGAGCACGAAGACCCAGCCGAACCAGTCCGCGATGAACGCGTAGACGTGCAGACCGGCCACCCGCAACTGGTCACTGAAGATCAGACCGACGGCGAGAAAGATGATCGCGAGCGACGCCGCGACGACCGTAACCGGCAGGTCGATGCCCGCACGCCAGCCCTGCCTTGCGGAGTTCTTGTCCGAGGACACCCGGTCACCTCGGCAACGGGTCGAGGTAGGCGCCTGCCGTACCGGTTCGGCACAACTGCTCGGTCGTGACGTCCGACGGTGGCATCTCTGCCCTGGTGAAGCCGTACGGTTCGGTGAGCGGCAGAATCCTGCCCTCCCGGCGGAGCGCCGTCAGTTCGGAGTTGAACGCGTCCCGCAGCGCCTGATCGGTCTTGCGGAACGCCGCACCCCCGCAGCCGAGCTGGGGCTGCCCTTCCACGGCAGGCACGAACGGGTCCAGCACCTCGACCAGTTCGGCGGGCTCCCCGCCGTCGAGGGCGGGGTCGTCGGGCCTGTCCGGTGGCGGTTCCTGCGCGCGCAAGGAGTCCACGAGCGCCCGCAGCGACACGCTGGTCAGGGTGAAGGCGTCCGCATCGTTCTCCGCCACCGCCTCCACACCTTCGCGCTGAGAAGCGACCACCCTCAGCCGCTCTCGCGCAACGCCTGCGGCAGCGGCATAGCTCTGCTCCGCGGTCCCGCCGAGCACGGCCAGTTTCGCCTCCCTGGCCGCGACCGACGCGTAGTCGCTCAGCCCGACCGGATTTCCCTTCCGGACGAGCAGAGCCGCCCGGGCGCAGTAGATCGGCGCGGAGAACAGGGCCAGATCGCATCGCGGCCCGCCGATGAACATCCCGGCAGCGACGGCGTCGTACCTGCCGGAGTTGAGGCCTTCGAGCAGGTAACGGAAGAGCGTCCGGACGCCCACCACCTCGACTCCCTCGCCGACCAGACGCTCGAACACCACTCGGTGCACGGCGGGCAGCGCGCCGAGCAGGCCGTCGTCCTCGTAGGCGAAGGGCCGTTCACCCGCATGACCGAGCCGGACAACTCCCTCCCGCCTGATCCGCTCGAGGGTGTCGCCGAAACCGAGTTCGGCGCATGCCGTCGTGAGGCCGGAGGTCATCGCGACGGCGCCGGTGGCGAGCCCGGCTCGGAGAATCTCCCGCCGGGACCAGGGTCCCCGCATTACCACGTCGCCCCTCCCGACTGCTGAACAACCACGTCCGCACTTACCCGTTCCAAGCGGACTCAATCTTCGGTCCTGCCCGCAGGCGGCGCAGTGCGACTAGGGTCGGGATGAACAGCACCGCCGCCGTCCCCGGGAGGGCCCGATGAAACCGTGGTTGCTGCTCACTGCCGGAATTCTGCTGCTCACCCTCGGGGCGATCTGGGGGCTGCAGGGCATCGGGGTGATCACCGGAAGCCCGATGACCGGGCAGAAACTCTGGTTCGGTATCGGCCTGGTGTGCGCGGTCGCGGGCCTGGCGTTGATGGCGGCAGGCACCCGCCGGACCAGCCGCTGAGCCCAACGAGACGCTTCGCGACGCTGAGCCCGCCCGTCACGCTTCGCGCCGTTCAGGCGGTCTCCACCCGGAACACCGGGTAGCCGGGAGCGATTTCCCTGAGCTTCTCGGTGGGGGCACTGGCGTCGACTCCGTCGAAGAACATTCCCACCTCGAACGCCCAGCGCTTGAGGTAGGCGCGGAGCAGTTCCGGCTTGGCGTCGTCGTCCAGCTCCATGGCCGTGAACGTCTCCGCACGCCTGCCGAGGCGTAGTTCACCACCACCCGCGGCGCGGAGGTTGCGCACCCACTGGGTCCGGCCGCGTGGCGCCACGAGATACCGCTCGCCCTCGAAGGTCATCAGGTTCACCGGGTTCGTGCGCCACTGCCCGCTCTTCCGCCCCCGCACCGCGAGCACCCGGCTGCCCCACAGGCTGATCCCGAGCCGAGTCAGGCCGGAGACCGTCCTGTGCAGGATGGCCTCGTAGCGCTTGGGCTCGATGTACCGGTGCGCGTTGTCCTGGGTCATCACGTTCTCCCTCACTTTGCGAGAGCGGTGCTCTCTGTTGTGGCACAGTCAAACAAGAGCGCCGCTCTCTGTCAAGAGCGCCGCTCTTTATTTGGTGCGCCGCTCTCCTGTCTGGCACAGTGTCCGGCGTGACCAGCAGCCGCACCGCCCGCCAGCGAGCACGAGCCGAGCTGACCCAGGAAATCAAGGACAGGGCTCGCAGACAGCTCGCCGAAGTGGGCGCCGACGGCCTTTCCCTCAGGGCCGTGGCACGGGAGCTGGGCATGGTTTCCTCAGCCCTCTACCGCTACTTCGCCAGCCGGGACCAACTGCTGACCGCGTTGATCATCGACGCCTACAACGCGCTGGGCGACACCGCGGAGGCAGCCGTCGAAACGGCGGACACGGCTCACGAGCAGTGGCTGGCGCTCTGCCACGCCGTGCGGGGATGGGCGAAGGCGAACCCGCACGAGTACGCGCTCATCTACGGCTCCCCGATCCCGGGCTACCAGGCGCCGGAGGACACCATCGCTCCCGCCAGCCGGGTCGCGATCGCCTTCATCGGCATCCTGGCCAGGGACGAGGCCGAGCACGGCCTGCGCCCGCCGCTGCCCGGTCCCGAGCTCACCCCGGTGCTCGATGGTCAGCTACGGCGACTTGCCGCCGACCTGGCACCCGATCTGCCGCCGGAGGCACTGGGCAGAGCCATCTTCGCTTGGACCCAGCTGTTCGGCATGATCAGCTTCGAGTTGTTCGGGCAACTGGTCGGCAGCGTCGACCCAGCAGACGAGTTCTTCGCCCACTCGGCCAGTCAGCTGGCGGAGTTCGTCGGACTCCGGAGGCAGCAAGGAGAACCGTGCACGCAGTAAAGACAGTCAGCGCCTTCGTCGGCCGCTGGTTCGCACTGATCGTCGTACTCGCGGGCGCGGCGGCGATGGCGTTCCCCAGCTCTTTCGACGGATGGGGTCCCGCGGTTCCGTGGCTGCTCGCGGTGATCATGTTCGGCATGGGCATGACGCTGCGCGGCAGCGACTTCGCCTACGTCGCCAAGCGCCCGGTCGCGTTCGCCATCGGCGTCGGCGCTCAGTTCGTGGTCATGCCCGCACTGGGCTGGGCCATCGCGAACGGCCTCCAGCTCTCGCCGGACCTCGCGGCCGGCGTGATCCTGGTCGCCTGCGCCCCGGGCGGCACGGCGTCAAACGTGATCGTCTACCTGTCCAAGGGCGACACCGCACTGTCGGTGGCGATGACCTCGGTGTCCACCCTCCTCGCCCCGCTGCTCACCCCCGCGCTCGTCCTGCTGCTGGCCGGGGAGTACCTGCCGGTGGGCTTCGGCGATCTCTTCGTGTCGATCATCAAGGTCGTCCTCGCCCCGGTGCTGCTCGGCCTGCTGCTGCGCCGCCTCGCCGCCCGCGCCATCGAGAACGTCCTGCCCGTGCTCCCGCTGGTCTCGGTCGCCGGTATCGCGCTCGTCGTGATGATCGTCGTCGCGGCCAGCGCCCCGACACTGGCCACGGTCGGCGTACTCGTCCTGGTCACGGTGGTCCTGCACAACCTGCTCGGCCTTTCGCTCGGCTACGCCGTCGCCCGCGCCTGTCGACTGCCGGAACCGGCGCGCCGGGCGATCAGCATCGAGGTCGGGATGCAGAACTCCGGTCTGGCCGCGAGTCTCGCGACGACCCACTTCAACCCCGCGGCCGCGCTTCCCGCCGCGATCTTCTCCGTCTGGCACAACGTCTCCGGATCGCTCCTCGCAAGTTACTGGGCCCGAAAGTAAATTGCGCACAATTTAATTGTGGACTAGGTTGGCGTCATGTCCGACGCCAACCGCGCACTGCTGCTCGAGGAGCAGGTGTGCTTCGCGCTCTACGCGGCTTCCAGGGCGGTCACCGACACCTATCGCCCACTGTTGTCCGAGCTCGACCTCACCTATCCCCAGTACCTGGTCCTGCTCGTGCTGTGGGAGCGCGACGGGCGGCCGGTCAAGGAGATCGCCGCTGATCTGCACCTCGACTACGGCACCGTCTCGCCGCTGCTGAAACGGCTGCAGGCCAGGGGACTGCTCACCCGCGAGCGGCTGGCTGGCGACGAGCGCAGCGTGACGGTGAACCTGACCGACGAAGGTAGGGCGCTACGCGAGCGAGCCGCGCCGATCCCTTCGGCGATGAGCTGCAGCATCGGCCTCGACGAGACCACCCGGCGGGACCTGATCCGAACCCTGCGCGACCTCACCGAGGCCGTGCGAAGCACACCGACAGAAGGAGATTGAAATGCCGAGTCGCGACGCCACCACCCACTGGGAAGGCGGCCTGCAGTCCGGAAAGGGCACCGTCACCCTCGATTCCTCGAACGCCGGGCAGTTCCCGGTGTCGTTCCCGACGCGGGCGGGCGACCCCGAGGGCCAGACCAGCCCCGAGGAACTGATCGCCGCCGCGCACTCCTCCTGTCTGGCGATGAACCTCTCCGGAGTCCTGGAGAAGGAGAACCTCACCGCGACCTCGCTGGACGTGAGCGCGGAGGTCACCCTCGGCCCGGACACCAACGGCTTCAAGATCAGCGGAATCGCGATCACCCTGCGCGCCAACGTGGACGGTGTCGACGAGGAGAAGTTCCAGCAGTTCGCCAAGGCGGCGAAGGACGGCTGCCCGGTGAGCAAAGCGCTCTCCGGAACCACCATCACGCTGGACGCCGCACTCGCCTGAGGGGACACGAGGAGTGGAAACGGCCTAGTTTCGGCCGTCCCCACTCCTCGTGCACTGCTACTTGCCCGACTGAAGCGCGGCCCACGTCTTGGAGCCGACGATCCCGTCCGAACCGAGCCCACGCGAGGACTGGTAACTCTTCACCGCCGAGGTGCTCTTCGGCCCGAAGTGACTGTCGACCGCCAGCTTGGCGCTCGTCGCGGCATTCAACGAACGCTGCAACCTGCTCACCGCACTACCACTGGAGCCGTTCTGCAGCGTCGGCGTGCTGCCCCGCGAGAGCAGCGCCGTCCAGGTGTGTGAATCCACCGTCCCATTCGCCGGCAATCCCACCTTGGCCTGGAACTTCTTCACCGCTGCGACCGTCGCATCGTCCATGGTGCCGTTCGGATCACCTTCACCGAAGTCGTGCCCGGCAGCACGCAGAAGACACTGGGCGATGCTCGCCTGGGCGTTGGTCGAGCCCGGAGCCAGCTTCGAGTAACTGCTGCGGTTCAATTGGACACTGATGCAGCTCTTGCGACCGGACACGAGGTCGGCGGCGGCCTGCTGGCCCTTGCTCACCGCGTCGGCGTGGTTCTCGATCGGGCTCGCCTTCACTCCGGGGAAAGCGATGTAGTCCACGACTTTGCCGGAGACGCCGCCGGTGCGCGGATTGGGGTTGATACCCAACGCCTTGGCCAGCGCGTAGGAGCCCTCCCCGATCGCATCCTTCGGTCCCCGGTCACCGACGACCGCGTAGACGACCTTTCCCTTGTAGACAACCGCGACGACAGTTCCGCCAGGGACATTGGATTGGTCGTGATTCCACGTCGACGTGGCCTGGGGCACCACGACGAACGGCAGCTTGTCCGCGATCAGTGGCTTGCCGTCCGACTGTGGGAACGACGTCTGCGGCTGGAAGTACGGGTCCGTCGACTTGTTGCAGTTCGTGGTGCGCTGGCCGTCGCAGTCGATGGTCATCCCAGAGCGCCAGTGCACCGCGTTTCCGGTGGCACACACGGGAACCGTCCGTGATTGACCGCTGCGCTCGCCGTACTTGCCGTTCGAGATCTGCTCGGTGCAGTTCTGCACCGCCCCGCTCAGCTGGTCACCGGTCGGCGGATCGGCCGCCTGTGCCGGTGCGGTCGCGATAGCCGTGGCTCCACCGGCGACCAGGAGCCCGACCGCCAGTTTCGCCAGAATCCTTCGCATCGTCATTCCTTTCCACCGCTCACTTACCCGCTTGAAGTGCGGCCCAGGTGTTCGGGCCGACGATTCCGTCCGAACCGAGTTTCCGGGAGGACTGGTAGTTCTTAACCGCTGTGGTCGTCTTCGGGCCGAACTGACCGTCGACGTCAAGGCCCGCGTTCGTCGCGGCGTTGAGGGAACGCTGCACCCGGCTCACCGCGCTGCCCGTCGACCCGTCCTGCACCATCGGCGTGCTGCCGCGCGACAGCAGCGCCGTCCAGGTGTGCGAATCCACCGTGCCGTTCGACGGCAGGCCGACCTTGGTCTGGTACTGCTTCACAGCGCTGGTCATGGTCGCGTCGAAGGTCCCGCTCGGTCCGTCCGCGCCGGTGTTGAAGCCGGCCCCGGCAAGCAGGCATTGTGCGGCCTTGACCAGTTCGCCCTTCGCTCCTTCCGCGAGCTGGGTGTAGGACTTGTGGTTCTCGTTCACCACGGCGCAGGTCTTCGCGTCGCCCTCGATCACGTTCTTGTAGCGGATAGCGGTAAATTTCGAGGTCCAGCTGGCCGACCAGGTGCGCTGTGCGGCAACGGTTCCGGTCCGATACTCCTCACGGACCACCGCCTGCGTCTTGGCCGAGTCGGCCCACCTGACGAAAATGGCGATGTGCTGCACACTACTGCCGTGCACCCAGAGTGCGTCACCGGGAAGCAGTTTGGACTTACTGATTCTGGTCGCGACCTCCATGATGTTCCCGGTCCAGCGAACGTTCTTCAGCCCCCAGGCCATCGAGACATAACCGGAGCAGTCCTGGCGGTACCGGCCGTACTGGTTGGTGTGCCACTTGCTCTGGCTGTAGGGGACACGCTCGTCGATCCAGCTCTGCGCCCGCGTGAGTATGTCGGTCCTGGTCAGTTTCAGGTCCGAGGTCGGATGACCGGCGACGCCGACCTCGGCCTGGATACCGGTCGCCTCGCTCGATGGCGCGGACGCTTGGGCTCCTGCCACCGGGCTTCCCGCGCAAAGCAGTCCTGTCAGGACCGTTGCCACTCCTGCGGTCCTGATTCTGTTGCGTATTGAACGACTGACTCTCATATGCCCTCTCCTCGCCGAAGCGGATAGGACATATCTACCGGATAAAACAGCGTTTTCAGCCGATCGGAATGAAAGACGAAAACGGCCAAAATAAGCGAAAGATCCACTTGACCAATGTTGGGAAAATTATGGATCCAGGATGAGAACCCAGTCAGCTCGCGCTGGACCAACTGCGCGTTCTCGCCAGCGCCCGCGCCGCATCCTGACTGTACCAAGGCATCGACAGTTCGTCGAAGATCGCCAGCGCCGTGCGCAGGGAACGTTCCGCTTCCCGCCACCGGCCGGTGCGAACATACAGGCCGCCGAGACTGCGCATAATGTACGCCTGCCCACGACGGTCACCCAGCGCCTCGAACATCGCCTGACAGCGTTGCAGACTCTCGGCCGCCTGCTCGTAATCCCGGACCTGGGCGTACAGATCTCCGAGACTGCGCAGGGAATAGGCGACCGCATGACGATGGCCGTGCTCGGTGAAGAGTTCGAGCGAGCGCACGAGACTGGCCCTGGCCGTCCCGGTGTCCCCCTGGAAGCGCTGCACCTCGCCAAGGCTGCGCAGCACATGGGCTTCCCAGTGCGCGTCGCCCGCAGCTCTCGCCCTGGTGAGCGCTTCGCCGAGCAATGCGGTCGCGCGGTCGTAGTGACCCGCTCTGCGGAGCACGTCGGCCAGCCGTTTGAGCACGCTCACCGTGGCCCGCTCGTCGCCCACCTCGCTCGACAACCGCAGTGCCTTGGTGAAACATCGCTCCGCCGCACCGAACTCCCCGGCGTCCGAGTGCACACCGCCCAACTCGTCCAGTGCGGCGGCCTGCGTGCGATTGTCACCGGCGGCCTCGGCGACCTCGATCGCCGTGCTGAGCCGGGTCCTGGCCTCGGAAACCCTGCCGGTCTCGGCGAGCACATCGGACTCCGCGACGAGCGTCCTGGCCAGCTCCACCTGATCTCCGAGGTCTCGGTAGCGCTGCGCGGCAGCGGCCAGGTACCGCATGGCACTGCCGACTTTCATTTGCTGCCAGTGCAGTTCGCCGAGCCTGCGCAGGCTGCGCGCTTCCGCTCGCGGGTCGCCGGAGCGCCTGCCTGCCCAGACCGCGAGCACGGTGACGTTGCGAGCCGAAGCCGAACCCGGCCGTACCGTCGCCAACTCGGCGAAGGCGTCGGCCAACTCCCAGGCACGGGACCACCAGCCTCGCTGCAACGCCGCGTCGACGACCACGAGCACGTTGTCCGCCTCCGCCACGCACCAGCGGGCCGGATCACGCCTGCCGCAGCCCTCGTCCACCGCTTCGAGGTAGTAGGCGATCATCGCTGCCAACGCGGCGTCGCGCGCCTGCTCGGAATCCTCGGTCCGCGCCTTCTCCTCGGCGAATTCCGCGATCAGATCGTGCAACTGGTATCGCAGTTCGCCGAAGGTGTCACGTCCCGCGACCTGCAGCATCTGGGCTTCGACGAGCGATTCGGCGACATTCGCGCCGGTACCGCGGTCCACGCCGAGCAGGGTGGCGACGGCGGCACGGGAAACGTAAGGCAGACGTACCGCGCCGAGTAGCCGGAAGGCCTGTCTTGCCTGCCCGGAGCACTCGACATAGCTCAGCTCGATCGTGGCCCGCACATCGAGATCGCCTGCGCGCATCTCGGTGAGCCGGGACCGGCCCGCGCCGATTCGGTCGGTGAGCTCGGCCAGTGTCTCGTGGGGGCGGGCAGCGAGCTTCGCACCGACAATGCGCACGGCCAGCGGCAATCCCGCGCACATCCCCAGCAACTTGCGCGCGGCGTCGGGCTCGGCGACCACGCGTTCCTGCCCGGCGATCCCGCCCAGCAGTTGCCAGGCCTCCGTCTCCGCGAAAGCGTCGACCGGGATGGTCGTCGCCCCGGCAAGGCCGAGCATCCGCCGCCGCGATGTGACCAGCACTCCGCATTCCTCGCCCGCGGGCAACAGGGCGCGCACCTGCCCTTCGTCCCGTGCGTCATCCAGCAGCACGAGCACCGCGGCGTCGGCAGTGCGACTGCGCCAGAGTTGCTGACGCTCGACGAACCCGTGCGGGATCGTCTCCTCGGCCTCGCCGATGGAAAGCAAGAACCTGCGCAACACCTCGCTCGGCTGGCCGGGTTCGGTGGCGAGGTCGGCCACTACCTGACCGTCCCCGAACTCGCGCCGGAGCAGGTGTGCGGAACGGATCGCGAGCGTGCTCTTACCGACGCCGCCGGGTCCGCTCAGCACGACGAGGCGTGGCCCTCGTCCGGTGAGTTCACCGCGAATTCGCTCCAGCAGCTCACCACGGCCGGTGAAATCGGGAATCTGCGCGGGAACCTGCGCGGGACAGGCGATCCCTCCGTTGTGTCCAGTGCCGCCGTGGCCGGGTCCGGTGCGCTCGAGGAGGTAAGACGAGGGGACCGCAGGGGGCTCGGGACGCAGGCGGCCCGCGGCCTGTTCCAGCCGGGTTCCTGGCGAGACGCCCACCGCGTCGAGTGCGATTCGCGTGCTGTCGAACACGTCTCGTGCTGCCGCCCCCCTGCCCGCCGCGACGAGTGCCTCGATGAGCAGTGCGGCGAAGTTCTCCTGCGCAGGGTCGTGGGTGAGTTGCTCGGTCAGGCCGCTGATCGCGCCGGTGAGGTCCCCGAGTGCGATATCGATCTCGAAGCGCTGCTCCAGCGCGGCGAGCCGGTGCTGCTCCAGCAATCCGGCGTATCCGGACAACAGCGGTCCACGGCCGGTGTCCTGCAATGCCTTACCGCGCCAGAGTGCCAACCCGGCGCGTAAGCAGCGACTTGCCTCGGGAAGATCGCCCTGCGCCGCGGCCTTCTTGCCCGCCTCGGTGAACCGGAGGAACTCGGTGGCGTCCAGTTCCGCGTCCTCCAGCATCAGCGTGTAGCAACCCTGCCGGGTGCGAATGAGCTGCTGGGGCGAGCGGGCGGGCAGATCGGGACAGAGCAACTTGCGCAGGGTGGAGATACGGCCCTGCAGAACCGCCCCGCTGGAACCGGGGGCGGGTCCACGCCAGAGTTCGGCCGCGAGCATCTCCGTGGTGACGGGTTCGTTCGGACTACTCAGCAGTACCGCGAGCACAGTTCGAACCTGGCGCGGACCGACGGGCGCGCCTGAGACCAGAGTGGATCCGAGAATGCCGTATCGCACATGCACCCCCGCCGTGTGAAAGTTGCTCACTTACCAGCTTCCGACAGGAACCGCCATGTTCCCACGGTGCGCACAGCATCGAGGGTTTGCGGCGGGAAATCAAGCAACTCCCGTCGGTCATTTCGGACATTCATCAAAATTCACGGGACCGGCGGACGAGAAGAAAGGGAAAACGGCAGACGCCTGTCCGGGGTGCCCAGTACAGGCACCCCGGGAGCGCGCGGACCCGGCCGGACCTCCCCCGGACCCCCAGGACCGGGGGTGGTGGCTCGCACTCGTGTGCAGAGGATGACCACCCAACTGCTTCACCAGAGTGGAGCCGGGTACGCGCAGAGCCTAGACTGGACTCGCGAGCGTTTCAACCGACAGAGAAGTGAAAACTCGGACGGCCGTTTCCGTGAGTGGAGACCCGCCGGTGACATGGGGAGGTCACGATGGTCGACGAAGCAGGCGCGAGTCGAACCTTGGCCAGCAAGCTGAACCACCTCTTTGTCAACAAGACGCCTCGCGACGGGCAGGAGTACAGCAACGAGCAGGTGGCGGCCGCGATCTCGGCGCAGGGCGAGGTCAAGATCTCGCAGAGCTACATCTGGCAGCTCCGGAAGGCGAAGAAGGACAACCCGACCTTCAAACACCTGCAGGCGCTGGCCGGTTTCTTCGGCGTCCCGGTCAGCTACTTCTTCGACGACGAGGTCACCGACCGGGTCGACCAGCAGCTGGCGACGCTCAAGTCCGAGCAGGCGAGGCTGAACGAGATCGCGGGCAGCAGCGAAGCCCAGATGATGGCGATGCGCGCGGGGGAGCTCTCACCGGGGCGGCGCAGGCTGGTGATGGAGTTGCTCGACGTGGTCTACCGCGAGGAGCAGGCCGGCCGCCCGGACGCCACCACCGAGTAGTTCCCCACTCGGCCTTAACCAGCTCCGGGCAACCCGCTAACGTCGAGGACGACGGTGTGTGCGGCAAGGACGGCGGTGACTGATGCGGGAACGACAGCTGCGGCGCCGCTGCAGGCGACTGCTGAACGAGCTGGACATCCAGCCCCCACTCGACGTCACCGAACTCTGCAAGCGCGTCGGCGAACAGCGGGGCAGGCCGATCCGGCTGCTCGGCCATCCGATTCCGGTGCCGGGACCGTTCGGGGTCTGGATCGCGACCGCCACCGCCGACTACATCCTCTACCAGGAGGAAACGAGCAAGTCGCACCAGCGGCACATCATCCTGCACGAACTCGGCCACATCCTGGCCGGTCACAGCAGTGACCAGGACGACGACAGCCTGCTGGCCGACCTCTACCCGGACGTCGAGCCGAACACCCTGCGCGCGAAGTACCCGGACCTCGAACCCGATGCCGTTCGCAGGGCGCTGCGGCGCACGTCCTACGACACCGAGCACGAGCGGGAGGCGGAGACCGTGGCGACCATCATTCTCGAATGGGCCTCCGTGCTCGACCGTGTCTCTCCCCGGACTCCCGTCGACTCGAAGGACACCAACCAGAAGGTGGAGAACGCGCTCGGCGACCGCCTCGGCTGGATGTAGCCTTCAGGGCAATCTGCGCCAGACGAACGCGGCCGAGACCGGGTGGTTGCGGAACCGCTCCCACTTCGGCTTGACGGCGACCCACTCGTCGTCCACGACGCGCTCCCGAAGTTCGGCCAACTGCCAGCCCGCTTCCAGCGCCGCACCGACGTGATCGCTGAGCAGGTGCACGGTCGTGCTGATGGCCACGTCCTCGCCCGCGTGGTTCCGGTAGTGGGTCGGCATGCCGCTGGCCATGATGAAGTGCGGGTGGAAGGCCACCACCACGAAGTGGGCCTTGTCCGCGGCAAGCCGCCAGGCCTCGTGGTAGAACGGCCGCAGGTCACTCAGGTGTTCGTCCACAAGGGACGATATGAGCAGGTCGTAGGTGCCTGCGGCAAGACCGGTCGCGGTGACGTCAGCCTCGATCAACCTGTCGTGTGCTCCGCGTTCCCGTGCGACGGCGAGCATCTGCGGGGTCAGGTCCACTCCGTCGATCGCCCTGACCCCGTGCTCGCGCAGCCAGGCGCCGGTGCGGCCGGTGCCACAGCCGAGGTCCGCCGCGCGCTGCGCGGAAGCCCACGACGGCTCCGTCAACCGGTCGAGGAGGGCGATGTCCATCGTGTCCTGGACGGTGTCCTCGTAGCTGGCGACCCATTCGCCATAGCCGGTGCGAACGTCCACAGTGCGGTAGCCGCGCGCGTCGAAATCGCCGAAGTCCATGACCGCCAGTGTGGCCGCCGATTCCGGTATGGCCAATCGGTTTTCGGGCCGGTTCAGCGCGCGGACCGCGCCAGCTCCCACACGACGTAGCCGCACTCTGCGCTCGGCACGCTCACTTCGGCAATCGGGTCTTCCAGCCGAGCAGTACGTCGAGCACGAGGAACGCCAGCAGGCTGATGCCCAGCAAGGGCACGAACCAGCCGACCACGGCCGCCACGGCGAGCCCGGCGAGCAACGGAAGCCGTGGCGCCTTCCGCCACTGCCCACGGGGGATCGGCCTGCCGAAGGTGAAGCCGGTTGCCCTGGTCGGCCTGCGCTGCCACCACATGCGGTAGCCGAGGACCACCAGCGTCGCCAGGCTCAGCCCGAGTGCGGCGAGCAGGATCTGGTTGGGCCACCCGAACAGCGAGCCCATGTGGCCGTCGATGCCCCAGCGGGCCAGTTTGGCCGCGAGCGGGTAGTCGGCGAAGCGCACGTCGTCGACGACCTGGCCGGTCGAGGCGTCGACCGCGACCGCGTCGACCTGGGTCGGCCAGCCACGGTCGATCTCGGTGACCGCCCATGCTCCCCCTGCTTCGCCGGGCGGCGTGACCTCGATCAGGCCTGCGTCGATCCCTCCTGCACGCGCGGCGGCGAGCACACCGTCCAGTTGCGCGACCGGGTCCTGTGTGGACTGCTCAGCACCGGACGAGTGCTCGGCGTGGCCCGTGTGCTCCGTGTGCTCGGCGTGCTCGCCCCCGCCTGCGGTGTCCAACGACGGAGTGCTCCAGCTCAGCGCCGCGCGCAGGTCGGAGACGTTCTCCCCCGCGTACGTGGACCAGGTGAGCCCGGTGGCGGAAAGGAACAACGCACCGAGCAGCACCCAGGTACCGAGCGCGCCGTGCCGGCTCATCGTGCGGCGGCGCCCGGACGTCCCCGGTTCGGGACGCACCAATGTGGCCGGTCGGCGGCCTCGCCGACGCGAGACCCAGAGCACGATGCCGCCGAGTGCGACCACCCACAGCCAGGAGGCGGCGAGTTCGCTGTAGAGGCGCCCCGGGTCGCCGAGCAGGAGGTTGCGGTGCAGCTGGTCGAGGGTCATGCGCAACGGCAGGACGCCGCTGGTGCCGTAGGTGGTGAGGTCGCCGGTGATGTCGCCGGTGCCCGGATCGACGAAGAGCGTGCGGTACTCCGACGAATCCAGTTGGTCGTCGGCGAACAGCACACGCGTGGTGTCGCCCGGCTCGGGTGCCGGGCGGACGGCGTGCAGTTCGGCGCCGGGAGCGGCGTTCTGTGCGACGCGCACCTGTTCGGAAAGCGGGAGTGGCTCGGCGGCCGCCGGTGCGGTGAGTTCGTCGGCGTAGAGCCAGGACTCGAGCTGCGGGGTGAGGGCGTAGAGGACGCCGGTCAGCGCGGCGACGAGGACGAACGGACCGACCAGCACCCCGGCGTAGAAGTGCAGGCGGAGCACGAGCCCGCGCCAGCCCGAGGCCGGCTGGGAACTGGCATCCGGTGGTGCGGTCGGCGCTGGTTTGGTGGTTTCGGACATGGGAGGTGGTCTCCTGGTTCGGTGCAGGGTGGAGGACCGCGGCGCGCGGCCGGGCAACGGGCGCGCTGCGGTGTGGTGCGGGGTGGTCGGTCAGCTGTGGGAAGGCGGACCGCGCCTGGTCTGCACCCTGCGGCGCAGCACACTGGAGACCGGGCTCGGCGGGATCGGCGCGAGTGGCGCGAGCCGCAGCGGCGCGGTGGCGGGAAGCGGTGTCAGCCTGCGTGGTAGCCGGGACGTCAGCACGGCGAAGAGCAGGAAGACCGCGCGTTCCGCGCCGGTGAGCACGGTGACCACGACGAGGGTGGCCAGCACGTGCGCGAAGAGCATGAACTCGGGGTTGTCGTTTCCGTGGCCGTGGGACCGTGCATGGGACACGGTCATCGACAGGAGGGTGTGCATGGCCAACTGCCCCGCGCCGACCAGGGCGAGGATCGTCCACGGCCCACGTTCACGGCCGCCGAGTCCGGCGGCGACGAGGCCCATGAGCAGGACGGGTGGCACGAACAAGGCCGGATCCGGCAGCGCGGCGCCCGCCTCGGCGTGCGCCAGCAACGCGAGCGTGCCGGTGGCGATCCCCGCGACCCCGCCACGCAGCAGCCTGCCTGCGCCGCGGGTCAGGGTCGGGGACATGACGGGACGATAACCGCGAATCGATTCAGGCAGTACCGCAGGTAGTAGTCAGGATGAGACAGAAAACGGGACAACCATCGCGGCCTTGACCTCAACTTAAGTCGAGGTACCAGGGTGGTTGAAAGGACAACCCGAGAGGTGATGGTCATGACGTTCACGAAGGAAGAGATCGACTACCTGAAGTCGCAGCGGCTGGGCCGGCTCGCGACCGCCCAGCCGGACGGGACGTTGCAGGTCTCGCCGGTCGGATTCGGCCTCAACGAGGAGACCGGGACGATCGACATCGGCGGTTACAACATGGCGGCGAGTCGAAAGTTCCGCAATGTGGCGGACAACGGCAGGGTGGCGTTCGTGGTGGACGATCTCGCCTCGGTGGACCCGTGGCGCGTGCGCTGCCTGGAGATCCGCGGCTACGCGGAGGCCATCGAACAGCCGACGGACAGCTCGGGGAACTTTCGCGGCCCGGTGATCCGCATCCACCCGCAGCGGGTCATCAGTTTCGGTATCGACGATCTCGACACGGAGCCGCACAAGCTGGTCGCCAACAAGCGCGACGTCGGCTGACGGGAAGAGCGCCCCCGGCGGCGGTATGGCTAAATGGCAGGTGATGACCAGAAACCGCCGCAGAGCCATGACCTGGCAGGAGTGGGCCGTCCTGCCGGCCGCCGTGCTCATCTCGGTGCCTGTCCGGGCCGGTCTGTACCACGACTGGCAGTTCCCTGCCCGGCTCTGGTGGGAAAGCCTGGCCTACGGCGTGCTGACCGGGCTACTGCTGGTGTTCCTGTTCCGGTTCCTGCGGCGAAGCCGCCGCTAGGACGGCGGCTTCGCCGCGGGATCAGGGGCAGCTGCCTTCGCCTTCCTGCGGCCTGCTGCACTTCGCGCGGCTCCACAGCTTGCTGAAGTTCTCGTTGAAACCGCGGCTCACCGTCGCGTTCTCCACCTTCGTCAGGATCTCGTCGTTGCTGCGCAGGGCGGCGCCGGAAAGGTTCTGTGAACCGCTGAACACGATCGACCGGTTGGCGGTCTTGTTGTAGTGCCCCTTGTAGATCATGTACTTCGAGTGCAGGCTCACCTTGCGGCCGTCGATGTTGTCGGCGTCGTTGTCCAGGTAACGCTTGAGGGAGATGTTCGCCTTGCCCTTGAGTTTCCCGAGGTTCTTCGAGCCCATCGAGTCGTAGACCACCCGGACCTTGCAGCCGAGCCGGGCGATCCTGGTGATCTCGTCGACAACCACGGAGCGAGTGTCCGCGATGTTCGCCTGGGCGACGTCCAGCGAACAGCCGGATTCGAACCTGTTGATGTACTTGAGGATCTGCGTGTAGATGTCGGTGCTGTGTTCCTGGGACCGGCCGCCCTTGGAATCCGCACGCGGTGACATGTACGTGGTCACCAGACTGGGTACGGATTTGTGGTAGCCACCGTTCTGGGCGTAGTTGTTGTCCTTGCGCTGGGCGAGCATCCGGTCGACGTGCTTGCGGTAGTAGCCGTAGAGGTCGGCGTCGCCACTCATCAGGAGTGCGTGGTTGAACAGATTTCCCTGAGTCGTGGTCAGGTTGTGCGAGGAAACCACCACGACGTCCTTCAGCCCGCCGGTTTCGGAGAACATCCACAACTTGTTGTGATTGATCGAGTGAGGGACGCCGCGGTTGGCGATACAGGCGGTGTTCTTGCCGCCCGGTCCACAGAAGACCAGCTTCGTGAACTTGGCCGATTTGAGCACCTTCATCGCGTTGTTGGCCGCGTTGTCATCCGCGCCACCGTCGATGGCGATCCGCACGCTGACCCCACGCTGCTGAGCCTCGACAAGCGCTTCCGCCACCGCCGGTCTGGTCCAGCTGTAGACGGAGAAGTTGATTTCCGAACCGGCAGGGGCGCCGTTGACCAGTTCGAGGAGCCGCTTCTCGATGCGATGGTCACGGTCACCGCGTTCGGATGGCTCATTGAAGATCGTCTCCATGGTGGCTGGAGCGGGTGCGGCGACGGACGCCGGAACGGCCGCCGCTCCTGGTGGAGTCAGCACCGCCAAGGCCACCCCCAGCGCCGCCGCAACAGAAACCGGTCGACGAAAGACCCGCAGAAGCCTCATCGCTCTCCCTGCCCAGAACTTCCCGATGGCGGAAATGCCAGCCTCAAGGGGAGCACGAAGACGACAGCCGAACCAGTGGCCGAGGGCAACCAACCAAACGCCAACACTTTCCCGGGAAAATGCCACCAGCGACCGATCGGGGCTCGGGCATGAAAAAACCGCCCTGACCTGGGTCGGGGCGGTCTTACGGAAGGTGGCCAGGGCCGGGGTCGAACCGGCGACCTTCCGCTTTTCAGGCGGACGCTCGTACCAACTGAGCTACCTGGCCGGTAACGCCGGCTAGTAGCCGAACGTAAAGCGACCCTGACGGGACTCGAACCCGCGACCTTCGCCGTGACAGGGCGACGCGCTAACCAACTGCGCCACAGGGCCTTACTTGTACTGCGTACTCCCAACGGGATTCGAACCCGCGTTGCCGCCTTGAAAGGGCGGAGTCCTAGGCCGCTGGACGATGGGAGCCCGGTCGGTTGCGGCGAACCGGACGACCGTGCTCTCAGGTCCCCCCGGGAGCGATTACAAGCATAGGGCATCCGTCCACGCCCTTTACGACGGGGGCGCAAACCCGACTTGAAGCGCTTCTACCTGGGCATACTCCTTCACATGTTCCAGGATTTCACCCTTGAGCACATCGACGTCGGCGATGCGCAGCTCCGCGTCCGGTGGGGCGGCTCCGGCCCTGCGGTACTGCTCCTGCACGGCCATCCCCGGACACACACCACCTGGCACCGCGTCGCACCCCTGCTGACCTCGGACTTCACCGTCGTCTGCCCCGATCTGCGCGGCTATGGCCAGTCCTCGAAGCCCCCGACCACCGCCGACCACTCGCCATACAGCAAGCGGGCGATGGCAGGGGACTGCGCGAACCTGATGAGTGCGCTCGGTCACACCGAGTTCGCCGTGGCCGGACACGACCGGGGCAGTTACGTGGCCTTCCGGCTCGCACTGGACCACCCCGATCGGGTGCGTGCGCTCGCCGCACTCGACTGCGTGCCCATCGGCGAGGCACTGGCACGCTGCGATGCCCGCTTCGCCAAGGCCTGGTATCACTGGTTCTTCTTCGCCCAGGCCGAACACCCGGAGCGACTGATCACCGCCGATCCGGACCACTGGTACCGCACCGACTCCAAGAACTCTCCGGATCGCCTCGGGACGGAGAACTTCGCCGACTTCCACCGTGCCATCCACAACCCGGACACCGTCAGCGCAATGCTCGAGGACTACCGCGCCGGACTCGGCGTCGACCGCGCCAACGACGACGCCGACAAGGCCGCCGGCCGGCGGATCACCTGCCCGGTGCTCGCGATGTGGTCCCTGCAGGACGACCTCGGCGACCTCTACGACGACATCGGCGCGATCTGGCGCGACTGGGCCGACGACGTGCGGACGGCGACGATCGACTCCGGCCATCACATGGCCGAAGAGGCACCGGAATCGCTCGCGGACGAGCTACGCACCTTCTTCCGCGGCTGACCGTCGCCCGGCCACCTCAGCGACGGCATCGCCGCGTACCGCTTCCAGATACTCGGCGATGGCGTCCCTGTTGCGGGTCAGACACTCCACGCGGTCAGTCATCCGGTCACGTTCGTGCTCCAGCGTGGCGATCATCTCCGGAGTCGCGTCAGCGAAGTGGATCACCCTCGGCTTGTCGAGACACGGCAGGATCTGCCTGATGATCCGGGTCGGCAATCCGGCGTCGAGCAGGCCCCTGATTTGCAGGATCCGGTCCACCAGCTGTTCGTCATACTCCCGATAGCCGTTCGGCGCCCGGTTGGAGTTGATCAGCCCCTGCTCCTCGTAGTAGCGCAACAGCCTGCGGGACGTGCCGGTCCGAGCTGACAGCTCACCGATACGCATGTGCCCGGCCTCACTCTCCGCCGCGTTGACCTTCACATCTATGTGAGGGTTTGAGCATATCCACCATGCGAAACAACACCACACCGTTGCCGTCCGATTCCCCGGTCGATACGGAGAACGGGCAACTCCCTGTCCCGGCGCTGATGGCACTGGCCACGGCCGCCTTCATCACCGTCCTCACCGAGGCGCTGCCGGCCGGCGTACTGTCCGCCATGAGTACCGACCTCCGCGTCAGCGAGTCCGCCACCGGACAACTGGTGACCGTATATGCGATCGGCACCGCGATCGCGGCGATTCCGCTGTCCGCGGCCACCGCGAGCTGGCGGCGCAAGCGCGTGCTGCTCACCGGGGTCACCGGGTTCGCCGTCGCCAACACGATCACCGCGGTCTCGACCCACTTTCCGCTGACACTGGCGGCCCGGTTCGTCGCAGGCGTGGCCGCAGGCCTCGTCTGGGCACTGCTGGCCGGATACGCCCGTCGCATGGCACCCGTTCAGCTGCAGGGCAGGGCGATCGCGATCGTCATGGCCGGCATTCCCGTGGCACTGGCCCTTGGCGTGCCGGCGGGAACGTTCCTGGGCGGAGCCGTCGGCTGGCGGGTGACGTTCTCGGCGATGACCGTGCTGGCCTTCGTCCTGATCGTCTGGATGATCATGGTGGTCCCGGACTATCCCGGGTACCGCCAGGACGACCGGCCATCGATTCCGCGAACCCTCACCATTCCCGGCGTCGCACCCGTTCTGTTCGTCACGCTGGTTTTCGTACTCGCCCACACGATCCTCTACACCTACATCGCCCCGTTCCTGGACAGGATCGGCATGGGCGGCGCGATCGACGTCGTACTGCTGCTCTTCGGCGCCGCCTCCATGGTGAGCATCTGGATCGTGGGCGCCCACATCGACCGGCGGCTGCGAGTCCTCACCGTCGCCGGCACCCTCCTGTTCGCCGTCGCCGCCAGCACGCTGGCCGTACTGGCGGGCAACTCCCTGCTGGTCTACGTCGCGGTGACGCTGTGGGGGCTCGGCTTCGGCGGCGTGCCCACCCTCCTGCAGACCGCTGTCGGGGACGCGGGCGGCGCCGCGGCGGACACCGCACAGGCCATGCTCGTCACGCTGTGGAACGCGGCCATGGCGGGCGGCGGAATCGCGGGCGGCGTGCTCCTCGACCACCTCGGCCCGGCCGCGTTCCCATGGAGCGTCCTGCTCCTGCTGATCCCGGTGCTGGTCGTGGTGATCACCGCCCGCGCGCACGGCTTCCCGCTCCGGCGCGGAGACACCCACTCATGAACGCCTGGTCACCTCGTCCAGAGCCCGCAAGCGCTGCCGCAGTTCCTCCCGCCGCTCACCAGCCCCCAGGAAGGACCAGGGCACGCTGGGCAGGAGCAATCGATTGCCCGAAACGGCGTATCGCAGTACCTTTTCTTGGTGCTGCCCAGGCGCGCGACCAGGGGGTGCGCACCTGGGCAGCTCCTGGTCAACCCAGCCGGGGAAGGTTCAGCGTTGCACTGGTGGCTGACCTTGGTCGTCCGGCACAAGACCGAGCATGTCGAGCAGTTCGGCACAGTCCTCGACGCCATTCGCACCTCGAGCCACGGCCAGTCGTGCGCGGCGCACCTGGTCGTCGGAGACGCGACCGGCGTCCCCGGCGCTCGTCCGCTGGGCCGGCACTCCGCCGACCACTCCTTCGCCACCTTCGTGCCGCAGGAGGAACTGTCGAACTTCGAGAGACCCGCTCATTGCTCCTCCATGCCCGTCGGAATCGCTTGGCCGCGAGGCTAGCGAGCACGCGAACCGACTCACAGCCCCCCGCAGAGTGAACCTCCCGGCACTCTACGTGTGCTTGAGCCGCCATCCGGGCATAGTTGAAGGTGAACGATCAGCAACGGGAACATGACAGATCACCAGGTTTTTTCCGCTCGCGGGGTCGCCTCGGCGCGCCAAATCATGTAACAATCAACGTGCTGACACACCCCCGGTCAGCGCCTGTGGAGATCCCCTCCGGCCCCCGCGTTCCTCCCCCTGGCGCGGGGGCCTCTCCATGTCCGCACCCTGATTTCGGACTGCGCGACATCGACGCCGGCCTTCCAGCCGGACCGCCGCGTCAACTACTCAGAGTTGTGGCCGTATTGCCGCTCGCGTCGATCACTCATCCAATCAGCCCAGTGACAGCAAAGTTTTCGCGACACGCTGTGTGTGTCATGTCACAAGCGCGTTGCGACCGAAACCTTACCGTTATCGTGTCGGGGTGCCTCTTCCATCACTAGGACGACTGAGCAGCCGGACCGGCCCCAAGGCCGTGAGCCAGGGCCGCCATCGCAACTCCGCGCCCGTCGAGGCGGAGGAAGCGGTCGAGGACCACGAGCTGACCAGTTACCTCGCCGCACTCGCGCCCGAATCCGACGACCCGGAAAGCACGGGCAGCGGACGGCGCTTCGGCGAGGCTCAGGTCTTCCAGCTCCGGCTGAACCTCATCGCCAGCCAGCAACTCAAGGACATCGCCGCCGAGCGCAACACCTCTCCCCAGGCACTCGCCCAGGAATGGATTCTGGAGCGCCTCTCCTGGGAAGGCCAGGCCTCGGCCCAGCTCCGTCAGTTCGAGGAGCAGCACACCGAGGAGCACTACTTCGATCAGCAGTGGCCGCAGCCCGCGGACACCCGCCACTGACCCCACTCACCCGGCAATGAGCAGGGCCCCGGACGGATTTCTCCGCCGGGGCCCGGGCTCGATACGGGACAGCCGTTACAGGGCGCGAACCTTCTGCGCCTGCGGGCCCTTCTGGCCCTGACCGACCTCGAACTCAACGCGCTGGTTCTCCTCGAGGGTGCGGAAGCCGCGTCCCTCGATTTCCGAGTAGTGCACGAACACGTCGCCTTCGCCGCCGTCCTGCGCGATGAAGCCGAAGCCCTTCTCGGCGTTGAACCACTTCACAGTGCCTTGCGCCACCGTCTTTACTCCTCGTTACAGATCCGCATCGGCCGTCACCGAGGCGACGACCGGGCCGCCCCGGGCGGTTCCAACGAGTCGAGCAAAGAGCACGTGTCCGGCTCAGGGCTCGCGTCAGAAGTTCCGCGAGTGTGAAGCCACGAACACGCAAAACGACGGCCTGCCGAAAATCGTACCGGGATCCAGCGCGTTCCGAACCCCTCATCCAACGGTTGGACCAACGCCGTCAGTCGATCGGCGAAACATGGCCGTCCGCTGTCACGAAACGTCGCCTTCCACCGATAGAGGAGCGTCGACCGACGTCCAACCGGTCCTCGGGGGCGACTCCATCTCACCCCCTGCGAGCAACGGCGCACCACTCACTCCATCGCGTGACGCGGGTCACTGTTGCGCGGGTCAACGCCGCACCGGGCCGGGGCGTCATGTGGGAGTAACCGGGGAGAAGGGGCATTCAGTGTTCTTGTCGACTGCGTCGAGACATTCCGTCGCCACAGGCAGGACCCAGCGGACGCATCGACGTCGAAAGTTCCGGCCGAGTGCGGCGACTGCGCTTCTGGCCGCGCTGGTGTTCGGCCTCGCCGCTTGTTCGGGCGATTCGCCGGAAAGCGCCTCGCCGCCCGCGGGCAACCCGGCGCCCGCCGCTCCCGAGGCGCAGGTGACCGCGCAGCCCGCCGACGGGGCGACCGATGTGGCGCCCGCTGATCCGGTGCGGGTATCGGTGACCGAGGGCACGCTCGACTCGGTCGCGCTGACAAACCCGGACGGCAAGCAGGTCAAGGGCGAGACGAGCGAGGACAACCGCAGCTGGACCGTGACGGAGCCACTCGGCTACGGCAAGACGTACACCTGGTCCGGCCGGGCCACCGCGGGTGACGGCGCCGAGGTACCGATCACCGGATCTTTCACGACCGTGCAGCCGCGGCAGCTCCTCCACGCGCAGCTCAACGTCGGGGACAACAAGACCTACGGCATCGCGATGCCGATCAGCGTCACGTTCCGGGACGCTGCGGGCAGTCCCGCCAAGGTCACCAACAAGGCGGCCGTCGAGAAGGCGCTGACCGTGGAGTCGACACCGAGTGCCGAAGGATCGTGGGGCTGGCTGGAGAACGACACCGCGGTGCACTGGCGGCCGAAGGAGTACTGGACCCCGCACACCACCGTGAAACTCACCGCGAAGCTGTACGGCCTGGAGTTGGCCGAGGGCACCTACGGCAAGTCGGACATCACCGCGGACTTCGAGATCGGCCGCTCGCAGATCGTCAAGGGCAACACCCAGACCCACCGGATGACGGTCATCCGCGACGGCGAGAAGGTCGCGGACTACCCGGTCAGCTACGGACTCGACTCCGACCCCGGCCGGGTCACCCGCAGCGGTACCCACGTGGTGATGAGCAAGCACGCGAAGTACTTCATGAACAACCCCGGCTACGGCTACGAGGACTTCGAGGTCGACTGGGCGGTGCGGATTTCCAACAACGGCGAGTTCACTCACGCGGCGCCGTGGTCGGTGGGTGACCAGGGCAACAGAAATGTCTCGCACGGTTGTCTGAACCTGTCCCCGCAGAACGCCAAGGAGTACTTCGACAGCGCGCTGACCGGGGATCCGGTGGAGATCGAGGGCAGCACCCAGAAGCTCGGCCCGAAGGACGGGGCTTACCACGACTGGACCTACTCCTGGGACGAATGGGCCACGAAATCGGCTCTGACCAGCTAGAAGTCGAATCGTCCTGTTTGTCACATCGGTTGCAGGTAGATCGATAATTTCCCACACTGTGCCTCCTCAGTAGAACGTTGTCCTGTTGGACTCCGGGAGGCCGTGACATGACCGAACACGCAGTGCCCGCGGCCGCGGGTGAACCGGACACGGCCCCCTACGAGCCGGCTCCCGGCGATGTCCGCAAGGCGGTCGCGGGCTCGGCCATGGGCAACTGCATCGAGTGGTACGACTTCGGCGTCTTCGGCTTCATGCCCGCGATCCTCGGCCAGGTCTTCTTCAACGCGGGCAGCACCTCCGAGGGTGCGCTCGCGACGTTCGCGCTCCTCGCGGTCACCTTCGTCATCCGGCCGTTCGGCAGTTTCGTCCTCGGCCCGCTCGGTGACCGGCTGGGCAGGCAGAAGGTCCTCGCGCTGACCGTCATCATGATGTCGGGATCGACGTTCTGCATCGGCCTCCTGCCGTCGTGGGAGACGATCGGCCCCGCGGCAGCGGTGCTGGTCATCCTCCTGCGGGCATTGCAGGGTTTCTCCGCGGGCGGCGAGTACGGCGGTGCCGCGACGTTCATCGCCGAGTACGCACCCGACAGGAAGCGCGGTTTCCTCGGCAGCTGGCTGGAGTTCGGCACCCTCGTCGGCTTCTTCCTCGGCGCGGGTGTCGTCACGGTGTCCACCGTGCTGCTCGGCGACGAGGCGATGCGGGAGTGGGGCTGGCGCGTGCCGTTCCTGATCGCGGGCCCGCTCGGCCTCGTCGGGCTCTACCTGCGCACCAAACTTGAGGACACGCCGGTGTTCCGTGAGGTGGAGAAGCAGAAGAAGGTCTCGAAATCGCCGCTGCGGGAACTGCTGACCCATCACTGGCGTTCGATCCTGCACCTGATCGGGCTGGTGATCCTGCTCAACGTCGGTGACTGGATCATGCTGGCCTACGTCGAGACCTATCTGAAGAACGTGCTGGGGCTCGACGGCAATATCCCGCTGTTCATCGTGATGGGCGTCATTCTGGCGATGCTCGCGGTGATCGTCCCGCTGGGCAGCCTGTCCGACAGGATCGGCCGGAAACCGATCCTGATCGCGTGCTGCGCGGGCTTCCTCACGCTGCCGATCCCGGCGTTCAGCCTGATGCAGAACAGTAAGAACGGCGAAGAGGTCAACATCCTGATGCTCGCGGGCGGCTTGTCGCTCATCGGCGCCTGCCTCGTGCTCTTCCTCTCCGTGGTGGCCTCGACGTTGCCTGCGATGTTCCCCACCCAGGTGCGGTACGGGGCGTTCTCGATCGGCTACAACGTCTCGACTGCCGCGTTCGCCGGCACCGCGCCCTACGTCGTAGGCTCGCTGGTGACCTCGACCGGGAACACGCTCTGGCCCGCCTTCTACCTGATGGGCGCGGCCGCTATCGCCGCCGTGCCGATCCTGTTGCTGCCCGAGACCAACGGCGTCTCCCTGCGCGGCATCATCAGCTCGCGCAAGTGCAAGGCGGACAAGGTGCCGAAGGTGTCCGCCGGGACGCCCACCGGCTGAGCGCACTGCGACCTCCGCCACCGCCGTGTCGGCCCTGGGGTGGTCGCGGGTTAGCGTGAGTGGGTGAGCAAACAGGTACAGCCGTGGCCCCCGGTGGACACCGAGCCGGTCGCACCCCACCCGGACGCCCCCACCGCGGGCAGCAAGCTCGGCGTGCACTTCGACGAGTGCTTCGGCTGCGGTAACGAGCAGGAGGCCGGACTGCATCTGCAGTCCACGGTCGGCGAGGGCGCGACGGTGCGCTCGCAGTTCACGGTCACCGAGGCACACCAGGGCGCACCTGGTCTCGCCCACGGCGGCCTGCTGGCCTGCGCGTTCGACGAAGCTCTCGGTTCCACCGTCGGCAACCTCCTGCGCAGGCCCGCGGTGACCGGGCGACTGGAAACGGATTTCCGCAGGCCCGTTCCTGTTGGCTCGACCCTGCACATCGTCGCCAAACTCGACGGGGTGGCGGGCCGCAAGATCTACGTCAGCGCCGACGGACACCTCGACGCGGAGGACGGGCCGGTTGCGGTGCGTGCCCGTGGCCTGTTCGTCACGGTCGGACTGGAGCACTTCACATCCCACGGGGACGCCGACGCACTGGAGAAGATGCGGGCGGCAGGCCGGGTCAAGCGCGAAGACTGGGACATCAACCCCTGATATCCCCTGATCGGTCCCAGCTGGGCCGGAGTGAAAGGCGCCCTGGGTGCTGTTCTTCGTAGTGCTGAGCATCGCCGTCGTGCTGGTGCATGTCTACCTTTGGCGGCGGCTGGTCCGCGACACGACCCGTCCGGGTTGGGCACGCCGAGCGGGTACGGCCGTCCTCGTTGTGCTCGTGTTGTTGCTGATCGCCGCACTGGCGCTGGGCACGAGGACGGACCCGGCTGTCGCCCGGTGGTTCGCCTGGCCGGGCTACCTCTGGCTGGCGGTGTTCTTCTACCTGCTGCTGATCCTGCTGGTGCTGGAGATCCCCCGGCTCGCCCTGCGGGGCTGGATGCGCCGGGGTGAGGAAACCGAACCCGGGGGGCAGGGGGCGGAGTCCCGCAAGCTGAGCAGGCGGGACGTGCTCAGCCGTGGCTCGGCTGCCCTCGCCGGCGTGGTATCCGTGGGTCTGGTCGGCTACGGCACGACGGTCGCGCTCGGCCCGCCGAGCATCACCCGGTTCCCGATCACCCTGCGCAGGCTGGACCCGCGCGTGTCCGGCTTCCGGATCGCCCTGATCAGCGACATCCACCTCGGCCCCATCCTGGGACGTTCGTTCACACAACGGATCGTGGACCTCGTCAACGCCGAGCGGCCGGACGCCGTGGCGATCGTCGGCGACCTGGTGGACGGCGACGTGCCCGCACTCGCCGACGCAACGGCCCCGCTCGCGGACCTGCGCAGCACGCACGGAACGTTCTTCGTCACCGGGAACCACGAGTACTACGTCGGGTACTCGCAGTGGGTGGAGCATCTGCCCACGCTCGGGATCACGGTGCTGCGCAACGAGCGCACGACGATCAACCACAACGGCGGCAGTTTCGACCTCGCCGGGGTGAACGACGCGACGGCCGATCAGTGGCAGGATGCGGCCGACGTCGACAGGGCGATGCGCGGCCGCGATCCGCAGCGCGCGGCCGTGCTGCTGGCGCACCAGCCGGTCGACGTGCAGGACGCCGTGCGCAACGACGTCGACCTGCAGCTGTCCGGACACACGCACGGGGGCCAGCTGACGCCGTTCGAACTGGCGGTGAGCCTGCAGCAGGGCGCGGTCGCCGGCTTCTACGAGATCGAGGGGACCAAGCTGTACGTCACGCGGGGCGCCGGGTTCTGGGGCCCGCCGGTCCGCATCGGCGCGCCCCCGGACATCACCATCATCGAGCTCCGTGCCGAATCCTGAGCCCGACCAGTGGACTCGCACTTTCCCGGGAAAGTGCGAGTTGTTGCCGGCCGGGTCAGGTGAGGGTGCGGGGGCGAACCGAGTTGGCGCGGTCGACCAGTTCGATGCGTTGTTCGGCACTGCTCGCCTGCCTGGCCAGGGTGCGGTAGCACCGTTCGAGACCGAACCGCAGGTCTCGTTCGGTCAGCGCGCAGCCGAGCACCTTCGCCCCCGGCTGCTGCCCCTGATGATGCCTGCCCTGGGCCTGCCCGGAGCGCACCCAGTTGAACGCGGCCTCCAGCACCTCGGCGGACAGCCGGGTTCTGCGTTCGGCGTCCAGGCTCAGTTGCTCCAACCGGGCGGCGGCGTCCACGAGATCACGTTCGTGCACCGCGGCCTGCTCCTGGCCACCACCACCGCGGGCCTTGATCTTGATGGCAGCCACCTGCGCGGCGACATGGTGTGTCGAGGACGCGGGGATCGACTCGAGCACCTCGATGGCCCCGGCTTTTCCGCCCTGGGCGAGGTACACCCGCGCCAGTCCGAAAGCGGCGCTGACGTAGGAGTGGTCGGTCCGCCAGACAAGTTCGTAGAAGCGGGAGGCGCCGAAGTAGTCGCCGTTGGTCTCGGCGCTGACCGCCAGCGCGAGCTTCGGCGCGATCTCGCCGGGGAGCTCGTCGTAGACGGCGTCGAACGCGACCTGCGCGACCCTCGGCCGGTTGCCTGCCAGCTCGATCAGTCCGCGGTACCAGTCGATGCGCCAGTCGTGCGGGTAACCGGCCTTGATGGCGAGGTACTGCGCCGCCTGCAGCTGCCGGTTCGCCTCGGCCAGCTCACCGAGCTCGATCCGGGCGCGCACGATACGCAGCCGCACCTCGATCGACTCCCGAGGTGCACCGGCCAGCGAGGCGATGGCCGTGTGCGGATCCAGCGCCGAGGTGGTGGCGAGCACGCCAGCACCCGGGTCGTCGGTGTCCACCTGCGGCACGGGCAGGCCGGCGATCACCTCGGCGGGCGAGGGCAGCGGCACGCTGTGTCCCGCCTCGGGAACGACCATGTCGACGCCGAACGTCCTGGTCTCCGGGCCGTACACGGTGGAGGCACCGGGACGGGGCTTTCCGGTGCCCAGCGCCATGATCTCGCGCAGCACGCCGGTGAGCTGGTCGGCCATGTCCTCGGCCGAGATGAAGCGGCGGTCCGGGTCGGGATGCGTGGACCTGCGCAGGAACCGGTGGTACGACCCGAACAGGGCGAACAGCGGCACCTCTTCCGCAACGGGCAGGCTGTCCTTGTACTTGCTGGTGTACCCGGTGAACTCGAAGCTCAGCACGGCCAGGGTACGGCCGACCGTGTAGAGGTCCGAGGCCACCGACGCACCCTGCTTGGCCAGCTCCGGTGCGCTGTAACCGGTGGTGAAGAACAGCGGGCTCTCGTAGTCGTCCATCCGGCGGACCGCGCCCATGTCGATCAGCTTGAGCTGCTCGTGGGTCTGGATCACGTTGTCCGGCTTGAGGTCGCAGTAGAGCAGTCCCTGACCGTGCAGATATCCGAGTGCGGGCAGGATCTCCAGCCCGTAGGCAATCACCTGGCCGATCGGCAGTGGCTCCGCCCGGCCGGTCTCCCTGTGGTGCGCGAGCGCGAGCTGGCGCAGCGACTGCCCGCCCACGTACTCCATCACGATGTAGCCGACCGTGGTGCCCGAGTGGGCGTCCGGGTGCTGCACGAAGTTGTAGATCTTGACGATGTTGGGGTGCTCGACCTCGGCGAGGAAGCGCTGCTCGTTCACCGCCGCGGCCATCGCCGTCGCATCACCGGTGTCGATCAGTCCTTTGAGGACGACCCAGCGATCGCTGACGTTGTGGTCCTGTGCCAGGTAGATCCAGCCGAGGCCACCGTAGGCCAACGCGCCGAGGACCTCGTACTGACCGCCTACGATCTCGCGCGGCCGCAGCTTCGGAATGAAGGAGAAGGGGGTGCCACAGTTGGCGCACACGCCCTCGCGCGCACCCGGCTCACCGTCCTTGCCGCGGCCCACCTTCGCGCCACACTTGCTGCAGAAGCGCTTCTCCTCCGACACCACGGGATCGGCAAGCACCGCGGAGGCCGGATCCCGGTAGGGCACCTGCGGCACCTCGACCAGTCCCGCGCCCAGGCGTCCACGCCGAGACTTGCGGGAGGACGTGCGCCGGGACGTGCCGGGAAACGCGCCGGAGCCGGTGCCCGATCCCGTACCAGATCCGGTTCCGCTACCGGTGCCACTGCCACTGCCACGGCCCGAACCGGGATGGATGCCATCGCTGGTGCTGCTGGGCAGCACGCTTTCGGTGCCGGGGTCCGGCAGCACCAGCGGGTTGACTGCCTGGGTCGGGGGTGGTGGCTGAATGCTCTGGGTCGCGGGCGCGGGAACGGACAGCACACTGGTCGGCTGTGGTTCCGCGCCAGGTTGCGCGACCTGGGGCAGCTGCCAGAGCGCAGGTGGACGCTGCGGCTGCGACGAGGACACGCCATCCGCGTCGGGTACGGCATGCCGTGGCTGCTGCGGCTTATCCGTCACTACTTGTCACCCCTACTTGTACTTCGCGGCGGGCGGCTGCGCGGCACCGAGCGGACCTTTGAGCCAGCGGTCGTAGATCTTCTGCCACTCGCCGCCCCGGACGTCCTCCAGCACGGCGTTGACGAAGCGCACCATGTCCTCGTCGTCCTTCGGGATCCCGATCCCGTAGGGCTCCTCGGTGAACCGCTCGCCGACGATCTTGGTGGTCGGGTCCTGCTGGGCCATCCCCGCGAGGATCGTGTCGTCGGTGGAGATCGCCTCCACCTGCCCCTGCTGCATCATCACCAGGCAGTCCGACCAGTCGTCGACCTGGACGGGAATGGGCCCTGGCTCCGCCTTCGCGATGTTCTTCAGCGAAGTGGATCCCTTGCTGGCACACACCTTCCGGTCTGCGAGGTCGGCAAGGCTCCGCACATCGGAGTTCTCGTCGACGAGGATCCGCTGCCCTGCCACGTAGTAGACCGAGGAAAAGTTGATCTTTTTGAGCCGGTCGCAGGTGATGGTCATCG
Source organism: Amycolatopsis marina (assembly GCF_900111885.1). GTDB lineage: Bacteria > Actinomycetota > Actinomycetes > Mycobacteriales > Pseudonocardiaceae > Amycolatopsis > Amycolatopsis marina. The sequence continues at coordinate 135,116 of NZ_FOKG01000001.1, forward strand.
TGCGCACCACGATGTCGACGTCACCGGCCTCCAGTGCCGGGATGCGCTGCGCCGAGGTGACGGCCCTGAACCGGACCTTGTCGGGGTCGCCGAAGATCGCCTTCGCCACGGCCCTTGCCATGTCGACGTCGAACCCCTCGAGAGTTCCGGTGGTCGGATTGCGGAATCCGAAGAGGAACGTGTTCTGGTCCACCCCGGCGACCAGGTAGCCACGCTCCCTGATTTCGTCCATTGTGGAGCCACCAGGGATACCGTCCTGCGGCGAGAGGCTCGCCGTCGCATCGCAGTCCCCGGTGGTGGTTCCCTCGACGTCCACCTCGACGGGACCGGCGTTGGCCGGCATCGGCCGCGCCACCGAACCCACCGGAGCCGGATCCACCGGGGCGCCGGGGGACCCGCAGCCCGCGACGACCACTGCCAGCGCCGACATCAGCGCCACGAGCCGCTTCACCCGAACACTCCTCACCCGCACTGAACTCGCCTGTCCCCGGCTCATCGATACTCCAGCAGGCGTTCCCGGATTCCCATGGTGGCTCCGAGTGCCGCGATCACGGCCAGGACCGCGAATCCCGGCGTCAGCAGGATGAGAGCACGTGAGCCGTTGGTCGTGTCGTCGAGGAAGGTCTGCCTGGCCACCCCGATGGCCTCGGAGAGATCGTTGTCGAGGCGGTAGAAGGCCGCGGCCGCGCTGGCCTCGTCCTGGCCGTCGATCGCCATCGTCACCGCGCTGGCGTGATCGCCGGTGTCGTCGAGTTCGCGCACCTCGGCGTGCGCCGCGAGCCAGGCGGTGGCGTTCTCCCTCGCCCGGTCCAGATGTTCCGTGGCCTCCTGGCCATCGGTGCGGTCGCGGGCCTCCTGCAGCAGTCCACTTTGCCCGTCCGGCCCGGCGAACTGCGCCGCCAACTGACTGAACTCCTCCTCGTAGTCGGAGTCTCCGCCCCTGGCCACCAGGGTCAGGGTCTCGTCGGCGCGCGCCTGCAGTGCGGCGATCCTGGCCCGCACCAGCACATCGACCTGCTCGGTGCCGTCCTCGCTACCGCTGCTGACCAGCACGCTCTGCACCGTCATCGCCACTGTGCTCCACAGGATCGCGATCCCGACCGCGACGGTCGCGATGACCAGGCCGACGTTGAACACCCGGTTGGTCCGGCGGCGAAGATGGATCTGCGTGTAGACCAGCGCCCCCAGCAGACCGAACGTCAGCAGTGCGGTGAACCAGGGGAAGTCGGTCGCGTCGTCCTGCTCGGCGAAGAGCCGCTCGGTGTCGATCCGGTAGAGGCTTTCCGCGGCGGGGAGAATGGTCGCCCGCATGAGTTCCGAAGCCTCACGCAGGTAGGAGGCCCCGGCGGGGAAGCCCTGCCGGTTGTTGGCCCTCGCGGTCTCGACAAGGCCGGTGTAGACGGGCAGCCGCTGGCTGATGACGTCCACCTGCTCGGCAGCCGCGGGGACACCGGCCGAGTCGGACGCGGCCTTGGCGAGCGCGGCCCCGGCCCTGGCGATGTCCTGCTCGTACCGCGAGCGAAGTTCGGGAGGCTCGGCACCGGTCGAGAGGAACGCGCTCGCGGCCGTCGCATCGGCGTCGGACAGCGAGCGGTAGACCTCCTGCGCGGCCGCGGCCAGCGGTTCGCGGTGGTCGATCAGCCCGTCGATGGTGTCTTTCTTGTCCTGCACGGCGAACGCGCCGACCAGCGCGGTCAGTAGCGCGAGCACCACCAGTCCGACCGCGATCACCGAGAGCCTGCCCGGTGTGCTGCTCGCGGAGCGCACGACCGACCGATACGCCTGACCCGGCAGGTCGAGCATTCCGGCGACCCCGGACTTTGCCCCAGGATCTCGGCGGCTTGCGGGCTCCATGGCGGCGCCGGCGGGCGGCCCGGAACCCCCATGGTTCCCGGCGCGGGTCGCGGTGCTCGTCATCGTGTCCATCCTCCCAGTGCCGACACCGGATGAAGGTATCCGAGAGCGCGTGGCCACGAGACGGTTACCTCCGCATTGGGGCGGAGTTGATGCAGTGAGACGCTCCGCGCGCGCCCGTCTCCCGCCACCACCCCATCCAAAGCAGCGGAGCCGCCACCTCGTGCGAGGTGGCGGCTCCGCTGGTTAAGGCGTTGGGGTCAGATAACGCTGACCGAGGTGGCCTGGGGGCCCTTCTGGCCCTGGCCGATCTCGAACTCAACGCGGGCGTTCTCGTCCAAGGAACGGAAGCCGTTGCCCTGGATCTCCGAGTAGTGCACGAAGACGTCGCCGCCGCCGTTGTCCGGGGTGATGAAGCCAAACCCCTTCTCGGAGTTGAACCACTTGACAGTGCCCTGCGTCATGAAAAATCTCCTGTATGACAAAAAATAAAAGGATGACATCAGCTCCGGGAAGCCGTCGCTGACGTCGTAATAAGTCAAGCACACCCGGTCAGTAAAAGCCAATGTTTTCCAGCCGAACGGGTGTGTGATAACCCTCTTGCGCTATTCGCCCTGAGCGGCGTTGCCGTCCTTGCCGAACGGCGACCGCCGCATGGCGTCCCGCGCCTCGGTGGAGTGGAGCGCGTCACCCTGGGTGGTGTCCGCCGTGCCCTCCGGCGCGCTGAACCGAACCGGGGCGACGCCCGATCGGCCAGCGGCATCCTGCTGTGTGGTGTCTGTGGACATGTGTTCTCCCAATCGAGAATGACGGGCGCTACTGAGCGCGCCCGGAAGATGTTGCGAGGCTCGCGTCGAGGCTCAGCGCGCCACTGTGATGCGGTCGAGCCTGGTTGGCGTCGGCCATCGCACGTTCGAGGCCCAGCCGAGCTTTTCGAAGATCCAGATCACCCGCGCGGAGATGTCGATCTGCCCGCGCAGTACCCCGTGCCTCGCGCAGGTGGGATCCGCATGGTGCAGATTGTGCCACGACTCGCCGAACGAGACGATCGCCAGCGGCCAGAAGTTGGCTGCCTTGTCCCTGCTGGTGAACGGCCGCTCGCCGAGCATGTGACAGATCGAGTTCACCGACCACGTGACGTGGTGCAGCAGCGCGACCCGGATGAAGCCGGCCCAGAAGACGGCGGTCACGCCGCCCCATATGGACCAGGTGATCAGCCCGCCGAGCACGCCGGGCAGCAGGAAGGTCGCGACCGTCCACACGGGGAACAACCGGTCCACCGTGCGCAGGTCGCTGTCGGCGACCAGGTCGGGGGCGAAGCGCTCGGCGTTGGTCACGTCCCTGCTGAACAACCAGCCCATGTGCGCGTGCCAGAAACCTTTGGCCAGTGCGGCCGGGCCGGTCCCGAACAGCCACGGCGAGTGCGGATCGCCCGCCCGGTCGGAAAAGGCGTGGTGCCTGCGGTGGTCGGCGACCCAGGTGGTCGTCGGCCCCTGCGCGGCCATGTTCCCCGCGATCGCGAGCGCGATCCGCAGTGGACGCTTGGCCTTGAAGGAACCGTGGGTGAAGTGCCGGTGGAAGCCCGCGGTCACGCCGAGACCGGTCACCACGAAGAACAGGGCACCGAGACCGACGTCGACCCAGCTCAGTCCCCAACCCCAGGCGAAGGGCACCGCTGCGACGAGCGCCAGCAACGGCAGCAGCACGAACACGGTGACCAGCACGTGCTCCGACGTCGGACGCGGCGCGGCCAGCATGGGCTTCGGTTTACGGGCGGCTGGGGGTTCGGGCCTGGTCGGTGTCTCGGTTGCGGACATGCACACCTCTGGTTTTTCTGGCGCCCGAAATCAGGCCACCGCGAATTTGCGAATAGGCTTGACAAAGCCACCGCACGAATCGCGTCAGGGCTTACGTCAAGAGCAGGACTTGTCAATTGCACGAAAGTGAATTCAGAAACCGCGCATTTCCTGCGCAGCCGCCCCACCGACAAATGAAGTTCTCATTGGGGCGCTGGGGTCTAACCCACGCCGTCGGGGTGGCTCCGATCTACCAAGCGGTCGTGCCGCTAACCTGCCTACGCCTTCGACGGTACCCGATAGCCAGACCAGACGCCATGGCCACACCCTGCGACCTGTGGGTGAGATCGCGGTCACACCCGCCTCGGCCGCGACCGTGGGTTAGCTTCAGGCCATGCAGCAGGACTACCCCCACTGGCAGCAGGTCCCCACACGGTGGAAGGACAACGACGTCTACGGGCACATGAACAACGTCGTGCACTACTCGCTGATGGACACCGTCATCAACGAGTGGCTGATCCGCGCAGGCGGGTTGGACATCCACGACGGCGATCTCATCGGCCTGTGCGTGGAGTCGCACTGCAACTACCACGCTTCGGTGGGCTTTCCGGACACGCTCGCAGTCGGCCTGCGGGTCGGGCGTCTTGGCCGTTCCAGCGTCCGCTACGAGATCGGTATCCACACCGCTGACCGCCAGACACTGGTCGCCGACGGGCACTTCGTCCATGTCTTCGTGGACCGGGCAGCCCGCAGGCCGAAGGAGATCACCGGGCAGCTGCGCGCGTCGCTGGAGCGGCTGCTGATCGAGCCGACGCCGTGACCGGCCCCTCCCAGGCCTGCATCAACTCCGCGTAGCGCGGCGAGCGGTCGAGCAGTTCCGTGTGGGTACCGAGCAACACCGACGCCACGCCCGCGGGTCCGCCGTCCATCACCAGCACCCGGTCCGCCCGCAGTGCCGAACTGAGCCGGTGCGCGATCACCACCAGCACCCCGCCCCTGGCTGCGAACGCGCGCTCGGCCCTGGCCTCCGCCTGCGCATCGAGGTTCGCCGTGGCCTCGTCGAGTACGACCACCTTCGCCGGTGACGCGTACAGCCTGGCCAGCGCGAGCAGCTGGGTCTCACCGGCGGACAGCCCAGATCCCGCGTGCCCGAGCTCCGCGTAGAGCCCGCCGAGCCGTTCCACCAGCGCGCCGGCGCCCACCGCATCGGCCGCGGCGAGCAGGTCGGTGTCGTCGGCGAGCGGGGCGAACAGCGCCAGGTTCTCCCGCACGGTCCCGGCGAAGACGTAGGACTCCTGCGGGGTGAAGGCGATCAGCTGGTGCCGCAGTTGCGGTCGGATGTCACCCACGGGCACCCCGCCCAGCCGCACACTCCCCTCCTGCGGAGCGAGCGTGCCGGTCAGCAGACTCGCCAATGTCGACTTACCGATACCGCTGGGACCCACCACGGCGAGGTGATCGCCGGGCACGAGGTCGAGGTCCACGCGATCGAGCACCGGTTCGGCCTTGGCTCCCCACCGGTGCGTGAGGCCGCGGATCGAGATCGCACTGCCGTCCGGAACGGCGTCGACACCGCGCTCCTGCTCCGGTGCGCACGCCTCGCCGAGCCTGCGCAGCGCGACCAGCAGTCGCAACACGACGGTGCTCGCGGTGGCCGCGAGACCCTGCAGCGCGGGCTGCATCGTGGTGGCCAGGTAGACCAGCGCGCCGAGGGCCGCGCCCGCCGTGAGCTGCCCGGACGCCACCATCCCCGGCGCGAGCACCAGCACCAGCAGCAACGGGAAGAACGCCCCGGTCGCCACCACCAGCGTGCGCAGCGCGGCGGCCGAGGCCATCCGTATGGCCGCACTCGCCTGCGCGTCCACCGCCTCGTGCACCTCGGTGATCGCGGCCGGTTCCGCACCACACGCCACGACGTCACGGATACCGACGAGCGCCTGTCCCGAGACCTCCGCGGTCCGCTCGTCGGCGATCGCCAGCGTCCGTTGTCTGCGGGCGAGAGCGGGCAGCAGGCAGGCGAAGAACACCACCGACACCGTCACCGGGATCGCCACGAGCCAGGCCAGCGACCCCGCGACGGTGAACAACCCGGCCAGCGCCGCCACGGTCGTCACCACCATCCCGCGCGCCTGCACCAGCAGGCCTGCCGTGGCGTCCCGGATGATCTCCACGTGCTGCGTGATCCGAGCGACTCCGCTCGCGTCCGGCCCCGCGCGCCGGGGTGTGCCGCCGCGCAGCACACCCCGCACGACCGCCGCGACCAGCGTGTCGCGCAGCGGCTCGATCACGGTGCCGAGGCGCTGCCAGACCAGCCGGGAACCGAACGCGCCGAGCACCGCCACCACGGCGAAGACCAGCAACCAGGCGGTGCCGCTGACCGCGTCCCCCGCGGCGAACCCCTGGTCCACCGAGAGTTGCACCAGCCGACCGGACAGGAACGCGGGCAGGCTCTCCAGGACAGAGCAGCCGAGCAGGGCGACCCAGCCACGCCACTGCCCGCCGAGGGTCGCCCAGTACAACCTGGGGATCGTCTCGCCGGTGCGGCCCGCCAGCTGCTTGGTCATCCTTCCTCGTCCGCTGCCTCGGTGAAGACCGCTCGGTAACGCGGGTCGTCCCAGAGTTCGAGGTGCGGAGCCAATGCCCTGACCCGTCCCTGATCAAGCCAGAGCACCAGGTCTGCCCGCCGTGCCGTGGTCGCGCGATGCGTCACCGCGAACCGAGTCCGTCCCGGCAGGAGGCCGGTGATCGCGTCCTCCACCCTCGCCTCGGTGACGGTGTCCAGGCTTCCGGTCGCCTCGTCCAGCGCGAGCACTCGTGGCGCCCGTGCCAGTGCTCGGGCCAGGCCGAGACGCTGGGCCTCGCCGCCGGACAGCGGCGTATCGGCCAGCGGTGTGTCGTACCCCTCGGGCAGCCGCACGACGAGGTCGTGCACCTGCGCAGCCCGGCACGCTCGCTCGACCGAAGCCGTGCCGGCCCAGCTGCCGTAGGCGACGGCATCGCGAACCGTCGCGCCGAGCAGCGCGGGACGCTCGAAGGCGTGCCCGATCGCGGCGCGAATGTCCTCCGGCGGCAGGCAGCGCAACGGGACGCCGTCGAGCAGCACCTCGCCACGATCGGGTGCACGCAGTCCGCCGAGCACCGCGACCAGCGTCGACTTGCCCGCGCCGGACGGACCGACGACGGCGAGGTGGGTGCCTCCTGACACGGTCACGTCGATGTCGTGGAGCACGTCCTCGACGCCGACTCCGCGCACCTCGATCGTGCCCGCGCCGTTCGGCAACCGGAACTTCCCGCGCTCGGGGACGGGGACGTCGAGCACGGCCGTGATCCGGGTGGCACAGGACCGTGCCTTCGACAACGCGGTCAGCAGCGCGATCTGCCCCACCAGGCCCATACCGAGCATGGTGTAGCCGAGCGCGGCGAGCACGTCGCCGATGCTCAGTCGCCCGGCGAGCACGCCGAAGCCCGCGGCGACCAGCACGGCCAGCTGCACGCTGGGGAGCAGGAGACCTGCCCGCCAGACCATCCGGGCCTGCGTGCGCCACATGCCGATCCCCGCGGCGCCCAGCAACGGCAGGGGACGCAGCACCCGCTCCGCCTCCCGCTCTGCTGTACCGGAGGCGGCGATCGTGCGTAGCCCGGAGACCGCGTCCAGCAGCCGGGCGGACAGCTCCCCGGAGACCTCCTGATAGGTCGTGACGTCGTCGGCGGTGAGCCGCAGGTGCGAACGGGCGAGCAGGACCGCCATCGGAACGCTGACCAGGAACACCGCGGCGAGCCGCCAGTCGAGCAGCGCCAGCAGGACGATCGCGCCGCACGAGAGCACCAGGGCCGAGCCGAGTTGCACCACGAGCGAGGGGGCAGCGGCTGCCCCTGTGCTGTCCCCGGTGATCCGGCTGATGGCGTCGCCCTCCGGGAAGGGAGAGCGGAGGCCGAGGCGGATGAGGTGCCGGGAAAGCCGGTGGCGCAGCCAGGCGGCACCGGTGTGCGTGACCCGTGCCGTGACGACGATGCCGAACACCTCGGCCAGGATCTCGGAGACCCCCAGTGTCAGCAGCCACAGCACCTGCGCCCAACTGCTCTGCCCCGAGATCGCGGTGTCGACCGCCGAGGCCAGCGCACCGGGAAGGAGCAGTCCCGCCGCCGTGGCGACCAGCGCCGTCCCGGCCATCAACCCCAGTCCCGCGGGGTTTCGGGCAATCAGCGCACGCAGCAGCCGATCGCCATCGCGACGAGTGCTCACGTTCGCTCCGTTCGTCCAGCTCTTCCGGCCGGACTTGTGCGGAACAGCACTGGTCCGCCAGCCGAAAAAGGGGAGAATGGCGGCGCGGGAGCGGCGCACTTGGCCTGTGCCGCTCCCGCGCTCGGTTCGATCAGTGGCAGGTGAGCAGGCTGATCGTGCTGTTGGCGCAGGACGCCAGCAGGCTCAGGTTGCTGCCACCACCGTTGCTCGGGTCGCCGTAGGACATGTCCTCGGGCGCGTCGAGGTTCTGCAGGTCAAGAACGAAATCCATTGTGTTCCCTTTCCTTGTTCTACTTTCCACCGGTCGGGGTCCGGCCGGAGGTTCATGGAGACGGCACAGGGGCCGTCAGCGAGTAACCCGCACCGAGGAACGGCAGCACGCGACCGTGCCCGTCCAGGGTGGCGGCGAGTGCGAGCAGCACACCGGCGTTGCCGGTGTTCAGGTCCATCGAGAGCCGCAGCAGTTGGTTGCCGGGAAGCGCGATTCCGTCCTCTCCGTAGGGAATCGCGTACCAGGCCAGCCTGGACAGATGCAGTGAGACCGATGCGGCGAACTCCGGATTCGGATCTCTGCGATTCGCGGCGGCCAGTGCCGCCAGCAACCCCATGCGGCCGAGGACCAGGTTGGGATGGATGACGAACTCACCCCGGCAGGCGCGCAGCAGTTCGTCCTGACTGCCGAGGCATTCGGCGGTTGGCGAGTGTGCGGCGAGTTCCTCTGCGACCAGCGCGACACCGGCGCTGCCGATGCCCAGGTAGGGCAGGGTGCGCGCGCCGCGGTCGCGGACCTGCAGGGAGCCGTCGTCGGTGACGACGCATTCGCGCAGGTCACGGGCCAGCGCTCGATCGGCGTCGACCAGCCAGCCCCGGTCGCCCGTGTGCTCGAACAACCGGACGAACAGGAGCGCGGGACCGGACCAGCCGTTGAGCAGGCCGGCCCTGGCGAAGTCACCTGGTTCCTGGTCGGCGGCGAGGGCTTCGGCGAGCCGCTCACCGATGGTGACGGCCCTGGTGAGCAGTCCGCCGTCGCGCCGCGTCTCGGCGAAGTGCAGCAGGTTCAGCCCGATACCGGAGAGACCGCCGTCGAAGCTGTGGTCGCGCGTCTGGGCCACCAGCCCTTCCGCGTCCGCGAGTAGCCGGTCCGCCTCGTCCTGATGGCCGAGGTTCTCCAGTACGTGGGCGATGCCGTGCGCTCCGTCGAAGAAGCCCGGCCTGGTGGGTGGGTCGCGGTGCACGGCATCGATCAGCCAGCGCTCGTGCTCGGGAAAGCGTCCCGCGCCCGCGGCGTCCAGGGCGTGCAACACACCTGCGGCGCCATAGCCGAAGCAGGTACCGCCGACCCGGAACTGTTCGATGTCACCGGGGAACAGCCGATCGGTGCGGTGCGGGGTGGCACTGGCCAGGATCGCGGTGGCGAGCGACTTGCGCACCACACCCCAGTCCGGCTCGGGCTGATCGAACTCATGCGCGACGGGAGCGGGCACATCCTTTCCGCGTGGTGTCAGCGCCGCCCGGATCTCGTCGCCGTAGGAGTCCGGCAGCGGGAAGCGGCGCTCGATGGAGTCCACGAGACCGGCGAGCTTCGCCGGGGACAACTCCAGCAGCGCGTTCAGCGGCAGGAAGACCCACAGCCGCAACGCGGCGAGGGCGTGCGCGTCGATGTCGAAGCCTGTCCGGTCCGCGGGGGCACGGAAGCCGGGTGCGCCCAGTGCGGGTCTGCCCGTTTCCTCGGCGGCGAAGGCCATCTCGAAGTCGATCACCGAGACGCGCTCGTCCGCTTCGCCGTCCACCATGATGTTCAGCGGATGCAGATCGCCGAAGACGACGCCGCGCTCATGCACCTGGTCGATCAGCGTCGCCACCCGTTCCACCAGCGCCAGTGCGCGCCGGGTGTAGTCGACGATGTCCTGCTCCGTGGAGTCGACCCTGGTGAGGGGATAGTTGCGGGGGAGCCACGAACCGAGCGAACGGCCGGGAACGTACTCCATCGAAAGAAAGTGGTGTTCCCAGACGGTGAACAGGTCGTAGGCCTCAGGGACGCCCTCGATACCGGAGAGCCTGCGCAGGATGTCGTGTTCCCGCCGTAGCCGCTGCACCGCGTCCACCCCGTCGCGGTCGAGGCCGGCGTGCGGCCGTGCCTCCTTCAGCACCACCTCGTGATCGTCGGCGAGCCGCGTCGCGCGATAGACACCGCCGCCGTTGGAGAAGTGCAGGGAGGACGTGACGCGGTACGGGAACTTGGCCGGATCGCCGCCCTTGCGCGCCGCCAGGTGCGGTGCGAGACATTCGGGCAGGTCCACCCACTCCGGCACGGTGAACGTCGGTGTTCGCCGGTCGGGCACCAATGTCCCGTCCGGCTTCGTGACGGCCAGCACCCTGGTGCCGTCCATCTCGACCCATTGTTCTGCGAATCCGCCGTACCGGACGTACAACGGTCCGTCGCCATAACGGAGGTCGCTGAGAATGTAGGCGCCCGGCTGGCCGGCGAGTTGATCGGAAAGCTCGGCGAGCACCTGCGTCAGCGCTTCGTCGTCCGCCGGGTAAATCGTGATCAATTTTCCACTCGAGTCCCGCGGGGCGTATTTCGAGTTTCGTGCGAGGAGAACTGTTTTCGTGCGCAGATGCTTGAACGCGATTCGTCGCTGCACGCAGTACTCGTACACGGTGGCGAGTACCGTCTCGGCGTTGCCCAGACATGCGCTCACATGGATCTTCCAGCCCTGTCCAGGCAGGATGACATCATCCGGAGCCAGCATCCGCCAAGTGCCCTTATTCCCCTCATGCCAACCAGCCCGAGGCAACGGCAACGCGGCGGCGAACTCGTCCTCCTCGGTGTCCGACCGCCGCTGCTCATCGAAGAACAGGGGATCGGCGAAGCAGAATGCCTCGTACCGAAGATCCATTCGAATACCCTCCGGAAATTTGCCCCCTGGCCGCTTCGGCCCGTTCAACATTCAGTCATACCGAACCCGGAAAGCCAATCCGCCATTTCAGCGGTTCGATTGGTCTGAACAGGGTAGGAAATATTGACCACCGCGAACCGGAAGACCTTACTTAAGTAGGGTTTGACTTCCTTGCTTCACCCGTATGACGTGTAACGCTTTACCGTTCATCGAGTCGGCCGAGCAGAAGATCGCCTAGCCGCCCGAAAAGTCTGTCACATTCAGGATAAACATAATGACCGGTATGTTGTGTTACGCAACGGCGACAACTTCACTGTCCGCGACGTGCGGAACCCCCGGCCGGACGTCCGGCCGCCGGGAAGCGGTCAGTAACCTACGACCCGAGTAGCAGTACGTCCGGACGGAGGACCGGTGATCACTGGGTTCGCAGTGGCGGTCGCGTTGACCTCGCTGGCTGTCGCGGGTTGGAGTTTCGTCCTGGTCCTGCGGAACCGGGCACCCCAGCGGCCGCTGCTCATCGGCCTCGCCGTGATCGAGGCCCTGCTGGTCGCCCAGTTGGTCATCGCCATCGTCCTGTTGATCTCCGGCGAGCGGCCGGGCAGCATGGCCACCTTCCTCGCCTACCTCATCGGCTCGCTGCTGGTCCTGCCCATCGGCACCGCATGGGCGCTCGCGGAACGGACCCGTTCGAGCACCGCCGTCCTCGGCGTCGCCTGCCTCACCGTTCCGGTGCTGATCCTGCGGATGTCCGAGGTGTGGGGAGGTGCCGGTGCCTGAGAGTGCGGCCGAGAATCCGGAAGTGCCCGCGGTCGGGGCCACGGCCAGCGGGCCGGGACGGGTGCTGATCGCGATCTACGCGATCTTCGCCGTGGGCGCCACGTCAAGGGCAGCGGTACAGATCGCGACCCGCTTCGGCGAGGCCCCCCTTGCCTACGTGCTGTCGGCCTTCGCAGCCGTCGTCTACCTGCTCGCGACCCTCGCCCTCGCCCGTTCGGGACTCGCGTGGTGGCGGGTGGCACTCGCCGCATGCAGTGTCGAGCTCGTCGGCGTGCTCACCGTCGGCACACTGACCGTCTTCGACGCCGCGGCGTTCCCGGACGCCACGGTGTGGTCGAACTACGGCCGTGGCTACCTGTTCATCCCGCTCGTGCTGCCGGTGATCGGCCTGCTCTGGTTGCGCAGGACCGCGCCCTCGCGTTGAGGCATCACCTGCGGCACCAGCGCCGCGCGCAACGCATCGGCCTCGGCGGTGCTCACCGAGTGGGCGAAGTGGACGAGCGCCGAGTCCCGGTCACCGGTCATCGCCAAGGCCTCCAGCATCAGCCCCGCGACATACTCGTCCCTGCTCACCTTCGGGAAGTACAGCCAGGCGCGACCGGACCGCTCCCTGTGCACCACGTTCTTCGACGCGAGTCTGGTGAGTACCGTCATCACCGTCGTGTAGGCCAGGTTCCGGCCGGCCAGTTCCCCGTGCACCGCGCGCACGCTCATCGACTCCCGATGCCCCCACAACACATCCATCACCGCACGCTCAAGTTCACCGAGCTTGGCCACCTGCACCCCTCTTGCCGGTCATCAGCGCTGGCGGAAAGCCGCCACGATCATCTTGGCATCGCGACTCGGCCCTGCATGCCGCCTACTGGGCGTGGTTTCCCTGCTCCGCCCGGGTCACTACGAGTAGCAACTGGAGGTGGCAGAACTGCCGTTCCCTCGGCTCGGTCAGGTCGATTCCGCTGATCGAGCCGGCCCTCCGCACCCGGTGGCGCAGCGTGTTCGGGTGCACATGCAGCGCATTCGCCGCGGATCGCACGTCCCCCAGCGCGTCCAGGAAGGCCAGCAGCGAAACCACCAGCTCGGTGCCGTGCGCCCTGTCGTGTTCGACCAGCGCGGACACCCCGGGATCGCGCAGGTCCTCGGCTGCTTCCAGGAGGGTCAGTACCTCGCCGAGGAGTACCTCGCCGCGTAGTTCGGCGATCGTCGCCACGCTGCGTTGCGGATCGCGGGCCATCACCTCCAGTACGCGGTCGGCCTCCGACCTCGAACGCACCACCTTGCCGAGCCCGAGGACCGGTGCGCCGATCCCGACCTGCACGCTGGCGCCGGTCCTCCTGCGGAGCACGGCGGTGATGTCCTCGGCGAGGGTGACCAGTGCGGGTTCCACCGCGCCGAGCGGCACACCCGGCAGCACCGCGTACACCCGCGTGCCGATCGCGCCGACCAGCGCGGACCGCCGGTAGGCGGTGGCATGCACCGAGACGACGTTGAGCATCTCCGCCTTGTGCAGCTCACGTGCGGAGTGGTCGGGTTCGGCCGGCGCGGTCACGGCGGCGACGACGGCAGGAGTCGCGGGATCGAGACCGAGGTGCCCGGCGACCAGATCGGGGCTGGACCGCCCGTCCAGCAGTCCGGACACGAGTTCCTGCTGGGAGCGGTTGCCCGGTGAGCTTCCCGCCCGGTAGCGCAACAGGTGCGCCGCGGCGACCCTGGACGCGCCGAGCAGGGCGCTTTCGGCGCGTTCGGCGAACGGCTCACGGCCCTGTTGCACCCAGATCATGCCGAGGTACTGGGCGCCCGCCCTGATACCCACCGCCAGCCTGCGCCGGATACCGACCTCGGGGTGCTCGTCGATGTGCACCACCTCGCCGTCACGCAGCCGCTGGTAGACACCCCACTCACGGAGCATCGCCAGATAGGACTCCGGTCCCTCCCAACCGAGGATGGAGAGCCTGCGCAGCTCGTCGACCTCGTCGTCCGATCGGGAGTAGGCGAGGACCCGGTTGCCCGCGTCCTCGATGATGACGCTGCCCGCGGTGAGGACGGCGACGGTCTGCGCGAGAGCGAAGAGATCGCCGGTCCCACCCTCCGATCCGAGTCCGGCCGAGAGAGCAGCCGCGTCGAGCACCTCGCGCACCAGCGTCTCCAACTGCTCCCACCGCACCCTGGGACGCACGGCGAGCAGGGCGATCCCTGCCTCGGACGCGGCGGCACGCAACTCGTGCAGGCCGCCCTGCGTCTCCGGACCGACCTGGGCGTCCACCTTCACGGCAGCGGCCACAGCGCCACGACGGGCAGCAGCGCGCACGAAGCGAACGGCCTCCCGCCCGCGGGCACCGATGATCAGCACCAGTTCACCGGAGTAGCTGCCCAGCTCGTCGTCCGGGTCCAGAATGGTGACATCGCGAACCTGCGCGTCCAGCCACGCGTTGGCGACGTACAGATCGACCAGCGGTTCCCCGATCGCGACCAGCAGACCGCGCAGCGTCGGCGCATCTTCCCGCGGCGAATCGGGCACCAGAATTCCTCTGTTCGATCGAACAATGCCAACCGTGGCACGTTAGCGGATGAAACAATCCCCTGCGAGTTCGACCTGCTTAGCGTGTTCAGGACACGTACCCGGCGAGAGGCAGCTCGAATGGACGCCATCACCACCACACCCGCGCCCCGCAACGAGCCGGTGCGGGACTACGCACCCGGCTCCGCGGAGCGGGAGAGCCTGTCCGCGAAGCTCACCGAACTGGCCGGGCAGCACACCGAGCTGACGCTGACCATCGATGGTGAGCAACGGCCCGGTGGCGGCAGGCAGATCGATGTCGTGCAGCCGCACAGACACAGCCACGTTCTCGGCACCATGGGCAACGCGACCCAGGAGGACGCCAAGGCAGCGGTCGAGTCCTCACTTCGAGCGGCGGACAGCTGGCGCAGGCTGCCCTTCGACGAGCGGGCCGCCGTGCTGCTGCGCGCAGCCGACCTGCTGTCGGGACCGTGGCGGGACACGCTGAACGCGGCGACGATGCTCGGCCAGTCGAAGACAGCCATCCAGGCCGAGATCGACTCCGCCTGCGAGCTCGCCGACTTCTGGCGGTTCAACGTGCACTTCGCCCGGCAGATCCAGCAGGAGCAGCCGGTCAGCTCCCCCGGTATGTGGAACCGGCTGGACTACCGTCCGCTCGAGGGCTTCGTCTACGCCATCACGCCGTTCAACTTCACCGCCATCGCGGGCAACCTCCCCACCGCCCCCGCATTGATGGGCAACACGGTCGTCTGGAAGCCCTCGCCTACACAGGGCCTCGCCGCGCACCTGACCATGCGGCTGCTCGAGGAGGCCGGACTGCCACCCGGCGTCATCAACCTGGTCACCGGTGACGGTCTCGACGTCTCCGAGGTCGCCCTGACCGACCCGGCGCTGGCCGGGGTGCACTTCACCGGTTCGTCGCGGACCTTCCAGCATCTGTGGTCGACCGTCGGCGCCAACATCTCCGGCTACCGCACCTATCCGCGCCTTGTCGGCGAGACGGGCGGCAAGGACTTCGTGCTGGCCCACCAGTCCGCCGATGTCGACGTGCTGCGCACGGCGCTCGTACGGGGTGCGTTCGAGTTCCAGGGGCAGAAGTGCTCCGCCGCGTCGCGGGCGTTCGTGCCGCGCTCGGTGTGGAACCGCATGCGTGACGACCTGGTGTCCGAAGTGGAATCCCTCGCGGTCGGTGACGTCACCGACTTCCGCAACTTCATGGGCGCGGTGATCGACCGTCGCAGCTTCGACAAGCTCGCCGCCGCACAACGCCTGGCCCACGAGGAGTCCACTCTGGACGTCATCGCCGGTGGCACGGCCGACGACTCGGAGGGTTTCTTCGTCCGGCCCACGGTCGTGGTCGGCACCGATCCGACGCACGAGGTGTTCAACACCGAGTACTTCGGTCCCTTCCTCGCCGTGCACGTGTACTCCGACGGTGACTTCGACAAGGTGCTGCAGCAGGTGGACCAGGGTGCGGCCTACGGGCTCACCGGTGCCGTCATCGCACAGGACCGCGCGGCCATCGCGCGGGCGAGCGAGGCTTTGCGGTTCGCCGCGGGCAACTTCTACGTCAACGACAAGCCCACCGGGGCTGTCGTCGGACAGCAGCCGTTCGGTGGCGCACGGGCTTCCGGCACCAACGACAAGGCGGGGTCCATCTACAACCTGCTGCGCTGGATCAGCCCGCGCACAATCAAGGAGACCTTCGTCCCGCCGGTGAACTCCGGCTACCCACACCAGGGAGAGTGAGATGTTGCGTTCGGCTCTGCTCGCGGCGGCGAAGTCCCCGGCCTGCCGCTCCCTGGTCGAGAACGCCCCGCCGGTGCGCCCGATCGTCGACCGCTTCGTCGCGGGCGGCGGGCTGGACGACGCGGTGCGCGCGGCGAAGGAGCTCAGCACCGACCGGCTGGTCTCGCTCGACCACCTCGGTGAGGACACCACCGACCGCGAGCAGGCCGGCGCGACCGTGTCCGCCTACCAGGCACTCCTCCGCGCGCTCGGCGAGCACGGACTCGCCGAGCGCGCGGAGGTGTCGGTGAAACTCTCCGCCGTGGGCCAGGCCCTTCCGGTGGACGGCGAGAAGATCGCGCTGGACAACGTCCGGCAGATCTGCGCGACCGCGGCCGCCGTTGGCACCATGGTCACGGTTGACATGGAGGACCACACCACCACCGACTCGACCCTGTCGATCGTGCGCGACCTGCGCGTGGACTTTCCCTCGACGGGCGCCGTGCTGCAGGCCTACCTGCGGCGCACCGAGTCCGACTGCGCCGAGCTGGTCGGACCCGGTTCGCGGATCCGGCTCTGCAAGGGCGCATACGACGAACCCGAGTCCGTGGCGTTCCGGGACAAGACGGAGGTGGACGCGTCCTACGTGCGCTGTCTGCGGACGCTGATGGCAGGGCAGGGCTATCCGATGGTCGCCACCCACGATCCCCGGCTCATCGCGATCGCCGAGCACCTCGCGGGCAAGGCCGGGCGCGAGCACGCGGACTTCGAGTTCCAGATGCTCTACGGGATCCGGCCCGAAGCACAGGAACTGCTGGCCGCACGCGGGCACCGGATGCGGGTGTACGTGCCGTACGGCGCCGAGTGGTACCCGTACTTCATGCGCCGTCTCGGTGAGCGGCCGGCGAACATCGCGTTCTTCCTGCGCTCACTGCTGACCAAGGGTTAGTGCCTACGGCCGTTTTCCGCGTCAGCCGGTACTGACCTTGTCGCGGGCCTTCTCGCTGCCCACGCTGCTCTGCCGGGAGCAGTGCGCACAGCAGAAGAAGTGCCCGTCCACCTCGACTCCGTGACCGATCACCCGGCACCGGCAGTGCTCACAGATGGGGGCCAGCTGATGGATCGCGCACTCGAACGAGTCGAAGGTGTGCTTCGCGCCGTCGCGGGTGTGGATCTCGAACGACTGGTCGTAGGTGTTTCCGCAGACTTCGCAGACGTCCATGGTGATCCTTTCCGTCGTTGCACCATGCTCGGATAGGAATGACCGCATACGTCCGGCTCGAAACCCCGGGCGACGAGGAGGCCACGATGACCGCTCCCGACGTCGACCAGCTCACCGTCTACGGCGCGGGCTGGTGCCCGGATGTCCGGCGCAGCAGGGCACTGCTGGACCGCGAGGGGGTGGCATACAGCTACGTCGACGTCGAGAGCGATGAAGCCGCCGCGGAAGCGGTGCGGCGCCTGCAGGGTGGCCCGCGACGGATTCCGACCGTCGTCTGGCCCGACGGCACCCACCTGGTGGAGCCGTCCGACGCGGATCTCTCCGCGGCGCTGCGGCGCTGACGCGGTCGGGACTCAGCGGCCGGTGAACTCGGCCTGCCTGCGCTCGACGAAGCTGCGCACGCCCTCCTCGGCGTCCGCGCTGCCGACGATGCCGGGCAGCAGCCCCCGCAGGTGCTCAGCGGCCTCGTGTTCGGAGCCGGACCGCAGCGCGACCCGTGCGTTGGCCAGGGTGCCCTGGACGCCGAGCGGCGCCTGCGCGGCGATCAACGCCGCGAGTTCCTTCGCCCGTTCGAGCTGGGTGCCGGCTGGAACCACTTCCTGCACCAGGCCGATCCGGTGGGCCTCCGCCGCGCCGAACTCCTCCCCTGTGAGCAGGAACCGCATGGCGTTTCCCCAGCCGAGCTGCGCAGGCGCACGTAGTGTCGCGCCGCCGAACGGGATGATGCCGCGACCGATCTCCAACTGCCGGAACCGCACGTCGTCGGCCGCCACCACGATGTCGCTGGCGAGCGCGAGCTCGATCGAGAGGGTGAAGGCAATTCCCTGCACCGCGAGCACGACGGGTTTGCCGACCGGCTCCTTCCAGAGTCCGAACGGGTCGTGCTTGCCGTCGCCGGACAGCGCACCGGGCCCGTGCTCCCGAACGGCGGGGAAGACGTCGGTCAGGTCGAGGCCCGCACTGAAGTGCTCGCCGTGGCCGTGGACGACGCCGACACGCAGCTCGTCGTCCTCGGCGAGCCGGTCGTAGGCGGCACTGAGCTCGGAGATCGTCCGCAGGTCCCAGGCGTTGCGCTTGGCGGCCCGGTCGACCCCGATGAGCAGTACATGGCCGTCTCGCTCGACGGTGACCCGATGGGACATGGCGCTCCTCCTGTTGTCCGGACGCAGGCGACCTACTCGCCGGTAACTACCGGCGCCACCCTAGCGGTTCGGCGTGAGGACGACCTTGCCGGTTGTCGCCCTGCCCTCCAGTGCGGCGTGTGCGGAAGCGGCTTCGGCGAGCGGGAAGGGCTCGTGCACAACAGGCGACAAGCGCCCCTGCGCGAGTGCGGCGAGGGATTCGGTCTCCAGACCGCGAAGTCCGCCGGGACGGCGCAGCAGCCGAGGGCCGACGGCGACGGCTGCGGTTAGTCCGCGCGAGTAGAGAATCTCGGTGGTGATCCGGATGGGCTCGCCCGACGACCAGCCGAACGTGATCACCCTGCCGCCGATGCCCAGCATTTCGAGCGCGGTCTGCCCAACGGTGCCGCCGACGCCGTCGAGTACCACGCTGGGTTCACGTCCGTCCAGTGTGGACCGAACCGTCGCCGACCAATCCTCGCCGGAGTAGTCCACCGCCGCATCAGCTCCGAGTGAACGGATCAGTTCCACCTTGTCCTGCCCGCGCGCGAGGCCGATCACCATCGCACCGACCCGCCGCGCCTCCTGCACCAGCAGGGTGCCGATGCCGCCGGCCGCGGCCGGAACCAGCACGACGTCGTCCGCCGAGAGCGCGGCGACGTGCAGGATGCCCACGGCGGTGCGGCCGGTACCGATCATGGCCACCGCCGCGGCGAAGTCGACCTCGGCGGACAGTTCGTGCAGCGAGGAGGCCGCGACCACCGCGAGTTCGGCGTAACCACCGCTGGCTGGTCCGAGGTGCGCGACGACCCGCTTACCGAGCCAGTACCCGTCCACCCCCGCGCCCAGTTCGTCCACCACTCCGGCCACCTCCCTGCCGGGAGTCATCGGCAGTTCGGGCAACGGGAACGGACCACCGTTCGTGCCCGAGCGAATGGTGGTGTCGAGCAGGTGTACACCCGCCACGGCGACCCTGATCCGCACCTGCCCTTCGGCGGGCGCGGGGTCCTGCACCTCTTCCTGGCGGAGCCTGTCGGCTGGACCGAACTCGTGCTGCCGAATCGCGCGCATTCACGTCTCCACAACTTCTGGCCACGGCTGTCCCGCTGGCGCCGAAGCCAAAGCTATGACTTCGACATTGGTTGAGGTCAAGACGAATGCTGAAACTCACAGTCAGTGACATCACCCACGACAAAGAGAAGTGTTAGCAGGTCAGGGTGTCGCGATTGCGTCAGTCACAGATGTCGATGTTTACCCCGAGTGACAGGTAGCGTGGCGGAGCCTTGGCGAGCACCAGGGCTCTCGATCATCTCGTCCGCCGGGCCCGCACCACTGAGCGCGCATCCCGGCTCCCTGTGAAAGGACCTCTCTTGCGGCGAAATCTGCCGCCGATGCTTCGTGCGCTCGGAAATCACAACTACCGGCTCTGGGCCACGGCTGACCTCATCTCGGTCACCGGATCCTGGATGCAGGTACTCGGCCTGAACTGGGTGGTGATGGATCGGACCGGGTCCGCCACCTCGGTCGGAATATCCGTGTTGTTGAGCACCCTGCCGTCGCTGCTTCTCGGCCCATGGGCGGGCGCGCTCGCCGACCGGTTCAAACCCCAGCGGATCATCGTGCTGGGCGAGTCGTTACACCTGATCATCGCGCTACTCCTCGCGCTGATGGTCTTCACTCACGTGCCGTTGACCGCCATCTACGCACTCACCGTGGTGTCCGGGCTCATCGGCACCTTCGAGGGGCCCGCCCTGGGCCGGTTCGCGGGCCAGGTGGTGCCGCGTCAGGACCTTGGCAACGCACTCGCGCTGAACTCGATCATCAGCTCGTCCGGCCGGGTGCTGGGCATGAGCCTGGCGGGTGTGCTGGCCGCCGTGATGGGGGCCGCCCTGCTGTTCGTGTTCAACGCCGTGACGTTCATCGCGGTGATCGTCACGATCCTGGTGATGCGCAAGGAAGAACTGCACGAACTGGCGGTGAGCACCGCGGAACGCGCGGGGGTGCGGGCGGGCCTCACGTATCTGCGCAGACAGCGCGTGCTGGTGTTGCTGTTCGCCCTCGGCTTCGTCCTGTCCAGCCTGGGCCGGAACTATCAGGTGACCATGGCCGCGATGACCCAGGGACCGCTGGGCACGGGTGCCGCCGGTTACGGAATGCTGTCGTCGATCTTCGCCGTCGGCACCGTGGTCGGCGGGCTCATCGCGGCTCGTGCGCGTGAGCTCACCATCCCCCTCCTGCTCGGCGCGGCCGCCGTCACCAGCGTGCTGCAGGCCGCCAGTGGGTTGATTCCCGGGATGCTCGGGTTCGCCGCGCTGATCCTGCCGATCGCGGCAGGAGCTGTGCTGATCGACACGACGAAGACCACGCTGTTGCAGTTGGGCTGCGCCGACGACATGCGCGGGCGGGTGCTCGCCGTCGAAGGTGCGATCGCGGCGGCAGCTGGTGCGGCGGGCGCTCCGCTGCTGGGCTGGTTGTGCGACCGGCTCGGACCGGAACCGGCTCTGCTGATGGCGGGTCTCGCCACACTCGTCGCCACCGGGATCGCCGCGACCGCTCTGCGCAAGCCACGCCGTGCCGAGGCTGAGGCTGAGGCTGCGGCCGAGACGCCCGTGTCCGACACGCCCGCGCCCGCGCTGGCAGTTGCGGCAGCCTGAGGCGATCACGCGGGAACGGGCTCGCTTCGTCCGTGGCCGACCGGAACGCGGGCATACGCCGCGAGTTCGGCATCGAGGCCGTCCTCGGCGTCCGCACGGCGGAGCCGGGACGGCCGCGCCTGGCCAGGCCAGCGGCCGTTGAAGATCGCCTCCACGAAGGCGGCGACAGCCTCGGGCGGGGGAAGAACCCGTTCGCCGAGGTGGGACAACACGACGAGGCTGAGGCCGCTGTGTGAGTCGACACCGACGGCCCAGCCGTGTTCCTCGTCCCAGACCAGTGCCGTGTTCCTGGTCGGAAAGGCTGCCAGACGTCGTTGCAGATCGAGGTACGCGCCTGCGGGCGCGTCGAGTTCGTAGTACCCCTGGGCGGCGTCGAGGCCGAGTTCGCGGGCGACAAGCCGTAGGTACTGCGCCAGTCCCTTGGCGGCCGCGCTGTGCGGATCGGTCAGCATGTTTTCTCTCCGGCGGAGCGATCGTCGGTCGTGCTGTTTCGCTGTTTCAGGTACCCAGGTGCGCGCAGATCATGCCTGTGACGTCGGACTCGTGTTTAGCTGATCGACATGAAATTCGAGTCGGTGGCCGATGAGCTCTACGGTGCCGCGCGGGAGGAGTTCATCGCGCTGCGGGACGAGCGTGCTGCCGAGGCGAAAGCGGCGGGCCGACAGCAGTTGGCGACGAAAATCCGAGGACTGCGCAAGCCGACGACCGCGGCCTGGCTCGCCAACCAGCTGGCCAGACAACGCGCGGCGGAGATCGGCAGGCTCGAACAGCTCGGCGAGGCGCTGCGCAGGGCGCACACCGAACTGGCCGGAGAGGAATTGCGCAACCTGTCGCGACAACGGCATGAGCTGATCGAGGCTTTGACGGACGAGGCGCGGGCCGTGGGCCGGGAGCTCGGCACGCCGGTCAGCGATGCGGTGGCGCAGGAGCTCGCCGAAACCCTGGAGACGGCGCTCGGCGATCCCGGCGCCGCCCGGACTCTCGCGCAGGGCAGGCTGACCAGCTCACTGCACCCCGGAGAAGGTTTGTCAGAGCGCTGGCTGTCCGCCGCGACCGCCGCCCCGAGGAGGACCGCCACCCAGCGACCTCCCGCAGCTCGGCCGTACGGAAGCAAACCAGCTCCCACCAAGCGACCCCAGGACGACAGGGCGGCACAGGTCAAAGAGGACAGACAAAGGGAGAAGGAGGCGCAGCGGGCAGAAGCCGCACGTCTTCGTGCCGCACGCGAGAAAGCACGGAAGACGGTGCGCGAAGCGAAAAAGGCCCGTGACGATGCCAGTAAGCGGCTGCGGGAAGCCGAACGGGCCGAGGAGAAGGCACGCCGCGCTACGGAAGCCGCGAGAGCGGATGCCGAGAAGACCGAGCAGGCGCTCGCCGAGGCCGAGACGAACCTCGCCGGCCTGGACTGACACGGCGGACGGCGCCCGCCTCGTTTACCACCGCGACTCAGGGGTAACCCGCTGTTGTTCGACGCAGAATCGCAGCGAACGACAGTGTTCGCCCCAAGGAGGAAACGATGAGCACCGTAACGAAATCGGTGGATGTCGACGTGCCGGTGCGCACCGCGTACAACCAGTGGACGCAGTTCGAGTCGTTCCCCGAGTTCATGGAAGGCGTCGAGCGGGTCGAGCAGCGCGACGACCAGCACACCCACTGGGTGGTCAAGGTCGGCGGGGCCACGCGTGAGTTCGACGCGACCATCACCGAACAGCACCCGGACGAGCGCGTCGCCTGGACGACCGATTCCGGGCCGAAGCACGCAGGGGTGATCACCTTCCACCGGCTGGACGAGGGCAAGACCCGAGTCACGGCCCAGATGGACATCGACCCGGAGGGCTTCACCGAGAACGTCGCCGACAAACTGGGGGTCGTGGACGCCAGGGTGTCCGGCGACCTGAAGCGCTTCAAGAGCTTCATCGAGGAGCGCGGCCGGGAGACCGGTTCCTGGCGCGGTGACGTGGACCGTCCTGGTAGCTGACCTGGCGGACCAATCCCGCCGCGGCACCACTCCGGAACCCGCTCGGGTGTTCCGGAGTGGTGCTCACTCGCTGTAGGGCACCCGTTAGACTGGCGGAGGGCCGCTAGCTCAGTTGGTAGAGCAAGGGACTTTTAATCCCTGGGTCCAGGGTTCGAGCCCCTGGCGGCCCACAACCTCAACATGTCTGCTGACCAGCGGTTATGTACCGTTTTGTCGATAGTGTGTCGGGCCGGGTGATCATGGCTGGTCTCGCTGTGGGCTCATCGAGGGCCCGAGGCCGTGAACAGCGGTTTTCTTCGCTCAGCAGGACCTTTTGGGGCAGTGTTCAGCCCTGGCTCTGAGCCTTTCGGTTTGGGAACTAGAAGTAGCGTTCGGCGGCAATTAGTCGTGTTGAAGGTGTCGTCTGCCACAGCAGCCACCTGTCGACGGATCGTCGCCTTACGAGGTCGCCGTGCACGTAGGTGGGTCCCGGTGGTGCGGGCGGCGTCGAGTACCAGGCGTGCGGTGGCCTCGGCGGACTGCCGAGCCAGGCTGGGCAAGACGCTGGTGTAGGTGTCGGCGGTGAGCAGAATCCTGGAGTGCCCGAGCATTGCTTGCACCGTCTTGAGGTCGTTGCCCGCTGCCAGTGACAGGCAGGCCGCGCCGTGCCGCCGGTCGTGCAGCCGGATCGGCGGTAGTCCTGATTCCGTGTTGAGCCTGCGGAACAGGTGGCTCACCGAGTCGGGCCTGATCAGCTCACCTTGGCGACCGGGGAAGAGGTATCCGACTGGTTCGTAGAGCAGGGGGTGCGATGGCTGTCGCGGTAGCGGCGTAAGACGGCCGTGGTGCCGTGATCGAGGGCGATAACCCGGTTGCTGGCTTCGCTCTTCGGTTTCCCGATCTCCAGCCGGGTGCCCAGCCACAGCTGAAGCCACGCACGACTTCACCAGACGACCCTCCTGCCCCTTGATGATGAGCAGCCCTGCGACGTGTGTGTCTGCGGCCACCCGGTTGGGTGACAAAATTTCCGGTGCGGGCGAACAAGCTGGCAACAGAGCTTGCCGCGGGTATCCGCGCGGATCGGTGGCCCCTGCCTGGACCGATAGCGACATGGTGCAATCGCGATTGTGCACCGGGGCAAGCCTCCTGAGCCGGGACGAGTTCGCCGCAGTGCACGCGGAAGGCTAGCGCGGGGCCGTGGACCTTGCGCACGTCGTTCAGCTGGCCCGCTGCCGATGATCGGCGCGACTTGATCATTTCAAACACCCCTGGTTAACGGCTTAAAAACCATTCTTAGGGAAGAGTTAGCGAAGAAATGACCAAGTGTGGTAATGGTAGGCATATGTCACCCATTTGGCGGTTCGACCATGTTGTTGAACAGGTGGAACATAGATTCCTGTCGCACAGGAAATTCGCGTTCCAGCCTCTGCACCATCAGGTTGACGCGGCGCGATAAACGCCTGAAGGGCATCGAAGACCGCGATTAAATCGTCACCAAACCACAACAGGACGTCTCGCCGGGAAATTGATCTAATTTCTAGATGAAGGGACTGGTAAATCGTGCGTAAATCTCGCGGCAGATTGGCAGCAATCAGCTTGATGGCGGCTGGCTCGCTCATTTTCGGGACGGCCTCCGCGCAAGCGGAAGGATCCCCTGACCCGTCGGCTGTAAAGAGTGACGCGGCCCCCGATCTTGAGACGATCGACGAGCTGGACCTCTCGTCCGGATACTTTGCTCCGGCACCAGCGACGCTGACGCCTCAGGCTGAATCGCCAGTCATCACAGCGGGCGATTGCCAATACAAGCAGGCCGTGGACAACGCGCACGTCACAAGGGGCGAGGCGCCGGTGCATGGCTGGTGGATCAAGTGGGCCGGCTCATGCCCCAGCACAGCGACGACTACCGTCTACCTCCAGGCTTACTGGTGTGATCAGCTTGGCTGCCGGTGGGTCACGGTTCGGTCCAATTCGCGTTCGGCCGGACCGGGGACCAGTAAGCGGGCGAACGCCAGGAGTGCTTGCGCGTCCACAACCAGGACTGTCGGATGGCGGGGTGCGTCCGACGTCGACTTGGACTGGCAGGTCGACCCGTCGGGCCTGACCTATTCTGGTTATCAGAACCTGTACTGCTCACCCAGCTAGTCATCGGGAGTTCTGCCATGGATACAGCGACAGGGGGTTGGTCTCCCGTCCCCGAGTCGTGGACGGGCTCAGGTCGGCTACCGCCCGGCCCGGACGCGTCCGCGAAAGACGGAGCTGTCGTCGCCGTCGGAGCTGTCTGCGATGTCGCTGTTCCGTGGAACGAGTCGACCGGTCAGATCAGTTTCGCCCTCAGCGAGTACCTCGACCTGGAATCCGGCAAGCGGGTGGTACTTCACAGCGAGCGTGGCGTCACAGTGGGTGTGCGCGGCGGTTACTCTTCGAGCTTCACCGCACGTGAGCTCCGTGACTTCTTCCTCGGAGCCCTACTGCCGGACGAGGGAGACGATGACCCCGAGGAGCCGCACCCTTGGACGTGGCTGGCCGAACTCGCCGCAACCCGTGGAGTCACGGTCACACCCGAGGAGCTCAAGTCCCTCCCGTACGAACTCGAGTTTCGCCCCGCAGTGCAAACACTCATCCGATCAGACGAGCCCTGACCTCTTCAACAGGGACCAGATTGTCGAGTCCCGGTCACCTACTTTGTGATCTTGGCCGGTGAAGACGGACGCGGCCGCCAATTGATCATGAATGGCTTGTGAGGACTACTCAAGATCGTGTGGCGGCCGAAGGGTCCAGCGTAGACCCTGACCGGTGGCGGGAGATCTTTGACGGGGTGATGTCCCGGGTGGCGGGCCGGTTCGCCACCCGGGTGGAGCCGCGTCGGCGAGCGCTGGTGCTGGGATTGTTGCGAAATCGACCGAGGAACCATGAACATTCCTCACCGAAGAATTCCTCTACTCGCGCACCTGGGCCAGCGAACAACACCGCTCACACGCACTGAAAGTATGGAACATCCACTACAACTACCATCGACCTGCCGCCGGAAACCAACCCCCAGCCACCCTGCTCCACACCACCGTCACCAACGTCCAGACCTCATACAGCTAGTCCTCGGCCAGTGACAGGGCCTGACTGGGGCAGACCTGGATGGCCTCCCTGGCCGTTTCCAGGTCGGCGGGGCGTTCCACCAGCACGAGCACGGTGCCGTCGTCCTCGCTCTGGTCGAAGATCTCGGGATCGGTGAGCACGCACTGGCCCGCCCCCACGCAGACGTCCTTGTCGGCGACGATTCGCATATCCCCTCCTACCAGGTGACCGGAAGCTCGTACAACCCGTAGACGTTCGCATCGTCCTTGAACCGCAGCTCCTCGGCAGGCACCGCGAGCCGCAGCCCGGGTATCCGCTGGAACAGGGTGTCGTAGACGATCTCCAGCTCCATCCGGGCAAGGTTCTGCCCGAGGCACTGGTGCGCGCCGAACCCGAACGCGATGTGGTGCCGGGCGCCGCGGCCGAGGTCCAGTTCGTCGGGATTGTCGAACGCCTCAGGATCGCGGTTGGCGGTGTTGCTCAGCCCGACCACTCCCTCGCCCGCGTGGATGAGCACCCCGCCGATCTCGACGTCCTCCACCGCGAAGCGCGACGTGGCGAGTTCGGCGATGGTGAAGTACCGCAACAGTTCCTCGACCGCGTCACGGGTTTTCGACGGGTCCTCGCGGAGGACCGTCAGCGCTTCCGGACGCTCCAGCAGTGTCATCGTGCCGAGCGAGATCATGTTCGCCGTGGTCTCGTGCCCGGCGATGAGCAGCAGGAAAGCCAGGCTCACCAGCTCCTCGCGGTCCTCGGTCTTGCCGAGCTGGCGGCTGAGCAGGTCGTCGCCCGGGTTCTGCTCCTTGCGGGTGATCAGATCGGCCAAGTACGACCGGAGCTCCTCGACAGCGGCGATGCGATCGTCGGCCGAGGTGGTGCGGCTGAGCAGGGCGGCCGACCGGGCCTGGAAGAACTCGTGATCGCTGTAGGGCACGCCGAGGAGCTCGCAGATCACCAGCGACGGCACGGGCAGGGACAGCGCTTGCACGAGGTCGGCCGGGCGCGGCCCGGCGAGCATCGCGTCGAGGTGCTCGCCGACGATCTCCTGGATGCGCGGGCGCAGCGCGGCCATCCGCCTGACGGTGAACTCGCCGAGGACCGCGCGCCGGGCAGGGCCGTGCTCCGGCGGGTCCATGCCGATCAGCGATGGCCGGAACTTGGCGATCCGGCGCTGGTCGCCGCCCCCGATCAGCGGGAAGTTCGGGTTCCGCCGGTCGGAGCTGAACCTGGGATCGGTCAGCATCGCGCGAATGTCCTCGTGGCGGGTCAGCGCCCACACCTCGTGCCCGCCAGGCAGGGTCACGCGTGAGATGGGCTCCTCGGCGCGCCGCCTGCGGTGCTCCTCCGGTGGCGCGTACGGGCAGCTTCTGGTGAGCGGGAGTTCCGTGGCAGCGACGGTCATCGTGTACTCCGAGTATGCGGACGAATACATTCCATTTAATTCACGGTACTCAAGCGGAAGGAGTTCGTCCACCTACGCTCAGGTGCGACAATCTGGCCATGACCGCCGATGCTGACCTCCGACTGCGGGCCGACGCGCGCCGCAACCGGGACCAGATCATCGCGGCCGCCAAGCAGGTCTTCGCCGAAGACGGCCCGGACGCACCGATGGAAGAGATCGCGCGGCGGGCCTGTGTCGGGGTCGGCACGCTCTACCGGCGTTTCCCGGACCGCGAGGCGCTGATCCGCGGGGTCGCGCGCGACAACTTCGCCGCCGTGCTGACCGAGGCACGCGCGGCCGCCGCAGAGGAGCCGACCTCGTGGAAGGCACTCGTGCGGCTGTTGAGCCGCTCGCACGAGCTGCAGTTGTCGATTCATCTCTCACTGGTGTCGCCGCTGGCCCGCCGGGTCATCCGGGAGGATCCGGCAACCGGCGAGTTCCGGCACGCGATACTGGAGGTACTCGACGGCATCGTGCACGGCGCACAGGCGGAGGGGATGCTGCGCAGGGATGTGGCCAGCGGGGACATCGCCGTCGTGGTGTCGATGCTGCTGCGCCCCATGCCCCACGACGACAAAAACATGGCCGAAATGATTCGGGATCGAATGCTGACCATCCTGCTCGACGGCCTCCGCCCGGGCTCGGCCCTGCCGGGCAGGCCCATCACCAGCGACAAACTCCGCAGGCCCTAGCCGGTCGCGACGCACGCCGGCCGCATGGCGTCGAGCAGATCGTCAGCTGCGTCGCCACGACAACGGGTCGTCGAAGTACGACTCCTCGTCGACCTCGTCGTTGTCGCGGCGCGACTGCCTCTCCTCCGGCTTGTTCTCGGCCTGCGCACCAGAGGGTTCCGTGGGAAGCACGCCGATCTCGATCAGCTTCTCCATGTCCGCCGGTGGGATCGCGGACAAGGAGTCGAAGGCGGCGGCTACGCGGTGGTCGAGTCCGCCGGTGGCCAGTCCCTCGACGACCTCGCGCCAGGTGAGTTCTCCGCGGTTGATCAGGTCGATCACCCGCTGCCATTCGTCGGTCAGCGCGTGGCCGAGAACGAACTTCCTGATCCGCTCGACCTCCTCGGCAGTGGGAGGTCCGGAATCCTCCGCCACCTTCTGCGCGATCTCACCGGCCTTCAGCCGGACCTCCCTGGCCTGGCTGAACGCCTGGTCGATGCGATCGTCGAGTTCCCGGTCGGCCCGTTCCATTTCCGGTCCGAAGAAGCCGCCGTCCGGTTGGTTTCGCATCATGCAACCCCTTCCCAACTAGCCGGCGT
Organism: Amycolatopsis marina; assembly: GCF_900111885.1. Taxonomy (GTDB): domain Bacteria; phylum Actinomycetota; class Actinomycetes; order Mycobacteriales; family Pseudonocardiaceae; genus Amycolatopsis; species Amycolatopsis marina. The sequence continues at coordinate 163,666 of NZ_FOKG01000001.1, forward strand.
TCGCCGCGATCTCGTCCAGGTCGTCGAGTGCGCCTTCGGCCTTGTCGGCTTCCTCGTTGACCGTGGTTGTCTGTTCCTCCATGGCGTCGATGTGCTGGTTGATCGTCTCGGTGGTGTTGTAGGCCTCCTCGAGGCTGCCGACCTCGGGGATCTTCTGGACCGTCGCGACGAGCTCCTCGAGCGTGCCGAAGTATTCCTGCATGGACTCGACGATGTTCTTCATCGCTTCGAAGAGATCGAAGATCGCCTTGGCGGTGTCGATGATCTCCACGATGTCGTCGTAGAGGTCGTTGATGTCAACGCCGAAAACCTTGCCCAGCCACTTGCCCGCGGTCTCGATTGCCGTCCACGCCCAGCCGACGACGGGCATTGCCTTCGTCGCGATCCTGCGGGCGGCCTTGATAATCACCTCGATGGCGTCGATGGCGAGCTGGGCGATCTGTTTGGAGACCTCGGCCACCTTCTCGAACCCCTTCGAGACGAAGTCGCCCAGCTGCTCGCCCGCGTAGACGGCTCCCTTGCGCCAGAACAGATCGAGGAACTGCTCGAAGGCACTCGCCGCGTCGCCTTCCCAGTGTTCGGCCGCCAGAGTGGTGGCATTGTCGCCCATGCTCGCGGCAACAAGGCCGAGATTCGCCCCGACGCTCTGCCACGCCTTGCCGTTGGCCTCGATGCTGTTGTAATTGCCCGCGAGCGGGGAGATCAGCGAGTCGGTGAAGCCCTTGCCGCCGTCCACTTCGAACTCGGCCCAGATCCAGTCCAGCACGGTCAGCACCCCGCCGGTGTCCAGGTCGTCGGAGTAGTTCGTGTCCGGGCGGTCGATGGGAGAGATGTCGAGTTCGGCGTAGTTGAAGCTGGAGGTGCCGACATCTCGATGGCGGTCGTAGCCGTCGCCGAATCCGTAACCGGATCCGTAGCCGATCGCCTCGTCGGTGTCGGAGTCGAGACCGTTGCGCTCGATCAGCGAGCGGTTGTCGTCCTCGGTGTAGCCATACTGCTTGGCCACATCGATCAGGGCGTCGCCGAGTTCGCAGAGTTTGCGCTGCATCAGGCTGAACGCCGAGCCGACCAGCACCGAGGCTTCGCCGTTGACAATGTCGCCAAGGGGCTCGAGCAACCCGGTGAATCCGGCGTCGCTCATGCCTTCGTCACGCGCGAGCTCTTCTATTCTCGCCAGGTTGTACCCGGCCTCCGCGCTCAAGTAGAGGCCGAAGTCCGCAACCTGGTCCTCATCGACTTTTACCATGATCTCCCCCCCCCCAGTCGTTTCACGAACGAGTATCTATTCCATGGCGGATTTCGCATTCGCCAGCAGTTCCTCGGCCAGCGGACGAACTTGTTCCAGCTCGGTCTTCCCCGTGACCGAGATCGTCAACAGCAGCCGCTCACTGTCTACGGTGAACACAACGCCGAGCGACGACGCGTTGACGGCTTTGCCGAGGACCGCGTCGCGGCCGAAGCCGGCCAGGGTGCCAAGTCCCGGCACCGCCTGATGAGCGCCGACAACCTTGTCTTCCTGGGTGCGATCGGTGAAGACGCCATCCAGCACCTCCTGATCGGACTCGCTCGATCGGGTCGCGCTCAGGTCGGTCGAAACCGTCGGGAATCCTTCGCTGTCGTAGTCGCACTCGTAGGACACGGTTACCGGAGCCCGGCCCCGCTTCATGCCCTCGCTGCCTTCGACTGTCGTGTCGAAGGCCTTCTCGATCGCTTCGTCGCTGAGCAGGTCGCACATCTGTTGCTCGGTCAGTGCCTCAAGGCCGGAGGGTCCCTGCGCGGCCGGCTGCGAGTCCCGGCCCGTGTCGGCACCCTCCGATGAGCAGGACGCAAGTACGAGGGCTGCGGCACAAAGACTCACGACTACGCGAAACATGGATTCCCTCCAGGGTGTTTCCGAGATGATGAGGGAACACGGTCCCAGGTGTGTATCCCGTGACTGATTCGACGCTAACCGCGCCGGAACGGCTCCGGTGTCAGGTGAACACCTGACACCGTACGAGCGGTGCGGCTAGCGAGGATGAACCGGAAAGTGGCCGTCCTCAGAGGACAAAAAAGAAGCCGCCCCGTCGGTCTCCCGACGGGGCGGCTTCCGGTTCGTGTCAATCGAGTTTCGGCGGGGATTCATCCGGGTCGTTCTCGAGCAGGAAGTCACGCAGCCCTGGGAGGTCGTCGGTGTTGAGGTGGTCGGCACCCGCGGCCACCAGTTCACGCCACACGGCTGTTCGGGCGGCACCTTCGAGATCCGGCGTCGCCCAGAAACGCACGCGGTACCCGGCGGCGTGTGCCTCATCGACGATCCGCCGCAGCTTCGCCCGCTGGCTCTCCGGCATCGCGTCCGCACCCCGCCAGGTGAAGTGGCGCGTCCAGTTGTCGCTGACCAACGGCATGAAGGTCGCTGGAATGCCGGCACCGAGATCGCTCAGCCTGCCGTCGTATCCGGCGAGCCGCACCCGCTGTTCGAGCATGTCCGCCTTTGGCCGGTTACCACTGATGACGACCTCGACGGCCCCCGGACGTTCGTGGCCTTGTGTCCACTGGGTCAGCATGGACCGGTAGCCACGCAACGCCTTGTCGATCGCTGCGTACGTGGCGGATCCGTCGCTCTTGATATCGATCAGCAGTTGAAACCGGCCGTCCCAGTGGGGGTGGACACTGCCCTTGTTGGCGCGAGTCAGCGAAGCCAGCGGATCGAGATAGAGCCGCTCCAGCGTCCGGCCCTGCCGGGCATCGCCGCGATCGTGCGCGACCCGGAGTTCGCCGTCGATCAGCCACACGTCCGCTTCCACGGACGTGAAGCCGTGCTCGACGGCGTCGAGCAGCGGTCGTTCGTGTTCATAGTCGTTGTGGGCGTGCGCCCGCTCCAGTGGTTGCGCTCCTGACCAGGAGGGCGTTGCCGTGGCGCTCACAGGCGAAGCCAGTCCGAGGCAGAGCGCGAGGGTCACGAGGAGTACGTGAACTCGCCGCATGTCAGAGGTTCCTCTCCCGCAGGATCTGCCGGAGCACGGCCGGGTAGTCGGTGATGATGCCGTCCACTCCCAGGTTGCGGTACTGCCGCATGAGCCTGCCGGTGTTGAGGGTGTACACGCTGATCGTCATGCCCAACTCGTGCACCCGGTCCACCAGTGCCCGATCGGTTACCCGGTAGCTGGGGTTGATCTGGTCCGCCCACTCGCTCGCCGCCACCAGTTCGGCCTCGGTCGGCCGTGCGCCGTAGAGCAGGCCGACCGGCACCTCCGGAGCGATCTCGTGATAGGCGAACATCGAAACATGGTCGAATGACTGGATGACGAGATTTCCGGCGGCCAGTGCGGAGGGCAGGTATCCCGGGATGTCCGAGAGCTCCTGGTGGATCTCGGCCTCGATGCCCGGGTACAGGGCAGGGCTCTTCACCTCCAGCAGCAGGCCCGCTCGTCGGCCCAGTGCGTTGACGACTTCACGCAGGGTGGGAACCGGCTCACCCGCGAACTCGTCGGCGAACCAGGAACCCGCGTCCAGACTGCGAATTTCCGCCATGGTGAAGTCACCGACCCGCCACGGCGCCCGGCCGGGGAACACCTCCTCGGCATCAGTGGTGCGATCCAGCGTGACGTCGTGCAGCACGACCAGCTCGCCGTCGGCCGAACGCTGCACGTCGACCTCGACGAAGCTGGCGTGCTGCCTGAGGGCGACCTGCACCGCGGCGACGGTGTTCTCCGGCGCGGAGCCGGACGAGCCGCGGTGGGCGATGTCGGTGACGGCTCCTGGCTCGGCCTGAACCGGTGCCGTGCCGGCCAGTACGGCCAGCAACGACAGGCTCATCGCCGCGAAAGCCCGAGACAAGGTCAGGCGCATGGGGACCTCTTTCCGGTGGGGGACAGGCGCCCTTCACGCTGACGATCTCCGATGCCCCGAACGTAACGCGGAACCGGCGGCCAGGTGTCGGTCGAATGTCACTATGTCGGTGATTTGCGCGAAGCATCCTGGTTCGGTTCCTTCTTACCAGTTCGCTGCGCGCAGTTCGCCGAAATTTCACCCCCACCGAGAGGGAGATGCGCACCGGGATCAACCGGCGCGACCAGCTAACCGGGACTTTGTTCGGTGTTGCGACCGCGGGCTTCGTCCAGCTGATCCTCGAGGGTGACGATCCGGCATGCGGCATCGAGGGGAGTGCCCTGATCCACCAGTTCCCGCAGCCGCGTGGCAAGGCGGAGCTGGTGTCGGGAGTAGCGACGGTGGCCGCCGGCGGAGCGCTGCGGCTCGATCAGGCCCGTGCCGTCCAGGCTGCGCAGGAAACCCGGCGTGGTTCCGAGCATCGCCGCGGCCCTGCCCATGGTGTAGGCGGGATAGTGCTCATCATCGAACTTGTCGTCCGCGGTCGAACTCGCCGCAGCCGTCTCACCGGGCTCAGGGGTCATTACACCTCCACATCACAAGGGACCCCGGCACCGCACGGCGCCGGGGTCCCAGGGGTTGGGTTTCATCATTGCCAACCGACCGTGAGGTCGGCTTCTTATACCCGGGTCCGCCTGTACGGCAGACCTTCCGGGGATCGCGTATCCGTAACCGAGAACCACCTGCCAATCTGATGGGACTGCGGTACCCGCCCGGCGAAACACAGCCACGGCGGGCGATCCAATGATGCGACCTTTCCCTTCTTTCCAGTGTTTTCCAGTTTCCTTGCGCTACCGCGAACGTCACCGGCTGGAACCCCTTACCCAGATCGGCCCCAGCACGCCTGACGTCGCTGGTCACTGCCCGGAGCCCCGTCACTCATGGCTCCGGCGCACCTGACCGTCTTCAGTGCCTCGGTAAAACTTCGCGGGTAGTTACGTCATCTCCCGCGCCTGCTTGCTTTTCTGTCTCCGTACAACCAGAAGACTACACACAGCAGCCAGCGAATGTCTACCCCGGCCATCATAGATTTTTTGAGCTCGCCAACCAGGTAAAACGCGCTCGACCGGGTGTCGATATGGGCGGCACGTACTCCTATCGGGTACTACGAGCATGTCGGGAGGTTTGTCCGATCTCGTGCCTGGTCAATCTGACGCCATGTCAGCAACCAACTCGTCCATACCGTCTCCCAGGAGAACCGCGGTACTGCGGCGCGCGCACGCCACCCAGTGCAGACAGGGCCATTCCGGCGCCGGGGACGGACCCCGTCGGGCGGCGTCCTGCCGAATCCGTGCGCTCATGGCAGCCAGAGGCCTGACCGTCACCGACGTCGCGATCACGACCGGACTCAAGGCCTCGTCGGTGCAGCGCTGGCTCTACGGGCGAAAGGCCCCGGCGAGTGATGAGCTGCTCACGCAGCTCGCCACCCTGTTCCGGGTCGACTTCGCCGCGCTGCTCGACTCCGGTGAACCGTGTGCCACGCAATACGTCCGCGCAGCCGACGCGGTACTCGCGCACGCCTAGGAGCTGTTTCAGAAGGCATCTGTATGAGGTGATGTGTGGCGCGCCTGTGGCCGACGACCTCGCGAATCCGGCTGCGGACCGCTCGCGTGCCAAGGTTCGAATCCTCACGCGGGTCACGGTCCGTAGACGGGTTCGCGACCGCGCGCTTATGAAACACCGCCTAGAGCTGGCTCAGGCGGCGGCCCTGATCGGCCCGCTCAGGCCACCGGTGGCTTCGCGGGCCACTCGGTCAGGCTGACTGTCTCCGCCCCCGCGGGCAGGCGGACCCTGCGCGGCCGCTCGCACCGAGCCGCGGGCACGGGGCGCAGTCCGTGCCGGACGGCGTGTGCGGCGTCGATGCCGTAGGCGATGTCGCCAAGGAACCGGCGAAGAGAGCGCACCGCGCCCACCCGTCCCCGTCGTGCACTCCACATACGGCAGATTTTGACTTCGCCGCGGGTCGTTGACCAGAGATGGAAGTCACCGGATTTGCCCGATTACGGCGTGGCGCGGAAGACACGCCGATCAGTCGACGACCTGCACCACCGCACCCACGGCGACTCCCACCGTGGAAGGCGATTCCGGTGTGTCAGGAGCGGGTCCAGCGGGCCTCGTAGCCAGTCAGCCTGGCGATCGTGGCGAGGCCCCCGAGCAACAACCGCTGCACCACCGCGGGCACCCCCGCCAGGTAGCCGTCCTGCCGTTCCCACAGCAGGGCAAGCGCGAGCGGATTTCGCGGAACTCCGCTACGACTCGTCCGGCCCGCGACGTCGAGCCGGTGCCAGAGCTCGAACATCTCCCTGTGCCGCAACGGCGGCCGCACCTCGTGGTGGAGCGTCAGCGCCTGCCCCACGTTGCGGAACTCATGCACCGCACCTGGCCGGATCGTCACCGTATCCCCAGGCCGTGGCGCGATTTCGCGCCCGTCCACACGGAACAGGACGGACCCCTGCGTCAGCGTGAACGACTCGGTCAGCACGGGATGCCAGTGTGGCCCGGCCATTCGCCCTGGCCGGGACCAGACGTGCTCGATCCGCAGGAAGTCGCCCGCTGAATCGGTGTCCTCGGCAAGGAACCTGACCTCGTGGCCATCGCGAAACACCAGCACCGAGGTTCTCTCGTCCTCGCCCATCCGCCACCCCTTCCAGTACCGACCACACAATACTAAGGTAGCCTTTGTATCTGTGCCAGACCTCGAGACCCCGCCGACCGGGCGGGACAGCCTGCTGAAACTGCTCGTGGAGACATCGAGGCTGCTGGAAGGCAGGCTCGACGAGCAGCTTCGCGACACCGAAGGGCGGGTCCTCCGCCCCGCGCACTACGCCGTCTTCCGCTACCTGGATCCAGCGGGCTCCCGAGTCACGGAACTGGCGGCGGCCGCCGGCATGACCCAGCAGTCGATGGGCGAACTGGTCACTCATCTCGAACGGCACGGTTATGTCGAACGGGTGCGGGATACACGCGACGGCCGCGCCAAGATCGTGGTTCCGACCGGAAAGGGCCGTGCCGGACTGGGCCGGGCGGGCACATTGCTCGCCGAGATCGAGTCCGCTCTCGCACACCGTATCGGCGAGGACAGATTGGGGGATCTCGTGGATCTGCTTCTGGAACTCAGGCGGACACTCGAGTCGGACTGATATGTTGAGCCGAAAGGGTTGGTGTCGAAAGAATTCTTCTTCCGCGCAGTCACCGGCGAGTGGCGAGTGAATGCCGAAAGGACGAGGTGAATGCTGGCCAACCAACGGCGGTCGCAGATCCTTGAGGATATCCGTCGGACGGGCGCGGTGCGGGTCAGTTCTCTCGTGGAGAGTCTCGGCGTCTCGGACATGACAGTCCGCCGTGACCTGGAACTGCTCGCCCAGGAAGGTCTCGTCGTAAAGGTCCACGGCGGTGCGCTCCTGCCTGGCGGGCGGAGCGCGGAGGAGCCCGGATTCGCCGCGAAGTCCGGCAGACAGAACGCGGAGAAGCGCGCGATCGCCGCCGAGGCGGCGAAACTGGTGGAACCGGGTATGGCGATCGGCCTTTCCGGCGGCACGACCACGTGGACCTTCGCCCGGCGCCTCCGGGACGTTCCCGGCATCACCGTCGTGACGAACTCGGTTCAGGTGGCCGACCTGTTCTCCCACCAGCCGCGTCCCGACCAGACAGTCGTCCTGACCGGTGGTATCCGGACCCCGTCCGAGGCGCTGGTCGGGCCGTTCGCCGTCGCGGCAATCCGCTCGGTGAATCTCGACATCATGTTCATGGGCGTGCACGGAATGGACGTACGCAACGGTTTCACGACACCCAACCTGGTGGAGGCCGAGACCGACCGCGCCTTTGTGGACGCGTCTCGGCGGTTCGTCGTCCTCGCCGACCACACCAAGTTCGGCGTACTGGGCATCAGCACCATCGCAAGCCTGGAGGCTGCGGACATCCTGGTGACCGACAGCGGACTGGCGGCGGAGAACCAGGCAGCACTGCGCGAGCGGGTCGGCGACCTCGTCGTGGTCGAGGTGAACCCGGCAGAGCACACCGACACCGCCGAGTACGACGTTCCCGCCGACCCACCCGACCGACCCGAATGACCCCGCGGGGGTAATTCGTCGACGAATCAGCGCCGGTCTTTCGGCCGGAAGCAGGTGTCAGCGACGTTCCACTCTGGACAGCCAGCGTTGGACGGTGACCACGACCAGCAGGATCGTGCCGCTGATCACCGCCTGCCAGTTGGAGTTCAGCGAACCGACCTGGTTGATCACGTTCTTGATCACCTGCAGGAGCAGCACGCCGACCAGGGTGCCGAGAATCGTGCCCGCACCTCCGGTGAGCAGGGTGCCACCGAGCACGACCGCGGCGATGGCCTCGAGTTCCATGCCCACACCGAGCACCGTCACCCCGGATGACGTGTAGGACGCGATCATCACGCCACCGAACCCGGCCAGCAGACCGGACATGACGTAGGCGATGATCTTCGTCCGCACCACCGGCAGGCCCATCAGATCGGCGGCGTCCTCCTGTCCACCGATCGCGAGCACCGTCGACCCGTACGACGTGCGGTGCAGCACGAGCCCGCCGATCGCGAACGCGACCACGACGAGCCAGAGCGGATACCCGATCCCGAACAACGAACCCTGCGCGAGTTCCAGGAACGCCGACCCCGGCGGCACCTTGTACGTCGTCGCGCCCTCGTCACTGATGAGCAGCAGCAGGCCACGCGCGAACAACAGGCCGGCCAGCGTGACGATGAACGGCGGCAGGCCACCGCGCGCGATGATCAGCCCCTGGATCAGGCCGATTCCCCCGCACACCACCAACGGGACAACGAGCGCGGCCAGTAGACCGTACTGCGAGCCCCATGCCGCCAGGACTCCCCCGAGCGCGAACACCGACCCGACCGAGAGGTCGATCCCACCGGTCATGATCACGAAGGTCATCCCGAGCGCGACCATGGCGAGGAACGACGCCTCGAGACCGATGTTCGTCAGGTTGCCCGCGGTGCCGAAGGAGTCGAACGCGAACGTAGACACGACGACGGCAGCGACGAGAATGACCAGCGCACCCTGTCGCTGCACCAGATGGGCCATCCTGGCCCGGCTTCCCCGGGACGGGGCGGTATCGGGGGTCGTATCACTCTCCGGAACACCCGTCGCCGTCATGATCGAGCCTTTCTCCTGCCGAGCTGCACATAGACGGCCGCGACCACGATGACCGCCTGGGCGATCTGCGCGGTCGAATCCGGGATGTCGTGGAAGATCAGGGTCGCGGTGATCAGTTGCATCAGCAGAGCGCCTGCCACGGTCCCGGCAATCCGCACCTGACCACCGGAGAGCGGAGTTCCGCCGATCACGACCGCGGTGATGGCCGACAGTTCCACCAGCAGACCCAGCTTGGTCGGGTCGCTGGCCTGCGAGCGCGCGGCCAGCAACACCCCGGCAAGGGCCGCCAGCAGTCCACACACGACATACGTCGTCGTGAGCACCCGTTTCACCGGGAGCCCGGCGAGTTCCGCGGCACGTTTGTTGCCGCCGATCGCCACCAGTTGCCGCCCGTAGGTGGACCTGCGCACTAGGAACCACGCCATCGCGGCGACGGCGATACCGATCAACACGACGTAGGGGACGCCGAGCAGGGCACCGGAGCCGAGTTCGACGATGCCCGGCTGCCGGATGCTCTTGATCTCCCCGCCGAACAGGTTGGCGACGCCCCGCCCGGCGACCATGATGCCGAGTGTGGCGACGATGGGCTGCACTCCCACCCTGGCCACGAGCGTTCCGGCCAGTACGCCGGTTACTCCGCCCGCGAGCACCGCGATCAGGACGGCCACCAGTGCGCCGTAGCCGATGTACAGCGGGATCAGTGCGGCGGCCAGGGCCATCACCGCGCCGACCGAGAGGTCGATGCCCTGGGTGCCGATCACCAGCGACATCCCGAGTGCCACGATCAGCACCGGGGCCACCTGGATCAGCTGCAGCCGGATGGTCCCCTCGCTGAGAAAGTTGTCGGTGACGGCGATGTTCACCAGCACCAGCAACGCCAGCGCCACGTACACACCGTTGCGCCTGGCCCAGTCCATGGAGAGCCTGTCCCGCACGGACCGACGACCCGGCACGGGCGTGCCCGGCGACACCGGCGCCGGTTCCTCCCTGCCGGAGTCCACGTCGTGACCGGACGTCGTGATCTCAGACATCACCCGCCTCCTCAACGGCCGGATCCGGCCGCGCGGGCCCACCAGCGAGTGCGGCGAGCAGTGCGGCGCTCGTCATCTCGTCACCGGACAGCTCCTGCTGGATGGATCCGTTGTGCAGCACGGCAATGCGGTCAGCCCCTTCCACCAGTTCGTCCATCTCGCTGGAGATCAGCACGACCGCGAGGCCCTGCTCGGCCAGTTCGTCGATCAGCGCCTGCACCTCACTCTTGGCGCCGACATCGATGCCGCGGGTGGGCTCGTCCAGCAGGAACACCTTTGGTTCCGTGCACAGCCATCGGGCGATCAGCACCTTCTGCTGGTTACCGCCGGAGAGCTCCCGCACCTTCTGCGCGGGACTGGACGCCTTGATTCGCAACCGGCGGATGAATGTCTCCACCAGCTCGTCCATCCGCGACTCGGAGATGATCCCGGCACGGGAGAACCGGGGCATGACGGCCAGCGCGATGTTGTCCCGGACGGAGAGGTCGGGAATGATGCCCTCTGCCTTGCGATCCTCCGACAGCAGTGCGATACCGGACCGCAGGGCGTGGCGAACGGAATTGGTGCGGATCGCGGAACCCGACACCTCGACCGTCCCGGCCCGCATCGGCAACGCGCCGTACACCGCCTTCACCGTTTCGCTGCGCCCCGAACCGAGCAGGCCACCGAGGCCGAGCACCTCACCCGGCCGGACGGCCAGGGTGACACCGCGCAGCCGGTTCCGGACATCGACACCGGTGACCGCCAGCACGGGGTCGCGAGCACGCAGATGCGTCTCGCCGAACTCCGTCGTCCCCGCCTCCACGATCTCGCCCGGATCGCGGCCGAGCATGTGCGAGACCAACGTGACGCGGTCGATTCCCGCGAGTTCGCCGGTGTGCACATGCTGCCCGTCACGCAGGATCGTGACGCGGTCACAGAGTTCCCACAGCTCGTCGAGCCGGTGTGAGACGAAAACCAGGCCGACGCCCCTGTCGCGCAGGGTGCGCGCGACACCGAACAGCGTCGCCACCTCCCTCGACTCCAGTGAGGACGTCGGCTCGTCCATGATCACGACCCGGCTGTCCACCGACATCGCCCTGGCGAGTGCCACCATCTGCTGCACACCGAGGCCGAGCCTGCCGAGGTCGGCTGCGACGTCGATGTCGATGCCGAGCGAACCGAGCAGTGCCCCCGCCATTCGGTTCATCGCGCGCACGTCGATCAGCCGGGCACGGTTGCGCGGCTCCCTGCCGAGGAAGATGTTGCGGGCCACCGACAGCAGCGGTACCAGGTTGACCTCCTGGTAGATGGTGGAGATGCCCGCGTCCTGCGCGTCCGATGGCCGCTGGAAGTCCACCTCGTCGCCGGCGAACCGGACGGTTCCGCTGTTGGGCCGGTACACCCCGGTCAGCACCTTGATCAAAGTGGACTTGCCCGCGCCGTTCTCACCGACCAATGCGTGGATCTCGCCCTCGGCGAGGGCGAAGTCGACTCCGCGCAGCGCGTGTACGCCGCCAAACGACTTGGTCACGCCCTCGGTCTCGAGCACGAGACCGGACCGGGTCGGCCGCGGTGGCGGTTGTGCTGTGCTGGTGGCGGTCACGACGATGTCACTCCTCGCGCTGCGGTTCAGAAGGCGTTGCCGATTTCCGCCTCAGCGTTCTCGGCGTTGTACTCGTCGTCGGAGATGATGATGTCCTCCGGGATCGGCTCGCCGTCGTAGAACTTCTGCGCGGTCTCGAAAGCCAGAGGACCGAACCGGGGGTTGGACTCGATCACGGCGTTCATCTGGCCGTCCACGATCGCCTGCACGGCGTTGCGTGTGCCGTCGATGGACACGAGTTTGATGTCCTCACCCGGCTTCTTCCCCGCGGCCTGCACAGCCGTCACGGCGCCCAGTGCCATCTCGTCGTTGTGCGCATAGATCGCGGTGATGTCCGGGTTGGACTGCAACAGTTGCTCGGCGACGGTCTGTCCCTCGTCACGGGCGAAGTTCGCGGTCTGCTCCGCGACGATCTCCAGCCCGGGGTACTGCGCCTTGACCTGGTCCTTGAATCCCGAGTTCCGCTCGTCGGTCACGTTGTTACCGGACGCGCCCAGCAGAACCGCCACCTTGGCGGTACCGCCGGTGACCTCGTTCATCGCGTCGGCGGCGCGCTTGCCCTGCTCGTAGAAGTCCGAACCCAGGAACGCGACGTAGTCCTCGCAGTGGGTGTTGGTCACCTTCCTGTCGATCGTGAGTACCGGGACGCCTGCCTGTTTCGCCGCGTCGAGGGCGGGGTCGAGGCCGTCGGAGTTCACCGGGGCGACGATCAGGAACTCCACTCCCTGGCTCACCAGGTTCTTGATGTCGGCGATCTGCTTTGGCAGTTCGTTGTTGGCGTTGGTGACGAGCAGGTCCTGAACGCCCGCAGCCTTGGCGGCGTCCCTGATCGACTTCGTCTCCGCCGCGCGGAAGGCCGCGGTGTCCGGTTCGGACTGGGAGAAGCCGACAACGGCGTCGGCCAGGTTGATCTTCTCGGCGCCGTACTTCTCGAGCGTGCATCCCTCGCCCGTGCTCTCGTTCTCCTTGACGACCTGCCCGTCGCCGCCGTCGCCCGCGCCCGCTGCGGGCGTCGGCTCCTCGCCGGTGTTGGTGCAGCCGGCCAGTGCCACGCCTACGGCCGTTGCCGCGACGAGCGCCTGCCATGAGCGCAGTGCCTTGTTGCGTGTCATGCAAAGCTCCTTGGGAAAGTTTCTGGCAACAACCGGGTGTTGGCACTGGTGAAAAAGGGAGCGGTGCCAGGGACGGATTCCTCCCTGGCACCGCCCGCTGTCACTCGCCTGCGGAAGCCAGTTCGGCGATCTCCGCATCGGACAGCGCCCGGTCGAAGAGCCGGACGTCGTCCACGTCGCCACGGAGGTGGTCGACGTTGTTGCCGCCGTACTGCCCGCGACCGATCACCGTGTTTCCCGTCGACTCACCGGCCGAGCACGCACTCTTCGAGGCGACCTGCTTGCCGTCGACGAACAACTCCAGCGTTCCGGCCTGCGCGTCGCGCACCCCGGTGAGGTGGTACCAGCGACCGGGTTCCGGCTTTTCGGGCGACAGCGCTCGCAGCCCGACGAAGCTCATGGCCCAGCGCTGGTCCTGCCCCGAGTACTGCAGGAAGAACGCGCTGCTGTTGCCGGTGTCCTGGCTGACCACCGTCTGGAAGGCGCCACCCGCCTCGTCCAGCTTCGCCCACGCCGACACCGAGTAGCTGCCCTCGGTGTCGACCAGGCTCGCGCCCGTGTCGGCGACACCGTCGCCGGCGAAGGAAAGCCCACCGCCCTCGACACCAGCGGCCCACTCGGTGTTGGCCAGTGTGGCGTCGGCTCCACCGACGGAGTCCTCCGCCGTCGAACCACTGCCCTCGTTGAACTTGTAGGCGTGGACACCCTGCAGGCCGGGAGTTCCTGGATCGGGATCCGGCCCACCGTTGCCACTTCCGTCCGCGTTGCGGATGATCGCCTCGTTGACGGCACGGACCTGCGCGAAGTCCATCTTCTCGACCTGCCGGTCATAGGTGAAGAAGCCGTTGACCTCGTGCTCGACATCGGTGATCTGCGTGTAGATGGCACCGCTGATGCCGCAACCCTGTGCGGCCGTCAGCACATCGCGCTGGTTCTCCACGTACCGCCGGGTGAGGGTTTCCTTGTCCGGCGTCATCTCGTAGGCGTGGCCCTCGCCGAACCACATGTGCCCATCGACCTCGAGACCGAAGCCGCCGTGTTCACCGTCCATCGAAACCCGGTCACCCTCGGGCATCGGATTGGCCGGGCCGGTGTAGGCGTGCCAGTCGATGACGTCACCCTTGCCCGAGTCACCGAGAGAGGCACAACAGTTCACGCCGCTGTGCGCGTTCACCAGCCGGGTCGGGTCCTGTGCCTTGACCTCCTCCGCGATCCGCCCGGTCGCCTCGCGAGACCATTCACCCCAGCCCTCGTTGAAGGGCACCCAGCCGACGACCGAGGTCCAGTTCTTCTTCTCCTCGACGATCTCGTGCAACTCGGCCTCGAACTGCCGTTGCGCGTCGACCGGCGGCCTTCCACCGGTCCGCATCGACGGCATGTCCTGCCAGACCAGCAGGCCCAGCTTGTCCGCGTGGTAGTACCAGCGGTCCGGTTCGGTCTTGATGTGCTTGCGCACGGTGTTGAAGCCCAGCACCTTGTGCTGCTCGAGGTCGAACTTCAGTGCCTCGTCGGTCGGCGCGGTGTAGATGCCGTCCGGCCAGTACCCCTGATCCAAAGTGGACATGTGGAAGAGGATCTCCCCGTTGAGGGTCATCCGCAGCTTGCCGTCCGCGCCCTCGGCGGTGCCGATCTCGCGCATGCCGAAGTAGGAGGAGACGCGGTCGACCGGTCGTCTGCCGTCCTTCAGCACAACCTCGAGGTCGTAGAGGAAGGGCGAGTCCGGTGACCACAGCTTGGCGTTCGGCACCGGGACCTCGAGCGGCTCGTCCGCCGGACCGCGCGTGCGAGTGACCGTCCGGCGACCGTCCTTGACGACCACTTCCGCGGTCAGCCCTTCGGCCTGCTCACCGGTGTTCACCGTCAGTCCGAGGGTGGACGTGTCGATATCAGGCACCATGTCGAGCTCGGTGACGTGGGCTGCGGGAACGGGCTCCATCCAGACCGTCTGCCAGACACCGGAGGCGCCTTCGTAGAAGATGCCTCGATCCGGAACCAGCCGCTGTTTGCCGACGGGCTGCCAGGTCGCGTCAGCGCGGTCCTCGACACCGATGACGATCTCCTGCGGGCCCGACCGCGTCAGTGCGTCGGTCACGTCTGCGGAGAAGGCACCGAAACCGCCGGTGTGGTCGGCGACTCGCTGCCCGTTCACGTACACCGTGGCCCTGTAGTCGACTGCTCCGAAGTGGAGCTTCAGTTTGTTGCCGTCGCCGACGCGCCATCCGCGGGGGACCTCGAAGGTGCGGCGGTACCACATGAAGTCCTCGTGCCGCTGGATCCCGGAGAGCGCCGACTCCGTCGGGTAGGGCACCAGAATCCGCTCGGCCAGCGTCCTGCCGAACGGCGGCGCCTCACCCTCGGCCGCACCGGCGAACTCCCAGACACCGTTGAGGTTCTGCCAGTTCTTGCGCGTGAGCTGCGGCCTCGGGTACTCGGGCAGCGCGTTGTCGGGGGATACCTGGTCGGTCCACGGGGTGGCCATTCGGGGCTCACCCATTTCCCAGCCCTCTGCCGTCGGTGCCGCCGCCACGGGAGATGCGGCTGCGGCCATCAGGAACGCGGAGAACACCGCCGTCGCGACGGTCAGCGGACCCCCACGTCTGCGTCGTCTCATCAGTGCGGATGACTTCACGGTCGAAACACCCTTCTCGGGGGGACCACGCCAGCGGACGCTGGCGCCAAAGCACCGGCAGCAGTTCGTGGTTCGCACGGAACTCACTCCGGCGTGACACATTTCACACAGGTTTCGAACGCGTGTCAACAGTTGCGACCATGTTCAATCAGACTTCAACAGAGCGTGACGACGAGCGAATGCCCAGGTCGAGCCGGGGCCTTTGGCGATCCTGGTCCAGGCAACCTCAGTATCGGCCAGAAAACAGGACAAAATCCCGAGCATGCCTGTTCGATAATGTTGCTTTGTGCTTGGATGCGTATCCCAGCCCACGGAGCGCGAGCCCCTAGGAGCAGTGACCGGTGAAACGAACCGTCGCGACGCTGGCAGACGGCCGCGAGATGCTGTATTTCGACGAGGACGACGTGACCGATCGCGAGGTGCTGGACACACGGGATCTCCCGGGGGTCAGCACGGCGTCCCAGCTGCGGCTCGATCCACTGCTCGACGAGTGGATCATGATGGCGGCGCACCGGCAGGGACGTACTTTCTTTCCTCCCAAGGACGAATGCCCGCTGTGTCCCTCGACCGCACAACGGCGGACCGAGATCCCCTCGGCCGACTACACGGTGGCCATCTTCGAGAACAGGTTTCCCAGCCTCTCGACAGGGGCAGCGCCGGAACAGGACGGGGTGAACCATTCACTCGTGGGCTTCCGGCCGGGTTTCGGCCGGTGCGAGGTGGTGTGCTTCACCAGCGACCACCAGGCGCGGTTCGCCGATCTGACGCCGGGGCACGCCCGGCTCGTGGTCGACGCATGGGCGGACCGCACCAGGGCACTGTCCGAACTGGATGGAGTCGAGCAGGTCTTCTGCTTCGAAAGCCGTGGCCGGGAGATCGGGGTGACACTCGCACATCCGCACGGCCAGATCTACGCCTATCCTTTCGTCACTCCGAGGACGCGCCGGATGTGGGAGGTGGCGCGCCGACACCGCCAACGCACCGGCGGCGATCTGCACACCGACGTGATCGCGGCGGAACGCGCCGCGGGAGAACGGGTGCTCGTCGAAACCGCGCACTGGGTCGCCTTCGTTCCGGCCGCCGCGCGCTGGCCCGTCGAGGTGCACTGCTACCCGCTACGGCGGGTGCGGACCATTCCGGAACTGACCGATACCGAGCGGGACGACTTCGCCCTGCTGTACCTCGACATCCTCCAGCGCTTCGATCGGCTCTACGATGCGCCGCTGCCGTACATCTCGGCATGGCACCAGGGCCCGGTCAACGACTCCGAAGACCTCGGTTACCTGCACCTGCAGCTCTTCTCGGCACGCCGGGGTGCCGACAAGCTGAAGCACCTCGCCGGGTCTGAGGCCGCGATGGACGCCTTCATCACCGATTCGCTCCCCGAGGACGTCGCGCTCCGGCTCAGGGAAATCTGATCCGGCAAACGCAGGCCGGTTCAGGCGCGCATGCGAACCACCTTGCGGCGGAACAACATCCCGCTCAACGGCACCGCGACGACGATCAGCCCGGCCCACCAGAGCACCGCGATCCAGCCGGTCCCGTTCACGGGCAGCCCGAGGAACATCGCGCGAACCGTGTCGATCACCAGGGTCACGGGCTGGTTCTCGGCGAACACGCGCAGCACCTCGGGCATCGAGTCGGGCGGCACGAACGCACTGCTGAGATACGGGATGAACACCAGCGGCATCGTCATCCCGCTCGCGCCCTCCACGGTCTGGGCGAGCATGCCGACGATCGCGGCCAGCCAGGACACGGCGATGGCGAACAACAGCAGCAACCCCACCGCGCCGATCCAGTCGAGGACGTCGGCCGCCGGGCGGAAGCCGATCAGGAAGCCGACGCCGAGCATCACGGCGATCGACACCGCGGTACGAACCACCGAGGCGGCAACGTGTCCGACCAGCACGGCCGAGCTGAGCATCGGCATGGTGCGGAAGCGCTCCACGATGCCCTCCAGCATGTCCCCGGCCACACCGACACTGGTCTGGGTCGCGTTGAAGGTGATACTGACCGCGATGATTCCCGGGAGCACGTAGTTCACGTAGGTGGTCGAACCCACGTCGACGGCGCCGCCGAAGACGTACCGGAACATCAGCAGCAGCACGATCGGCAGGAACAGCATGAGCATCAGTTGTTCGGGGCTGCGCAGGACGTGCCGCACGTTGCGTCCGATGAGGACGGCGGAGTCGCTCAGCGCCCAGTGGAGTTCGGACCGCTCGTGGCCCTGGGATGCCGTTGTCGTCGTCATGACCGCCCTCCCACGGGCTCGGGTGTTTCGGCCTGGCTTCCGGTCAGACTCAGGAAGACGTCGTCGAGCGACGGTTCCGTGACCCGCACCCTGCTGAGATTCGCGCCGGCGACGTCCAGCAGATCGAGGATGCGTTTGACGTCGTGGGCGGCGGCGACGGGAACCTCGGCCCGCAGCGCCGTTTCGTCGAGTCGCGGCCGCTCGACGCCGAGCGCCGCGGCACCCTTCGCGTAGCTTTCCGCGTCGGCGAAGGTCAGGTCGAGCAACTCCGCGCCCACCTGCTGCTTGAGTTGCGACGCGGTGCCCTCGGCGACGATCGCGCCGCCGTCGATCACGGCGATCCGGTCCGCCAGCTGGTCGGCCTCCTCCAGGTACTGCGTCGTCAGCAGGATCGTGACCCCACCGTCGAGGAGCTGACGCACGGTCTGCCACACGTCCCCGCGGCTACGTGGGTCGAGTCCGGTCGTGGGCTCGTCCAGGAAGATCACCGGCGGTGCGGTGATCATGCTGATCGCGACGTCCAGCCTGCGGCGCATGCCCCCGGAGTAGGTCTTGACCTGTCGCTGCCCCGCATCCACCAGATCGAATCGCACGAGCAGCTCGCGCGCTCGCTCCCGCGCGGCTGCCGAACCGAGCCGGAACAGCCTGCCCATCATCACCAGGTTCTCGTACCCGGTGAGCAGACCGTCGACGGCCGTCTGCTGCCCGGTGACCCCGATGACGCCGCGGACCGCACGCGCCTGCGTGGCGACGTCGTACCCGGCGATCCGCGCGCTGCCACCGTCCATTCCGAGCAGCGTGCTGAGGATCCGCACCGCCGTGGTCTTGCCAGCGCCGTTCGGCCCGAGCAGGGCGAGCATCGTCCCCCGTTCGACCCGCAGGTCCACCCCGGCCAGCACCTCGATCTCGCCGAAGGACTTCCGTAGCCCCTTCGCCTCGATCACCTCACCCGTTCTCACGATGCCCCCCAATTGTGTATCTGATACGCATAATGGTGTATTTGATACACAGTTTTAGGATGTACGTCAAGACGACAGTGATTAGGTGGCGTATGACGACCGACCGGACAACGACCGGTTACAGCGGCAGGCAGGGACCACTGAGCAGCGCCGAGCTGCTCTGGGGAGCACGCGACCGTCCGAGCAGAGGCCCGAAGCCCAAACTCACCATCGACCGGATCGCTCGTGCGGCGATCGCGATCGCCGATGCCGAGGGGCTCGACGCACTCTCGATGCAGCGGGTGGCGAAGGAACTCGGGTTCAGCACGATGTCGCTGTACCGGTACGTGCCGAGCAAGGAACAGCTGCTCGACGTGATGATCGACATCGGCTGCGGACCCGCACCCATCCCCGCCGGCCCATGCACCGACTGGCGTGCCGAGATCGAGGACTGGGTGCGCCGAATCTGGACCATGTACCAGGAGCACCCCTGGGTACTGCGCGTGCAGATCAACGGCCCGCCGGTGGGACCGAACCAGCTGTCCTGGTTCGAGGCCGCGCTGCGCCCGCTGTCCCAGGCGGGGCTGGGCGGCGCCGACCTCGTCGCGGTGGCGACCTTCCTGCTCGGAACGACGCGGGAACTGGCGCGTATCTCGCTGGACATGGCCCAGGCCCGCGAACAGGCGGGGGTCAGTGTCACCCAGGCGGGGTCCGGATTCGCGGCGGTGCTGCGGGACCACGTGGACGCCACTCGGTACCCGACACTGGCCGGGCTGGTCGCCGACGAGCTCTTCGAGCCGGTCGAAGCACAGGGCGACGGCATCGACTTCGACCTGCACTTCGGCATCCAGCGACTCCTCGACGGCATCGAGTCCTACGTGGACACCGGTCGCGCGAACCGGTGACCGGCCGTCAGAGCCAACCGCGCTCGCGAGCCAGCTTGGCGGCCTCGCTGCGGTTGCGGGCGTTGAGCTTCGCCATCGCCGCGGAAAGGTAGTTCCGCACGGTGCCCTCGGCCAGGTGCAACCGCGCGGCGATCACGGCGTTCCCCGCACCCTCGGCCACCTCGCGCAGCAGTTCCCGTTCCCGGTCGGTGAGCGGGTTCGCGGTGTCGAACGCGGCGACCGCGAGTTCCGGGGCCACCACCCGCTCACCCGCGTGCACCCGGCGAAGGGCGGCGACCAGTTCGCCGATCGGCGCGTCCTTGAGCAGGTAGCCGGCCACCCCGGCGTCCATCGCCCTGCGCAGGTACCCGCTGCGGGCGAACATCGTCACGATCAGCACGCGGGTCACCGCGCCCCGCTCGTTCAGTTCCGCCGCGAGGTCGAGTCCGGTTCGTCCCGGCATCTCGATGTCGGTGAGCAGCACATCCGGCCGATGCTCCAGCACCGCCGCGAATGCCTCGTCGCCGTCGGCCGCCGTCGCGACCACCTCGACATCCGGCTGCAGGTCGAGCAGTGAGGCGAACGCCCCGAGCACCATCGCCTGGTCCTCGGCCAGGACGACCCTGATCGGCCCGCTCACAGTGCCACCTCCGCAGGCACCGCGATCGTGATCGTGGTGCCGACCGTTCCGGTGCGATCCACGGTGCCGCCCAGCGCGGTCACGCGCTCACGGATACCGGCGAGCCCGTTGCCTTCCCGCGCGTGTCCGCCCCTGCCGTCGTCCGCCACCACGAGCCGCAGCTCCCCGTTCTCGACGCCGACGCGAACGTGACACGTCCGGGCGCGCGCGTGCCGCGCCACGTTCGTCACCGCTTCGCGCAGCGCCAGTGCCAGTGCGTGCTCCACCGAGCCGACGAGGGTCAGGGCGTCGTCCTGGTGCACCGTCAGCTCGACCCCCATGCTCGCCAGCGTGGCGCGGGCCGATTCGAGTTCGTCGTCCAGGCTCGCCTGCCGCCAGCCGCCCAGCGTGCTTCTGACCTCCGACAGCGCGTTCCTGGCGATCTGCTCGATCTCGGCGGCCTCCGTCCGCGCCTTGTCCGGATCCGCCGGCACCAGTTGCCGCACGAGCTGGGCCCGCACCACCACCGCGGTCAGCGAGTGCCCGAGCAGGTCGTGCAGGTCGCGGGCGATCCGCTCGCGTTCGGAGACCGTCGCAAGATGTTCCACCCTGGCGTTGCGCATCCGCAGCTCGGCGGCCTCCCTGCCCTTCTCGGAGCCCTCGATCTGGATGAAGCCGATGACCCAGATGAACAGCAGGGAGGGCAGCAGGCCCCACAGCCGCCACGGGAGCGGAACCAGGGAGACGACGCCGAGGACCCCGAGGATCACCGTGAGCGCCGCCAGCCAGCGCAGCGCCACCCTGCGGGTCTCGACGGAGGCGGCGAACGCGGCCGCGTAGACGAACAGGATCGAAAGACCGGTGTTGAACGGGGTGCCCGCGACGCCCAGCAATGTGGTCAGCACGGCCAGCAGCCGGGATCGCTCCGGCCGCAGCACCCCGGCGACGAACACCGGCAGGAACGCACCGACGAATCCGGCCGCGAGCAGCCACTCGCCCGGCGGGTTCTCCGGGCTGAAGATCGGCTGGAAGAACGGGATGACCAGATAGACCAGGAACAGCCAGTCCATCGTCCGCCACGGGGACTTCTGCGGCCTGGTGGGTTCGCTCATGATCGAGCATGACGATACGACACGGCCGCGAGCGTCGCCGTCACCGCGGTGGTCGCGACCAGCACCGACGTGTGTCCTGCGACCGCGCTGCCGTCGAGTTGCCCCAGCGCGAGCTGCGCCAGGTGGTAGGTCGGCAGGAACGGTGCGACATTCTGGATGAACGCGGGCATGATCTCCAGCGGCATCCACAGCCCGGAGAGCACGGCCGAGGGCATCAGGATCGCGTTGAGGATGGCCGCGGCCGCGTTCGACCTCGTCTGGAACCCGATCGCGAGGCCGAACAGCGCGAACGGCAGCGAACCCAGCAGGAGTACGACGACGAGCCGGGCAAGGCTGCCGACGGAGGCGTTCAGCGTGCCGGTGAACGCGGCCGCGACGCCCATCGCGATCAGCACACCGACCGCGTAGGGCATGCTCGCGGTGACCTTGGCGGCCAACGTCAGCCGGATCGGCACGGCAGACACCTGCTTGGCCCGCAACCAGCCGAGTTCCCGGTCCTGCGCGACGCCGATTCCCGGATTCATCAGCGTCACCGAGAGCACACCGAAAGTGCCGAACGTCGCGAGCATCTGCGTCCCGCGTGGCACCGCCTCGTCGCCGTAGTTGCCGAACAGGGAGACGAACAGGACGAAGAACCCGACGGGCATCAGGATCGAGAAGAACAGGGCCGTCGGTTCACGGAAGATGCCGCGCAACTCGTCGGCCACCTCGACTCCGAAGATGCGTGTGTTCATTCCCGGACCTCCTGGGGACGACTGGTGAGGGCGACAACGGCTTCCTCGAGTCCCGCGCCCTCGACGCGCAGATCCGACAGCTGGTGATCCTCCGCGAGCAGCACACGGAGCAGGTCCTCCGGCGAACGGGTGCTCAGCCGGACGTACTCGGCGTCGCGCCGGGCCGCCACCACGCCGGGCAGCGCACGAAGGCGGTCGAGATCGAGCGAGGTGCGCGCGACGACCGTCCGATCGGGCAGCAGGGCCACCAGTTCCCCGGGGGAGCCCTTGGCCAGCACGCTGCCGTCCGCCAGCACGACCACCCGGTCGGCCACCGCAGCGGACTCCTCGATCAGATGCGTGGTGACCAACACTCCGGTGCCACGCTCACGACGCTGCTCCAGCAGTTGCCAGAACTGCTTCCGGGCGACGACGTCCAGCCCGGCGGTCGGTTCGTCGAGCACGAGCAGATCCGGATCGGTGACCAGCGCCATCGCCAGTTGCAGGCGCTGCTTCTGCCCACCGGAGAGTTTCGCGGCGCGCCGGTTCACGAACTCCGTCAGCCCCAGTTCCGCCAGCACCGGTCCCGCCGTGGACCGCGGACGCCCTCCGCGTACAGCAGCCCCTGCGACCAGTTCGCCCACCTTGAGCGTGGCCGGGAAGCCGAGGGACTGCTGTACGACACCAAGGTGACGGCGGGTCGCGGCGTCGCGCGGGTTGCCGCCGGCCAGCAGGACCTGCCCCCGCTGCACCCTAAGCAGGCCGATCGCCAGGTTCACCAGCGTCGTCTTGCCTGCTCCGTTGGGTCCCAGCAGTGCGACACACTCACCGGCCCCGACCTCGAGATCGACTCCGTCCAGAGCGGGGGGACCACTGTAGGAGTGGTGGACCCCGCTCACCCCCAGCACGATTTGCACGTCGAACTCCTCACCTTGTTGCCCTGCCAACAGTGGTCGTCGGCAGCGCCACGAGGTAGTGCGGCGGAGTCACGAGGACGAGATGACGAATGTCAGTAGGCCTGGGGTTGCCCCGCCTTTTGCCCTCACCCCAACAGGTGACCTCGAAAGTAGGGGCGCAAGCACCTGGACCAGGGAGTAGCCGAGGATCTCTCACATTTCAAGTCTCCCGATCGTGGCAGCCCGCGACCTAGCTTTCCCGCATCGCCGTCCACCCCTGCTCGGCGAGATCACGACAGTCGGGAGAGATCAACTGATGGCACGACCTCTCGTTCGTTCCCTGCTCGCCGCGATAGCGGCCGCGGGCGCCTCGGTGACCCTGTCCGCCCCCGCGATGGCCGCGCCAGCGCCGGTCGCGCAACCGCACACCGTGGCCGAAGAGGCCGCGACGACGACGGCCGAACAACATCGGATCGACGCGTACTGGACTGCCGAGCGCATGTCCTCCGCAGCGCCTGCCGAAATCAGGTTCGCCGGTGACAAGGCGCAGGCGGGTGGCAACGGAAAGGGGAACGGGAAGAACAAGAAGACCGAATCCGCCGTCCCGGCCACGCCCCAGCCGGAACTCGGCAAGGTGTTCTTCACCCTCGGCGGCACCGACTACGTCTGCTCCGGCACGGCCACGGCGAGCGGCAACGCCGATGTGGTCACCACCGCGGGCCACTGCCTGAACGAGGGGCCGGGCGAGTTCGCCACCAACTTCGCCTTCGTTCCCGCTTACGACGAAGGTGCGGAACCCTATGGCACCTGGACCGCCAAGGAACTGTTCACCACCACCCAATGGTCACAGTCCGGCGACTTCAACCACGATGTCGGCTTCGCCGTGATGAACGAGAACTCCAGCGGCCAGAGCCTCACCGATGTGGTCGGCTCCTACCCGATCGCGTTCAACCTGTCCCGCGGCCTGGACTACACCGCCTACGGCTACCCGGCCGCCTCACCGTTCGACGGGCAGACGCTGTGGTCCTGCTCCGGCACCGTGACGCAGGATCAGCGTGGCTCGACCGACCAGGGCCTCAAGTGCAGCATGACCGGCGGCTCGTCCGGCGGCGGCTGGATCACCGGCGGCAAACTCAACTCGGTGAACAGCTTCAAGTACACAACCGACTCGTCGACGATGTACGGCCCGTACTTCGGCGATGTCGCCCGGTCCGTCTTCAACTCGGCGGCAGCGGCCTGACCTGATCCAGCAAAGCGAATCACCGTCCTGATTCCGACAGTGCACGAAGGAAAGTCCTGGCGCGGCGCCCCTGCAAACGCCGCACCAGGACTTTCTCAGTCGCCGAGAACCCGGTCACACCGAGCCCGGCGGGCCATCAGCTCGCGCACCCTGCGCCGCGCGCGGCTGGCAATACTTTCGGTCGCCCTCCTGGTCGTACCCAGTCGTCGGGCGATCTCGTCGTGGGATACCCCTCGCTCCAGATGTAGCAGGACAAAGCGTTCCCGCTCACTCAACCGGCCAAACCTGGCTATGAGCCAGCGTGCCTCCTCCCGGCACAACACCGTTTCCTCCGGGTCCTCCAGTGCCCCGACCGACGGCAGCAGTACCCGAGGATGCACCGCCGCGGCCTGAAGCGCCACCCGGCGCCGAAGATCGTCGACGCAGAGCCTGCGGGTGACGGTCGAGAGAAAACGACTGAGCCGGTCCAGGTCGAGGTCGTCGTACCTGGCCGCGCGCAGGAAGGCTTCGTGGACGATGTCCTCCGCGTCAGCCTCTACGCCGAACGTTGCCGCTGCCCGGACCAGAGCTGAGCGAAGACGAACGCATTCCTGCCAGAATTCTTCGGTCTCGTCCGAGCCGAGCGTATCCGCACTTCTACCACCCCTGGTCGTCACTGTTTTTCCTTCTCGCCCACCACAAACCGACCCGCGAAATTCGTGGATCTTGCGGAAGAGCGCGCTCATCAGGCGCCGTTGTTCGTGAACCAACCTTGGCATCGAGCCCGATAGGCACGTACCGCCGTTCGTGGGAAGTCGGCCGTTCACATTTCCCTCGCGGTGACTCTTGTCACTGCGGGTCAATAGCACTCCAAAACGTATTCATGAGTGGAGCTCCCCACAAGGAAGCAAATACCGCGCCCGTTTAGTTGAAGGATGAACATGCTTCGCAAACGAATTCTGATGTGCACACTCGCACTCGCCGCGTTCCTGACGACGGCTACCGCCCGTCAGTCGTGGCAGCAGGACCGGTAACCGACAGCGCACTGCTGCCGACGATCGCAAAAGGAGAAGAACCTTACCCGGCACCGAAAGCGGCCTTGCTGGTCCGGGAACCCCGTGTCCTTATCTACGCGCCGGTAACTGCAACAGCAAGGGGCACCGGAAAGGACGGACCGTGGATTACCGGGAAACCTTTCCCCACACTTGCACCCTTCAGGTCGCGAAGGGTCCGATCTTCGGATTCCGACGATCATCACTACCCAGTAGTAAGAATAGGACTCATTTGCAGAAGTCTGAATGACTTCCCGGCGCATACGCCGGGAAGTCATTCACTGAAGAACGGGAGGGACCGTGGCCGATTAACCGTCGGCCGGCTGGTGCCTGAGCATCCGGGTCGGAACGATGAACCAGACCACCAGGAACAGCACTCCGACGAGCGGCCCGAGGACCACCATCGCGACAATGCCGAACACCACCTTGGCGATGAGTGCCACCGTCACCGTCACTGCGGCGGCGAGGCAGGCGAGTCCGGCGAGCACCGAGCGGTTGCCCGCGCGCAGGATGTCCCACCGCCGACCACCCCGGAAAAGCACCCGGTGCCAGGCGGCGGGCGCGGTGAGCAGCGCGGTGGCCACCGAGGTGAGCAGTACGGCCGAGATGTGCAACGACTTCTCGAATCCGCTCGCGTCACGGAAGGTGCCGGTGAAGACGACGGAGAGCAGGAACCCGAAGAGAATCTGCACGCCCGCCTGCGCGACGCGCAACTCACCGAGCAGCTCGTTGACGTTGCGAGCGAGCTTCTCGTTCTCCGACTCGGAATCCGCCTCGCTCAGTGTTATCGCCTCACACCCGTTCCAGTGCCTGCTCCACCACGACAGTCCCACCCCGCGAGCGCTCGTGCCAGCCGAGGGCGGTCACCGCGCCGACGACGATCACGAGACCGATCCACTGCGTCGCGGACAGTGACGCTCCGAGAAAGGACACGCCGATCAGCGCGGCGGTGACGGGGAACGCCAACTCGGCCAGCGTCGCTCGCGCGGCCGGAGTGGCCCGCAGGCCCACGTAGTACAGGCTCAGTGCCAACAGCCCCGGT
Organism: Amycolatopsis marina; assembly: GCF_900111885.1. GTDB lineage: Bacteria > Actinomycetota > Actinomycetes > Mycobacteriales > Pseudonocardiaceae > Amycolatopsis > Amycolatopsis marina. The sequence goes on from NZ_FOKG01000001.1 coordinate 189,757, forward strand.
ACCAGGGCCAGCAGAACGAGGCCGACGGCGTTGCCCCAGCCGGGGACGATCGAGTCATCCTGTGCCCACAACAGGGCTGCCGCTACCGGCAGACCGACGCTGAACCGCAGCACGGTGACGTCCAGCGCGGGCAACTGCTTCGACACCAACCGGCCCAGAACGGTGCCCGCCGCCCACAGGGCCGCCGCCCCGAGCGCGAGCAGCGCGGTCTGCGCCGCCGCCACCTCGACGTCGAACGGGTCGGCGAAGGCCAGTAGCCAGGCGCCCGCCACCGCGGGCACGGCGAAGACGACATAGCCGGGGCGCAACCGTTCACCGAGGATGAAGAACGCGGCGAGAACTGCGATCACCGGTTGCAGCTTCTGCAGGACGAGCGGCGTGACCGGATCGCCGGTCTGGAAGGCCATGGTGAACAGCGTGGTGGCGAGCGCGGAGGAACCCGCCCCGATCACCAGGACCGCGATCCACTCCCGCCTTCCGCAGGCGCGCAGTGCCCGCAGCGCGCGAGGCACGAAGGGCAGCAGCACCAGCACGATCAGCAGGTGCTCCCAGAACACCACGGTCGCGGCGGGCAACGCCTCGGCCATGGGCAGCCGCAGCAATCCGTCCGTGCCCCAGAGCGCCGCCGCCACGGCGACCAACCAGGTCCGATCAGCAGGTCTGCCCGCGGTCGTTGTCACGTCGTCAGCCTACGAGGCTGCCGGACGCCGGTTCCGCGCCAGGCCCACATCGTGAAACGGGTTCACCACTCGATCGTGTGAGAACACTGGCGCACGAGCCCGACGGCGAGATAACAGGTGGAGGCATGCACCGCTCGATCGCCACAATCGCCGCCCTCGTTCTCGCCGTCCTTGTCACCGGGGCGGGCAACGCGGCCGCGGAACCGACAGTCTCACCGCGGCTGGCAACGGCGGGAGGGACGTTCGGCGGGTACGAGCCGGGCAAGGCCGCCAGCACGTACGACCCCGCACTGGTGCCGGAGGGCGCACGCGCCCACGTCTTCGCACTGTCCGCTCCGGGGCTGGGCACGAGCACTGCGCTGTCCGTCGGAGGCCTTGTGCCGAACCGCGAGTACGGCGCACACGCCCACACCAAGCCGTGCGGCCCGACCGGCAAGGACGCCGGTCCGCACTTCCAGCACGAACAGGACCCGGTCAGCCCCTCGGTCGACCCGGCCTACGCCAACCCGGACAACGAGATCTGGCTCGACTTCACCACGGACCGGCTGGGCAACTCACTGGAGATCTCGAAGGTGGCGTGGCCGTTGGGCGAGCGCCGCCCGGCCTCGGTGGTCATCCACGAGATGCACACCCACACCGCCCCCGGCGAGGCCGGAGACGCCGGTTCGAGGCTGGCCTGCGTCAACGTCGACTTCTAGCCGCGCCAGGCGAGTTCGATGTGGCGGTCGTCATCGGCGACAATGGAGGACGTGACCGCCACCCTCTCGAAGCCCGCCCTGCGGATCGGCCCGTACGAGGTCGATCCGCCAGTCGTGCTCGCACCGATGGCCGGTATCACCAACGTGGCCTTCCGCAGGCTGTGCCAGGAGTACGGCGCCGGCCTGTACGTGTGCGAGATGATCACCGCCCGCGCCGTGGTCGAACGGCATCCCGGGACGATGCACATGATGACCTTCGGTGAGGGCGAGTACCCCCGCTCGATGCAGCTCTACGGCGTCGACCCGAAGACGATGAGCGAGGCAGTCAAGATCATCGTCGGCGAGGGGCTCGCCGACCACGTCGACAGCAACTTCGGCTGCCCCGTCAGCAAGGTGACCCGCAAGGGTGGCGGCGCGGCGCTGCCGTTCAAGCGCCGCCTGTTCGCCGACATCGTGCGCGCGTCCGTACAGGCTGCCGAGGGCGCGGGCGTGCCGTTCACGGTCAAGTTCCGCGTGGGCATCGACGACCAGCACCACACCTATCTCGACGCGGGCCGGATCGCCGAGGCGGAAGGCGCCGCCGCGGTGTCGCTGCACGCCAGGACGGCGGCCCAGCGCTACTCCGGTGCGGCGGACTGGAGCCACATCGCCCGGCTCAAGGAAGCCGTGACCACCATTCCGGTTCTGGGCAACGGCGACATCTTCACCGCGAACGACGCGTTGCGGATGGTCAGCGAGACCGGCTGCGACGGTGTCGTCGTCGGTCGCGGCTGTCTGGGCAGGCCGTGGCTGTTCGGCGAACTGGAAGCCGCGTTCCAGGACAGGCCGGTCCCCGACGGCCCGCCGCTCGGCGAGGTAGCGCGGGTACTGCGGCGGCACGCCGAGTTGCTCATCGAGCACGACGGCACCGACAAGGCCCTGCGCGACCTGCGCAAGCACATGGCCTGGTACTTCATGGGCTTCCCGCTCGGCTCGGAACTGCGGCGTGGCTTCGCGATGGTGTCGAGCCTGCAGGAGCTCGACGAGCTGATCGGCAGGCTGGAGACGGTCGGGTTGGACACGCCGTTCCCAGCTGAAGGGCAGGGCCCGCGGGGACGACAGGGCTCGCCCGGCAAGGTCACACTGCCGCACGGCTGGCTGGACGACCCGGACGACGACTGCGTCCCCGAGGCCGAGGACATGCACTCCGGCGGCTGAGCCAGTTCGGCCAGCCCTCCGCGAAATCAATTCCCTCCAGTTGTCGATTCCGTCCGTTCTCGTTCGCCGTGGTTGCTGAGGGCGTCACCACCGACGCCCGACGGCAGGTACGAGCGAGGGAAACGACATGCGCAAACTGACGGTGACCATCTTCGTGTCGCTGGACGGGGTCATGCAGGCACCGGGCGGGAGCGACGAGGACCGCGACGGCGGGTTCGAGCACGGTGGCTGGGCCGTTCCGCACTTCGACGGGCAACTGCTGCGACGGATGGCCGAGACGGCAGCCAGGGCCGACGCACTCCTGCTCGGACGCAGGACCTACGAGATCTTCGCTGCCTCCTGGCCGCTCGCCGATGCGGACGACCCGATCGGGGCCAAGTGGAACAGCGTCCGCAAGTACGTCGCGTCCCGGAGCCTGGAGACGGTGTCCTGGCAGAACTCGACGCTGCTCACCGGGGCCGTCGCCGAAGCGGTTGGCCGGCTGAAGCAGGGCGACGGTGGCGAGATCCAGGTTCACGGCAGCGGCGGGCTTGTCCAGACGCTGGTCGAGCACGACCTCGTCGACGAGTTCCAACTGCTGGTGTTCCCGGTACTCGTCGGATCCGGCAAGCGGCTGTTCGCCGAAGGGACAATTCCGGCCGGGTTGAAACTGGTCGAGATCAACAGTTCCGGCACCGGGGTCCTCATTTCCAGGTACACACGGGACGGCGACGTCGAATACGGTCACATGGGCCCGGAAACCGGGAACTGGTGACGGGGCGACACGACCAGACAGGACAGACGATGCCGCAGTACGCGATTCTCATCTACGAAAAGGAAACTCCCGGCGGAGTGGCCGATATCCCGCCGGAGGTCATGGAAGCCAACATCAACGCCGGGGAGCAGATCGCGGCCATGGGCGTCCGGGTCGTGCACGAACACGGCATGCAGCCAAGTGCGACGGCGCGGACGCTGCACAAGGACGGCATGGTCACCGATGGCCCGTTCATCGAGAGCAAAGAGGTGATCGCCGGGTTCTTCGTCGTGGAGGCCGAGAACCTCGACGAGGCGGTAGCCGTCGGCAAACTGCTCCCGATCATGGACGGGGCCGTCGAGGTCCGGCCGCTGCTCGACTCCGCCTGACCGCGTGACCGGGGTCAGGCAGGCGCTCGCCGACGCGCACCGTCACGAATGGGCCACCGTGCTCGCCGCGACGGTGCGCGTCACCCGTGACATCGATCTGGCCGAGGAGTGCGTCCAGGACGCCTACGCCGCCGCGCTCGACTCCTGGTCCCGAGACGGTGTGCCTGCCCGGCCAGGAGCCTGGTTGACCACGGCTGCCCGGCACAACGCGTTGGACATCCTGCGCAGGGCCAGGACCCTGCGGTCGAAGCTGCACCTGCTGGTCGAGCCCGAGGCGTCCGGTGCGGCGTCCGGGGCAGGCCACGGGCAGGCCGACGACCGGTTACGGCTGGTCTTCCTCTGCTGCCATCCCGCGCTGTCCCCCGAAGCGCAGGTCGCACTCACACTGCGGCTGGTCTGCGGGGTGCCGACGCCGGAGGTCGCGACGGCGTTCCTGGTATCCGAGTCGACCATGGCGGCCCGGCTGACCAGGGCGAAGAAGAAGATCGCGGCCGCTCGAATTCCCTTCCGCATACCGTCGCCGGACGCGCTGCCCGGCCGGTTGGATGCCGCCTTGACCGCGATCCACCTGCTCTTCTCCACCGGCCACACCGCGCCCGCAGGCCCCACACTGACCCGCGACGATCTCGCCGAGCGGGCCCTGGACCTCGCGCGCATGCTGCGTGCGCTGATGCCGGACGAGCGCGAGGTCCGGGGGCTGCTCGCGCTGTTGCTGGCCAACCACGCCCGCCGGACCACCCGCGTCGGCGCGGACGGGCGGCTGCTGCCACTGGAGGAGCAGGACCGGTCGGCCTGGGACCAGCAGGTCGTCGCAGAGGCGCACGACCTCGTCCTCGGAGCACTTCGTGGCGGTCGTCCCGGTCGATTCGCCCTGCAGGCCGCCATCGCGGCACTGCACGCGAGCGCGCCGACGTACGCGGAGACGGACTGGGACCAGATCCTCGCGGTCTACGACGAGCTGCTGCGGGTCTGGCCGACGCCGGTGGTCGCACTCAACCGGGCCGTGGCTGTCGCGATGGTCCGCGGGCCGGCGGTCGCGTTGGCCGAGGTCGAGGAGTTGGAACAGGACCACCGGCTCGCCGGGTACCGCTACCTGCCGATGGTCAAGGCGGATCTCCTCCGCAGGCTGGGTCACGGGACAGCGGCCGCCGCGGCGTACGAAGAGGCGATCACGCTTACCGGCAACGAAGCCGAGCGGGCTTTCCTCGAAGGTCGTCTCGCCGAGGTGGCCCCGAACTCGCGGCACCACGACGGACCCGCCCGGCGTGCATGATCCGGCCCGCCCGTGGGCATCCCTGAGGACGAGGGACGTCCGTCATGGGAAAGGGGCCTGGTCATGCCGTACCCGACCACGGCAGCGAGAGTGCCACGCTGGCTGGCCGTCGCGCTGCTGGCGCTGTCGGTCACCGTCGCCTGTGGGGACTCGGCCGGCCCGGACAAGAACGCCACGGCCCAGGACGTCACCGAGAACGAGAACATCTTCCACGACGAGGAGTACATCGGGCAGCAGGTGACCGTCACCGCGACCGTCACCGACGTCATCGGGCCGAACTCGTTCGCGATCGGCGGCCAGGAGTACGGCGAGGACTCGCTGCTCGTGCTCACCGAACAGGGCACAGTGGACGTCCACAAGGGCGAGGTCGCCCACGTCACCGGCACGGTCGAACGGTTCACCTTCGCCGACTACGCCGATCTGTACGGACTCGATGACGAGCGGGCGTACGAGGCATACCACGACAAGCAGATCCTGATTGCCGAGGACATCCACCTCAGCACCCCGGATGTCCCCTGAAGCCTGTCGTAGGCCCGCCTCCGTAATTCGTCGGCGAATTTCCGCTGGCGCCCGGGGCACTAGGCTCGGCGCGGTGCGGACGAGGGCCGGAATGGTGGCGAGTGGGATCGCGCTGCTGCTCGTCGGCTGCTCGCCCCTGTCGAGCACGGCGCCGACCGCACGCCCCGAGACGGACACCGACCTGCTCAACCGCTACTTCGCTGCCTTCAACCAGGCAGCGGACCAGGGATCGGAAGCCCAGTTCGCCTTCCTCCGCACCACCCAGCATCCGGACTTCGCCGCGAGGCTCTGCGAACTCGACGGACTCACCGTGGACATCTATCCAGCCATGTCCTCGGTTCGACCTGATCCCGATTGGGCACCCGACGGAGCGAGTTCGCCACGCGGCACCGTCTACGTTGTCGGCGTCTCGCTCACTGTCCGCCGAGACGGAACGCTCGTCGGCGAGCAAATCGGTTCCCAACGGGTGGCGATCCTGGACCGAAGGACGTACGGATTCGCCCCCTGTTTGAACCCTCGGTAGCCAATCGTTGACACCTCGTCCGGTTGAGCGATCTTCACGTTCCACGCGTCCGGATAGCTCAAGGAACCGCTCCTTCTAGACGAAGGGGACTTGAGTGACGGAGGTAAACGTGGTGTCACAGGACAGTGCCTCGCTCCGCGCGAGTGAAGCCGACTCCGCGGACCTGCTCGCCGTGCACGAATCGATCGCGGGAATGTTCGCGACCCAGGGCAACTGGCGCAGGGCGTACGAGCACCTGCGGTGTGCGTACGACCTGGCCCGCGCCGAGCCGCGAATACCGGACCAGTTCCGGCTCGAGGTGGAGCAGCTGCGCCGCGAGCGCGCGCAGGCGCGGCAGGAGAGCCTGACCGACGCCCTCACCGCCACCTACAACCGGCGCTATCTCGATGATCGGCTCACCGGTTTGCGTACCGAAGGCAGGGCGCCTGCGCTCGCTCTGGTCGACCTCGACCTTTTCAAGATCGTCAACGACACGTTCGGACATCGGGTGGGCGACCAGGTGCTGCAGCGGGTGGTAGCCCTGTTGCAGCAGAGCCTTCCGCCAACTGCGTTCTGCGCGCGCTACGGCGGCGAGGAATTCGTTCTGGTGCTGCCCGACACCAGCGCCGGAGCGGCGATCGCACTCGCCGAACGGGCCCGCCTCCGCGTTGCCGAGCACGAATGGGAACAGTTGTGCTCGGGACTGACGGTGACAATCAGTATCGGCGTCGCACTGCAACCGGAAACGTTGCTCGACGCGGAGGACCAGCTGCTCGAAGCTGACTCCCTGCTCTATGCGGCAAAACGGGCAGGAAGGAATCTGGTGGCATACCGGCGGTACGGAACTATCCGTGTTGTTCGCACAGCCCGTAACGTCACTCTGCCAACAACACGATCTGAGGGCGCATATTCGTCACCCGAACGTGGTTGAACTTCGCACAAGTCAACCCTGCGTAAAAAAGTCACGGGATGGTGTCGTCACGAACGGCCGGTATCCGTACGATAACGAATGCTGCGGTCCCGGCGATCATGCAGTGCAGAATGCGTGCGAACCGGCCGGCCCCGCGCACGAATGTCCGAACGCAGTTTCGACATGCGTACAAGGCCGCCATGAGAAGTGGAGGGAGACTCGGTGCCAGACGACCACGGCGCTTCCGGTACCGGCCCTTCAGCCAGCAGTTTCGACGATTCCGGCGAGCCGAGCGGGCGCAGAGCGGCCAGACGCCGCCGTTCGATGGACACCTACGGCGGTATCAGCGTCTCCGAGGTCGTCGCACGCAGCTCAGGTCAGCCCCGCCACGCGGCGCCTCCGCCCCAGACCCCACCCCCGCCGGCCGCCCGGGCCCCGCGCGCTTCCACACCCCCGGCACCGGCGCCTCCAGCGGCACCGCCTCCGCCTCCGCCCGACCCCGGGGCGGTACGCCCGCCACGGGCACCGAGGACGGCTCGAGAAAGCTTCCCCGCACCGCGCCGCGATTCGGTGTCGCCCAGCCGCCCTCCCGCCACCGAGGCGGGCAGGCCGGTGCCGCCCGCTGATCGCCGCCCGATTCAGTCGGGAACCACGGTGGGCCGACGGCAGCCGAGGACCACCAACCTGCCGACCACCGGTGACGGTGAGCCCACCAAGACGGCCCGGCCGGTCCGGAAGGCCCCGCCGGTACCGCCGCCCGCGCAGCAGCCAGCTCCACAGGCATCGCCGTCTGCCCCCGCCACGCAGGTAACGCCTCCGGTGCGGCCACGTCCGCCACGGCCCCGCACGGCTCCCTCGCAACCACTGCCGCTGCCCCCGTCCCAGCCACCGCGTGCGCCCCGGACAACCCAGGTACCGGCTGTCCAGAACGGCGCCGAAGCTCCGGTGCAGGGCGAACGACCAGGCCCACCGTCCCGGCCGCAACAGCCGCAGAGCCCCGCGGGGCCGGTGCAACCACGGCCCGCGCAGCCACAGCGACCGCCACGACCCCGGCGCCCGCTCGGCAGGAGACCCGAGCCGACGGCCGAGGACCGGCTGACGATGACCGACCAGCTCGAGCCCGTCGGTGACGCGACGAAGGTCCGGCGCAAGATCGACGACTCGCTGGCGCGGTTCTCCGCGGCACATGACGAACTCGCCAAGGAAGAAGAGGAACGCAAGCGCCGCCGCGATCGGCTCACCTCCCGTCCCGTTCAGCTGCTTGAGCAGACCAGAACCAGACTCCAGCGTGTTGTGCTGCCCGTCCGCGCCGAGGACGAGGAGCAGGCGCAAGGGCAGGTGGAGCAACTCCCGGCCGCGGAGGACGAACAGCAGGCTGCCGGTGCGGGCGGCCGGAAGTCGGTCCGCACTCGCCTGCAGGAGAAGAAGCAGCGGCGTACCGATCGCTCGATCCGCACCGGCCGGATCACCGCCGTGGTGATCGCCGTGCTCGTCTTCCTGGCCACCGGGGCCGCGTGGGGTACCAAGACCTGGTTCAACAACAAGTTCAACGAGATCGCCGCACTGGACGAGAACTCCGCGGACATCCGCAACGCGGCAGGACAGACCGGTGACGAGAACTTCCTGATCATCGGCTCCGACACGCGGGCGGGCGCCGCGGCCGAGGAGCACGTCGGGGACACCGACGGGACGCCCGGTGCCAGGGCCGACACGGTGATGCTCGCCCACGTCCCGGCCGACAGGGCGCGGGCCGCCGTGGTGTCTTTTCCGCGTGACCTCGAGGTGGATCGGCCCGCCTGCCAGCGCTGGGATCCGGCCACCGGGACGTACGGCGAGGAGCTGGAGCCGGGCGAACGCGTCAAGCTCAACTCCGTGTACGCCCTCGGCGGCCCGAAGTGCGTCACCAAGCTCGTGCAGCAGATCTCCGGCATGCGGATGAACCACTTCGTCGGCATCGATTTCAACGGCTTCAAGGGAATGGTCGACGCGGTGGGCGGGGTGACCGTCAACGTCGAGGAGCCGATCAACGACGAGGTCCTCGGCAAGGTCATCGCCGAGACGGGCAAGGTGACGATCAGCGGTGACCAGGCCCTGAACTACGTCCGGGCGCGGCACGTCATCGGCGATCCGACCTCGGACTACGGCCGGATCAACCGGCAGCAGGAATTCCTGCAGTCCCTGCTGGCCAAGACCATGTCCCGCGAGGTGCTGTTCGACCCCGGCAAGCTGACGGCGTTCGTCAACGCGTTCGCGGCCTCCACGTTCGGCGAGAACCTCGGCATGGACGAGCTGCTGACTCTCGCGCAGTCGATGCAGGGCCTCGACCCCGGCAAGGTCAAGTTCGAGACCATCCCGACCGTTGGCGAGGCGAACGAGCGCGGCAACGAGGTGCTGCGCGAGGACATGTCGGACGAACTCTTCCGCGCACTGGTCGAGAACAAGCCGCTGCCCGGCGAGGAGGACGAGAAGCAGAAGTCGGCGGAGTCCGGCACCAGCTCGTCCGGCGATTCTGGGTCTTCCTCGGAGGTTTCCGAGGCCGCACTGCCCTCCCGCTGACGTCGCGAGGATCGGCCGGGAAACGTCAGACCCGGTTCATGTCGCGTTCATCCTGCGATGCGGCGACCGTCTGTTCATCACCGTAGGGTGTGAGCATGCGCGAGGCTTACCACGTCGAACTCGAACAACTGGCCCAGCACCTGGCCGGCATGTCCGCCCAGGTTGCGGATGCCATGGAGCAGGCCACAAAGGCTCTGCTGGACGCCGATCTGGCGCTTGCGGAGAAGGTGATCAGCAACGACGCGAAGGTGGACGACGCGCGCGCGGAATGCGAGGAGCAGGCATACGCCCTCCTCGCACTGCAGGCGCCGGTCGCCACCGATCTGCGGACGGTGCTGGCCGCCATTCACGCGGCCGAGAGCCTGGAACGGATGGGCGATCTGGCCCTGCACGTCGCCAAGACCGCCCGTCGCAGGCACCCCGACCCGGTGCTGCCCGAGCAGGTCCGGACCTACTTCGCTCAAATGGGCGACGTCGCGGTGAAGCTGGCGAGGCAGACCCAGGAGGTCATCCAGACCAAGGACGTCGAGGCGGCCCGCAGCCTGGAGTCCGACGACGACCAGGTGGACGACCTGCACCGCCACCTGTTCACCGTGATCATGGACAAGGAATGGCCGCACGGAGTGGCCGCGGCCGTGGACGTCACCCTGCTGGGCCGGTTCTACGAGCGCTACGCCGACCACGCCGTCTCGGTGGCGAAGCGGATGGTGTTCGTCGTCACCGGAAAGATGCCGGGCTACGGACCGGACGAGGAACTCTGAGCCCCTCCGCGACTCCGATTCGGCAGACCACACCCGATTCAGCCGCCCTGACGTGAGCGACCTCTCATCGACTACGAACCGTCACGCGAAGCCTCGCGTGACGGTTCTTTCGGTTTACGCCCTGCTCAGGACGTCCATTTTTCGCCCGATGGCTAACCCTCGGTAACTTCGCTGTGATGTTGCCGTGACGACCGTTCTTTGCCGAGCGTCGTTCGCCTCCCGTTCACCTTCTCTGCCCTGCGACGTCATGTCGCCCTCTTAGCGTCGCTGCCGCGAGGCAACATGCGATCGGCTGAACAGCCGGTCACAATGCCACGGAAATCCCGAACACTTCGAAAGAGGTCAACTGTGAAGCGTTCCACCCTGGGTCGCATTGTCGCGCTGCCCGCGGCAGCCGCCCTCACCATGGGGATCGCGGCCTGCGGCTCCGCCAACGAGTCGCCTTCGGGCAACGAGAACACGGATGGCGGATCGAGCCTGGCCGGCACCATCTCGGGTGCGGGCGCCAGCTCGCAGGACGCCGCGATGCAGGCCTGGACCGCGGGCTTCATCGGGCAAAACCCCGATGTGACCGTCAACTACGACCCGATCGGCTCCGGCGGCGGTCGTGACCAGTTCGTCAGCGGTGGTTCCGACTTCGGCGGCACCGACGCCTACCTCGACGAGGAGGAGCTGGCAGCCGCCAACGAGCGCTGCGGCCAGTTGGTCGAGATTCCGACCTACGTCTCACCGATCGCCATCGTGTTCAAGCTGGATGGCGTGAACGAGCTCAACCTCAAGCCCGCCACGATCGCGAAGATCTTCAACCAGAAGATCAACAAGTGGAACGACCCGGCCATCGCCGCGGACAACCCCGGCGTCGAGCTGCCGGACACGGCGATCACCCCGGTGAACCGTTCCGACGAGTCCGGCACCACCGAGAACTTCGTCGAGTACCTCAAGGCCACGGCCGAAGCCGACTGGCCGCACGAGGTCAGCGGTGACTGGCCGGTGCAGGGTGGCGAGGCCGCGCAGGGCACCTCGGGCGTCGTCCAGGCCGTCGCGGGCGGCAACGGCACGATCGGTTACACCGACGCGAGCCAGGCACGCGAGCTGAGCACGGTCAAGGTCGGGGTCGGCGACGAGTTCGTGGCCTACTCCCCTGAGGCGGCCGCGGCAGTGCTCGACGTTTCCGAGCGTGTCGAGGGCCGGGGCGACTACAGCTTCGCCTACGACCTCGCCAGGGACACCACCGAGTCGGGCACCTACCCGATCGTGCTGGTCTCCTATGGCCTCGCGTGCAGCAACTACGAGGACGCGAACGAGGCCGAGCTGGTGAAGGCGTACTTCTCCTACATCATCAGCCAGGAGGGGCAGCAGGCCTCCGCCGAGTCCGCCGGTTCCGCGCCGATCTCGGACACGCTGCGCCAGCAGATCAAGCCCGCCGTCGACGCCATCTCCGCGGGCAGCTGATCATCCAGAACACGCAGTACCCCCAGAGGTCCGGGCGGTCGCCACACCAGGCGACCACCCGGGCCGCTGGCCGTCCGGGCCCCACAACCTCAGAAAGGGACTGACCCGTGCCTCCCAGCACAGAGAGGAAACCCGTCCGCCGCAGGACGCGGCAGCGGCCGGGGGATCGCATCTTCGCCGGCGCGTCGACGGGGGCGGGAATCCTCATCCTCGTCGTGCTCGCCGGCGTTGCCGCGTTCCTGCTCGTCGAGGCATGGCCGGCCCTGGTCGCGTCGGACGAGCAGATACCCGGTGACGGCGGACTCGTAGTCTTCGTCTGGCCACTGCTCTTCGGCACCCTGATCTCGGCCACGTTCGCGCTGGTCGTCGCGGCCCCGCTCGCCGTCGCGATCGCTCTGTTCATCACCCACTACGCGCCGAGACGCGTGGCGCAGACCCTCGGTTACCTGATCGACCTGCTCGCCGCGGTGCCCAGCATCATCTACGGCCTCTGGGGCTTCACCGTCCTGGCACCGGCGACCGTCGGGCCGACGGGCTGGCTTTCGGAGAACCTCGGCTTCATCCCGCTGTTCCAGGGGCCGCCATCGGCCACCGGCCGGACCATGCTGGTGGCGGTGATCGTGCTCGCCGTGATGATCCTGCCGATCATCACCGCCGTGGTGCGTGAGGCGTTCCGGCAGACCCCGCGGTTGCACGAGGAGGCATCGCTGGCACTGGGCGCCACCCGCTGGGAGATGATCCGGATGGCGGTGCTGCCCTTCGGCCGCTCCAGCATCGTGGGTGCGTCCATGCTGGGCCTCGGCCGCGCGCTGGGCGAGACCATGGCGGTGGCGATCGTGCTCTCGGTGTCCGGTGGCGTCAGCTTCAACCTGATCGGGAGCAGCAACCCCTCCACGATCGCCGCGAACATCGCACTGGACTTCCCCGAATCCACCGGGATCGAGGTGAACGCGCTGATCGCCTCCGGTCTCGTCCTGTTCGCCATCACCCTGCTCGTGAACATGGCCGCCCGCGCGGTGATCAACCGGCGGCGCAACTTCTCCGGAGCCAACTGATGAGCACCTCGACCACCTCTCGTGGTCCGGACCAGGATCTGGACACCCCCCTCGGCGGCACACCGCTCAGCCACGGCTCACTGCCCCGCAGGGCACCGCAACTGACCATAGTGGCGGCGCTGGTCGTCGGCATCGTGCTGTGGCAGACCGGGATGAGCGTCGGCCTTGCCGGCGTGCTCGCGGTCGTCGGTTACACCATCGCGATCTACGTCTGGTCGCGCATCGTCGAAGGCCGGCGCAAGGCCACCAACCGCCTGGTCACAGCGATCGTCTACGCGGCGTTCCTGCTCGCGCTGCTGCCGCTGGTCTCGGTCATCTTCACGGTGCTGTCCAAGGGCCTTCCCCGATTCGACGCCGAGTTTTTCAGCTTCTCGATGCGCGGTGTCGTCGGCGAGGGCGGTGGCGCCTACCACGCCATCATGGGCACCTTGATCATCACCGCGCTCGCGACGGTCATCTCGGTGCCGGTCGGCATGCTGACCGCCATCTACCTGGTGGAGTACGGCAAGGGCAAGCTCGCGAAGTGGATCACGTTCTTCGTGGACGTGATGACCGGTATTCCGTCCATCGTGGCGGGTCTGTTCGCCTACGCCCTGTTCGCGCTGATCTTCGGTCCCGGTGTCCGGATGGGAATCATGGGTGCGGTCGCGCTGAGCGTGCTGATGATTCCGGTCGTGGTGCGCTCCACCGAGGAGATGCTCAAGCTCGTGCCCAACGAGCTGCGCGAAGCCTCGTACGCGCTGGCTGTGCCCAAGTGGCGCACCATCGTGAAGGTCGTGCTGCCGACAGCGCTGGCCGGGATCGCAACGGGTGTGACGCTGGCGATCGCCAGGGTCATCGGGGAGACCGCCCCACTGCTGATCACGGTCGGTATCACCTCGAGCGACAACTTCGACCCGTTCGACGGTCGTATGGCGACACTGTCGGTGTTCTCCTACTACGAGTACGTGAATCCCGGCGTCCCGCCCCAGCCCGCGCTCGACAGGGCATGGGCAGCCGCGCTCGTCCTTATCATTTTGGTGATGGCGCTCAACCTGATCGCACGACTGATCTCCCGACTGTTCGCACCGAAGACCCGCGGCTGACGCGGATCAACACCGATAGGAAGCACAGTGGCCAAGCGCATCGAGGTCAAGGACCTCGACATCTACTACGACACGTTCCTCGCCGTGCAGGGCGTTTCGATGACGATCCAGCCACGGTCGGTCACCGCGTTGATCGGCCCCTCCGGGTGCGGCAAGTCGACGTTCCTGCGATCCATCAACCGCATGCACGAACTCGTCCCGAACGCCAGGGTCGAGGGCACGATCACGATGGACGGTGAGGATCTCTACGGCCCGGGCATCGACCCGGTCGGCGTTCGCAGGCAGATCGGCATGGTCTTCCAGCGGCCGAACCCGTTCCCCACCATGTCGATCTACGACAACGTCGCGGCGGGCCTCCGGCTGAACAGCACCCGGATGAAGAAGTCCGATCTGGACGATCTGGTCGAGAAGTCACTGCGGTCGGCGAACCTGTGGGGAGAGGTGAAGGACCGGCTGGCCAAGCCGGGCTCCGGTCTCTCCGGCGGGCAGCAACAGCGGCTGTGCATCGCGCGGGCGATCGCGGTCTCACCCGAGGTCCTGCTGATGGACGAGCCGTGCTCGGCGCTCGACCCGATCTCGACTCAGGCCATTGAGGACCTGATGACCGAGTTGAAGTCCGAGTACACGATCGTCATCGTGACGCACAACATGCAGCAGGCCGCCAGGGTCAGCAACACGACCGGATTCTTCAACCTGCGCGGTGTCGGTCAGCCCGGCGAACTGGTGGAGATCGACGAAACGACGAAGATCTTCTCCACGCCGAGCAACCAGGCGACGGAGGACTACATCTCCGGCCGCTTCGGCTGATCTCCCGCACTTTCCCGGGAAAGTGCGCGGGCTCGCGTGCCCGCGTCTCGCACTTTCCCGGGAAAGTGCGACCTACCGGGCGTACTGGACGTCGACCTCGTAGCGCGTGAAACCGAGTCCGGTGTAGACGGACACGGCAGGGGCGTTGTCGCCCTCCACATACAGAATGATCTGCTCGAGTCCGCGGTCGGCGAGATGGCGCAGGCCGGCCAGCGTCAGCGCCTTGCCCAGTCCACCGCCCTGCGCGGCCGGGTCGACACCGACCACGTAGACCTCGCCGACCGGCTTTCCACCGAACCGTTCCGGGTTCGGCTCGTGCACCTTCGTCCAGTGAAAGCCGACGACGCCACCTGTCGCGTTCTCCGCGAGGAAGAACCCCGCCGGGTCGAACCAGCCCTCCCGCTCGGTCGCCCGCAGTTCGTCCGCGGTGAGACTGCCCTGTTCCGGATGCCAGTCGAAAGCACGGGCATTGACCGCGATCACGGCGTCCTCGTCCTGCCCCGGCCGGAACGTCCGGATGGAGACGCCCTCGCGAAGCGCAGGTTCGGGCCATTGCGCGTCCGCCACCTCGGCATGCATGACCAGCAGCTCACGAGCCCTGGTGAAGCCGGCCCGCTCGGCAAGCCGGGCGGCACCGGGGTGGTCGCCGTGCGACCAGACGCGTAACCGGTCCCGTTCCGCGCCTGCCTTGTCGACCAGCGCGTCGACCATGGCCGTCGCATAGCCGTTGCGACGGCGGTCCGGCCGCACGATCAGCTCCGCGACCTGCCTGCCGAAGGAGTCGCCGCCGGTGTCCAGGTGGGCGTATCCGACCAGTTCGCCTGCGACGTCCGCGAGCAGGTGCGCCCCACCGGTCAGTTCCGGGGGCAACGCCGTGCCCTCCGGGAGCTCCGGCCTCCCGTCGACGTCCCGTGCCGCGAGCAGCAACGCACGGATCCGCTCGACCGTCGCAGGGTCCGGGTCCTCGATCCACACCGCATTCAGCATGCGACCAACTTACCCAGCCGGGGTTGTGTCGCGACGGGGATCAGGAGTTGGAGAACTGTCCCCGCTGGACCTGCTGGGGCATCATCGAAGCGGTCGGCGGCTTCGCGGCGGCCCCCTTCGCGGGGCGTTCGAACTTGTAGCCCACGTTGCGCACGGTGCCGATCATCTGCTCGTGCTCGGGGCCCAGCTTCGCCCGCAGGCGCCGCACATGGACGTCGACCGTGCGGGTGCCGCCGAAGAAGTCGTAGCCCCACACCTCCTGCAGCAGCTGCGCCCTGGTGAACACCCGCCCCGCGTGCTGGGCGAGGTACTTGAGCAGTTCGAATTCCTTGTAGGTCAGTTCGAGTGTGCGCTTGCGCAGTCGTGCGGTGTACGTGGCCTCGTCGATCACCAGGTCCCCCACGCGCAACTCGGCGTCGGCCTGGGAGACGGCGCCGTCGCGCGTGGTGGCGAGCCGCAGCCGGGCGTCGACCTCGGCCGGCCCCGCGGTGGGCAGAATGATGTCGTCGGTCCGCCATTCGGCGCTGACCGCGACCAAACCACCCTCGCCGACGACCGCGATGACAGGCGTGGAAGCCTCGTCGTCACCAGCGCCCTTGAGCAGTCGGCAGAGGCTCTTCGCGGAGGCGAGATCGGTGCGCGCGTCCAGCAGGATCAGGTCACGGCCCCCCGCGTCGAGCAGTGCGGTGACCTCCGGAGCGCGCACGCGTACGGTGTGAGGCAGCAGATCGAGGGCAGGTAGGACAGTTGTCGCATCCTGTTCCGCCGTAAGCACCAGCAAGTCCAGGCTCATCGCCACACCGCCTTGTTTTGGATCGCCTCGGATTCGGCTTCGGGCCGGTGCTGAGTGAGAATAGCCGATGACAAGACCGGAGTCCCCAGCTTGACGACCGGATCACACCTGGTCGGGCAGGTTTGACAGGCGCGAAGACATGCAGATGACAGATCGGAACCGATTGTGAGCAGCCCCGTCACACAGCAGAACCGGCGCGGCCCCGCCCGTCCCGTCAAGCGCAAGGGACGGCGCACCAAGAAGATCGTCATCGTCCTGCTCGTGCTGGCCGGACTGCTGGTCGGGGCCGATTTCGCGCTCGCGGCCGTGGCTGAGCACACGGTCTCGCAGAAGGCGCGCGAGCAACTCGGGCTGACCGAGGATCCTTCGGTCACCGTGCACGGCTTCCCGTTCACCACGCAGGCGCTGTCCGGTGACTACCGCCACATCTCGGTCTCGGCGACCGGCGTCCCGGTGCAGGACACCCTGCGCGACGTCGGAGTCGCCGCGGAGTTGCGAGACGTGGACGCCCCGCTCTCCGACCTGATGGCCGGGAACGTGGACAACATCAAGATCAACGAGGTCGAGGGGCAGGTCCGGATCAAGGACAGCGACATCGCCAGGGTCGATCCGCTCGACAAGATCGAGAACCTGCGCATCGCACCGTCCACGGAGGACTACGTCCGGCACGGCGACGAGGGCGCCGTGGAGGAGGACGCCGCCAAGGAGGAGAAGGACGGCTCGTCGGCCGGTATCCGGTTGTCCGGCGAGGTGCAGATCGCCGGGGAACGGGTCGAGATCATCGCGTTCGCGATCATCGACCTCGACGGCAACACCGTGCGGATCAGCCCGGAGCGACTCGAGTTCGGGAATGGTCAGGACAGGACGGTTGTTCCCCCAGAGGTACAACAGACGCTGCTGCCGAGCTTCGAGGCGGACATCAGCACCGGTTCGTTGCCGTTCACGGTGACTCCCACCGACATCGAGGTGGAATCCGGTGCGATCGTGGTCAAGGGCACGGCCGAGAACGTGCGGTTCAGCGGGATGTCGGGCAACTGACTGGGGCCGGACACGGGGAGAGGATCGAACGCCGAATGACAGGGGTGTGGGTGCTGCTGGGCACGCTGGCCGCCGCGCTGGCCGCCGGCGCCATGCTCGCGGCGCGCAACGGCCGTATCCGGACGGGGAAGCGGCCGGAGCGCGCACTGCCCGCGGCGGTCGCCGAGGCGATCGATCCCGCCGCTGGAGTCACCCTGGTGCAGATCTCCACCACGTTCTGCGCGCCCTGCAGGCACACTCGCGCGGTGCTTTCCATCCTCGCCGAACGTACTGCCGGACTGCACCACGTGGACCTCGACGTGACCCAGCGGCCCGAGGTGGCCGAGGCGCTCGGGGTGCTGCGCACGCCCACCACGCTGGCATTCGACCCAGGCGGCAGCGAACTGCTGCGGATCGGCGGTGTGCCGAAGGCCGCGGCGCTGCTGGACGCACTGCGTCCGCATTTGCCCACCTCCCGCACTTTCCCGGGAAAGTGACGTACACCGCGCGTGCACGCACATCACTTTCCCGGGAAAGTGCGCGGCTGGCGCAGGTCGTGGACCAGGGCACCTCGCACTTTCCCGGGAAAGTGCGAGGTCAGCGCCCTGGGCGCGGCCCGGGGTCCCGGTATCTGGGACTCGTCTCACAAGATGAGCACGCTTCCCACTCTGAGGGAAGTCTGGGTACCCTGACCCTCGTGGACCGGCTGCCTATTCACTTGCTGACGCAGCGCCGCGCAGTGGACCTGTGCCGCGTGCGCAGCAGCCTGTGTCCACGCTCGCCGCGTTCGGGCGCGCGGTCCCTGCGCTGAGCAGGGTCTACCGCAGCCGACCTTCGCACCACCTGTCGAGCCGGGCGCATGTGCGCCACCATCTGTCCAGCCCAGGAGCGCCAGATGTTCGCAGGACCCGCCGTTGATCCCCGCGGGCCGCGTTTCGCGGCCGCCGTCACCACTGTCGTGCTCGCCGTCGTACTGGTGACCGGCTGGTGGCCGCTACTCGCCGCGCAGACGGTGGTCTTCGCGATCGGGGCGTTCGTCGGACTGAAGCCCGCTCCGTACTCGGTGCTGTACCGGAGTCTGGTCGCCCCACGCCTCGGGCCGACCAGCGAACGGGAGGACGCGGCTCCACTGCGCTTCGCCCAGACTGTGGGTTTCGTGTTCGCGCTCGTCGGGACGATCGGCTACGCCACTGATCTCATCACCCTCGGTGCCGTGGCCACGGCGTTCGCGCTGTTCGCCGCTTTCCTCAACGCGGCGTTCAACTTCTGCCTCGGCTGCGAGGTCTACCTGCTCGTCCGCCGGTTCACGCCCCGAACCGGCCAACCGTCCTAACTGGAATTGCTCGATAAACCGTAGAGAAAGAGAGTGCCGCTCCATGAGCCGTGAAGACGTCCTGGTCACTACCCAGTGGGCCGAGGAGAACCTGGACAGCCCCGGTGTGGTGTTCGCCGAGGTCGACGAGGACACCACCGCTTACGACGGCGGACACATCCGCGGTGCGGTGAAGATCGACTGGAAGAACGAGCTGCAGGACCCGGTGCGCCGGGACTTCGTCGACCGTGCCGGATTCGAGAAGCTGCTGTCCGAGAAGGGGATCTCGAACGACGACCTCGTGATCCTTTACGGCGGCAACAACAACTGGTTCGCCGCATACGCGTACTGGTACTTCAAGCTGTACGGCCACGACAAGGTCAAGCTGCTCGACGGCGGCAGGAAGAAGTGGGAACTCGACGGCCGTGAGCTGACCGCGGACGAGGTCAAGCGGGAGGCCACGAGCTACTCCGCTAAGGAGCCGGACACCTCGATCCGCGCCTTCCGGGACGAGGTCGTCGACGCCATCAACACGAAGAACCTCGTCGACGTGCGTTCCCCGGACGAGTTCACCGGGAAGCTGAACGCCCCGGCGCACCTGCCGCAGGAATCCGCGCAGCGTTCCGGCCACATCCCCAGCGCGGTGAACGTCCCCTGGGCGAAGACCGCCAACGAGGACGGCACCTTCAAGTCCGCAGAGGAGCTCGCCGAGCTCTACAAGGAGGCAGGCCTCGACACGTCGAAGTCGACCATCGCGTACTGCCGTATCGGCGAGCGCTCGAGCCACACCTGGTTCGCCCTGCGCGAGCTGCTCGGGCTCGAGGACGTGAAGAACTACGACGGATCGTGGACCGAGTACGGCTCGCTGGTCGGCGTGCCGATCGAAACCGGAGCAGGGACAGGAGGCAAGTGACGATGAGCGACGGTTGCGGCGCCCCGGCGCAGACGGCCACGGCGGCCGATATCGACACGAACGGTCAGGTGGTGGTCGCGGGCAAAGTGCGCGGCGGAGACGGCCCGCTCGGCGGAGCTTACGTCCGGCTGCTCAACCACGGCGGCGACTTCGTCGGTGAGGTGCAGGCCTCACCGGAGGGCGACTTCCGCTTCTACGCGGCGCCAGGACAGTGGACGGTGCGCGCCCTGCACCGTTCCGGCAACGGCGAGGCGAACGTGACCGCCGAAGGCCCGGGCCTGCACCAGGTCTCCATCGCCGTCTGATCCAGCCTGATCAAATCAAGGCCACCTCGCGTGCTCGGAGCACGCGAGGTGGCCTTGAGGGTTATTCACGATCGGCCGGACGGGGTGACCCGGAGGGCTACTCGCGGCTGGTCGATACAGGTGAGCTGTGCGCACCGGTGACGGTGTCGCGTGAATGTCGCGTGAATAACGCCCAGCTGTCCATTGAGTTTCGTGTTGGGCGCCACTCCGGACAGGTGCGCACGGAGGCAAGGGACTATTGTGCTGGCCGTGGAGATTCTGTTTACGACCCTGCTGCTGCTCGCCATCCTCGGCGTGACCTGGTTCGGCGGTTACGTCGTCTACCGGCTGTACTCGGACCAGCGCTGAGTATGTCCACCAGCGGCGACGACGCGATCGCGGCAGCGGCGGCTCGCGCGGAGAGCACGCGTGAGCGCAACATCCCGCAGCTGGACGATCTGCCGATCCCTGGCGACACCGCAAACCTGCGTCAGGGCGAGAACCTCAACGACGCCTGTCTCGCACTGCTGCCGCTGGTCGGAGTGTGGCGCGGTGAGGGTGAGGTCAACTACCCGACGATCGACGGCCCAAGGCGCATCGCGCAGCAGCTGACGATCTCCCACGACGGCAGGCCCTTCCTCCACCACGAGGCACGGTCCTGGCTGCTGGACGACGAGGGCAACGTCGTGCGGCCCGCGGCGCGGGAGACCGGCTGGTGGCGCCCGCAAGCCGATGACACGATCGAACTGCTGCTCACGCACTCCAGCGGCATCCTCGAACTCTTCTACGGCAAACCCCGCGGCCAGTCCTCCTGGGAGCTGGGCACGGACGCCGTGATCCGCACCTCCACCGCCAAGGAGGTCACCGGCGCGCAGCGGCTCTACGGCCTGGTGAACAACGGCGACCTCGGCTATGTCGAGGAGCGCGCGATGGTCGGCGAGCCGATGCAGCCGCACGTGTCGCTCTATCTGCGCCGCGTGGTGGGCTGAGCCACTCAGCACATGCGGTGGCGGCGGTACGGCCCGGATGCGACTCTGCTCGACTGCGACTCGCTGGAGCAGATGAGCGCCGTACGTGCGGTGGTGTCCGCCGCGGGCCCGGAACACGTCACCGAACTGGTTCCCGGGGCCCGCAGCCTGTTGATCGCCAGCCGCGACGGCGAGCGCGGACTCGCCGCGATCCGCGCGCTCGTGGAGTCGGCGGATCTCGCCCACCCACCGACGGTCGGTGGCCGGGAGGTCGTCCTCGACGTGCGCTACGACGGCGCGGACCTGGACCTGGTCGCCGAAACGGCAGGCATCGGCGTCGACGAGGTGGTCGAGTTGCACACCGGCGCGGAGTACCGGGTCGCCTTCACCGGTTTCGCACCGGGCTTCGGTTACCTCACGGGCCTCCCCGAGCCACTGCGCCAGGCAAGGCTGCGCACCCCCCGCACGAGTGTTCCCGCCGGATCGGTGGCGATAGCGGGTGAGTTCACCGGCGTCTACCCGCGGTCGTCGCCCGGTGGCTGGCGGCTTGTCGGCCATACCGAGGCCGTGCTGTTCGACCCACGTGCCGAACGGCCCGCCCTGCTCGCTCCCGGGGACACCGTGCGCTTCCGGAGCCTGCCGTGAGGCGCGTGGAGATCCTCGATCCCGGCCCGAGCGCGCTGATCCAGGACCTGGGCAGGCCAGGGCACGCGCATCTGGGCGTACCGCCGTCCGGGGCGCTGGACCAGCCTGCCCTGCGGCTGGCGAACCGGCTGGTCGGCAACCCGGAGGGCGCGGCAGGGGTGGAAGCTCTCCTCGGCGGGCTCCGGCTGCGCGCGGACGTCTCCTGCACGGTCGCGGTGACCGGCCCATCGGTGCCGGTGCTGATCGACGGCCGGGAGGTCGGCTCGCACGTGGCACTGCATCTGCGCCCGGCGCAAACGCTTGTGCTGGGCACGCCCGCGGCCGGTCTGCGCTGCTATCTGGCCGTGTCCGGCGGCATCGCCGCATCCGCCGAACTCGGCAGCCGGTCCACGGACGTGCTGTCCGGCATCGGGCCCCCGCCACTGGAGGCGGGTGACCTGCTGGTTCTGGGCACGGACACCGGAGTACCGACCGGTGCGGACACGCTGGCGCCGCCGATCCCGAGGGCGGACCTGACGGTGCCCGTGCTGCTCGGTCCCCGCGACGACTGGTTCACCGGGCCAGCGGCAGCCCTCGCGACGACATGGACCGTCACCTCCGAATCCAACCGCGTCGGCCTGCGACTCGACGGCACCGCACTGCGCCGGGCGCCCGAGCGGACGGACGCGGAACTGCCCAGCGAGGGCATCCTCACGGGCGCGATCCAGGTCCCGCCGAGCGGCCTGCCCGTGGTGTTTCTGGCCGATCACCCCACCACGGGCGGCTATCCAGTGGTCGCGGTGGCGCATCCGGACGCCCTGCCCGCCCTCGGACAGGCGCGGCCAGGAACCTCTGTGCGCTTCCGAACGTCATTCTGAGTATGGAAGAGGTCACGGTCAGCGGCGGAACGGGCGTCCTCGACGTCGTGGACGGACTACCTCCGGCGAAGCGGCCCGAACTGGGGGCGAACCTGCGGATCGCGCTGGCCACCGGACAGATCCGCAAGCCGTTGCGCGACACGCTGAGGCCACTGCTCGATCTGCTGACCGACGGCGAGTACGAACTCAGCGACGACACGTTCCTACCGCCGGGGAACTGGCCGTCCGTGGAGCACGCACGCGTCGAGTACTACCGCTCGGCGATCCGGGCCGGCCACCGGCCGGCCGCTGTGCTGGTGGACCGCGCGGGCCATCCCGGGTACGTGCTGGACGGCCTGCACAAGGTCACCGCCTACCTCGCCGAGGACGTGACGCCGAGAGTGATCCGCATCCGCCGCATCCCGGCACCGGCCTGACCGGTCAGGAGTACACGGACTCGTAGGCCTGCGCGATCTCGGCGTGCACGGTGGTGGAGTCCTTCAGCGCCTCGCCGTCGAGGGTGTGCACCCGAGTCACCTTCCTCGCCGAGGAGGCGAGGAAGACGCCGTCGGCCGTGCGCAGGTCCTCGACCCGGAGTGGTTCGATCTTGGTGCTCCACCCCGCGCGCTCGGCTCCGCGGAACAACCCGGCCTGCGTCGTCCCCGGCAGGATGCCGATGGTGGCGGGCGGCGTGTACAGCGTGCGGCCACGGGCGATCACGACCGTCGAGGTCGGCCCCTCCAGCACCGAGCCGTCGCCGGCGAGGAAAATGACGTCCGAAGCCCCCCTGCGCGCGGCCTCGCGGCCCGCCGCCATGTTCACGGCGTAGGACAGGGACTTGGCACCCAGCAGCAGCCACGGCGCACGCTCGGCGAGCCCGGTGTCGACACCACGATCGAGGGTAATTGCCGCAACACCCTCGGTGCGGGCGCGGATCACCTTCTCATCGATCTCGAAACCGAGTGCGAATCCCGTTGGTGCCGCGGCGGGATCACCCTCGAGCCCCCGGGTGTAGACCAGCTTGAGCCCGAACTCCGCCGGCCCGCCACGCTCGACCCAGGTCTCGATCACCTTGTGCGACAAGCGTTCCCAGGTCGGACCATCGGGTTCGGGCAACTCGAGCATCGAGGCCGACCTGGCGAGCCGGTCCAGGTGCGGCCAGAGTTCCCTCGGCCTGCCGTCGACGACGAGGATCGTCTCGAAAATTCCGTCGCCACGCAGCAGACCGAGATCGTTGACCCGGATGTGGGCGGCGTCCGGGTCGGCCAGTGTTCCATCGGTGAAGGCGAGCACGCGCATACCCGTGACACTACTCAGCCTTACGTGAATCGCGCCGGATGTGCCCAACCATCCTGGCCTACCATCGAATACATGAGCTATCACTCGCCCCTGCTGGAGCTGCCCGGATCAATCGCGGCACCAGAAGGCCATCCCGATGAGGGCGTGCCGTGGCACTGGGGTGATCCGTTCGCCGAACAGCGCACCGCCGTGCGCTCAGCCGCCGTCGTGGACCGCTCGTACCGGGAGGTCCTCGCGGTGCGGGGAGAGGAGCGGCTGTCCTGGCTGCACCTGGTGATCTCCCAGCACGTCACCGGGCTCGCGGAGGACAGCGGCACCGAGGCCCTCGTGCTGGACAGCTACGGCCGGATCGAGTCGCATCTGGTCCTGGCACACGTCGGCGGTGCGGTCTACCTGGACACCATGCCGGGGGCGGAGATCACCAGCGCGCTGCCGAAGGGCGGCCCGCAGAGCCCGCTCGAGTACTTCGAGGCGATGAAGTTCTGGTCCAAGGTGGAGATCTCCGACGTCACGGACGAACTCGCCACTCTCACCCTGCTCGGCCCCGAGATCCCGGGCATCCTCACCGCACTGGACATCGAACTGGGCGAGGAGCCGTACAGCGTCACGGCGTTCCCCGGCGGTTTCGCCCGCCGCATGCCCTGGCCCGGCCGCAGCAGCGTGGACCTGCTCGTCCCGCGCGGCGAGGTGGTGCGCTGGTGGACGCGGATCACCGATGCGGGTGCACGACCGGTGGGCAGCTGGACGTTCGAAGCGTTGCGGGTCGAGTCCCTGCGCCCCCGTCTCGGCATGGACACCGACGAGCGAACGATCCCGCACGAGGTCAACTGGATCGGCTCGGCGGCGCACGTGGCCAAGGGCTGCTACCGGGGGCAGGAGACGGTGTCGAAGGTGCACAACGTCGGCAGGCCGCCCCGGCACCTGTTGCTGCTGCACCTGGACGGTTCCCCGGAGATCACCCCGGAGACGGGCGACCCGGTGAAACTCGGTGATCGCACCGTGGGCCGTGTCGGCAGCGTGGTCCAGCACCACGAACTCGGCCCGATCGCACTGGCGCTGGTGAAACGCTCCGCCCCGGTGGACGCGGAGTTCCTCACCGGCACGGAGGACCGGGTCGTGCAGGCCGCGGTCGACCCCGACTCCGTTCCGGAGGAGGGCGAGGCGCCCGGCCGGGCCGCGGCCAAGTCCCTGCGGGGCTGACCGGACGGGGCGCGTTTCAGACAGCGGCTGAGGGTGGTTCAGACAACCAGCCCTGGCGCACCCAACCGATGTAGAGCAGGATGGCGACCGTGATCGAAGTCCGGCCCGGTGGGCGTCGACGTATCGACCGCGTCCTCGACGCCGACTACGTGCGCGACCTCGGCGAGCTCGC
Organism: Amycolatopsis marina; assembly: GCF_900111885.1. GTDB lineage: Bacteria > Actinomycetota > Actinomycetes > Mycobacteriales > Pseudonocardiaceae > Amycolatopsis > Amycolatopsis marina. Next base: position 214,800 of record NZ_FOKG01000001.1, read on the forward strand.
GCTCACCACCCTGCGCGAACGCCGGAACGAGGCGGCGCAGGAGGAGACGGATCTGTCCTACCTGCGCAGACTGCTGCACGCCCGGATCGACATCGTCCTTGCCGAGCAGGCACGGCGCACCTCGGGCGGGCGCAGCGTGGTCGACCAGCTGGCCACGATCCTCGCCGACAACGCGCTCGGCCCGGCCAACGGTTCCGGCAGGCATCAGCCGTTGGAGCCCTCCCGTGCCGGTGACCACAGGAGGCAGGCCGAGGCACTGGTCGGGGACTCGGACCTGTCCGACGTCACCTCGTTGAGCGATGACAAACTGCTCGGGACCCTGGCCGATTACCGCGAGCAGGAAGTATCGGTCTCGCAGCGGCGCCGCGAGGTGCAGTGCGTGGTGGACACCATCAACGCCGAGATCGCCGGCCGGTACGCGCAGGGCACGGCGTCGGTCGACGAGCTGATCAGCCGCGAACGCGGCTGGCCCGGAAAGGAATAGTTACAGCGTCGCCGAACTTGCAACCAGGTAGTCCCACCATGCGCGCTTAGCCGAGAAGGAACAGTTACACCCCGTTGAACACCTCAAGTCTCACCGCAGCGGCCAATCCTGCCCTGGTCGAGGTTGTCCGCTCCGGTTTCGTGGAGAGCGTGCACCACGGTGCCCTCGTGATCACCAACCCCGACGGGTCGGTTCGCACCGCCGTCGGCGACGTCGACATCCCGGTCTTTCCCCGGTCGTCGAACAAGCCGTTGCAGGCGCTCGGCATGCTCAGGGCCGGTCTGGAGATCGGCGACGCCGACCTGGCGCTGGCCTGCGCCTCGCACAACGGCGAACCCGGCCACATCGACCGGACACTGACGTTGCTCGCCGCGCACGGTCTCGACGAGCAGACGCTGCACTGTCCGCCGGACTATCCGCTGCACGAGGCGAGCAGGGTGGCCGCGATCCGCGACTGGCCCGGCAAGCGCAGGGCGGCGATGAACTGCTCCGGCAAGCACGCAGGCATGGTCGTCACCTGCGCCCAGCGCGGGTGGCCGCTCGAGAACTACGAGGACGCGGGACACGAACTCCAGCAGGTCATCGCCGAAACGGTCGCCGAGCTCACCGGTGACCCGATCGCCGCGACCGCGGTGGACGGCTGCGGCGCACCGCTGTTCGCCTTCTCCCTGACCGGCCTCGCCCGCGCGTTCGGCAGGCTCGTCACCGCAGGGGAAGGCCCCGAACGACGTGTCGCCGACGCCATGCGGGCGCACCCGTGGCTGGTGGCGGGTACGGGCCGCGAGGACACGTTGCTGATGCTCACCGTGGAAGGCCTGTTGGCCAAGGGCGGCGCGGAAGGAGTGCATGCGATCGCGCTGCCGGACGGCACGGCCATCGCCCTGAAGGTGGACGACGGAGCGCAGCGACCGCGCAATCCCCTGCTGGTCGCGGCGCTCGACGCGCTCGGCGCGCTACCGGACAACCCGGCGGCCCGGTCCGTCCTCGACGGACTCGGCCGGGGCGACGGCGAGGTTCTCGGCGGTGGGCTACCGGTCGGCGAGCTGCGCCCGACCGATCAGTTGAGGCGTTCCCTCGAGGCGAGCTCGCTCCAGTAGTCCCGCAGATCCTGGAACAACTCGGCGAGTTCCTCGACGTCGCCGGTACGCAGCGAGTCGAGGATCCGGTGCACCTCCTCCGCGGAGGTGTCCGTGTCCAGGATGGGGTCGGAGATCAGCTGCACCAGGCCGCCGTAGTCCAACTCGACAGCGGAGTCGTCGTGGAAATGCTCCAGCCAGCGACCGGTCTCCGCGAGCACCCTGCCGGGGCCCGAGTCGCCGATGCTGTTCTCCACCAGCTTCCGCGCCTCGGAGACGCGCCTGCGTGCGTCCGCCATCGCCACCCGCCAGGACAGCTCCCGCTGCGGGTCGTGACGTCCTGAGCCCAACACCAGGCGCCGCTCATCCGGATCGACCAGGGCGAACCACGGCAGCGGAACGGTCCACGTGGTGGAAAGCACGTGCATGGCCGAACGGTGCAGGTCGCCAAGCGCGGCGCTGGTGCGTGCCCGGACCGACTCGACACTGACGCCGCCCGCGTTGAGCACGGAATCGCGCAGTGTCGGGTGCGCGTCGCCGACGAAGCTGGCGAGCGCCGCGGCCGAACGGGCCCGTAGTTCGAGTGGGCAGACGAGCGGTCCTGGACCGACTGTCACATCCGGACTCGCCGGCACCTCGGCCGGATCCAGCACCAGCACGTCGGTGGTGGTACTCGGCGCGGCCCTGCCGTCGGCGAGTTCGGCAGGCAGGAGCCGGGCAGGAGCGGCGGTCTGTGACTTGAGCCACATGAGCTGCTCGCGTTCCCCGGCGGACGCCCTGGTCAGCTGGGCAGTCTCGACAGCCTTGACCAGCCGCGGGTCCGGCGGGTCGCCGAACGCTGAGAGTGGCTCGTACACCCGCAAGTACGCCACGAACGGTCGAAGCACAGGAGAATCGTGGCACGTGCGCCGTGGATGGCAACCACCGGCTTGCCGCATCGCGTGCCGGACGAGCGGGCGCCCCGAGTGGCACTGTCCGCGACCGGAGGGCAACCCGTCGAGGGTGTCGGATCCCGCACACCGTGCCGCATCGCGTCCCACCCCCGGGACACGGTACGGTGGTCGGAGGAAATAGTTGTCGAGACGATGCGGGGCCGCCGATTTCCCCCGGCCGCCCCGCCCCTGTGCGAGGGGGTCGAGCCATGGGGCGCGGCCGAGCTAAGGCCAAGCAGACGAAGGTGGCCCGGGAGCTCAAGTACAGCACTCCCACCACGGACTTCGATGCATTACAGCGAGAGCTGTCCGGTAGCTCCTCCGGTGACCAGCACGAGGACGAGCGGCGGGACGAAGACCCGTACGACGACGGATACGACGAGTACCGGCGTTGACGGACGCGGAACACGAGGGTGGGCGCTGGGTGAACCCCAGACCCCACCCTCGAGTTTCGTGTGTCTTCTGGCCATCTGTCCTCCGATGGTCAGGTGTGAGCGGACACGGTAAGGAGCCTGTTGGTGAAGGGAGCTTGTGGCGATGGTGCCCCCTGGAACGCGCGCGGCGTAGCCCACGAGCGGCGAGGTGGGGCGAATTACTCGCGATGGTGAGTACTCATGCGTGAGTCCGAGCCCCGCCGAGTCGATCGTGACGTGCGTTTGCCAGCGAACATTAAGGAGCGCAGTGCCTGATATTCAGCGGGTAGGTGTGGTCGGTGCGGGCCTGATGGGCTCGGGTATCGCCGAGGTGCACGCCAAGGCCGGGCTCGATGTGACGATCACCGAGGTCAACCAGCCTGCGCTCGACGCGGGGCGGGCGCGGATCGAGAAGTCCCTGCAACGCGGCGTGCGCAACGGCAAGCTGTCCGAGGCCGACGCCGAGGCAGCACTTGGCCGGTTGAGCTTCACCACCGATCTGGAGGCGTTCAGCGACCGGGACCTGGTGGTCGAGGCCGTGCTCGAACAGGAGCAGGCCAAGGTCGAGGTCTTCAGTTCGCTCGACAAGGTGGTCCGGCGCGAGGACGCGATCTTCGCCTCGAACACGTCCTCCATCCCGATCATGAAGCTGGGCATGGCCACGAGCCGGCCCGAGCAGGTGGTCGGCATTCACTTCTTCAACCCGGTTCCGGTTCTGCCGCTGGTGGAGCTGGTGCCATCCCTGCTCACCGGCGAGGAAACGATCCAGCGTGCCGACGCGCACGTCACCGGTGCGTTGAGCAAGACCGTGATCCGCTCGCAGGACCGCGCCGGGTTCATCGTGAACTCCCTGCTGGTGCCCTACCTGCTCTCGGCCATCCGGATGATCGAGAGCGGCTTCGCCTCGGCCGAGGACATCGACCGGGGTATGGAGCTCGGCACCGCGCACCCGATGGGTCCGCTGCGCCTTTCCGATCTGATCGGACTCGACACGATCAAGGCGATCGCCGACTCCATGTACGCCGAGTTCAAGGAGCCGCTGTACTCGGCGCCGCCGCTGTTGCTGCGCATGGTCGACGCCGGCCTGCTCGGCAAGAAGACCGGTCGCGGGTTCTACAGCTACTCCTGACCACACGACGAGGGGGACGCCCGTGCTGACCGGCGAGTTCGTGCGGTTGCGGGCCGTCGAACCGTCCGACGCCGAGTCGTTGCTGCGCTGGAACGACGATCCTGACGTGTCCCGGTGGATGATCAACGATTATCCGATGTCGCTCGCCCAGACGGTCAGGCGTTGCGAGGAGCGACCCCGGAACACCTACGGCGAGCTGACCCTGTGCATTGAGACGCTGGCCGAAGGGCGCGCGATCGGCATCGTCGGCCTGTCGGGTGCGGAACCGGAATCGGGCCGGGCCGAACTCGACATCTACATCGGCGAGCCAGACTTCAGGGGCGGCGGATACGGCACCGACGCCACGCGGGTGATCTGCCGGTACGGGTTCGACTCGATGCGGCTGCACAGGATCAGTCTGTGGGTCGTCGCGGAGAACATCGCCGCGCGGCGGGTGTACGAGAAGCTCGGCTTCGTCGAAGAGGGACGGCAGCGGGAGAGCTTCCGCCGGGACGGGCGCTGGCACGACCACATCCTGATGGGCCTGCTCGAAGGCGAACTGGTCGAGTAACACCTGGCCCCGGCGGGTAATCGCGACGGTGCCCTACGCTGCGCGCATGCACGAAGAAGCGCCTCCTGCCCCGCTCCGGGTCGGCCTGATCGGCGGTGGCCCGTGGGCCTCGTCGGTGCACGCTCCCGGCCTCGCCGACCACCCCGGAACCACCCTCACGGCCATCTGGACCCGACGTCCCGAGGTGGCGAAGGAACTCGCCGAGGCGCACGGGGCCATCGCGTGCGCCGATGTGGACGAGTTGTTCGACGCCGTGGACGCCGTGGCTTTCGCGGTGCCACCCGCGATCCAGGCGGAGCTGGGGGTTCGCGCGGCCGAGGCGGGTAAGCACCTGATCCTGGAGAAGCCGATCGCGGCCGACGTGGCCGGCGCCGAACGGCTCGCCGAGGCCGTCACCGACGCCGGTGTCGTCGCTCTCGTGGTGCTCACCCTGCGGTACGCGTTGCAGACACAGGAATGGCTGAGCGGGCTGGCCGAGGCCGGCGGCTGGTCCGGTGGCAGCGTGCGGTGGCTGTCCGGCGCGCTGCTCGGTGACACCTACGGCAGCTCGCCGTGGCGGCACGAGCAAGGTGCGCTGGCCGACATCGGACCACACGTCTTCGATCTGGTCGATGCCGCGCTCGGTCCGGTCACCCGGGTGCTGGGCGCGAACCGGAGTGAGAACGACCTGTGGCACGTGCTGCTCGAGCACACCGGCGGCGCGACCAGCACGGTCAGCATGTCGCTGCGGCTGCCGGTGCGGCCGTCGGTGGTCGAGTTCGCGGTGTACGGGGAGCACGGCTTCCGCTGCCTCGGCCGTAAGCCCGGTTCGGCGAGCGAGTCCTACACGGCACTGCTGGACGACTTCGCGGCGATGATCGCCAGCGGCACCAGCACCCACCCCTGCGACGTCCATCGTGGTCTGCACCTGCAGCGCATCTTGGACCAGGCCCGTAGGGCAGCTGCCCGCGCGTGAAGCCCACCGTGGCCACCGTGCGGACGTCCCGCACGGTGGCCACGGTGGGCTTTTCCAGGGGTGGCTACCTCAGGCGTCGATGCGCTCGCGGTCCGGCGCCGCCTTGGGGAGGAACCTGCGGAGCAGGGGCCAGGCCAGGATCACCGCGATGATCGCGTAGACCACCACCGCCATCGGCGAGTTGACCAGGCCGACCACGTCACCGTCGCTGATCTGCAACGCGCGCCGCATCTGCTGCTCGGCGGCCGGGCCGAGGATCACCCCGATGATCGCGGGCAGCACCGGAAGGCCGTACCGGCGCATCGCGAAGCCGAGCAGGCCGATGAGGAACAGCAGGAGCAGGTCGATCACCTCGCCACCGACGGCGTACGCGCCGACGCTGGCGAAGAACAGGATCCCGGCGTACAGGTACGGCCGCGGAACCCGCAGCAGCTTCGCCCACAACGGCGCGAGCGGCAGGTTGATCACCAACAGCAGGGTCAGGCCGATGAACAGGCTGGCGATCAGCGCCCAGACAAGTCCTGCCTCCTGCTCGAACAACAGCGGCCCCGGCTGGATCCCGTACTGCTGGAACGCGGCCAGCATCACCGCCGCCACGGCGGTCGTCGGCAGGCCGAGCGTCAGCATCGTCACCAGCGTGCCCGCGGCGGACGCGCTGGCCGTGGACTCCGGGCCCGCGACACCCTCGATCGCTCCCTTGCCCCACTCGTCCTTGCGCCGGGACAGTCGCTTCTCGGTCACGTAGGACAGGAACGTCGGGATCTCGGCGCCACCGGCGGGAATCGCGCCGAACGGGAAGCCGATCACCGGCCCCCGCAGCCATGGCCGCCAGGTGCGTCGCAGGTCGCCCCGCCCGAGCCACGGCTGGCCGACCGGGATCGGCTTGTCCAGTTTGCGATTCATCCGCGACGCGACCCACAGCGACTCACCGACGGCGAACAACCCGACCGCAACGATCACCACGTCGATGCCGTCGGCCAGGTGCAGCGATCCGAGCGTCAGCCGCGACTGCCCGGTCATCTCGTCGAGGCCGACCAAGCCGATCGTCAGACCGATCAGCAGTGCGGCGAAGCCGCGGATGCGCGACCGGCCCAGCACGGACGTGACGGCGATGAACGCCAGCACCATGATCGCGAAGTAGTCGGGCGAACCGATGTTCACGGCGAGTGATGCGACGGTCGGCGCGAGCAGCACGAGCGCGATGGTGCCGATCATTCCGCCGATGAAGTTGCCGATCGCGGCAGCGGCGAGCGCCTGCGAACCCCGGCCGCGTTTGGCCATCGGATTGCCCTCGATCGCGGTCACCACCGACGCGCTCTCACCGGGAGTGTTGAGCAGGATCGACGTGGTGGAACCGCCGAACATCCCGCCGTAGTAGATACCGGCGAACATGATGAAGGCCGCCGTCGGATCGAGTCCGTAGGTCACCGGAAGCAGCAGTGCAACGGCCATCGCCGGGCCGATGCCCGGCAGCACGCCGATGGCGGTGCCGAGAATGACACCAATGGCGGCGAACATCAGGTTCTGCGGAGTCAGCGCGGTGCCGAACCCCTCGATCAACAGGGAGAACGAGTCCATGTTCAGAGCACCTCCATCAGCGGCCCGCCGGGCAACGGAACCCCGAGCAACTCGTTGAACAGGAACCAGGTGATCACCGCGACGGCGGCGGAGATCAACGGATCACGGACCAGATTGCGGCTACCCAGGGCGTAGCAGGCGCCCCAGAACAGAATCGCCGAGGAAATCGGAAAACCCACGGTGCCGATCAGTGCCGCGTTGGCCAGAAACGCGGCGGAGAGCAGCAGCACCGTGCGCCAGTCGGTCGACGCCTCGAGGTCGACGTCCTCACCCCCCTCTGCCTCGCCACGCCCGCCACGAAACACGTTGCGCGCCAGCAGGACCGCGACGAGCACGAGCAGGGATCCGACGACCACCGGCACGCTCTTCGGCCCGACCGGCCCACGCTGGGTGAAGTCGGTGGGCATACTCAGCGCGTCGGTCAGCACCAGCACACCGAGTGCCAGCAGCAGCACGCAGATGCCGAGTTCGGAATGCCCCCGCCACCAAGAAGCCCGGCCGCCGTTCCCGGAGGTATTCACAGGCTTGTCCACAGTGTTCACAGATCCCGTGGAAGAACTGCCCAGCGACGAAGTCATGCGAGCCCCAACTCCTTCAGGACCGAGACAACCCGGTCGTTCTCCGATTTCAGGAAGGTGTCGAACTCCTCACCGGTCAGGAACGCATCGCCCCAGCCGTTGCGCCGCAGCGCCTCTTGCCACTGCTCGGTTCCGTGCATCCTGGTCAACATCGTCACGAGCTTGTTCCGGTCCTCGTCACTGATATCGGGCGGCGCGACGATGCCCCGCCAGTTGGTGAAGCCGACGTCCACTCCGGACTCCTGGAGCGTGGGAGCGTCGATGCCGGGCACGCGCTCCGGGCTCGTGACAGCGAGGGCACGCAGTTCGCCCGCGGCGATCTGGTCGCGGGTCTCGCCGATTCCGGAAACCCCGAATCCGACCTTTCCGCCGAGCACCGAGGCCATCAGCTCACCGCCGCCGTCGAACTGGACGTAGTTCACCTGGCGCGGCTTGATACCGACGGCCTTCGCCATCAGCATCGGCGCGAGGTGGTCCGGCCCGCCCGGAGACGAACCACCACCGACCGGCAGGGAAGCCGGGTCCTTCTTCCACGCCTCGACGAGCTGCCCGATGTTCTCGTAGGGCGAGTCCTTCGACACCACGACGATGTCGGACTCCTCCGTGAGCCGGGCGATCGGCGTCGTTTCCTGAAGCGACGAGGGTGACTGGTTGGTGTAGACGGAACCGACCACGCCGAGGCCCATCGACATGGCCAGTTTGCCGTTTCCGCGCTCACTGACCAGCCTGCCGAGGCCGACCGTGCCACCCGCACCCGGCAGGTTGAACACCTCGACATTGCTGTTGAACTCGGCGTCCTCAATGGTCTTCGCCGCCGTGCGTGCGGTGATGTCGTATCCGCCGCCCGGCGAGTTCGGCACCATGAACCGCAGGCCGCGGATCTGCGACCCGCTGTCGTCACCACCCGCGGAGACCAGCGGCGGGACCAGCAGCACCAGCAGGGCGGCGCCCAGCACCGCCAGCCAGGTTTTCGGGTTCCTCATACGGGGTTGCACCTCGATGTGCTCGTGTTTCTGCCATGCTCGTGTTCACTGAAGCTGCCTGAACCTCTGTGAGACCGGCCTCAGTGTCCGGCTGGTCGGTCATGCTCCCCCGGCACGGGCCCGTTGTCTCGCTTGCGCGCCTTTCGGTACTTGTGTTCGTTGTGGTCACGTGGCGCACCGCCGTCGAAGTGTCATAGTTGGAGATCCGATCCGGGCGATCGGTCACGCGCAGGCAGGACACGAGGAGGTGTGGCGTGGGCGGCAAGGGTTCCCTCGCCCGCCAACTGCTGGGCTGGCAGTTGGCGATCGTCTTCGCGCTGCTGGCGTGTGTGGTCACCTTCTCGGTGATCCAGTCCGGCAAGAGCTTCACCGACACCGAGGGACGCAAGCTGCTCTCCGTCGCGGAGAACGTGGCGGCGACCCCAGGAGTGCGGATCAGCCTCGCTGATCCCGTGCGCCGGGACGCGTTACCGATCTTCGCCGAGAGCGCGCGCAGCCTCTCCGGAGCCGACTCGGTGATCATCGCCTCGCCCGATCGGAAAGTGCTGACCTCCCCGGACCCGCGCCAGATCCGGGAGGCTCTGCCGCTGGGCGAGAGCACGGTCATCGAGGGGCGCGCCTGGGTCGGCGAGGTGGATGACTTCCTCGTGGCGCACGTTCCGGTGATCGACAAGAACGGCGAGTTCCTCGGGATCGTCGCCGCGGCCAAGGAGATGCCCGGATTCTTCGCCGGCATCACGAACTCTCCCGGCAACGCCCTCGCCCTGCTGGCGATCGCGACCCTGATCGGCATCGCCGGTTCGGTCTTCATCACCTGGTGGGTCAAGCGGCAGACCCTCGGCCTCGAACCCCGCGAAATCACCGGGCTGGTGGAACACCGCGAAGCGCTGTTGCACGGCATCAGGGAAGGCGTGGTGGCACTCGACGAGCAGGACCGGATCACGCTGGTCAACGACAAGGCCCGGGAACTGCTGGCGCTGCCGCAGGAATGTGTCGGCATGCACGTCAACGAGCTCGAACTCAACGAGCGACTGCGCGACGTCCTCACCGGAACGGCGAGCGGCACGGACCAGATCGTGCTGCGCGCGGGGCGGGTGCTGGTGATGAACCGGATGCCGGTCACGCACGACGGTCGCGAGGTCGGCGCGGTGGCGACCCTGCGCGACCGCACCGAACTGGTGGCCCTGCGCGAGGAACTGGAGGCCAACTCCAGGGCCACGGACACGCTGCGCGCGCAGGCGCACGAGTTCACCAACCGGCTGCACACCATCGCGGGACTGATCGAACTGGGTGAGTACGACGAGGCCCGCAGCTACGTCGACCTGGTCAGTCGTGCGCACGACGAGTGGCACGACCAGGTCACCGCGCGGATCGGCGACGTCGCCGTGGCGGCACTGCTGATCGCGAAGGCGAGCCTCGCCGCGGAGCAGGGGATCGGGCTGCGGATCACCGACACCAGCGGTCTCGCTCCGGTGGACGAGCGGCTTTCCGGCGATCTGGTGACCGTGGTGGGCAATCTTGTGGACAACGCGCTCGACGCGCTGCACGGGACCGGCGGCGACTGGATCGAGGTGGAGATCCGGCAGGAGTCCGGGAGGGTGGCGGTCGTCGTCCGCGACTCCGGTCCGGGTGTCGCGCCGGACATCGCCACCGAGGTGTTCACCCACGGCTTCACCACGAAGGCCGCGGAGGACCGTGGGCAACGCGGACTCGGCCTGGCCATCACCCGGCAGATCTGCCGGCGTCGCGGCGGTTCCGTTCAGGTGCACAACGCCGGTGGCGCGGTGTTCACCGCGGAACTTCCCCTGTCCGGGGACTCGGCGAAGGTGACGACATGATCAGGGTGCTGGTCGTGGACGACGACTTCATGGTCGCCAAGGTCCACAGTGGATACGTGGAGCGGACCCCCGGGTTCACCGTTGTAGGCGTCGCACACAGCGGCGCCGACGCGCTACGCGCCGTGACCGACCTCCGGCCCGACCTCGTCCTCCTGGATATCTATTTGCCCGATTTGGACGGGATTGCGGTGCTCCGAGAACTTCGTGCGGATCCGTCTACAGCGGACACGGACGTGGTCGTGATCACCGCGGCCAGGGATGTGGAGACGATCCGGAGCGCGATGCGCGGTGGCGCACTGCACTACCTGATCAAGCCGTTTCCCTACTCGGCCCTGCGCGACCAGCTCGAACACTTCGGTTCACTGCACGAGAAGCTGAACCGGCTCTCCGCGCAGACCGGAGCGGGCCAGCAGGACGTCGACGCCGTTTTCGGTGCCCGGCCGCGATCAGCGAGCACTCTCCCCAAAGGGCTGACCGAGCAGACCGCGAAACTTGTCCAGAAGGCACTACGCGAGCACCCAGCCGGCCTGTCGGCCACGGAATGCGCGCAGGTCACGGAGCTTTCCCGGCCCAGCGCCCGGCGCTACCTCGAGCACTTCGCCACCAACGGACAGGCCGAGGTGCGGCTGCGTTACGGCGGAACCGGACGTCCGGAACGGCAGTACCACTGGCGAAGCTGAGCCTTCCCATGCTCTAGTGTAACAATTTGGCATACGTACAGTGTCCTATCAAAGGTCAGGTTATTCACCACCGCCGTGCGGCCATCCACGGGCCTCACCCGCAGTTGGCAGCCACGACCGCCCCTACTGCGGCACAAAAGCCTGCCGCAGCGGGGGCCCTCTCCGGGGCGGCCCCGTCTACCAACTTGTGAATAACCCTCACACGGGAGTTGTCGGCTTTGCTCAGCTATCGATCCGTTCTCGACCGCGCCGGGATCACGTCCGCCCATGACGAGTACCGGCGACACCAGCGATTGGTGCGGATCGCGCTGACCGTCCTGGTGGTCTCGGTGACCGCCTACGCGATCGTGGGCAGCGGTTTCGTGGACCTGCACGTGTACCGCACCGGCGGCTACGCCTGGCTCACCGGCATCGGCCTCTACACACCCGGGTTTCCGCAACTCGTACCCGGATCCCCGCTGCCGTTCATCTACCCCCCGCTGTCCGCGATCCTGTTCAGTCCGCTCTACCTGCTGCCGTGGCAGGCCGCCAAGTTCGTCCTGACCCTCGCCAGCGTGCTCGGACTGGTCGCGACGCTGGTCGTCACCGCGTATCGCGTGTACGGCAGGCGTTCGCTCGCACTGGTGCTCGGCCTTGGTGTCGCCGCTGCCGGGCTGCTGTTCGAGCCGGTCCGGCAGACCATCCACTTCGGGCAGATCAACCTGATCCTGATGGGGCTGGTCGCGGTGGACTGCCTGCTGCCCCGCACGCGCTGGCCACGCGGGCTGCTGATCGGACTGGCCGCCGCCATCAAGCTGACCCCGGCGGTGTTCGTCCTGTTCTTCCTGGTCCGCCGTCAGTACCGAGCGGCAGCCGTCACCGTGGCGTCGTTCGCCGGCTTCAGCCTGGCCGGATTCGCCCTTGCCCCATGGCAGTCGCTGAAGTACTGGTTCGACTTTCTGCCGAGGACCGACACCACGGTCGGCGTCGCGTACGCGTTCAACCAGTCCTACCAGGCCATCCTGCATCGCGTGCTGGGCGAAGGCCTCGCACGATCGGCGGTGTGGGCGTTGCTCGTCGCAGGCACCTTCGTGCTGGCCTGGGTCGCCGCACGACGAGCACGTGCGGCAGGCGACGACGTCGTCGCACTGCTGGCCATCGCCTGCTGGGCCGTGCTCGCTTCCCCCATCAGTTGGTCGCACCACTGGGTCTGGGCCGCTCCGGCCGCGGTGGTGCTGCTCAGGGCGGGACAACAGGCGGCTGTCCGCACGCGCGTGCTGCTGGCCCTGGTCGGCCTCGTCTTCGTCATCGGTCCGCACACGTTCATGCCGCAGTTGCACGAGGTGGAACTGCACTGGATGTGGTGGCAGCACCTGTTGGGCTCCAGTTATGTGCTCGTCGGTCTCACCTCGCTGATCTGGCTGTCGCTGCGCAGGCCGGCCGTCGAGCGAGCGCCGGCGCCGGCGGCGGTGGCTAACCTGAGCTGAGCGTCGGCTGGCGACAGCCTCACCCTAGGATCGTCGGCACATCGTGTGCGGCATCAACGAGCTGGGGGCCAGGGGTTGAGCAGCAAGGTACCCGTGTTGCAGCGGCATGGCGTCCGCGCCGCCGACGCCGCCGAGATGCGGCGGCACACCACCCATTCCAGGTGGCTGCTCGTCGTGCTCGGCATGACCGCCCTTGCGTTCATCCTGATCTGGCCCGGCTTCCTCGACCTGCACGTCTACCGCGCAGGCGGTTACGCGTGGCTGCACGGCATCGGGCTCTACTCGGACCAGTTCCCGGGCCTGGTCCCCGGCATGCCCCTGCCGTTCACCTACCCGCCGTTCGCCGCGATCGTGTTCGCGCCGGTATGGCTGCTGCCGTGGCACGTGGCGAAAGTACTGATCACCACCATCAGTGTGCTCGGCCTGCTCGCGGCCACGCTCACGGTCAGCGGCCGGTTGTACGGGCGCCGGACCGTCTCCGTGGTCGTCGGCGTCGGGGCTGCCGCTGCCTGGGCGCTGTTCGAGCCCGCGAGGCAGACCATCAGCTTCGGGCAGATCAACCTCATCCTGATGGGCCTGGTGGCACTGGACTGCCTGCTGCCCCGCACGCGCTGGCCACGAGGGCTGCTGATCGGCCTCGCCAGTGCGATCAAGCTGACGCCCGCTGTGTTCGTGCTGTACTTCCTGGCCCGTAAGCAGTACCGAGCGGCCGCGGTGAGCTTCGGCTCCTTTGTCGGGTTCGGCCTGTTCGCCTGGGCATTGGCACCCTCGGACACCGCGCGATACTGGTTCGACTCCCTGCTCGACCCCGAACGCATCGGCGGGCTGGCGTACGCGTTCAACCAGAACATTCGGGCCGTGCTGTACCGGCTGCTGCCGGAGGGCACCCTGCAGACCGGGCTGTGGATGGCACTCGTCGCGGTCGCACTGGTGCTCGCCTGGATGGCTGCCCGCCGCGCACTGGCGGCAGGCGACCAAGTCAACGCACTGCTGGCCATTGCCCTGTTCGGACTGCTGGCGTCACCGGTGAGCTGGTCACACCACTGGGTGTGGATCATTCCGGCCGCCATCGTGCTGGTCCGATGGGCACAACGCAGTGGCATCGGCGTGCGAATCGTGGCCGGGCTGGTCCTCGTGGTGTTCGCGATCGGTCCGCACAGCCACCTCCCGCAGACCCATGATCTGGAACTCCAGTGGACGTGGTGGCAGCACCTGCTCGGCTCCAGCTACGTCATCATCGGCGTCGTCGCCCTGCTCTTGTTGGCCCTTCGCCGACCGTCTGACCAGCACTGATAGCTGACGCGGCTGGCGCCCTGCTTACCCGACAGTGGTAGCGCGGGTCGGCGGTGCCAAAATCGCGGATACCGCTTACTCAGTCGCGCGTACTTGCCCTACGGGAGACCCCAAGCGCCCGGACGTCGATCGTGAGCGGCGCCGGTGTCGCCAGCACGACCTTCTCGGCACCCTCGGCATCCAGCTCGTACTCACCCTCCACGAGACGATATGTCGACAGACTCACCGGCGGTTCGACGTCGATCAACCAGTAGCTGGGGATGCCGGCCTCGGCATACTCCGCGAACTTGACCACCCTGTCGGTGCGCGAGGAGCCCGGCGAAATCACCTCGACGGCGACCAGAACGTCCTCGGCGCGAAGACGAGACGGACCGGTGTCGCCAATCGAACTGGGTATCACCAGCACGTCCGGAACGCGCACGGTGGCGACCTGCCCGCCTGCGATCACCACATCCATGTCCATGACCGGCTCGAACTCCGGCGGGAGCTGGTCGTTCAGCTGGCCCCACAACCGTGCCGCGGCTCGCTGATGCCCGAATACGGGCTTCGGACTCACCTGCAGAACCCCCTCCACAAGCTCAATGTGCTGGGAGTTGTCCTCCGGCAGGGCAATCCAGTCGTCGAGCGACAAGCGCTCGCCCGACGTCCATGAGTCCAGGCTCACCGCGACCACCTCCTCTTCTCCCCAGTGACAACCAGTGTGGCACGAAGCACCGACAGGGACCTGCGTGTGCCGTCCACGCACACGTGTTTGCCTGCCGTGTGCAGGTGTGTGCCGCCGATGCACGCGGCGACAGGCGTCCACGTCGATTCACGGTTTACAGCTCAGGTCCGCGATCAGTTCAAGGGAATCGGTGGTGCCAAGAGCCTCGGCCAGAATGGTGCTGAGCGCCGTTCGGTAAGACGCGAGGTCGTCCTTCTCCTCCAGGTAGAGGGTCACGCCGTGGTTCTCCACGAACACGATGCTCGGTTCGCCGCTGAACTCCAGTAACAGGAAAGGACCGCGTAGACCCGGGTGCACTCCGGCCCGCAGCGGCACCACCCGGTGCAAGACACTCTCGTCGAGCACCGACAGATACTGAACGTCCTGACGGCGCAGGAGGCCTCTCCTCGCCATTCGGGAGCGCACCAGTCCGTTCAGTTCGGCGTCGGTCATGGTCGGGTTGATCCCGCGGATGACGGCCGTCGCATACTCGGCCGTCTGCAGCAGCCCCGGCACGAGCGCGAGTTCGTAGTTCTGAATGCGCGTCGCCCTCGCCTCGAAGTCGAGGAAAGCCCGCCAGTCCGGCAGCCCAGAACGCTGGCTCTGCCACCAGCCCTGTTCGTCGGATTTCCTTACCAGTTCCAGAATTGTGTTCCGTCGGCGTTCGGGGACGCGGTAGAGACCCAGCAGCGCGGCTACGTCTTCTGACTCCAATCCCCGGTGTCCGGTTTCCAGTCTGCTGATCTTGCTGGGAGACATACCGAGGAGGTGTGCCACCTCGGCGCCAGTCATACCGGCTTGCTCGCGCAGCTTGCGCAGCTCGGTCGAGACCTGGCGGGAGCGCACGCTCGTGCTCTGGATCGGGGGCATGGTCCAGTATTTCCCCGCGTGCAAGCCGCGCCGCAATGACACAAACGGAGTACTTGCTTGCACCTGTGGCAACGTGCCAGCGTTCGGCCGATGGCCGAACGGGGAGGTTGAGTGCTCGAAAGAGAGAACGACGTCACTCGCGAGTTGTGTCTGCGCACACTCGCCCAGTATGTCCGGGAGGATGGTCCGCGCCTTTTCGCGATCTACGGCGTATACCACTCGCTACCACTGGAAACGGTCTGTGGCTGGGGATTGGAGTGGGACGCCGACCATGGCGGAGCGGTCTTCTACGACCCCGACACCAGGCTCACGTGGCGTGCCGATTCGGCACAGAAAGTATTACAACGCTATCGGATGGTCGCTGATGCTCGCATTGTCCTTGGGGCAAGGGGCAGGCTTGAGCCGTGACGCAAACACTTTCCACAGACGACCTGGACAAGCAGGCACTCGAAGAACTCCGCCTCCTACTGGATCTCGCATTTCGCGGTGAATTCTCGGAGCACGACTGGGCGCATACTCTCGGCGGCTGGCACGCGATGGTGCGCCACGGGGACGAACTCGTGGCGCATGCGGCCGTCATTCCGCGCACCGTGCGAATCGGCATGCGTACGTTCCGCACCGGTTATGTGGAGGGCATGGCAACGCATCCGGCCCACCGTCGGCGAGGCCACGCGAACACACTGATGGAGGCCGTGAACGAACACATCCGCTCGACATACGACCTGGGCGCGTTGTCCGACGGCACGGAAATCGACGGATTCTACCAACGGCACGGCTGGGTGACCTGGTTCGGCAGGTCCTCTGTGGACAGAAAGGACGGCTGGACCGCGACCCCGGAGGAGGACGGCAGCATTCTCGTGCTGCGGACCCCCGCTACCGCCAGGGTGGACCTGACCGCACCGATCGCCTGCGACTGGCGGCCCGGTGACGTCTGGTGAACCTCACCGCTAACGGTCCACGTGGATGTCCATTCCCGGTCCCATCGGTAGATCCGCGAAGTAGAACACGCTCAGGATCACCGCCCAGACCGTCCAGAAAGGAACGACGAACGGGACCATCTTCGCGATCACCGTGCCGAGTCCGGCGCCCGGCTGGTAACGCCGGACGAAGGTGAGCAGCACGATCATGTAGGGGTTCAGCGGGGTCATCACCTGCGTCGCCGAGTCTCCTACGCGGAAGGCTGCCTGCGTGAACCCTGGCTCGAAACCCAGCAGCAGGAACATCGGCACGAACACGCTCGCCATCAGGGTCCACAGACTCGACCCCGAGATGATGAACAGGTTCAGCAACGAGGCGAGAATCATGAAGCCCAGCAACGCCGCGTACCCGGTGAGTCCGATGTCCTGCAGGAAGTTCGCACCGGTCACGGCCAGCCAGGCACCGATGTTGGTCCAGGAGAACAGGGCGATGAACTGGCCGAGCATGAAGGCCAGCACGATGAACCCGGACAGGTCCTTGAGTGCCTTCCCCATCAGCACCGGCACGTCGGCGGCCTTGGTTATGGCGCCGACAGCGATGCCGTAGGCGAGTCCGGGCACGAAGAACGCCAGGAACACCAGGGTGGTCACCGAGTCGAGCAGGGGCGACTTCGGCAGAAAACCGCCGTCCTCGTTGCGCAGTGGCGAGCCCGGCGCCAGTACCAGCACGAGGATCGCGGCGACCAGACCCAGCAGGGTCAGCCCGGCCAGCCGGAGTGCGCGGCGCTCCCTCGGTTCCAGTTCGACCGAGAGCGCGGTGCCCTCCGGCTTGACCGGCCCGGTGAAGTCACCGCTGACGTCATCGGGTACCTCGTCGCGCGGAAAGTTGTTGCGCTCCAACGAGGGCTCTACGACCTTCGCGATGATGAATCCCGCCATCAGGCTGAGCAGGATCGCGGCGACGACGTTGAAGAAGTAGTTGGAGACCGGCGTGACCGTCGTTCCGGGGTCGGGCAGGGTCGCGGCGACCGAGTTGCTGATTCCCGCGAACAACGCGTCGAGACTGGTCACCAGGACGGAGGTGGAGTAGCCCGCACCGGCGGCGGCGAATCCGCCGATCAATCCGGCGACCGGATGCCGCCCCGCGGCCTTGAACACCATGGCGGCCAGCGGCGGGATGATGATGAACGCGGAGTCGGCCATGATGCTGCCGGTGACGCCGATGAAGCCGAGCGCATAGGGCAGCAGCCAGCGCGGTGCTTTGCGGAACGCCAACCGGATCACCGCGGAGAGCATTCCCGTCCGCTCGGCCATCCCCACACCGAGCATGATCGTGACGACCGTCTGCAGCGGCGGGAACTCGATGAAGTTCTTCGCCAGGCCGGTGAACAGGAACCGCACGCCCTCGCCGCTGAACGCGCCCCGGATCGGTGTCGCCTCGTCCTCACCGGGAATCAGCACCGACACGTTGAACGCCGCCATCACCGTGGCGATCAGACCGACCAGCAAGGTCAGCAGTGCGAACAGGATGAACGGCTCGGGTAGCCGGTTGCCCGCGCGTTCGATCCGGTTGAGCACCCGGTCCAGCCGGGTCTGCTCGGGCTGCTGCATGGCCTTTGACATCACGCCACCCCCAGGTCGGTGCTGTGCTCCGGTATCGAAGGTCCGGCTGCGCTCAGGTGAAGAACTCGGGCACGTCGAGCGGTCCGCCCGCGTCCTCGAACTCGCGGTGTGTCGCCGCGCGCAACTCGTTGTCAGCCAGGTAGTCGACCGCGGTCAGCGCCAGCCCGAGCGCTCCGTCCACAACGGCCCTGTCCCCGCTCGGCGAACCGGCCGCAGCGGCAAACTCCTTGGTGTGCAAGGCAACCGTGGGCTCGGAGACCGCGATCATCGGGTGGATGGCCGGCATGCGGTAGCTGAGGTTGCCGAGATCGGTGGAACCGGTGAGGAAGTCGGGCACTACCCCGGGCGGCAACGGCTTGCGCCCGCACGGTTCCTGATTGACGGCCCATCTTCCCGCCAGTGCATGGTTGAACCTGATCGGCAGGTACGGCGGCTGCGCGTCCCACGCGAGTTCGACGCCGCAACCGGTGACTTCGGCCGCACCCCGGGCGATGGCTGCAAGCCGGTCCGCGAGGTCCCGCAGGGTCTCCGGTCGCATGGAACGCAGGTAGAACAGCAGTGCGGCACGCTCGGGAACCACGTTCGGCCGTGCTCCGCCGTCGGTGAAGACGCCGTGCACCCGGTCGCCGGGCGGCAGGTGCTGACGCAGCGCGGCGACTCCCTGGTACGCCGTGACGGCCGCGTCCAGTGCGTTGCGGCCCATGAAGGGCTGTGCCGCCGCATGGGCGCCGACGCCGTGAAAGATCATTTCGAGCTGGCGGCGACCGAGGAACGGATGCAGCGCGATGTCGTGGCTGAACGGGTGCAGCATGATTACGGCGTCGACGTCGTCGAAGACTCCCGCCCTGGCCAGGGTTTCCTTGCCGCCACCGCCCTCCTCGGCGGGAGTGCCGATCAGCGAGACACGGCCACCAGCGGCGGTGATGACGGAGGCCGCGCCGAGGAAGCCGCCGACCGCGGTGGTGCAGATGATGTTGTGCCCGCAGGCGTGCCCGATGCCGGGCAACGCGTCGTACTCGGCGAGCACCGCGATGTGCGGGCCAGCTGTTCCCGCGCTCGCCCGCATCGCCGTGTCCAGGCCGCCGAGGCCGATCTCCGCATGGTGCCCGTGTCGCTCCAACAGGGCCGCGACCTCGCGAACCGACCGGTGTTCGGCGAAGCCGACCTCGGGGTTGGCATGCAGGTCCCGGCTGAGCGCGACCAGGTCGTCACCGTGCTCGCTCACTGCGGCGGTGACCTGCTCGCGTAGTGCGGCAGGCGCCCCGGCATGGTCCGAGCCGGGAGGCTCGGCCTTGGCAACGGCGTCGGCGGTCGCGGCGGTCAGGGACCGCAGATAGCTGTCGTCGGGTGGTTCGGGAGCCGTATGGGTTGCACCTGTCACCCGCCGCACACTAACCCGACCGGCGGCGGTGATCCACAGATCTGTCCGCTATGTGCGTTAGTCGTCGAAACGACCTCTGCGCCCCTTCTTCACATCGCTGCGCCGCTTCTTCGCCGCGATCCGCCGCTCCTTGGAGCCACGAGTCGGGCGGGTGGGCCTGCGGGGAGGCGGAGGTGGCGCCATTGCCTCCCGAAGGGTCGCGACCAGCCGCTCGCGCGCGGCCTCCCGGTTCGCGAGTTGCGCCCTGTGCTCGCTCGCGGCGATGGTCAGCACCCCGCCGGTGAGCCGCCCGCCGAGCCTGCGCAGCAGGCGCTCCCGCTGGTCGTCACGCAGCGACGGCGAGTTCGCCACGTCGAAGGAGAGCTCGACCCGGGAGTCCGTCGTGTTGACGCCCTGGCCCCCAGGACCCGACGAGCGGGAGAAGCGCTCGCTGAGCTCGCCGGCCGGGATCACCAGCCGCGAGTTCACCCTGAGGTCGTCGGCCATGGCGCCATTGTCCCCGATGTCGGCTGTGCGCAGAACGCACACACGTGTGCGTGAATGGCGAACTCGGGTCAGAAGCGGGGGTGGTCGCCGGAGAGGAGGGCGCGTTGGGCGTCGGGGTCGTCGGCGGGACCGACGTCGCCCAGGACCCATGCCGGGATGTGGCGGGCCGTGAGCACGGCGAGTGAGCGGTCGACGTCCTCGGGCGCGACGATCGCGACCATGCCGACGCCCATGTTGAACGTGCGCTCCATCTCGGCGCGGTCGACCTTTCCGAGCTGCGCGATCAGCGCGAAGATCGAGGCCGGGGTCCAGGTGCCCCGCTCCAGACTCGCCCGCAGGCCACGCGGCATGACCCGCGCCAGGTTCGCCTCGAGTCCGCCACCGGTGATGTGCGCGAACGTCCGCACCTCGGCCTCCGCGACGAGCGCGAGGCAGTCGCGGGCGTAGATCTTGGTCGGTTCGAGCAGTTCCTCGCCCAGCGTCCTGCCGAGTTCCTCGACGTGCCCGCCCAGCGGCATCCTGGCGATGTCCAGCAGCACGTGCCTGGCGAGGGAGTAGCCGTTGGAGTGCAGCCCTGTCGAGCCCATCGCGATGGCCACGTCACCGGGGCGCACCCGGTCCGGGCCGAGCAGGCCCGACGCCTCGACAACACCGACACCAGTGGCGGAGATGTCGTAGTCACCCTCGCCCATCATCCCGGGGTGTTCGGCGGTCTCACCGCCGAGCAGGGCGCAGCCCGCCTGGACGCAGCCTTCGGCGATGCCCGAGACCAGCGCCTCGATCCGCGAGGGAACGACCTTGCCGACCGAGATGTAGTCCTGCAGGAACAGCGGTTCCGCCCCGGTGACCACGAGGTCGTCGACAACCATCGCAACCAGGTCGATGCCGACGGTGTCGTGCTTGTCCAGCGCCTGAGCCACCGCGATCTTCGTACCGACACCGTCGGTGGACGACGCGAGCACGGGCTCGGTCCACCGGTCCAGCTTCAGGTTGAACAGGCCCGCGAACCCGCCGACACCACCCATCACCTCGGGGCGGGAAGCGCGCTCCGCATGCGGCTTGAGCAACTCGACGGCTTCATCGCCCGCATCGATATCGACGCCTGCGGCTGCATAGGTAGCGCTCGTGGACTCGCTCACGAAGCGAACTCCGTCCTAAATTCTCGGATGATCAGGGACGCCGGACGGCGTCCTCGGCACCGTACCCGGCTGGGGACACGTGAAGAGCTGGGCCGGTCGAGCCCTCCGCACCGCCGATGCCCTCCAGCAGGTGCTTGCCGATGAGCGCGTCGTCCGGCAACGGAATCGGGTACTCGCCGTCGAAGCACGCCGCGCACAGCCGGGACCTCGGCTGTTCCGAGGCCGCGACGAGGCTGTCCAGCGAAACGTAGCCGAGGGAGTCCGCACCGATCGACCGGCGGATGCCGTCGGCGTCCAC
This sequence comes from Amycolatopsis marina, assembly GCF_900111885.1. GTDB lineage: Bacteria > Actinomycetota > Actinomycetes > Mycobacteriales > Pseudonocardiaceae > Amycolatopsis > Amycolatopsis marina. The sequence goes on from NZ_FOKG01000001.1 coordinate 236,172, forward strand.
TCCGTTCGCGACCAGTTCGGCCCGGGACGCGAAGTCGATGCCGTAGAAGCAGGGCCAGCGCACAGGGGGCGAGGCGATGCGGACATGCACCTCGAGCGCGCCGGACTCGCGCAACATCCGCACCAGCGCGCGCTGGGTGTTGCCGCGGACGATCGAGTCGTCCACCACGACGAGTCGCTTGCCTCGGATGACGTCACGCAGCGGGTTCAACTTGAGCCGGATGCCGAGCTGGCGGATGGTCTGCGAGGGCTGGATGAACGTCCGCCCGACATAGGCGTTCTTCACCAGACCCGACCCGTACGGGATGCCGGAGGCCTGCGCGTACCCGATGGCGGCGGGAGTGCCGGACTCGGGCACCGGAATCACCAGATCCGCGTCGGCTGGATGCTCCGCGGCGAGCCTGCGGCCGATCTCGACCCTGGTCGCGTGCACGCCGCGGCCGGAAATGGTCGTGTCGGGCCTGGCCAGGTAGACGTACTCGAACACGCAGCCCTTCGGCTCCGGGTTGGCGAACCTGGAGGAACGCAGTCCCTCCGCGTCGATCGCCAGCAGCTCGCCCGGTTCGACCTCACGGACGAAGGACGCGCCGACGATGTCCAGGGCCGCGGTTTCACTCGCGACGACCCAGCCGCGTTCGAGCCTGCCGAGGACCAGCGGCCGGACGCCGTGCGGGTCACGCGCGGCATAGAGCGTGTTCTCGTCGGCGAAGGTGAGGCAGAACGCACCCTTGATCGTCGGCAGCAGTTCGAGCGCGGCCGCCTCGATTCCCTTGTCGGCCGCGGCGGCGGCGAGCAGGCCACAGACCAGGTCGGAGTCGGTCGTGGCGCCGTTCGTGTTGATCACGCCCAGCTCGCGGGCCCGCTCGTTCAGCTCGGCGGTGTTGACCAGGTTGCCGTTGTGCCCGAGTGAAAGCCCGCTACCGGTCGCGGTGGTGCGGAAGTTGGGCTGGGCGTTCTCCCAGGTACCGCCCCCCGTGGTCGAGTAGCGGCAGTGGCCGACGGCGATGTGGCCCTGCAGCGTGGAGAGGATCTGTTCGTTGAAGACCTGGCTGACCAGGCCGAGATCCTTGAACACGACGATCTGGCGGCCGTCGGCCACGGAAATGCCCGCGGCCTCCTGCCCACGGTGCTGAAGTGCGTACAGGCCGTAGTAGGCCAGTTTCGCGACTTCCTCACCCGGAGCCCAGACGCCGAAGACGCCGCACTCCTCACGGGGTTCGGGGTCTGGCTGATCTGGCGCGGAAGATCCAGTGGCGGACTGGTCGGAAAGCACCGAGGAGCTCCCTGATGACGAGGGTTGCCTACGTATGGAGTGTAGACGCCCAAAGCCACTGCACCGACCTTGCGCGCCGGTTCGAGACTGGCCTCACGTCGACAGGGCAGCAGGTGTCGCCTCTGGGATGTCCCCAATAATGTGGCATTGGGGACATCCCCAGAGGCGACTCATGGACGCTAGGCGGAAGCCATCAGCCATTTCGCGCGGCCCGCCTCGCCGGGAACCCAGCAACCACGGGTGTCCGCACTGCCCGGCGCGTACTCCTTGTCGCCGAGCGAGAGCAGTTCGTCGATCACCGAGCACATCTCGCCGGTGGACCGCCACAGCTGAGTGCGGGGTTCGAGAATGTCCGCCTCGTCGGCGGGCATCCGGATGGCGAGCACATCGTCCTCGGCCTCGAGCCGGACCACGTCGATGACCGTGCCGTGCGCCCGCACGCCGACCACGGCGAGAACCTCGCCGTCGGCATCACGGGGATGCACGAATCGGTACCCGCGGTCGATCAGCCTGCGGAGCGTCTTCTCGGTCTCTACGGCCTGGACGGCATCACGAGAGGACGTCATCGAACTCGCCGTCCTTGGCGCCCGCGAGGAACGCCGCGATCTCCTCACGCGTGTAGATGAGTGCCGGACCACCGGGGAAGCGCGAGTTGCGCATCGCGATTTCTCCGCCTGGCAGTGGTGCTACCTCGACACAGTTGCCGACCGCTCCGCTGTGCCTGCTCTTGCGCCAGCGCGCTTCCGACAGGAGTTCTGCCGAGATGCCGTTGCGTACCTGCTCCATGATCCCCAACCTTCCCGACTTCAAACTCGGGGGACGATGCATCTGCACGTGCATTCACTTGTGCACCGAACGTAGCACGTGCCGGTGCGCGTGTGAATGCACGTGCACAGGGAATTGAGCGAAAATTAGCCTGTCCGGGTGATGCCAGCCAGCGAGTTCGTGCTCTATTGTCCCCGCGCGAAAAACGGGAAAGTGCTGGTCAGAGCTCGGCGCGCAGCTTCATCAGCCACTGCCGCGTCCGCTCGGGTGTCTCGGCATCCACCGCGAGCCGGTCCAGCGCCCGGCTGTAGACCTCGATCTCGTCGAGTCGTTCGAGGTACAACGCACCGCTCAGGTACTCGATGTACGCCACGTTCGGCAGCTCCGGCTCGGCGAAGCGGAGCAGGGTGAACGCACCCTCTGCCGCGTAGCCACTGAGCTCGAGCGGAACCACCTGCAGCGAGATGTTCGGCAGCGACGTCAGTTCGAGCAGCTTCTCGACCTGCCTGAGCTGGACCGCACGCCCGCCGATCGGCCTGCGCAGCACGGACTCGTCGATGACCGCCCACAGCCGCGGCGCGTTCGGCCGCATCAACACCTTCTGCCGACGCATCCGGAACGCGACCCGCTGCTCGACCTTGTCGCTGGCGTTCTCCGGCACGCCGTGGCTCGCCACCGCCCGCGCGTACTCCTCCGTCTGCATCAGACCCGGCACGAACTGCAGCTCGTAGGTCTGGATCCGCGACGCGGCCTCTTCGAGACCGACGTAGTTGTCCAGCCACTTCGGCATCACGTCGCTATAGCTCTGCCACCAGCCGGGCTGGTTGGACTGCTTGACCATGTCGAGGAAGTTCGCGCGCTCGGCCGGGTCGGAGACGCCGTACATGGTCAGCAGATCGGCGACGTCGCGTTCCTTGAAACCGACCCGGCCCAGCTCGAGCCTGCTGATTTTGGATTCCGAGCTGCGGATCTGGTAACCGGCATCCGCACGGGACATGCCGACGGACTCACGCAGCCTGCGCAGGTGCGCCCCGAGGACCATCCGTCTCGCGGTGGGTCCACCACCGTGCTCGGCGCCACCCGTGGTCATCGCCCGCGTCCTCTCCTGCCTACCCGTCCGTGCGTGCGTACGCGATCCACTCAACCGCCGCGATGCAGAACCTTACCCCTACCTCTACCGAAACGTGCCCATTGATTACCGCCTGTGCGACTCGTTGGGCCAGGTGGGGACGGGATGGGAGAACAAGCCCCACCTCCGTTTACGCGCCGAGTCCGTACGCCTACCCTAGGTGCGGTCCGATTCGTGTTCGATATGTCACAGGTGAGGCCTCCATGACCGGCGTCGTGCCCCGTTCCGATCCTCCCGCTCCCGTTGGCGTCGACCCCACAAGGGCAAGCATCGCCCGGGTGTACGACGCGTTCCTCAACGGCAAGGACAACTACGAGATCGACCGCGAGGTACTCCGCGGGGTGCAGGCGAAGGCGCCGGAAGCCCAGGACCTCGCCACCGAGAACCGTGGCTTCCTGATCCGTGCCAGCCGGTTCATCGCCCACCAGACCGGCGTCGCCCAGTACCTGGACTGCGGCAGCGGCCTGCCCACCGCGGAGAACACGCACCAGGTCGTGCAGCGGATCAACTCGGACTCGACCGTGGTCTACGTCGACAACGACCCGGTGGTGCTCGCGCACGGGCGGGCGCTGCTGGAGGAGAACGACCAGACGCACTTCTCCGCCGCGGACATCTTCAACCCACCCGAGGTACTCGAGGACGAGGTGGTTCGCAAGCACCTGGACTTCTCCCAGCCGATCGCGCTGTTCCAGATGGGCACAATGCACCACTACACCGGCGGCGGCAACCCGGCCGACATCATGCAGAACTACATCGACGCGCTGCCCAAGGGCTCGTACGTCGGGATCAGTCACTTCCTCGATCCCGAGAACCAGTACAGCGCCGTCGCGCGCAAGATGGAGGACGTCTTCCTGCACAGCCCGATGGGCAGTGGCACCTTCCGGACCAAGGCCGAGATCCTGGAGCTGTTCTGCGGGCTGGAGCTGGTCGACCCCGGCCTGGTCCTGTGCGCCGACTGGTGGCCGGACGGCCCGCAGCTCAAGCCGCTCAACCAGGTGCAGTTCTGCATCGCGGGCGGCATCGCCAAGAAGAACTGAACTCCAGCTCACAACCGCAGGATCGGCAACCAGCGGGTGAGGTCGGCGCGAGTTCCGGACGCGCTGACTTTGCCCTGCTCCACCGCATCCGTCCACTGCAGACGCCCGGTGGCGAGCTCCAGCCAGGTGCGCGCTTCGGTCTCCACGACGTTCGGCGGCGTGCCTCTGGTGTGCCGGGGCCCCTCGACGCACTGCACGGCCGCGAACGGGGGCACCCGAACCTCGACGGTGCGCCCGGGTGCGTCGGCGGCCAGTGTGCGCAAGCTCAACCGGACGGCAGCGGCGACATCCGACCTCGGCGGCTCCGGCCCGTCTCCGCTCAACCAGGCGGAAACCCGCTGGACGGCGGCTCGTAACTGGACGGCATCAGGCGGACGCGAAGGGCTCATTCCCCAACACTAGGATGAGCGCAGGACACGACACCGCCGGACACATCCGGCGAAGCGACAGACGTGGGGACCGATATGGCGCAGCGGGACGAAGCGGACCGGCTGACTTCTAAGCCGACGACCCCGAAGAAGCCGAAGATCACCCGGGAGATGCGGGCGAACGCCAGAGCCAACCCGAACAGCTGGCTCTACGTGATCGACGAGGCCTTCGACCCGAACGGACGGGTTCCGTCCTGGGCGGTGGTCGGCGCCTACCCGGTGAACGCGGCGGGTGACATCGTCGAGGACTTCCATCCCAACGACCGGTACCGGCCGTCCCCGAAGGCGCTCGGTTTCCCCGAACCGAACAACGACCTCGAGCGCCTGCTGCAGCTCGTGCGGACCAATCACCGACCCGCGGAGGACCTGCCGAAGGTCATCCTCGACTCGACCTTGTTCGTGTACGCGATGTCTCCCGTGCAGCGCACGGTCATCGGCTTCCACAACACGGATGGGCGCGTGCTGGTTCCGGCCTACACGGCCAAATCACTGGTGCCGAAGGAGTGGCCGCACGCACGCGCGGTGCTCGGCCGCGACATGGTCGGCTTGCTCGCCGGCCACCCGGTCGCGATCAATCCACACGATCTGGTGACGGCCGTCGTACCGGCCGAGCATCTTGTCCAGGCGCTCGCCCGAGAGCGGTAGTCGCTGCTGACAAGCGAGAAGGACCCTCCTTTTCGCTCTGTCCTACCTGAACACTTTTACCCTTTCGAGTGACTCTCAGCTCGCGAAGTACGTTCTATCGAGGCATCGTGATGCCGTGGAGGGACGTGCCACCAGAGCTGGTTGGGAGTCACCCATGCACAACACGAATTCTGCGTCTCGCGGCGCAGGCATTGTGGTCACCGCGATCGCGGCGATCAGCGCCATGACCGTCACCGCGGCGCCCGCCCCCGCGGTGACCGCCGACTACACCGGCGCGGACGAACGTTCGGCCGGTTCGCAGATCGCCATTCACGAGGGTGTCCACGGTGCACCGGCCAGTGGCCGCTACGCCCCAGCAGGTCAGGTACTCGGTCACGACGTGAGCGGCTGGCAGGGCGACGTCGACTGGCCGGCGGCCGCGAAGGCCGGCGCGAAGTTCGTCTACGTCAAGGCCACCGAGGGCACCGGTTACCGCAGCCCCCGGTTCACTCAGCAGTACAACGGTTCCTACGCCGAAGGCCTGATCCGCGGGGCCTACCACTTCGCCAGGCCGGACGTGTCCGGCGGCGCGGCACAGGCGGACTACTTCGTCGACCATGGTGGCGGCTGGTCGGCCGACGGCAAGACCCTGCCCGGCGCACTCGACGTCGAGTACAACCCGTACGGCGAAACCTGCTACGACAAGTCACCGGCGGAAATGACGTCCTGGATCCGGGCGTTTTCGGACAGATACCACGAACGCACCGGCCGCCACCCTGCGATCTACACCAGTACGAGCTGGTGGAAGAAGTGCACCGGCAACAGCGACGCGTTCGGCTCCACCAGCCCGCTCTGGCTCGCGCGCTACGCACCGGAGATCGGCGCACTGCCCGCGGGATGGTCGAACCAGACGATCTGGCAATGGGCCGACGCGGGGAGCCTGCCCGGCGATCAGAACTACTTCAACGGCAGCTCAGAGCGACTGCAGAAGCTGGCCAGCGGGTAGTTCGTCCGTCCTGTCCCTTCTCACTGTCTGTACGACGTTGCAACTGTAAATCACCCACTTGTTTCGAGTAATTCACGCAAACTCGTGACAAGCGACACAGTTTTCAGCAACAATCGATGCTCGGATGGCTACTCCCTGTGAGCCATTCGGACGCGAGGGCAACTCGGAAGGGATACATATGTCCACTGCACGAAGAGGCTGGCGGCGCGTGATCGGCACCGCCGTCGCAGCCTCGGCCAGTGTGCTCCTGCTTGGCGCACTGACCCCGGCAGCCGCGAACACCCAGGTCATCGAGGGCATGCCCGTCGATGAGTACGTCAAGAAGTACGACCATCCGCTCGGTTCCCAGATCGCCAGGGTCGAAGGCGACCGGTCCACACCCGCCACCAGCGCCACGGCCGTCCACGGTGACGACGTGCGAGTGCAGGCCAGCGTCGCCGGTATCGACGTGAGTGGCTGGCAGAAGAATGTCGACTGGCAGTACTGGTGGAACCAGGGCAAGCGGTTCGCCTACGTGAAGGCAACGGAGGGCACCGGCTACAAGAGTCCGTACTTCGCCCAGCAGTACAACGGCTCCTACAACATCGGGATGATCCGCGGGTCGTACCACTTCGCACTGCCGGACAGGTCGAGTGGCGCAGTGCAGGCGAACTACTTCGTCAACAACGGCGGCGGCTGGTCGCGGGACGGCAAGACCCTGCCGGGGGCACTCGACATGGAGTACAACCCCTACGGCTCCACCTGTTACGGCAAGAGCAAGTCCGCCATGGCCGCGTGGATCAGGGACTTCCACGACACCTACCACTCCCGCACCGGCCGTTGGCCGGTCATCTACACCTCCACGAGCTGGTGGAACCAGTGCGTCGGTACCGCGCAGAGCTTCGGCGGAACCGTGCCGCTCTGGGTCGCGCGCTACAGCTCATCGGTGGGCACCCTGCCCAACGGGTGGAGCTTCTACACCTTCTGGCAGTACACCTCGAGCCCCATTGACCAGAACACGTTCAACGGGGCATACGACCGGCTGAAGGTGCTCGCCACCGGCTGAACACGGTTCAGAACAGTCCGTCACGGCTCTCGTCCGATCCCCGGATCGGACGAGAGCCGCTTCACGCGGACCGAACAACGGCAGGCAGAATGCGTGCAGCCAAGAAGCAGGGGGAGGAACCGAAGCCTCCACGCCCGCGTCGCACCACAGACGCAACCAGCGCGGGCGCGTCTCGACGGCGAAGCGGGATCGAAGTGCTTCCGCGCAGGACCACTGGAGGAACGGCTCATGACCTACCCACCTCAGCCTGGCCAGCCGTACGGTCAGCAACCTGATCCCTACGGGCAGGGTGGCGGCTACCCGCAGTCCGGCGGCTTCCCGCAACAGCCGGGCCAGCCGGGCGGGCAGTACGGTCAGCAGCCCGGTTACGGCCAGCAGCCCGGCGGGCAGTACGGCCAGCCCGGCTACGACCCGAACGCCGGATACGGGCAGTACGCCGGATACCCCCAGGGCGGCCAGTACGGCCAGCCCGGCGGCTTCGGCGGACCGCCGCCCAAGAAGAGCAGGACCGGGCTGTGGATCGGTCTGTCGGCAGGCGCGGTGGCCGTCATCGCCTTCCTGGTGACCGGCCTGCTCGCACCGGGCTTCCTGCTCGGTGACGAGAACGCCGCCGGCGGCCCGAAGGAGACCGCGGAGGCCATCGCGACCGGACTGAACAACAAGGACCGTGCGGCGTTGAGCGCACTGGAGTGCGAAGCTGCCGACGAACCCGTCAGTAAGGCCATTGAGAACGTCGACGATATCGACGGCGCCCGGTTGACCGGCGAGCCGAAGAAGGTCTCCGAGACCTCCTACACGGCCACCGTCGAGGTCGACCTGGAGGGGAAGCCGATCGGTTTCGAGGGCGGTCTCAACAAGGAGGGGGACAAGTGGTGCTGGCAGAGCATCAGCCTCTCCGCCGGGGACATCGACATGCCCAGTCCACCCACCGGCGGCCCGACCGGTGTGAGCGAGGCTGAATCGAGCGAGGCCGACGCCCCGGCCCCTGGTGCGGGGACCGACGGCGACACGGGCACCGGTAGCGCCGCTGCCAAGGTGCTCATGGAGGAGTGGATCGGCAGGATCAACGGCGGGGACAAGGCCGGCTCGATGGAGCTGGTCTGCGAGGCGGAGAAGTCCCTCACCGAACGGGACGTGGACACCCTCATCGACGGCGATGCCCAGCTGGAGCTCGGCAAGGTGGATGACGGCACCTACTACGTCTCGGCCGAACTCGGCGGGACGCTGGAGGGGAAGCCGATGGAGGGCGAGGTCACGGCGGACAACTTCGACGAGACCGGCTTCTGCATCAGCCTCGTCTTCATCAACTGATCGACAACTGCCGTCAGGGCCCCTGGGACCGCGTTCAACACGCGGTCACGGGGGCCCTGACCGCGCTGCACCACAGGCGCGGGTTCACCGGGGCGGGCAGGCAGCGGGGCCGGCTCGGTTCAGCCGCTCGCTCAGTCGAACAGGGCGGGAAGGGTGCCTTCCCAGGCTTCGCGCAGCTCGTCCAGCGGGAAGCTCGCCACGTCCTGGATGTCCAGCGCGCCGGAGTCCGGATCGACCACGCCGGTCCTGCGCCAGGGCAGGCCGCGCGCCGTGCAGAGTTCGGTGAACCGCAGCTCCTCGCTGCGCGGCACCGCGACCAGCACCCGGCCCGCGGACTCCGAGAACAGCTGCACGAAGGGGTCGGTGTCCGGATCGAGCACGATCCTGGCGCCGCACTGGCCGATCAGCACGGTCTCGACCAGCGTCTGGGCAAGGCCTCCGTCGGACAGGTCGTGCGCGGCCGAGATCAGCCCGTCCCGCGAGCCAGCCACCAGGACATCGGCCAGCAGCCGCTCCCTGGCCAGGTCCACCGCGGGCGGCTGCCCGCCGAGGTGGCCGTGCATGACCTCCGCCCACGCGGAACCGTCCAGCTCGTCGCGGGTGTCGCCGAGCAGGATCAGCGTCTCCCCTGCCTCGGCACCGATGCCCGTCGGAATGCGCCTGGTGACGTCGTCGAGCACACCGAGCACGCCGACCACCGGGGTCGGCAGGATCGCCGTGTCCCCGGTCTGGTTGAAGAAACTGACGTTGCCGCCGGTGACCGGGATCCCGAGCTCCGCGCAGCCGTCGGCGAGTCCGTGCACCGCACGCTCGAACTGCCACATCACGCCAGGGTCGGTGGGCGCACCGAAGTTGAGGCAGTTGGTGACCGCGAGCGGCATCGCGCCGCTGGTGGCGACGTTGCGGTAGGACTCGGCCAGCGCGAGCTGGGTGCCGCGGTACGGGTCGAGGAAGACGAAGCGGCTGTTGCAGTCGGTGGAGACGGCGACACCGCGACCTGTCGACTCGTCGATCCTGATCACCCCGGAGTCGGCGGGCTGCGCCAGCACCGTGTTCCCTCGCACGTAGCGGTCGTACTGCTGGGTGACCCACTCCTTGGAAGCCAGGTTCGGCGAGGCGATCATCGTCAGCACGGTCTCGCGCAGTTGCTCCGGAGTGGACGGACGCGGCAGCGAACTCGCGGAGTCGGCCTGTAGTGCATCCTGCGTGGACGGACGCTCGAACGGACGGTCGTACACCGGACCCTGGTGGGCGACGGTGCGCGGCGGCACGTCCACGACGGTCTCGCCGTGCCAGGTGATCACCAGGTTCTCACCGTCGGTCACCTCACCGATCTCCGTGGCGATGACGTCCCACTTGGCGCAGACAGCCATGAACGCGTCCACATCGGACGGCTGCACGACGGCGCACATCCGCTCCTGCGACTCGCTGGAGAGGATCTCCGCGGGCGTCATGCCCTTCGCGCGCAACGGGACCTGGTCGAGGTCGATGTGCATTCCACCGTCACCGGCAGCTGCCAGCTCCGACGTCGCACAGGACAAACCCGCTCCCCCGAGGTCCTGGATGCCAACCACGATCTTCTTGGCGAACAGTTCGAGGCAGCACTCGATGAGGACCTTCTCGGTGAAGGGGTCACCCACCTGCACGCTCGGCAGCTTCTTGCGGCCACCGGCGGTCTCGTCACCGGAGAAGGTGTCACTGGCCAGCACCGAGACGCCGCCGATGCCGTCGAGGCCGGTGCGCGCGCCGAACAGGATGATCTTGTTGCCGGTGCCGGACGCGTGCGCGAGGTGCAGGTCCTCGACCCGCATCGCGCCGACGCACATGGCGTTCACCAGCGGGTTGCCCGCATAGGACTTGTCGAACACGACCTCGCCGCCGATGTTCGGCAGGCCGAGGCAGTTGCCGTAACCGGCGACCCCGGCGACCACACCCGGCAGCACCCTGCGGGTGTCCGGGGCGTCGGCCGGTCCGAAGCGCAGCGGGTCGGCCACCGCGAGCGGGCGGGCACCCATCGCCAGGATGTCGCGGACGATTCCACCGACACCGGTGGCCGCGCCCTGGTAAGGCTCCACATACGACGGGTGGTTGTGGCTCTCCACCTTGAACGTGACGGCCCAGCCGTCACCGACGTCGACGACACCCGCGTTCTCGCCGATCCCGGCGAGCATCTTCTCCTTCATGGCGGGCGTGGAGGTCTCACCGAAGTAGCCGAGGTGCTTCTTCGAAGACTTGTACGAGCAGTGCTCGCTCCACATCACCGAGTACATCGCCAGTTCGGCGTCGGTGGGCCTGCGACCGAGAATCTCGCGGATCCGGGCGTACTCGTCATCGGCCAGACCGAGTTCGAGGTAGGGCTGCGCGAGCTCGGGAGTCGCCACGGCATGTGCGGTGGTGTCGACGACGGTGCTGGTCAGAGTGTCCACGTCAGGATTCGCCACGGGTAAAGAGTAACTGCGGCGCGTCCAGCGCCTCCTTGGTGGGCGGTGGCGGGTGACGGGAGGGCGTAACTGCGGCGCGTTCAGCGCCTCGTTGGTGGGCGGTGGCGGGTGACGGCGCCGGAAATTCGGTCGCTTTGCACACCTGGGGCTTCTAACGTCGTGCGACGTGCCCTACTCGCCGTATCCGGCTCCCGCGCTGCGCCTGTCCGAGCGGCCGACGCCGGCGGGCTTCCTGCTGGCAGTCCTCCGGGCGCGCCCTTGGCTGGCCACGGCGTCGGGGGTGTTCGGTGCACTGTGGCTGGTTCCCGGCGCACTGCTGCCGCTGGTGGTCGGCAAGACCATCGACCTCGGCATCGCCGGTGGCGACACGGGTGCGCTGCTCCTGCTCGGCGGCCTCGTCCTGCTCATCGGACTCACGCAGGCCGTCTTCGGCGCGTGTCTGATCTTCACCGGCCACGGCATGTGGATGCACGGGGCGTCCAGCGCTCGGCGCACGGTGACCGAGCACACCGCCCGCCTCGGTGCGACGCTGCGCGAGCGGGCGGGAACGGGCGACGTGATGGCCTTCTCCACCTCCGACGTCCACCACTGCGGCAATGCCTTCGAAGTCGCGGGCAGGTTGATCGGCGCTGTGGTCGCCTTCGTGGTGGTGGGGATCGCGTTGCTCTCGTTCTCGCCACTGCTGGGCCTCGTCGCGCTGGTCGGAGTGCCTCTGGCCGTGCTGGGCATCGGGCCGCTGCTCGCACCGCTGCAACGGCGGAAGGAGGCCCAGCGCGAGGAACTGTCCGGCGTGAACGCGCTGGGCGCGGACATCGTGTCCGGGCTGCGCGTCCTGCGGGGCGTTGGCGGCGAGCGGCAGTTCCTTGGCCGGTTCCGGATGGCGAGCAGGCGAGTTCAGCACGCCGGTGTGGACGTTGCCCGCAGCGAGTCCTGGCTGTCCGGGGCCGAGGTGGTGCTGCCCGGCCTGGTCACCGTGACGATCACCTGGCTTGGTGCCCGGCTCGCGGCCGAGGGCGTGATCAGCGCGGGCGAACTGGTGGCGTTCTACGGTGCGTCGGCGTTCCTGGTGATCCCGGTGAGCACGGCCACCGAGGCGGCGGGGGCAGCGGCATCGGCGGTGGTTTCGGCGAAGAAGGCATGCAGCCTGCTGCGGCTGCGACCACGCCTGACCGATCCGGCGTCCCCGGTTCCGCTGCCGGAGGGTGCGCTGGAACTGCACGACACCGAGTCCGGCGTGACCGCGGTGGCGGGCAAGCTCACGGTGATCGACCTCGGCGCGCGGGCGGAAGCCGTCGCGGAGCGGTTGGCCAGGTTCCGTGATCCCGCGCCGGGACAGCGTGTGCTGGTCTCCGGTGTGCCCGCGGAGCAGGTCGCGCTGGGCGAGCTGCGGCGGCGGGTGGTGTACGCGCACAACCAGGACCTGTGGTTCTCGGGAATCCTGCGCGAGCAGGTCACCCCGTCGAGGGAGTCGGCCGTGGATGTCGAGACCGCCATAGCGGCGGCCGATGCGGGCGACATCGTGCAGGCGCTGCCCCTCGGCCTTGACGAACTGATCGGTGAGCGTGGGCGGGAGGTCTCCGGTGGTCAGCGGCAGCGGCTGAACCTCGCACGGGCGCTGGCGCTGAACCCCGACGTGCTGCTGCTCGACGAGCCCACCTCGGCGGTCGACGCGCATACCGAGGCCCGCATCACCGAACGGGTCGCCGAACTACGGAGGGGACAGACCACAGTGGTGTTCGCCCAGAGCCCGCTGTGGGCGGCGGTGGCCGACGAGGTCGTCGGACCGGAACTGCCCGAGGTGACGTCGTGCAGCTGAAACTACCGCTGGCCACGGCCGCGCAGGCCCGGGCCTGGGCTCGCGGAACCCTGCGGGCCAATCGTTCGGCCTTCGTCGGGGTCATCGGGCTGTTCATGATCGCGACCGTCGCCGGCCTTGCCGGGCCGCAGATCCTCGGCGCGCTCGTGGACAAGGTGGTCAACGGCGGCGGCACGCTGAGCATCGACGTCCTGGCGCTGATGTTCGTGGGAATCCTGCTGGTCCAGGGCCTCTTGAAGCGTGCGGCGCGGCTTCGGGCCGGCGTTCTCGGCGAACGCGTGCTGGCCCAGACCCGCGAGGACTTCGTGGAGCATTCGCTCCGGCTGCCGCTGGGCACCGTCGAGGCGGCGGGAACCGGTGATCTGCTGAGCCGCGCCACGAGCGACGTCGACCGGATCAGCTACGCGGCCCGCAACGCCGTGCCGGAGATCCTGATCGCGCTGATCACGGTGCTGCTGACGATCGTCGCGATGATCGTGACCTCGCCGCTGCTGGCACTCGGGCTGCTCGTCGCGGTCCCGGTGCTCGGGATTCCGACACGCTGGTACTGGCGGCGGATCCCGAAGGCCTCCGAGGACATGCTGGAGCGCTGGGCAGCACTGCAGTCGGACTTCCACGAGACCGCCGAGGGCGGTCGGACCGCCGAAGCGCTCGGGCTCATCGAACGGCGGATGAAGAACGGCGAACACCGCCTGCAGGACGCACTCGTCGGTGAGCGGGTGATGCGCAGGCTGCAGGTGCGGTGGGTGCCGTGGCTGGAACTCTCGCACGCGGTCCCGATCGCGGCGATCCTGCTGCTCGGGGCCTGGGCCTACAGCGACGGGCTGGTGCAGCTCGGCACGATCACCACGATGGTGCTCTACGCGCAGGCGCTGGCCGCGCCGATGGACGAGGTGCTCTGGTGGGTGGAGGACCTGCAGATCTCCGGCAGCGCGCTGCGCCGGGTGCTGGGTGTGCGTTCGAGCGCCGAGGATCGGCGGGACGCGCCCGACAAGGTCCCGAGCAAGCAGGACACGGTGCTGCGGGTGCGCGACGTGCGGTTCGGCTACTCGGCGGACCGAGAGGTGCTGCACGGCGTCGACCTGCGGGTGCCGGAGGGCGAACGGCTGGCTGTGGTGGGCCCGTCGGGGGCGGGCAAGTCGACACTGGGCCGACTGCTGGCCGGAATCGCGGCACCGACCAGCGGGTCGATCACGATCGGCGGGGTGGAAGTGTCCTCGATGCCGGAGGATCTGTTGCGCGGTGAGGTGCTGTTGCTGACCCAGGAGCACCACGTGTTCGCGGGCACGCTGCGGGAGAACCTGACCCTGCCCACGCGGCCGGAGCAGCAGCACGGCAACGGGGAGTGGAGCGACGCCGAACTGCTCGATGCGCTGGACGCGGTCGGCGCGTCGGGATGGTCGCGATCGTTGGAGCGGGGACTGGACACGGTGCTCGGCTCGGGGGCGCGCTCGGTGCCCGCCGCCGTCGCGCAGCAGCTGGCGCTGGCCCGGGTGGTGCTTGCCGATCCGCACACGCTGGTACTCGACGAGGCAACCTCGTTGCTGGACACCGGGTCGGCGCGGAAGCTGGAGCGCTCGCTGAGCCGGGTGCTGGCCGGGCGGACGGTCATCGCCATCGCACACCGGCTGCACACCGCCGCGGCGGCCGACCGGGTGGTGGTGTTGGAGGACGGCCGCATCACCGAACTGGGCAGCCACGACGAACTACTCGCCGCGAACGGCCCCTACGCCCGCCTGGTCCGCGCCGCCACTCCCGCCTGATCGCACTTTCCCGGGAAAGTGCGGTACTTGCGCACGCCGGGTATCGCACTTTCCCGGAAAAGTGCGATACCCGTGGGGCGATCAGGCGGCGGAGACCAGGGAGTCCAGCGCGGAGTAGAAGATGCCGAGGCCGTCGTCGGACGGGCCGGTGAGAGCGTCGATGGCGTGCTCGGGGTGCGGCATCAGGCCGACCACGCGGCCGTTGGAGCTGGTGATCCCCGCGATGTCGGCCCTGGAACCGTTGGGGTTGCCGCCGACGTAGCGGAACACGACCCGGCCCTCGGCCTCCAGCATGTCCACCGTCTGCTGGTTGGCGACGTAGCAGCCTTCCATGTTCTTCATCGGGATGAGGATCTCGGCGCCCGCGTCGTAGCGCGTGCTCCACGCGGTCGAGTTGTTCTCCACACGCAGCCACTGGTCCCGGCAGATGAAGTGCAGACCCTCGTTGCGCACGAGCGCACCGGGCAGCAGGCCCGCCTCGCACAGCACCTGGAAGCCGTTGCAGATTCCGAGCACCGGCATGCCTTTCTGGGCGGCCTCGATGACCGAGGTCATCACCGGGGCGAACCGCGCGATCGCGCCCGCCCGCAGGTAGTCACCGTAGGAGAAGCCGCCGGGCACGACCACGGCGTCGACGCCCTTGAGGTCGGCGTCGGCGTGCCACAGCGAGACCGGTTCGGCGTCGGCGTAGCGCACGGCGCGCTCGGCGTCCGTGTCGTCCAGGGTTCCGGGGAAGGTGATGACCCCGACGCGCGGGCCGCTCACGCCTCCACCCGGCGCACGGTCCAGTCCTCGATCACCGGGTTGGCCAGCAGGCCCTCGGCGATCTTGGCCAGCGTCTCGTCGTCGACGGAGTCGTCGACCTCGAGCTCGAAATGCTTGCCCTGACGGACATCAGTGACTCCCTGGAAACCGAGGCGCGGCAGTGCTCCCGCGACAGCTTGGCCTTGCGGGTCCAGGATCTCCGGCTTGGGCATGACGTCAACGACGACTCGGGCCACGGCAGACTGCTCCCTCGTCTGTGCAGGTCGGCGGTACTTGATGAGCGTATCCGAGCGATCTGGGAGCGAACTCGGCGGCCTCATACGGTCGCGGCGGGTAGCCCCCCGACAAGCCACCCGCCGCGACCCGCGTACGCGTCCCTCGGACGCGACTTCCGGTAGACGGACGTGACCGCGAGTGAGTTGCTCGAACGCCGCAGATTCAGGCAGACGGAGCAGTCCGGGCATGACACCCTTGGCCAGAGTGTGTGTCGTCGGTCATCATCAGTAGTTGACGCAGCGCCAATACCAGGAGGCATCGTGGCCGATCAGGACTGGGACTACGTGATCGTCGGAGCGGGCAGCGCCGGCTGCGTCCTGGCGAACCGGCTGACCGAGGATCCGTCCGCACGGGTGCTGCTGCTGGAGGCAGGCGGGGAGGACACCGCCGACGAGATCCGCGTTCCGGCCGCCTTCGCCTCGCTGTTCAAGACCCAGTGGGACTGGAACTACGAGACCACCGAGCAGAAACACCTCGGCCGCAGCGCCTACTGGCCACGGGGGAAGATGCTCGGTGGCTGCTCGTCGATGAACGCGATGATCTACATTCGCGGCAACCGCGCCGACTACGACGGCTGGCGCGACACACACGGCGCCGCGGGCTGGGGATACGCCGACGTGCTGCCCTACTTCGTCCGCGCGGAGGGCAACACCCGCCTCGGCGGGCCGCTGCACGGCACGGACGGACCGCTGCGTGTCGAGGACCGGGTCTTCACCCATGAGCTCTCGAACGCCTGGGTGGACTCGGCTGTCACCCACGGAATCAAGCGCAACGACGACTTCAACGGGGAGTCGCAGGAGGGCGCCGGGCTCTACCAGGTGACCTGCCACAAGGGCAGACGCTGGTCGGCGGCCGACGCCTACCTCCGGCCCGCGATGAAGCGTCCGAACCTCACCGTGCGCACCCACGCGCAGACCACGCGGGTACTGCTCAGCGACGGCAGGGCGACGGGTGTGTCCTATCTGGAGGGCGGATCGGAACGAACGGCCTACGCGGGCACCGAGGTGATTCTCTGCGGCGGAGCGATCAACTCGCCGCAGTTGCTCATGCTGTCCGGCATCGGTCCTGCCGAGCATCTGCGTGAGCACGGTATCGACGTGGCCGTGCACCTGCCCGGCGTCGGCGAGAACCTGCACGACCACCCGGCCGCGCCGGTCATCTGGTCCACTCGCGACACCACCGACCTGGTCGACTCGGCCACCCCGCTCGGCATGCTTCGCTGGCAGCTCACCAAGCGCGGCCCGCTTGCCTCCAACGTCGGCGAAGCGGGCGGCTTCATGTCCACAGTGGATGGGTTGAACGCGCCGGACATGCAGTTCCATGTGGCGCCGACACTGTTCTACGACAACGGTTTCCGGGAGCCGACGGTACCGGGTTTCACCTCGGCGACGACCCTGGTCGACGTCGCCAGCCGAGGCAGGCTGCGGCTGCGTTCGGCGCATCCGCAGTGGCGTCCCGAACTCGATCCCGCCTACTACAGCGAACCGGCCGACTTCGACGCGACGCTGGCGGGGATCAGGACGCTGATCGAGATCGGGCGCACCGGTCCACTGGCCCGCTACCTGGACAAGCCGTTCCTGCCCTCGATGGAGGAACCGGACGAGGCGGCGCTGGCCGAGCACGTGCGGCAGTGCACCCAGACCCTGTACCACCCGGTGGGAACGTGCGCGATGGGCAGCGGCGAGCAGGCGGTCGTCGACCCGGCGCTGCGCGTGCGCGGCGTGGACGGGCTGCGCGTGGTGGACGCATCGGTGATGCCGGTGGTGCCGCGAGGCAACACCAACGCGCCCACGATCATGGTCGCGGAGAAGGCCGCCGACCTCATCCGCGGCCGCTGATCCCGGCGGGCGGTATCAGCGCTTGCCGTGCATGACGGCCATCAGTTTGCCGACGAGGGCGTCGGTCTTCTCCGACCGGCTGAACGTCGTCAGTGCCAGCGGCGCCGTGTAGCGCTGCCTGGCGATCGACTTCGCCCTGGCGAACTCGCGCAGGCCCTCGGGGCCGTGGATCCGGCCGAAGCCCGAGTCGCCGACCCCGCCGAACGGCAACGACGCGATTCCCGCGAAGGACAACGGCGCGTTGATCGCGGTCTGTCCGGTACGCAGGCGCCGCGCGAGTTCCATTCCGCGCCGCTTCGAGAACACCGTCGAGCCGAGCCCGAACGTCGAGTCGTTGGCCTTCTCGACCGCCTCGTCCATGTCGCGCACCTTGGCGATGGTGACGGTCGGCCCGAACGTCTCCTCGCGCACGGCGATCGAGTCCTCCGGCACGTCGACCAGCACGGTCGGCTGCACGTACCGGTCACCGACGGCGTCGGCCCCGCCCACCAGCGCCCGGCCGCCCTTGGCGAGCGCGTCGGCGATGTGCCTGCGGACCACGTCGAGCTGGCTCGGCATCGTCATCGGGCCGTACTGCGCGCCCGGGTCCGATCCGGCCCGCACCTGCTTCGTCCGCTCGACGACCTTGGCGACGAACTCGTCGTACACCTGCTCGTGCACGTACACCCGCTCCACGCCAACGCAGGTCTGCCCCGAGTTGGAGAACGCGCCCCAGACGGTGGCGTCCGCCGCCGCGTCCACGTTGGCGTCCGCATCGACCAGCACCGGGTCCTTGCCGCCGCCCTCGATGATGACCGGGGTCAGCGTCTCGGCGGCCGAGGCCATCACCTTCTTTCCGGTGGCGGCCGAGCCGGTGAAGGCGATCTTGTCCACACCGGACTTGGTCAGCGCGGCACCAGTCGCGCCGAAGCCGGTGATCAGCTGGAGTACCGGGTGCTCGGGCACCACCTCGTTGAACGCGTCGACCAGCCACTTACCGACACCGGGCGTGTACTCGCTCGGCTTGAACACCACCGCGTTGCCCGCGGCCAGCGCATAGCTGACCGAACCCAACGGCGTGTAGACCGGGTAGTTCCACGGGCCGATCACGCCGACGACGCCGAGTGGCCGGTACTCAACACTCGCCGCCTGGTTGGACAGCAGCAGGCCCGCGGCCCTTCGCTGCTTGCCGAGCACCTTGCGGGCGTTCTTGCTCGCCCACGCGATGTGCTCGATGGCGAGCACGGACTCCAACTGCGCGTCGCCGCGCGGCTTGCCGGTCTCGGTGTGCACGACGTCGCACAGTTGCGCGAGTCGCCGCGCCAGCACGCCCTTCCAGCGGCGCAGCCGTTCGGCTCTGCCGTCGAAACCGAGCGAGTCCCACCATCGCACGGCCTCGCGAGCGCGGGCGACAGCCTGCTCGACCTCCTCGGCGGTGTGCACCGGGTAGGTACCCACGACCTCGTCGGTCGCCGGATTGAGCGAGTCGAAAGTCTCCCTGGCCGGGGCGGCCGTGTCGGGTGTCGCTTGCTCGGCGGGTTCCACGATGCGGGTCATCAGGCATGCCTCCATCGGCTCGGCTCCAAGACCAGACTAAAGCCCTACTGGCAAGCTGCCAACAGGCTGTCAGGAAGGACGTGCCACCAGAATGGCACAGGCCAGCGCCGCGCTACCCGCGCCGAGCAGCGGGGCCAGGTGCAGCGGGAGCAGCCCGACGGTGAGTGAACCGATTCCGAAACCGGACGCGTTGACAGCGAAAGCCACCGAGAAACCCTCCGCCCGCCGCCCCTCGGGCAGGAGCCGCTGCAGCCGGACCGACGCCACGGTGAGCAACGGGCCGACGCACGCGCCGACGAGCGCCACTCCCATCAGCAGCCCTGCCCATCCGGGCACCACAGCCACCAGCACGCCACCCAGGACGAACCCGCAGAGGAACACGATCGCCGAGGCCCTGGTGGTCCGGCCCCGCCAGGCGAACAGTGCACTCCCGCCGATACTCGCGCCGGACAACACGGCGACGATCAGGGCCGCCGCGGCTTCCCCCGCACCCAGGCGCTGCGCCAGCGGCAGCGGAGCGACCTCGATCGTGGACAGCAGGTGCCCGATGGAGAACAGGCACGCGAGCCAGCCCACCGCCGTGCGAACCGGCAGCTCGGGGCGCTGCGCCGGTTGCTCCACCCGCACCGTGACCGTGCGGGGCGCGAAGGTGGCCGCGAGCAGGTAGACCACGGCCATCGCGGCGAGCGGCAGCAGCGAGTCCACCAGGTTCAGCAGCACCACCAGCATGGGTCCGCCGATCAAGACGGACTCCATCAGCATGGCGTCCACCGCGATCGCCCTCGGCAGCAGCGCGTCGCCGACGGTTCCGGCCAGGAGGGTGCGAAAGCCTCCGGAGAGCCCGCCTGCCACGACACCCGGCACGACCACGAGAACGAGCAGCACGGCCGGCGCCGCCCCCGCCGCGGCAGCCGTGGCGAGCGCGGTGAGCCCCGCCGCGGCGGCGAGCAACATCAGCACGATGCCCCTGCCCGCGCCGATCCGGTCGAGAAGTCTGCCTGCCGGCACGGCGCCGAGCAGTTCGGCCACCACGAACACCGCCATCATCACACCCCCCAGCCGGTACGAACCGGTGGTGGCGGTGGTCAGCACGGTGAAGGCCAGTGGAGCCATCGTCGCGGGCAGCCGTGCGAGCTGAACCCCGGCGGACCAACGCCAGTACCCGCCATGGCGCAGGAGACCGGAAGTGCCCGCGTGGTCGATCGTCGTCATGTCGAGGACTCTGCGGCGCGGTGATGGTGCGCGATACTGATTCGGGCAAGGCCGAATTGGACGGGGTGGTCGGGCGTGATCGAGCTGGTCCTCACCCGGGCGAGCACCAACCGTGTGCGGTTCGCGATCTCGCCGCTGGAGGAGGCACTGGGTGCGGTGCAGACGCTGACCGGGCTGCGCGGGCACCCGGCGCACCTGCCCTGGCTGACCGAGGCCGCGCGCAGGGTGGGGACGCTGCCGATCGGCGAACTGCGGCTGGTACTCGGCGCACGGCGCTACATCACCGACTTCCTCAGCCCACCCCCGTCCGGGCCACGGACCACCGCGCAGGCGCAGCTCGCCGAGGTCCGCAGAACACCGCCCGAGCAGGTCGCCACCGAACTGGCCATGGTCGACGCCGATCTGGGCGCGCTGCCGAACGATCCGCGGCGGGCCCGCGATCTGCTCGCCGACCAGTTGGAACTCGTGTGGGCCGAACTCATCGCGCCGCACTGGCCGAAGATCCGGGAGTCGCTCGCCGCCGACATCGCGTATCGGTCCGCGAGACTGGCCGAGGGCGGCACGGCGCTCGCTCTTGCCGGGCTTCATCCGCGGATCCGGCTGACCGGTGCGGTGCTGGCCATCGAGAGCCGCAGCCGCGCGCGGCTCGAACTGGACGAGCGCGGCCTCGCCCTGCTGCCTTGCGTGTTCGCCTGGCCGAGGGTGGGCGTGATGATGGTGCCGCCGTGGCAACCTTCGGTGCTCTACCCGGCTCGGGGAGTGGCGGAATTGTGGTCATCACGTCCGGCTCCGGACGCCGCGCTCACCGCCGTGGTGGGCAGGACGAAAGCGGCGCTGCTGCACGCACTGGACAAGCCGGCCACCACGGCAGCACTGGCGGCGGAGTTGGAATTCGCGCCGAGCACGGTCTCCGAGCACCTGACCGCCCTGCGCGCCGCGGGACTCCTGACGGCGAACCGCAGTGGACGCACCGTGCTCTATCGCCGTACCCCACTCGGGGACGCACTCCTCGACGGCTCGGCACCCTGGACGTAGCCTTGATGCACATGCCTCCGTAGCAGGGAGAACAGATGCGTATCGTCCACTTCGGACATTCTTGCGTTCTGCTCGAGACGGACAGCGCCCGAATACTGGTCGACCCCGGCACGTTCTCCGCAGGCTTCGAGAACGAGCGGGAGCTGGACGCGGTCCTCATCACGCATCAGCATTTCGACCACATCGACTCCGAACGCCTGCCCGCGCTGCTCGCCGCGAATCCGGGCGCCGAACTGATCACCGATCCCGGCACTGCCGAGACGGTCGACAAGCTCGGCCTGCCCGCCCGCACGGCCCACTCGGGCGATGCGTTCACCATCGGCGGCACCGAGGTGATCACCGTCGGTGGACGGCACGCGGTGATCCACGCCGACATCCCGGTGGTGCCCAACGTCGGGTTCGTGTTCGGGGCCGGTGCGTTCTACCACCCTGGGGACTCGTTCCACGTCCCCGAACAGCAGATCGACGTGCTCGGCCTGCCGACCGGCGCACCCTGGCTGAAGGCGAGCGAGGCGATCAACTTCCTCCGCGCGGTCGGCCCCCGGCTCGCCGTGCCGATCCACGAGGCCGTGCTGGCGAACCCGGCCATGCACTACGGCCTGTTCACCAACCTCGCGCCGGAGGGCACCGAGGTCAGGGTGCTGCCACGCGGCGAGTACGCGTCGCTGTAGCGGAGTAGGTCGCGCCGCGTGCTCCCGACTCGAGCGCGATGTCGACGGCATCGAGGAAGGCCTGCCACCTGCCGGCGCGCTCGAGGTCGGCGGCGTCGACACCGAGCCGGACCAGGCCGCCCCTGCGAGCGGCGCGAGCCGCGCTGAGCACCAGCGCGAAGCAGCGGACGGTCTCGGTGCGCTGGCGCTGTGCGCCGAACCCGTGCACTCGTGCACGGTGGAGTTCGCCGGTGCGCAGGACCCGGACCGCCGACAGGTCGGCACACAGGGAGAAGCCGCGCTCGAGCAGTGCGTCCAGGGTACCGCGGGACACGAGCCAGCGCGGCGGGGCGAACCCGTCGGCCCGCAGCCCGGTGCGCTCCAGCGCGGCGGTCGCCGCGGTCAACCGGAGCCGGGCCTCGTGCGCCGGCAGCGCGGCGAACTCCGCCTTGCGGCCGATCCGGACCGTATGGGCCGGCGTGATGCGGTGGTCGTAGCCGTGCAGCAGGACATCGTCCCCACCGGCTGCGCGGGCGCGCATCCACTCGGTGGCGTCGGATTCGGCGGAGTTCGGGGTGACAAGCATGGACAGCGGGACCTGGCGCCGATCCAACTCGGTGGCGAGCTCGGCGCAGCGGTGCAGCGATCGGGAGGTGATGCCGGACAGCGAGACGAGCAACCGTGCGTCCACACCACCCAGTAGGCACGACGGGGGTGGCCATCGCCTTTCCCCGAGGTGACACCCCCGCGAAACCAGAAAAACAGATCAGCGCGCGATGAGCGGACCACTCACCCGCACTGCCGCCACCCCAGCCCCAGCCCCCTCACAGATGGAGCGTCTGCAAGTACCACCAAGCAAGATCACCTTCGCCGTTTTCCGCTACCAACCCGGCGAGCGCCGCATGCCGCTTGGTAGCACTTGAGGACGATGTGGATCTTGCTTGGGCGTACTTGCAGACGCTCCAAGCTCTGGAGGTGACCGGGGTCAGGAGGAGAGGGGCTCGGACTGGCGCGCGGGGGTTTTGGGGTCGTCCTCGCCTGCGAGGGCGTTGACGCGCTTCTCCTCGCGCACGGAACGGATCGCGGCGAACAGACCCGCGCCCCACAGTGCGACGATCGCCGTGTAGATCACGATGATCAGCGCGGTTCCCGCTCCTGCGGCGATCAGCAGCGAACGGGCGTTCGTGAAGACGATCATCCCGCCTGCCGCGGCACCGAGCACGCGCGGCGGCATCCTGCGAACCAGCCAGGCAGCGAACGGCGCGGCGATCACGCCACCGATCATCAGCCCGGCCACCACGGTGTAGTTCAGGTGGTGCTCCTGGGAGAGCGCGAAGAAGAAGCCGACGCTGGCCGCCAGCGCGACGATGAACTCGGACGTGTCCACGGAACCGACGACCTTGCGCGGCTCAAGCCTGCCGGACGACAGCAGCGTCGTGGTGGCGACTGGACCCCAGCCACCGCCACCGCTGGCGTCGATGAACCCGGCGATCAACCCCAGCGGCCCGAGAAAGCGCGCACCGGGACGCTTCGCGGTGATCAGTTTGCCCAGCTTGAGGAAGGCAAACCGGATCAGCACGTACAGCCCGAGCAGCAGCAGGATCGTAGTGATCCAGATCGCCGCCGAAGTACTGGTGAGGGAGGTCAGCACGTAGGCCCCGAGCACGGCGCCGATCGCGCCGGGCAACGCCAGGATGCCCACCGTGCGCCAGTCGATGTTGCGGAAACGCCAGTGCGAAACGCCGGATGCGAGCGACGTGCCGACCTCGGCCAGGTGCACCGCGGCGGAAGCCACGGCAGGCGCTGTCCCCACGGTCACCAGCGTCGTGGTCGCGGTGACGCCGAAGGCCATCCCGAGTGAGCCGTCGACGAGCTGGGCGAAGAAGCCGGCCAAGCCGAACAGGAGGAGAGTGTGCATGCGGACCTCGTGAGTCAGGGCCGGCCGCGCAGTCGTGTGGCGGCCGCGGCGGAGGAATTGACCAGACCGGGCGAGACCGCTGGAAAGCGCTAATGCACGCTACGTCAGCGGTGGCAAAGTCGGCACATCGCCGAACTGACGCGCAGCAGATCGATGTGCCTGCGCTGTACCAGCGCGACACGATCGACGATTGCCACCTGCGTCACCACGACGGTGATATTTCCAGAGCACCGCGCCGCAATCCACTCGTTCTCAGATAGTGAGCGGCCGGGTGAGCGAGGTCACGCCGCCTCGACCCCTTGCACTTTTCCGGGAAAGTGCGAGGCCGAACACGCGCGATCCCAGGTCGCGGGCTCACCCCTGAGCACTTTCCCGGGAAAGTGCGAGTCAGAGGATGGGCTGTGGGGCGTAGGACGTGGCCTCGGGGAAGCGCTTGAGGACGTCCTCGATCCGGGCTACGACGGCCGCGACCTGGCGTCCGGCGGTCCCGGTGAAGGAAATCCGGTCGGTGAGCAGCTTCTCGAGCTCCGCAAGGCCGAGCGGCACTCGCTCGTCGGCCGCCAGCCGGTCCAGCAGGTCGTTGTCCGTCTGGCCCTGCTCGCGCATCGCGAGCGCGACGGCGACGGCGTTCTCCTTGATCGCCTCATGCGCGGTCTCCCTGCCGACGCCCGCGCGCACCGATGCCATCAGCACCTTCGTCGTCGCGAGGAACGGCAGGTACCGCGCCAGCTCGCGGTCGACCACCGCGGGGAAGGCGCCGAACTCCGCCAGCACCGTCAGGAACGTCTCCAGCAGCCCGTCGAGCGCGAAGAACGCGTCCGGCAACGCGACCCTGCGCACCACCGAGTCAGACACGTCGCCCTCGTTCCACTGGTCACCCGCGAGCTCGCCGACCATGGAGAGGTAACCGCGCAGCACAACGGCGAGCCCGTTGACCCGCTCGCAGGAACGCGTGTTCATCTTGTGCGGCATCGCCGACGAGCCGACCTGACCAGGCTTGAAGCCCTCGGTGACCAGCTCGTTGCCGGCCATCAGCCGGATGGTCGTGGCCATGCTGGACGGCGCGGCCGCGACCTGGACCACAGCCGAAACCACGTCGAAGTCCAGTGAGCGCGGGTACACCTGCCCCACGCTGGTGAGCACCCGCTCGAAGCCGAGGTGCTCGGCGACCTTTCGCTCCAGGCTGTCCAGTGCCGCCTCATCGCCCAGCAGGTCGAGCATGTCCTGTGCCGTGCCGACCGGACCCTTGATCCCGCGCAGGGGATAGCGCGCGATCAACTCGTCCAGCCGGTCGAACGCGACCAACAGCTCGTCGGCCGCCGTCGCGAACCGCTTGCCCAGGGTCGTGGCCTGTGCCGCGACATTATGTGAACGACCGGCCAGCACGAGGTCGCCGTACTCGGTCGCCAGCGCGGCAAGCCTGCCGAGCACGGCCGCGACGCGGCCGCGAACCAGCTCCAGCGAGCGGCGCACCTGCAACTGCTCAACGTTCTCGGTGAGGTCCCGCGAGGTCATGCCCTTGTGCACGTGCTCGTGCCCGGCGAGCGCGTTGAACTCCTCGATCCGGGCCTTGACGTCATGCCGGGTGACCCGTTCCCGCGCGGCGATCGACTCGAGATCCACCTGCGCCAGGACACGCTCGTAGTCGGCGAGCACGCCGTCCGGAATCTCGACACCGAGCTCGCTCTGCGCCCGCAGAACAGCCAGCCAGAGCTCCCGCTCCAGCATGACCTTGCGCTCCGGTGACCACAGCTCCACCAGCTCGGTGGAGGCGTAGCGGCCGGCGAGCACGTTCGGGATTCGCGGTTTCTCACTCACGGCGCAACAGCGTAAACCCCGGTCAGCTGAGTGCTGTGCGCAGCATCCTGGCGGCGGCCGCCCTCGGCTCGGGGTCCACGGCCACCAGCGCGTTGACCACGGAACCGTCGACCAACGCGATCAGCCGTTCGAGCTCCACGGCGCCGACGGACGTGCCCGACCGGGCGAAGATCTCCGTGAGCAGCTCGTTCAGCTCGGCATTCAACATCCGCATCAGCGGCCGGAGGTGGGGGCGGCGGCCGGTGGCCACCAACCGCTCGTACCGCAACAGCACCGCTTCGGCATCCACGGCACGGTCGTCGTGCTGTGGGCCGAGTAGCAGTTCGAGGACCAGATCGACCAGTGCGTCGACGCCGCGTTCCCTGGTCACCAGGTCGTCGAGACACTGGCGCCCCTTGTCGAGTTCCGCACGCGACTGTTCTTCGACGGCCGCCGTGACCAGGTCGTCGAGAGAGTCGAAGTAGTACGTGGTCGACGCCAGGGGCAACCCGGCCCGTTCGGCCACGGCCCGATGCCGGATGGCGTCGAAGCCGCCCTCGGTGAGCAGCTCGGCGGCCGCGGTCACGAGTGCCGCGCGCCTGCGCTCCCCCTTGGGAGTGCTGGCAGGGGTGCTCATTCTGATTGCCTCACTCGCCGGCGGGCTGCACATCGCTCGGTGCCATACCTGATTCGCCCACAGTGCCGGTCGCTCATGCCAATTGCCTCACTCGCCGGCGGGCTGCAGATCGCTCGCTCATCCGGAACATCCTGCCAGGTCAGTACCTGGCGGCGAGCTCGGCCGCGATGGACTCCACCGCACCGGCAAACGGCGCCTCCGGCCCCTGTTCGGGAATGCTCAGCACGAGCAGGGTGGCGTTCGACGGCGTGGTCCGCTCGACGATCACGGTGCCCTCCGGCTGCTCTGCCAGCTCGATCGCGGTTCCTTCGGGAACGACCGTTGCGGAGAGGGTGCCCGACGCCGCGCCATCGTTGACCTGGAATGCGACGGACCGCCATCCCGGTGAACAGACCCGGCCGGGCTGCGCCTCGGAAGTGACGGCGACCGGGAGCTCGCCAGCGAGGGCGATGGCGAGCTCCCGGTCAACCTGATCGCACCCTGGGGTGCTCTCCCCTGACGCGTCACCCCCCTGCTTGGGCGACGCATCCGGGAAGCCTTCTGGCGGCCCCGCATTGGGTAGACGCCCTTGGGCGTCCCCGGGTTGCTCCTGAGCGCCGAACTTGGTGGCGCTGTTGGCGTCGGGAGCGCCGGCGACGCTCGCGGTGTCCTCGCCGAGGTTCCCGTTCAGCAGTACACCGAGCGTGCCGAGACCGGCAAGTACGAGTACACCAAAGCTGCACGCCAGAACGATCATGTTTTGCTTACGGGCAGTAGCGCGCTTGGAACGCGCGGCGATGTCGCCTGCGTCGAAGGTGGGCGCGGGAGTGTCCCCTGGAGCCTCCCGGAACAGGGTCTCCAGCTCGCGGTCATCCATGCGCTTCCACCTCCTCGTTTCTCTGCGGCGGCGCCATCGGTGGCCGCGCAGGTGCGGACCTATCCATGCGCTTCCACCTCCTCCAGGACCACGCGGAGATTCGCCAGCCCGCGCGCCGTCTGACTCTTCACGTTGCCCTCGCTGCAGCCGAGCGTGGCAGCCACGGCAGCCACGTCGAGACCCTCGAAATAGCGCAGGACCAGCACTGCCCGCTGTTTCGGCGGCACCTTGCGCAGCCCCGCGAGCAGGTCCTGCCGGGTTGCGACCCGGTCGTCGAGATGCTCGCTCTCGACCGCCCGCTCAGGCATCGTCTCCGTCTGCCGTTCCCTCCGCCATGGCCGGCGGGACTCGTCGATCGAGGCCCTGACCAGCGTCTTTCGCACGTATGCGTCGGTCGCCGACCTGTCGCGAATCTTGCGCCACTTCCGGTGCAGCGCGACGAACGCCGTCTGCGCCAGATCGTCCGCACGGTGCCAGTCACCGCACAGCATGTACGCGGTCCTGCGCACGGAGTCCCGCCGTGCGGCGAAATACTCCGCGAACTCCTGCTCGTCGCGCTGGTCCACGCGGTTGGCTCTCCGCTCGCTTTGGTCGTCCGGGTGAAGGACGGAATGAGGGACGTCCACGGTTGCACAGCGGACGTGATCGCGGCAGAAAATCTTTGCTGAGTACGGCGGTTGAAAGCGCAAACAGGCGTGTGATGTGATCAGGCCGTGACCAAAGCTGCCGCTTCCGTGATCGACTTTCGCTCCGACACTGTCACCCGTCCAGGTGACACGATGCGTGCGGCGATGGCCAGAGCGGAGGTGGGCGACAACGTCCTCGATGGTGACCCAACAGTCGAAGAGCTGGAACAACGATCCGCCGCGTTGCTCGGTATGCCCGCGGCGCTGTGGACACCCAGCGGCACGATGGCCAACCTCGTCGCGCTGAGCCTGCATCTGTCCCGGGGAGACCGGTTCCTCGCCCCGCGCGACGCCCACGTTCTCGTCAATGAACTCGGCTCGGCGGCGTGGCTGGCAGGCGGTATGCCCTTTCCCCTCGAACACGACGCGGGCCCAGGACGGCCGACGCTCAGCACTCTGCGCAACGCGGTTGGCCCCGCGGACGGCCCCTACTACGCCCTGCGCACCACCCTGCTCTGCCTGGAGAACACGCACAACGCCGCGGGCGGAGCCGTCACCCCGCCCCACGAACACGCCCAACTCGTCGCCACTGCGAAGGAAGCCGGGCTGCGCGTGCACCTGGACGGTGCACGCATCTGGCACGCCGCGACCTCGCTCGACCTGCCACCTGCGGCGCTCACCGTGGGCGTGGATTCGGTGGCTGCCTGCTTCAGCAAGGGCCTTGGCGCGCCGGTCGGTTCCGTACTGGCCGGAAGTGAGGAGTTCATCGAACGGGCAAAGCGGATGCGGCAGATGCTCGGTGGCGGTACCCGCCAGGCAGGGGTGCTGGCCGCGGCCTGCCTCGTGGCGCTGGACCAGATGAGCGAGTTGCACGAGGACCACGAGAACGCGCGGCGGCTGGCCGAGGGCCTTATCGAGCTCGGGTGGCAGGTGGCAACGCCGGAGACGAACATCGTGCTGGCCGGTGTCGCCGACGTCCCGCGCTCGCTGTACGCGCTGGAGAGTATGGGGATCCGCGCGCTGTCGATGGCAGGCAAGGTGCGGTTCGTGACCCACCGCGATATCTCCGCCCCCGATGTCGAGGAAGCCCTGCACCGCATCAAGTCGGCGACCGCATGACCGGGAACCAGTGGCTGATCTTCGACTACGGCGAGGTCATCAGCAGCAGGACGGCCGCGTTGCCCGCGCTCGCGCAGCGGATCGGTGTGCCCGCGTCGGAGTTCGAACCCGCGTACTGGGCCGCGCGCAACGCGTACGACCGCGGCTGCACCGACCTGGACTACTGGCGAGCGGTGGGGCAGCGGGTGGGGGTCGGCGTCGATCGCGCGACGTCAAATGATCTGACCGAACTGGACATCCTCGGCTGGTCACGGACCGAGCAGTCGACACTCGACCTGCTCGACACGCTGTCCGAAGCCGGATCGCGGATGGCCCTGTTGTCGAACGCACCGGTGTCCTTCGCCCGCTTCGCCGAGCGACAGGAGTGGACGCGACATTTTCGTGAGCTCGTGTTCTCCGGGGACCTGCGGATGGCCAAGCCCGATCGCGCGATCTTCGACGTCCTCGTGTCCAGAATCGGTGCCAGGCCACAGGACTGCCTGTTCGTCGACGACCGGCAGTCCAATATAGACGGAGCAAGGGAGGCAGGGCTGCGGGCCGAGCGCTGGACCGGCGCGGAGTCCGCGCTGGCGTTCCTGCGCCCGGCCTGAGCCGGACCTCGTCACGCGATCAGCAACACCGCGTTGATCGCCGCCAAGACTCCGAGCGCGGCAGGCGGGCTGAACCTCTGCACCGAGTCACCCGCACGCAGATGGAAACCCACGGCACCGATCATCATCAGCACCAGGCCGATCGAGGCCGCGACCCCGAGCCAGGTCATCCAGAACCCGATGACCAGTCCGACCGCCGCGGCGACTTCGAGCGCACCGACGGTCATGTCGAGCCTGCGGGGCACGCCGAGGTGCGCGGCCGCCTCGTTCGTCTGCTTCGATCCGGCCAGCTTCGCGCCACCTGCCCCGAGAAACAGCGCTGCCAGCAGGATCGACAGGATCGCCGCGCCGGTGTTCACGACCTAAGTCGCTTGGGGTCGTCCTTACCCTTGATGGCTCCGTAGGCGGCGGTGCCGAGGAACAGCACGCCACCGATGATCGCCAGCCAGAACAGGCCCTCGATCACGAATCCGAGCACCGTGAACGCCAGCCAGATGACGATCAGTGCCCCGACGATCTTCCAGAACATGGCCTTCCTCCGATTCGGGTGTGCCGCTACCTCCAGGTTGTCACGTCCCGGCGGCCAAAGCTCGTTTCCGCGACGATCCTCAGGGAGATCTCCGGGTCACCCCCGAGGATCGACGCCGGAAAAGCGTGGTTAGAGCCAGCCACCCAGCCTGCGCACCCCCTCCACCACCTCCGACTCGGCGCCCGCGAAGGAGAACCGGACGAACTTGCCACCCTCGTCGGGATCGAAGTCGATCCCGGGGGTGATGGCCAGCCCCGTGTCGGCCAGCAGCCGCTGACACCAGCTCAGGCTGTCGGAGGTGTGCGCGGACACGTCGACGTAGGCGTAGAACGCGCCGTCCACCGGGGCCACCCGGTCCAGCCCGATCTCCCGCAGTCCGCTGATCAACAGGTCCCGGTTCTTCCGGTACCGCTCGACGTGCCCGTCGAGTTCGGCGTAGGAGTCCGCCGTGAACGCGGCGACCGCCGCACGCTGGGCGAGCGCGGGCGCGCAGATGTTGAAGTTGCCGGTGAGCACGTCCACCGCCCGATGCAGGCGCTGCGGCACCAGCATCCAGCCCAGCCGCCAACCGGTCATGGCGAAGTACTTGGAGAACGAGCCGAGCACCAGCGCCTCCCGCGAGCTCTGCCACGAGCAAGCGAGTTCCGCGCCGTAGGAGATGCCGTGGTAGATCTCGTCGCTGATCAGCTGCACGCCCCGGGCGGAGCACCAGCCGGCGATCGCGGCGAGTTCGCCGGGGGCGAGTGCCGTGCCGGTGGGATTGCTGGGGCTGGCGACGATGAGACCGCTGATCGGCCCGAGCTGGTCGAGCAGTTCCGTCGTCGGCTGGAACCGGGTGCTCTCGTCGGTGGTGAACTCGACGACCTCGCAGCCGAGTGCGGCGAGCAGGTTGCGATAGGCGGGGTAACCCGGCCGCGCCATGGCCACCCGGTCGCCCGCCTCGAAGGCGGAGAGGAACGAGAGCAGGAACCCGCCGGACGATCCGGTGGTGACGATGACATCCTGCGGGTTCACCTCGAGGCCGTAGTTGCGCTCGTAGTGCCCGGCGATCGCCTCGCGCAGGTCGGGGATGCCGAGCTGAACGGTGTAGCCCAGGTCCCCTTCCCGCAGCGCCTTCTCGGCGGCGTCGAGCACCGGCCGGGGAGCACCGGCGGTCGGCTGCCCCGCACACAGGGCGATCACGTCACCATGAGTGCGCTGCCGCGCCTTGGCCGCGGAAAGCACCTCCATCACGTGGAACGGAGCGACGTCGGCGCGGCTGGACGGACCGGGGAAGGCAGCGGGATCGACCATGCGGGTCAGCGTAGACGGGAATTCGTCGACGAATTCCCGGATGGGGATGGCGCCGCGTCCGGTACGAGCGCCGAGCTCATGCCGACGAATCAGACAGCTGCGGCGGCCGTCAGCTTGGGGTAGACCTCCAGCGGCTGGTGCTGGGCGGCCACCTTCAACGACCGGCAGACTGTGGCCGTGTTGGCGACGATCCGCAGGCTGGTGTGCTGCAGTCGGGCCCGCCGGTGGGCGGTTATCAGCACACTCAGCCCGGCTACGCCGAGAAAGGTGACGGCTTGCAGGTCCAGCACCACGACTGGGGACGTGCTGCTGGAGAGCTGGTGCGAGAGCCGCTCCCCGAGTTCTGGCGCAACGCGCAGGTCGACCTCGCCTGCGACCTCGAGTACCGGAACGTCGTGCGTGTCTCGCTCGATCACGGCAAACTCGTGGTTCGGGCGGGTCCTAGAACGGACGAAGCCAGGATTGGAATGAACGACGCTCATGGTCACGATCGGCTCCAGACCCAGCCCTGCCGTCTCCGGTCCCACGGCCGCAGGATCGGGACGGACAAAGCTGATTGAAACTGAGCCATCCAGCGCGCGGGGTCCAGGCTCCGCCGACAGCGTGCTCCAGCAGCCTATCCTCCAGTCATACTGGTAGCCAAGGGCCAGCACCGGAAAGGATGGCGCTCGTGACTGTCGCACGGCGCGAGCGGCTACTCGGACTGCTGGACCCCGGGAGTTGCGATCCCGTCGCCCTGCTGCGCCGCGTGTGTGAACTGTGCATTTTCGAGTGTTCGGTGTCCGGTGCCTCGATGAGCATCGGCGGCAGCGGCACGGACGGCAACCAAGCGCTGGTGCATGCGACCAATGCCCGCAGCGTTCTCCTCGAAGACCTGCAACGCACCGTCGGTGAAGGTCCGGGGCACGCGGCACGCGACACTCGCGGCCCCGTACTGGTACCCGATCTGTCGATCAACCTCGCGCGGTGGCCGGGATACACCCCGGGGGCTCAGGCGGCCGGAGCGGCCGCGGTGTTCTCGTTCCCACTGCAGGTCGGCGCGGTGAGCCTGGGATTGCTGGACCTGCACCGGACGAGCGCAGGCTCGCTCGGCCGCGATCAACTGGGCGATGTACTACTACTGGCCGAAATCGCTACTCACGCGGCGCTCGACGATCTCGGCAGCGTCGCGGCGATGGATATGGCACGGCTGTCCGACATCCACGCCGTGGTCCACCAGGCGACGGGGATCGTCAGCGTGCAGCTGACGGTGAGCATGCGGGAGGCCCTGGTGCGCATTCGCGCTCACGCTTACGCCAACCAGTTGCCCCTCAATGAGGTGGCACGACAGATCGTGGACAAGCGATTACGTCTGACGAGAGGACAATGACGGACATGGCCCAGACATCGCCCGAGCCCGCGACGGACGTTCGAACCACGACGGTCGACAAGCGAGAGGAACGACTGGCTCAGGCCTTCGTCGCACTGGCCGACACGCTGGTGGACGACTTCGACCTGCTGGATTTCCTGCGCATGCTCACGGAACAGTCGGTAGAACTACTCGGCGTCGCCGCCGCCGGGGTCATCCTCATCGATGAGCGCGGGGGACTGCGGGTGGCGTCCGCGTCGTCCGAACGGGCCGAGCTGCTCGAGGTGTTCGCCGTGCAGGCCGAGGACGGCCCGTGCATCGAGTGTGTGCAGAGTGGGCAGCCGGTCGCCAGCACGGATCTAGCGGCAGCGGCCGAGCGCTGGCCCCGGTTCACCGCAGCAGCCCACGAATGCGGATTTCGCGCCGCGCAGTCACTGCCGATGCGCCTGCGCAAGCAGGTCGTCGGGGTGCTGACCCTGCTCAACACCGAGGCCAACGGTGTCGAGATGCACAGCGCCAAGCTCGGACAGGCGCTCGCCGACATCGCGACCATCGGCATCCTGCAACAACGCGCGATCGACCACGGCGAACTGCTCTCCGAGCAGCTGCAAACCGCACTGAACAGCAGGGTGGTGATCGAACAGGCCAAGGGCGTGCTCACCGCGCACCACGAAGGCCTGGACATGGAGCAGTCCTTCAACCTGCTGCGCAGATACGCCCGGTCGCAGAATCTGCGCCTTTCCGATCTCGCCCACGCGGTTGCCGAGCGGACCGTGGACGTCGACCTCATCGTCGGGCAAGAAGCCCCCGCTCAGGCAGGCCGCTGATTTGAACGGGCGCGCTTGGGGAAACCCCCAGTAAGCTGGAGCCCACACCGCTCGAGACCCCGGCGGGCACAGGGACCGGTATCGAATGTCCCGAACACGCCGATCGGGGATGAGCATGGCAACTCCTGGAACGACAAGCCAAACGACCGGTGCCGACCGCACGAAGCCCGCAGCGCAGAGCGGGCACGGGAGCGACTTCGCCGACCTGCGCCGCCTGATCCAACACGAGGGTCTGCTGGACCGGCGCCGCGGCTACTACGCCGCCAAGGTGGGCCTTAACCTTCTGGCCTTCGCCGCGGGCTGCGCCGCGTTCGCGCTGCTCGGCGACTCCTGGTGGCAGCTGCTCACCGCGGTGTTCTTCGCGGTGCTGTTCACCCAACTCGCGTTCGTCGGCCACGATGCCGGGCACAAACAGATCTTCCGTACCCGGCGAGCGAACGACCTCGTCGGATACGCCCACGCCGGGTTGGTCGGGATCAGCTACGGCTGGTGGATCGGAAAACACAATCGCCACCACGCCAACCCCAATCACGAGGACGACGATCCCGATCTCGACGTTCCCCTGCTTGCCTTCACCCGAGCGCAGTCGGGCACCCGCCGAGGATTCGTGCGCTGGACAGCGAAGTACCAGGCTTACCTGTTCTTTCCGCTGTTGCTGTTGGAGGGGCTGAACCTGCACTGGGCGAGCATCCAGGCCGTGTGGCGGGGCGAGGTCAAAGCCCGCAAGGTCGAATTGGCGCTCCTGGTGGGGCACGTCACCGGGTACCTGACAGCGGTGTTCGTCGTCCTGTCACCGCCGGTTGCGATTGCCTTCATCGCGGTGCACCAGGGGTTGTGGGGGGTTTACATGGGCTGCTCGTTCGCGCCCAATCACAAGGGCATGCCGACCATCAGCGCCGGAACCAAGCTCGACTTCCTCCGCAAGCAGGTCCTCACCAGCCGCAACGTGCGCGGCGGACCATGGGTGGATTTCGCGCTCGGCGGTTTGAACTACCAGATCGAGCATCACCTGTTCCCGAGCATGCCACGTGCGAACCTGCGTCGAGCACAGATCCTGGTGCGAGGTTTCTGCCTCCAGCGGGGAATCGACTATGCCCAGTGCGGGTTGCTGCGCTCCTACGGATACGTGCTCCAGCACCTGCATTCGGTCGGGGCGCAATTACGTGCCCATGGGAATCATGGATAACTCGTCACCCTCGGCACCCGGGCTGTCGCTCAGAAGCCCTGGTAGCCGCCCCCGCCCGCCATGGACTTGAGGCCGGGGTGGCCCTCGAAGCCACCGTAGCGGTCGAACGTGTAGCGGATTCCGGCGATGATGTTGTCCACCGGGTTGTAGATGTCGTCGTGCCCCGGCAGCTTGTGCGCCTGGAACGTCGGGTCGATGCACTGCAGATCTTTCGGCAGCCCGTCGGCGATCTGACCGATTCCGCCCGAATTCGCCTGTGCTGCGGACACCAACCCGCGAATCGCGTCGATCTCGTATTTCGGCACGCTTCGTCATCCCCTCAGTGCTCGCCCCGATCGATAGGACGGGAACACCTCCGTCAGGGTTCCAGGACCACAGTAGAGCGCCCGAAGTCGCGGATGCGCTTTTTCGCCGGACACCCCACGGCCGGATGAAGGCGGCTCGGTAGCATCCGCGGTGGAGGGCAACGACGTAATGAAGCCGCTGACGCCGTCGGAGCACGGATTCACGGGACGCTACCGGCTGTTGGCCGCGCTCGGCGAGGGCGGAATGGGCCGCGTGCTACTCGCCGCGGCCCCCGACGGCCGGCTGGTCGCCGTCAAGCATGTGCATCCCGGATTCGCACAGGACGCCAGTTTTCGTACCCGTTTCCGCCACGAGGTCGCGGCGTCGCGGCTCGTTTCCGGGGCTTACACCGCGGCTGTCATGGATGCCGATCCGGACGCCCCTGTTCCCTGGCTGGCCTCGGTTTTCGTCGCGGGCCCCTCCCTGCGCGAAGCTGTGGACGCGACCGGGGCGCTGCCGGTCACCGCGCTCCGGCTGCTCGCGGCAGGACTGGCTTCGGCACTCGCCGACATTCACCGGGCCGGCCTCATCCACCGCGACCTCAAACCGAGCAACGTGCTGCTGGCCGTCGACGGCCCGCGGGTGATCGACTTCGGTATCGCCAGGGCAGCCGACGGCAGTTCGGACCTGACCGGCACCGGCTCGTTGATCGGTTCGCCGGGATTCATGTCACCCGAACAAGCACGGAGCGAAACACTCACTCCGGCCAGTGACGTCTTCTCCCTCGGCGTTCTGCTGGTGATGGCCTGCACCGGCAAGGACCCGTTCACCGGCGCCTCCGCTCCACAGACCCTCTACAACGTCGTACACGCCAGCCCCGACCTGGCCGAAATCCCCGACTCGATCCGCCCCCTGGTCGAGGCGTGCCTGGCCAAAGAACCGGCACACAGGCCCACGCCCGCGCAGATCCTCGACTTCGTCGGACCGCTCGGGCCCGGCACGGTGTCCTGGCCACCCGCCGTGCGTCAGCTGATCGAGCGACAGCAGGCGGAGGTGCACGCCACACTGGCCCTGCCGCCGTCCGCTCCGGCTCCGCGCCACCGCGGGCGTGGAAAACGGGCGCTGGTGGCGGCCGCCGCGCTCGCCGTGGTGGCGATGACCGCGGGCACGGTCACCGCGGTAACGCTGAACTCCGGTGACGGCGATCAACAGTCAGCCACGCCCGAGCGCGGTGCGCTGGGCGGCGACCGGTCCGAAACGACCGTGCCCGAGCCGCTGGGTCTCGAACCGCTGAGCCTGGAACGGTTGCTGGCTGTCGATCCGTGCCAACTGCTGGCGGACGTGCCGATCCCCGGGGTGGGCAAGCTCGAACCGGAAACCGAATCCTACAACCTGAACGAATGCAAGTACGAGTCCGAGGACGTCGGGCGGCTCACCGTGGAGATCGGCGAGCGGATGCCCAACACGAACGTACGAGCCGCGGACCAGGACGCCGAGGGCCATCCCGTGATCATCGGCCAGAATGTCCAGAAATGTGATGCGGCCGTGCAGATCCCGGACGAGGAGATCGGCGTTGTCGTCACGACCTCGGTGGCCCGCAACGACTCCTGTGACGACGTGGAAGCGGCGTTACGGGTGGTCGTCAACCGGCTGTACGCGGGACCACCTGAGTTCGACCGGCCATCGGAATCCCTGATCGGTGTGGATGCCTGTGCGCTGATGGAGGAGAAGGAGGCGCGAAAAGTCTTCGGTGTGGTCACTCGGACCGAACGGACCAAGCTGAGGGAGTGCACGCTGGAGGTCGGCGGCAAGTTCCGGATCGCACTCGACCAGGGCATCGCCCCGGAGGCGGTTCCCGACGGCCGGGAAAAGGTCGACCTCGCCGGGAAGACCGGCTTTCTCAAGCCGGGCGACGAAGACGGTGGCAGCTACTGCGCACTGGAGTGGAGTCACCGCCCCGTCGGCGAAAGGCGCAGCGAGACCGTCTACATCTTCCACACGAGTTCCACCGAAACGAAGCGAGTCGACGAACTCTGCGGTCAGACGCAGGAAGCCGCGAAACTCGTCGTCGAAGCGCTACCGAAGACCTGACCCGGTCACACCTCGTCCAGCAGTTCCCACACGCGCTGAGCCAGAAGCGCGTTGTCAGCAGGTGCGATCGTCGCCCATTCCTGGCCGTCCGCGTTTCGTTCCACCTGGAACAGGTACCGGCCCGCGTCGGTGTCGTGGAACGCCACCACCCTCCCGGCCCTGCGCTGACCGTCGCGTGTGGACTTCTGTGCACCCAACTGTCCACGGGCGACTGTTCCGACGAGCATCCCGGCGAGTTCCTGCGCCTGCCACAACGGAACCTTGCGGTCCTCCAGCGCGAGAACCAGCGCCTTGACGTCGCCATGTGCCTCGGCGTCGGCATCGCGCAACACGTCGTACGGCACGCTGACCGATTGGCCGATGCCGGGCGACAACTCGCCCGCGACCGAAACGGCGGCCTCCGGCAGGGCGCTGTCCCTGGCCGGGATGAGCCACACCTCGTCGCCGTCCACCACACCGAGCAGGGCCTGGCTGCCGATACTGACCGCGAGCCCGCGGATCTCCCTGTCCGTCCACACCCACACATCAACGGAAACCTTGGGGTGAGCGAAAAGGTTGAGCATGTCGATCAGTGCGCCCGACGCCTTTCGGCCACGGGCGAGCCCCCTCCGGGCGAGGGATTCCCACGCCCGCTCAACGAGGTCCGCGCGCTCATGCCGGGTCACGCCGGGACTCGGGACATCGAGGGCAGGATGCCGGTCGGGCAGGCGCTCGACCTCCCACAGCATGTCCAACTCGAGGGTGGACAGCACAATGCTGCCATTCGACTCGGTCATCGAAGTACTCAGCGCCGATCTGAGTCTGAACCGCTGATCACGTCGGGCGCGACCATGCGCTCATCGGCGAACAGATCACTGTCGTCGATGCCGAACTTGCGCACGTGACCTGCGTCGGACTCCCCGTCCTGCGGCGCGGCGCGCTCCATGAAGCTGCCCCGGCCCTTGCCGCTCTGGGGATTGAGTTTCTCGGAGTTGCGCGAGACCCTGGCTTCCTCCTCCGGCAGGTCACCGACGGGCAACTGGTGCGGTGACCGGGCGGCGCCGGGAGCGCTACGGCCGACGCCCCGCCCCTTGCGTTCATCCTGCCCGCTGAGAGCGCCCGCGACACCGCCCGCGCCCAGTGCCGCGATGCCTCCGCTGAGGTCGCCTGCCCTACCTGGCACACCGGAGGCCGGCGTCACCGAACCACTGAACGAACCGGGGTGTTGCGTGGGCTGCGGCAACGAGCCGAACGACTTTCCCTTGGCCAGTGGGGTATCGCCCGCCGCCTGTCCACCGGGTGTCCCGGCACCTGACTGCGGCACGAACTTGCCCGCGACACCGCCGACAGGGGCGACAGCGGAGCCGCCGGGTACCGCGGGCTTCCCGGCCACGTTCGGCTGGCCCTGCTTGGCAGCGGCGCCGCCCTGCGTCGAGCCGGAGGACGAACCGGCCCCGGCACCCGAGCCGGTGCCCGCGACGCCGCCGACGGCGGCTCCGGGCGCGAGCGGCGTCGCACCACCGGAAGCACTGCCTGGCGCGGCACCGGACGCGCCGCCGGTCACCGGCATCCGGGCCGCGTCGGGCTGCTGTCCGGGCCGGACCGTGCCGACGACACCGCCGGTGCCGCTCTGGACCGGGGCGGAGGTACTGGGCGCGGACGCGCTCGGGGCCGTGCCGCTCGGCACGGTGGTCGCAGGGGCCTGCGCGCCCGTGCCCCGCGCCGGTGGCGCGGTGCGTTGCGCCGCCCCCACCACAGGCGCGGGCGACTCGACCACCGGAGCCGGACCACGCAGTGGCGCGGGGGCCTGCCCCTGACTGGGCGTGGGCGTCCTGCTCGGTTCTCCCGCCGCGTTGGCGGCAACGGTCGGCGACGCGGTGTCGGGCAGTGGGCCGCCCCCCGCGTTCACTGATCCGGGAAGCCGCGGAGCCGCACTCATCTGCAGTGCCTCGGGCTTGGACATCGGCTGGATGGAGGCCAGGTTCTCGCCGCTCTCCCTGGCGTAGCCGTTCAACGCCTCGAGCGCATGCTGCCGCGCCTCCCGTGCGGCGAGCACCTTCCTGGTGTGGTCGGTCTCGTAGCCGATCAGACTGAACAGCGAGTCGCCGAGACTGAAGCCGCCCGCACCCTCGCGCAAAGTCTGTGCGTCGGGCAGCTTGTGCAGCGTGCGACTGAACGCCTCGCCCTGCGCGAAGATCATCTCCGCCGAGTGGCTGACCTTCTCGTTCGCGTCGGCGGTGAAGGCGGCCTCACTGTCGATCGCCGCGCCCGCCTGAATTCCCGCGTCGCTCTGCCATTCGACACCGAGCTTGCCCAACTCCTCGCGCAGTGTCCGCTCCGTGCTCACCAGCGCGTCACCGACCGCCTTGAGCGCATCGACCGCGGCGCCGAGGCCCTCGGTGCCCCCGCCCGCTCGGAAGAGGTCGATCTCGTCGGCGAGGCCGAGATCCGTGTATCCGTCGAACCGGTGACTGCGTATCCGGTCGACCAGCGCCGATATGTCGGCAACGCTGATGGGCACGCCGTTCATGCTCTCACTCAGCCCTTCGCTCGGAGGGTCCGCAACGCGAGCGTCGCGGCCTTCGCCGACAGGGCACACAGCTCCTGCTGGTCGAAGGCGTCACGGGTGATGGGATACAGCTGCGAGCGCAGGGTCTGTCCTTGCGCCACACCGACGAGGATTTCGCAGTCGGCCGGGGTTCCCCTGTCCCGGTACCGGGTCACCGAGGGGTATCCGGCCACCTCGCCGGTTCGGGCACGCACCGTCGTCGACGCGTATTCACCGTCGATCCAGGCATGCAGGTCCGCGTCGGTGATCGTTTCCAACACGTGGGAGTAGTACGGCCGGGTCCGGTCGACATCGAACGAGCACGCCCGCCCGGCCTCTCTCGGCCTGCTGTTCACCCCGAGTTCGTCGAGCTGAGCGCTGCTCAGCAGCGAACACGGGTCGACGTCGTCGAGGGAGAGTTCCTGCGGCCGCTGGAACGGCTCGCTCGGTCCGGTGCCGTCCGGCACGGGAACGGCCCGGCCTGGCTCCGTCGAGCCACACCCGGACAGTCCCAGCAGCACCACCATCAGCAGCACCTGGTTACGCGCCGGGGTCGCGCCGGTCACCAAAGCTCTCCGCCTTGTCGTCCTCGCCGGCCTCGTAGGCGGCGCTGGCAGCGCGCAGCTGCTCGACCAGGACTCGCAGGCCCTCGATGTAGGCCCGGACCCTGCCCTCGTAGGACTCTTCGCCGTCGACCACCACCGAGTTCCACGCCTCGATGGCGTTCCTGCTGACGATGTCCTCCGACGGCGGTGCGATCCGCAGCGCACCCAGTTGGGCGCGCACCCGGTCCTGCAGCTCGTTGGCCTGTGCCTCGAGCACACCGGCGACCTCGAGCAGCTTGTCCGGCTCGACCTGGATGTCGCGGGCCCCTGGAACGGCGGGAACGCTCGCGCCCAGCGCGTACGTCGACAGAGCACTACCGGACTGCACGGCGCTGTCTGTCATCTGCCCACCCCCGCTGACGGTCGGTAACCGGCCGGTTCCAACAAGAGGTTACCAACGCCGATGTAACAGCGGCCTGAATTCGCGAAGAAACCGGCTGTCCGCTCATAGGTCGGGTTCTTCACCACGACCTGTCATCTCGACCTCGCGTCACACGTGCAGCCATCCGTCGCGAGCCGCCCCTACTGTGGCAAAAGAAGCCTGCCACAGCGGGGGCCCGCTCCGGGCGGCCCCCGCCGAACGACTTGTGAACAACCCTCCCGGTCAGGGCTGGGGAACGGGCAGGGCGATGTCGCCGCGCGCCGCG
Organism: Amycolatopsis marina; assembly: GCF_900111885.1. Classification (GTDB taxonomy): domain Bacteria; phylum Actinomycetota; class Actinomycetes; order Mycobacteriales; family Pseudonocardiaceae; genus Amycolatopsis; species Amycolatopsis marina. Next base: position 277,002 of record NZ_FOKG01000001.1, read on the forward strand.
CGCCGGGCGATGTCGGTGCGGTGATGCGATCCGGGCAGGTGCACCTTCGCCACCCGCTCGTAGGCCTGCACCCGCGCGGCTTCGAGGTCCGCGCCCGTGCCGACGACCGAGAGCACCCTGCCGCCGTGTGAGACGACCGCGCCGTCGTCCCGCCGCCGAGTACCCGCGTGCAGCACACCCTCGGCCTCCGAGCCGGTGATGACGTCACCGGGACGCGGGACACCGGGGTAGCCGTCGGCGGCCAGCACCACGGTCACCGCCGCGCCGTCGGCCCACTCCAGGGGCGGCTGCTCCGCGAGGGTGCCGGTTGCGGTGGCGTACAGCAGCCCGGCGATCGGGGTGCGCAGCAGTGCGAGCACGGCCTGGGTCTCGGGATCGCCGAAGCGGCAGTTGAACTCGATGACCTGCGGGCCTTCGGAGGTGAGCGCGAGCCCCGCGTAGAGCAGCCCGGAGAACGGGGCGCCGCGCTTCGCGAGTTCGTCCACCACCGGCTGCACGGTGGTGCGCACGATGTCTTCGACGAGACCGTCCGGGGCCCAGGGCAGGGGGGCGTAGGCACCCATGCCGCCGGTGTTCGGCCCGGCGTCGCCGTCGCCGACCCGCTTGAAGTCCTGCGCGGGCAGCAGCGGAACCACGGTGCGGCCGTCGACCAGGCAGAAGAGGGACGCCTCCGGACCGTCCAGGAACGATTCGAGGAGCACGGGGTGCCCGCCGTCGAGCAGGGTGATGGCGTGCTGGCGGGCGACGTCGACGTCCTTGGTGACGACCACGCCCTTGCCCGCGGCCAGACCGTCGTCCTTCACCACCCAGGTCGGACCGAAGCGGAGCAGCGCGGCGTCGAGATGCGCCGGGTTGTCCACGATCTCGCTGTGCGCCGTCGGAACACCGGCCGCGGCCATCACGTCCTTGGCGAAGGACTTGGACCCCTCGATCCGGGCGGCCGCGGCGGACGGGCCGAAACAGGCGATGCCCGCGGCGCGGATCGAGTCGGCGACACCGGCGACGAGCGGCACCTCGGGACCGATCACCACGAGGTCGGCCTTCCAGCTCACCGCCAGTTCGGTGACCGCGGCCGGGTCGGCCTGATCCACCCCCAGCGGTTCCGCGAGCGCGGCGATTCCGGCGTTGCCGGGAGCGCAACCCACGGCGGTGACCGCCGGGTCGTGTGAGGCGGCGAGGACGAGGGCATGCTCACGGGCTCCGGAGCCGATAACCAGGACACGCACGCGCAGAGCGTAGCCCCTGCCGGTAATTCGCCGACGAGTTCCCCTGCCGAGGCCGCCGGTGACGGAAAGCCGTCGGCGAATTACCGCAGCTGGCTAAACTTCGCGCACTCGTCGTTTACCAGGGTGTCAACGAGGTGACCGGGTTCCTTCGCCTCGCGGACGCACTGGGCGGTGAGGGTTGCCCGGAAGATCCCGAATCCCTGCTTGGAGGTTCTTGCGATGGTGCGAAAGAGACTTGCCGCGCTGGCCCTGACCGGACTCGCCGTGCTCGGCGTGGTCACCGTGTCGGGCCCGGCCGCGGCGAAGGAGAAGGGGTCGGATGCTGCGGCGACCGCCCACCGGGGGCACGATGAGCCGGTGATCGTCGGCCACCGCGGAGCCCCTGGATACCGCCCGGAGCACACCCTCGCGTCGTACGAACTGGCCTACCGTCAGGGCGCGAACTGGGTGGACGTCGACCTGGTGCCAACGAAGGACGGGCACCTGGTCGCGCGGCACGAGAACGAGATCAGCGGCACGACGGACGTCGCCGAGCACCCGGAGTTCGCCGACCGCAAGACCACGAAGGTCATCGACGGCACCGAGTTCACCGGCTGGTTCACCGAGGACTTCACCCTCGCGGAACTGAAGACACTGCGTGCGGTGGAGCGGATTCCGCAGCTGCGACCGCACAACACGATCTACGACGGCCGGTTCGAGGTGGTGACCTACCAGGAGGTGCTCGACCTCACGAAGCGGCTCGGCAGGGAGCTGCGGCGCACACTCGGGACGTACCCGGAGGTGAAGCACTCCACGTACTTCACCTCGATCGGCAATCCCGTTGAGCCGAAGCTGGTGCGGATCCTCAAGCGCAACGGCCTCAACCGGCACAGCGCCCCGGTGATCATCCAGTCCTTCGAGGTGACCAACCTGAAGGAACTGGACCGGCAGGTGCGGGTCCCGCTGGTGCAGCTGACGCTCGCCAACGGTGCACCGCAGGACTTCGTGGCCGGCGGCGACCCACGTACCTACGCCGACCTGGTGACGCCGGAAGGCCTGCGCGAGATCGCCCGCTACGCCGACTACCTCGGCCCGGAGAAGAACCAGATCATTCCGAGGGACGCCGAGGGGAACCTGACCTCGCCGAGCTCTCTGGTGCGCGACGCACACGCCGCGGGACTCGAGGTCGTGCCGTTCACCTTCCGCAACGAGAACGCTTTCCTACCGGCGAACCTGCGTTCGTCGGACGACCCGGCCGCATGGGGCGACGCCTTCGCGGAGTACGAAGCCTTCTTCGCCGCAGGCGTGGACGGCCTCTTCGCCGACCAGCCGGACACCGCGCTGGAAGCCCGCCGGGGCCGCTGAGGTGAGTTCCCCAATGTGGCATTCGGGACGTTGAAGTTCTCAGATTCGACGCTGCCACATTGGGGACATCCCCTCGGGGCGGCTACGCGAACTGGTGGCGCACGATCGTCTGCTCCCGGCCGGGGCCGACGCCCACCGCTGAGACGCGGGCGCCGGAGAGTTCCTCGATGCGCTCGACGTAGGCACGGGCGTTGGCCGGCAACTCCTCGAAGGTGCGGCACTGGCTGATGTCCTCCCACCAGCCGGGCAGCTCCTCGTAGACCGGCGTCGCGTGGTGCACGTCGGTCTGCGTCATCGGCATGTCCTCGGTGCGGAAACCGTCCACTTCGTACCCGACGCAGACCGGAACGCTTTCCAGGCCCGAGAGAACGTCGAGCTTGGTGAGGAAGTAGTCGGTGATTCCGTTCACCCGCACCGCATACCGGGCGATCACGGCGTCGAACCAGCCGGTGCGCCGCGACCGTCCTGTGGTGACACCGAACTCACCGCCGGACTTGCGCAGGTTCTCGCCTGCCTCGTCGTGCAGCTCGGTCGGGAACGGACCGGAACCGACCCGGGTGGTGTAGGCCTTGAGGATCCCCAGCACGGTCGTGATGCGTCCCGGACCGATACCGGAGCCCGCGCTGGCGCCGCCCGAGGTCGGATTCGACGAGGTCACGAACGGGTAAGTGCCGTGGTCGACGTCGAGCAGGGTGCCCTGCGAGCCCTCCAGCAGCACGGTCTCGCCACGCTCGAGGGCCTTGTTCAGCTGCAGCCTGGTGTCGGCGATGCGGTGCGCGAACTTCTCGCCGGCCTCCAGCACCTCGTCGGCGACCTGCTCGGGGTCGAGCGCTTTGCGGTTGTAGACCTTGATCAGCACCTGGTTCTTGAACTCCAGCGCCGCCTCGACCTTCTGCCGGAGGATCTTCTCGTCCAGCAGGTCCTGCACTCGCACACCAACTCGGGCGATCTTGTCCTGGTAGCAGGGGCCGATCCCGCGCCCGGTGGTGCCGATCTTCTTCGCGCCCAGGTAGCGTTCGGTCACTTTGTCGATGGCAACGTGGTACGGCATGATCAGGTGCGCGTCGGCCGACAGCAGCAGTCCCGAGGTGTCGACCCCGCGCTTCTCCAGCCCGGCCAGCTCGTCGAGCAGCACCGCAGGGTCCACCACCACGCCGTTGCCGATCACGTTGGTGACCCCCGGTGTGAGGATGCCGGAGGGGATGAGGTGCAGGGCGAAATCCTGGCCGTCGGGCAGCACGACGGTGTGCCCGGCGTTGTTGCCACCCTGATAACGCACGACCCACTGCACGCGGTCGCCGAGCAGGTCGGTGGCCTTGCCCTTGCCTTCGTCTCCCCATTGGGCTCCGATGAGCACGATGGCCGGCATGTGACACTCCAGGATGTTCGGCGACAGGGTTGTGGCGATGGAAAATGCCGGTGCATGACTTTACATCGCGACCTGCACCGATGATCAGCCGTGCATTCGGAATCGAGCATGATGGTACTCAGCGGTGCGCGACTGTACCGACAACACGACGAGAACAGGAAGGTCGGTCACGTGCACGGATTGCTGCTGGTGTGCGGGGAGAACACGCCGGACCTTCCCGAGATCGACGGACTCCCGGTCCATCGCCTCCCCACGCGGCCCGGCAAGTCCGACGTGGACCCGCTGCTGAGCGCCGAGGGGGCGGGGCATCTGGTTGTCCTCGGCACGGACGGCGACCTGGCGGCAGTGGTACTTCGCCTGCTACGCAAGGACAAGCTGGCCACGACGACACTAGGTTTCGTCCCGGCCGATCCCGCTTCGGCGGTTGCGGAGATCTGGTCGCTGCCCACCGATCCGCGGCGGGCACTGCACCTCGCGCTGGTCGGTGACGTGGATCCGGTTCCGCTGATCCGGGACGACGTCGGCGGAGTACTGATCGGACGCGGCGTGATCGGCCCGGTACGCGGAGTTGCCTACTGTGACGACGACGTGGCACTGCGCGGCGCGGCGCGGGGAATCACGGTGGAGCCGGACGACGCGGGTGCGGGCCTCGTGGTTCAGGTGACCAAGGGATCGCTGTTCAAACGGCGCATCACGTTCAACGCGCGCGCGTTCCAGCTCGGCTGTCTCCCGCTCGTGCCGCTCGCGGACGGCGTGCCGTACTCCCGCCCGATGAAGCGCTGGACCTGGTACCGCCACACCGAGGACCTGCGTCTGGTCCGCGGCCTCGCCTGACCGTCCGGACCCGTCCGCATTTTCGCGGGAAAAGTGCGGCCGCGTGGGCGTCCGGGTTGGTGCACTTTCCTACGAAAGTGCTGGTCCGGTTAACCCACACGTGTTGCGTTCGTCACCTTTCCGGTTCAAGGTCGGAAAGTACCCAACCGCCGGATCGGCAGCTCCCCAGCCGGCCTGACGAGAGAAGGCACGCCGTGAACGTCTCCCGTACCGCGTCCACATCCCGCATCGTCCGTCAGGCGCTGGCCGTCACCGGAGCCTCCGCAATCCTCGTCGCGGGACTGGGCGGTGCCGCTGCCGCTGAACCACCGGGCATTCCCAGCGGACCCACGGCCGAAGCGCAACTCGCCGAACTCACCGTGGCCGCCGACGGCCCGATGACCGGATACGACCGGGACAAGTTCCCGCACTGGGGCAGCCAGGGCGACAACTGCAACACCCGCGAAGTGGTCCTCGAGCGCGACGGCACGAATGTGCGTACCGGCACGGACTGCTATCCGACCTCGGGCAGCTGGCGCAGCGCCTACGACGGAGCCACCTGGTCGCAGCCGTCCGATGTGGACATCGATCACGTCGTTCCGCTCGCCGAGGCATGGCGGTCCGGCGCGGCGGAATGGACCACGGACAAGCGGAAGCAGTTCGCCAACGACCTCTCCGGCCCGCAGCTGATCGCCGTGACGGACAACGTCAACCAGGAGAAGGGCGACAAGGCGCCGGAGGACTGGAAGCCGCCGACGACGAGCTACTGGTGCACCTACGCCAGCATGTGGGTCGCGGTGAAACACAAGTGGGAACTCACGATCAGCACGGCGGAGAAGTCAGCACTGAGCGGCATGCTCGACCGCTGCTGAACGGGCACGGTCAGCGCATCCGCTCGATGATGTGCGCACCGTGCTGATAGAGCCGTTGCACACCGCCGATGGTGAACTCCGTGAGTAGTTCGACCAGTGCCTCCCGCTCCGGGGGATCACCGTCGGCGGTGAGCTTGACCAGCGCCTCGGTCATCGCGATGTACATCGCGGCCAGCGCGGTGTCAGTGCGGCCGGGGTCGATGCCGTGCTCGGCCCACCGCTTCCGGCTGGCCTCGGTGTAGAGCCCGGCCAGCTGGGAGCGCACCCGCGTCATCGCTGGATCCCCACCACGCTCGGCCTCCTGCAGCACCGGAAGTGCGTCGGGATACTCCTCGACGAAGTCGAATATCGCACCGAAGTTCGCGCGCGCCCACATACGCAGATCGGGTTCGTCGTTGCCGAGTGCCTGCGCTCCCATCCACTCGACCGCGAGTTCCTCGACCTCGGCGACGACGGCGGCGAACAGCGCCGATCGGTCACCGAAGGTCTCGTAGACGCTCTGCCTGCTCACGCCGGCCGCACGCGCGATCTGCTCGATCGTGGCCGACCGCTGTCCATGTGCGGCGAACTCCGTCCTCGCCGCACTCAGGACCAACTCCCGCAGTTCCTCCGGGGGAAGTTTTCGAGGCCGCCCTGGACGGCGACGATCGGCAGTTGACATCGTGCGCCACCTCACATAGACATATTTTCGACATCGCTGTCGAAAACTAAGCTCGACGAGGAGCAAGTATGCGCGCACCCGGCCGTGCCCATCGCCTTCTCGGCGCCCTGCTCAGCACGGCCGTGGGGTTCGCCCTGCTCACGGTCGCTGCGGCACCGGTTTCCGCCGAGCCATCCTTCTACGATCCTCCCTCACCGTTACCACCGGGCCAGCCCGGTGACGTCATCAAGAGCGAGCCGTCGGAGTTCTTCATCGACCCGGTCAAGCTCATCCGCGCCCCGGCACAGGTGCAGCGGATCATGTACCGCAGCAAGAACACCCACGGCGAGCCGATCGCGGTGACCGGCACCGTCCTCACCCCGGACGCCGAATGGTCCGGCGCAGGGGAGCGGCCGATCGTCGGCTACGCACCGGGGACCCAGGGTGTCGGCGACAACTGCGCGCCCTCCAAGGCACTCGCGGCGGGCCTGGAGTACGAGGGCCCGTTCATCGCGGGGATGCTCACCCGCGGCTTCGCGGTCGTGGTCACCGACTACGAGGGCCTCGGCACTCCGGGCATGCACACCTACGTCAACCGGGCAGCCGAAGGACACGCGGTACTCGACGCGATCAGGGCGGCGCAGCGGCTGCCGCAGGCGGACCTGCCCGACGCGGGACCGGTGGGCATCGCGGGCTACTCGCAGGGCGGCGGCGCCTCCGCCGCCGCGGCCGAACTGGCCCCGGAGTACGCGCCCGAACTCGACATCAAGGGCGCGTACGCGGGCGCGGTGCCCGCCGACCTCGCGAAGGTGGCGGGTGTGCTCGACGGGCACTATGCGGCCGGCTTCCTCGGCTACTCGGTGCTCAGCCTGGACGCGGCATACCCGGAGCTGAACCTTCCCGACCTGCTCAACGAGAAGGGGCGGCAACTGCTGGCCGAGGTCGCGACCCAGTGCACGCCGGAGGCGATCACCGCGCACGCGTTCACGAAGACGGCGACGCTGACGAAGGACGGCCGTCCGCTGGCCGCCTATCTCGACGAGGAGCCCTACGCCTCGCGGGTGGCGGAGCAGCGGATCGGCGAGCGGAAGCCGGAGGCGCCGACGCTGGTCGTGCACAGCGCGCTGGACGACATCGTGCCCTACGGCCAGGGCAGGCAGATGGCCAAGGAGTGGTGCGCCCAGGGCGCCACCGTGCAGTTCAGCACCTCGTTGGTGCCGTCCCACGTCGGTGGCGCGATCCGGGCTTACCCGGAGGCGTTCGCCTGGCTGGATGCACGGTTCGCAGGCAAGCGCGCACCGGACAACTGCGGTCGGTTCTGAGCTTGCAGGACCGGCCTCAGCTGAGGCCGGTCGCCGCGGCCGCGGCCGGGTCGGAATCGGCGAGGAACTTGGTGCAGCGCTCGTACTCCTCGCTCTCCCCGATCCGGCCCGCGGCCTTGGCAAGTACGGCGAGCGAACGCAGGAAGCCCTGGTTGGGGCGGTGCGACCACGGCACCGGGCCGAAGCCCTTCCAGCCGGCGCGGCGCAACTGGTCGAGTCCCCGGTGGTACCCGGTACGGGCGTAGGCGTAGGCGGCGACCGTCTCGCCCGCCTCGAAGGCATTGTGGGCCAGTGCGGCCCACGCCTCGCTGAAGTCGGGGTACTCCGCGGCGACCTCGGCGGGGTCGGTGCCGGAATCCATGGCGGCTTCGGCTTCGGTTCGCTCGGGCAGGTGGGTCGGCTCGGGGCCGAGCAGGTTGGCGTGCGTCATGCCACCATTCTGCGCCGACGTGGGGCACGGAGTTCCGTGCGGGGGTGAGCAGCGGCTACAGCAGCAGCAAGGCGAGCGTGGTGCTCGCGGCGGCGAGCACCAGTGCACCGACGAGAACGGCGGCGACCAGACGTTTGGGCATCATCGGGCGACACCCTGCCCGGCACTCAGCACGGCAGACAAATCCACCACTCCTATGGGTGAAGGGTCGGATGTCCCCAATGCCACATTGGGGAACTTGAAGTTCCCGAATGTGGCATTGGGGACAACCTGAAGGGCTGGCTCAGCTGAGTTTCTGGCCCGCGGACTTGAGGGACTCGGCCGCCTCGACCACGCGAGCCGCCATGGCGCCCTCGGCGGCCTTGAGGTAGCTGCGGGGGTCGTAGACCTTCTTGTTTCCGACCTCGCCGTCGATCTTCAGCACGCCGTCGTAGTTCTTGAACATGTGATCGGCGATCGGGCGGGTGAACGCGTACTGCGTGTCGGTGTCGACGTTCATCTTCACCACGCCGTACGACAGCGCGGCGTGGATGTCCTCGATCGACGAGCCGGACCCGCCGTGGAACACCAGCTCGAACGGCTTCGAGCCCTCGGCCAGCCCGAGCTTCTCGGCGGCGACGCGCTGACCGCCCTTGAGCACCTCGGGACGCAGCTTGACGTTGCCCGGCTTGTACACGCCGTGCACGTTGCCGAAGGTCGCCGCCAGCAGGTAACGGCCCTTGTCCCCGGAACCGAGCGTCTCGATGGTGCGGACGAAGTCACCCTCGGCGGTGTAGAGCTTGTCGTTGATGTCGTTAGCGACACCGTCCTCCTCGCCGCCGACGACGCCGATCTCGACCTCAAGGATGATCTTCGCGGCGGCCGCCTTCTCCAGCAGCTCCGCCGCGATCTCCAGGTTCTCCTCCAGGTCGATCGCCGAGCCGTCCCACATGTGCGACTGGAACAGCGGGTTCTGCCCACGGTTCACCCGCTCCTGCGAGATGTCGATCAGCGGCCGGACGAAGCCGTCCAGCTTGTCCTTCGGGCAGTGGTCGGTGTGCAGCGCGATGTTCACCGGGTACTTCTCGGCGACCACGTGGGCGAACTCGGCCAGCGCGGTCGAGCCGGTGACCATGTCCTTCACCTTCTGGCCGGACGCGAACTCCGAACCACCGGTGGAGAACTGGATGATCCCGTCGCTCTCCGCCTCGGCGAAGCCGCGCAGCGCGGCGTTCAGAGTCTCCGACGAGGTCACGTTGATGGCCGGGTAAGCGAACTCGTTCGCCTTCGCCCGGTCCAGCATTTCCGCATAGACCTCGGGGGTCGCGATGGGCATCGTTGTCCTCCTCGAAAACGCGGCAGCTTGTGCCCGCATCCTACGAGGCCCGGGTCGCGACCCCCTCAGCAGTCAGCGCAGCACCTTCGCCAGTTCCCGGTAGGCGGGCAGCGGGTCGGCGCCCTCCTCGGTGAGGACCTGGATGTTGACGTGGTCCGCGCCCGCGTCGAGGTGCGCGGTGACGCCGGCCGCGACGGTCTCGGCGTCGCCGTGCAGGGCCAGTGCGTCGATCAGGCGGTCGCTGCCACCGTCGGCGATGTCCTCCTCGCTCCAGCCGAGACGGCGCAGGTTCTTCACGTAGTTGACCAGCATCAGATAGGGGTAACGCACGGCCGGCCTGCCGATCGCACGAGCGCGTTCGGGGTCGGTGTCGAGGACGACCTTCTGTTCCGGCGCCAGCAGCGGGCCCGCGCCGAGGATCTCGCGCGCCTGCCGGGTGTGCTCCGGGGTGGTCAGGTACGGATGGGCTCCGGCGGTGCGCTCACCGGAGAGGCGCAGCACCTTCGGACCGAGCGCGGCCAGCACGCGACCTTCGACCGGGACGCCCGCCGCGTCCAGCTGGTCGAGGTACTCCACGATCTTGTCGTAGGGGCGGGTGTAGGTCTGCTGTGCCTCGGGGTGGCCGATGCCGACGCCGAGCAGGAACCGGTCGGGGTGCTTGGCGGCGATGCGCTGGTAGCACCGGGCCACGGTGTCCGCGTCGTCGGTCCACATGTTCACGATCCCGGTCGCGACCGTCAGTGTGCTGGTCGCGTCGAGCAGGCTCTCGGCGAGTTCGAGGTCACCGGGAGGCGAACCGCCGATCCACACCGCGCCGAAGCCGAGCGCCTCCAACTCGGCGGCCAGCTCCGGGGAGAGCCCACCCGCGAAACGCCAGATTCCGTACCTACCCAGATCAACAGCCATGTTCCAGCCAACCCGGGAACCCGTCGACGAATTCCCCGGGGAGCACGGTCTGTCGCACTTTCCCGGGAAAGTGCGACACCCGGCGTGTGCAAGTACAGCACTTTCCCGGGAAAGTGTTCTTACCGACGAGTAGCCTACCGGGAGTAAGTTGAGGTACGGTCCTGGTCATCAAGCACGACGGCGTGTCGAGGAGGCACCAGATGGCGAATCCGCTCTCCCTGCTGACCGGTGGCGGCAAGAACAAGGTCAAGGGCAAGGTCGTCCTGATCACCGGGGCGGCGCGCGGAATCGGCGCGGGCCTCGCCGAGCGGCTCGCCGCCGACGGCGCCAAGGTCGCCCTCGTCGGCCTGGAGGCCGAGGAACAGCGCGCGGTGGCGGAGAAGATCGGCCCCAGCGCCCACTCCTGGGAGGCCGACGTCACCAGCTGGGAAGCCCTCGAATCCGCGACGGCAGGCGTGGTCGAACGCTTCGGCGGGATCGACATCGTGATCGCCAACGCGGGCATCGCCACCACCGGCTTCGTCCGGTCGGTCGACCCCGCCGCGTTCGAGAAGGTGATCGAGGTCGATCTGCTCGGTGTCTGGCGCACGTTCCGTGTGACGATGCCGCACGTCATCGAACGCAAGGGGTATCTGCTGGCGATCTCCTCGCTGGCCGCTATCACCCACGCCCCGGGCATGGCCAACTACTCGGCGGCCAAGGCAGGCGTGGAGGCGTTCTGCAACAGCCTGCGCGCCGAGGTGCACCATCTCGGCGTCAAGGTCGGGGTCGCGCATCCGACCTGGATCCGCACCGACCTCGTGGACAGCGCCGACGCCCACCCGGTGTTCGGCAAGATGCGCGCGGGCATGCCTGGCCTGATCGGCAAGACCTACCCGTTGACGGTCGCACTCGACTGCCTGGAAGCCGGGATCAAACGCCGCGCCAGGACCATCCACGTCCCGCGCTGGGTCGGCGGGCTCAAGCTCATCCGCGCGTTCCTGCCGCCGATCATCGAGATCGGTTCGCGCAAGCTCGTGCCGGAGGCCGACCGGGGCGCGCTGGAGGACATCCGGACCCGCGGCGCACGCGAAGCCGCCGTGACGGGCCACGGCGGCCGCGCGGCCATCAGGTAACCCTGGTCAGACCGAGGCCGGGGGCACCCATGCGCCGATCAGCGGGGTGAACTCCCGGACCGTGCGCTCCTCGATGGCGCCCTCGATGTGGTACGGATCGGCGTCGATCACGGCCTGGAGGGCCTCGCGGTCCTCTGCCTGGCAGAGGAACATGCCGCCAGTTCCGTCCGCCAGCGGTCCGGCGACGGCGATGACGCCCTGCTCGGCCAGGTCCTCGAGGTAGTCCCGGTGGCGCGGACGCACCTCGGCGAACTTGTCCTGCACATAACGGATTTCCACCACAAACCAGGCCATCTGTCCTCCAGAATCGACGTGCGGGTGCCAGCGAACCGTAAGCGATCGAGGGACACCCGCGATCATCACGGTTCAACCACTAGCGCGCGCATGGGCACCCGATACGCTTTGCTGATGGGCAGACGGTCGCCCAGGACAGGTAGCGGACACAGGCCAGGGACGGGGACGTAGATGCAGGGCAGCGCGGAGAGCAGCGTCGAGCAGACGCTCGGCCACCTGCGCACGATGGACGCGCCGGTGCCGCCGGTCAGACCCACGGCACCGCTGACCCTGGAGGACCTCTACCGGACCCATCGGATGCGCCTCGTCCGGCTGGCGATCCTGCTGGTCGACGAGCCCGCCACCGCCGAGGACGTCGTGCAGGAGGCGTTCACCGGCCTGCACCGCAACTGGGGCAACCTGCGGGACGCCGCCGCGGCCGTCGGTTACCTCCGCACCGCGGTGGTGAACGGGTCCCGCAGTGTCCTGCGCAGGCGCAAGACCGCTCGCGAGTACGTCCCCCCGCACGCGGTCAACGCACGCTCCGCCGAAAGTCTCGCGATGCTCTCGACGGAGCACCAGTCCGTGGTGAACGCGCTGTCCAAGCTCCCACCACGGCAGCGCGAGGTGCTCGTGCTGCGCTACTACGGCGGGCTTTCGGAGGCCGAGATCTCCGAGGCGGCCGGCATCTCCAAGGGAACGGTCAAGTCGACCGCGAGCCGGGCACTCGAAGCCCTGCAGAAGGTGATGCGGGAACAGGGTCGTAACTAAGTAACGAGATAGCCTCGAAACGTGGTGGGTTGCCCACGTCCTGGTCTGGACCAATATGATGGCTGTCGTGAGTGGTGTCGAAGATTTCGTGCTGACCGGCGCTCGAATCGCCGGCCCGGATGGACTGATCGATTCCGGCTGGATTTCGGTCGCTGGTGAATTGATCACCGGGATCGGTTCCGGTCCCGCCCCTGCGGGCCGTCGAATCGATGTCTCGGGCTCCCTGATCGTCCCCGGATTCATCGACACCCACTGCCATGGCGGGGGCGGGGGCTCGTTCTCCACCACCGATCCCGCGGAGGCGAGCAACGCCATCGCCGCGCACCGCAGGCACGGCACCACAACTCTGCTGGCCAGCCTCGTCTCCGACCCCGTTCCCGTGCTGAACAGCCAGGTCGGGGCGCTGACCGAGCTGGTCGAGGACGGTGACCTCGCCGGAATTCACCTCGAGGGCCCGTTCATCGCGAAGTCCCGTTGCGGTGCGCACGACCCGGGAGCGCTGCGCGAGCCCGACACCGACACCGTCGACGCACTGCTGCAGGCGGGCAAGGGTCACGTCCGGATGGTCACCCTCGCTCCCGAACTCCACGGCGGCATCAAGGCCGTGCGCCAGCTCAGCGAGTCCGGCGTGCTCGTGGCGATCGGGCACACCGACGGCGTCGAGGAGCAGATTCGCCCCGCCATCGACGCTGGCGCCACCGTCGCCACCCACCTCTTCAACGGCATGCGCCCACTGCACCACCGGGAGCCGGGGCCGATCGGCGCGATGCTGGACGACGAACGGGTGACGATCGAGCTCATCTGCGATCTGGTCCACGTCCACCCGACCGTGCTCCGGCTGGCCGCCAAGCACGCCGGACTCGGCCGGACCGTGCTGATCACCGATGCGATGTCCGCCACCGACGCGGCCGACGGCACCTACACCCTCGGCAGGCTCGACGTCGACGTCACCGCCGGCGTGGCGACCCTGGCCAGCAACGGATCACTGGCGGGCAGCACGCTGACCATGGACGTCGCATTCCGGAACCTGGTCACCGGCGCGGGCCTGAGCATCACCGACGCCGTGCGCGCGACCTCGGGCAGGCCGGCCGAGTTGCTCGACCTCACCGGTACGACGGGTTCGCTGACCCCGGGCCTGCGCGCCGACCTGGTGGTACTGAACGACGAACTCCGCCCGGTCCGCGTGCTGCGCAGGGGAACGTGGATCGACGGAGTCGCGGCGTCGAAGTAGGCAGCTACGGACTGGCGCTCCGCAGCACGTTACCGAGGAGTGTGCGGATGTGGTCCTCGTCGGCCTGCCGTTCCCCGAGCAGGATGGCCGCGCACAGACCGTCAGCGAGCGCGATGAGGGCTTCGACCGCGTCGGGGTCGTCCGTCTGTGTCCTGGCGAGCTCCGCGACGTGCTCCCGCCAGCGCCAGGCCGCGGGCCGCAAGGCCGGGCGCCGTGCGGCCAACGTCGACAGCTCGCGTTCGGCGAGTGCGCGTTCCCGTCCCGGCCCGTCGGATTCGGCGATGAGCTGGGCCAGTCCCCGGAGTTTGTCCTCTTCGGAGTCGATGATCCGCCGGATGTGCTCGGTGTACGCGTCCGTGATGCTGGTCAGGGCCGCTACCAGCAGGTCGTCGAGGGTGGCGAAGTAGTAGAGCGTCAGGCTCGCCGGGATCCCGGCCTCCTTGGCGACGGTTCGGTGGGTCACCCCGGCAGCACCGTCGCGGCGGACGACGGCGAGCGTCGCGTCGATGATTTCCGCACGTCGGCGTTGCCCGCGCAACTTGCGTCCGTCGACCACGTGCCCCTCATCGGCCATCGCCTCTCCCATGGCTAGAGGGTATTGGCCCACTGTCGGGCGCGGCCGAGCCGAGTGGGCGGATGTGTCGCAGTGTCGTGAAACTGAGCAGCGACACGGCCGCGATGGCGATACCGGCGATGACAGCAGAAGCGTTGAGCCCGCTGACGAACGCGACGCGCGCGTGCTCGACAGCCGCGGCGGTCAACTGGTTCCCAGCCGACAGTGCCCCGGGGAGGCTGTCGGTGTACGCCTCGGCGGCAGCTGTCGGCAGGCCGGGTGGCGCCTCGATCGTTGTCCGGTAGATCGCCGTGGTCAGGCTGCCCAGCAGCGCCACTCCCACCGCGACACCCAGTTCCTGCACGGTTTCGGACAACGCTGCCGCCGATCCGGACTTCTCCGCCGAAACGGCCCCCACGACGATGTCGGTACCCAGGGCGGCGATGGCCCCGAGCCCGAGGTACACGAAGGCGAACCCGGCGGCCACGCTCAGCTTGCTGTCGGTGTCGGCGAGGGCGAGCAGGGCGTAGCCGACCAGCGACAGCACCAGGGTGGCGAACATGACGATTCCGGGTGACACGCGCCGGGCCAGCAGGGGCGCGCCGATGGCCGCGAGGAGCATGGCCAGAGCCGGAATTCCCGTCCACATGCCCGCGGTCGTGGGTGAAAGACCGCCGACGAGCTGCAGGTACTGGGTGACCAGGAGCATCACTCCACCCACGCCGACCAGGCCGATCAGCAGGACCGAAAGGGCGGCGACGAAAGCCCGGTTCGTGAAGAGTTTCATGTCCAGCAACGGCGCATCCAGCAGCAGTTGGCGGCGGACGAAGACCACCGCGGAACCACCGCCGAGCAGGACGGCAACCAGCACCCGGAGGTCGGGACCGTGCTCGGCGATGTGCTTGATCGCGTAGACGATCGCCAGCACCGCTGCCAGCGACAACCCGACACTGAGCAGGTCGAGCCTGCCGGCCGCGCGTGCCCGGAACTCCGGCAGCAGCACCGGGGCAACGGCCAGCACCAGCACCGCGACCGGAACCGCGAGCAGGAAGGCCGCACCCCACCAGAAGCTGCCGACCAGTAGCCCGCCCACCACCGGACCAGCGGCCATTCCCAGACCGAACATCGTGGCCCAGACCCCGATCGCCACAGCACGCTGCCGGACGTCGGTGAACATGGTGCTGATCAGCGACAGGGTCGAGGGCATGAGGGTCGCCCCGGCCACACCGAGCAGGGCCCGAGCCACGATCAGCCACGTGGTGGTCGGCGCGAACGCCGCGAGGACCGAGACCGCGCCGAACGCGGCCATCCCGATCATCAGCAGGCGCCTTCGGCCGATCCGGTCGCCCAACGTGCCCATGGTCAGCAGGAATCCGGCGATGAAGAAGCCGTAGGCGTCCATGATCCACAAGGCTTCTGCCGCATTGGGGCGCAGGTCCGCGGACAGACTCGGCAGGACGAGGTAGAGCGCCGTCACGTCGAGCCCCAGCACCAGCGTCGGCAACGCCAGCAACCCGAGGCCGCTCCACTCCCGCCACCCGGCCCGCACGGGCTCCCCCTGGCTCATCACGCCTCCTGAGATAAAATTGAACGTATGTACTACTTGTACCATAGTTCAACTTCATGGCCGGTCGTGCCGAGTGCGCAGTACTGATCGGCATGTCGCCCCCACTCCCTAGACTGCCCCGATGTCCGAATACCGGGTCGACGACCTCGCCCGCCTGGCGGGCACCACCGTCGGCAATGTGCGCGTCTATCAGGACCGCGGCCTGCTCCCGCCCCCGGCCCGGCGCGGGCGCATCGCGGTTTACACCGAGGCGCACCTCGCGCGACTCCGCCTGGTGCTCAACCTGCTCGAACGCGGCTACACGTTCGCGCAGATCCACGAGATGGTCTCCGCGTGGGAGGCCGGACGGGACCTCGGCGATCTGCTGGGGCTCGAGGAGGTGCTCACGCAGCCGTGGTCCGATGAGGTCCCGCTACAGCTGACGCTCGCCGAGCTGGCCACCGAGTTCGGCGGCCTCGCCGATGCGTCGACCCTGGACCGCGCACTCAAGCTGGGCATCTTCGAGCGCAAGGGCTCCGCGATCGTCGTCCGCAGTCCCCGGCTGCTGCAGGCGGGCCGCGAACTACTGGCCGCGGGTGTGCCGATGCCGACGGTGCTGGACATCGCGGAGCAGGTGCTCCGGCACACCGACGAACTGGCGGCGCTGTTCCTGCGCCTTGTCGACGACCACGTGCTGCCATCCAGCGAACCGGGCTGGACGCCGAGCGTCGCGGAGGTCCCCGAACTCACCGAGCAGGCCAAGCGCCTGCGACCACAGGCGCAGGCAGCGGTGTCCTCGGCCCTGGCCCAGTCGATGAGCCGGGAGCTGTCGGACTGGCTGGCCCGGCGCTTCGGCCCGCTACTGAGTCAGGAGGAAGACAAGACCGTTTAATCTTCCATTCTTTCATTGGCCGTTCTAACCTTTAGTCTTACCCGGCGAGAGGAACGGCCCATGGCCAGCCACACCGCACGGACCCCACCCGGCCGCGAGATCACGGCGAAGCGCCTGCAGACCTCCTCGGCACGGCAGTTCTACGATCCCGACGTCGACATCGACTGGGACGCCCCGCTGCATCCGGACAAGTACTTCGTGCCGGAGCAACTGGTCACGCTCTACGGCACCGAGCTGTGGCAGGCGATGAGCCAGCGGCAGCGCCTCGAACTGTCCAAGCAGGAAATGATCAATACCGTCAGTGTGGGCATCTGGTTCGAGACCATCCTCATGCAGATGCTGATGCGCCTCGCATATCGCGGCGATCCGACGTCGGAGCACGTGCAGTACGCGTACACCGAGGTCGCCGAGGAGTGCAGGCACTCGACGATGTTCGCCAAACTCATCGAGAAGGCGGGCGGCAGGCCGTACCGGCAGCATCCGCGCTGGTACCTGATCGGCCACACCCTCCCGTTCGTGCTGCGTGGCCCCTCGATGTGGGCGGCGACGCTGATGGGCGAGGAGGTGTTCGACGTCCTGCAGCGCGACACGATGCGCGACGAGAGCCTGCAGCCGCTCGTGCGTGCGGTGATGCGCATCCACGTCACCGAGGAGGCGCGGCACGTGCGGTACGCCCGGGAGGATCTGCTGCGCACGCTGGAGACGAGCAACCGGCTGGACCGGGAGTTCACCAGATACGTGGCCGCCCAGGGGGCGATGCTGCTGACCCGGTCCGCGCAGTACCGCCGTGCCGGGCTCGACCCGAGGCAGGCACGCGCGCAGGCAAGGGACAATCCGCATCATCGGGAGGTCAAGCGCCACGGGGCCGAACGAGTCGTCGCCTTCCTGTCCGATGCCGGACTCATCGGCGGGCCGACCGAGCGAATCTGGCGCAGGTCGGGCCTGCTCGGCTGATCCATCTCGGGTAGGGCGATACCCTGAGCCCGATGAGCGAGTCCGCCGATTCCGATCCCGAGCGCCTGCTGGCCGAGGCCCTGCGCGCCCAGGCACGGTCGGCCCCACCGCCTCCCTCGGCCAAGGAGGCGGAAACAACGCGGACCGAGCAACAGCCCGTGACCACGGGCGGGCCGGCCGACGAGGGTCTGCCGCACGGCTACGGACTGCTGTCGGGAACCGGTGCGAGTTCGCTGGAGCGGGAACGCGCCGCCCTCGACGACCTGCCCGCCCCGGCACCGGCGGACGAGGCGATCACCGTGGAGCAGCACCTCCCAGGTGACAAGGCCAAGGATGGTGCGGCGGCCGTGCCGCTGGCCACGCACTGGATCCTGGTGCTCGCCGTGGTCCTCGGCCTCGCGGCCGGATCCGTCGTCGGCCTGCTGACGCTGCTTTAGATCCACAGTTGCGGCACGCCGTCAGTCTGGGCACCTGACGACGGGGCGCACGGAAGCCAGCGTCTCGGCCGGCACCGCTACCCGCCGTCCACCGCTGGTCAGGATCAGGGCGGGCCCGTCGGACGAGTTCAACTCCCCACACCAGACGCGACCGGTGACGTCGCGAACCTCCACCAGCATCGCGGCACTGGTCGGCTGCTTCTCCGGCCACCACCCGGACAGGGCGGACAGCGTGACGGCGACGACGGCAGCGAGAGTCACGGCAATTCCCGCGCGCAGCCGTCGCGTCAGACCCGACGGGTCGGCGCCGGTATCGGCGTCCGCATCCAACGGCCACGCCACGAGGCCGACCAGAACGGTCGCCACACAGGCGAGCAGGAGTGCCACCACGGCGAGGATCCCGGCAAGCACATCGAGCCAGAACGGGCCGTCGGTCGTGACCAGCACGCCGCAAAGGCCGATGAACCCCAGGACGCCCAGCTGGATCCCCTGCCAGCCGCGAGCCGACGCCCGGACCTGACCTACCGGGTCGTCAGCGAGATCGCTCCTGACGGCTGGCCGCATCTCTCAAGGATGCGCCTCGCCGGTCCGATCGGCACTACCGAAACGGTCACGGCATCGCGAACATCGAGCCGGGGTTGAACAGGTTCTCCGGGTCGAGTGCGGCCTTGATCTGCTGGTGCACCCGCAGCCCGACCGGGCCGATCTCGCGCTCCAGCCACTCCCGCTTGATCTTGCCGACGCCGTGCTCGCCGGTCACCGTTCCGCCGAGGGACAGCCCGACCTCGAGGATCGCGTCGAACGCCCGCTGCGCGCGGGCGAACTCGTCCGCCGAGGTGGGGTCGTAGACGATCGTCGGGTGCATGTTGCCGTCCCCGGCGTGCCCGACGACGGCGATCCGCAGGCCGACCTCCTCGCTGATCCGCTGGCAGCCCGCGATCAGCTCGCTGATGCGGGTGCGCGGCACACAGACGTCATCGGTGAGCCACGAGCCGTAGAGCTCCAGTGCCGTCAGCACCACCCGCCGGGCCTGCAGCAGCATGTTGCCCTCGGCGAGGTCGTCGGTCGCGTAGGCCATATCGGCCCCGCAGTCGTTGCAGATCTGTTCCAACGCGGCCATCTCGCGCCGGGCCACCTCACCACCGGCATCCGACTGGCACAGCAGCAACGCCTGACAGTCCGAGCCCGCGCCGATGTCGGTCTTGAGATACGCCTCCGCCGCCTTGATCGAGGCCGCGTCCATGATCTCCATCAATGACGGCACCAGACCCTCGCGCACCACCCGGGCGACGGCCTCACCCGCGGCGGCGGTGCTGGTGAACCCGGCCACGAGCGTCGCGGGAGCCTGCGGCAGCGGCTTCAGCGCCACCGTGGCCCTGGTGATGATCCCGAGCGTGCCCTCGCTGCCGACGAACAGCCGCGCCAGGTCGTAGCCCGCGACCCCCTTCACGGTGCGCCGCCCGGTGTGCAGCAGCGAGCCGTCGGCGAGCACGACCTCCAGCCCGAGCACCGAGTCCGTGGTGACGCCGTACTTCACACAGCACAGGCCGCCCGCGTTGGTGGAGAGGTTGCCGCCGATGGTGCACCAGTCGTAGCTGGAGGGGTCCGGCGGATAGAACAGTCCGTGCTTCTCGACGGCGTTGCGGAAGTCCAGGTTCACCACGCCCGGCTGCACGACCGCGAGCCGGTTGCCCGCGTCGACCTCGACGATCTCGTTGAGCTTGGTCAGCACCAGCACCACGCAGCCGTCGATCGCGTTGGCCGCGCCGGAAAGCCCACTGCCCGCTCCACGCGGCACGATCGGCACCTTCGCCTCGGCGCACGCCCGGACGGTCGCCTGCACGCCGGCGACATCGCGCGGCAGCACCACGGCCAGCGGCGTCCCGGACGGCGCAAGCGGCATCATGTCGCGCGAGTAGCTTCCGGTGACGTCGGTGTCGGTGAGCACGGCCTCCCTGCCGAGGTCGTCACGGAGTCTGGCCAGCAGGGCATCATCGCTCATGGCTCCACCGTAATACCCGCGGAACGACTGGGAACCGGTCGATGGCCACCGCGCGATACTCCATCAGGCCTCGGTGGCGGTGGGTGTCCTCGCCTGATACCGCGGATTCCGCCGCCCAGCTGCGGGTACGCCGTCCGGTATGACTAGTTTCTTGGGCATTTACCTGAATGATCAGCTCGCGCTGGGAGTGCTCTGGCGGGAACTGGCCCGTCGCGCGCAGCGCAACAACCGCGGCACCGATTTCGGTGACGCGCTGGCGCACGTGTCAGAGGGGATCGCCGAGGACGTCGACACGTTCCGGACGATCATGCGCCGGTTGGGTGTGCCGGTGAATCCGGTCAAGGTGGCGTTCGCGATCGGAGCTGAGCGGATTTCGAGACTCAAGCTCAACGGCCGGCTGACGGGTTACTCCCCGTTGAGCCGGTTCGTGGAGCTGGAGATCCTGGTGATGGGTGTACAGGGCAAGAAGCAGCTCTGGGACACCTTGGGCGACCTGGCCGATCTGGGTTCCAGGCTGCCGGACGCCGATTTCCGGCAGCTGGCCGATCGGGCCGAGCGGCAACGCGCGGAACTGGAGCCCTACCGGATGCGCGCCGGGACCAGCGCGTTCCGCGATCGCCGTTGAGGTCCGCGCCGGCTGCGCGTGCGTGCTCACTCGGAGTCCACCGCGGACACCCGTCGCAGGAACGGGAGTACCAGTACTGCCAGCTCGTGGGTGGCGCTGTAGTTGGCGTTGTGCGGGCTTCCGGGGACGACGGCGAGTTCCCCCCGCGGTAGCAGGTCAGCGGCCTGCGCTGCCCACCGTTGCGGGACGACCGGTTCGACGGCGCCCCTGGTGACGAGAGTGGGTGCCGATACCGCGGGTAGCTTGCGCTCAATGGGGTCGCGCAACGCGATCCGGAGTGTGCCCAGGGCGCGGTCGATTCCGGCGTCACGGAGGTCTCGCAGGATTATCGGTAACTGGACAGGGTCCTCGTGCCGGAGGTTGCGCAGCCAGCGCAGGGCCTGCCGCGCCGCACCGCGAGCCCACGGGTCCATGGTCGGGCCGACGAGCACCAGGCAGCGGACCAGTTCGGGGTGACGAACAGCGAGGTCAACCGCGACCTGGCAGCCGAACGAGTTTCCGATCAGCGCGGCGGAAGCGCGACCGGTGGTGACCAACCAGTCCGCGAGCCAGTCGGCCAGTTCCGCGACGTCGAGCACGTGCCCGGGTTCGCCACTGAGCCCGAACCCGGGCAGGTCGACGGCAGAAACGGGATAGCTGGAGGACAGCCGTGCCGCGAGTGGCATCAGGTACCGGTGTGACACCGCCAGACCGTGGACCAGCACCACAGGGAGGGCGCCGGGAGAAACGGGGGCGCGAGATTGCCGGGAATGCACTCGGACGCCTCGAACACTCGTCCAGTGGCTTTCGAAGTCTCGATCCGCGTGCGGCGCCCGTGTCGCGAGAACGTACTTTTCGCACCTTCGACCGGCGGTGTCGCTCACTCGTTCGCCGGTGTCTGCCAGCGGTGCACGCCCGCGCCCTGAGCGTACGTGAGGTGGCCGCCCAGAGCGCCACCCGCGCTCACTGCGGTCAGCGCGAGCAAACTGATGATCTTGCCTGCGGTGCTACGGGCACTGTGCCCGCGAGCCAGGTAGGACGCGGTGAACAGTGCGACGGCAGCGGTGTTGGCCGGCGCGTGCACCAGGCCGACCCGGCGTTGGCGTTCGTCGAGCTCGGCGTAGTCGGCCAGCCCGAGCAGCATGGCAGGTGGTGTGGTGGCGAGACCGAAGGCGATCAGCTTCCGCGCCGTTTCGGGTGTGCCCACTCCGTAGTCGAACGCGGTCGAACACACCCAGGCGCCCAGCGGCACGACGACCAGCAGTGGGTGCAGGGGGTGGCCCAGCCAGGAACCGCGCAGGACACCGTCCGTCCGGGTCCTGCGCAGAACCCGGCGGACCGTTGTCGCCACCGAGGCGGCGGGACGGTCGACCGCTCGCAACGACTCAGCGCCCCGAAGGACTCGATGAACGTTCATTCATCCCGCATACCCGCCGACCTGGCCATCCACACCCGGCGAGATGGGCGGGTGTAAGTCCGCTTTGTCTGGGTAAGCGTTGGGTTCCCCAACCCAGAGGAAGGAGCCGTGATGGCTCAACCACGCCAGCCGGTCGCTACCGGGCGGACGCCGGTCCAGTTGGCCGCGATGATCGTTTCCGCGGTGTTCCTGGTGGTGGGCATTCTCGGGTTCGTCCCGGGCGTGACCACGAACTACGATGCCATGACCTTCGCCGGTCACGAGTCCTCGGCGATGTTGCTCGGAGTTTTCGCGGTATCGATCCTGCACAACATCGTTCACCTGCTCTTCGGTGTTGTCGGGTTCGCCATGGCTCGGACACCGGCCGCCGCACGTTGGTATCTCGTCGGTGGCGGTGCGGTGTACCTGGTGCTCTGGCTCTACGGGCTGCTGATCGACCTCGACTCGGCCGCCAACTTCGTGCCCGTCAACACTGCCGACAACTGGCTCCACCTGGGGCTGGCGATCGGCATGATCGGTCTGGGTGCGTTGCTCGGCTCTCGCGTGCGCGGCGGGTCCGCTGTCGGCCGCTGACCCAGCGCACGGGTCACGGTTCGGGCGCAATCCTCGCCGGGCGACGTGCCGGAGGCGGCGTTCGTTGTCGCGCTTGCTCGGCAACGAACGCCGCCGAAGCGGACACCGCGGATTCAGAGGTTGATGACCGCCGTCGTCTCGTTCTCGTCGGCCTGTTCGGCGCGGCGTGCCTGGGCCCTGCGCTCGATCAGGATCGCCACGACCACCACGACGAACCCGAGCGCCATCAGACCGAAGATCAGCGGCGCGTTGTCGGCAGGCGCCTGCAGATTGCGGTCCTCGTCCTGCCACGGCCACAACGCCCGCAGCGACCCGGCCAGCAGGCCGGTCATGACGACCAGGGTGGTGTGGTGGTGGTGCTCCAGCAGCCACTGCAGCAGCTTCACGAAGAACGCGAGTCCGAAGATCGCCCCGAGCGCGAAGGTCGCGATGTAGCCGAGGTCGCGAGCGTTGAGCGCGTCCATCGTTACCGTGTACAGCCCGAAGGTCAACAGCAGGAACGAACCGGACAGACCGGGCAGGACCAGCGCGCACACCGCGATTGCCGCCGCACCGGCGACCAGTACCGGGTTCGGCTCCACCTCGGCGGGCGGCAGTCCCGTCACTACGAACGCGGCAGCCGCGAAAGCCAGGGCCACCAGGTAGTGCACCGGTGTCCATCGCTGGCCCGAGCCGCGGAACGGCACCCAGAGCGAGGCCAGGACCAAACCGAAGAAGATGGCATACGACGGCTCCGGATGTTCCTCCACCAGGGGCGCGATCAGGCGAGCCATGGTCAGCACAGCGATCGCCATGCCCGCGAGGACCGCCAGCACCAGCGGCCACTTCACCTTGCCGAACTCCGCGGCCGCCCGCTCGTTCCCGCGTTTGCGGGGCAGGTCGGTGACCGCCATCCGGACCCCGCTCACGAGGTGCCCTGCGGAGATGATCAGGTCGTCGTAGATGCCGACGACCAGGGCGACGGTGCCGCCGCTTACGCCGGGCACCACTTCCGCGGTACCGATGAGCCCGCCGCGAACGGCGTTGAGCAGGTGGGTGCTGACTGACTTAGCCATGGCCTACGTTTCGTGTGCGCGAGCAGGAATTCCGACGGTTCTAGGATGGCAGAGCCGCGCTCGCCGCCGGTTTCCGGTCACGGTTGCGCAGCAGGACCATCGCTTGGATGCCGGCGTAGACCAGCAGCGCGGCACCGAAGTACGCGGTGACGTGCAGGCCCTGCACGAACGCCTCCTGAGCGCTGTGCAGCAGGCCCGCCGCCTCCGCGGGCGGCAGTTGCTCGGCCACCGCGGCCGCGCCGCCGAGGGTCTCCCGCGCGGCCTCCGGGGCCCCCTGCGGGATTCCGTCCCGGTAGATCGCGGTGGCGACCGTGCCGAGCACGGCGATACCGAGCGCGCCGCCGAGTTCGTACCCGGTCTCGGACAGCGCCGACGCGGCACCGGCGCGCTCCGCTGGGGCGGCCGAGATGATGAGGTCGTTGGCCAGCGCCTCCGACAGGGAGATCCCAACGCCCACCAGCACGAACCCGGCCACGAGCGCGGCCAGCCCGGAGTCGGTGCCGAGAGTGGCCAACAGGAGATACCCGGCCGCCGAGAGCAACAGGCCACCTCCGATCAGCGACGGTAGCGGCAACCACCTGGCCAGCCGGGCCGCCGTCAGCGCGCCGATCACTCCCGCGACCGAGGCCGGCAGCATCCACAGTGCCGCCGTCATCGGCCGGAGGCCGAGCACGAGCTGCAGGTACTGCGGCACCAGGAAGAGCAGGCCGACCATGGCGAAGACCCCGAGCACGTTCGTCACCAGTGAGACGCTGAAGCGCCGGTTGGCGAACAGGGTGAGGTCGATCATCGGGTCCGCCAGCCTGCGCTGACGGCGCAGGAACAGCACACCGGACCCGACTCCCACGAATATCCCGGCCAGGGCGGTGGCCGAGAGACCGTCCTCGGCGACCGTCTTGATGCCGTAGACCACCGGCAACGCGGTGGCCATCGACAGCAACGCCGAGAGCGGGTCGAACCGGCCCGGCTTCGGGTCCCGCGCCTCCGGCAGCAGCAGCGGCCCGAGCACCAGCAGCAGCACCATCACGGGCACGTTGATCAGGAACACCGAGCCCCACCAGAAGTGCTCCAGCAGCCAGCCGCCGACGACCGGTCCGAGCGCCATGCCTCCGGAGAACCCCGCGCTCCAGATCGCGATGGCGATCCGCCGCTGCGGTGGCTCGACGAACATCGCGCGAATCAGCGACAGCGTGGACGGCATCAACGTCGCCCCGCCGACCCCGAGCAGCGCACGGGCGGCGATGAGCATCAGCGCGCTGCCCGCGAAGGCCGCGAGGACCGAGGCGAGCCCAAAGGCCACCGCACCGACCAGCAGTAGTTTGCGCCTGCCGATCCGGTCGCCGAGGGTGCCCATCAGCACCAGCAGCCCGGCGAGCATGAACGAGTAGATGTCGACGATCCAGAGCTGCTGCGCGCTCGTGGGCCCGAGGTCCTCGCTGAGGTACGGCAGGGCAAAGCCCAGCACCGTCATGTCGACGCTGATCAGCAGCACCGGTAGCACCAGCACGCCGAGCGCGACCCACTGCCTGCGATCCCCCTGACCCACGATCCACTCCCAAAGTAAACAGTCCGGACGGTACAGTTACCACCCACTTCGAAAGTAAACCGTCCGGACGGTACAGTCAAGCGCATGCCGAAGCCGTCATCGCGCGACCGCATCCTGGACGCCTACGAGAACGTGCTGATCGCCCACGGCCCAGCCGGGGTGACGCTGGAAGGCGTCGCAGCCGAAGCGGGAGTGTCCAAGGGCGGGTTGCTGTACCACTTCGGATCGAAGGACGCCCTGCTCGACGGGCTGCTGGACCGGGTGCGACGGCTGAACGACGCCGACATCGAGCAGGCGCGGAAAGCACCGAAGGGCGTGGTGCACTACTACCTGCGGTCCTCGGTCAGCGACGTCACGAAGGACGAGGCACTGCACCGGGCCACGCTGGCGACGATCCGGCTCGCGGGCAACGAACCACGGGTGGACACCGCGATGCGCTCGATCATGGAGGCCTGGCGCGAGCTGCTGGCCGAGCACGTGTCCGACCCGTTGACGGCCGAACTGATCGCGGCGATCGGTGACGCCCTTTACCTGCGGGCCGCCTTCGGCGACACGAGCGACGCGATCGTGCGCAACCTCGACGAAGTGCTGGACCGGCTGGGCACCTGAAGCGCCGTGTTCGCCGTCCGCGTTCGCCTGGAGCACTCGGCGGTGTCGTAGCCGTCCTTTACCGTCGCCACCATGGACATCGAGGTCGCGAAGGGTGACGCCGACGACGTCGACCTGCTGGCACCGCTGTGGAAGGCAATGGTCGAACACCATCGTTCGGTCGCCGCAGACGACTGGCCGGTGCGGGAGCAGGAGCTGTCGTGGGACCTGCGCCAACGTGAGTACCGGAAGTGGCTCGAGGACAGCACCGGCTTCTTGCTCATCGCCAGGACCGGCAACGTCGAAGCCCCGGTCGGCTACGCCTTCGGCCGGCTCATGGCCTCAGGACCCACCTTCGATCTCGGTGGTATTCGTGGCGAGGTGGAGTCACTGGTCGTGGCCGCCGACGTGCGCAGTCATGGAGTCGGCACCGCCCTGCTCGACGCGTGCCGGGACGAGCTGCGTCGGCGTGGCTGCGGGTACTGGTCGGTCAGCGTCATGGAAGCCAACGCGGGAGCGGTACAACTCTACGAACGCCTCGGTTTCCGTCCATGGATCCGGGAGATGCTCGGGCACCTCGACGAACGCACGGAGGGACAGTCATGACAACTGATGGCCCCGACAGCGAACTTCCGCGCGCGATAGGCCGCCCGGCGACCAGGGCGCTGACCACCGCCGGATACACCAGGCTGGAGCAACTCACCGAGGCCAGGGAGGCCGACCTCCTGGCGCTGCACGGCGTCGGCCCGAAGGCGATCCGGATCCTGCGCGAGGAACTGGCGGCCAAGGACCTGGCGTTCCGCGAGTAGCGACCTCAGCCGCCTGCCATGCCGTAGACGCGCTCGACGCGCAGGCGCAGCACCAGCCTGCCTTCGGCGACCATCGCGGCGCGGTACTCGTCCCAGTCCGGGTGCTCGCCCTGGAGATCGCGGTAGAGCTGCACGAGCTCCTCGACCGCCGCGTCCTGCGGGTCGCGAGCGACCTCCGACAGCTCGGCGGTGCCCTCGGCGACGGCGTAGGCCCAGCCGTCCGCACTGGACACGTGCAGGCTGACGCGCGGGTCGCGACGTGCGTTCTTGGTCTTCGCCCTGCCGTCCGTGAGCGAAACGCGAACGACGCCCGCGTCCCGGTCGTAGTGGTGCAGGACGTTGGACAGCTGCGGCCGTCCGTCCCGCTTGAGCGTCACCAGCACGCTGAGCATGCGCGAGGCGAGAAGGTCGTGGAGCGCCTGATCCTGTGCCATGGCTCACTCAACGCGGGAATTCGTCGACGAATTCCCGGACGTTCGGACCCGCACTTTCCCGGGAAAGTGCGGGACACCAAGGGGGAGCGCCGCAAGAAGCTCCTGGACTCAAGCCTCGAACTGGGGCCCGCTGTCACCGCTACTACGGAACGTGCACGCGAAACCCGGCCCACCCACCGTCCGGAAGGCTGCCGGGTTCACTTCCTCCAGTCTACTGACCGGTGCGTGGCAAGCATATCGTCACCAGTAATTACACCATGACGCACGCACGGCGCCGTTCCGTTCGCATCCTCAACGCAATGCCGACCTGGGACTACTGGCAACGCATCGAATACCGCCGCGAACTCGCGAAAGGACACCGCCTGCACGAGCACACCGAGCTGGTGGAGGACGCCGGATGGACACTGAAGCACAAGGGCGTCACCCGCGAGCAGTGGTTCGCGCGCTACACCCGCGCCTGCGCGGAGGACTACCTCGCTCGTGCTCGCGCGCACCACGGCACGTGGGTGGTCGCGGTGTGGCGGACCGGCGTGACGTCGGCGGGCAAGGGTGAGCTGCTCGGTTCGATCCGGATGCGCTGGCGGGGCTGAGGTCAGCCGTGGCCGTCCGTCCCTCGCGCATGCTCAGCGTGCTGGTGACGCGGACGAATTTCCCGGAGGTTCCCGGTCACCACGATTCGATCAGGGGGACGTCGTGCTCGCGCCGACGCCATTCCTCGGTGAGGCGGCCGAGCCGGGCAGGGGAAGCCATACCGTGCACGGCCGCGATCTTGTCGCCACGAACCTCGAGGATCACCGCGCCCAGAACCCGGTCGTCGAGCGTCGCGATCACCGCTGGGGAGCCGTTGACGACGGAGGCGTGGATCGCGGGCGAGCCACCGGCCAGTTTCCGCTTCGCCGGTGTCGGTCTGAAGCCAGCTCGCAAAACCGAAGCAATACGCGCGGGGCCGGAAACACGCATCAGTTTCGTGGCCAACCCGGCGCCGTCCGTGACCGCGGTCGCGTCGTCGGTCAGCAAGGCCACCAGCCGTTCTGTGCGGCCCGAGGACGCGGCGTTGACGAATGCCTCGACGATTCGGCGCGCGGCGGCGCCGTTGACTTCAGTGACGTTGCGCTCGGTGGCGACATGGCGCCGGGCCCGGTGGGCGTGCTGCTGGCTCGCGGACTCGGTGATGTCGAGGATCTCGGCGATCTCGGCGTGGCTGTAGGAAAAGGCCTCGCGCAGAACATAGACGGCCCGCTCGATCGGCGGCAGGCGTTCCAGCAGCGTCAGCATTGCCAGCGTCACTGATTCCCGCTGCTCGACGGTGTCGGCCGGGCCCAGCATCGGGTCGCCCTCAAGGAGCGGTTCGGGTAGCCATTCGCCGACCGCGCGTTCGTGCCGCATCTTCGCCGAACGGAGCCGGTCGAGGGACAGGTTGGTGACTACCTTGGTCAGCCATGCCTCGGGCACCTCGATGTGGGCTTGGTCGGCCGCCTGCCAGCGAAGGAACGCGTCTTGCACGGCGTCCTCGGCGTCAGCGGCCGAGCCGAGCAGCCGGTACGCCAACGAGGCCAACCGGTCCCGGTTGGCCTCGAAACGCTCCACGGTGGCAGTGTCCATATAGGGCACGCTAGACGGCTGCTGCCTCAGCGGAGCGATCGGACGTGGTTGCCAAATGGTGCTTGCGGGCCGGCAGACCGTAGGTCGGGTGATTCATGTTCCACGCGGTGCCTCTGAGCACGGCTGCCTTGACATGCGCGGCCGGACGGCCGCGCAGGGACCAGGACTTCGACCGCGCATCGCCATCGACCACCTGGAAGATCGCGTCCTTCTGGCCAAGACTGATGCAGTTGCCGAGGTACGCGAGCGGGGTTTTCGAGATTTTGCGACCGGTCAGCTCGCCGATGATCGCGGCCGTCGCCTGCATCCTGGTGAACCCAGCCGAAGCGCAGGACATCGGCAGCGGTTGACCGTTCTCGCCCATGGCGTAGGCGCTGTCGCCCGCGGCGTAGACCTCCGGGTGCGAGACCGACCGCATCATGCGGTCGACGGTGATCCGGCCGTCGTCCTCGACGGCGAGACCGCTGGCTGCGGCGATGGGGTGGGCGGTGAAGCCTGCGGCCCACACGGTCGCGTCGGCCAGGAAGGTAGTGCCGTTAACGGCGACAGCTCCCGTCGCCTCGACACGGTCGATGGTGGTGTGCTCGTGGACCTGGACGCCGAGCCGGTCGAAGGCCCGCAGTAGGTGACGGCGAGCCTTCAGGCCGAGCCAACCCCCCAACTCGCCGCTGGTCGCGAGGGTGACCTGGAGTCCTGGCCGGAACTCGGCGATCTCGGTCGCGGCTTCGATCGCGGTCAGGTTGCCGCCCACAACCAGCACCGTTCCTTTCTCCCCCAACTCATCCAACCGCTGACGCAGGCGCAACGCCGCCTGCCGTCCAGCGATATGGAACGCGTGCTCGTTAACCCCCGGAACACCGTGGTCGGCGGCGGTGCTGCCGAGCGAGTAAAGAAGAGTGTCGTACTCGAGCTGCTCAGTGACCTCGCCGTCGGTCACGGTGACGACCCGGTGCTCGGCGTCGACAGCGGTTACTTGCGCCACTCGCAGTCGGATGCCCGTGCTCCCGAACATCTTCGCCAGTTCATAACGGCGCGGATCCTGGCCTGCGGCGAGTTGATGCAGCCGAATCCGCTCGACGAAGTCGGGTTCGGCGTTGACGACCGTGACCTCGAAGTCGCCGGGGTGGAGGTGGCGGGCGAGGTATCCGGCGGCGGAGGCTCCGGCGTACCCGGCTCCGAGGACGATGATGCGATGCCGCATTTTCCTGCTCCTGTCTGTTCGCTCGCCCCCTGAACGAGACAGCGCCCAAATCCCTGACAGAGCTACTGTGTGACTTGTACCACCCGTCTATGAGGTACCCAGGTGAACTCAGGTTCCGGCTCTTGACGTGCCGAGCTGAGCACGCGACACCTATGTACCGGCAAGCGACACTTTCCCGAGAAAGTGCGACCAGACCGCGGACGGGAGTACAAGGGCCACGGCACGTGGGTGGTCGCGGTGTGGCGGACCGGCGTGACGTCGGCGGGCAAGGGTGAGCTGCTCGGTTCGATCCGGACGCGCTGGCGAGGCTGAGGTCAGCCGTGGCCGTGGTGGTGTCCGTCCATGTCGAGTGTGCGCGGCACCTCGTCCTCCCGGCCGGGCTCGACGATCACGAACTGGCCCATCATGCCGTTGTCCTCGTGATAGAGCAGGTGGCAGTGGTACATGTACGGAACCTCGGGGTCGACGTCCGTGCCGAACTCCACCACGAGCCTGACCCGTTTGCCCGGCGGCAGATACACGGTGTCCTTGCGCCCGGCCAGCCAGGCGGGCGGCGGTTCGCCGTCGATATCCAGGATGCGGAACGCGACGTCGTGGATGTGGAAGCTGTGCGGGTTCCCGCCCCCGCGCACCTCCCAGACCTCGATGGCGCCCGCGGGCACCACCTCGTCGATACGCGCCATGTCCATCCGCTCGCCGTTGATGCGGCTGGTTCCGCCGAGCTTGAACTCGCGCACCCGCGCGTCCGGCGGCGCCGTGAGCCGCTCGCCCTCCGCGAGCTTCTCCGGGATGTCCTGGCTGGGCTCGAGCGTCGTCGGAGCACGTAGCTGGATGAGGTCGAACGTGTCATCGCCGCCCGACAGCCGGTCCTGGGGAAAACCGGCGCCGACACCGCCGGGGAAACTGCGCAGGACGGGAGACTCGCCCGGTTCCAAGCGCACCAACAGTTCCACCCGTTCACCGGGCGACACCACGACGCGCTCCCGCTCCTGCGGCGCGGGCAGCAGGCCGCTGTCGGTACCGATCACCCGGAAGCTGCGACCGTCGTCGAAACCGAGGTTGTAGATGCGGGCGGGCGAGCCGTTGAGCACCCGCAACCGGGTCAGTGTCCGGGACGCCTGGAAATGCGGATCGTGCGTCCCGTTGACCAGAATCGTGTCGCCGAGGATGCCGGTCTCCCCGGACACCGATTCGTCCAATATGGACTCGTTGCCGGAGGCCAGTTCACCGTCCTCGGTGAATTTCTTGTCCTGAATGACCAGCGGAATGTCGTCCACGCCGTACTCGTCCGGCAGTTCGAGCCCGTCGGATTCGGCGTCATCGACGAGGAACATGCCCGACACGCCCCGGTAGACGTGCTTCGCCGTCTTCCCATGGGGATGCGGGTGATACCAGAGACTCGCCGCGGGCTGTTTGACCGTCCAGTGTGGAGACCAGGTCGCGCCGGGCGCGACCTCCTGATGTGGGCCGCCGTCCATCTTCGCGGGCAGGCGCATGCCGTGCCAGTGCAGTGACGACGCCTCGGGCAGGTCGTTGCGGACGTGCATGGTGACGTCGTCACCGGTGCGCGCACGGATCGTCGGGCCGAGGTAGGCGCCGTTCACACCCCAGGTCTCGGTACTGCGGCCGGGCAGGAGTTCACTGCGGCCGGTCTGCAGACGCAGGTCGAAGTGCTTGCGGCCGTCGGCGTCCACTCGCGGTTCGAGCACCGGCGGAACGGCTACCGGGTTGTCGAACGCCAGTTCGCCGACGTTGCTGGTCTTCGAGTTGAGGTAGGTGACGGCGAACGCCCCGGCGACGAAAACGCCGGCCGGCACGAGGGCGAGCACCAGGAGCAGGACGAGCTTGCCGAACGGGCCGCGCCGGCGCCAGACGCGCCGGGGCCATGCGGGATTCGCTTTCACCCTTTGAGAAGACCAGCCGGATCGGTCCCGTCGCTTCGGGAAAAGCCCTGGTCAAGACCCGGAAATTCGACCCCTGAATCCCCCGTACTACTGCGGTTGTACATCGCCGGGAGGTTCAGTGCCCGAGGTAGCGGCTACATCGGCTGGGCCTAACACTTGCGTGTGACAACTAACGTGGCGTCGACCACAAAGCCTGTTATTTGACTTGCGCAACCATCTCCGCCGAGGACATCCTTGCCTCAGGCAACTAGTTGTAGTCGTCAATTAAGACATTCCTCGCACGAGAGACCCGCCATGACATCTTTCGCGACGCAGGGCTACGCGCCCGCGCACCAGCCCACCGAGGCCGATCTGGCCGGCGCCGACGAACTGGGCGGCCAGCTCGTCCGCTTCGTGCGGCTCATCACCTACGTGAAGTCCCAGGTCGCGAAGCAGGGGCCGGACGGGATCGAGCGTGCGGCCTACGCACTCCTGTTCACCCTCGTGCACGACGGCCCGCAGCGGACCAGCAAGCTCGCCGAGTCGTTGCACTCCGACATCTCGACGATCAGCAGGCAGAGCAGCGCCCTGGTGCAGCACGGCCTGATCGAGCGCACCGCCGACCCCGAGGACGGGCGCGCGTGCCTGCTCGACGTGACCGATGAGGGCATGCGGGTATTCGAGGAGAACCGCAGGCAACGCAACCTGTGGCTGGCCCGAATAGTCGCCGACTGGCCGGAGGGCGATCGAGCCACGCTCAACACCCTGTTCGACCGGCTCAACAGCGACATCGAATCCAGCATCCCGCATATCGCCGAACTCGCTTCGGCACAGCAGACGGACCAGAACCAGGGGGACCACGCATGAGCACCACCGCCGAACGATCGCCGGCGGCCGCACCGGACGAGTCGGACGGGCCGAACCTGACTCACCGGCAGATCGTCGTGATCCTGATCGGCCTGATGACCGGCATGTTCCTCGCGGCGCTGGACCAGACCATCGTCGGGACGTCGATCCGGACCATCGCCGACGACCTCGACGGGCTGAGCCTGCAGGCGTGGATCACCACCGCGTACCTGATCACCGCGACCATCGCGACCCCGCTCTACGGCAAGCTGTCCGATATCTATGGCCGCAAGCCGTTCTATCTGGCGGCCATCACGATCTTCGTGGCCGGTTCCGTCGCCGCCACCTTCGCGCAGTCGATGTACCAACTCGCCGCGTTCCGCGCCATCCAGGGTCTCGGCGCCGGTGGTCTGATGTCGCTTGCCCTGACCATCCTCGGCGACGTCGTGCCGGCCCGGCAGCGGGCCAAGTACCAGGGCTACTTCATCGCCGTGTTCGGCACCTCCACGGTGCTCGGGCCGGTACTCGGTGGCTTCTTCGCCGGAATTGACTCCTTCGCGGGCATCGAAGGCTGGCGCTGGGTGTTCCTGGTGAACGTGCCGCTCGGCGCTATCGCGCTGTTCGTCGTCGCCAAGGTGCTCAACGTCCCGCACCAGCGCCAGACCCACAAGATCGACTGGTGGGGCGCGCTGGCGCTGGTGATCGCCCTCGTGCCGCTGCTGCTGATCGCCGAACAGGGCCGCGAGTGGGGCTGGGACTCCGGCCGTGCCCTTGCCTGCTACGGCATCGGCGCGTTCGGCCTCGTGCTCTTCCTGTTCATCGAGAACCGGATGAAGGACGCCGCACTGATCCCACTCCGGCTGTTCCGTAACTCCACGTTCAGCGTCGCGATCGTCGGCGGCGTGATCGTCGGCGTCGCCATGTTCGGTTCGATCACGCTGATCCCGCAGTACCTGCAGATCGTCCAGGGCTTCACGCCGACAGAGTCGGGCCTGCTGATGCTGCCGCTGATGGTCGGCATCATGTCGGCGTCGGTGATCTCCGGTCAGCTCACCTCGCGAACCGGTCGCTACAAGATCTTCCCCGTCATCGGCACCGCGCTGATGACCGTCGGGCTGGTGCTGTTCGCCCAGGTCGAATGGAACTCCCCGATCTGGCAGCCGCTGACGTACATGCTGGTGATCGGGCTCGGGCTCGGTGGCTGCATGCAGACGCTGATCATCGCCGTGCAGAACGCGGGGCCCCGCCGGGACATGGGTGTCTCCACGGCCTCCGCCACGTTCTTCCGGCAGATCGGCGGCACGCTGGGTGTCGCGGTGTTCCTGTCGATCCTGTTCAGCACACTGACCGACAACATCAGGTCCGCCTTCGCCGACGCCGGATTCCCGGCCGGGGCGATCAACAGCGCGGGCGGCGACATCATGCAGGACTCCTCGTTCCTGAGCAGCCTTCCGATCGAGCAGGCGCGGCCGTTCTTCATCGGCTTCACCGAGTCGATCAGCACCGTGTTCTACATCGGTGCGGGCGTCGCGGCGCTGGCCTTCCTGGTGCTGCTGTTCATGAAGGAGATCCCGCTGGCAGGCGGCTCGACCGCCGCAGCGGCTCCCGTGGAGGGTGGCGAGGCACTGCTCGACGGGGAGACCGAGACCGCCACCGTGACCGTCATGGACAGCGAGGACGACCGCGAGCCCGAACTGGTCGCGGCGGGCAGGCACTGGCGAGCCGAGAGCAACGGGCACGGCGAGTACCAGGCCGCGGGCGCGCCGATCACCAACGGTGCCGGCGGAAGCACTGTCGACACCGGTGGGCAGCCGATCACCGGGCACGTCCGGCGACCGGACGGCTCCTCGGTGCCAGGTGCCGCGCTGACCCTCATCGACCAGCGCGGACGCCAGGTCTCCCGGGGCACCGGGCACGCCGACGGCAGCTTCGACGTGTCCACGCCGGGACCGGGCGCCTACGTGCTCATCGTCTCCGCCACCGGACACCAGCCGCAGGCCTCCAGCATCGTCGTCGGCGACACTCCGGCAGGCGTGGACATCACGCTGACCGGCTCCGGCGGCGTCACCGGCGTGGTGCGCCTCAGTGGGCAGGGCACCCCGCTGGCCTCGGCGACGGTGACCCTGACCGACGAGCGCGGCGAGGTCACCGGCGCCTACATCACCCAGGCCGACGGTCTGTACTCCTTCCACGGGGTGAGCGCCGGTACCTACACGCTGGTGGCCAGCGGCGAGCGGTTGCGGCCGGTGGCGACAACGCTGACCGTGCCGGACACCGGCGTGCTGAACCACGATGTCGAACTGGCCGGTGCCGTACTGCTGGCGGGTGTCGCCCGGACCGGAGATGACCGGCCGGTGCCCGACGCGCGGATCACCGTGCTCGATCCCGAGGGCAATGTGGCCGCCGTGACCAGGACGGACGGCGAGGGCCGCTACGCGGTCAGCGACCTGCCGATCGGTGAGTACACCGTGGTGGCCAGCGGCTACCCGCCCGCGACCAGCCAGGTCGCACTCGGTGCGGAGTCCTCCGGTGAGGTCGTCCACGACGTCCGCCTCGGTTACGACCAGGCGCTGGACGGGCTGGGTGCGGGAGCCGACCGCTGATGGGCGACGGGCTGCGGGTGCACGTCCGGACCAGCGAGGGCTTCGCGGTCGAGAACACGACGCTGACGGTGACCGACATGAGCGGCAAGCAGGTCGCCAGGGTCCCCGCGGACGCCACGGGGGCGGTGGTCACCGAACCACTTCCCCCCGGCGTCTACACCGCGGTGCTGACCGCGGCCGGGTATCTGCCGGTCGCCAGGACGGCGCAGATCCGTTCGGACGGCGGCGGCTCGCTCGGCGAGGTCGTCCTCGAACCCGCGGCGGGGGCGGTCAAGCTCCCGCCCGCGGGGCCCTGGGTGATCGACCCGATGCACTCCTCGGTCGTGGCCACCGCCCGCCACCTGGGGATCGCCAGCATCAAGGCCAGGTTCAGCGATCTCGCAGGGCGGATCGAGGTGGGCCGTCCGGTCGAACAGTCGTCCGTGCGGGCGCAGATCCAGGCCGCCGGGATCGACACCGGCATCAAGATGCGCGACGACCATTTGCGGTCGCCGGACTTCCTGGACGTCGACGTCTACCCGCTGATCGAGTTCACCAGCACCAGCATGCGCGCGACCGGGACGGACACCTGGGTGCTGCGGGGTGAACTGAGCCTGCACGGGCAGCGCAGGGAGATCGAACTCGACCTGCGCTACGGCGGCTTCGGGCCGGACCCGTGGGGCGGCGTGCGCGCAGCGTTCCACGCGGAGACCTTGTTGCGGCGCAACGACTTCGCCATCGACTACAACACCTTGGTGCGGGCCGGCGTGGCAGCGATCGGGACCACGGTGAAGATCGAGATCGACATCCAGGCGGTGCAGGGCGAGACGCTGCCCGTCCTCTGAGCGGAAGTAGTCCCCATCGGGGGCGAGAACCGTGTCCACACACCGCGTTTACTCGGTCGCAGAGCGTGTAGCACTGCCGCGTTAACGCGTTCCCGGCACGAGGCGTCCAAGATGGCACGTAGGCTCTTCGGTGTGAGTATTGTGCACGCTGAAGCGGCAGGAGTCGGGCTGGGCTGGTTGGACACAGCCGGTCCGCTGCTCGTCTGGATCATCGTGCTCAGTTTCGTTTTCATCGAGTGCGCCCTGATCGTGGGACTGTTCCTCCCCGGTGATTCGCTGTTGTTCGGCGCGGGTGTGGTGCTCGCTCAGCACGGCGCCGACAAGCACGCGTGGGGGCTGTCGATCGCGGCCCTCGTGGTCGCCATCATCGGCAACCAGGTGGGTTATCACGTCGGTAAACACACCGGCACGAGATTCATCGCCCGACGGGGCGGCAAGGTACTCAACAAGCAGAACCTCGAGCGGGCGAGATCCTTCCTCGACCGCAAGGGGTTCTTCGCCATAGTCGCCGCACGCTGGATTCCCTGGGTACGGACGCTGGCGCCGTTGATCGCGGGGGCCGCCAGAATGGACCCGCGACGGTTCATGCTGGCCACGGCCGCGGGCGGGCTGCTCTGGGTACCCACGCTGGTGCTGCTCGGGTACTACGGCGCAGGTCTGCTCGACGTGCTGCCGTGGCTGAAGACCGCTCTGGTCTGGGCAAGCGTGATCTTCTTCGTCGTCGGCACCGCATACGGCTTCTGGCGCTACCGCCAGGAGATGCGCAAGCCGATGGAGTACTCGGAAGAGGATGCCGCGCGCGCCTGAACCGGCTACTTCGGGTCGAGCCAGACCTCCAGCTGGATTCCGTCGGGATCGCGAAACACCACGACCTCCGAGCCCGGCATGGTGCGCGACGGGGCGGCCGGGGTGTAGGTCACGCCGTATTCGGCGAGGCGCTGCTCCCACTCCAGGAGTTCGGCTCGCGAACCGACCGTGAACGCCACGTGGTCGAGGCCGGTGCGCCGCTCGTCGAAAGCCACTCCCCAGCGCGAACCGCTGTCCGCACCGAGCGGCGGCCCCGGCCGGGCCGGATCCGGGTGCTGCACGAGTACCAGCGCGACACCGGAGTTGTGGTCGCCCCGTGCCCGCAGCAACACCTTGCGCAGGCCCGTCCGGTCGTCCTCACGGCGGGTGACTTCCTCGAGGTCGAGCACCCGCTCGTACCAGGGCACGCTGCGGTCAACGTCGGTGACCGTCAGGGCGAGATGATGCACATATGTCAGTGCCGCCATGCTGACCGCCCGTCCTTTCTCACCCCTCTCGGGCCCGTTATCCAAGTACCTGCACGGCGCCACTGTCACCTGTATCCGGTGAACTTCCGGTGATCGTTATTTTGTTCCCAGCCTGTGGACAACCACGATCGTTGTCCACAGCGCCTGTGGATAACTTCGTCAGCGGCCCCCGCCGACCGTCAGCACTGCGCCGACCGCGTAGGACGAACGCGCGGACAGCAGCCACAAGACCGCCTCGGCGACCTCCTCGGGAAGACCGGGCCTGCCCAGTGGGATGGACGGCGCGAGACGCTGCGGACGATCAGGCATCCCCGCCGCCGCGTGCAGACCGGTCTCGACCGTGCCCGGCGCGACCGCGTTGACGCGGATGCCCTCGCGGGCCACCTCCTGCGCGAGCCCCACCGTCATGGTCTCGACCGCGGCCTTGCTCGCCGCGTAGTGCACCCACTCGTTCGCCGAGGCAGTGCGCGCCGCGGTGGAGGAGATGTTCACGATCGTGCCGCCGTCGCCGCCGTACCGGGTCGACATGCGGCGCACCGCCTCCCTGGCACACAGGAACGTGCCGGTGACGTTGACGTCCAGCACCCGGCGAAAGGCCTTCGCATCCTGCTCGTCCAGCCGGCCAGGAGTGTTGCCGGTGATCGCGGCGTTGTTCACCAGCCCGGTGAGCGGACCGAGAGCCACGGCCGCGTCGAACAGGGCGAGCACCTCGTCCTCGTTCGACACATCGGCGCGGCTGGTGACGCAACGCCGCCCCTTCGCCCGCACGCGATCCGCGACCGTCTCGGCCGCGAGGTCGTCGGCGGCGTAGTTGACCACCACGTCGTACCCGTACTCGGCGGCCAGCTCACAGATGGCCGCACCGATTCCGCGGGCCCCGCCCGTGACGACGAGAACTCCGGCTTCGCCCATGACCTAGACCGCAAAATTCTGCAGGTGCATGTCCTCCACCACCACGTCGGCCCTCGACGCGGTGGGCTGGATGAGGTCCGCGTTGCGCTGGTCGGAGCCGAGGGCGCGCTGCTTGGCCTCCACCAGTGAGCGGCCGTAGTACCGGTGCCTGCTGACCAGCCGCTCCAACCGCTCGTCCTCGTTCGGGGCGAGGAACCACGCCTCGTCCAGCAGTGCCCGCAACTGGTCCCACGGCTCGGTGTCGAGCAGCAGGTAGTTGCCCTCGGTGATCACCACCTGCACCTCGGGCGACACCGGGACGGCGCCGGCAATCGGCTCCTCGATCTCCCTGCGGAACTCGGGCGCGTAGACCGGCTCGGTGCCGTCGCTGAGCCTGCGGACGAGATGGACGTAGCCGTGCGCGTCGAAGGTTTCCGGCGCGCCCTTCCGGTCGGTGCGGCCGAGCCGGGACAGTTCGACCTGGGCCAGGTGGAAGCCGTCCATACCGACAACGGCGGCCCGGGTGCCCAGCGCGTCGGCGATGCGCCAGGCGAGCGTCGTCTTGCCGGAAGCCGGGGCGCCGGTGATGCCGAGGACGGTGCGCTTGCCCGAGTCCGCAAGCGCTTGTGCCCTGCTCAGCAAATCGTCGAAGGACGTCATTTCTCTCCCATTCCGGCCCGTATCGGGCCTACCCAGCTTCGTGCTCCAGAATGACGCACCCGCTCGGCGGCCACCTCGTTCGCGAACTCGATCGACTGTCGTGGGCTCAGCCTGCCCCATGCGTGGGCGAGCGCGCCGTGCCACACGTCGCCCGCGCCGAGCGTGTCACGCGCGTGCACCGTGGGGACCGGGACCTCGCCATGTTCCGTCCGGGACCGCCAGCGCACCGGATCCGGTCCTGCCGTGGTGATCACGTACGGCACCTCGTCGAGCGCTCCGGCCGGGGCCTGGAAGTGTGCCGAACAGGCCGCGACGTCCACCAGTGGCAGCAGTTCGGTCAGCACCGGTTTCCAGCTCCCGGCGTCGAGCAACACGGGTACGCCGTGCGCACGCGCCCACCGCGCTACGGTCAGCGCCACCTCGCCGTGGTGCCCGTCCACAAGCACCGCCCGCACTTTTCCGGGAAAGTGCGCATCCTGAGCCGGCACTTTCCCGGGAAAGTGCGGGGCTGCGGCAGCATTGTGGGACACGACCGTGCGCTCCCCGTCGCGCTCGCGCACGGCGACGGCGCTGACGGCAGGCGGGGAGGAGTGCTCCGGCAGCAGATCGACGACCTCCACCCCGCAGGCAGTCAGGTCGGCGCGGGCCAGTTCGGCGAGCGGATGTGCGCCGAGAACGGTCAGCAGCCGGGCGTGCTCGCCGAGCGCGGCAACGGTGACCGCGGCATTGGTCGCGGGGCCGCCCGCTGCGATGTCCACCGAGCGGGACTGCACCTTCTCACCGGGAGCGGGCAGGTCCTTCACCCGCTGCACCAGGTCGATGGTGCACAGGCCGGCCAGCAGGATCATGGGTTCGCGCTCCTCCACATCGCGGACCGTCCCGGATGAACCGGAAGTTAGCCACAGATAGGGTAAGGCGCAAGCGTTTGCGCAAACGATTGCCGTACCGACGCGGAGTAAGGGGGCCGTCCATGCCGCCGCAACGATCGTCCAGACCGACCCAGCGCGATATCGCGGAACTGGCCGGGGTGTCGATCACCACCGTCTCACACGTCGTCAACGGGACGAGGGCGGTCGCTCCAGAGACGAGAGCCGCGGTGCTCGCGGCCGTCGAGTCCACCGGCTACACCGGGGACGTGATCGCCCGATCCCTGGTCACCGGGGGCACTCGCTCGATCGGAGTGGCCATCTCGCTGCTCGCCAACCCGTATTTCGCGGTACTGATGCAGGCCATCGAGCGGGAGGCCGCCGAGGCGGGATACACGGTGCTGCTGGCCGACACGCACGACACGGCGGAGACGGAACAGTCGACCGTACGGGCGCTGCGGGCGCGGCGCGTGGAGGGACTACTGCTGACTCCCGCCCCTGGTGACGGCAAGGTGATCGGAGAACTCGTCTCGCTCGGTCTGCCGACCGTGCTGGTCGACCGGGTGGCGACTCGCGGCGACGTCGACCAGGTGGGTGCCGAAAGTATCCAGGCGACCTCGGCGCTCACCGAGCACCTCGCCGCGCTCGGGCACCGGCGGGTCGGACTGATCTCGGGCGCACCAGGCCTGACCACCAGCGAAGAACGCAAGCTCGGGTACCGGCTGGGGCTGGGCAGGGGCGGACGCACCTGGAGTTCAGATCTCGTTGTTTGTGGACAGTCCTCACGCGACGGTGGTGCGGCCGCCTTGGGTGCGCTGATGGACTCCGCCGACCGACCGACCGCGGTAGTGGTGGCCAACGACTCGATGATGGTCGGGGTCCTGCACGAGGCCCGTCGACGTGGCCTGCGAGTGGGCCGGGACGTCGCGATTGTCGGGTACGACGACGCCGAATGGGCCGACCTCGTGGAGCCGCCACTGACGACGATGGCGCAGCCGGTGGAGGACATCGGCCGGAACGCGGTCAGGTTGCTGCTGGCGCGTATCGCCGACCCCGAACGTGAACCGGAGACCGTGCGCCTGCCACCGACCCTGCGACACCGCCAATCCTGCGGCTGCACCCCCTGACCACCACTCTCCTGACCCAACCGCTCCCGCAGTCGGTCCGCTGAGGGCGGGAGGGGCGGGAGAGCCGCGAGGAGCTATTCCAGGGAGGCCGCTGCTTCCAGGAGCAGCCAGCCCCCGAGTTGCACGGACAGATCGCGGGCCCGGTGCTGACGTAGGTCGTCCGAAGCGGGCGCGGGCTCGCTCCATTCCGGACCGAACAGTGGACCACCAGGAGCCGCGATTGCGTTGTCCCAGCAGGCTTGCGCGGAACCGAGCACCAGTGCGCGTGCGGCATCAACGGCGACACCCGACGGCAACCTGAGCGCGGCGAGGGCCAGGTACCTGGCGAGGACACCGGCGAACAGCCCACCATCCCCGCCACCCTGACCTCGCAGCACCCCGCCAGGAGCGCAGTTCGCCGCCACCGCGCCGACCGTTCGCGCAGCTTCCTCCACTTCGGACAGTTCAAGACAGGCGCCCAGATAGACGCCCTGACAGTAGGTGTAGATGTAGGTCTCCACCTCGCCGGTGTCGACCCGCACCCCGTCCCACACCAGTCCGCTGGAAGGGTCGACCAGCGTAGCGCGCATCCACTCCGTCAATTCTCTGGCTCTGCCGATCTGCCCCGCCCGCGCGTGCGCTATCGCGGCGGGTCCGTTTGCCGGCGCGTTCTTGAACGTATCGCCACGCCGCCACCAGATCCCACCGCCCGCGTCGGAGCTCCAGCCTTCCCCCAGCCGCGCGAAAATCGGCCGCAACGCGCCGTTCAGGTCGATGCCCGTCACCCCCGATACCCGTTGCAGTGCCAGCGCGAGCCAGGCGATGTCGTCGTAGTAGTCGTTGATCCAGCTGCCGAAATTGCGCAGCCGTACCGTGCGCACGAAACGGCGCAGTGTGGCCCTGCGCCCCGGATCGGGATCGCGCAGTTCCGCATCGACGAGACAGTCCAGCAGATGCGCCTGCCACCAGTAGTTCCAGTTCCGGTGCAGTCGATCGCCGAGGGTGGGCGGCCAGCCACTGCGGCCGAGCACGGTGCCCGGCAATCCCCACAGCCGCCGCAGATGGCGATGCCGGATCGCGTGCTCGGCGGCCGCTGCCCGATCTGCCCAGACCATGGCCTCATCCTCGCGCAGGCCTCGACATACCGCTCGGTATGTATACGATGCTTCAATGACGACAGCACACGTCACGTGCCCGCTCTGCGAAGCGACCTGCGGGTTGTCGGTCACTGTTGACGACAGTCGCGTCACCGGGGTACGCGGTGACGCCGACGACGTCTTCTCCCACGGCTTCATCTGTCCGAAGGGCGCGTCGATCGGGGCGCTGCACCACGACCCGGACCGGCTGCGTGCCCCGCTGGTGAAGCGGAACGGCGAGTTCGTCGAGGTGTCCTGGGACGAGGCCTTCGCCGAGATCGATGCCCGGTTGACGCCGCTGCTCGCCGAGCACGGCCGCGACGCCGTCGCCGTCTACGCGGGCAACCCGGGCGTGCACAACCTGGCGAGTGCCCTTTACGGCCGAGTGCTCTACAAGGCGCTCGGCACGAAGAACTTCTACACCGCGGGTTCGGTGGACCAGATCCCGAAGCACTACTCGTCCGGCTACCTCTTCGGCGACCCCTTCTCGATTCCGGTGCCCGACCTCGACCGCACCCAGCACCTGCTCGTGCTCGGGGCGAATCCGCTGGTGTCCAACGGAAGCCTGATGACCGCTCCAGACGTGCGCGGACGGCTGCGCGGGATCCGGAAGCGGGGCGGGAAGGTCGTCGTCGTCGATCCCCGGCGCACGCGCACCGCCGAACTGGCCGACGAGCACCACGCCATCCGGCCGGGCACCGACGCACTGCTGCTGTTCGCGATGGTGCACGTGCTGTTCGCCGAGGATCGCGTGTCCCTCGGCAGGTTGGCCGAACACGTCGGCGGACTGGACGAGCTCCGCGAACTCGCCGCTCCCTTCACACCTGAGGCGGTGGCCGGGACAACCGGGCTGGCAGCGGGCGAAATCCGTCGCCTTGCCCTCGAACTCGCCGAGGCGGACCGGGCAGCGGTCTACGGCCGGATCGGCACGACCACGCAGGCCTTCGGCACGGTCACCAGCTGGCTGGTCGACGTCCTCAACGTGCTCACCGGAAACCTGGATCGCGAGGGCGGGGCGATGTTTCCGCTTGCCGCGGCCGGCCAGGCCAACTCCGGCGGGCGGCGCAGGCCGTTCGCCGCGGGCCGGTGGCGAACTCGGGTACGCGGACTGCCCGAGGTGTTCGGCGAGGCGCCCGTGGCGACCCTGGCCGACGAGATCACCACACCGGGGCAGGGTCAGGTACGGGCGCTGCTCACCGTCAGCGGCAACCCCTGCCTGAGCGCGCCGAACGCGGGCCGGATCACGGAAGCCTTGCAGGGCTTGGACTTCATGGTCTCCCTGGACGTCTACCTGAACGAGACCACCCGCCACGCCGATGTCATCCTGCCCGGGCCGACGCCCCTGGAGCGGCCGCACTACGACATCGCCCTCTACCAGCTCGCGGTTCGCAATGTGGCGAACTGGACCCCGGCCGCGATGCCGTCCGATGTCCCGCAGGAGTGGGAGACGATGCTGCGCCTGACCGGAATCGTCACCGGTCAGGGCCCGAAGGCGGATGTCGCGGGGTTGGACGAGTTCGTCGCGGCAGAGGTCGCCCGTAGGGCCGGGATCGATCCTGCTCTCGCCGGTGAGCGGACCGGCCCGGAACGAGTACTCGACCTGATGTTGCGAGCGGGGCCGTACGAGCTGACCCTCGCCGATCTCGAAGCGGCCCCCCACGGTGTCGATCTCGGCCCACTGCGTCCCCGAATGCCCGAGGTGCTCAGCACCGCCAGCGGGCGGATCGAGCTGGCACCGCCCGAGCTGAC
Source organism: Amycolatopsis marina (assembly GCF_900111885.1). GTDB lineage: Bacteria > Actinomycetota > Actinomycetes > Mycobacteriales > Pseudonocardiaceae > Amycolatopsis > Amycolatopsis marina. The sequence goes on from NZ_FOKG01000001.1 coordinate 320,680, forward strand.
CTCGGACGTTCCCCGGCTGCGCGCCGAACTCGCGACAGCGCCGGACGAGCGGCTGGTGCTCATCGGCAGACGGCACCTGAGCTCGAACAACTCGTGGATGCACAACGTCGAGTCATTGGTGCGGGGCAGTAACCGCTGCTCGGCGCACATCCATCCGGCCGACGCGAAGCGGCTCGGCCTTGTGGACGGCGGGACCGCCGTGGTCACCGGAAAGAACGGGAAGGTCGAGCTGCCGGTGGAACTGACGGACACGATCCGGCCCGGCGTGATCAGCATTCCGCACGGCTGGGGACACGACGTCGAAGGGACGCGCACGGCGGTGGCGCGGGCCCACGCCGGGGTCAACTCGAACGTGGTGGCCGACGACGAACTGCTCGACGCGCTCTCCGGCACCGCCGTGCTCAACGGAATCCCCGTCGACGTCGCCCCTGCGTGATCGCACTTTCCCGGGAAAGTGCGCGTTGAGAAGCGCGTGAGCTGGGACGGGGCCACCCGGGGCTCGCACTTTCCCGGGAAAGTGCGAGGGGGGTTACCAGGCTTGGGTGGGGTCGGCGTGCTGACGGATCCAGCTGTGCATCACGATGCCCGCCGCGACACCCGCGTTGATCGAGCGGGTGGAGCCGAACTGCGCGATCGACACCACCAGCGACGCCGCCTGCTGCGCCTCCGCCGAAAGGCCGGGGCCCTCCTGACCGAAGAGCAGAACGCAGTCGCGCGGTAGCTCCGCGGACTCCAGGGGGAGCGCACCAGGCGTGTTGTCCACCGCCACCACCGCGAGCCCCTGCTCGGCCGCGAACGCGGCGAGCGCACCGACGTCACCATGGTGGTGAACGTGCTGGTAGCGGTCGGTGACCATCGCGCCGCGACGGTTCCACCTGCGGCGCCCGACGATGTGCACCGCGGCCGCCGCGAAGGCGTTGGCCGTGCGGACGACGGTGCCGATGTTGTGGTCGTGCTGGAAGTTCTCGATCGCCACGTGGAACGGATGCCTGCGGCTGTCCAGGTCCGCGACGATCGCCTCGCGACGCCAGTAGCGGTAGACGTCGACGACGTTGCGCCGGTCACCGTGCTCCAGCAGTTCCGGGTCGTACCGCGCCGCGTCCGGCCCGGTCGGCCACTCGCCCGGCCAGGGGCCCACCCCGACCTCACGTGCGGACCACTCGGTCGGGCCCTTCTCCTCGCTCACGAGGAGACAGTAGGCAACCGCCTCAGCCCAGCCGGACCCGGTGCTCCCCGACGTCCTCCTGCTGGCTGTCGCGCCAGCGTAGGTAGGCGCCCACGTAGGAGACCACGAACACCACCAGCGCGATCGCCCCGGCCAGCGGCAGTAGCCACCTGGGGATCAGCTCGCCGTAGATGTAGTACTCGTTGAAGCCGTTCGGCAGCGGGCCGAGTCCCTGCAGACCACGGAAGTGATCCTCCAGTGCCGTCAGCGGACACGCCAACGGGAAGGCGACCACGAGAAAGCCCCACGCGGCGAAGAAGACGTGCACGAGGATGCTCCTCGGCCAGCGCCAGGCCAGAAACCCACCGAAGCCGATGTAGATCAGCGCCGCGAAATGCACCACAGCCGTGGCGCCCGCCAGAAATCCCGCCATGACACCCCTCGTTCCCCATTACCCCCGCTTCACACCCCACGGTACTCCTGTGATCAACGAAAATCCCGGGTGTGGGAGCAACGACGCAGGTCAGGGCCGGAGGTGGATCACCGCGCCCGTGCGGGAGCCCGGTTGGTGAGCCGGAACTCGACCTGCGAAGGCAACGACTCGAGATCGAGCGCCTGCCGCAACCTCGGCACCGCATCCTGCTCGATCCGCTGCCGGAGCTCACCGAGGTTCGCGCCCCGCTCCGCGCCGACCACCAGGTACAGCACGGCGTCCTGCCGCTCGCCGGACAGCGAGGCACTCGCCCAGTCCACCCCGGAAACGGCCTCGATCTCCGCGACCAACGGTCCGGTCGCGACGTCGGCGTCGAGCCGGGTGCTGCCCTGCTCGGGCTGCTGGTGCAACTCCCAGGTGCGGGTCTTCGGCCGGCGGGCGGCCTGCGTGAGCAGCCAGCGCAGCGCGAGCAGACCGAGCAGCACAGCTCCCGCGGCGACGACGTAGTAGACCCAGGTGGGTGGCGCACCGGTGCCGGGCACCAGCGGATCGGCAGGGTCCAGCACCCGCAGCACGCCGAAGTGGGTGAACAGCACGAAGACGCCGCCGGCCAGCAGAAGCGCGCCGATCAGGGCAAGCAGGGCGCGATTGAGCCGTGCGGGACGGTTGAGGCTGGTCATCGATCCCTCCTCGGTGCGGAAACACGGACCCGCACCTTCGGCCGCCGTGCCGGTGCGACCTCGTCGAGGCGCTGCTCGATCGCAGTGCGCACGGCCTCGGCGAGACCGTCGCTGTTCGTGCGGTTGGTGGTGACGCGGACACTCGCACGCCCCTTGTGCAGGGTGAGTTTCGCGCCGGAGACACCGTCCACCGCCGCCGCTGTGGAACGCATGTCCGCGCGGAGACCGCGGCGCGTGGCACCGGAGTCCAGCGATGACCCTGCGGCGGCCAGCGGCAACACCACGGGTCTGCCCGGCAGTACCGCGAACAGCACCAACACCAGCCCGAGTGCGGCAAGGACCACGCCGCCGACCGCGACCGGCGCCTCGTTCCAGGACAGCTCGTGCAGCGCGGAGGCTGCCTTCGCATAACTGAGCAGTGGCCGCTCACCGAGCAGCAACTGGATCGCGGACGTGGCGACGAGCACGCAGATGCCGAGCAGGACCAGGGAGACCAGGGTGGCCGGCACGGTTCTGCGCGGACGGCGAATCATCGCACCCTCCTGTTGTCGACCACGGGGCCGCGCAGCCCAGCGACGACGATGTCCACTCTGGACACCCTGAGTCCGGTCAGTTCCGTGGCACGGCGGACCACGTGCTCCCGGGCGCGTTCGGTGGTGGCGGTGACCGACGCGGGGTACGTCACCGACAACCGCACCTCCAGGGTGGTGGTCTCACCGTCGAGCCGGGCGCTGGCTCGCGCCGACCCGGCGATTCCGTCCACCTCGGAGACCGCGTGAGCCACGATCCGTTCCACCGCACGCTCCTCCACTGTGGTGCGGCCCCGGTCCGTGTCCGTGTCCGAGCCGGAGCCGGCCGACAACGAGGGCGCCCTGCGGTCTGTTTCGGGGACCGTGTCCAGGGTGGTCATCGCCTGCCCCGGTCCTTCGCGGAACCGACAAGCGCGGACAGATCCAGTTCGCCGTCGAGCCAGCGGCCGACGAGCAGGCCGACGGCGCCGAGCACGAGCACGGCGACAAACGCGCCGAACCCGCCGAACGCTGCGGCGAAGCCGAGTGCGATTCCAGCGATGAGTCCCAGCAGTGTGGCGTTCATGGCTCCTCCATGAGGGGCATCGGGGCCGCCGCGTGATCGCGGCACGCGGCGGCCTGCCTTGGCAGGATCACGTCACGCGATCACTGCACGCGGTCGGAGGATTCTTCGGACTCGTCGTCATCGCCGGGAATGTGCACGTCGTTCACGTTGATGTTGACCTCGACGACCTCGAGCCCGGTCATCTGCTCGATCGCGTTGATGACGTTCTTGCGAATCGAGCGGGCCAGATCGGCGATGCTCACGCCGTACTCGACCAGGATCTGCAGGTCGACGGCTGCCTGCTTCTCACCGACCTCCACCGAGACGCCCTGACCCGCGCTCGCGCTGGCTCCCGGGATGCGCTCGCGCAGCGCGCCGAACGCCCGTGCCGCCCCGCCGCCGAGGGAGTGGACACCGCTCACCTCTCGTGTTGCCAGCCCGGCGATCTTCTGCACCACGGTGTCGGCGATGTGCGTGGCGCCCTGCTTGGTCACCAGTGCGCTGTTGTCCGTTCCCGTTTCGGTCTTGCTGACGTTCTTCTCCGCGGTGGCGTTCGTCATCGAGGGCTCCCTTGTTCGCGATCCGGCTCGTGTGTTGGGCCTATTGCCCACTTACCGGATAGACACCACGGAAATGCGGAAGTCACGACCCGATCGTGTGACCGTCGCCGCACCCGTCAGACCGCGTCGCGATCGAGATCGGTAACCACGAGCCGCAAGGTCGCTGCCTCCCACTGGGTGCCCACGAGCACCGGCCGGAGGACGTCGGCCGCCGAGCGCAGCAGTGGGGGCAGCGGCAGCCGGGTGGCCACCAGCCGGATCCGGACGACGTCGTCGTCCAGATCGATCGCGATGCCGTCCCAGTCCCAGGGGATACGTGCGGCTGTCGACTCGGCGGTCGGAGTGGCCGGACGAAGGCCGGGCACGGTGCCGAGAGCGGCGAGCAGTTTCTCCGTGATCTCGCCCCGCACCGTCACATCAGCTCCGGTTCGATGTCCAGAATGGACACCGACACCCCGGCCACCCGGAGACCGACATCCTCGGCGATGGCTCGCGCCACGCCGCGTTGTACCGCCTGGCCGACCGCGGCGGCCTGGTCCGCACCGGAGACCACGATGTCCACCCGCACCGAGAGCTCGTCACCGGAGGACTGAACCGTGACCCCTTCGGCCGGGGCTGGTGTGATGCCCTTCCACCTGCCGCGAGCGGCCCTGCTCCAGGCCACGACGAGTCCGGTCAGACCTGGTTCGAGCCGGACGACTCCCGGTGTGCCTGCCGCTGCCCGCGCGGCCACCCCCGCTATCACCACGTCGTCGATGACGAACTCGGTCACGGCGTCCGGACTCATCCCAGTTCCCCGCGATCCGCACCGTAGATGTCGTCCACGACCAGGTCGAGCGACACGAGCTGAAGCCCCACCCGCGCCGCCGCCGCAGCCGTGACCCTTGCGCGCACCTCGGTCAACGCCGCAACCGTCTCCGGGTTGCGGTAGTCCACCGCGAGGGTGAGCTCCACTTCGACCATGCTCTCTCCGGCCTGCCCCACGCCGACCGTGTTGATCCGGCACCGGCGGGCCCGCACGCCGGGCACCGCGTCGGCGGCGAAGCGCAGCACCACGGCGATCGCCTGCGCGCTGACCTCGACCAACCCCGGCTCGCTGGTGGGCAGCCGGACCATGTGTCCGCGCCGGACCTCGGCCCGGACGGCCGACATGATCTTGCCGAACAGATCCGGTGGCGGCTGCTCGGCGTCCTCGATCAACTCGGCGGTCGCCTCGCGCAGTGCGCGCAGGCTCTCCCGCGCGGTCCGGCAGTGCGGACAGGTCCGCTCGTGCTCGTCCGCTCCGTCGATATCCGCGGTGCCGGTGCCGAGGTGCTCCCACACCTGCTCCAGCTCGCGCTCGCACGGCAGTTCGTATTCGCTGCCCGCGGAGTTCGCCGAGTTCATCGCCATGGCTTCATCACCTCTGCCAGTTGGGCCCGTGCCCGCGCGATGCGGCCGCGTACCGCGGTAGTGCTCGATCCGACGATCGTGCCGATCTCCTCGTAGGAGCGGCCGTGCATTTCGCGCAACAGCCAGCAGGCGCGCTGTTCCGCGGTCAACTGCTGCAGCGCGCTGTTCAGCGCGGCCAGCTGCTCGCTGACCTGCGCCGCCTGCTCCGGCCGGACGTCCTGGCGTGGCGACTCGGCCTCGGCATCCAACTCGACCTGCGGGCGACGCCCGCGCAGCACGTTCAGGCAGCGGTTGGTCGCGGTGCGGTAGAGCCAGCCGACGAAGGCCGCGTCCTCCTGCAGCTGTCCCAGCCTGCGCCAGGCGACCAGGAACACCTCCTGGGTCACGTCCTCCGCGTCCCCGCGGTTGGCCAGCATCCGCAGGGCGAGCCGGTAAATCGGTCCCTGGTATCGGAGCACGAGCTGCTCGTAGGCACGGACGTCGCCCTCGCGCGCCCTGCTCACCAGGGTCACATCGTCGAGGGCGGGTTCGGCACCCCCCGCTGTCGTCGAGGTCGTCATCACACCTCCCGCATCTAGGACGCACGGGGGCGGAAAACGTCACGCGCGACTTTTCGGCGCGGGACGAGCGCGGGTCAGCTCAGGCCGAGGTCGTGCAGATCGAGGAGGTGACGGTAGGTGAGGCCATCCTTCTCGATGGCCTCACGGGCACCGGTGTCGCGGTCCACCACGGTGGCGACGCCGACGACGGTCGCCCCCGCCTCCCGCAGGGCCTCGACGGCCGTGAGCACGCTGCCACCGGTGGTGGAGGTGTCCTCGACGGCGAGTACACGCTGACCTGCCACCTCCATGCCCTCGATGCGGCGCTGCATGCCGTGTTCCTTGACGGACTTTCGCACCACGAAGGCGTCGAGCACCATCCCGTCCGCCGCGGCGGAGTGCAGCATGGCGGTGGCGACCGGATCGGCACCGAGGGTCAGCCCGCCGACGGCGACGTAGTCCCAGTCGGCGGTGAGCTGGCGCAGCAACTTGCCGATCAGCGGGGCGGCGGCGTGGTGCAGGGTGGCCCTGCGTAGGTCGATGTAGTAATCCGCCTCCTTGCCGGAGGCCAACGTCACTTTCCCGTGCTCTACGGAGAGTTCGTTCACCAACCTGGCGAGTTCGAGCTTGGCGGCTTGATCCAATCCGGAGTTCACGCCCCGGAGTTTGTCACACCCGTGCGGAGAATCAGGTGCGGCCTCGTCCGGCGAGCCGCCCCGCGATGCGCTGCAACAACGCCGTGGGCAGCAGTTTCGCCACGGCGACGACCACCTTGTACTGCGGGCTGGGGATGGAGATCACTTTTCCGCGGCGCAGGTCGGCCAGCCCCTCGGACACCACCCTCGACGCATCGAGCCAGAAGAACTTGGGTCCCGGCTTGTCCAGCCCGGCACGCTGGTGGAACTCGGTGTTGGTGAAGCCGGGGCAGAGGGCGATCATGCGCACGCCGGTTCCCGGCAACGCCCCAGCGGTGCCCTCGGTGAACGAGGTGACCCACTTCTTGCTGGCTGTGTAGGTGGATCCCCGGCCGGAGAAGAACCCGGCGACGCTCGACACATTGATGACGTCCCCGCGCCTGCGCTCGAGCATGCCGGGCAGGACGGCCCTGGTCAGTCGCAACACCGCGGTGACGTTCACGTCGAGCTGATGCTGCAGGTCGTCCATCGAGGCGTCCCACAACTCCCCCGCGAGGCCGAGGCCCGCGTTGTTGACCAGCACGTCCACCGGCTGGTCTCCGTCGGCGAGCACCGCCTCGACGGAGGCGCGTCCCTCGGCGGTCGAGAGGTCGGCCGGTAGCGCCCTGACCTGGACGTGGTGCGTGGCGGCGAGTGCGGTGGCCGCCTGCTCGAGGCGGTCCTTGTCCCTGGCGACGAGGACGAGGTCATGTCCTTCGGCGGCGAGGGCGCGGGCGAACTCCGCGCCGATTCCTGCGGTCGCGCCGGTGATCAATGCGGTGGGCATGCCCTGACCGTACCGTCACCTGACACCACTTGAAGGTCACCGACCGTGCTCGGGTAAACCCTTCCGTGGACGTACTACGAGCGGACACCATCCTCATGAATGATGAGAACGGCTCAGGCGACTACATCTCGTTCATCAAAGGCTTCTCCGCCGCGATGGACACCGGGACGTGCGACGAGGCGAACAGCGGGACCGGGATCGAACTGGACACCGGCGCGTACGCGATGGGCTACGCGGCGGCGGTCGAGGAGCGCGTATCGCGGCCGCGCTATCTCGAACTGAGCGCCACTGCGCCGATCCAGCGGGAGAGACCCAGGGCCAACGACGTTCCCGACCAGGGCACGTTCAGCGGCAGCCTCGACCTCGGAGAGCTCGACTCCTAGAACGGGTGCTGCCTGCTCGGCAGGTCGTCGGTACCCGAGATCAGGTCGGCATCCGGATCACCGGCGTCACCGAGGGCGGCCGCTCCGTCTCCGTTCTCCTGCCAGTGCCTGCCGGGAAGGGCGTCCTCGTCGAACGGGTCGACGATGTCGGCGATCTCGCCGAGGTCGCGCAGCAACCGCTCCAGCCTGGACGGGCCGACATTGGGGGCGACGCTGGCCAGCACCCAGTCGCCCTCCAGCCAGGCGACACCGACGTCGCCTCCGAGCGCGTCCGCGGCGTCGACGAGTTCCTGGGTGATCAGGCTGCGAGCACCGGCGATGTCGTCGGCGAAGGCGTAACGCTGGCCGACCGGGCCGAGCAGCTCGGGCATCTCGGCCCGTTGGAACGGCACGCTCGCCAGCCAGAGTTCGAGCAGCACGGGGTGCACGTGGTTGCAGCGGACCGCGACGATCACGGCGGGGATCACGCCGTCGGACTCGACGTCGAAGACGAAGACCGAGCGCCTGCCGTCGGAGGTGAAGGTCGAGCCCGCGACGACGTTGACCGCGGCCTCGGCGCCGAAGTACCCGATGGCACCGGCGGACCAGCGCTGCGGCAGCCGCTCGTCCTCCTCGACGAACTGCCATCCGCGCAGGTCGGCCCATCGGGCACGCTCGCGGTTCCGGGAACCTTCCTTGGCCCGGTCGACAGCCAGCAACGCCAGGCCGGCCACTGCGGCAGCGACGGCGATGACGAACCAGATCCACGCTGGAATACCCACGGGCACCAGGGTATCCCCCACACGGTTCGGACCAAGATCAGCAGGCCGTGTCGGGCCCACCCGTTCGTGCCAAACGCGGTGCACTTTCCCGGGAAAGTGACGTTGTTGCGCACGCACCTACCGCGCACTTTCCCGGGAAAGTGCGCGGCTCCGGCCCGGCGACGTGCGGGAACGCGTCAGGGGGTGACACTTTCCCGGGAAAGTGCGATGCCCGAGTCCGCGCTTTCCCGGGAAAGTGCGAGGTGGTTACTCCGCGCGGGTGACGGTGAGGGTGTGGCCCGCCTCCGCCAGGGACGTGTCGACATTTACCGTGTCGCCGTCGCGGATCTCTCCGGCCAGCAACTGCTTCGCCAGCTGGTCACCGATCGCCGACTGCACCAGCCTCCGCAGCGGGCGCGCTCCGTATATCGGGTCGAACCCGTTCATCGCGAGCCACTCCCGCGCCGCGGGGGTGACTTCCAGAGCGAGTCTGCGCTGCGCCAGCCTGCGGCCCAGCCGCTCGATCTGGATATCCACAATGGACGTGAGCTGCTCGGTGTCGAGCGCGTGGAACACCACGATGTCGTCCAGCCGGTTGAGGAACTCCGGCTTGAAGTGCCGCTGCACCACAGACAGCACGGCCTCCTTGCGCTCCCGCTCGTCCAGTGCGGGATCGGCGATCGCCTGTGAGCCGAGGTTGGAGGTCAGGATCAGGATCGTGTTGCGGAAGTCGACCGTGCGGCCCTGCCCGTCGGTCAACCGGCCGTCGTCCAGCACCTGCAGCAGCACGTCGAACACGTCCGGGTGCGCCTTCTCCACCTCGTCGAGCAGCACCACCGAGTACGGCCTGCGGCGGACCGACTCGGTCAGCTGGCCGCCCTGGTCGTAGCCGACGTAACCGGGTGGGGCCCCGACCAGGCGAGCCACGCTGTGCTTCTCGCTGTACTCACTCATGTCGATGCGCAGCATCGCCCGCTCGTCGTCGAACAGGAACTCCGCCAGCGCCTTGGCCAGCTCGGTCTTGCCGACACCGGTCGGACCAAGGAAGAGGAACGAGCCCGTCGGACGGTCCGGGTCGGCGACACCGGCCCTGGTCCGGCGCACCGCGTCCGACACGACCCGAACGGCCTCGTCCTGGCCGACCACCCGCCGGGCCAGCTCCTCCTCCATCCGCAGGAGCTTGCCGGTCTCGCCTTCGAGCAGCCTGCCCGCCGGGATTCCGGTCCACGCGCTCACGACCTCGGCGACGTCGTCGGCGCCGACCTCCTCCTTGAGCATCACGTCGACCGATCCGCCCGATGTCTCGGTCGCGGCCGTCGCGCTCTCGAGCTCCTTCTCCAGCGCCGGGATCTTGCCGTAGCGGAGCTCGGCCGCCCGGCCGAGGTCACCGTCGCGCTCGGCCCGCTCCGACTCACCGCGCAGCTGCTCCAACTGCTCTTTGAGCTCGCGGACCTTCTCGATGGAGCCCTTCTCGTTCTGCCAGCGGGCAGTCAGCGCGCTGAGCTGCTCGCGCTTCTCGGCCAGCTCGGCGCGCAGTGCGGCCAGCCGCTCCCCGGACGCGACGTCGTCCTCTTTGGACAACGCCATTTCCTCGATCTCCATCCGGCGGACCGCCCGCTCGACCTCGTCGATCTCGACAGGCCTCGAGTCGATCTCCATCCGCAACCTGGACGCGGCCTCGTCGACCAGGTCGATGGCCTTGTCCGGCAGGAAGCGGGCGGTGATGTAGCGGTCGGACAGGGTGGCGGCCGAGACCAGCGCGGCGTCGGTGATCCGCACACCGTGGTGCACCTCGTAGCGCTCCTTGAGCCCGCGCAGGATGCCGATGGTGTCCTCGATCGACGGCTCGCCGACGACGACCTGCTGGAAGCGGCGCTCCAACGCGGCGTCCTTCTCGATGTGCTGGCGGTACTCGTCCAGCGTGGTCGCGCCGACCATCCGCAGCTCGCCCCTGGCGAGCATCGGCTTGATCATATTGCCCGCGTCCATCGCGCCCTCGCCGGTGGCACCCGCACCGACGATCGTGTGCAGCTCGTCGATGAACGTCACGACCTGCCCCGCGGAGTCGGTGATCTCCTTGAGAACGGCCTTGAGCCGCTCCTCGAACTCACCGCGGAACTTGGCGCCGGCCACCATCGACCCGAGGTCCAGCGCCACCACACGCTTCCCGCGCAGCGACTCCGGCACGTCCCCGGCCACGATGCGCTGGGCGAGGCCCTCGACGATCGCGGTCTTGCCGACGCCGGGCTCGCCGATCAGCACGGGGTTGTTCTTGGTCCGGCGGGAGAGCACCTGCACAACGCGGCGGATCTCCGTGTCCCTGCCGATCACCGGGTCCAGTTCACCGGCCCTGGCCCGCTCGGTCAGGTCGATGCCGTACTTCTCCAGCGCCTGGAAGGTGCCTTCCGGATCCGGGCTGGTCACCCGCGCCGACCCGCGCACCTTGGTGAAGGCTTCCTTCAGTGCGTCCGGCGTCGCGCCATGCCGGGTGAGCAGGTCCCCGACGGGACCGCCCTCGGCCGCGAGGCCGACGAGCACGTGCTCGGTGGAGACGAACTCGTCACCGAGTTCGGTGGCGAGCTTCTGGGCGTGGGTCAGTGCCTTCACCGCGGCCGAGTCGAACTGCGGGCTGGACACCGTCGCACCGGTGGCGGAGGGGAGACCGTTGATGATCGGTTCCAGCTCCTTGTGCACCTGATCGGGGTCGGCCCCCACCGCGGTCAGCAGCGGGTGGGCGAGTCCGTCGCCCTGAGCCAGCAGCGCGCCGAGCAGATGCGCGGACGCGACGTGCGGATTGCCCGCCATCGTCGCGGCCTGCGCGGCCGACGAAATCGCCTGCTGGGTCTTCGTGGTCGGGTTGAAAGCGTCCATCCCCTCACCTCTGTGTCAGTCGCCGTCCCTGATGACAGCGTCTCGCAAACACCATCGCTATGCATAACGTCAGGAAAGTTGAGCGTGTTCCGCTCAACCCACGGCTACTCCGTCCGTCGTAGCACCTGCTGACCAACCGCAATAATCCGATCACACACAGTCGCAGAGCCTCGACCTCGGTAAACAACGTGCGCAAACTGGTAACTAGATCGGCCCGAACACTTGTATTTGCGGGCAACTTTGGGTCCACTACCGGACCATGTCAGTCATCAACGCCGGTCTGTCGGCCACGAGCTCGCCACCGGGTTCAACTACACAGGTCCTCGCCGCGGAAGGCGGCACCCTCGCCTCCATCGAGGACTGGATCAACAATACGTTCAACCCGATCAAGGACGTCGTCTACAACTTCGTCTTCGCAGAGGTCACCGTCTTCGGCGCCACGTTCCCGTGGATCGTGGCCTGGCTGGTCATCGCGGCGACGGTCTTCACCATCTACTTCGGCTTCATCCAGTTCCGGAGTTTCAAGCTCGCACTGCAAATCGTGCGCGGAAAATGGACCCGCAAGGACGAACCGGGCGAAATCACCCACTTCCAAGCGCTGAGTTCGGCCGTCTCCGGCACGGTCGGGCTCGGAAACATCGCCGGTGTGGGCGCGGCGGTCACCATTGGTGGCGCGGGAGCCACCTTCTGGATGATCCTGGCCGGCCTGCTCGGCATGTGCACCAAGTTCGTGGAGTGCACGCTCGGTGTGAAGTACCGGGAGTTCAACGCTGACGGCAGCGTTTCCGGCGGGCCGATGCACTACCTGCGCAAGGGAATCGCCGAACGCTTCGGCAACAACTTCGGCGTCATGCTCGGCAAGGTGCTCGCGGTACTCGCCTCGATCATGATCCTGTTCTTCGGTATCGCAGGCGGCAACATGCTGCAGGCGAACCAGACCTTCGCGCAGCTGCGCGACGTGACCGGCGGCGAAGACGGCTTCCTCGGCACGGACGGTGCCGCGCTGATCTTCGGCCTCGTGCTCGCAGCGGTCGTTGGTGCCGTCGTGATCGGCGGAATCAAGTCGATCGGTGCCGTCACCAGCCGCCTTGTGCCGTCGATGACGCTCATCTACGTCACCGCGTGTCTCATCGTCATCCTGGTCAACTTCACCGACGTCCCCGGCGCGATCGGTGAGATCATCACCGGCGCCTTCGCTCCGGAGAGTGTGGCTGGTGGCGCGATCGGTGCGCTGATCGTCGGTTTCCAGCGCGCCGCGTTCTCCAACGAGGCGGGTCTCGGCTCGGCACCCATCGCGCACTCCGCGGTGAAGACGAAGCACCCGGTCACGGAGGGCTACGTCGCCCTGCTCGAGCCGTTCATCGACACGGTGATCGTCTGCACCATGACCGCGCTGACCATCGTCATCGCCAAGACCCAGTTCTGGACCGACGGCAAGGCAACCGTGTTCGCGGGCGGAGAGGTCCCGGACGGCGTCACCGTCACCTCGGAGTCCTTCGCCACGGTGCTGCCCTGGTTCCCCTACGTGCTCACGGTCGCGGTCGTTCTCTTCGCGGTCTCCACGATCATCACCTGGGGTTACTACGGCGAGCGCGCCTGGGTCTACCTGTTCGGCAGCAGCATGGTCGTCAAGCGGATCTACCACTTCGTGTTCTGCTTCTTCGTGGTGGCCGGCTCCGTGCTCACCCTCGGCGCGGTGCTCGACTTCGCCGACGCGGTGCTGTTCCTGCTGGCGCTGTTCAACATCATCGGTCTGTACCTGTTGATGCCGGTGGTCAAGCGTGAACTGAAGTCGTTCCGCGAGAAGATGCGCACCGGCGAGGTGCGGCGAACGGACCGCGAGGACGAGCCCGTCGGCTGACCAACAGCCATCGACCAACTGATACAGGGCGGGCGTGCCGTGGCTCCACGGCACGCCCGCCCTTCCGCTCATTCAGCCGTGTCGAGTGTGGTGCGCAGCGGTGTTTCGCGGATGAACACCACGGCGACCAGGGTGACCAGGGCGACGCACGCGGCGATCAGGAAAATCGTGCCGGTGGCATCGCCGTAGGCAGCCCGGACGATCTCCTGGACCGGAGCGGGCAGCGACTCGACATCGAGGGTGCCTCCGCCGCCCGTGGTGGCGCCCTGGCTGGAGATTCCCATTCGGGCCAGTGAGTCGGTGATCCGGGACGCCACCTGCGTGGCCAGCACCGCGCCGAGGGCGGAGACGCCTGCCGAACCGCCGAGCGTCCGGAAGAAGGTCACCACGGACGAGGCCGAACCCATGTCCCGCATGCTGACCGTGTTCTGCACGACCAGCACCAGGTTCTGCATCAGCGAACCGACCCCGATCCCCATCAGCGCGAGATAGCCGCCCATCAGCGTGAGATCGGTGGTGTGATCGACCGTGCTGAGCAGGCCGAGCCCGAGCAGCAGCACGACCGCCCCGCCGACCAGGAACGGCTTCGTACGGCCGGTACGGGAGATGATCTGCCCGGCGATGGTGGAGGAGAGGAACAGGCCCAGCACCATCGGCAGGGTCATCAGCCCGGCGTGCGTTGGCGAGTAGCCCCTGGCGATCTGGTAGTACTGCCCGAGGAAGACCGCGCCACCGAACATGGCCGTGCCGACCGCGAGAGTCCCGAGCACGGAGAGCGCGAAGGTGCGGCTGCGGAACAGCCGCAACGGCACCACCGGCTCGCTCACCCTGGACTCCACGAGCACGGCGAGCGCCAATGCGGCCACGGCGCCACCGATGTAGAGCATCGAGGTCGCCGACACCCAGTCGAAGCTCTTGCCCGCCAGCGAGATCCAGATGAGCAGGAGTGCCACACCGCCGACGAGCAGCTTCGCGCCGAGCCAGTCGATCTTGACCTTGCGGCGGACCACCGGCAGGTGCAAAGTCCTGCCCAGCACGATGAAGGCCGCGATCGCCAGTGGCACGCTGACCCAGAAACACCAGCGCCAGCCGAGCGGGCTGTCCACGATGATTCCGCCGAGGATGGGACCGGACACCGTCGCGACGGCGAAGGTGGCGCCGATGTAGCCGCTGTAGCGCCCCCGATCCCGCGGGGGGATCATCGCGGCGATCACCACCTGGATCAGCGCCTGCAAACCGCCCATTCCGATGCCCTGCAGGGCGCGGAACGCGATCAGCTCGGGCATCGACTGGGCGATACCACCGAGCACCGAGCCGACCGTGAAGATGACGATAGCCAGCTGGTACAGCAGTTTCTTGCTGAACAGGTCGGAGAGCTTCCCCCAGATCGGGGTGGTCGCGCAGGCCGTCAGCAGCATCGCCGTGACCACCCAGGTGTACTCACTCTGCGAGCCGTTCAGGTCGGCCAGGATCGTCGGCAGCGCGTTGGACACGATCGTCGAGGACAGGATCGCGACCAACAGCGCCAGTAGCAGGCCGGAGAGGGCCCGCATGATCTGGTTGTGACTCATGGGCGTGTCGACGGGACCGCTGTCGCCGGCCTCGATGGCGGCGGCCGGTGCGGCGGCCTCGGCCGTGGCAGTGGCTTTGTACATCGCTATCTACTCTGTTCCGTGTTGATTACGGGTGGTCGCCACTCGTGACTCCTCGTCAGCCGCCAGCACCGCCCGCAGGTCCTCGTTGACGGCGGCGAGCCGCTCGGCGACCACTCGCACGTCGTGTTCGTCCCATTCCCCCAGCGCCCTGCGGAAGAGTTCGAGGTGCATTCGGCGCCACCGCGCCAACTCCTGCGCACCCCGCTCGGAGACGCGGACCAGTGCCGCGCGCCCGTCCTCGGGAGCCGGCCTGCGCTCGACCAGTCCCGAACTCGTGAGCTGGGTGATCTGCCTGCTCACGACCGAGAAATCGACCATTCTGCGTCTGGCCAGTTCGGACGGGCGAACCTCGCCGCAGCGGTCCAGCTCGGCGAGCAGGGCCGCCGCGGCCGGATGCAGGCCCATATCGGCCTGCCAGAGCTGGGTCGTCCAGGCGTGCTGGAGCTGCCCCGAGGTTCTGAGCCGCCGAATCAGCTCGAGGCTTGCGTCGTCGGCGGCGGTCACCAGAAACCTCCGGGCAGGATTTACTTACTTGGCCTATACAACTTTAAACCTAGTTAGTTGCGTATGGCAACTACACAGGGAGTGAGCTAAGGCACGTGATTACCCGCTGTAGACCACCCGACCGGAGCAACCCGCGTGGACAACTCGGGCAGCGTCTACCGCACGAGCGATCGGCGACATATGTTGTGCGAGGTGCGTGATCCGAGAGGTGGAATATTCATGAAGTTTCAGGGGTCAAGGTGGGTCACTGACCTGCCGATGACTGGAGAGACGGCGGCGGTCACCCGTTCGTGAATAATCGGAAGCGCAAGCCTGGCACTGGGAACAACCCATCGTTCCCTGAGCCCGGACGCCGTCGAGACGTAGAGGTTGAAACCGGGACCGGAGAGTAATGACAGCAGACGCCGTCAGCCCTGTCCCCCGGTCTGCCTTGCCGCGGGAGGCGCCGCCCGCGGTGACCGCGATGGTCCAGCTGATCCGGGACACGTGGGCGATGGCGGAGCCGTACACGCCGGAGATCTCCCAGTTCTTCTACGGCATGCTCTTCACCCTCGCTCCTGCGACCCGGGACTTCTTCCCGATCAACATGGAGGTTCAGCGCGGCAGGCTGGTCCGCGCGCTGGTCCACATCGTGCAGATGGTCGACCGGCCGGACGACCTCGCCCCCTTTCTCCGGCAGCTCGGCCGGGACCACCGCAAGTTCGGGGTCATCTCCGGGCACTACGAGGCCGTCGGCACCGCGCTGCTGGCCGCGCTCAAGCGGCAATTGGGGCCGGAGTGGACCGCGCAGGTCGAACGCGCGTGGGCCGAGGCCTACACGATCATTGCCAGGGCGATGCAGGCGTCGGCCGAGTCCGATGACAACCCGCCGTTCTGGAACGCCACTGTGGCCGAACACCGGCGCCTGACCTGGGACCTCTCGCTGGTCCGGGTGGAGCCCGAGTACCCGGTGCCGTTCGAACCGGGTCAGTACATGAGCGTCGAGGTGCCACAACGGCCGCGGCTGTGGCGTTACCTTTCACCGGCCAATGCGCCACGACCGGACGGCTCGCTGGAGTTCCACGTGCGGGCCGTGGACGGCGGCTGGGTCTCGCGGGCCATCGTGAGCCACACGCAGAGCGGCGACGTCTGGCGGATCGGCCCGCCGCTCGGCCGGATGAGTGTGGACCGGGAGTCGGGTCGCGACGTCCTGATGGTCGCGGGCGGCACCGGTGTGGCACCGCTGCGCTCGATCCTCGACGACCTGGCGCAGTGGGCGGAGAACCCGAGGGTGAAGCTGTTCTACGGCGGCCAGACCCGGGAAGACCTGTACGACCTCGAACAGTTGCGGATGCTCGCCTCGACGAATCCGTGGCTCAGCGTCGTGCCTGTGGTGGAGCGCGGTGCGGGCCTGCCAGGCTGCGAGCACGGGACGTTGGCGGACGCCGTGACACGGCACGGCGCATGGCCGAACCACGACGTGCTGGTCGCGGGCTCACCGGCGATGATCCGCGCGACGGTGTCGCGAATGCTGGTCGCGGGCACGGCCCTGGACCAGATCCGCTACGACCCGTTCACAATCGACTGAGATGGCAACGCGAAGTCACCACGTGCACAAATCCTCCATCGAAGGAGATGCACGCAGCGCTGAGCCTGCGAAGCGCTGCAGATAAGACAGAGTCTGAGATGGCCCGCAACCAGCGTGGGCCACTCGACCCCCACCCCCACACCACCCCCGCACCACCCCCGCCCCCTCACCGACCCACCCCCGCCGCCCGATCCGCCCGCACGCCGAAGTAGTCGCCCCCCTTCCCGCGCACGTCGTCGGTGCCCCACGGCCGGTCGGTGACCACCTGCCGCATACCGGGAATGTGCTTGCGGCAGTGGACGTAGGCCTCCTCGATCTCGACCTCCACCCACAACTCGGGCCTGCGCCCGGGGCGGCTCTCCACCGGAAGCCCGCAAAACTCGGCGCGGAACTCGGCGTCGGCGACGACGCGGGCCCTGCCGTTGATGTGCAGCCCGATTCGATCGCGGAAGAAGTCGATCAGCAGGATGCCGATGTTCGGGTTCTCCCTGATGTTGCCGAGGCTCGCATGCACCCCGTTGCCGCGATATTCGGGGTAGGCGATCCGGCGCTCGTCGAGGACGTGCAGGAATCCGGGTGGCCCCGCCCGGAACGAACAATCGGCCGCGCCCGCGCCGTCGGCGGTCGCGATGAACGCCATCTCCATTCGTCCGGCGAATTCGATCATTGCCGGGTTCAGATGATCAAGTAACTGATCCCGATAGAACCGTTCGGCCCTGTCGCGCGTTCCGTACTCGCACTGCAGAAGGTACTCGCCGGTCGAATTCATAACCGCCGACCATGGCACACACGTCGAAGACCAGGTACCGCAGGATGTCGCATCGCCGCGCGAAACTCTCCGGAATCACCGTGCAACACGACGTATCCGGCTTGCTCCGTTCGAGGCAAACACACTCGACATCCTGCCGCGCTGGTGAATTCGGTTTAGAGTCGGGTCTGCCGGGGTCGCTGACGACAGAAGATCCAGATCCGTGTCGGGGAATTGGAGATCGCGTACCACCGATGAGCGTCAATCCCGTTCATTCCGTGCGGCCACCTGAACACGTTCCGCCGAGCAAGGATGGTTCCGGCGAAACGGTCAGGTTGATCCGCGAAAGTTTTGCCGAGGTTGAATCGCAGGCCGAGCAGTTGTCCCAGTACTTCTACGGCGCACTTTTCAGTATCGCTCCGGACACTCGCGACCTCTTTCCGATCAACATGTCCGCCCAGCGAAGCAGGCTGCTGCGCGCACTGGTCCACATCGTGCAGTTGGTGGACCGGCCCGAAGAACTGGCGCCGTTCCTGCACCAACTCGACCGCGACCATCGCAAGTTCGACGTACTGGCCAGGCACTACAACGCCGTCGGCAGCGCGCTGCTGGCCGCACTCAGGCGGCACCTCAAGGAAAAGTGGACACCCGAGGTCGAACGGGCGTGGACCGACGCCTTTGCCATCGTGTCGAGGAACATGCAGGAGGCCGCGGCGGCGGAAAGCGGCCGAGCGTGGTGGTACGCGCAGGTCGTCGACCATCACAGACCGACCAGGGACATCGCGGTCGTGACGGTACGTCCGGAACATCCGGTGCCGTACCGGGCGGGCAACCACCTCAGCGTCGAAATCCCGCAGCGCCCCCGGCTGTGGCGCTACCTATCCCCGGCGAACGCCCCGCGTCAGGACGGCACGATCGAATTCCACGTGCGCAGCGTCGAGGGCGGGTGGGTGTCCAGGGCGATCGTCAACCACGCCCGCGCCGGCGACACATGGCGGCTCGGTCCAGCGCTCGGCACCCTCGCCGTGCACCAGTCCTCGGGCCGGGACCTGCTCCTGATCGGCGGCGGCACCGGGCTTTCCCCGCTCCGCGCCATGCTGGAGGACCTGTCCGGGTGGACACACAGCAGGCAGGTGCGTCTGCTCTTCGGCGGACGCACCAAGGATGACCTGTACTGCCTCGCCGAACTGCGGGAGTTCTGCGCGGTCAACCCGTGGCTGACGGTGACACCCGTGACGGAGCAGGGGAAGGTGCCCGGCGGTGAGCAGGGCACGCTCGCCGGGGTCGCGGCCGTCCGCGATGCCTGGAACGAGCACGACGTCCTGGTCTCCGGCTCGCCCGGCATGATTCGCGCGACCGTCGCCCGCCTGCTGTCCATCGGCATTCCGAGCGCGCGGATCACCTACGACCCCTTCACACACTGACAACGATGGGATCCGGCGCACCGTCGCTGAACCTGGCCGGAGAACCTACCGAGCGGTAGTCTCCGCCGTATGCAGACCCGGATTCCCGTCGCTGACGGTGCGATCGACGGTTACCTCGCCGTGTCGGACGCGGCGGGGGACGCGCCCCGGCCTGGTGTCGTCATCGTGCACGACGCCCTCGGCATCGGCCAGGACATCCGCGATATCGCCGACCGATTCGCCGGGGCCGGCTACCTCGCGATGGTTCCCGACCTGTACTCGAGGGGCGGGCGGCTGCGATGCATCAAGACCGTCTTCAGCGAAATGCTGGCCGGACGCGGACGGGCCTACGACGACCTCGAGTCGGCACGACAGGTGCTCGCCGCGCGTGCGGACTGCACCGGCAAGGTCGGTGTCGTCGGCTTCTGCATGGGCGGCGGGTTCGCGCTCGTGGCCGCGGCGGGCGAGTTCGACGCCTCCGCGCCCTACTACGGAATGCTGCCGAAGGACATGTCCGTTCTCGATGGTGCCTGTCCGATCGTGGCAAGCTTCGGCAAGCAGGATCCGACGCTGCGCGGCGCTGCCGAGAAGCTGGCGTCGGCGCTGACCGAACGCGACATTCCACACGACGTCAAGGAGTACCCGGACGCCGGCCACAGCTTCGCCAACCGGCTACCGCTCGGACCGCTGAACCGGCTCGCCAAGGTCGCCGGGTTCGGATACCACCACGAGTCCAGTGAGGACGCGTGGCGTAGAGTACTCGCCTTCTTCGGCACACACCTGGCATAACAGCGCATTCGGCGCCGAAATCTTTACCACAAGATGGCCAACTTCAGCCCTCTGGTAGCAACACGCGGTCAGTCGTTGACAGCGTGTGGGCCCCACAGTTAACTTCCCGGGGCCAAACGGAGGGAGAAACTGGGGATGCTGGATAAGCTACAACGGGCATTGGGGTTGAAGACCAATCCGGCCATCTTCTTCACCTCCGCCGGGCTCACGTTCATCTTCGTCGCGGTGTCGATCCTGTTCACCGACGGCGTCGACACCGCGTTCCGGTCCGCATCGGACGCGATCAAGTCGAACCTGGGATGGCTGTACATCCTCGGCGTGACGTCGTTTCTCATCTTCCTGATCTGGATCGCCGCGAGCCGGTACGGCCATGTACGACTCGGCGGCAAGGAAGCTCGGCCCGAGTACAGCAACGTGACCTGGTTCGGCATGCTGTTCGCCGCGGGAATCGGCACGATCCTGATGTTCTGGGGCGTCGCCGAACCCATCAACCACTTCGCGAACCCGCCGCTCAGCGGTGTGAACAGCGAGGTGGGAACGCTCGGCGAAGGGGCGATGACGCAACCCGAGTTCGCCGACAGTCTCAGCGGCATCGCCGTGGCGCCGGGTTCAGCGGCGCCGTTGAGCGAGCAGGCGGCCAGCGAGGCAATGGGCTTCACGCTCTATCACTTCGGGTTGCACACGTGGGCGATCTTCACCTTGCCCGCACTGGCGTTCGCCTACTTCGCCTACCGCAGGGGCCTGCCCTTCCGGGTGAGCTCGATCTTCCACCCGCTGCTCGGTGACCGGATCAACGGGCCGATCGGCAAGGCGATCGACATCGCGGCGGTCATCGGCACGATCTTCGGCGTCGCGGTGTCCATCGGGCTCGGGACGTTGCAGATCAACAGTGGTCTGAACGGGCTCTTCGGCATCGAGATCGGCGCAGCCGCCCAGATCTCCATCATCGCGGTCGTCACCGTGATCGCGACCATCTCGGTCGTTCTCGGCCTGGACAAGGGCATCAAGTGGCTGTCCAACATCAACATCTGGATGGCGGTCGGCCTGCTCCTGTTCATCCTGTTAGCCGGGTCCACGATCTACCTGCTCCGCGGCGTGATCGAGACGACCGGGATCTACCTCAGCCACCTCATTCCGCTGTCGTTCTGGAACGACACCCTGCCCGCTGACGAATGGGGCTGGCAGGGCGGCTGGACCGTCTTCTACTGGGCGTGGACGATCACCTGGGCACCCTTCGTCGGGATCTTCGTGGCCCGCATCTCGAAGGGCCGGACGATCCGGCAGTTCGTGATCGGCGTACTCGGCGCGCCGACCGCCTTTAGCATCATCTGGTTCAGCATTTTCGGTCTTTCCGCGATCAACATCGAGTGGGACGACCCGGGCTCACTCGTCGGACCGGTCGTTCAGGAAGGTGACACCGCGGCCGCGCTGTTCGCCTTCTTGCAGCACTTCCCCGCGACCGAGTTCCTCATGGCGATGGCAGTGCTGATCGTGGTCATCTTCTTCACCACCTCGTCGGACTCGGCATCGCTGGTGGTGGACATGTTGACCTCTGGGAACACCCTCAACCCGCCCGTGCGTCAGCGCGTGTTCTGGGCACTGACCGAGGGTGTCGTGGCGGCGACGCTGATCGCGGCGACCGGGCAGGAAGCGTTGCAGGCGCTGGAACAGGTCATCACGGTGCTCGGGCTACCGTTCTTCCTCATCGCGTTCCTGACGATGTACTGCCTGGTTCGGGCGCTGCGGCAGGATGTGACCGAGGACGAACTCCTGCCGCCACGTCGAGCCGCGAAGCGGCGCCTGCGGGAAAAGGAACCGACCAGTTCGGAACCCAGCTAGCGAACTTTCGACGACGAGTTCCCGCCGGACGGCATCACAACCGGCGGGAACTCGTCGTCGAATTTCGTGGAGGGTCGGTCAGCGGCGGTCGCGCGGCTTCCACACAACGAGCGCCGAACGCTGGCGCACGGGCACGAGATCCTTGCGGTAGGAGGCATGGACCGCTGCGGCGGCCTGTTCGGCCGCGGCGTATGCCGCCGACAGCTCCTCGGTCAGTTCGGACATCCGGGCACGCAGGGCGTCGACCTGGTTCTCCAGTTCGATGATCCGCTTGATCCCGGCAAGGTTGACACCGTCCTCCTGGGACAGCCGCTGCACCTCGCGCAGCATCGCGATGTCCCGCATCGAGTACCGCCGCCCTCCGCCGGACGTTCGGCCCGGCGAAACAAGGCCGAGCCGGTCGTACGAGCGGAGGGTCTGCGCGTGCAGTCCCGACAACTGCGCGGCCACCGAGATCACGAAAACCGGCGTGTCCTCGTCAGCACCGTGCGGTAGCCCACCCTGCGGTCCGGATCCGAACATCGACATCAACTCCTGTCGCGGAGCATTTCGGTGATCTCCGGCCGCGGATCGTGCCGTGCGGCCGCCTCGACATAGCGTTCCAGCGCTTCCTTTGCCCTGTCATCAAGTTTGGCCGGAATCGCCACCTGCAGCGTGACCAGCAGGTCGCCCGTGGTCCCGTCCCGCTTGACGATGCCCTTGCCGCGCGCCCGCAGCACCCGGCCGTTGCCGGTGCCCGCTGGCACCTTGAGGGTGACCTTGCTGTCCAGCGTGGGCACGGTGATCGTCCCCCCGAGCACCAACTCCGGATAGCTCACCGGAACCGTGATCGTCAGGTCGTTGCCCGACCGGCCGAACACGGGATGCGGTGCGACGTGCACGCGGACGTAGAGGTCACCGGCCGGGGCGCCGCCCCGGCCCGGTTCACCCTGTCCGGCAAGCCGGATCCGCTGGTTGTCGTCAACGCCGGCCGGAATGCGGACGGTCAGTGTCCGTGTCCTGGTGCTGACGCCGTCGCCACCGCACTCCGGGCACGGGTTGTCGATGATCGCGCCCCTGCCGCGGCAGTCACGGCACGGCTCGGAAAACGCGAACGCGCCCTGACTGCGGTTGACCAGGCCTGCGCCTCCGCAAGTGGGACACGTGCGCGGTGACGTACCCGGCCGGGCGCCGTTGCCGCCACACGTGGCGCATTCACCGGGGCTGGACAGCCGCAGTGGCAGGGTGGCGCCGCGGACCGCCTCGGTGAAGTCGATGCGGACATCGGTCTCCACGTCGGCACCCCGCTGGCCCCTGCTCGCGGTCGCGCCGGGAGCGCCCCGGCGGCCGAACAGGTTTCCGAGCATGTCGCCGAGCCCACCGAGACCACCGGCCTGGGTTCCGCCCGGCTGACCGGCACCGAAGATGTCGCCGAAGTCGAAGCTGCTGCCGCCCGGCCCGCCTGCCCCCGGGAAGCCGAAACCACCGGGGTTGCCGGAGCCGAACATCTGCCGCGCCTCGTCGTACTCCTTGCGTTTCGCCGGGTCGGACAGCACACCATAGGCCTCGGAGACCGCCTTGAACTTCGTCTCCGCCTCGGTGTTGCCCGGGTTGGCGTCGGGATGGTTCTCCCTGGCCAGCTTGCGGTAGGCCTTCTTGATCTCGTCGGCCGTAGCGTCGGAGGAGACGCCCAACTCACGATAGAAGTCCTTGCCGATCCACTCTCTAGCACTCATCGGGCGTCCCCTCCTTTCCGCTTACTGCTGTTGATTCTCATTCGACGGCTGCTCGGCCGTCCCGTCCACGGGCAACTCGCCCTCGACAGGGGGATCGATCGGCGTCTCGGCCACGGCCGGCTCGTGGTCGGTGACACCGACCAGAGCCGCACGCAACACCCGGTCGCCGAACTTGTAGCCACGGCGGAGCACCGTGGTCACGGTCGGCCCGGCCACGTCCGGTGACGTGCTGTGCTGCACCGCCTCGTGCACGCTCGGATCGAAGGGCTCACCCTCGGAACCGAACGACTCGAGACCGGCTCGCTCCAGGCTGCTGATCAGCTTGTCGCCGACCGCCTTGAACGCACCGGTGAGGTCGCCGTGTGACTCGGCGCGCTCCAGGTCGTCCAGCAACGGGAGCAGGTCGCCGACCAGCGTGGCCTTGGCCCCGGTGAGCACGGCTTCCCGGTCCCGCTCCACCCGCTTGCGGTAGTTGGCGTACTCCGCCTGGATCCGCTGCAGGTCGGCGGTGCGCTCGGCCAGCTGCTGCTCGACGTCGGAGGCCGGAGCCACCGACTCATCCACTGTGGACTCTCCAGCGCCGGGGCCAGTGGACGGCCCGCCGGTGCCCATTGCCGCGGGCACCTCCTGGGCTTCCTCCACGACCGGCTGCGTGCGCAGTTCGCCGGTCTCCGGGTCGATCTTGCGTCGATCCCGCACGACCACCGGCTCCTGGAAGTCCTGCTGCTCGGTGTCCTCGTGCTTCGGAGTCACTTCTTGTCGCCCTCAGCCTTCTCGTCGGCTGCGTCGTCCACGATCTCGGCGTCGACAACATCGTCGTCGGCCTTGGCGGAGCCGCCGGCCTCGCCGCCTGCCGCACCCGCTGCCGCGCCTTCGGCACCCTCGGCCCCGGTCGCCGCGTACAGCGAGGTGGCCAGCTCCTGGGAAGCCGTGTTCAGCTTCTCGATGGAGTCCCGAATGGCTCCGGTGTCGGTGCCCTTGAGCGCCTCGTTGGCCTCGTCGATCGCCGTCTTGACCTTGCCCTTGAGCTCCTCGGGCAGCTTCTCGTCGTTGTCCTTGACGAACTTCTCGGTCTGGTAGACCAGCGTCTCCGCCTGGTTGCGGGTCTCCGCCTCCTCGCGGCGCTTCTTGTCCTCCTCGGCGTGCGCCTCGGCGTCCTTGACCATCCGGTCGATGTCGTCCTTCGGCAGCGCGGAGCCACCGGTGATGGTCATCGACTGTTCCTTGTTGGTGCCGAGGTCCTTGGCGGTGACGTGCACGATGCCGTTCGCGTCGATGTCGAAGGTGACCTCGATCTGCGGGACACCACGCGGCGCGGGGGGCAGCCCGGTCAGCTCGAACATGCCGAGCTTCTTGTTGTGCGCCGCGATCTCGCGCTCACCCTGGAACACCTGGATCTGCACCGAGGGCTGGTTGTCGTCCGCGGTGGAGAAGATCTCCGAACGCTTGGTCGGGATCGTGGTGTTGCGCTCGATGAGCTTGGTGAAGACACCGCCCTTGGTCTCGATACCCAGCGACAGCGGGGTCACGTCGAGCAGCAGGACGTCCTTGACCTCACCCTTGAGCACACCGGCTTGCAGGGCGGCGCCGACGGCGACGACCTCGTCCGGGTTCACGCCCTTGTTCGGGTCCTTGCCGCCGGTCAGTTCCTTGACCAGGTCGGCGACGGCCGGCATCCGGGTGGAGCCACCGACGAGCACCACGTGGTCGATCTCGCTGACCGAGATGCCCGCGTCGCGGACCACGTTGTTGAACGGGGCCTTGGTGCGGTCCAGCAGGTCGGAGGTGATCCGCTGGAACTCGGCACGAGACAGCGTCTCGTCCAGGAACAGCGGGTTCTTGTCCGCGTCCACGGTGATGTACGGCAGGTTGATGTTGGCGCTGTTCGAGCTGGACAGCTCGATCTTCGCCTTCTCCGCCGCCTCGCGGATGCGCTGCAGGGCCATCTTGTCCTTGGTCAGGTCGATGCCCTGGGACGCCTTGAACTTGTCCACGAGCCAGGTGACGATGCGCTCGTCCCAGTCGTCACCACCGAGGTGGTTGTCACCGCTGGTGGCCCGGACCTCGACGACACCCTCGCCGATCTCCAGCAGCGAGACGTCGAACGTGCCGCCACCGAGGTCGAAGACCAGGATGGTCTGTTCCTTCTCGCCCTTGTCCAGGCCGTAGGCCAGCGCCGCCGCGGTGGGCTCGTTGACGATCCGCAGGACGTTCAGGCCGGCGATCTGGCCCGCCTCCTTGGTGGCCTGTCGCTGCGCGTCCTCGAAGTACGCCGGAACCGTGATGACGGCGTCCGTGACGTCCTCGCCGAGGTAGGACTCCGCGTCCCGCTTGAGCTTCATCAGCACCCGCGCGCTGATCTCCTGCGGCGTGTACTTCTTGTCGTCGATCTCGTTGTTCCAGTCGGTGCCGATGTGCCGCTTGACCGACCTGATGGTGCGGTCCACGTTGGTGACCGCCTGGTTCTTCGCCGACTGCCCGGTCAGCACTTCGCCGTTCTTGGCGAAGGCGACGACGGACGGGGTCGTCCGGGAACCTTCCGAGTTGGCGATGACCGTCGGCTCGCCGCCCTCCAGGACGGCGACGACCGAGTTGGTCGTACCGAGGTCGATGCCGACCGCTCGCGCCATGGGTGTTCCTCCTGTTGTCTGTCTCTGAGCTGCAGGCTTACATCCGCATTGAGCGGGCCCTACTCAAGTCTTATCCCGAGATCCGAGCTGGGTCAAACCAGACTTGAGCCGGAAGCACTCAACCTTCTGGCCGGTCCAACGAACGACCACCGTGCTGTGTTCCCACGGTCAGGGGGTGCGAACTGTCACATCGCCGCTCGACGTGTCCAGCCGCAGCGTGTGCCCGGCGTCGCGGACCTGGTCGACGTTGATGGTCCGGTCGCCACTGTTGCTGTCGCCCTCGACGCGGTACGGCCCGTCCGGCATGGTGAGTTCGATGTCACCGCTGCTCGCGTCGGCGGTCACGCTCTGCGGCACGGTCATGATCAGTGTGATGTTTCCCGAGGACGCCTGTGCGTCCACCGGCCCGCGCAGTCCGTCGCCGGTCAGGTCCCCTGAACTGACCTCCGCGTCCACCGGTCCGCCGAGGTCGCTGAGTTGCACGTCCCCCGAACTCGCCACGATTCGCACCGGCCCCGCGACCTGCCGCACGGTCACGTCACCGGACGACGCGTTCACCTCCGCGGAGGCCACACCGGTCAGTTCGAGGTCGCCGGATCGCACGTCGCCGTTGATCTCGGTGCCTTCCGGCACCACCACGTCGTAGTCGACCGAGCACCACGAACCACAGTCACCGAGTTCGAGCGTCCCCTCGTCCACCGAGATGGACTCGTCGGGCTCACCCCAGCGGTACTCGAAACGCTGGTGCACAGTCGTCGACCGCACGTCGCCCACCCGGACCGCGACGTTGCCCGAGCCGTTGTCGATCAGCACCTGGCGCACGCCGTCGACCTCGTCCGTGGCCTCCGTTGTGGCGTAGGACCACAGACCGAAGGCGAAGCTGGCACCGATTCCGATCATCGCGATCCCGCCGATCGCCAGCCACGCTCGCCCCATGATCTGCGTCCTCCCAGTGCAACTTTCCGGCCACGTGAACGCTAAGGCTCCACCGGCCCACTGGTCATCCGGGTGAACCCCCGATTCCACCCTGAGGCTTCCCCTACCCCTCCCCCCGGACCGGCCTGTGCCGGATGGAGATCAGCACTAGCCTGACCGACGAAGGTGACGTCACGTTCAGGAGGCTCCATGTCCACATCCCGGCCGCCCAACCCTTACGACTTCCTGCCCTCGGTGCAGAGTTTCACCCTGCGCAGTGACGACATCGCCGACGACGCGACGCTGCCCGCCCCGCAGCTTTCCGGCATCTTCGGCGCAGGCGGCGAGGACCGGTCGCCGCACCTGGCCTGGTCCGGTTTCCCGGATGACACCAAGAGCTTCGCCGTGACCTGCTTCGATCCGGACGCACCCACCGCGAGCGGGTTCTGGCACTGGGCGGTGTTCGACCTGCCCGCCTCGACCACGGAGTTGCGCACGGGCGCGGGCAGCGCCAGTGGGTCGGACCTGCCGCAGGGCGCGGTGACCCTCAAGTGCGACGGCGGTGTGACCCAGTATCTCGGCGCCGCGCCGCCTCCGGGCCACGGGCCGCACCGGTACTTCTTCGTCGTGCACGCACTCGATGTGGAGACGCTGGGAGTCGGCGAGGACGCCACCCCCGCGTTCCTCGGGTTCAACATGTTCGGTCACACACTCGGCCGGGCGATGCTCGTCCCGGTGTACGAGAACAAGGGCTGACCTCGCCCGCCCCGAGCCGGGAACTGGTGTCGAAACACAGTTCCCGGCGGGGCTTCCGCGGGACTACGTACTCAGGCGTGACTATCTGTTCCGAGTACAGGTACGGCCGCGCCTGATGCCGTCATTCCAGCGCTGCAGGATGGCCACGATCGTGGCTCCGTTGTCATGCGTATCGGTCGCGTAGAGCTTTCGCCGTCATGTAGGAATTTGGCATGTCCGCCAACAACGGTGACCTTGATGTCTTGGCCTGCCGCTGGCGCGGCGGACGCGGTGGCGGCACCCAGTGTGGACCCCAGAACGAGCGCAGCCGCAACAGCGGACATGCCGGAAACGAACGCACGACTACACCTCATTCTCTTTCTCCCTCCCGGCGCAGATCCTGTCGCCCCACGACACGAGTCGCGAGCAGCAGGAATTCTGTCCTGCGGCGACATCAGTTCACGGCCATGGCGCGAGGTCGACGAGCACGAAGAAACGCCCGGCCAGTCTCAAGTCGGCGAGTTCCTCACCGCCCGTCCACGGAGCGGGTACGGTTCCGGCCGCGGCCAACCGCGGCAGACTTCTCAGGCCAGAGCAAGGCGCCAGTTGGAGCACTTCTTGCCTTCCTCGCACACCCGCAACTTCACCTCGGTGCTCTCGGCGATGGACAGATCGACCGAACTGCCGCCGTCGGCCGGACCGTTGGAATCGGTAACCGATGCCCGGATCTTTCCGTCCCAAAACAATTGCGCCTTCACCCAGATTCCATTTTCTTCTGCGTAGGCCGAAAGAATCTCGCCCTTGTGCGCGAAGGTCACGTATCCGTGGTCCCCGATGACAGCGGCGTTTAGCCCAGGCACCGGCGCGGCAGACGCGGGGGCGCTCCCCATCGTCACCGCCAGTGCCAGAATTGCCCCCACTGCACCAACCTTTGAGACAGCTGAACGACGGTCAGCCATTGCCTTTCTCCCTCCGACGAAGAAACCGATTGCGAAAGCGTGTCCAGGACACGTTTCGCGGGACGCACCCGAGCATGGCTGTAGCAGTGGCCAAGAGATGTGCGCGAACCGGCAACGGCCGGAGCAGCCGAACTCCAGGTCAGGAGGACGATTCCGCGTGTCACGGTCGTCTCATACGGTTTACGTACGGTTACCGTCAGCGACGACGATTCCTCTCGACCGCTCCGTCAGGAGTGCTTCGACGGCCGTTCCAGGTAGGTCCGGTCCGGCTCACGGAAGCCGAACCGGGAGTACAGCTCGTGCGCGTCGTCGGTATGCAACATCCACCGGAATCCCGCGCCCGGGCCGTTGTCGATCATCTCGCGCACCAGCGCCACGCCAAGGCCGTGACCGCGGGCGGACCGGTCGATGTAGACGTCGGCGAGATAGGCGCTCGCGACTCCGTCGGAGAAGGCGCGTGCGAATCCGACCATTCGCCCGGACGACAGTTCGTACACCCCGACGACCCGCCAAGCCGCAGCCAGTTGGGCCTCGACCTGTTCCCGGCTCCGCCACCGACCCCAGTACGGTTCGGTGGAGAGGAACGCCCAGAGCGTATCCACGTCCACCCGAGCGGGGTCGTCATCGAGCTCGTGGTCACCACAGGGCGTACGCATGGCGCGAAGCTATCAGCGGCCTGCGACAGTGCGCGACGACCGTCAACGGGTCTCACCGTGGCCTCCGGTGCCCACAGGTACCTTGACCCTCATGGCTGACCCGATCACCTCGGACCTGCCCCGCGTCGTGGTCACCGGCGGCTGCGGCTTCATCGGCCGTGCCGTCGTCGCCGCCTTCCGGCGCAGGGGAGCACAAGTCACGGTCATCGACCGGGAGCCGATGACCACCGCCGACACCGGGATCACGGTCGTCACGGGCGATCTCGCCGACCCGGACGCGCTGGACGCCGCCATCACTCCCGGCACGGACGGCATCGTCCATCTGGCCGCGCTGACCTCGGTGCTGCGGTCCGTGGAGTTGCCCGTCGAGACCTATGCCGAGAACGTCGCGATCACCCAGGAACTCCTCGAAAGAGCCAGGACCCACCGGATACCGAGGTTTCTCCTCGCCTCCACCAACGCCGTGGTCGGGGACGTGGGCACATCGACGATCACCGAGGACATGCCACTGCGGCCACTCACTCCGTACGGTGCGACCAAGGCCGCCTGCGAGATGTTGCTGTCCGGCTACTCGGGCGCGTACGGCCTCGCCGCCTGCGCGTTGCGGTTCACCAACGTCTACGGGCCCGGTATGTCGCATAAGGACAGTTTCGTGCCGCGGCTGATGCGGGCCGCGCTCGCCGGAACCGGTGTCCGCGTCTACGGCGACGGACTGCAGCGCCGAGATCTGGTCAACCTCGACGACGTCGTACGCGGGATTCTGCTCGCGTGGGACTCCCGGTACTCGGGGCGGGCGATCCTCGGCTCGGGCAGGTCCGTCTCGGTGCTGGAGCTGATCGAGGCCGTCCGTGAGGTCACCGGCGCATCACTGCCCGTGCAGCACGTCCCGGCGCCGAAGGGTGAGATGCCCGCGGTGCTGGTCGATGTGTCCGGTTCCGCCGAGTCGATCGGCTACCGGCCCTCGGTCGAACTCGCGGAGGGACTGACGGGGGTCTGGAAGTACTTCCTCGACCATGAAGGGCGGATCGTGGTCGAGTGACCGGACTCCTTCGCCGCCACTGGCTGCTGTGCCTGCTGCTCGTCGCCGGCATCACCCTGCGGGTGCTGGTCTGGCTCGCGTACCAGCCCGCGCTGCTCTACATCGACTCGTTCCGGTATCTGGCCAATGTGGACGCGTTGCGGCCCGACCACCTCAACCCGCTCGGCTACGACCTGGTGCTGGCACCTCTGCTCGCGATCGGCGGGCTCGCGTTCACCGCGGCCGTGCAGCATGTGCTCGGGCTGGCTGTCGCTGTCGCACTGTACGCACTCGCGCTTCGGCACAACGTGCCACGCTGGGTCGCCGCGATCGTCGCAGGGATCGTCCTGCTCGACGGCTACCAACTCCAGATCGAGCAGAACATCATGTCCGAGATCTGGTTCCAGGCACTGCTGGTCGGCATGCTGTGGCTGCTGCTCGGGCGAGGCGAGCCGAACTGGCGGCGGTCGGCCGTGGCCGGTCTGCTGCTGGGTGCCGCGATGATGACCCGCACCATCGGAGTCACCATTCTGGTCCCGGTGGTGCTCTACCTGATCGTGGCGGGTGGGGCCTGGCGCAACCGCGCGGGCTGGCATCGCATCGCGGTACGCGGAACGGCCTGCCTGCTGGGTTTCGCCGTCGTGGTCGGGTCCTATGCGGGCTACTTCCGTTCCGTCACGGGCGAATGGGGCCTGACCGGTGCTTCGTCGCATGTGCTCTACGGGCGTATGGCGACCATCGCGAAGTGCGATCAGCTCCCGCTCGACGAAACCCTGAAGCGCTTCTGCCCCTCGACTCCGGTCGAAGAGCGCAAGGGCGTCGACTACTACACCCACTTCGTCTACGGCGATTCGGACTGGCCCGGCGCGCTTCCGCCAGGCCGGAGCAAGCAGCAACTCGCTGACGAGTTCGGCATGATCGTGCTGCGGAACCAGCCGGTCGACCTCGCAGTGGCCGTGCTGAAGGACTTCGCGAAGAACTTCGCGCCGACGAAGACCACGTCCCCGAACGACGTTCCGGTGGACAGGTGGCAGTTTCAGCTGGAGTACCCGGATTTCGACGGAGCCATCGACCCTGCCGCGTTCGACAAGACGGCACTCATCCATGACGGGGTCCGCACCTCTGCGGACGAGGATCTGGCCCGGTTCCTGCGCGATTACCAGCTCAGCGTCGGCTACACACCAGGACCGCTGCTGGCGCTGGCCGGACTGCTCGGACTGGCCGCGGCCGCCGGGGTGGGGCGGGCCCGGCGTTCCGGGCTGCGATCGGCCGCACTGCTCACCACCGGCAGCGGGCTGATCATCCTGCTCGGTTCGGCCGCGTTCGAGTTCTCCTGGCGCTACCAGTTGCCCGCTCTGGTGCTGCTGCCGCTCGGTGGCGCGATCGGGCTCACGGCCTTGCTGGGCCGCCGCATGCCCGCGCCCGCTCGGCGCAGGGTGAAGCTGGCCGCCTTTCCGGACGACGTGGACAAAGCGGCCATGAGGGAGTTCCGGGAGCGCTACGGCGACTCCCCACTGTCACAGCTGGTCGTGGTGATCGCGGCCTACAACGAGGCGGACGGGATCGGCACGGTCCTGCGGAACATGCCGACGCGCTGCGGGGAGCTACCGGTGTCCGTGCTCGTCGTCGTCGACGGCGCGACCGACGACACCGCGAAGGTGGCCGCCGAGAACGGCGCACTGGTCTGCGTGGCACCACGCAACCGAGGGCAGGGCGCGGCACTGCGGCTCGGTTACCACCTCGCCGCCGCCGGTGGCGCGGACTACGTCGTCACCACCGACGCCGACGGGCAGTACGACAACGCCGAACTGCCGCTGCTGATGCGGCCGTTGCTGGACGGGAGGGCCGACTTCGTCACCGGGTCCCGGAGGCTGGGCAGCGAACAGGCCGACAGCCGAGTGCGCTGGCTGGGCGTGCGGGTCTTCGCCGGACTGGCCTCGATCCTGACCTGGCGGCGAATCACCGACACCTCGTTCGGGTTCCGCGCCATGCGGGCCGAACTCGCGTGCTCGGTGACGTTGCGGGAGCCGCAGTACCAGTCCTCCGAACTGTTGCTGGGCGTGCTGGCGCGCCGCGCGCGGGTCGTCGAACTGCCGATGAGCATGCGGCTGCGCGGGAACGGGAAGAGCAAAAAGGGGCACAGCCTGGTCTACGGCGCCAACTACGCCAGGGTCATGACCGGGACGTGGTTGCGGGAGTACGTGTTGCGCCGTCTGCGCCGCCATTCTGTCCGCCATTGAACACATACCGGTTGAACAGCACGAACTTCAGCACGAACATGAAGCCGTACGTGGCCAGGAAGACCGCGCCGACGAGCAGGACCTGCCAGGTGTGCGACTCGATCCTGTCCCGCAGCCACGCGTCGGCGACGGTGGTGACGGCAGCGGCGGTGGCTGCCGTGATGATGACGATGACCGCGTACGGCAGCAGTTCGCGACCGGGGTCCGCACGGCCGGTCCGCCGCCACGCCCAGTACCGGTTCAGCAGATAGTTCGGCACGGCGCCCGCCGCCCAGGCGATCCCGCTCGCGAGCACCGGCAGCGCACCGAGGCCGTAGCTGATCAGGAAGGCGGCTTCACTGATCGCGGCCGCGATCACCGAGGCCGCGGTGTAGCGGCCCCACAGCAGTGCGCGGGCGCTCCGCAGGCGGTTCGGCACCATCAACCGGCGCCCCCCTCATGCGGCCTGCGGGCGACACAGAGCACGGACTGTCCGAAGGGAACGGGCACGAACCGTTCGATCAACCTGGTTACCGGCACGACGAAACGGTCATACACGGCGACGAGTTTCGGGTTCGGCGACCCGGTTCCACCCTTGCGCACCGCCGCCCACCAGGCGATTCCACCAAGGAGGTTCACCGGCTTCGACCGCTCCACCTCGAGCCCGGCCGTGCGCGCCGCTGCCGCGAGTGTCGCAGGGGTGTAGCACCGCACGTGCCCCACCTTTCGGTCGAAGTCACCGTAGAGCTGCTGGTAGCCGGGCACCCAGATGACCAGGCTGCCCCCGGGCCGGACGAGCTTCGCCAGCGCGGCCAGCGTGCCCGAGTCGTCCTCGATGTGTTCGAGGACGTTGATCGCGACCAGTGAATCCACCGGTTCGTCCAGTTCCAGTTCGGTGCCGGCTTCGAACTGCCGGGCCTCCACCTCGGGACGGTCGGCGAACCGGTGCCGCATTACCTCGACCGCACCGGGATCGACGTCGGTCACGACGAGTCTGTCCAGGCCCTCGAACTGCGCCGCGAACTCGCCGAGCCCCGCCCCGACCTCCAGGACCGAACGACCACAGTGTGGAGCGATCAGATCGTGCTGGTAGCGGCGGTACCGGGGCTGGTCCGCGCCTCCCTCGAGGCCGCGGCCGGTGGCACTGGTGAACGCTCCGGAACTGTCGTGCACAGGAGGACTTCCCCTCGGTCGGGTCGTGCGTCCGTCACGTCCATTCTCCATGAGCAGGACACCCGCCGTGGTTCACACCCGCTTCACGTCCCGTCAGGTGGGTTGTCGATGGGCAACAACTAGTTCAAGGTGAAATGAATCAGGGTGGTTACGAGCGGCACGAATTCCGTCGCGCCATCCTGAAGTCGATTGTGGAGGCACAGCTGTTGCGAGTCCTCGTCCTCGGCGGTGATGGCTACCTTGGGTGGCCAACCGCGCTGCACCTGTCCGACCGCGGTCACGAGACCGCCGTGCTCGACAACTTCGCCCGCAGACGGTACGACGAGGAACTCGGTGTGCAGAGCCTCGTCGCGATCGAGGACCTCGACGTTCGTGCGGCCGCGTGGAAAGAGGTGTCCGGCAAGGAAATCCCGGTTTTCACCGGCGATCTGCTCGACGCCGACTTCGTGTACGACGTGTTGCGCGACTTCGCGCCGGACGCGGTCGTGCATTTCGCCGAGCAGCGCGCCGCGCCGTATTCCATGATCGACCGCGAGCACGCCGTCTACACCCAGCACAACAACGTCGTCGGCACCCTCAACCTGCTGTTCGCGATCGCCGAGACCAACCCGGACATCCACCTGGTCAAACTGGGCACGATGGGCGAGTACGGCACGCCCAACATCGACATCGAGGAAGGCTGGCTCGACGTCGAGCACAACGGCCGCAAGGACCGGGTGCTGTATCCGAAACGGCCGGGATCGTTCTACCACCTGAGCAAGGTGCACGACTCGCACAACATGGAGTTCGCCTGCCGCGTGTGGGGCCTGCGTGCGACCGACCTCAACCAGGGTGTCGTCTACGGGCAGCGGACGCCGCAGACCGCGCTGGATCCCCGGCTCGCCACCAGGTTCGACTACGACGCGGTCTTCGGCACCGTGCTGAACCGGTTCGTCATCCAGGCCGTTCTCGGCCTGCCGCTGACGGTGTACGGAACGGGCGGGCAGACGCGCGGCCTGATCGACATCAGGGACACCGTCGAATGCATCCGGCTGGCGGTGGAGAACCCGGCGGAGACCGGGGAGTTCCGCGTGTTCAACCAGATGACCGAGAGCATGTCGGTGAAGGAGATCGCCGAACTGGTGGCGGAGCACTTCCCCGGACCGGTGCAGATCGAGCATCTGGACAACCCGCGCGTCGAGAAGCCCGAGCACTACTACAACGTGAAGCACACCGGGCTGATCGAGTTGGGGCTCAAGCCGCACCTGCTCTCCGACACGCTGATCGAGTCGATGTTCCCCGTCGTCGAGGAGAACAAGCACCGCGTCGAGCCCGACAAGATGCTGCCAAGGGTCAACTGGACCCGAGCGAAGAACTGAACCGCACGTCTGACGCAGCCGGGGCGAGCCCGGCTGCGTCAGGCAGACATCGGGTCAAGCCAACGCACGAGCCCCGACTCGGCGAAACGCGCGAAACCCTGGTCGGCCGACACCACGACGAGGCCGTGTTCGGCCGCCAGCGCGGCAAGGTGAGCGTCTGACACCAGAGCGCTGGTGAGCATGAATCCGTCGACGAATTCACCAAAGCGCTCCTGGTGGACATCTGTGGGGGCGGGGATCCAGGCGGCTGGCTGGTCGAGCCATTCGGTTACCCGATCCCATGCCTGGCTGACCGGTACAGGAGGGTCGAACACCTTGGCATTGGACGTGATCCGGACGAACCCGAGGATGGTGTGCCATGGCAGGCCCACCGTGCGTGGTGGACCAGTCAGTGCGCTGTCCAACCAATCCACCACTTGGCGGTGACGTTTCGACGCTGTATGCACAGCGTCGATCAGGACGTTGATGTCGAGCAGATAGCTCACCGGGAACGTTCGCCGTCCAAGTAGCTGAGAACCTCGCCGGTGTCGGTGAGATCGTCGAGCAGTGGCTCACCGAGCGGCAACGGCTTCGTCCGGAACCGCTCACGCCTGTCCTTCTGCGCGGGAACATCGTGGAGGAGACCGTCACGCAGCGCCTCGTTGAGCACGTCTTTGAAGGTCGCCCCGGTGGCCCGCCGCTTCTTTTCCAGCAACACGGCCAGGTCGTCGTCGATGGTGACGGTGGTCCTCATGGTCCCATGATACCGCGCTGATGCTTTGATGCCTCCATTCGTCAGCGGGGCTTGAGCAGGTAGTCGACCACCGGGCGGAGTTCCTCGGCCGTCGGCGGCTCGTCGTCGATGAGACCCTGGATGAGCAGGCCGTCGATACCGGCCAGGAACACCCGGAACGCGATCTCGTCGTCGTGACGCACCATCGAAGTGAGCACGTCCAGCCAGCGACGCGCGGCCGGCCGCAGTTCCGGACGGCGGGAGGCCAGCAGGTAGAGCTCGTACTCGGCCATCGTGCGGCCGCGCTGCGGCCCCAGCGCCTCGGCCAGCAGGTTCGCCACCTCGGCCGCGCCGCCGCTGCCCCGCGAGCGGGCCCGGTCGATCATCCAGTAGACCTCGGTGGCCATGTCGCGCGCGCAGCTGATGAGGGTGGCCATCAGCAGGTCGTCCAGGCCGGCGAAGTGGTAGGTCGTGGACGTTGTCGGCACGCCGGCCTCGGCGGCGACCGTCCGGTGCGTCACCCCGGCTACGCCGTCCCGTTCGATCACCCGGAGCGCCGCGGCGATGATCTCCGCTCGCCGCTTCTCGCCGCGCGCCTTGCGGCCGTCGGGCTGCGGTTGCACGACACCTCCCATAATATCTTCGACCAGAGTAGCTGAACGATCGTCCCGATAGTTGGCGAGGCCTGCGCCACATCCGGGGGACTTAGGCGGCGCTCATCCATTACTCATCAGTAGAAAGCGTTACGCTCCCCGAACCACCACCGCGAAGCCCCGAACGAAAGGCCCCTCCCCATGGGCGCTGTACAGCTCACGCTCGGCGGGATCGCAGTCGCGATCAGCGTCGTCGCGTGGACCATGTTCGTGCTCACGATCATGCGCATGGTCAAGACGATCCGACTCGGGCAGCCGGACTCGACCCGCAACGGTCCGTTCGTCCCCCGGATGAAGACGCTGATCAAGGAGTTCGCGGCGCACACGCGGATGAACAAGTTGCGCCACGTCGGCCCGTGGCACTGGCTGGTCATGTGGGGCTTCCTGATCGGCTCCCTGGCCCTGTTCGAGGCCTACGGCGAGGTCTTCGTGCCGACGTGGGGCTGGCCGATCCTGGACGACATCGCCGTCTGGCATCTGCTGATGGAGCTGCTGGGCATCGGCACGGTCGCCGGCGGTATCGCGCTGGCGATCATCCGCCAGCTGAACAACCCGCGCCGTCCCGACCGGCAGTCGCGCTTCGCGGGCTCGAACTTCGCCTGGGCGTACTTCGTCGAGGCCGTGGTGATCATCGAGGGCATCGGCATCCTCGGTGTGCGCGCGGGCAAGGCCGCGATGGGCGTGCACGAGGTGCCCACCTGGGCCGCCTTCGTCTCGAACCCCATCGGTGACCTGCTGCCCGCGAGCGCCACCTTCGTCTCGGTCATGGCGTTCATCAAGCTGATGAGCGCGGTCGTGTGGCTCATCGTCGTGTCGAAGAACATGACGATGGGCATCGCCTGGCACCGTTTCAGCGCGTTCTTCAACATCTATTTCAAGCGCGAGGACGACGGCGGCGTCGCACTCGGCAGGCTCAAGCCGATGATGAGCGAGGGCAAGCCACTCGACTTCGAGGAGGCCGACCCGGAGAAGGACGTCTTCGGCGCGGGCCAGATCGAGGACTTCAGCTGGAAGGGCTGGCTCGACTTCTCCACCTGCACCGAGTGCGGTCGCTGCCAGTCGCAGTGCCCAGCCTGGAACACCGGCAAGCCGCTGTCGCCGAAGCTGTTGATCACGCAGCTGCGCGACCACGCCTACGCCAAGGCGCCGTACCTGCTGGCCGGCGGCAAGAAGGACATGACCGGCGAGGAGATCGGCCTCAAGGGGGAGACCGAGGAGGAGCGCCACGCCGGGATCGACGTGCTCGCGCTGGCCGAGGCCGAGCGTCCGCTGATCGGCGGCCCGGACGAGCTGGGCGTCATCGACCCGGAGGTGCTGTGGTCCTGCACCAACTGTGGTGCCTGTGTCGAGCAGTGCCCGGTGGACATCGAGCACGTCGACCACATCGTCGACATGCGCCGCTACCAGGTGATGATCGAGTCGAACTTCCCGACCGAGCTGAACGGGATGTTCAAGAACCTGGAGAACAAGGGCAACCCGTGGGGCCAGAACGCCAAGGACCGTCTGCAGTGGACGGAGGATCTCGACTTCGAGGTCCCGGTGTTCGACGGCGAGTTCGGGGACACCGAGTACCTGTTCTGGGTCGGTTGTGCCGGTGCTTTCGAGGACCGCGCGAAGAAGACCACCCGCGCGGTCGCCGAGCTGCTGCACATGGCCGACGTCAAGTACACGGTGCTCGGCCCGGAGGAGACCTGCAGCGGTGACCCGGCACGGCGCGCGGGCAACGAGTTCGTGTTCCAGATGCTGGCGCAGCAGAACGTCGAGGTGCTGAACTCGGTGTTCTCCGACACCGAGCCGCTCAAGCGCAAGGTCGTGGTGACCTGCGCGCACTGCTTCAACACGCTCGCCAACGAGTACCCGGAGCTCGGCGGACAGTACGAGGTCGTGCACCACACCCAGTTGCTGAACCGCCTGGTGCGGGAGAAGCGACTGGTCCCGGTGGCCCCGATCGCCGACGACGTCACCTACCACGACCCCTGCTTCCTCGGCAGGCACAACAAGGTCTACGACGCTCCGCGTGAGCTGGTCGGGGCCTCCGGCGCACAGTTCCGCGAGATGCCTCGCCACGGCGACCGGTCCATGTGCTGTGGCGCGGGCGGCGCGCGGATGTGGATGGAAGAGAAGATCGGCAAGCGGATCAACGTCGACCGCGTGGACGAGGCGCTCGGCACCGCGCCGTCGAAGATCGCCACCGGCTGCCCGTTCTGCCGCGTGATGCTCACCGACGGCGTCACCTCACGGCAGAACGACGGCCTCGCCAGCGAGAACGTCGAGGTCGTGGACGTGGCGCAGCTGCTGCTGTCCTCGGTGAAGCGCAAGCCCGCCAAGCCGACCCCCGTCGGGGCGCCGGAGATCGGCGGCGAGGCCGAGGCCGACGGCAGGGCGGACGTGCCCACCGACGAGGCGCCGTCCGGCACGCCGCAGGCGGAAGAGGACAAGGCGTAGCGGCACAACCGCACGCCCTCAGGAGGCACCACAAGGAGGGCACTTTCACCGGGCACTTTCCCGGGAAAGTGCCCTCCTTGCGTTTGCACCTATCGCACTTTCCCGGGAAAGTGCGACGCCCCGGGCGGGTAAGGCCAGGTCCCGGCGTTGCCGTCTCGCACTTTCCCGGGAAAGTGCCGTTTCAGCGGGAGACGCGGCCGAGACGGAGGAACATCGACTCGCCCGGTGCGTCGTCGAGGCCGTCGTTGTCCACCGCACCGACCAGGTCGACCGACCCGAACCGGGAGGGCCCGCCGAGAACGGCGAGGCCCTCGGGCTTGTCCGCGACCTCACCACCGCCCGCCGCGAGTTCCGGGAGCAGGTCCCGCACCTGCGACTTGCGCAACACCGGCTTGTCCTGTCCCTCCGGCACCGGCCGCACCCGCGCGATCTCCACCCGGAACACCTTCTTCAGCGCCGCGTTCGCCCCGCGCTGGTTGTCCCGCTCCAGCACCAGCAGGGTGTCGTCGTCCAGTGCGGTCAGCTCCGATAGCCCGACCCAGCCGCCGTCCGGCGCGGTTTCCAGCGCGTATGCCGCGAACGCCCATTCTCCGGTTGCCGGGGTGTAGCGGGCGAACGTCACCTCCCCAGGCCGGTTGTCGCGCCACTCCCGCTGCACGGCGACCCACACCTGCTCGCCGCGGCCGTGCCCGACGACGGCGACGCCCTCGAATCCATTGCTGCTCGCCCCGGCCTCGACACCGGGTGGCAGGGCGACCTCCTGCCGCACCACACCGCGCGAGTCGAGGCGCACCAGCAGGTTGCGGATGCCGTCCTTCGGCTTGCCCTCGGCAGCCAGCCAGTAGCCGCCGTCCCGCAGCGCGGCGATGCCCTCGGCGTCGTAGGTCACCGGGGCGCCGTCCCTGGTGATCTGGAGTTCGCGGTGCACGACAGCAGGGGATCGACGGGCGTCCACGGTGAGGACACGGCTCGGCCCGTAGGCGTCGTCGGTCACGGCGACCACCTCGCGATGGTTACCGGGAATACCGGACAGGCCGGACAGCGCGCCGAAGCCGATTCCGGTGGAGACGACGGACGGCGTGGCCCGGTTGTGCCGCAGGTCCGCGAACAGCGGTGTGTGGGTGAGGCGGTAGCGACCGAGCGAGGACCGCACGCCGTCCTCGGCCGAGTCCTCCTCGGCGGAGACCACCAGCGTGCCGAGCTTCGGGATCGGCAGGATGCCCTCCGGCGCGACGCCGGTCGGCAGCCCCTGCACGAGTCGTGGCCTGCGTGGGTCGTCGATTTCGTACACCGCGACGAGGTTGGCGCGTTCCAGTCCGACGAAGGCGTAGCGGTGCCTGCCGTACGTGGCGACGGCAATGCCCTCCGGCTCGACGCCCTTGTTCTCCGCTCGATGTTCCGGGTACTGGCCGTAGGAGATGGCGAGGTTCTCCAGTTCGTTCCCGGAGTCCCGGATCACCTCGCCGGTCGCCGCGTCGAAGACGGTCCAGGTCCGGCTGCCGCCCTGGTAGTCGCCCTCGTCGGCGGTGCCGAGGGTGTCGTCGTCCAGCCAGCTGATCGAATCCGGTTCCCGTGGCGCGGTGACCGAGCCGCTCGGGTCGATCCGGCCGTCCTCGACCGTGTCCACACCGTCCACTGTGGTCGTTCCGGCGGAGAAGTGGCGGAGCACGTTGCCCTCGCGCAGGCCGACGATCGCGATGTGGTTGTTCTCCTGCAGGGTCACCGCGACCTCGTTGCGGGAGTTGATTGAGACGTATTCGGGCTCCGGGTCCTCCGGTGTCACTTCGGCGAGGCCGGTCAGCTCGGTCCGGCGAACCTGCCAGGAGTCCGGGTCACCGGCCAGGTCGACGATGTGGAGGAATCCCGCGGGCGCCTGCGGTAGCTGGCCGTCCGCGGTGTCCTCGTCACGCTCGTTCTCCATGGCGATCGCGGCGTAGCGGCCGTCGGGCGAGATGTCGATCGAGTCGGGCTGGCCGCCGAGATCGTGGCTGGCGACGACCTGCCTGCTGTCGAGGTCGATGACCTGGAGCAGGCCGGATGGCTCGGTGTACGAGGCCGAGGTGTTCACCGCGATCAGCGCCAGGTTGCCGACGATGTCGACCGAGGTGGGTTCGCCCGGCATCGCGATGGTGCCCGCGGGGCGCAGGTCCGTCGCACCGACGAGGGCTGCGATACCGACGCGCTGACCGGGGGAGTCGGTGTAGACGACCGTGCGGCCGTCCGGGGTGGCGGCGGCGATCTCCGCCGCCGTGGTCTCCTCTGGCGAGGAGTTGCGGTATACCGGCAGGGTCGCGGTGCGCTGGAAGTGCGGGCCGAACCTGGGGACGCCGTCGCCGGACGAGGCGGAGTGCGCGCCCGCCGGAGCCGCCCCAAGGACCAGCGGCACGACGAGTGCCGCGCTGAGGACTTTCGATCGAATTCTCACCGCTGGTTCTTAACCCGATCGAGTGACAGGGGTGCGGTGTTGGGATGAACCCCCGGCGAACGCTGGCCGCAGGTCTCGTCAGCAGCGGCCGAGCATGCTGGTCAGCGCCGTCTGCTCCATGTCGCTGATCGTGAGTTCCCACTTGTGCTTCACGGTGACCCACATGCTGGCGTAGGTGCACCAGTAGGACACCGACGGCGGCTTCCACTGATCCGGTGACTTGTCACCTTTCTCCTGGTTGACGTTGTCGGTCACGGCGATGAGCTGTGGGCCGTCGAGATCGTTGGCGAAATCGCCGCGCCGATCGTCGGTCCAGCCGGACGCGCCGCTACGCCACGCGGCGGCCAGCGGGACGACGTGGTCGATGTCCAGGTCAGCGGGGTCGGACCAGGTCGCGCCGTCGTACGCGCTGTACCAGGTGCCCGAGGTGGGGGCACAGTTCTCGCCCGCCTTCACGTCGGTGCCGTCACGCTCCAGCACGACCTCGCGAGTGTTGCAGTTGTCGCCCTGGCTGCTCCAGTGCGGGAACTTCTCCCGGTCGTACCCGGCCATCGAGCCGTCCGGCGCGACCGCCAGCTCGGCAAGGTGACTCTTCGCCGTGTCGCCGTCGGGGATGCCGGGCGGTCCGCTGCCCGCGGGGACCGGTGGCGTGGGGGATGCCGCGGAGTCAGCGGGACCGAGAAGCTCGTCAGCCTGCCAGACCAGAGCCGCCACCACGACCGCCACCAGAACCAGTGTCGACACCCACGTCTTCCGCTTCTTCACCCACACGCCCTTCATTGATCTTGGACGTCGGAAATTACCCGCACCCACCGACATTCCGGGCAAGGAGGTGCAGGGGGTGACGCGGCGGGGGAAGCGTCAAGAGGTGCGGGATCCGCAACCATGCTTAACAGCTACGCTAGCTTTACTTCTGGCATCGCCGGAAGTAAAGATGCCGGTCAACCGACTGGTGAGCTGGCCTCGACTCTGAGGTTTGGAGGTGCGCAGATGGTGGCGACCGCAGCCCAACGACCGTTCGACCCGCTAGTTGATCTCGCGGGCATTTGGACGACAACCTTCGCCGAGCGCTATCTTCCGATCGAAGGTGCACCACCGGTCAAGTACGAGTGCGTAGACGGAAAGCTGGTAACGAGCCCCTACGAGGCCAGCCCCAACGGTTACGGCATGCTGCGCCTCGCGATGCTCATCGACGCCCCCGTACGGGCGTCCGGATGCCGGGTCTATCCCTCGGTCAACTTGATGTTCGGCGCACAACGCTGGATCCAGCCGGACATTACGGTACTCAACCGCGCCCAGACCGGTGTTTGGGTCCCTTCGGGCGATGCCCTGCTGGTCGGTGAGTTCGTCTCCCCGTCAAGCCGGAACCGGGATCGGATCGACAAGCCCGCCATGTGCGCCGAGGCTGGCATCCCGTACTACTTGGTCGCACAGGCAGACCTCCGGCAGGAGTTCGCCAGTCTGCGACTCTTCCGGCTGACCGACGGCGAATACGTGACCGTCGCCGAAGCAGCCGCAGGCGGACTGTTCGAGGTCACCGAGCCGTTCGAGGTTTCGTTCGACCCGGTCGAGCTACTCGACCTCTGACCGCACTTTCTCGGAAAAGTGTCGCCACGCGGCGGGACTGAGGACCAGCGCGCCACCGGTGGGGAGTTTGGAGTCGCGCACGGCGACCTGCGGAGCGAGGAAGGCCACCTCGACGCAACTGCCGCCGTTGCCCGTATTACCGCTCCGGCTGCTCTTGCGCCACTTTGCTTCACTCAGCAGCATGGCTCCCCGTTCTGGCTACGTCGACTCCGAAAGCACTTGGCAGACAAGCTCAACCGACTCCGTAGGCGACAAAGCCGTAGCGCCAAGGTGCTCGAACAAGAGGATACCCTCTTGGACCTGGTCAGCCTTCTCGATGTGCATCGAGCCCGTCGGGTACTCAACGTAGAACAAGTCCGGCTCTCCAGGGTCGGGAAAGCTGAGTATGTCGAAGGCTCCGTTCATCGCGGCATGGGAACCCGCGCCCAACGGAATCACCTGCAGCAGCACTGTCGGAAGTTCGGACGCCATGATCAGGTACTCGAGTTGCTCTCGCATGACCTTGACGCCGCCGACCTGGCGCCGCAGAACGGCCTCGTCGACTATCGCGTGCAAATGCATTGGCTGCGCTTCACTGGTCAACCGCTGCTGACGGTACAGCCTCGCTGCGACCGCGTTGTCCAGTTCGTCCCTAGGAGGTGGACGGTACGATGACATGAAGTGCGGCCGCATGTAGGACTCGGTCTGAAGCAGCCCCGGGATGTTGATCAGCTGGAACTCGCGAGTCCTGCTCGCCTCGGTCTCCACATCGACATATCCAAAGTCCTTCAGGCCGTACTGGCGCCACCAGCCCTTCTTCGCCGCATCCCTGGCCAGGTCGAGCAGGCCGGGGTCGTACTGGTCGTAGAGGTCCATCATCGAGCGGACCAGGTGCACGTCGGCCCTGGTCTCGCCGTTTTCGATCCGGTGCAGGCTGCTGCGCGCCTTGTCGAGCCGGGGTGCCGCCTCTTCCAGCGTCAGGCCCGCCGACTCACGAAGTTGCCGCAGTCGCCGCCCCAGCCGACGCTTGCGAAACGATGGGCTGCTCCGCCCCGCCACGGTGATGTCCTCCCCACGCACAGTGATCAGCTGATGATCGCACCGGGACGGCGAAATGCGGGATTCCCGGTTTTCGGCGCGCCGGATTCCGGCTTCCCGGCCGGACACTCCAGGTGGTCCACAGTGGAACCAGGAATCGGAGGTCCGGCATGCGTTGCAGGCCACGACTGTTCACCCTCGTCAATCCGGAGAACGACCAGGACGTCTTCGCCGTCGGTATCGACATGGGCGACGAAGCGATCACCTACCGCCCGCGCAACCAGTTCGGCGTGCACGAGTCCGCGAAGGCGGCGCTGCGGTTGTACTCGATGATCACCGAAGTCCGGCTGGAGTGGGACGACGGCTGGGACGACCAGCTCACGACGTCGCTGCCGCCTGGTTTCGGCGAGTGCGCCGGGTCCGATTCCGGGCCGTAAGTGCAAACTCGGCCGCTGGTGCTGCCAACTCACGCCCTGGATGTGCGAAGTCGGCGGCATCGTTGCCTCACCAGGGACTCTTGACCTCTAGTTTGATGGAGGTTGCAGGATCAGTGGCTGGGCCTGCCTGGCGACTGACCTGTGAGGAGCACTTCCATGAGGGTGGAGATTTATGCCGACGTGTTGTGCCCGTGGTGCTACATCGGCAAACAACGTTTGGCGAAAGCGATC
The DNA here is from genome assembly GCF_900111885.1 of Amycolatopsis marina. GTDB lineage: Bacteria > Actinomycetota > Actinomycetes > Mycobacteriales > Pseudonocardiaceae > Amycolatopsis > Amycolatopsis marina. The sequence goes on from NZ_FOKG01000001.1 coordinate 365,229, forward strand.
GACGGTCACGACGGCGTGGAGATCGTCTGGCGCAGCTTCCAACTCGCCCCTGAGGAAGGCCGGGTCCCTGGCCCCACGGCCGCCGAGGCCATGACCGGCTGGTGGGGTGACCAGGCGCAGGCTCGAATCGCTCGGATCCAGACCTTGGGCGTCGCGGAGGGCCTGGAGCTGAACCTGCATCTGGCCCGGCCGGTGAACACGTTCGACGCGCACCGGCTGTGTCATCTCGCCGCGACGCACGGACTGGCTGATGAGGTAATGGAGCGCCTGCTGCACGCCTACCACACGGAGGGGCTCAACGTCGCCGACCCACGAGTGCTGCAGCGCTTGGGCGTCGAGGTAGGACTGGACCTCGAACGAGTGCGCGCCGTCCTCGCCGGTGATGACTATGCCGAGGCGGTGCGTGCCGACCAGATACGCGCGACCGAGCACGGCGTCACCGGTGTCCCCTCGCTGGTGATCGACGGTGCGTCACCGGTCTCCGGTGTCCAGCCCGCGGCTGACCTACGTCGGCTGCTGGAGATCACCTGATGTACGTAGAACGCCAACACGTGTACGTGGAACGCGCATTTGTGTGCATGGAACGCAAACACGTGTGCATGGATCGCGCACTCAAGTCCGGCTAGAGCTGGCGGAGGGCTAGGAGGGTGGCGCCGGTGGCGGAGAGGGTCAGGGCCAGGGTGCGGAGTTTCGCCTGGTTGAGGTGGCGGTTCAGGAGGAGGCTGGCGCCGTAGCCGAGCAGGAGGAAGGGGAGGAGTTGGGCGGCTGACACCACCGTGGTGGCGGTGATGGTGCCGGAGACGGTCAGGGCGGCCACCGACATGATGCAGCCTGCCAGGAAGAAGGCACTCATCGTCGCGCGTCGGCTGGACGCTGCCGAGTCCTGCCAGACGAGGGCCATGGGCGGGCCGCCGATCGCGGTTGCCGTGCCCATGGCGCCCGAGGCCATCCCGGCGACGATCACCGCGTTTCTGGTGGGTCTCGGTACCCAGCCGAACGCGCTGATCGCCGTGCCGACCAGCACCACGCCCGCCAGCACCAGCGCGAGAATCCTGGCGGGCAGGTACGCGACCAGCACCGCGCCCGCGACCGTCCCCGGCACCCGGCCGAGCAGTGCCCACTTCGCTCCCGACAGATCCAGCTCCGCCCGTTCGCGGACCGCGACGATCAACGTCAGCGCGGTCGCGAGCAGCAGCAGCGGTCCCGGAATCAGGGTCGGGTCGAGCAGGGCGAGGATCGGCCCGCCGAGCATGCCGAGGCCGAAGCCGAGCGCGCCCTGCAGACACGCCCCCAGCAGCACGGCGAACGCCGCGATCGCGAAGGCCGTCACGCTCATCGGGCGATGCCGGCCGTCACCACCTCGAGGGGCAGATGGCAGGCGGCCGTGTGCGACGGCTGGCCAGCGCCCGCCTCGTCCACCGGGACGACCTGTGCGCACACGTCCTCGGCCCGCCAGCAGCGGGTGCGGAACCGGCAGCCCGAAGGTGGATCGACCGGCGAGGGCACCTCGCCGGAGAGCACGATCCGCTCCCGGCTGCCTGCCAGCGCCGGAGCCAGCGTGGGGGCGGCGGAGAGCAGGGCCGCGGTGTAGGGGTGCCGGGGCGAGCCGAAAACCTCCTCCGTCGGACCAGTCTCGACGACCCTGCCGAGGTACATCACCGACACGCGGTCGGCGACGTGCCGGACGACCGAGAGGTCGTGCGAGATGAACACGTACGCCACGCCCAGCTCGGCCTGCAGATCGGTGAGCAGGTTCAGCACCTGTGCCTGCACCGAGAGGTCCAGCGCCGACACCGGCTCGTCGCAGATGATCACGGCGGGGTCGAGTGCCAGTGCCCGCGCGATCCCGATCCGCTGGCGCTGTCCGCCGGAGAACTCCTGCGGGTAGCGCCGCGCGTCGCCAGGTCGCAGCCCGACCATGTCCAGCAGTTCCCGCACCCGTTGCTCGCGCCGCTTGGGTGGTACCAGGTCGCGGTGCGTACGCCACGGCTCGCCGATCAGGTCCGCCGCGTTGAGCCGTGGGTTGAGTGAGGCGAACGGGTCCTGGAACACCATCTGCACCCGGCGGCGCCAGGCGAGCAGCTCCTTGCCCCGCAAGGAAAAGGGATCCACACCGTCGAACCGGACGGTGCCGGAGTCGGGCCGTTCGAGCATCAGCAGAACTCGGGCGAGTGTCGACTTGCCGCAGCCCGACTCCCCGACAAGGCCCAGTGTTTCCCCACGACCGAGCCGCAGGTTCACGCCGTCGAGCGCCTGCAGCCGGGTGCTGCCCGACGCGCTCCGCGGTACGCGGAAACTCTTGCTCAGCCCGCTGACGTCGAGCAGCGGTGCACTTTCAGGCATCGGCGAGCTCCTTCCAGAAGTGACAGGCCGACGCCCGTCCCACGCCCGTCTCCACCAGTGGTGGCGGGTCGGTGGCGCAGAGATCGCGCGCCATCGGGCAGCGGGTGCGGAACGCACAGCCGGAGGGTATCGCCGCCAGCTGCGGCGGGCTGCCCTCGATGGAGCGCAGCCGCGCACCCCGCTCGGCGTCGGCGGGCACCGAGTCGAGCAGCCCGCGCGTGTACGGATGCCGGGGGTTGCCGAAGACCTCGGCGACCGGCCCGGTTTCCACAATGGACCCCGCATACATGACGGCCACCTGGTCGGCCTGCTCCGCCACCACGGCGAGGTCGTGGGTGATGAGCACGAGCGCCATCCGCGTCTCGGTACGCAGGTCGGCGAGCAGCTCCATGATCTGGGCCTGCACGGTGACGTCGAGCGCGGTGGTTGGCTCGTCGGCCAGCAGCACCGAGGGACGCAGCGCCACGGCCATCGCGATCAGCAGCCGCTGCCGCATCCCGCCGGAGAACTGGTGCGGGTAGGCGTTCGCCCGCGAACGCGGCTCCGGGATACCGACGCGTTCCATCAGCTCGATCGCCCGCTCCTTCGCCGCACGACGGGAGAGCTTCTCGTGGATCCGGAACGGTTCCGCCAGCTGCGAGCCGACCGTGAACACCGGGTTGAGGGCCGTCAACGCGTCCTGGAACACCACGGCGAGTCCCGGACCGGCGACCTTTCGGCGCTGGGCCTTGCTCATGCGCAGGACGTCCTCACCTTCGAGGAACACCTGCCCGTCGACCACCTCGGCGATCGGGTCGAGCAGCCCGGCGACGGCCTGCGCGGTCATGCTCTTGCCGCAGCCCGACTCGCCGAGCAGGGCAAGGGTTTCGCCGGAGCGTACGGAGAAACTCACGTCGCGGACGACGTGCACCGAACCGTCCGGGGTGCGAATGTCGACCGAAAGCCCGTGCACGTCCATCGCGGGCCGGTCCGTTTGGTTGACCACCGTGGACATCACGGTGGCACTGTCACCGATACTCATGCCGTCCCCTTTCCGGCCAGGTCACGACGCTTGCGCTTCGGGACGGTCAGCCGCCACCGCTGACCCGGGTCGGTCGCGATCCTCGCCCACGCCGCGATGATCGTCGCCGAAACGGTGGTGATGACGATCGCCAGCCCGGGGAACACGGCGATCCACCACGCGGTCTGCAGCTCCTGCCTGCCCTGCGCCACCATCAGTCCCCACGACACGTCCGGCGGCTGGATACCGATGCCGAGGAAGCTCAGCGAGGACTCCGTCAGCATCACGAAGCAGAAGTCCACCGCGGCCACGGTGAGCAACGTGGGCAGCACGATCGGCGCGACGTGCCTGCGGATCGTCGCCCAGTTGCCGGTGCCGAAGGTCCTCGCCGCGTCGACGAAGAGCCTGCTCTGCAGTTCGGCCGACTCCGCCCGCGCGGTCCGCAGGTAGATCGGGATCCGCGCGATCGCCAGCACCGCGATGATGTTGGCGATGCTGGGCGTGAACACGTAGAGCACCACAACGGCCAGCAGCAGCGAGGGGAAGCTGAGGATCACGTCGGCGATGCGCATCGACACGTTCTCCCGCCAGCCGCGGTGGAACCCGGCCCACATGCCCCAGATCGAGCCGACCACAAGGGACACCAGTACCGCGGGAACCGCGACCGACATCGTCGTGCTCGCCGCGACGATCAGCCGTGCCAACACACTGCGGCCGAGCGAGTCGCTGCCGAGCAGGAACGCCCAGCCCTCGCCGATGCTCAGCGGCGGCAGGTTGTCCGCCCGCAGGTGCTGCTCCGTCGCGAGGTCACCGAACAACGTCGGCCCGACGGCGGCGCAGAGCGCGACGAACATCAGCACACCGGTGGCCACGCTGGCGAACCGGTCCTTGCCCAACAGGGACAGCATCCTGCTTCCCATGATCTGCCCTGCCTTCCCGTTCGTGCCGGTCATGCCAGTGCCCCCTGTCGGACCCGTGCGTCGAGCAGCGCATAACAGACGTCGATGAGGATGTTCAGCGCGAAGATCGTCAACGCGGTCAGCAGCACCGCGGCCTGCAACACGGCGAAGTCGCGCTGCAGGATGGAGTCGATCATCAGCTTGCCGATGCCAGGCCAGCCGAAGATCGTCTCCACCACGACCGCGCCGTTGATCAGCCCGACCGTGAGGTCACCGGCGACGGTGAGCACTGGAGCGCCCGCGTTGCGCAGCGCGTGTCCGAAGATCACCCGCTGCTCGCCGGCGCCCTTGCTGCGGGCGACCTTGATGTAGGGCGCGGACAGCGCGGACACCATGGCGCCGCGCACCACCTGGACGAGCACGCCGAACGGCCGGATCAACAGTGTCGCGATGGGCAGGACCCAGGCCGCGGCACCGACGGTCCCGGAGGTCGGCAGCCAGCCGAGGGTGACCGAGAAGATCAGCACACCCATGATGGCGAACCAGAAGTCCGGCATGCTCGCCGCGGTGGACGACAGGAAGCTCGCGACCCGGTCGGCCAGGGAGTTCGGCCGGTAGGCGGCCAGGCTGCCGACGATCACCGCACCGATGATCGCCAGCAGCATGGTCACGCCCGCGAGTTGCAGCGTCGCGGGGAAGGCCCGCAGCACGGCCTCGGCGGCCGGTTGCGCCGTCCGCAGCGACTCACCGAAGTCGAGCCGCACTATCTGCGCGAGATAGTCACCGAACTGCACGATCAGCGGCTGGTCGAAGCCGTTGCGGGCGGCGAAGTCCGCCCTCATCTCCGGCGTGGCGCTGAGCGGGAGGTAGAGGTTGGCTGGATCCCCGGTGAGGCGTGCAAGGAAGAACACGCCGAGGATCACGACGAGCAGCGGAATGGCGCTGGAAACGATGCGGCGCCGCAGAAAGGTGACCATCGCGTCCTCAGCTTGCCGGGTGCATCTCGGCCAGATGCATCTCGTCGTTGGTCGCGGAGTTCGGCTCGTAGGTCACCGAGGGGGACAACGCCATGATGCCGGTCATGTGCGCCAGCACCGCATCCCGCACGACGTTCTCGTTCTGGTAGGCCAGTGCTTCGGCGAACTTGGCCTGCCGGTCGGCGCCGGAAGCCAGCTCGGCCTCCTCGACCAGCGCGTCGAGCTCGGCGGTGCCGTAGCTGCTCTGCGCGCCCTCGCTGCCGTAGATCTGGCCCATCGTGAACGCGGCGTCACCGGCCTGGTTGCCGTGCTGTGCCTGCAGCAGTGTCGGGCCGATGTCGGTGGGGAAAGGCCGCAGCAGGTACTCCAGCCACGCGTTCACGTCGAGCATCTGGATGTCCACCTTGAGACCCACCTCGATGAGCGAGTTCTGCGCGACCTCCATGGCCTCCGCGGCCTTCGGATAGATGCCGTTGCGGCCGATGATCGTGATGGCGGTGTCGACCGGCACCCCGTCCGCACGGGCTTCCGCGATCAGCGACTTCGCCTTGGCCATGTCGTGCGGCCACGGGCCGACGTCCGGGTTGTGCCCGGTGACGCCCTCGGGAACGACCTGCCCGGCGGGCTGGCCGAGGCCGGAGAACACCGACGCGACCATGCCCTCCTTGTCGATGGCGTAGTTGATCGCCTGACGCACCCTGATGTCGTCCAGCGGCGCCTTGGTCGCGTCCATCCGCAGGTAGGAGGTCTCGTTGTTGGGGTACTCGACGGCCCTGTCGCCCGCGCCGTCGGCCGGCGCGAGACCGACGGCGACGTCGGCCTCACCGCTGGAGACCATCGCGGCCCGGATGCTGCCCTCGGCGCGCCACACGTACTCGGCGGTGGGGAACGGCGGAGCCTCGCCCCAGTAGCCGTCGAACGCGGCGAGGCGCAGGCTCACGCCCTGGTTCCACTGGTCGATCCGGTACGGCCCGGTACCGACCGGCTGCCGCACCTTCGCCTCGGCGTCGGTGTCCGCGGGCACGATCTCCACAAAGGACAGCCGAAGCGGGAGAATCGGGTCCGGCGTGGCCGTGGTGACCTCGACGGTGGTGTCGTCGACAGCGGTCGCGGTGAGCTCGCTGTCGCCGAAGACGTACCCGTCGACGTTGCAGCCGATGTCGGAGTTGACCGTGCGCTCGATGGAGAACGCGGCCGCCTCGGCGGTGAGCGGGGTGCCGTCGTGGAACTTGACCCCTTCGCGGAGCTGGAACGTCCAGGACGTCGGCTCGGTCTGCTCCCACTCGGTGGCGAGTTTCGGTTCCAGCTCACCGGTTTCCGGCACGCGCTCGGTGAGCGGCTCGGTGATGTTCGAGCGGGTCACCCGGCCCGTCGCGGTCAGCGAGGCGTCGCACGGCTCGAGCGTCGGTGGTTCCTCCGGCAACACGATCCGAACGGTGTCGGCGGCGGCGCCGGCCTCGGAGCCACCGACCGAACAGGCGCCGGTCAGCAGTACGGCGCCGGTGACCACGATCGCGGCCGCTCTCGGGACGGGGGATCTGCTGGTGTTCATCACGCGCAGAGGGGACCTCATTGTTCCTCCTTGAACAAAAGGGCGGTACGCAGAACTGGTGGCAGGAGCGTTTCGGGGACGTCCTGGAAGGTGACGGGCCGCTGGAACCGCCGGATCGCGGTCCAGCCGACGGAGGTGTGGGCACTGTCCGACGAGGCAGGAAAGGGCCCGCCGTGGGTCTGGGCTCCGCTGACGCTGACGCCGGTCGGGTAGCCGTTGTGCACGATGCGGCCCGCGAGTTCCACGAGTTCGAAGACCAGCGGCCCGAGCCGCTCGTGGTCCTCGGGTTCGGAGTGGACGGTCGCGGTGAGCGAGCCGGGCAACAGGCTCGCTGCCTCGGCGAAGTCGTCCTCGGAGTCGAGGTCGACCACCACGGCGAACGGGCCGAAGTGCTCCTCCAGCAGCGCGGGCTCCCGGCGCAGGTCGGCCAGGGTGGCGAGCACCAGCACCGGGGCGGCCCGCAGCCCCTCGCCGGTCTCGGTGCACGGCTTCGTCAGCACCTCGACACCGGAAATCCGGGTGCCTGCCTCGAACGCGTCCTTGGTCGCCTGGTTGAGCAGAATTCCCGGCTCCACCTCGTCGAGCAGCGCCGCCGCCCTGGTTGCGAACTCCCGGCCCTCGGTCGTGAGCACGACTCCCGGCTTGGTGCACAGCTGCCCCGCGCCGAAGGTCATCGAGGTCACGAACCCCTGGACGACGGAATCCAGCCGCTCGCGGGCCACTGCGGCCGTGACGAACATGGGATTGAGGCTGCCCATCTCGGCGAACACCGGAATCGGCCGTGGCCGCTCGGCGGCGAGCGCGGTCAGTGCCCGGCCGCCGCCGAAGGATCCGGTGAAGCCGACCGCGCGCACCTCCGGAGCGGTGACCAGCGCGGAACCGGTCTCGTTCCCGGCACCCTGCAACAGGGCGAACGTGCCCGGGTGCAGCCCGCACGCCGCGACCGCCTCGGCGACACACGCGCCGACGAGTTCACTCGTGCCGGGGTGGGACGGGTGCGCCTTGACCAGCACCGGGCAGCCCGCGGCCAGCGCGGCCGCGGTGTCGCCGCCCGCGACGCTGAACGCGAGCGGGAAGTTGGACGCGCCGAACACGGCGACCGGCCCGATCGGGATCAGCACCCGCCGCAGGTCGGGACGGGGCGGAGTGGCCTCGGGGTCGGCCTCGTCGTGCACCGGCTCGCCGAAGGCCTCGCGCTCAACGACGTCGGCGAAACCGAGCAGTTGGTTGCGGGTTCGGGCGAGTTCGCCCTCGAGCCGGGCCGAGCTGATCCCGGTCTCCGCCCGCGCGGTGGCCAGGACGGCTTCGCGGGCGTCGCCCAGCCTGCTCGCGATCTCCCGCAGCAGTGGGGCCTGCCAGCGCTCGGGGCGTTCCCGGTTGGTCTCGAACGCGGTCCAGGCGAGCTTCGCCGCCTCGGCCACCTCGTCCGGCTCGCAAGTGGTGAACTCAGGGCCCGTGGTGTCGCCGGTCGCCGGATCCAGCGCCCGGAAAGCCTGGCCACGGCCCCGGTACTCGTTGCCGGCCACGAAACCGGTTCCCTGCGCCGCCCTCATGCGACTGCCGCCGTCTCGATCGCGGCCATGCCCTGCTCGATAAGCGTCGCCAGCTCCGCGCGGTGCTCGGGAGAGGCGTCCATCAGGGGTGGCCGGACCGAGCCCGCCGAACGCCCCTGGATGTCGAGCCCAGCCTTGACCAGCGCGACGGCGTAGCCGTTGGTGGTGTGCCGCAACTGCGCGAGCGGCACGTAGAACTCGCGCAGGAGGGTCTGCTGGAGGACGTCGTCGCCGCGCTCGAAGGCGTCGAAAAAGGCGCGGGCGATCTTCGGCGCGAAGGCGAGGGTCGCCGAGGAGTAGGCCCGGACACCGATCGCCGCGTAGGCACGGGCGAAGGTCTCCGCGGTGGGCATACCGTTGAGCAGGAGCAGCTTCCCGTCGGAGACGGTGCGGATGCGCTGCAGCAGTTCGATGTCACCGTGGCCGTCCTTGAAGGCCACCACCTGCTCGATCTCGGCCAGCTTGGCGACCGATTCCGGGGTGAAGATCGCGGTGGACCGCTGGTAGGGAATCACGCCGAGCGAGGTGGCCGAGGCGATCTGCCGGTAGTGCTCGACCAGCCCGGACGGCGGCCCGACCTGGAGGTACGGCGGCAGGACGAGCACTCCGTCGGCGCCGCCCTGCTCGGCCGAGCGGGTGAACTCGACCGCGACCTGGGTGCCGCCACCGACACCCGCGAGCACCGGCACGGCGCCGTCGACGTGTGCGACCGCCGTCTGCACGATCTGCCGGTGCTCGGCGAGGGTCAGTGAGGCGAACTCGCCGGTTCCGCACGCGACGAAGAGCGCGGCGGGCTTGGCCTCGAGCATCTCGGTGAGATGCTCCTCGAAGCGCGGAAGGTCCAGCTCACCCGACTCCCGGAACGGTGTGACGGGGAAGCCGAGGAGCCCGGTGAGGGAGTCGGTCAGCTGCGGATGGGCCAGCGCCATGAAGAACCTCTTGTCTACAAGTGGAGACGACGTCTATCGTTGTAGACGGGAGTAAAGTCCCGGAGGGTTGATACGTCAAGGGCGCACTTGGGAGGAATTGGTGGCCGAAACGGCTGATCCGCTGGACGGCGGGGGTGTGCGGAGCGTGAAATCCGCGGAGCGCACCATCGCGCTGATGGAGTACCTCAGCGCCGCCGAATCGCCCCGGTCACTCCGGGAGGTGACCTGTGACCTGGCGATCCCCCGAGCAAGCGCCTACGCCCTTCTGGTGACGCTGGTGCGGACCGGCTGGGTGGAGCACGACGACTCCGGCTCCCGCTTCCGGCTTGGTATCAGAGCGTTACGAGCGGGTGCCGCGTACGTCGAGCACGACGACGTCGTGCAGCGCGCGCAGCCGGTGATGAACGACCTGTCCGACCAACTCGGTGAGACGATCCACCTGGCGAGGCTGGACGGCGACGAGATCGTCTACCTGGCGACGTGCATCTCCCGCCACTCGCTCGCCGTCGTCTCCCGGCCGGGCAGACGCCTGCCGTGCTGGGTGACCGGGCTCGGCAAGGCGATTCTCGCGGGACGACCCTGGAACGAGGTCGACGTACTGCTGCCCGAGACGCTGGCCGCGCGAACCGAACACACGATCACAGATCGCGCGGTACTGCGCGAGCAACTGGCGGAGATCAGCAGGCGCGGAACCGCCGTCGACGAGCAGGAATCCACCCTGGGGCTGCGCTGCTTCGCGGTCCCACTGGACTTCGGCGACACCGTGAACGAGGCGCTGAGCTGCTCGATTCCCATAGTCCGCCTGGATGACGCCAGGGAGAAGGTGATCATCGACGCCCTGCTGCAGGCGCGAGAAAGGATCATCCGATGATCGCCACACGGAGGGTGATTGACTTCGGCTGCGACTCGGACAAAAGGGTGGGGCCTGGACACCCGCAGTAATATTGAACATCTCGCAGCCGACGCCGTCAGCGAGCCATGACCCGAGCATTCGAGGCGGCCACGCATGGGCTATCCCGGCGACAGTGCACAGTCCGGACGACGAACCGGCCGCTCGGGTGCGCGCTTTCCCTCCGCCGAGTTGCTGGAGACCGCCCCCGAGCCCGAGTCCGCCAACGACCCTGAAGGTGTCGAACCCGATGCCAGGGCGACTGAGGACACCTACCGGTTGCTGGTGCGGCCCTACGTGCTGACCAAGGGCAGGACACAGACGAGTAAGCACTACGCACTGGAAACGCTGATCACCACCAGGCCGGGGCCCGCGTGGAGCGGCGTGATCAGCAACGAGCTGCACACCGTGCGGGAGCTGTGTGTCGAGCCACGTTCCGTGGCCGAGGTCGCCGCGCTGATGTCGGTGCCGCTCGGCGTGGCGAGGGTGCTGATCGGCGATATGGACGACGCCGGTCTGGTCGAGGTGCACGCGAGCGTGGCGACCCCCGAAGGCAGGCCCGACCTCGACCTCATGCGCCGGGTCCTGCGCGGCCTGCACGAGCTGTGAAGCCGTGTGCAATATGGCCTCAACAGCTGAAGTTGTTCCTGGCACTGATGCAGCACGACGAGGGCTTCCGCACCTTGACGCTGGATGTCCTGCCTGAAGCGGACCGTGTGGATCCAGTACGCCGGCCCGAAGCACCCGAAAGCCACGGAGTGACCTGTGTCGCAGGTCCGGGTAGCTAACCGCTCAGCAGGTGGTGAGCAGCAACGCGTACTCGATGCGCAGCCTTCGCGCGATCGTCGCGGGCAGGTTGGGCAGGAAGTCGGCGGATTCGGTGCGTACCGGCTCGCCCGCGATGACGGGCACGGTGTGGCCGCGGTACTCGATCTGGCCGCCGCCCGCTGCCCGCAGGTTCTTCAGCCAGTCCCGGTCCGGGCCGTAGGTCAGCAGCAGCGCGAAGCCGCCCTCGACGGGAAAGGCGTTCACCGGGGTTCGGTAGCCGCGCCCGGAGCGGCGGCCGGTGTGTTCGATGATCGCGAAGCCCGGCAGGCGTCCTGCCCAGAGGCGCTGGACCGGGTTGGTGACGTGCCGGTTGAACCTGGCGAGACCTTCGGGGAGCCGCATACCAAGCAACGGTATCGCCGGCGACCAGGTCGCGCTCCGCAGACGGGTTCGCGACCGCGCGCTCATCAGACACAGGCCAGTCGGGAGGGGTTGCCCGAAGAAGTGAATCGGTGGTTCACTTCTTGCGTGGCTTACCGGCGCACTCCCAAGGTCCAGGCGCGGCTGGACAGTCAACGAGCGGCGATCCTCGACGCCGCTGTCGAGCTGCTGGCGGAGAACGGCTACGCGGGGTGTTCGGTCAACGCCGTCGCGGCACGGGCCGAGATCGCCACGGGCAGCGTGTACAAGCACTTCCCGAACAAGGCCGAGCTGGTCGCCGAACTGTTCCGGATCGTGGTCAGCCGCGAGGTCGCGGCGGTCGAGGCCGCCTCGCGGCGTGCGGGCACCGTCGCCGAACGGATCGTCGCCGTGTTCGAGACGTTCGCCCAGCGCGCCATGAAGACCCCCCGGATGGCCTACGCCCTGCTGGCCGAGCCGGTCGACGCGCCCGTGGAGGCGGAACGCCTGGAGTTCCGGAAGGCCTTCCGCAACATCGTCGCCGCCCGCATCGACGAGGGCATCGCGGACGGCGTGCTGCCGCCGCAGGACTCGCAGCTGACGGCGGCCGCGCTGGTCGGCGCCGCGGCCGAGGTCCTGATCGGCCCGCTCACCACCGGCGGGCCCGACGTCCTCCCCGAACTGCGCACCCTCTTCCTTCGCACGTTAGGAGCTGGCCATGCCTGATAAACCACCTGAGAGCGTGACTTCACCTCCGCTGAGCGCTGATACCCACGAGGTCACCAACCAGGTGCCGCCGCTGATCGGCCACGACGTCGCCGACGACCCGGCACTGCTGGAGTCCCTGCATCGCGAGGGTGCCGGCTGGGCCGAGCCGGAACTGCGCGAACTCGGCAGGCTCGCCGGCACCGAGCAGGTGCAGGAATGGGGCAGGCTCGCCAACGAGAACCCGCCGGTGCTGAAGACGCACGACCGGTACGGCCACCGCATCGACGAGGTCGAGTTCCATCCACACTGGCACGACCTGATGCGCGTCGCGGTCGGCCACGGCCTGCACGCGACGCCGTGGCAGCAGGACCGCACGGGTGCGCACGTCGCTCGCGCGGCGAAGACCTACGTGTGGATGCAGGTCGAGTCCGGGCACATCTGCCCGATCTCGATGACGTACGCGGCGGTGCCCGCGCTGCGGCACACCCCCGAACTGGCCGGGAAGTACGAGGAACTGCTGGCCGCGACCGAGTACGACTACGGCCTGCGCGAGCCGAGCACGAAGCGCGGACTGATCGCGGGCATGTCGATGACCGAGAAGCAGGGCGGCTCGGACGTGCGGGCGAACACCACCATGGCTCGTCCCGTCGCGGACGGCAGCTACGTCATCACCGGGCACAAATGGTTCACCTCGGCGCCGATGTCGGACATGTTCCTGACACTGGCGCAGGCACCTGGCGGCCTCTCCTGCTTCCTGCTGCCGAGAGTGTTGCCGGACGGCACCCGTAACCGGCTCCGGCTGCAACGGCTGAAGAGCAAGCTGGGCAACCGGTCCAACGCCTCGGCCGAACTGGAGTACGACCACGCGGTCGGCTGGCTGGTCGGGGAAGAGGGCCGCGGTGTCCGCACGATCATCGACATGGTCAACAACACCCGGCTCGACTGCGCGGTCGGCAGTGCGGCGGGGATGCACTACGGCGTCGTGCAGGCCGTGCACCACGCGACGCACCGGCAGGCGTTCGGCAAGAACCTCATGGATCAGCCGCTGATGGCGAACGTGCTGGCGGACCTCGCGATCGAGGCCGAGGCAGCGACGACCGTGGGACTGCGCCTGGCCGGCGCAACCGACCGCGCCAACGCCGGTGACGAGCAGGAGGAGCTGTTCCGCAGGCTCGGGCTCGCGGTGACCAAGTACTGGGTGTGCAAGCGGGCACCCGCGCACGCGGCGGAGGCGCTGGAATGCCTCGGCGGTAACGGCTACGTCGAGGAATCCGGGATGCCCCGGTTGTACCGGGAGGCGCCGCTGGCCTCGATCTGGGAAGGCTCGGGCAACGTCGCGGCGCTGGATTCGTTGCGCGCAATGGCGAAGCAGCCGGAGACGATCGAGGCGTACTTCGCGGAGGTGGACCTCGCGGCGGGTGCGGATTCGCGGCTGGACGACGCCACCGCGCGCCTCCGCAAGGAACTGTCCAATTTGGATGACATCGAGTTCAGGGCGCGCAGGTTGGTGGAGACGTTCGCCTTGGTCCTGCAGGGATCGCTGCTGGTCCGGTACGGCGACAAAGCCTTGGCCGATGCCTTCTGCGCTTCCCGGTTCGGCGGGGACTGGGGCGTCGCCTTCGGCACGCTGCCCACCGGCATCGACACCCGTTCGATCATCGAGCGGGCGCAGGTGCGGGCGTGAGCGACTGCATCCGGACCGAGACCGAGGCGGGCGTTCGCTCGATCGTCCTGGCGAGGCCAGAGCAGTACAACACGATCACGCCGGAACTGCGGGACGCACTGTCGGCGGCGATCGACGACGCGGACGCCGACCCCGCCGTCCGGGTGATGCTGCTGCGGGCCGACGGACCCGCGTTCTGCGCCGGATACGGGCTGGACTGGTCGACCGAGTACCAGGCCGGCGCCGAGGCCGAGCAGGTGTGGGACTCGGCGAAGGATTTCCGGATGATGTCCGGCTTCGTCGACGTCTACCTGAAGTTCTGGTACGCGGCGAAGCCGACGATCGCGGCGGTGCAGGGCTGGTGCATCGCGGGTGGCACGGACATGGTGCTCTGCACGGATGTGATCGTCGCGGCCGAGAACGCCGTCTTCGGGTACCCGCCGTCACGGGTGTGGGGCACGCCGACCACCGCGATGTGGGTGTACCGGATGGGTTTCGAGAAGGCGAAGCGCTATCTGCTCACCGGGGACGAGATTCCGGCGCGGACGGCGGCCGAGATCGGTCTGATCGGTGAGTGCGTCCCGGACGACCGGCTGACCGAGCACGCGTTCGGGCTGGCCGAGCGGATGGCGAAGCTGCCGGGAAACCAGCTGGAGATGTTGAAGCTGCTGTGCAACCAGACCGTGGAGAACATGGGGTTCGCCTCGTCGCGCACGCTGGGCACGTTTCTCGACGGAGTCGCCCGGCACACCGGCGAGGGACAGGCGTTCGTCGCCCGAGCCGGGCAGGTCGGCTTCCGGCAGGCGGTGCGCGAACGCGACGAACCCTTCGGTGACTACGGTTCCCGACCTCGTAGGGAGAACTGATGGCTGTGCGCGTGGAGCGCTCGGGCCCGGTCACCACCGTGATCCTGGCCCAGCCGGAGAAACGCAACGCCGTGGACGGCCCGACCGCATCGGCACTGGCCGAGGCGTTCCGCGCCTTCGACGCCGACGAGGACGCGGCGGTCGCGGTGCTGTGGGGCGAGGGCGGGGCCTTCTGCGCGGGAGCCGACCTCAAGTCGGTGGGCACGGAGAACGGCAACCGGCTGGACGAGGACATCGACGCCGACGGCCCGATGGGCCCGACGAGGATGCGCCTGTCCAAGCCGGTGATCGCCGCGATCGCCGGGCACGCGGTGGCGGGCGGACTGGAGTTGGCGACCTGGTGCGACCTGCGGGTGGCGGAGGAGGACGCCGTGCTCGGGGTGTTCTGCCGCCGCTGGGGAGTCCCGCTCATCGATGGCGGGACCGTCCGGCTGCCCCGGCTGATCGGGCAGAGCAGGGCGATGGACCTGATCCTCACCGGCAGGCCGGTCGGCGCGGCCGAGGCGCACGCGATGGGCCTGGTGAACCGCGTCGTCCCGACCGGTCAGGCCAGAGTGGCGGCCGAGGAACTGGCCGCGGACCTGGCTCGGTTCCCGCAGACCTGCATGCGCCAGGACCGGTTGTCGGTGCTGGAACAGGACGGGCTGGACGAGCGGGCGGCGCTGGAGGGCGAGTTCCGGCACGGGCTGGTGTCACTGACCACCGACAGTCTCGAGGGTGCGCAACGGTTCGCCTCGGGCGCGGGCAGGCACGGAGACTTCGGGGCGATCTGAGGGGTGGGCCGCGTCGGCGACGGCCCGTCCAGCCGGGCGGCCAGGAGAATACTGAGGTGTTCTCGCTGCCTGTTCCGGCCAGCCGAGTCTCAGGACCGCACGGTAGTACCAGACTCCGACGGTGTCCGGCCTTCACGCAAGCCACAGGAGAACCATCGTGCGACGCCACTTCGCCGTGCTCGCTGCGCTCACCGTGCTGTTGACCGCGTGCGACGCAGAGACGTCCGTGCCCACGAGCGCTCCGTCCGCCACCGCCACTTCGGCGTCCTCGTCGCTGCCGGAACTGCGGCCGAAGGTCGACGCGATCGCCGTCCTGCTCGCGGCCTGCGTCCCCAAGCTCGCGGGCGAGCCGGTCGACCCGATCGACAACTGCGCCAATCTCATGCCCGACGTGGCCGAGGTGATCAGCGAGGTCGAGCAGCAGGCCGACCCGCTGGCTGAGGCCGCGCGTACGGCGATTGGCGAGGTTCGCAGGCAGCTCGCCGAGATCGCCCCCTGCGAGCCCTGGTTCGCCGGAGGCGGCCGGACCGACGACGGACAGCTCGACTTCCGCTGCAACCAGGCCTGGGACAGCCTCTCCGCGAGCTACGACGCCTTACGGGACGCTCTGTGAGGGAACTCGCGGGAAGCTGACGCCCTAGTAGCCGAAGACCTGGGTCCAGTACCAACCCCTCGTGGTCACGCCGACGCCGATGGTCTCCAGCTCGCAGTTGAGGATGTTCTGGCGGTGGCCGGGTGACTCCATCCACATCCGCATGACGTCCTCGGGCTCGGAGAGCCCCCTGGCGATGTTCTCCGCTCCCGGCGAGGGGTGGCCTGCGGCGCGAGCGCGGTCCGCGAAGCTCGTGCCCTCCGGACTGGTGTGGGAGAAGTAGCCGCGGGCCGACATGTCGTCGCTGTGCCCCTGTGCGGCTGCGGTGAGCCTGCCGTCGGTGCGAAGCGAGTCGCACCCGGCCCGTTGCCGCACGTAGTTCACCAGCTCGACCACGCGTGCGGCCTTGCTGTCGCCGCGGGCAGCGGGCGGCTGCGTGTGCCGTGGCGGCTTGTCCGTGGTGGTCTCGTTGCGCGTGGCGGGCGGATCGGTGGTCGTCTCGTCGTCCGCCGTGGGCGCTTTTGTGTCCTTCGACGAGGTCGTGCTGTCCGGCGAATTGCTGGAGGTCTCCGCGGACTTCTTGTCCGTGGTGGTCTCGCTGGTGGTGGTGGACGTGGACGGTGCGCCCGAACCGGTCTCGGCCTTCGTGCCGGCGGAGGTGGAACTCTGTGCCGGCCCCGCGAACCCGCCATTCGGGGACGGCGCTGCGATGAGCATGGACGCCCCGGAGTCCTCGGGTGCTTCGCCTTGTGGGCGGTCGACGAAGTACTGGCCGCTGGCGGCGATGGCCACGCCGAGCACGACGCTGAACGCCACGAGCAATGGCTTACGGTTCGGTCTCGGGGAGGACACGAAGCGGCAAATTACCACTGAAGAGTGAAGGCTGGAAGCTCCTTCAGTACTTTAAGTTGCTAGATCTCGGCATTTCTAGCCACGATCGCGTCGTACTGTCGCGTCAACTATCACGCTTCGTGTTGACACGGTCGAAGTTGAGGTAGGCCCTGCTCTGCGTCGGCCCCCGCTGGCCCTGGTACCGCGAACCGGCCTGGGACGAGCCGTAGGGGTGTTCGGCGGCACTGGAGAGCCGGAACAGACAGAGCTGGCCGATCTTCATGCCGGGCCACAGGGTGATCGGCAGGTTCGCCACGTTCGACAGTTCAAGGGTGATGTGCCCGGAGAACCCGGGGTCGATGAACCCGGCGGTCGAGTGGGTCAGCAGACCGAGGCGGCCCAGGGACGACTTGCCCTCGAGGCGGCCCGCTAGGTCGTCAGGCAGACTGAACAGCTCGAACGTGGAGCCGAGGACGAACTCTCCGGGGTGCAGGACGAATGGTTCCGCCTCGACCCCCTTCTCCACCAATGACGTCAGCTCGTCCTGCTGGAGGGACGGGTCGATGTGGGTGTACTTGGTGTTGTCGAAGACTCGGAAGAAGCGGTCCAGCCGCACGTCGATGCTCGACGGTTGCAGCATGTTGGGCGTGAAGGGGTCGACTCCGAGACGTCCGGAGTCGAGCTCTTTGGCGAGGTCCCGGTCACTGAGCAGCACGCGGCCAGCCTAACCACCCAGCTCAGGCGGCCGACCGGGGCGTCACACGCATGTGAGAGGCGTAGGTGGTGTCGGGGCGGAAAATGCGACCGAGCCTTCGGACGTACTGCTGCCTGCCGACCGCGCCCAGCCGCTCCTGCAAGGCGGTCGCACCGGGAACGCGCCGGCGGACGGTCTCCGCGGCGAAGTTGACGGCGGCGACGGCGACCACAGCACCCTGCGCCACGGGGTCGTTCGGCAGTTCGAGAAAATCGGCGTTCTCGCGGCCGAGGACGAGCCTGCTGATGGAGGAGTGCACGCGGACCGAGACGTGGGAGAGCACGGCGCCGAAGGGGCCGCGCCCCTCGCCGACGGCGGCGTGGGCCTTGACCAGCGCGGCGGCGAGGCGCTTGGAGTCGTCGTCGGGGATGAACTCGGTGGCGGCGAGCAGCCAGAGCATCCGCCAGGCGTCCTCCTCATCGGCGGGGAGCAGTTCGTCGGAGATGCCGAGCAGCCAGCCGACGTAGCGCCAGAGGTGCAGGATGTCGGCGCGCTCGCGCTCGGAGTAGCGGACGCCGAGCAGTTGGGTGCCGAGGACGAAGACCTGGGAGAAGAGCAGCAGGGTGCCGGTGGTCTGCACCTGGTTGACCGGGCGGTCCCACGCGGCGTAGTCCCAGTCGTCACGCCCGTTCATCGCGGCGCGGACGTGGGCGTGCACCAGCCGCACGCGCAGCGCGGAGGTGTATCCGCGCTCGCCGTGCCGGAGGGCGCCCTCGGTGGTGACGTGGATCCACCAGGTGGCGGTCTCGACGAGGCGCTTGCCTGCCATGTACTCGATCTCACCGGTGCCGACCAGGGACTTCGTGGCCCGGGAGGCGAGGTAGCCGCCCATCAGCGACATGTCGGCAAGGGGAAAGAGGCCGAGCAGGCCGGTGCGGGTGATCGCCCTGGCGCCACGGGCAAGGCGATCGTCGTCGACCCAGTACGGCGTGGCCTCGACCGACCGGAAGAAGGCGACAAGCTCGGCGGGCGGATCATCAAGGGTGTCCACGCCCTCGGCGAGAGCGCGTTCGAACAGCTCCCGCCCCTGGCCCGCCGGAAGGCGCTGCATCATGGCGACGACGGCGTCGGCCAGCGGGTCCTCCTGCTGGGCGAACTCACGGACACGGCGAAGCTGATGCTCGTCGACGTGGATGTCGCCGGGAACGAAGAGCTTCGCGGCGAGGCGCAACCCGCCCTGCCGGAAGAGCTCCGGCTCCTGCAGGTGTTCCTCGGAAACCTTGTCGGCCATGCTTTGCCCACCTCGCAACACGATGTCGACAACAAGTGTTGTCACTTCGCGGCGGCCCAGTCAAGGGGAGCGTGTCAGGGAAGGGCTCTTGCAGGCGCGCGAGCGGGCCATAGTATGCTTGGGACGCGCTGCGGATGTAGTTCAATGGTAGAACATCAGCTTCCCAAGCTGAATACGCGGGTTCGATTCCCGTCATCCGCTCCAACACGAAAGTCCCAGGTCAGCGGTCGTCCACTGTAGACCTGGGGCTTTCGTCGTTCTAGATCACGTTGCGCGCCGTGCCATTGTGTCAACGCAGACTACCGCTGCGGCGCTGAGTCACGCGGTGAGGCTGGTGGCGGTGGATCGGAGCTCTTCGGCGGCGGCCGCGATTCGAGGGTTTGTTTCGGCGCCTCGTCGGGTACAGATGACGATCTTTCGTTGCGGAACGTTGTTGCCGCTGAGCGGGACGCGCACGGTGTGCGGGTGAGGAACCGTAGTGGCTATCCGGGGCACGGCGGTTATGCCAAGTCCCTGGGCGACCAGTGCGGTGATCGCGGTGAGTTCTTGTGCGAAGTGGGTGACGCGTGGCGAGTAACCGACCGCGCGCGTGGCCGCGAGTAGTTCGATGTAGGAGTCCTGGTGCCGGCGACCTGAGACCCATTCCTCTTCGGATGCGTCTTCCAGCGTGACGCCTTCGAGCTGGGCGAACGGGTGTCCGGTCGGCACAAGCAGGTCGATGGGATCGTCAATCAGGTCGGTGACCGTCACGAGGTGCTGATCCAGATAGCAGGCATCCTCACCCGCGACGTAGATGCCGACGTCGATGACGCCACTTTCCAGACTTCGCAGAAGGTCGTTCGAGTAGATCTCGTGCGCAGTGGGCGTCAGCCCAGGGTGCTTGGCACGGAGTACCCGGATGGTGGGCGCGATCAGCGCCGACACCGCCGTGGGGAACCCGCCCAGCGGGACAGGCCCGCACAGTTGCCTGGCGGCAGCAGCAGTATCACTGAGTGCGGCTTCCCACTGGGCATTCATCGTGCGGGCATGGTCGACCAGCCGGTTCCCTGCTTCAGTGAGTCGGACTCGACGTCCGTGGCGCTCCAACAGATCGATGTCGAGTTCGGCCGCCAACTCCTTGAGCTGTTTCGACACCCCTGAGGGGCTGCGGTAGAGAGCTTCTGCCGCAGCGGTAACCGTCCCGTACTCACTGACGGCGATGAGCAACTGCAGCCGGGGATCAATCATGCACCAATAGTGCACGATTTCGTGCAGAAGATGAACCTGGAAGAGCGCTCTCGGGTGCCGTAGAACTGCCAGTAGCGGATGGTTCACGCAAGCAGTGGAAGGTCACCCTGGTGCGCAACTCTCAACCAACAATGCCCATCGACCAGGGCATTACGGCAAGGAACTGGGCAACCCTCGGCGTGCTGGCGATCGTCATGTTCCTGGGCGGGACCGATATGACGAAGGTGGCCGTCGCCCTTCCGGCGATGGCATCTGACATCGGTCTGGGACCGATAAACACCTTGTGGGCGGCAGACAGCTACGCGTTGGCTGCCGGCGCGAGTCTCGTGCCCAGCGCGGTGCTCGCTGACCGGTATGGACGCAAACGCATCTATCTCACGGGACTCGGGGTCGCCTTGGCCGCTGCCGCCCTGGCCACGATGGCGGAGTCATCCGAAGTGCTCATCCTGACCCGCGCGGGCCAGGGGCTTGGCAGCGCGATGCTGATCGCCGCAACCGTGGCAATTATCAGAATCACCTTCCGTGGTAGCGATCATCGAGCCGTGGCGTATGGCGTGTGGACAGCCAGTTTCAGTGCGGGTTCAGCGCTGGGGCCCATGCTCGGGGGAGCCCTGGTGGAACTCGGTCACTGGCGATGGGTCTTTCTCGTCAACCTCCCAGTACTTGGCGTGTGCCTCATCCTGGCGCTGATCGTCCTGACCGAGTCCAAGAATCCCGACGCCCCGGTCCTGGACGCGGCCAGCACTCTGCTCTCGGCAGGTGCTGTTGGTTTACTGATCGCGGGCTTGAAAATGCTGCCGGAACAGCAGATTCCATTCTGGACCACGATAGTTGTCCTCGCCGGAGGAATGGCCGCAGCCGTGAGCTTCGTAATCCGTCAACTACGGATGTATCGGCCCTTTCTCGACGTACGACTGTTCACGCAGCGCAACTTCGCAGTCGCCGCAGTCGTGGTTATGGTGACCAACGGTGTGTTCACCGCAGTGATCTTCATCCTCACGCAGCGCTTTCAGCTCGTCCACGGCATGTCAGCCGTCCACGCCGGAATCACCCTGATGCCGCTGGCGATCTCCAGCGCACTCGGAGGAATCGTCGGCCCCGCCACACAACGCCGGCTAGGCCAGAACAGCACACTCGTCTGCGGGGTCGCGCTGACCTCTGTCGGCCTGCTGCTCCTCACCACCGTGGGACCAGCCATTCAAATGATTACCTGGCTGTTCATTGGTGTCGGAGCGGGAGTCGTGATGGCAATCGGAGCCAACGCCATCATGAATGCCGCCCCCGAACAGCGAACTGCCGACGCCGGTGCCGTGCAGGAGAGCAGCTTCGCTCTGGGGGCCGGCGGCGGCATCGCGACGCTGGGAGCACTCTCCATGTACCTGGACCAGACACAAGGCATCCCCGGCCCAAGCGGGTTCTATGACCAAGGAGCCACAGCAGCACTGGCGATAGCAGCCATCGCCTACACCTGCTTCGCCATCGTCGCTGCCGTGGTGCTTCTAGGTGGCAGAAAGGAAGCTGAAAAATGACCTCGACGAATAGGTCGATCCGTACCCTGATAAAGAAAATTTCAAAGGTGATCCGCGAGTTCGCGACGGGGATCGATACCTGGAGCGCTGTCCGGCACGGCGTCGTCTCGCTCGACGATCAGCCTCGTTCCGAGCACAACTCTGAAAGCTCGCATGTATCCCGCCGACAGCCTGGACTGCCGCGGGGTTGAACTCGTCACGCTCGATGCTGTGTGCTTGTGCCGCCGCATCCCGCGCGAACCCGTGTGGCGCCAGACGGATTTCGCCGTGCTCCCGTACGTGCACCTCGAGCCCCATATTCCAGTACCGGGAGGGCCGTAGGAAGGCTTCCATCTTCTGTGACCATGAGTAGATGGCTACGGTGGCACGGTTGGTGACTTGCGTCGATATCGACGGGGACGTTGAGAGCAGGACTCAGCTGAGTGTCTCGGCACGCCTCGTCGCCGAACTCAGCGACGGCGGCCATGTCGTCCTTCTCGGTGATCGCGGGTGGAGCTCATCCATCAGCCACACCTCGGAGGCCATCCTCGATATATGGACCCACACCTCACTTGAGGACATCAGCGAGACCGCACGCATGGTGGTCGGCCCGGACGAACCACCCGCTGATCGCTCCCGGGAGGACATGGCAGCCGACCACTGGGCGTCGCTGCGGGAAACCCTTGAGCGACACGGCATCACCGCTGACGTCGTCAAGTTGCGACACCTGCCACACGATGTTGTGCCCAGCGCGCGTTTGCTCGCCCGTATCGGCCACGGTTAACCAGTCGGGCTTGCCCGAAGTTCAGTGGAATGGTCGAATCATCGGTGATGACGCAGACACGGGGGGCAGCCGACCGGCTGCGGCGGCTGGGGGACGAGCTCGTCGCCATCCACGACCGGCTGCGCGGAGATCTGCGGCAGGTACGGCAGCAGATCGAGGACGGAACCGCGCCGGCACACTCAGGATCCTCCCTTTCCGTGCACTGCCTGGCTTTCTGCTCAGCGCTGACAAGGCACCACACGGGCGAGGACGCGGGGGCGTTTCCCCAGATCGCCGACCAGTTTCCCGAGCTGGCACCGGTGATCACCAAACTCGAGCAGGACCACGCGATGATGTCCGGACTGATCGCCGACCTCGAACGCGTGGTGTCCGCGCTGGCCGACGACCCGTCACTGCAGGAGCGGACCCGACTGCTCAGCCACCTCGACGGACTCACGGCCATCTGCGACTCGCATTTCGCCTTCGAGGAGCGCTCGATCCGGGAGGCGCTCAACGAACTACAAGGCGAGCACCTGCCCGAAGATCTCTTCGGGCAGCTCTGACGGAGCTCCAGCATCGGTCGTCAGCGTGTCCCCCCTTCACCGGATCGAGTCGGATAGGCGCAGGTACCCCGGGTACTCGAGGATCAACTCGATACCGACGTGGGGTGGAAACCATGCAAGTCAAAAGTGCTCAACTGCCGCCCATCCAGCACAGCGCTGACAAGCTCTTCACCAGCGACAACGCGGTGATCCTGCTCGACGGCGCGTCCGCGTTCGTGCCCGTGCCGGTATCGGCGAGCACCTACGCGGACCATCTCGGCAAATCACTGCACCACAGCCTGTCCACATATCCCGACGCCGACCTGCGCGCTTCCCTCGCCTGGGCCATCCAGGAAGCGGCCCAGGAACTCGGCCTGGACCCCGCCGAGTCGCCCTCCAGCACAGTCACGATCGTCCGGGAACTCGACGATCATCTGGACCTGCTCGTCCTCGGCGACAACCTGCTCGTGCTGCCCGACGAGACGGTGACCGACGATCGCGTCGACCGGCTCGATCTCCCGCCGCGTCGCAAGTACCGCGAACGCCTCGCTGCCGGAACGGGCTACGACGAGGAGCACCGGGCTGTTCTCCGCGAACTGCAGACCCAGCAAGCTCAGCGCCGCAACCGTGTCGGCGGCTACTGGACAGCCGGAACCGACCCCGCCGCAGCCTGGCAAGCTGTCACAAGGCGGCGCTCGAGCAGCGCGACACCGTGGGTCGTCCTGGCCAGTGACGGCGCCTACAACACGATGCACCACCTCGGCATCACCGACTGGCCCGCGCTCGTCGAAGCCGATGCCGAGGAACTCACCACGACGCTCATGCGCTGTCAGTGCTGGGAAGCGACAGACGATCCCATGGGAATCGCGCTGCCCCGTGCGAAGTGCCACGGTGACAAGAGCCTCGCGGTCCTCACCTTCGCCGAGTGACCCGGCCTGGCCTCATTCGCGAGTTGCGATGAAGATCAGTTCCGGGCTGTCCGGGCCGACGGATTGCCGTCCCCAGTCGCCGAAGACCTGATCCACGGAAAACCCGGTTTCGGTCAGCGAGCGGGTCAGTTGTCCCTGTGTGCGGAACCGGAGTTCACCACCCGAAACCAGCTCCTCACCGGTCGACACGACGAGGTAGTGCATCTGGAAGCGCACCAGATCACCGTCCACGTCGGTGACCTGGTACCACACCTTGACCTTCCCCAGGCCCGCTGCGACCGCATGCCGTGGTTCTCCTTCGGTCGCTCCCGAAACCGTCCAGCGGTGCACGCCGGGATTGCGGGTCTCGAACGCGATTCGGCCGCCCGGACGCAGCGCTCGGTGCGCACCGGCGAGGGTCCTGTCCCATTCGGCATGATCCGCGATCACCTGAGCCACGTGCCCGTTCATGACAACCAGGTCCGCCTGCTCCGCATCGAGCAGGCTTGCGTCCCCCTCGATCCACCGCACCAGGTCACCGCCAGGACGGTTGCGGGCATAGTCGATCATCGCGGGCGACGGGTCGACACCGATGACATCGTGCCCACTGGCGGCGAGGTCGCAGGCCAGCAGCCCAGTCCCGCATCCGATGTCGATAACCGATGACGCCGAGAATTCCGCCGCGAGTCCGAGATAGAAGTCCGTGTCCCGCCGGTGTGTGCACAACGGGTCGTAAAGGGTTACGAGGCGGGGATCCGTGTACTCGCTGAAGTCGGCCACGACAGTGCACGGTATTGCCGCAGGGGCTGGCCCGTCGCGCGAATTTCGGCGATGAGCACGCTGCCTGGGCCGGCGCAGCGCCCGTCGGGTCGAGGGCCATAGGGTCGGATTGGTCACGAAGACCGAGCGAAGGAGCCTGCCAGGTGGTCCCGGGAGATCGACCGACGGAGCTGGCTTACTTGAGGACCGGCCTGGTGGAGTACCGGCTGAAACGGCGCGCGGGCCCAGTTGTACTGGTACTGCACGGCGGCCATATGCGGGCCGGGCTCGTCCTCGGCGAGGACGCGTTGGCCGACCACACTGTGCTCGCCGTCTCACGCCCCGGATACGGCCGGACGCCGGCGTCCAGCGGCACCAGCCTGGAGGGGTTCGCCGACGCCGTCCGAGACCTTTGTGAACACCTCGAGATCCCGCATCTCGCGGGAGTGGTGGGGACCTCGGCGGGCGGACCGTCCGCACTCGTGCTGGCTGCTCGACACCCCGAACTGGTGGGTCGAATCATCCTGGAGAGCGCTTTGGGTTTCCTGCCCTGGCCCGATCTCCGCACTCGCATTGGTGCGGCCATCGCCTTCGCCCCGATAACGCAACGCGGCACCTGGGCGGTTGTGGGAAAGCTGCTGCGGCGTTCGCCTGCTTCCGGACTACGGGTCATGCTGGGATCGATGTCCACCCTGTCCGCGGCTGAAGTGTTGGCCGAACTCGACAGCTCCGATCGCACGGAGTTGTCAGAACTGTTCTCCCGGATGCGCTCGAGTCACGGGTTCCGCAACGACCTGCGGCAACTTGCGAAACCCATTCAAACAGTCCCCCGTCAGCCGACACTGATCATTGCGACCCGTTCCGACGGCGCGGTGCCCTTCGCCCACGCGCAATCACTGCTGGCGACATTACCGAACGCGGAACTCGTGGAAAGTCGCGCCGATACCCACCTGATCTGGTTCGGGAGGGACTACCCCGAGATCACCGATCGCATCCATGCCTTCCTCGCAAATCGGTAGTGCCGACGTCCTGGTGCTCAACGCAGGTACCGCCGCCAGCCCTGCGCGATCGGCTGGAATCCGCACGCGGAGTAGAACGCGTTCACCTCGGGATCGCCGAGGTCGGACAGCAGATGCACCTTGTAACACCCGGCCTCGTCCGCTAGTTCGACGGCGCGGCGCAGCAGGGCCCGTCCAACTCCCCGCCGCTGGTGTTCGGCGGCGACCACGACGTTCTCCACCAGCATGATCGGCTGCGCCCTGCGCGTCAGGTAGGGCAGGATCACGCAGTCCACGGTGCCGGCGAGTTCCGCGTCCGTGTCCGCGACGAGGACGGTCCTGCCCTGCTGCGCGGCGATGTGCTGCCAGGTCTGCCGCGCGTGCTCCGCGTCCAGGGGCTCGTCGTCCGGATGCATCTCGGCGTACAACGCGAGCAGACCGGGCAGATCCTGCTCCTGAGCCGGGCGAATGGTCAGCGGCATGAGTCAAGACTACGAAGGACTTGGGCCGAGAAAAACTCGGCGACGCCTGATCGTGTCACTGCTACGTTCGTTGAATGCTGCGGCCCGTCTATCCTCTCCAGACTTCTCGTCTCAACCTTCGGCCCTTCACCCCCAGCGATGTCGCCGACACGCACGCCATTCACTCCCGGCCGGATGTCGTGCGCTATCTGTACTGGGACGTCCGGTCGGAGGACGAGGTCCGCGAGATGGTCGAGCGGCGCATGGACAATGTGCGGATCGAGCAGGAGAACGACGCCCTTGTTCTCGCCGTTGAACGAAAGGACACCGGTCAGCTGATCGGTGACGTGCTCCTGCAGTTGAACAGCCAAGCCAATCAGCAGGGCGAGGTCGGATACGTGTTCCACCCCGACCACCACGGGCAGGGCTTCGCCCGCGAAGCCGCCGTGGAAATGCTGCGCCTGGGCTTCGAGGAGTTGCAGCTGCACCGGATCATCGGCCGTTGCGATGCTCGCAACACGGCATCCTCCGGGCTGCTGAAGCGACTGGGAATGCGCCACGAAGCCACGTTGGTGGAGAACGAGATCGTCAAGGGCGAGTGGTGCAGCGAGGCCGTCTACGCGATGCTGCGTACCGAGTGGGCCAACTCGCGTACCTGAACGTCGAACTCGTGTGCGTGAACTGCAAAGTCGAGCGCCGGAAGTGCAAAGTCAGGTGGGGCGGGGTGGGACGGGGAGGGGGAGGGCTGGGAGGCCGTCGATGCTGGTGCCGTTGTACGGCTTGGTTTCGCAGTAGGCCCTGAACTCCTCGTCGGTCTTGCGGCCGAAGTTGTCGGCGTGCAGCGTGCGCTCCTCGCGGTAGTCCATGAACGGCACCGCGAAACCGCAGGTGTCGCTGATCAGTCCCGCTCGCACCAACACGATCGCGCGCAGGCCAGGACCGTCGGCATCGGCGAAATGGACGATCAGCTCGTTCCAGCGCGGATCGTCGCGGAACACCGCCTCGCCCTGTCCGTGCACTCGGACGATCTTCGGCGGGCCGGTGAAGGCACACCACATCAGCGTGATTCGGCCGTTCTCCCGCAGGTGCGCCAGCGTCTCTGCATGGCTGCCGCCGAAGTCCAGGTATGCCACCGTCTGCTCGTCGAGCACGGCGAGCGTGCCTGCCCTGCCCTTCGGCGAGAGATTGACGTGCCCGTCCGCGCTCAGCGGAGCGCTGGCGACGAAGAAGACCGGCTGTGCCTCGATGAAGCTCCGCAGCCGCCCCTCGATCCGCTCGTAAACTTTCCCCATGCGCGCATTATGCGCGTACGACCAGCAGTCGTACGGGGATGACTGCCCCATCCCTCGGTCAGTCCACTGGGGAGTCGAAGGCTTTACGCAGTTTGACCGGCGCCTTGATTCGCCACGCCTCCTCGAGCAGCTCGCGCAACTGCGCCTCGTCCACCTTCTCCAGGTCCACGAGGATCGCACCGTAGCCGTCGTAGTGAGTGGTTGTGTAGAACGCCGGATCACCCGATTCGAGCAACGCGGCCTTCTCGTCCAGCCCGCACATCAGCACCAGACCTCCTTCGGCCTCGGTGCGCAGCCGGGCGAAACTCCGGCCCGCCACCTTCAGTGACGGCGTGCGGTACGACGTCGACTCCTCGACTTCCGGCAGCTCAGCGGCGATCGCGACCACGTGTTCCCAGGTTGGCATGCTCGGATTCTCCGTCTCCGGAGCACGCCTGTCTTGGCGAAATGGGAAGCCCGGTTCGAGGCGGAAGCCCAGTGGCTGGTCTTCGCGAAATGCCGCAGAAACAACCTCGGCAACAGCAACGCCAGCTCACGGGCCGCCTCGGGGGTGATCGCCTTCCGAGGCGGCCCTGAGCTTGATCATGCGACGACGGTGATCCGCCCCGGGGGTGGGGGCGCAATGCCCGGGTTCGCGCCGAAGTAGGCGATCAGCGCGTCCAGGTCCACCGGACCGCCGGACAGGTTCGTGCCGTTGGTGAGCTCGGTGAACCCGTCTCCACCAGCGGCGAGGAAGTTGTTCACCGAAACCCGGTACTCCGCGGCCGGGTCGACCGGCGTGCCCTCGATGGTCATGTTCGAGACCTTCGACCCGATCGGCGCGGACGCCGAGTAGGTGTAGTTCAGCGTCGAGGAGATCTGCAGGATTCGCGTGGCGTCCGCCTGCCACTGCTGCTCCAGCACCCGCTTCAGCTGCTCGCCGGTGAGGGTGATGGTCTGCATGATGTTCGAGAACGGCTGCACGGCGAACGCCTCGCCGTACGTGACGACGCCGTCGCCCTCCCCATTGGCCGAGGACTCGTAGACGAAGTCGGTGCGGATCCCTCCTGGGTTGGTCATCGCGATCTGTGCGCCGTTGGTGCGTGTCGCTTCCAGCTGCGCGTCGGCGATCACCGAGCCGAGCGGGGACTCGCCGGACTCGCCGCCGGCACGGACGAGGTCGGCGGTGATGGTGCCGATCGGCTCGTTGGCGATCGGCGCGGCCTTCTCGTTGGCCCGGTCGATCAGTTCGAGAACGTCGGCGTCCGCCTCGACATCCCTGGTGACGATCTCGTTGTGCGCCTTGGTCTTGTCCCGGACCACGTCGCGGGTCTTCCGGTCGATGGTGAGGTCGACGACGGACAGCAGCCTACCGAAGGACGCACCCTGGAGCACCGGGCGCGGGTTGCCTGCGGGGTCGTCGATCATGCAGCTGTACTGCTGGTGGGAGTGCCCGGTGAAGAAGGCGTCCACCTGGGGCGCGGCCTTCTCGGCGATCTGCGCCGCGGGACCCGGTGTGACCGTGCAGTCGTTCGGACCGCCACCCTCGGTGTTGTCACCCTCGTGCAGCAGCACGACCTGGGACTTCACGCCGAGCCGATCGAGGAACCGGGAGGACCGGTTGATGGCCTCCACCTCGTCACCGAACTCGAGGCCCTCGATGGCCTCGGGTGTCACCACGGTGGGCAGATCCCGCAGTGTGGCGCCGATGATGCCGATGGGCACTCCGCCGGACATCTCGATGCTGAACGGCAGGACAGCGGGAGCACCGTTGTCGAAGTAGATGTTGGCGCCGAGGAACGGGAAGTCCGCACCCTTGTACTTGCGGTCGAACTGGCACCCGTCCTCCGGGTGGCAGCCGCCGAACTGCATCCTGCGCAGCTCGTCGTAGCCCTCGTCGAGTTCGTGGTTACCGACCACCGACGCCTCGACATCGAGGTCGTTGAGGAACTCCATCGTCGGCTCGTCGTGGAACAGCGCCGAGATGACCGGTGAGGCTCCGAGGCTGTCTCCCGCGGAGAGCACCATCGAATTGCGCACCTCGTCGCGCAGGCGTTGCACGTGTGTGGCGATGTACGCGGCACCCCCCGCGTCCACCGTCGAGCCGTCCGGCAGGCGGACGCGCCCGGAGGACCCGGCGGGCGGCTCCAGGTTGCCGTGCAGGTCGTTGAACGCGATGATCCGCACATCGGTGGTCCGCTCTGGCGCCGCACTCGCGGGGGTACCCGCATACGCGACGGTGGCCAGCGCGGTGGTCGCGATCGCGACAACGGCACGCAGCAGCCGGGGTGATCTGGTCATTGTTCCTCCGCATCAGCGTCCTATCCCCTTGGGGACGCACATGGCGGAGGAGTTTGCCTGGTGAAGTGGCGCAGGAGAAGAGATCCCGCCATTTCGATGGGAAAGTGCCGCACTCGCCCATATCCGGCAACCGGGAGGACACCGTTCGGCCATCGTCCATTCGGCCGACCCGATGGGTCGCGTCCGGCTCTTCGACCGAGGTCGGTGACCCGCTTCGACTCATAACTTCGAGGCATGACGACGGCACAGGCAACGGCTCTGCAGTACGGCTTCCTCGGGTTTCTCGCGGTGTGGGCGACTCTGCTGGTCCCGCAACTCCTGCTGCACCAGGCCCACTACGGCCGAGTCCAGCCTGCCCGCGTAACGCGAACCGCGGTCGTCACGCTCTACGCGTGCCTCGCACTGGCTGTCGTGCTGCTGCCACTGCCGTCCGCCGGAGATCCACACCTGAGCCAGAACGTCCAGCTGGTGCCGCTGCAGTGGATCGCCGACGTCGTCCGCGAGTCCCAGAGTTCGGCAAGTCCGATCACGACACTGGCGTTCGAGCAGCTCGCGATGAACGTGCTCCTGTTCGTCCCACTCGGGGTCTTCGCCAAACTGCTCTGGCGGCGCCGGTTCGCCGGAGCCGTGGGGATCGGCCTCGGGGCGTCCGCATTGATCGAGATCACCCAGCTCACCGCCAACTTCGGCACCGCGCCGTTCGCCTATCGGATCTTCGACGTGGACGATCTGCTGTCGAACACGACGGGAGCGGCGCTCGGCTGGATCCTGGCCGCGCTGTTCGCGCTACTGCGCTCGCTGAGTGCGGTCAGTGCCAGTACTGCGGTGACCGATGTTCTGCCCGCACCGGCAACAGCACCGGGTCCGGCTCGCCCAGTCTCGCCAGCCGTGCCCGTCTACGCAGGACGTCTCGCCGCTGCGCACGCCGGTCCTGGTGCGCGACAGTGGCAGCAGCAGCGATGAGGACGATCAGGACGAGCGCAAGAACCAGGGCGATGTCAGGCATTGTCCGCGCCAGCCCCCTTGCCGCCGTCTTGTGTGACAGGTCACACAGCGTACGCAATCGAGCGCGACTTGGCCACCCCGGCGCGGCACGGCTCAATGTGGCGGCAGGACGCAGAACTCGTTGCCCTCCGGGTCGGCGAGCAACACCCACGGATGACGGGACTCGTCGGAGACCACGGTCGCGCCGAGCCCGACCAGCCGTTCGACCTCGTCGTACTGGCCACCGTCGTCCGGGACGATGTCGAGGTGCAGCCGGTTCTTGACGCGCTTCTCCTCCGGCACCGGCTGCAGTAGCAGCATGGGCCTGCCCGGCGCGCCGAGCTCCACATACGTCCGCCCGTCGGCATCCTGCCAGCGGCGCAGCACCTCGTACCCGAGTGCCGCACACCAGAAGGTGGCCAGTTCCCGACATCGGCGGCAGTCGATGACAACCGCGAGAATTCTGCTCGGCATTCAGCGTTGTTACCCCGGCAAGGGCAGACTCAAAGCCGTGCGACAGGAGAAGCGGCCGACCAAGGACGAACTCGCCGCGGCGTACAACCGGGCGATCCCCGATGTCATCGCCCACGGGCTGCGGGTCCTGTTCTGCGGCATCAACCCCGGCCTGTACTCCGGTGCCACCGGGCTGCACTTCGCCCGGCCGGGCAACCGCTTCTGGCCCGCCCTGTACGCCGGCGGATTCACACCACGTCTCCTGCATCCCAGTGAGGAGATGGAGCTGCCTGCCCTCGGCCTCGGCATCACCAATCTCGTCGCACGGACCACCGCTCGCGCCGACGAGCTGACACCGGAGGAACTCCGCGAGGGCGGCCGGCTGCTGCGGAAGAAGGTCGCCGAGTACCGGCCCGCGTGGCTCGCCGTGGTGGGTATCACGGCATACCGTGCCGCATTCGGCAGGCCGAAGGCCGCCGTGGGCAGGCAGGACGAGCGGATGGGCGAAACGAACATCTGGGTCCTGCCGAATCCGAGCGGCCTCAACGCGCACTGGACTCCCACGACGCTGGCAGCGGAGTTCCGCCGACTTCGACTGGCAACCGACATCTCCGGCATTCGTGACAGCTCAGACAACATCGGTACCGAAAGGTAACGCCGAGTACCCGGCCGATCGCGGTTTCGGCCGTGTGACCCCCCTCTCGGGGGAACCTGCGTCACGGAATCGATGAATGACCATCAAAAGCGTCACGGGCTGCTTCGTCCCGAGTCACACCGGGGAGCAAGGGACGGCTACTCAGGGGAGCACCGCCAGGAGGTGGTGGGCGAACGCACCCTGACCAGGGTGAAGTGGAGATGGAGAGTCAATGGCGCACATCATGGGCACGAACCGAGGCCAGCCGCAGGTGCCCACCCGCGCCACGCGGGGCCTGAGCGTGGCCGCGATCGACCCGATCCCGATCTTCCGGGAGGGCCTCGCCGTATTGATGCAGCGAGCCCAGGGCCTGCAGTGGGCCGGCTACGCCGCGTCCCACCACTCGGCCCTCCAGCTGTGCGAGCAGGTCCGGCCGGACGTACTGCTGCTCGACTCCGGCATGGACCCGCAGTGCCACCTGTTGCGGCTGCTCGTCGCGGGCGACACGTCGATGTCGGTCGTCGTCCTCGTTCGGGAATCGACGCGCACCGCGGAGTACCTGACGTGTGCGATCGCCACCGGAGCCCATGGCGTGGTCCTCCGGTCCGGCGAGCCGAGGCGGGTCGCGGAGGCCATCCACCGAGCACACACCGACCGCCGTTTCGTCGACCCCGCCCTCACGGCGCTCATCGCCCGGCCCAAGCGCCAGCCCGTGCCGGACAACGGGGACGGGTCCGGTCCCGCACGCGGGCAGATGCCGCTGTCCCGCCGGGAGTACCAGGTACTGCAGCTGGTGGCCGAGGGCATGGAGAACTCCGCCATCGCGAAGGTGCTGTACCTGTCGGTGGAGACCGTACGCACACATGTCAAGAGCATCCTGCGCAAGCTGTCCGCCCGGGACCGCACACACGCCGTGACGACAGCCTTCCGGTCCGGCCTGCTGGTGATACATCCGGACGACTCGCTGAAGCAGCCCGTGAACTCCCGGCCCGAGCGCACCTCGAACACGGTCGCCTGACACCTGTCGGTCAGCAGGATTCGTCACAAACAGGCGAATCGGCTTGCCGACGGTTACTCACAGGTAATATGCTGATGTTACCGGCCAGTAGGGCAGCGATGTCCGCGGGAATGACGTGCACTGCCGGCATGCGACCACAACACGGCAACCGGCACCGCAGGGAACACGGAGAGACGAATGGGCCACTACAAGAGCAACGTGCGAGACCTGGAGTTCAACCTCTTCGAGGTACTGGGCGTCCAGGACCGCCTCGGTAAGGGCGTGCTGGAGGAGTCCGACGAGGAGACGGCCCGCGGGGTGCTCTCCGAGTTGAACAACCTGGCGGTCGGCCCCCTGGCCGAGTCGTTCGCCGACGCGGACCGCAACCCGCCGGTCTACGACCCGAAGACGTTCTCGGCCACGCTGCCCGAGTCGTTCAAGAAGAGCTACCAGCAGCTTTGGGACGGCGAGTGGTGGCGGCTCGGCCTGCCCAACCACCTGGGCGGCTTCGGCCTGCCCCCCACGGTGCAGTGGGCCGCGTCCGAGCTGATCCTCGGCGCCAACCCGGCACTGTTCATGTACATGGCCGGCCCGAACTTCGCGATGATCGTCGACAAGAACGGCACCGACGAGCAGAAGCGCTGGGCGCAGCTCATGATCGACCGCGCCTGGGGCGCGACGATGGTCCTCACCGAGCCCGACGCCGGATCCGACGTGGGCGCGGGCCGCACCAAGGCCGTCCAGCAGGAGGACGGCTCCTGGCACATCGACGGCGTGAAGCGGTTCATCACCTCCGCCGACCAGGACATGACCGAGAACATCATGCACCTGGTGCTGGCCCGTCCCGAGGGGCCGGGCATCGAGACCAAGCCGGGCACCAAGGGCCTCTCGCTGTTCCTGGTGCCGAAGTTCCACTTCGACCCGGAGACCGGTGAGCCCGGTGCCCGAAATGGCGCCTTCGTGACCAACGTCGAGCACAAGATGGGGATCAAGGTCTCCACCACGTGTGAGCTGACCTTCGGCCAGCACGGCACCCCGGCCAAGGGCTGGCTGCTCGGCGAGGTGCACGACGGCATCGCGCAGATGTTCCAGGTCATCGAGTACGCCCGGATGATGGTCGGCACCAAGGCCATCGCCACGCTCTCCACCGGCTACCTGAACGCACTGGAGTACGCCAAGGAGCGCGTGCAGGGCGCCGACCTGCCGAACATGCTGAACAAGGCCGCGCCGAGGGTGACGATCACGCACCACCCGGACGTCCGCCGCTCGCTGATGCTGCAGAAGGCCTACGCCGAGGGCCTGCGCGCGGTGTACCTCTACACCGCGTCCTTCCAGGACCAGGTCTGGATTGGCGAAGGCGGCGATGTCTCTGCCGAGTCGCTGAAGCTGGCCGAGCGGGTCAACGACCTGCTGCTGCCGATCGTCAAGGGCGTCGGCTCCGAGCGGGCCACCGAGCAGCTCGTGCAGTCGCTGCAGACGCTGGGCGGCTCCGGCTTCCTGCAGGACTACCCGATCGAGCAGTACCTGCGGGACGCCAAGATCGACTCGCTGTACGAGGGCACAACGGCCATCCAGTCGCTGGACTTCTTCTTCCGCAAGATCGTCCGCGACAAGGGTCAGGCGCTGGCCCACGTCGCGGGGGAGATCACCAAGACCATCGACGCGGAAGCGGGCGGTGCTGCTGCTGGCCGGCTCAAGCAGGAGCGCGGGCTGCTCAAGCAGGCGCTGGACGACACGCAGGGCATGCTCGGCTCGCTGGTCGGCTACCTGACCTCCTCGCAGGAGGACCCGCAGAACGTCAACAAGGTCGGCCAGCACTCGGTGCGGCTGCTGATGTCCGCGGGCGACCTGCTGGTCGGCTGGAAGCTGCTGCAGCAGGCCGAGATCGCACTGGCGAAGCTGGACGCGGGTGCGTCCGGCAAGGACGTACCGTTCTACAACGGCAAGGTCGCCGTGGCGTCGTTCTTCGCCAGGACCGTGCTGCCGGAGCTCACCTCCCGCCGCGCGATCGTCGAGGCCGCCGACAACGACCTGATGGACGTCGACGAGGCCGCGTTCTGATCCACACCTGACCCGCCTCCCGCGGGATACTGGTCATGATGGCCGCTTCGGGCGAGTGTCCGAAGCGGCCATCGTGCTGTCAGGCGTAGGCGGGGGCGACCTCTTCGTAGCGGGTGGACCACAGGGGAATGGGCTCCTCTCCCAGGTGGGCCTCGAGCCGGTCCAGGTAGGCGTGCGTGCCCGGGATGAAGCCCTTCGCGTTGCGCGGCGACAGTCCGGAGTGCGTCAACGTCAGGATCGTCGCCTCGCCGTCAGCGGCCAGCTCGTAACGGACCACGCTGGCCTCGACGATCTGCTGGTTCCACTCGTGCTCGAGCACGGCCGTGCGACTGTCCGACGGAGGCTCCCAGACGAGAATCCGACCGGTCATTCGCTTGACCTCCGGCGGAACGGGCGGCTCGCTCGCCAACATGTCGATCACACCGCCCCTGCGCGGCTCGATCGTGGTCTCACCGAACCAGCTTCCGCGCTGGGCCGGGTCGGTCAGCGCCGCCCACACCGCCTCGACGGGGTACGGAATGCGACGCCGGAACGTCATCGTGGCGCGGTCGCCGTCGATCTCCAGGATTCCGTGCCGGGAGTATTCACTCATGGTTTCTGCACACCTTTCTCCGTTCCGTGCGTATCGGCGAGGTGTCGCTCGATCGCGTCGAGATGCGTGGGCCAGTAGCGCCGGTAGCGGCTGATCCATTCGTCGATCTCGACCAGCCCGTCCGCGCGCAGCGCGTACATGCGCCGTTGCCCGTCGGGCCGCATCTCGACCAGGCCCACCTCACGCAGGATCCGCAGATGCCGCGACACGGCGGGCTGGCTCAGGTCCGGGAGGCAGGCCACCAGCTCACCCGCGGCCCGCTCCCGCTCGACGAGCAGATCGAGCAACGCCCGCCGATGCGGTTCCGCCACTGCTTCGAAAACATCCACGGCAGAAGTATTACACAAGGCTTATATACGCGGAAGTGGATTCTTTGGGGAACCAGTGCTCCGCGTCAAGTTCGCCCCTCGAAGCGTTTGATCTACGAGAAGCGAGGTACCCCTTCGGCACAGACGGGCGGTCACCGGCAGGACCGCTCGAAGATGTCGGCAGAGGAGAAACGATGACCGTCACCGGAATCATCACCGCGATCGTGGTCGGCCTGATCCTGGGCGTACTGGGCAGGGCCATCGCTCCAGGCAAGCAGGGCATTCCGATCTGGCTCACCATCGTCGTGGGCATCGTGGCCGCGTTGATCGGCACCGCGATCGCCCGTGGCATCGGCTACGCCGACACCGATGGCTTCGACTGGCTCGAACTCATCACGCAGATCGTCCTGGCCGCGGTCGGTGTCACCCTCGTCGCGGGCATATACGGGCGAAAGTCGATTTCTCGATAACGCCTGCCGGGTCTGTCACCCGACCCGCGATCGGGTATCACCCGGTCGCGGGTATCCGGAGGCGGTCGGCAGCACTTGGTGCCACGCTTCTACCCCTGACCTGTGCCAACAGGACCTGCAGAAGGAGAAGGCATGCTTGGCGGAATCTGGGGCATCATCACGACAATCCTGGTCGGCCTGATCCTCGGTGTGATCGGGCGAATGCTCGCGAAGGGTGATCAGCGGATCCCGATGTGGCTGACCATCGTGGTCGGCATCATCGCTGCTTTCATCGGCAACTGGCTGGCCGGTGTGTTCGGTGTCGAGAACACACCCGGCATCGACTGGATCCGCCACGCGTTCCAGGTCGGCGCCGCCGTGATCGGCGTGATCGCGGCTGCCGCCGCTTATCCGAAGATCGCGGGCGGCCGGACGGCGCACAGGTCCTAGTAGCCCCGGTACGTTGCCTCGGTGCACAACGGATGGCTGGATCTCACCGGGACCGAACTGACCGAACCACCCGAGGTCGAGCCGGATGAACTCATCCGGCTCGACCTCGACCGCAATCGCCTGACGCGACTTCCCGAACGGCTTTCCGCCGCCTCGGGGCTCGAGCACCTGAGCATCTACGACAACGAGTTCGACACCCTGCCCGGCTGGCTGTGGGAACTTCACGGGCTGCGTGTGCTCAACCTCGCGGACAACCGGTTCACCACCGTCCCGCCGGACATCGGCGGGCTGATCCGCCTGCACACCCTCGATCTCGGCCACAACGCGCTGACCAGCCTGCCCGACGAACTCGGCGAGCTACCCGAACTGACCGAGTACCTCTACCTCGCCGACAACCGCCTGACCGAGCTGCCGGACAGCCTGTGTGCCCTGACCCGGCTGCGCTACCTCGGCGCCACCGACAACGCGTTCACGGAACTTCCGGCAGGCCTCGGCCGGATGCAGGCCCTGCGGGAGCTGCGCCTGCAACACAACAGCCTCGCCACGCTGCCGGAGTCGATCGGCGAACTCGGCGCGCTGCGTGAGCTGCACCTGCGCGGTAATCGGATCAGCCGATTGCCGGCCGCCGTCGCGGGCCTGACGGACCTGCGACTGCTGGACCTGCGGGACAACGGGCTGACCGAGCTGCCGAAGGCGTTGCTGGAACTTCCCTCACTGGACAAGCTCGACCTGCGCTGGAACAAGCACCTGCGTCTGCCGCCCTGGCTGGACGACCTCGAGGAGCGGGGTTGCGTCGTCCTGCGCTGAGCGCGGGCGGGCCCTATCCGCGGAAGGCGGCACAGGCCACCGCCACATAGGACGGCTTGGGAGTACGCCAGGCGACCTCGGCCCAGCGGTTGTCGACGACCTGCTTGCCATCGGCTCCCACGCAGGAGTACTCGCCTCCGGTCAGGAGCGGACCACACGGTGACGCACCCTCGGCGTCGGCCGCGCTGTGCACGCAGGTGGTGTAGTTGTGGCAGGTCAGCGTGGTCAGAATGGAGTGGGTCAGCCCAGGCCCGGAACGGACGTTGAGCTTGCAGGCATTCTGCTCGGTCGCGTGCACGAGCGCGGGCTCGGACTCGGCGGCAGTCGCGGGTGTGCCGACCAACGCACCGGCCAGCACCGCACCACACAGGACACCCCGAACCGACCAGGAACTCAACGAGCGGGACACCGAACCTCCGGATTACGTCAGGTGAGCAACAGCATCACCCAACGTATCGGCGTAGGCGTCCACGGGGCAGCACCCGACCGGATGATCCCGGCGTCGATCCCTATCTGCAGAAGATGGCGGGTTTGGCGGCATAGCGCACGCTGCGAGTCTCCCGACGTACCTCGTTGCCGGTGTCGAGGTCGTAGAAGACACGGGTGTCCGAGATGCTGAATCCCGCTTTGCCCGGTTCCGGTGCGCAGTCGGAGCCGGGCACGATCCGCACTCCCGGTGGCGTGACGTCCGAACGCGGCCCGGTGCTGCTCTCCACGCGGAACCGCTTGGTGCCCCAGATGCGCACGGTGACCGACCCGCCGGAGACCTCGGCCTGGAGCGCGATTCCGGTTTTCCCGTCGTTCGTGAAGGCCAGGTCGACAACCGACCCGTCCTCGGCCAACGACCGTGCGTCCCGCCCGACGGGGTAGCGGTCGAAGTAGTGCACGTGCCCGGTGTGCCCCGCGTCCTTCAGCCCGGCGAAGTACACCGCGTTGTACAGCGTCGTGGTGAACTGGGAGACCCCTCCGCCGATCACTCTCGGCCCGCTGCCGTCCTCGAAAACCGGCGCGGTGACATACCCCTGGGAGGCCGTGCGCGGACCGGTGCGGGCCTCGAGGCTGAAGGTGGCACCCGGTCCGATGATCGCGCCGTCGACCTCCCGGGCGATCGCGGCGACGTTGCGTGCGACGTCGCCGCTGAAGCCGGTAGTGCTGAACTCGCCGATGACCTCCTTGATCCCGAACTTCTCGGCGTCCTCGGTGGTGACCTCCGGCTGCTCCGCGTTGTAGACGACACGCAAACCAGGACGCTCCGGGTTCCTGGCGACGTCGACGAACGGCGCCAGTGTCCTCTCCCAGTTGATCGATCGGCCCGGCTCGGCGGGGCGCACGGTCGGCCTGTTCTCGGCGAACACGATCTCCGCGTTCTTTCCTGGGACCTCGGTGGACGCGAGCTGTGGCTCCAGCGCATCGCGCAGCTCGGACTGGTCGAGCTGGACCTGCAGGCTGCCGTCGTCCTGTGCGGCGAACCGCAGTGCCGCGCTGACCACGTCGGGCTTGAGCACGCCCTTCACACCCTCGCCGAGAACGGGGACAGGGCCGGCGATCATCGGGTTGACCACACTGTCCAGCGCGGTGCGCACCCCGGCTACCGTGGCCTTGGGCGGGGTGACC
This sequence comes from Amycolatopsis marina, assembly GCF_900111885.1. Classification (GTDB taxonomy): domain Bacteria; phylum Actinomycetota; class Actinomycetes; order Mycobacteriales; family Pseudonocardiaceae; genus Amycolatopsis; species Amycolatopsis marina. Next base: position 404,043 of record NZ_FOKG01000001.1, read on the forward strand.
GTGACGGGTATTTCCACGCCCGCGCCCAGCCAGCCGTCCCGCACCAGCTGGGCGGCGCCGGCGATATCGCGGACCTGCTGCCCCTGCCTCGGCTCGACGGCCACCGCCCGCACGCGGCCGTCAGTGCCGGGCACCTTTTCGAAGCGGATCGTCCCCTCGGTGAGTTCGTGGTCGAGCTGGGAGTCGGCGAGCTCGGCGACGGCCTCGTGAAGGGTGTCCGGATCGGCCGTCGTCACCACGCCCACCTCACGTTCGGCGAAGAAGGACAGCACGCGGGTGACCGGGTTGAGCGGCTGGTTCCCGGCCTGTTCGAGGGTGCCCGGCCAGTCCAGTCCGAGACCGGCCTCGACGGGGTCGAGCTCGGTCTCGACGTCGCCTGCCAGCACCTGCACCGGCTCGACGAGCCGGGGTTCGAGCTGGGTGCGCAGTCTCGACTCGGCCTCGATCCGCTCCATCCCGCCCACGTCCACGCCCACGACGGTCACTCCGCGCGGCACGTCACCGACAGACAGCAGCAGGTCGGCCGTGTAGAGCAACACGAGCAGGGCGATCGTGCCCCCGGTGACCATGAGCACCTTGCCGAGACCGCGGCGGAACCGGCTCGCTGGTGAGGGCGGCGGGATCACAACCGGACCGGAGTCCAGCAACTCCTCGGCGAGATCGTCGTCAGGAAGTTCGACAGCGGTGGTGTCCAGCCGGTCGATGCCGGGAGAGTCCGCCCAGGGATCCACCGGCGGCGCGGTGCTGGCCGGCACCTCGCCCGTCTGGATCACAGGGTCGGGGTCGGGGTCCCAGTCCGGCCAGTAATGCTCGTCCCGCACGCGCCCCTCCGACCTGTGTGGCTACAAATACAGCCCCGTGCCGTGCTCCGTGCGCTCACTCGCCATCGCGTGGATGTCGCGCTCGCGCATCACCAGGTAAGGCTCACCCTGGATCTCGACCTCGTGCTGCTCCTCGGGGTTGAACAGCACGCGGTCACCGACCTTCACGTTCCGTACATTATTGCCTACACCCAGCACATCGCCCCAGTTGAGACGGCGCGCCACCTGCGCTGTTGCGGGAATGACTATGCCGCCGCTACTGCGACGCTCGCCTTCATCACCCGACATCCGGACCAGGACCCGGTCGTGCAGCAGCTGAATCTCGAGCTTCACGTCGGCTCTGGCCGTCCTCTCGTGGTTTGACACAGCGCTAATAGTAACGGTCACGCTTCCGCCGGACCGGCCATGACGAGCTGCAACCTGTGCTCGCCCTGCGCCTCCAGCCGTACCGGAACGCCCCAGTCCTGCCTGGTCACGCGGCATACCGGGTGCTCGGCATCGCTGTCACAGCTGGCAGCCTGCGCGACGACCTGCAGCACGCCCTCGCCGTGGCCTTCGGCGAGGCGGAGGGTGCGGGTGAGATCGGTGCCGACGCCTGCCCCCTCGGCCAGCAGTTCCGGTGGGGACGCGGTCACCTCGAGGCGGGTGGAGGGGCCGTACCTGTCGTCCAGCTTCTCTCCGGGCGGAGGTACGAAGACGACCGTGAACTCCAGCTCGCCAGGCGCGAGAACGGTTGGCGGACGGCGCACGACGTGCGCCTCCCCGCTGACGGTGTTCACGCTTCCGGCGGGCAGGGGCCGCAGGCGGTGCGCGGCCGACTCGACCACGAGCAGGTCCGTGCCGCGGACCAGCAGCCCGGACGGCTCGGCGAAGTCGGCTGCGAGTGTGCTGACCTCGTCGTTCACCGGATCATAGCGGCGGATGGCACCGTTGTAGGTGTCGGCGACGGCGACCGAACCGTCTGGCAGCGCGGCGACGCCGAGCGGATGCTGCAGCAGCGCCTCGGCGGCGGGTCCGTCGGCGTGCCCGAACGAGAAGAGGTCGGTCCCGACCGCCGTGCCGACGACGAAGGAGTCGCCCTCGCGCTCGATCCACCGCAGGGCCGAGGTCTCGGCGTCCGCCAGCCACAACCGCTCCTGCGTGGCGGCGAGCCCCGAGGTCTGCGCGAAGAAGGCTTCGTCCACCGCGCCGTCCCGCAGGCCCTCGACCGTGGTTCCCGCGAACCGCGACATCCGTCCGGTCAGTGGATCGAAAAGACCTAGAGTGTGGTTGCCTGCCATCGCGACGACCACGCCGCCCGCGGGCTCCCACCAGATGAGGTCCCACGGACTGGTCAGATCGACCTCGGGGCCTGCGCCGTCGACCGGCCCGTTCCGCCACTGCTCGCCGGTGCCGGCGACGGTCCGGACGGTGCCGGAATCGAGCTGGAGACCGCGCACCCGGTGCCCTGCGGTGTCGGCGACGAGGACGTCGTAGCCCGCGCGCTCGGCGACCTCCTGCGGTAGGACGGCCAGCCCGGACGGCTCGGCGAAGCTCGCGTCCTGCGCGGTTCCGTCAGCCCCGCCCCGGCTGCCGCTGCCGAAGCGCCGCAGGACCGTCGTGGCGTCCTCGGCCAGTTCGACGATGGCGTGGTTTCCGGTGTCGGCGACGAGCACGGTGCCCGCCGGAGTGAGTACCGCCTTACTGGGAAAGCGCAGGTCACCGGCCTGCTCCTCGGCCGGAACGTAAGGACTGCCACCGCGGCGAAGAGTGCCCTTCACCTCGTGGGTCTCGACCAGGTCCGCGAGCACCCGGCGCAGGGCCTCCGCGTGTCCCTCGCCCGCCGCGACGTGCACGACGTAGCCCTCCGGATCGACGACCACCAGCGTCGGCCATGCCTTGATCGCGTACTGCTGCCAGGTGACCAGGTCCGGGTCGTTGAGCACCGGATGGTGCACTTCGTAGCGGCGCACCGCGGCCTCGATCGCGGCGGCGGTGCCCTCGTGCAGGAACTTCGGGGAGTGCACGCCGATGGTCACCAGCACGTCGGCGAACTCCTCCTCCAGCGGCCGGAGTTCGTCGAGGACGTGCAGGCAGTTGATACACCCCGAGGTCCAGAAATCAAGCAACACGATCCGGCCGCGGAGCTCGGCCAGCCGGATCCGCTCACCACCAGTGTTCAGCCAGATGTCGCCGGTGAGTTCGGGGGCGCGGACGCGCGCCTGTGGTCGTACGGAAGTCACATCCGGAGTCAACAGCACCGGCCGGAAGACTGTTCCTGAGAGGGCGCCCGTGTGGTCCCGCCCTCAGGCCGTCGCTCGTACGCAGGCAAAAGCCGAGGTGGGAGGGCAGCAAAACGGCGCGCAGCCACTCAGGACCGTCGCTATCGTGCTCGCATGCGCGACACATCGGCACGCTACTTCTACGACCAGCTCGCCGCTGATTACCACCGAATTTATCCCGACTGGGAAGCCAGTATGACTCGGCAGGCCCAGGCACTCGACGGTCTGATCCAACAGGAACTCGGCCCCGGACCGCGAACCGTCCTCGACTGCGCCTGCGGCATCGGCACCCAAGCCATTGGCCTCGTGGCACTTGGGCATCGAGTCGTCGGAACCGATCTCAGCCCAGTCGCCGTCACTCGGGCGGTCAGCGAAGCACGCGCTCGTCAGCGGCTATTGCCAGCCGCAGCAGCGGACATGCGCACCTTACCGTTCCGCCCCGCCGCATTCGACGTCATCGTCTGTGCCGACAACTCGCTTCCACACCTGCTCACACCCGAAGCCCTGCGCGCTGCGCTCGGCAATATGCGACGCGTTCTCAAACCCGGTGGCCTGCTGCTGATCACCACGCGCGCCTACGACGAGGTGCGCAAAACACGACAGCGTTCCACACCGCCGCAGGTCCTCGACGCTCCCGCCGGTCGGACGATTACCTTCCAGCTCTGGGACTGGCACGACGACGGGGAGCACTACGATATCGAGCATTTCCAGCTCCTCCCACACGGAAAATCGTGGTCCGTCAGCCTCCGGCGTACGACGTATTGGGCGCTCACGTCGGACGAGCTCACCAGCTTCGCCGTTGCCGCAGGCTTCCGGGAAACCGTGTGGCACGCGCCAGAAAACACCGGCTTCTTCCAGTTGGTCTTAACCGCTCGAGCCCCGAGTACCGGGGAATGCGACGAACGAGCTGGCTCTCTGGACTAGGAAACGCCCGAAGGCCGGTTTTCGAGGAACACCGACCCTGCTCGGCAGGCCCAAGTCCGGGCTCGACTTGCCGGTGATCCGACTGGTGCCTCACGGCGTGTGGCGCACCGCGCCGGTGGCTTCCGGGGTCTTGGTGACCGTATCCGTCGACTGCGTGCTGGTGGCAGGCACTGTCCTGGCCTGCAAGACCTGCTGCTGGCCACAGCCTGTGCCAAGGCCTACCAGGGCGGCGACGAACGCGAGCGCGACGACATGGCGCGTGAAATGCATGAAGAGGCCAAATCCCTACGTGGTTCGAGTCACCGAGCGGTGACAGTACGTAGATCGCGAGCTTCCGGTAAACCGTTACCGACTCGCACTTTCCCGGGAGAGTGCGATACCTCGCGCGTGCAACTACCGCACTTTTGTGGGAAAGTGCGAGCCGCTCAGGCGCCCTCGGCCTTGTCCTTCAGCCTGCGCAGTGTCGTGTCGATGTTGCGCCGGTTCTGCTCGTCCCGGTCGAAGACACCGGTCGCGGTCGAGGTCGGCAACTTCAGCCAGCCCGGCCGCCTGTCCCAGGTGCTCTCGGTGACGACACAGGTGTCGCCCGCCGCTTCGATCTCGTACTGCCAGCGGGAGATCGGCAGCCTGGCCGCGGTGACCTCGAAGGCGAACCGTTCACCCGCGCTCGCGTCGGTGATGGTGGAGAGCGTGCTCCAGCGCCGGAGGCCACGGCGGTTGCCGCCACGGAAGCGGGCGCCGACCGCAGCGGTGGTGGCGCCGTGTAGCCAGCGAAAGGAGGAATACTCCTCAGCCAGTTCCGCGAGCACCCCCGGATCACTGACCAGGGCGTAGACGTCGTCGGCGGAAGCGTTGATCTCGATCCGGCCGGTCGCGTTGGGTTGGTTCACATACCAACAGTATGGAACCCGTCAAGCCCTCAGCCTGTTCAGTTGCGCCGCAACATGCGGGTCATACCGGCGGCGACCGTGGTGGCGAGGATCCAACCCGAGGCCGTGAATCCCGTGGCCACCCACTTGTCCAGGCCGCTCATGTACCACCGGCCCTTGTTGCCGAAGTCGACGATCGGCACCAGCAGGTCGACGGTGTAGAGCACCGGATTCCAGTCGAGGCCGGTGTCATCGGCGTTCACCGCGCAGCGCGTCTCCGTGATCCGCTGCAGATCGGGCACTCCCGCACAGTTGTCGGGGCGCAGCCAGAACCACAGACTGCCCGCGACCAGGAGCAGGAGCAGCCAGCCGAGCGCCCGGACCGAGCGGTAGCCGTAACCGACCATCCACCGCTGCAACAGGCTCCACAGACGCACGGCGGGACCGAGGGTGCGATATCCGCGGGCGAGTGAGTTGTAGCGGAACTGCTGCTTCTTGAACAGCACGGTGGCGGCGTGTTCTTCGTTGCCACTGGTCCGCAGCATCGCGGCCAGTTGGTCGTAGGGGCCGGGCCGGTAGCCGTCCATCGCGTTGCTGAGCAACTCGATCCGCCGCTCGACGACGTCGTCGTCGCCCAGATCGATGGGCTCGGTCAGTGCGTCGTAGCGGAACTCCTCCAGTTCGATGCCGTCACGTGCGTGCCAGAAATGCTCGTTGTCCGCCAGCGAGGCACAGTGCGCGCGGCGCAACATCACCCGGCCTTCGGGGCGGCTCGCGGGATTCATCAGGAACTCGTCGGCACTGACGTCGCTGGCGTCGAGCGCGATCTGATGCTCGGGGGTGGAGTGCAGGGTGGCGCCGGTGATCGCCACTCGCCGCTTGACGGTGGCGCCGTCCATGTTGACTCCGCCCTCGGCCCAGAAACCGCGGTCGGCGTTCGCGGTGAGCATGATGTCCCTGCCCACCTGGACGGTACGAAGATCCACCGAGAAGCTGCTCGACCGCGCTACCGCGGGATTGCTGAACTGCGTGCCGAACAGTTCGATGCTGCCGCCGACGTCGACGCCCTGCAGGCGCAGCGTTCCGGCGACCGTGGAGTCGGTGAGCAGCAGGTTGCCCGCGATTCTGGATCGGCGCGCGGAGACCACGTCCCGTTCGACATGCAGCAGCTTCACGTTCCAGGCGAGGAGGTTGCCGCCGATCTCGACGTCGGCCATGCGCACCTGCCCCTCCGCGCGCAGGCCGGTCGCCTGGATATCGCCGTTGATCTCGCTGCCGTCCAGATGCAACACCCTGTCGTAGTAGGGCTCGGCCTCGCCGCGCTGGATTCGCAGATGGGCGCCAGCCAGCCGCAGGGAGCCACCGATGTGCGCGTTGATCATGCGCAGGGTGCCGGTGCTCTGGAGGCTGTCGCTGAGTTCGACGTTGCCGCTGACCTTGACGCGATCGGCGATGAGCGCGGGACGGGGATCCACGTAGGGATCGGCGGTACGCCAGGCGTCCACCACGATGGGACCGTCCTGGTTGACATCGAGCCTCGCCCCGCGCAGCACGATGTCGCTGTCGATGGTGGCGCTGGGGAGATACACGACTCCCTTGGCGGAGAAGCGTTTGCCCTCTCCCGCGCGGCCGTAGGTGTCGACCTCGCAGAGCAGGCTGCCGCCGATGTGCAGACCGTTTCCGTTGAGCGCGAAGCCGTCGGGGTTACGGAGCGTGGCACCGGAGAAGTTGACGTTACCGCCGGCCCGCATGCCGGGAACGCGAACCTCGCCGTGGGTGTCGAGCCGGTAGGCGAGGAACGCACCGGTGACGACGAGGCGGTCGGCCTGGATCGCCTTGCCGCGCGGATGGTCGATCCGGGTGCGGGTGAGGACGACCGAGCCCTCGATGACGGCGTCGGTGAGGTTGATGGCGGCGTCGGGCACACCGCGATCCCTGTCGTTGGCGCGCCGGACGGTGGTCTCGTTGTCGGCACGGCCGCCGACCTCCACCTCGACCACGCTGCGGATGAGCCGGACATCGTTGCGGCTGCGCAGGTTGCGCGCTTTGAGCCCTGGCAACCAGCACTTGCGGAAAACCAGCCCGAGAATCGTTGCCTCGCGCACGTCGGGCGGATACTCGAAGCGGCAGCGCTCGAAGCGGAAGAGGTACTGGAGTTCGGCGGCCCGAAGTTCGAGGCGGCCGGTGATGTAGGCGTCCTCGACCTGCACGATGGGAGCGTTGCTGGCCTGCCTACGCCAGCGGAGCAGCCCACCGGAGCCTGGTTCGAGGAACGGGCGAAGCAGGTCGTCGGCCCGCACCTCGTACCGCTTGTCCGGGTGTGGATCGAACGGATCGAGCGGCGGCCTCGGCGACTCGGCAGGAGGCGCGACGTAGTCGTCGGGCTCGCCCGACTCCCTCGCTCCTGGGCGGAGAAACGCCATGACAGTCCCCTCAGTTCGGCACAAGTCCCCAGAGAAGCCGATCATGAGCGAGGTTCGCAATCGGCCTAACGGAGTACAGCGGTCGTGTCAGGTGCCGAACTGGGACGCTTAGCGGGTGAGTTCAGTTCCCTGAGTCGGGCCAACCCGACCGCGGGGAGTTGGAGTGACGTGGCCTGATCCGGGCGAACGCTGTGGCACAATCAGGACCCGCGACAGTCGGTGAGGAGCCAGCCACAGACCGTACGGGGGTACGGCCAGCCTCGCCGACTGACCATGCAGGGGAGGGCATGATCGTGGGACAGGAACCCGGCACGGCCGGACCGCAGGGCGTAATCGACACCATCAACAGCCCCGGACCGGCGGCACCGCTACCAGGCGCAGCGCCGATGCCGCTGCCGCCGACCGGCCAGGTGCAGTACAGCCAGGGCGAGACACCGGCTCCGCCACCGGACTACGCCGCCCTCGGCGGCCAGCAGGCCAAGGCCGACTTCGCCGCCGCGTCAGCAGGCGGCGGCTGGGAGTACGACCCGGAGGCGATGCTCGGAGTGATCCAGAGCCTGGATGACGTTGTCAAGGACGACCTTGGCCGGATGGAGAGCGAAGCTGACAAGATCGTCGGGATCGATCCGCCAGGCCACGAGGAGGTCAGCGAAAGCTACGTCAATGCCGCCAACCGGGCAGGGGCGTCGTGGAATGCGCAGTTCAGCAACAACAAAAACTTTCTCATCGCCTATATCGACACGCTGAAAGAGATACACGACGCCTACCAGCGTCAAGACGAGGCCGCGCTGGACGCACTGCGCGGAAAGGACACCTGAATGGGAACCCGCAGTACTTTCACCGCTGCCCTGGCCTGCACCGCCCTCGCCCTCACCAGCGCATGCGACGACGGCAACACCACCGGATCACCCACAACAGCACCACCCACAACGACGGCACAAAGCCCGGCCAACTTCGGAACACCAACCGTCGAAAATCCACTCGACACCAGCAGCATCGATGCCAAACCTTGCGACGTCGCCACGCCGGAACAAATGAATCAGCTCCCCGGAACCGTCAGTGAGTCAAAAACCGAAGACACCGCACTCAAAAGCCAGTCATGTGCCTGGTTCTTTGACGACGAAGACCAGTTTTCTCTCGGAACAGTGCGTGCGGGTACCAACTTGGAAGGCGGAGCCAACGGTCTGCGGACGTACTACAAGGCTCAGGCACAGGGCACGTTGACCGTTTTCAAAGAACTGCCACCGGTCCAGGGGTATCCCGCCGTGGCGTATGAACAGGGCGGAGAGCGCGAAGGAAAGTGCGCCATGGCGGTCGGCGTCCGCGATGACCGCGCCTACACCCTCACCGTCAGCCTGCGAAAAGACCATCCAAACTACTCCGACCCGTGCACCATCGGCACCAAGATTTCGGAGTTCGCGATCGAGTACTTGCAGGGGAAGCAATAATGGCTTACACCGCTGCTGAGATCTTCATGAAGATGAACTCCAACTGCAACACGACTCAGCGGCTGGATGAGGCGCAGCAAGCCTCGCATCGCCTTGAGGTCGTTCACCGCGAAATGGCCAAGGCGCTGTCGAACGGCCAGAAAGACCTGAACGAGTTCTGGAAGGGCAACGCTGCCGAGAGCGCCACCGCCGGCCTGAATCCGCTGATCCAAACGTCGGGAGCTACCGCCGAAAGGTTGCAGGGCGTTCGGGAGTCGATGTACGAGCAGAACTCGGTGTTTCACGAGACTCGGGGTTCGCTTCGGCCGGTCAGCACCGAACGTCCCGACGACTCCGGGTTGTTCGACTACATGTCCATCGGCGCCAGTGATGCCGAGAAGGCCGCTGCTCAGTGGGACAACGACAGTCGACACAACATCGCCCAGTACGACGGCTACGCAAGGATCACCGAAGCGAACCGGTCGAGGGTGGCCGTCGAGCACGCTCCAGTCGACGCGAGTCCGGGCGCGGGTGGCATCACCACACCTCAGTCGACCGGCTCAGTAACCCAGGCGACAGGTAGTGGACCGAGTGTGGGTACCGGTAGTGGTTACAACGGGCCGACAAGTTCCAGTGGTTACAGCGGTGGGACCGGGTCTCCGGTGGCGCCTTCGCCGCAGGTCCAGAATCCGGCTCCGGCGCCTCCGCCGCAGCATCAGGTGCCGCCTGCGGCCAAGTGGCAGCCGCCGGGTGATGGGACGACGCCGTCGCGTGTCGCACCGGCTCCGCCCGGTGGTGGTCAGCGTCCTGGATATATGCCGCCGCGCGGTGGGTATGACGCGAACCGGAATCCGGGGTTCGGTCCTCCCGGCGGTGGTAGCGGTTTCGGGCCGGTAGGTACTGGTGGCGGATCGGGTTCTGCCGGTGGTTTCGGGCCGCGCGGTAGCGGTGGTTCCGGTTATGGCGGTGGGGCTCGTGGGTTCGGGCCGACCGGCGGCGCTCCTGGATCTGGCGCGCAGCCCGGCATGGGCCGAGGCACCGGGGCGGTCATGCCCGGCGAGAACCCCGCCGCCCGTGGGGGCGCGGCCGGATCTGCGGGTGCGACCGGTGGCCGTGGCTCGGGCATGATGGGCGGCCCCATGGGCGCAGGTGGGCGCGGTGGCAAGGGCAGCGAGGACGAGGAACACCAGCGCAAGATCACCCTGCCCGGCGACGACCCCGACTCCCTGTTCGGCGGCCACTACGAACGCACCACACCACCCGTCATCGGCGAACAGAAGAACTAGAGCCCGAGGGGGGCCATGCTGCACGACCACGTCGAGATCAGCCTGCTGTCGTACAAAACGATGCTGGAAGAACACAATCTCGGCGAACCGCACATCACCCTCGTCGGCGGCGAGAAGTGGTACCCCGAGGAGGAGCGCAGGCAGCTGCGGGACATCAGCAACACCGAGCTGGAACGGCTCGGGGTGTCCCGCGGCGGCCGACTCACCCCGGACTTCCTCGACACGGTTCAGGTTTTGCAGCGCCCTGGCACCGAGTTCTACACCTGGGCCAGCATCAACGCCGCACACGTCACCGTCCGCACCGCCGTCAGCGGACGAGAAGCCGTGATCGCGATCTCCAACGCCGACACCCTCTTCCTCTGGCCCGGCCGACCGGAGACGGCGGCACAGGACCTGGTCGCGCAACTGCCCGACACCCCGCCCGCGAACGTCCACTCGATGTCCTGCGCTGAGGCCGATTACGAGGCTGTCGTGCGCGGCAATCCGACGCACGACGGGGGCAGCGCGCGGGACGCCAAGCAGATCGCGCGCTGGCTCAAGGCGCCGCGCATCCACGTCGGCCAGTTCTACGCCGCCATCCGCGACAGCAGCGGAACCCGCAGACGGACCAGCAAACCGCCATTCTGGATCGACACCGACGCGGGCCGGATCACCGCAGGCGTCGACTCCATCGGCTGGCTGAGCCTGTCCGGTGCCGGGCCGCAGGAACTCACGGCCAAGCTGCACCGCCTCGAAGCCGAACTGCGCGGACGGTAGCTCAGCCATACCTGGCCACCAGGCCCGCCGCCAGCTCCTTGGCCTGCGCGGTCAGCTTCTCCTGGCTGACCCGCCCATTCCGGTACCAGACGTCGGCCAGTCCGTTCCGCGTGCGCGTGGTGATCCGGATGTGGTTGATCGCGACCCCATCATCGAGGTCCTCGAACTCGCGAGCCATTGCCGCGTCGTCCGCTCCGGGTATGTCGATCTCGGTGAACTTCTCCCGATCGATCATTCCGTTCTCGAAGAATTTCTTGGCGAGCCCGATCGAAGATCCGTTGAAGGACGTCACGATCTCGGCAGTCACCAGCAGGGTCGGTCCCAGGGGTACTCCACTTTCGAAACTCCAGGTCAGGGTCCGAGCGCTCGTCTTTGGTTCGGTGGCATACCGCGCCTGATCGCCGAGTAGTTCCCGCACCAGCTCCACGGTCACCACCGGCTGGAAGTCCGGCAGCACGTCGAGTTGTCCGGGGTCGCGTGGCGGTCCCGTCGGCGTGGGCCGGGGCTCCGGTGGCGGTGCTCCGCCGGAGCAGCCCGCCAGCGCCAACGCGAGCAACACGCTCACCACGACCACACCTCGCACATCAGTTCCTTCCTCGAATGGCATTCGGAAGCCAGAGTTCGCTCCGAGCGCGTAGCTCCAACGTCGGCGCACCGGGCGCGCCGTGTGGCGGCAGCGCGAGCAGATCGGCGATGACGTCGGCCACCGCACCGCAGCGCTGCCACAGCGGGCCGCGCTCGGTCAGCCCGTAGTCCTCGGCGCGGTAGCGCGCCGCGATCGCCTCGTCCGGCGCACGCACCAAATACGTGTCGACCGCCCCTGCCTGCCACCGCTGACCGTGGATCGCGATCACCTCGCCGCCCTGCCGCAGATGCACGAAGTTGAACCCACGAGCGCGGGTCCGGGTGATCGCGGCCAGGTGTTCGGCCTCTCCGGTCATGCCACGAGAAGTTACACTAGAAATGCAAGTTGCAAGACCAATCGATCGGATGAAGCTACTCCGTCTATAAATGCGACAAGATAGGCGCATGACTGCCAGCGATCCCGGCCCAGTGGTGCAGCGCATCCTGCTCGGCGCAGAACTTCGAGAGGCGCGCGAGGACGCTGGCCTATCCACGGCCGAGGCGACCAAGGCGCTCGGCTGGTACGTCGGCAAGCTCTCGAAGATCGAGCAGGGTGATGCCAAGATCACCGACAAGGACCTGGCGAAAGCCATCAAGGTCTACGGACTCGACACAGACCGCACCGACTCCCTGAGGCGGCTGGCGACCGAAGCCCGCCGCAAGCTGCAACCGGCGAGGGTTGCGGCATGGGCGGTGAAGTACGTGAACCTGCTTGCAGCGGCACGCGAGGTGAAGATCTTCAACTGCGACTCGTTCCCAGGCACGGTCCAGACCCGGGAGTACGCCTACCACCAGATGTCCGAAGCGGTCACAGTCTCGATGGCGGAAGTCCAGCGAATGGCCGAGGAACGCGAGCACCGAGCGCAGCGCTACTTGACTGACCTCGACCCACCGCGTCTCTGGCTCGTGGTCGACGAGGCTGCACTGTACCGGCAGATCGGCGGACCGAAGGTGCTGCGCGGACAGTTGGAGAAGGTACGGAAGTTGGCGGAACGACCGAACGTGACGGTGCAGGTAATCCCGTTCGACGCCGGAGCACATGCCTGCCATGGCACATCGTTCACGATCGTCAACCTGATGGAAGGCCGACCAGGCATCGTGTACGTCGGCGGCCTCACCGCGTCCGACTATCTCGGCCAGGAACACGAGCGCGCGTACAACCTGACCTATGACAAACTACGAGTGACCGCGCTGAGCGAGCGCGGCACGATCGAGTTGATCGATCGGAGGATCGCCGAGTTGTAGGAGGTCGCCACCGATGCCCGTTTCCCAGAGCATCAGGTGGCAAAAGTCCTCCTACAGCGACACCGGCGAAAACTGCGTTGAGATCGGCTTCGCACCCCGGGCCCGCGCGATCCGGGACACGAAGCTCGGCGAAGCGAGCCCGATCCTGCATGTGTCCGACCGCGCGTTCACTGAGTTCGTGCGTCACCTGGTCGGCTGAGGCGCCGCCGCTGTCGAGCCTCGGACCAGCAACTCCGGCGCGAACAGGTACTCGCCGGTCGGCACGGCCGTGCCCGCCGCCTCGTCGAGCAGGGTGCGCACTGCCTCCGTCGCCATGGCCGGGACCGGCTGGCGGATCGTGGTCAACGGCGGGTCGGTGAAGGCGATCAGCGGGGAGTCGTCGAAACCGACCACCGAGAAGTCCTTCGGCACCGCCAGTCCCCGCCTGCGCGCCACCCGGATCGCGCCCAGCGCCATCAGGTCGCTCCCGCACACCACGGCAGTGCAGCCTTCCTCCAGCAACGACCACGCCGCCGAGTGCCCGCCCTCCACCGAGAACAGCGAGTGCACTATCAACTTGTCGACATCGTCCGCGCTGACCACGGGCTCCATCAGCCGGCGGAACTCCGCCGCCTTGCGTTGCGCGGGCACGAAGCGGCTCGGTCCCACAGCGAGCCCGATCCGCTCGTGTCCCAGTTCCCGCAGGTGGCTGATCGCGAGTCCGACCGCGGCGCCGTCGTCAGTGGAGAAAAACGGTGCACGCAGCCCGGGTGCGTAGCCGTTGAGGAATACCACCGGAAGGCCGCGATCGATAAGCCGCGTGTACCGCTCGTGGTTGGCCGTCGTGTCGGCGTGCAGCCCCGACACGAACACGATTCCGGAGACCCCGCGCTCGGACAGCGCCTCGATGAACTCGTCCTCCGTCGCCCCGCCCGGCGTCTGCGTGCACAGCACCGAGGTGTAGCCGTGCATCGCCAGCGTCCGCTCGATGACCTGCGCGAACGCCGGGAAGATCGGGTTGTCCAGTTCCGGAATGATCAGCCCGATGAGCCCGGCACTGCGCTGCCGCGACCGCTGTGGCCGCTCGTAACCCAGCAGATCCACCGCCGTCAGCACCGCCTGCCGGGTGGCGGCCGCGACCCCGGCCTTGCCGTTGAGCACCCGGCTGGCCGTGGCCTCGCTGACCCCGGCCTTCTCGGCGATGTCCGCGAGGCGCACGGTGACCTCGGGAGCCTGGAAGGTCCCCGTGCCTGCGGGCTGGTCGTTCATCGTGAGGTCTCCAGAGTCACGTTCGTCCACCAGGCCGCACTGGCCGGCGGCAACGTCACCGTGTCGGCTGGACCGCTGTGCGCACCGGTGGTTCCGGCGCTGGTCAACACTAGCTGCCCCAGCCCCGGCACCGTGACCGCCGAGGAGCCGAAGTTGACCACGCAGGCGAATCCCGGCGCACGCTCGAACGCCAGCACGTCGGGGCCGAGGTCCAGCTCCAGCCAGCGCAGGGAATCCGTGTGCAGTGCAGGCAGTTCCTTGCGCAACCGCAACGCCTCCCGGTACAGCGACAGCGTCGAGTCCATTGCGGACTCCTGCGCGGTCACGCTGAGGCCGGCCCAGGTCACCGGCTGCGGCAACCAGGGCTGCCCACCCTCGGTGAAGCCGAACGGGGGCGCTTCGCCGGACCACGGGATCGGCACCCGGCACCCGTCCCTGCCCCGGTCGGTGTGCCCGGACCGCTCCCACTTCGGGTCGACCAGCACCTCCTCCGGCAGGTCGGTGACCTCGGGCAAGCCGAGCTCCTCGCCCTGGTAGACGTACGCCGAACCGGGCAACGCCAGGGTGAGCAACGCGGCCGCCCTGGCCCGGCTCAGACCGACCTCGCCGCCGCCGAACCGGGTCACGTGCCGCTCGATGTCGTGGTTGGACAGCACCCAGGTGCTGGGCGCGCCGACCTGTTCCACCGCCTCCAGTGAATCGTCGATCACCTCGCGGAACCCGGCCGCCGACCACTCCGCCTGCGCGTAGTGGAAGTTGAACGCCTGGTGCAGCTCGTCCGAACGCAGGTACAGCGCCAGCCGCTGCGCGTTCGGCGCCCACGCCTCGGCCACCCCGATGCGCTCGCCGGGGTAGGAGTCGAAGATCTTGCGCCACTGCCGGTAGATCTCGTGCACACCGTCCTGGTCGAAGTACGGCAGTTCCGCCGTGCCCAGCAACCCGATCTGCTCGGTCATGCCCGTGTCGGGCAGGCCCGCTGCCTTGATCATCCCGTGTGCCACGTCGATACGGACACCATCGACCCCGAGGTCCAGCCAGAACCGCAGGATGTCCTCGAACTCCCCGCGCACCTCGGAGTTCTCCCAGTTCAGGTCCGGCTGCGCCGCATCGAACAGGTGCAGATACCACTGACCCGGCTTGCCGTCCGGCTCGGTGACGCGCGTCCACGCCGGGCCGCCGAACACCGACTCCCAGTCGTTCGGCGGCTGCTCGCCGTTCTCTCCCTTGCCGTCCCGGAACAGGTACCGGTCTCTGGCCGCGCTGCCGGGTGCGGCGGCGAGCGCCTCGGTGAACCAGGCGTGCCGGTCGCTGGTGTGGTTCGGCACCAGGTCCACGATCACCCGCAGCCCGCGCTCGTGCGCGTCCGCGATCAGCGCCCGCGCGTCCGCGAGGTCACCGAACATCGGGTCCACGGACCGGTAGTCCGCCACGTCGTAGCCGCCGTCGGCCATGGGCGAGGTGTAGAACGGCGTCAGCCACACCGCGTCCACCCCGAGTTCCCGCAGGTAGTCCAGCCGCCGCCGGACGCCCGGCAGATCACCGATCCCGTCGCCGTTTGAATCCGCGAAGCTGCGGACGTAGACCTGGTAGATCACTGCCGTGCGCCACCACTCGGTCGCACCGTTGTTCGTCATGAAGTCCCCTTGTGTCGATATGTGGCCGAATCTGCCTGTGGCTCAGCCCTTGACGCCGCCCGCGGTGAGTCCGGCGACGAGATGCCGCTGGACCAGGAAGAACACGACCGCCGCAGGCACCATGACCAGTACCGAGCTCGCCGTGAGCAGGCCCCACTCCGAGGTGAAGTCGCTGACGAACGTGCTCATCCCGACCGGCAGCGGATAGCGATCCTCGCTCTGCATGAACACGCTGGCGAACGCCACCTCGCCCCATGCGGTGATGAACGAGTAGAACACCGTCACCGCGATTCCCGGCTTGGCCAACGGAACGATCAATCGCCAGAACGTGCCGAACGGACTCAGCCCGTCGATCCGGCCCGCCTCGTCGATGGAGATCGGGATCGTGTCGAAGTAGCCCTTGAGCATCCAGGCGCAGTACGGCACCGCGACGGTGCACTGGGCGAGGATGAGTCCGGCGTAGGAGTTGAGCAGCCCGAGGTCCGACATCACGTTGTACAGCGGCACGATCAGCACGGCGGCCGGGAACATCTGCACCACCAGGAACATCCACATCAGCGGCCGGTGCCCGGGAAAGCGCATACGCGACGCCGCGTACCCGGCCGTCGCCGCGATGAGCACCGCGAGCACGGTCGTCCCGGCCGCCACGATCAGCGAGTTGGCGAACCACGTGGTGAACTGAGTGTCCGCGAGCACCTGCTGGTAGTTGCCGAGCCCGAGAATGCCGAGTTCGTCCGGCCGCGCCCAGGTGTCCCGCTCGGTCTTCAGCGAGGTCAGAAGGACCCACGCCACAGGGAAAACGGCGATGACACTCGCCCCGACCAGCAGTGTGTGCAGGCCGGCCGAACTCCACCGGCTCCGGCTGCCGCGAGTCCGCCTCGCAGACATGACCGTGTTCATCCCTGCACCTCGTTCGTCGTCTTGGCGAGCCAGCGGCGGTAGAAGGAGGCGAACACCACCAGCATCGACGCGATGATGGCGCCGTAGGTGGCCGCCCCCGCGTAGTCCCGGATGCCCTGGAACGCCCGGTCGTATGCCTCGGTGACCAGGATGTCCGTGGCACCGCCCGGCCCGCCCGCGGTGAGCAGCGCGATGACCGGGAACTGGTTGAACGTCCAGATCGTGCCGAGCAGGATCACCGTGCCCGACACCGGCCGCAGGCCCGGCAGCGTCACCGCACGGAACCGCTGCCACGGGGTCGCGCCGTCCATCTCGGCGGCTTCGTAGAGCTCCCTCGGCACGGTCTGCAGGCCGCCGAGCAGTGCCACCATCATGAACGGCACGCCGAGCCAGACGTTGACCATGATGACCGAGACTTTCGCCGCAAGCGGTTCGCCGAGCCAGTCGATACCGTTGATCCCGACCAGTCCGAGCAGCGCGTTGAGCACGCCGCCCTGGTCGTTGAGGATGAGCCGCCAGCCGAAGGCGGCGACGAACGGCGGCACCGCCCACGGCAGGATCAGCAGCATCCGGTACATCGACCGGAACCGCATCGCGCGGTTGAGCAGGACCGCGAGACCGAGACCGAGGCCGTAGTGCAGCGTCACGCAGATGACTGTCCACTGCAGTGTCCACACCAGACGCGAGTAGAACGCGCCGTCGGCACCGGAGAGGATGTCCAGGTAGTTCTGCAGCCCGACGAACTCGTAGGTCGCCGGGATCTCGTTGGCGCCGATGGTGCGGCCGCTGTTCATCTCGTTGGCGTTGGTCAGCGACAGGTAGATGCCCTGGACCAGCGGAAGCAAGACCAGCACGGCGAGCACGATCACGACAGGGGCGACCATTGCCCATGCGTAGGAGTGCCTGCCGAGGAAACTGCCCACCGCGCGGCGCGGCCCGCGCCGGGGCGGCACCGGTGAAGGTGCCGCCCCGGCGTGGGGAGGTGCGGTGGCTGTCGTCATGACTCGAAGCCGGGAACGGCTCCCGAGGCCTTCTGCTGCGCGTCGCCCAGGGCGTCCTCAATGGATGCCTGGCCGCCGAGGATCTTCTGGTAGAACGGCGTCAGCAGGTCGTAGAGGTCACCGGCACCAGGAGCTGCCGGGCGCGGGTTGGCGCTCTCCATCGGCGTCTGGAACGAGGAGATCACCTGGTTCTCCGCGATCGACGGCACCTCGTACACCGACTGTCGCGTTGGCAGCGTGTTGTTCTGCTCCGCGATGTACTGCTGGCTCTCCACGGAGTTCATGAACTCGACGAACAGGTACGAAGCCGCGAGGTCGGGCGAACCGGCGTAGATCACCAGGTTGTGCCCGCCTGCCGGTCCGCCCTGCCCGGCCGGTCCCGCGGGCATCGGGGCGACACCGAGGTTCTCCGCGTCGGCGAAGGCCTTGCCGCTCAGGTAGTCCGACACCGACCACGGTCCGTTGAGGACCATGCTGACGTCGCCGTTCTTGAAGCCGTTCTGCATGTTGGTGTAGCCGTTGGCGCTGGTGTCGGTCGCGCCGACACCCTCGGCGGTGAGTTCCTGTGCCGTGCGGACCGCGCCCGCGACCTTGTCGCTGTTCAGCGTGATTCGCTTGCCTTCCAGGTCGACGTAGTCACCACCCTGGCCGTAGACGAACGGCAGCAGGTAGTAGGAGTCGGCGTGCAGGAAGATCCCGGTGGTGCCGTTCGCCTGCTCCAGCTTCTGCGCGGTGGTCCTCAGCTCGTCCCAGTTCCCCGGCGGCTCGGTGATCCCGGCCTTGGCGAAGTGCGCCTTGTTGTAGAGCAGCGCGAGTGTGTCGGTCACCTCGGGGACGCCGTAGGTCTTGCCGTCGAGTTTGTTGCTCTCGTAGGCGACCGGCAGGTAGTCGTCGTCGTTCGCGAGCGCGGGCGTGCCGTCCAGCGGCTGCAGGTAACCGAGTTTGGCGAAGGTCGGCGTCCAGCCGACATCGGCCCGCATCACGTCCGGCGCGCCGTCCCCGGCCTGCGCCGCGGTCTTGAACTTGTCGTCGGCCCCGTCGAAGGGCACGTTGGCGTAGTCCACCTTGATCTTGGGATACTTCGCCTCGAACCGCTTGACCAGCTCCCGGAAGGCCGGCGCCTCGTTCGTCGCGTCGGACGTGTCCCACCAGGTGACGGTGCCGGAGACCGAGTTCGGGTCCTGCGCCGCCGCCACTGACTGGTCGTTCGCGTCGTCACTGCCACAACCAGCGGTGATGGCACCGACCAGTCCCACCGCGGCGAAGACGGCCGCAGCCCTAGTAGCTCGCTTCATGCGCTCTCCTCATCGAGGGCCATGCCCGGGCCTGTCCCGGAGTCCCACATCCGTGCGGACGCCGGAACAGTAAACCGACTCGAACATCTCTTACAAGTACTTGCAGAAACTTTCAGGCAACTATTCGGTCGCGACATGGATGGCGACCGCGTCCTTGGGCTGCACCGTGATGGTCGCCCGGCCTGAACCGCTCACCTGAACACACTGGCCGTCCGACGCCGCGAGTACGTCGCAGTAGGTGCCCTGCGGAAGCCCTGTGGTGAACTCTCTGGTCAGCGGCGCGCTCGTGTTGTTGATCGCCACGAAACCCGCATCGCCCCTGCTGAACGCAATGGCGTTGTCGCCGTTGGTCCACCAGTTCCGCACCGGTGCGCCGGCGACCGCCGAACGCCAGCCGACCATGCCGCGCACTGCCGGGTCGCGGTGCGTGCAGGTCCACTCACCACTGCCGCAGTCGACCGGGCGCACCGTCCCGTCCGCGTTGGCTGGCGGGGACTCGTCCCGGCCGGAGAACCTGAAGCCGGTGTAGACCTGCGGTGACCCGTAGTCCCAGGCCAGCGTGAACACGGTCGCAAGGCGGTAGGTCGGGCCGTCGCGGTAGGACAGGGTGCTGCCGTCGCGTTCGGTGTCGTGGTTGTCGACGAAGGTGACCGCGTACTCGTCGGGCTGCATCCCCCAGGACTCGCCGATGGTCTCGAGGTGGGCAATGTTGCCGTGGAACTGCTCCTTGAGCTTGCGGGCGAAGGTGAACTCCAGCAGGTCGCCACTGGCCCGATAGGGGTCGAGCCGCACCGCGCCGCCCGGGATGACCTCCTGGTAGACGTCGGCGTCGACCCGGTCCGCGATCGCCCGCAGGTCGTCAGCCGGGATGTGTTTCGCGGCGTCGACCCGGAACCCGTCGACACCGAGGCCGACCAGGTCGTTCAGGTAGGCGACCAGGGTGTCCCGTACATAGTAGAAGTCGGTGCGCAGGTCCGCGAGGCCGAGCAGTTCGCAGTTCTGCACCTCGGCCAGGTTGTCGTAGTCGGCGATCTCGCCGGAGGGGTTCGGGCAGTGCTGCGGGTGGTAGTGGAAGTCGTTGCCGGAGTACAGGCCGGGGTAGACGTGCTTGTCGGTGAAGGTGGACCCGCCGTAGCCCGTGCCGCCGTTGTTCTGGCCGGTCATGTGGTTGAGCACGGCGTCCACGTAGACGTCCACACCCGCCGCGTCGCAGGACCGCACCATGGCGGCGAAGTCCGCGCGGTCGCCGAGACGACTGGTGAGCTGGTAGCTGACCGGTTGGTAGACCTCCCACCAGGGATGATCGGCGCCGGGCAGGCTGATCGACTCCTGTGGCGGGGACACCTGCACCCCGCCGAAGCCCTGCGGGCCGAGCACCTCGGCGCACTCCGCGGCGACGGAGTCCCAGTTCCACTGGAACATGTTGACGATGACGCCACGGTCGTCGGCCTGCGGCTTGGCCGCGGCAGGTGCGGCGGTGACCGAGGTGAGCAGGGCGGTGGCGGGCAGCACGGCCACGATCGCGGCCAGGGCTCGGTTTCTGGTGGACAGGCGGGATCGCACGGGGAACCTCCTACGGCGGCGGTCCGCGAAGGCGGACCGGGGACCGGATTACGGGGAGGAGCCCGGGATCTCCTCGCTGAGAGTGGCCACAAGGAGAGTCGCCGACCTACAGCAATCCTGTCAACATTTGCATGAAACTTTCATGCAATAACCGACGAACGTCTTGCTCCTTCGGGCGAATTCGCTCCGCCGACATGCCGTGGTGGCACTACCGTTTCCTGGTGAACCTCGATCGGACGGACCGACACGGCCCAGCGGAAGTACTCGTGGCGTATCTCAGGACCGCCGGGTTCACCGTCGATGCGGGTGACTCGCCCGGCGAGTACGTGGTCACCGCGTGCCAGAACGACCCGATGCCGCTACGGCCGCGCGTGAGCCTGCCCGATGACCTGATCATGGAGTACCTGGACGAGTTGGAGCGCACCCCTGGCGCCACGGGAGGGCTGACCGCGTTGTCGATCACCGAGGTGCATCTCGAAGAGGCGCTGAGCGCCGGTGTCGAATACCGCCCGACGACCGCCGTCGGCGTGCGCCGTCGGCGTGGGGGCGTGGAGTTTTTCTGGGAACGTCTAGCTGCACCTCCCGCCCCGGAGTACGACGCCCCGCCGGAGGACCTGGAGTGGCGCGCCGATCGGCCGTAGCGCCACCAGGGTTGCCGAGGCCGGAAATTCGTCGACGAGTTTCCTGGCGGGACGTGCTCAGGGGTGCCGGAGCAGGTTGTTCGCCTCGTACCAGTCGGCCACCTGGTCGGCGAGTTCGGTCGTGGTGCGGCCCGCGATCGGGAGTTCGAGCACCGGCAGTGTGCTGCGCGCCGCAGCGCCACGCAGTTGTGCCTGCTCGCGGACGAACACGTCGAGGTCGTCGTACTGCGACGGATTGCCGGAGACCAGCAACCGCTCCGCACGCGCATCGGGGAACGTGGACTCCTCCCGGACACAGACGACGATCGCGAAACCCAGCGGTTTCAGCCGATCCTCCAGCCAACCGAAGTCCTGCCGTCGCCCCGAACGAGCCTGCCAGACCGCTGTGGACAGATGGAAGCGGTCGACGATCCAGGAGTAGTAGCGCTGGAGTTCGAACAGCCGCACCCACGTGCGATAGACCTCCAGAGCCGTGGCCTCCTGCTCCGGCCCGAAGTTGATCAGGCTCGGCCCCCACGCCTCGTTGGTGATCCCGCTCCACTCCGCCGAGACCAGCGGGGAGTGGTAGCGGTACTTGCGCCGGCCGACCATTCGAGGGTGCTCGTTCAGCGCGAACGCCAGATCCGTCTTACCGGTCAGCCGCGTGCCCTCGAGAATTACCTTGGGGCACAGCGGCCGGCCGGTGACGGGCTTCACCCGGTGCTACTCCCCGCTGTGGATCGGGTTGAGCACCCTGGACAGAAACTCCTGTGTGCGGGGCTCCTGCGGGTCGGCGATCACCTGGCTGGGCGGGCCCTGCTCGACCACCACGCCGGCATCCATGAACAGGACCTTGTCGGCGACCTCGCGAGCGAACTGCATCTCGTGGGTCACCACGAGCATGGTCATGCCCTCGTCGGCGAGCCTGCGCATCACGCTGAGCACGTCGCCGACCAGCTCGGGGTCCAGCGCGGAGGTCGGCTCGTCGAAGAGCATGACTTCCGGATCCATCGCCAGCGCCCTGGCGATGGCCGCCCGCTGCTGCTGTCCGCCGGAAAGCTGGGAGGGCATCGCGTGCGCCTTCTCCGAGAGCCCGACCCGTTCCAGGTTGGCCAGGGCGATCTTCTTCGCCTCGTCCTTGTCCCGCTTCAGCACCTTGCGCTGGGCGATGGTCAGGTTGTCCAGCACGCTCAGGTGGGCGAACAGGTTGAAGGACTGGAACACCATGCCGATGCCCCGCCTGGCGAAGTCCAGGTCTACGTCGGGGTCGGTCAGCTCGTGCTCCCCGACGACGACCGTGCCGCCGTTCGGCTCCTCCAGCAGGTTCACACATCGCAGCAGCGTCGACTTGCCCGAACCGGACGGCCCGATGATGCAGACCACCTGTCCGCGCTCGACCTTGAGGTCGATTCCCTTGAGGACCTCCAGCTGCCCGAAGGCCTTGCGCAGGCCCGTCACGTTGACGATCACGTCGCTCATACTTCTTGCCTCACTCGCCGGCGGGCTGCACATCGCTCAGTGCCGTACCCAACTCGCTCACGGTGCCAGTCGCTCATACTTCTTGCCTCACTCGCCGGCGGGCTGCACATCGCTCAGTGCCGTACCCAACTCGCTCACGGTGCCGGCGCTCAAGCCTCGACCTCCAGGCCCTGTTGTTTCTTGCGTCCGGTCCGGCGTTCCAGGTACCGCGACAGGTAACCCAACGGCAGCGTGATGATCAGATAACACAACCCGGCCACCAGGATGGGGGTCAGCGAGCCGGTCGCGTTCAGCCCCTCACGACCGAACTTCGCCAGCTCGTACTCGGTCCGAGCGAGGCCGAGCAGGTAGATCAACGAGGAGTCCTTGGTGAGTAGGATCAGCTCGTTGGTCAGCGGCGGCAGGATGATCCGGAACGCCTGCGGGATGACGATCGTGATCATCGCCCGGCTCGCCGACATACCCAAGGACCTGGCGGCTTCCACCTGGCCTGGCGGAACCGCCTGGATACCTGCCCGCAGCGTCTCCGCGATGTAGGCCGACCCGACCAGACCGAGCGCGATGGCCGCGGTCGAGTAGATGTCGAACCGGAGGTTGAACGCCAGCGGCACTCCGTAGCCGAGCGCGATGAACACCAGCAGCGCCGGGATGCCACGGAAGAACTCGATGTAGACCGTGGCGATCCAGCGGTACGGCCCCACCGAGGACAACTTCATCAGCGCGAAGATCAGCCCGAGCGCCAGCCCGAGCGCGAATCCCAGCACCGTGTAGATCACCGTGTTCACCAGCGCGGTCTGGATGATCGCTGGGAACTGCTGTGCCGCCGCGTCCAGATTGAAGAACGCGTGGGTGATCGTCGCCCAGTCCGCGAAGACAGCCAGCAGCAGGACGACGATCACCAGTACGGCGTACTGCGCACCACGAAAAACCTTGGCGCGTTTGCGCCGTGACATTCCCACTTCGTGAACTCCTCGAGAAGTGACCGACTAGCCGTTTACTTGGACTCCGGCTTCGTCCCGAACCACTTCTCGTAGATCTGGTCGTAGGTGCCGTCGCTCTTGGCCTTGGCCAGTACCTCGTTGATCTTCGCCACAAGCGCGCCGTTACCGGAGCGGACCGCGATGCCGTACTGCTCGCCGGTCTCGAACTCCTCGGCGACCTCCGTGTCCGGATTGTCCTTGGCGAACTCGTACATCACGAAGTTGTCATTGATCCCGCCTTGGACCTGGCCGGTCTTCACCGCGGTCTGCAGCAGGGCGAGGTCCTCGAACTGGCGAGTCGTGTAACCGAACTTCTCCTTGTTCTCCTCGCCGTACTTCTCACCGGTGGTGCCGAGCTGAACACCGAGAGTCTTGCCCTTGAGGTCATCCATGCCGGCGATCCCAGAGTCCTTCTTCACCAGCAGGACCTGGTTGGCGTCGAAGTAGCCGTCGGAGAAGTCCATCACCTTGTCGCGGACGTCGGTGATCGTGATCGCGGCCGCGGCCAGGTCACACTGGCCGGTCTCGAAGGACTGGCCGGACTCGATGCCTTCGAACGAGGTGTCCTCGATCTGCTGCTCGACGCCGAGGTCCTCGGCCACCAGGTCGACGAGGTCGACGTCGAAGCCGACCGTCTCACCGTCCTTGCTGAACTGGAACGGCGGGTACGGCAGGTGCGTGCACGTGGTGAGCGCGCCCTCCTTGATCAGCGCGATCTCGCCACCGGCCTCGGAGTCGCCGCCGGTGTTGACTTGCTCGGCACAGCCCGCCGTGGTGACGGCCAGGGCCAGCGCGGACAGCAGGGCGAATGCCCTGCGGGGGGATCGACGCGCCACGATGTCACTCCTAGTAGTTCTTACTGGTTGAGTTCACGCATCCTGCCATCCATCGGCACGAGAACACAGCATCGGCAAGTTACAGCACCGTTGCGACGCAAGTCCGCGGAAGGAAACCCCAGGTCCGCTGGCTAACCTCCACGCGTGCGCAGGACCTGGGGAGC
Organism: Amycolatopsis marina; assembly: GCF_900111885.1. Taxonomy (GTDB): domain Bacteria; phylum Actinomycetota; class Actinomycetes; order Mycobacteriales; family Pseudonocardiaceae; genus Amycolatopsis; species Amycolatopsis marina. The sequence goes on from NZ_FOKG01000001.1 coordinate 428,399, forward strand.
CCGGGCGCTCTACCTGCTCGCGCTGCTCCCGTTCGCCGGCGCGCTGCTGCCGGCCGCGCGGGCACCGCGGATGCGCCTGCTGCGTCGTCGACGCGACCGGGGTCGTGGTGGGCGGAGCCGTCACCGGCATCGCCCGTCCAGACGCGACAGTCGCGGCAGGAGGCGAGAGTCGCTCGGGCTGGCTCGCGGTTGCCGCACCGGGAGTAACCGAGCCGGCAGTCCTGGTGACCGCCGGGCCGAAGCTCCACCGGATGCACGTGGCAGGGTGAGGCCCATGAACGCCAACTCCGCGCCGAAGCTGCCGCCCTCCGGCCGCAGGGCCCGCCCCACCCGGGCGAGGTCCGCAAGCAGGCCCGGTGCGCAGTTCGACGGTTACCTCGCCCCAGGACGCCCGTATCCCGGTGCCTTCGACGAGATGTTCGGCCCGGACGGCGTCGTCCGGGCGCCCTACCGCTCGCTCTACGAGTCGATCTCCACCCTCGCCGCGACCGACCTCAGTGCCAGGGCGGACGCCCTGGACCGGGCCATGGTGGACCAGGGCATCACCTTCTCCCTCTCCGGCCAGGAACGGCCGTTCCCGCTGGACCTGGTGCCAAGGGTGGTCGCGGCCGCGGAGTGGACCCGACTGGAACGCGGAGTGGCGCAGCGGGTCAGGGCGCTGGAGGCATTCCTCGCCGACGTCTACGGTGACGCGCAGATCCTGGCGGACAATGTGCTGCCCCGCAGGCTGATCACCTCCTGCGCGCATTTCCAACGCGAGGCGTTCGGGGTCAACCCGCCCAACGGCGTCCGGATCCACGTGGCCGGAATCGACCTGGTGCGCGACGAGGAGGGGACGTTCCGGGTGCTGGAGGACAACCTCCGCAACCCCTCCGGTGTGTCCTATGTGATGGAGAACCGGCGGACGATGACACGGGTCTTCCCCGACCTGTTCGCCAAACACCGCGTACGTCCCGTCGGCGACTACGCCGCTCACCTGCTACGCGCGCTGCGAGCCGCTGCCGCACCCAACGTCGCCGATCCGGTCGTGGTCGTGCTGACCCCCGGTGTGCACAACTCGGCCTACTTCGAGCACTCCCTGCTGGCCCGGCTGATGGGCGTCGAACTGGTCGAGGGCAGGGACATGTTCTGCCGAGACAACATCGTCTATCTGCGGACCACCGAGGGCGAGCGCGCCGTGGACGTCATCTACCGCAGGATCGACGACGAGTTCCTCGATCCCGTGCACTACCGGCCGGACTCGGTGCTGGGTGTGGCGGGCGTGCTCAACGCCGCGCGAGCGGGCAACGTCGTGATCGCGAACGCCGTTGGCAACGGCGTCGGAGACGACAAGCTCGTCTACACCTACGTGCCGGAGATGATCAAGTACTACCTGGACGAGAAGCCCATACTGCCCAATGTGGACACTTACCGGTGCTGGCTCTCGGACGAGCACGACTACGTGCTCTCGCATCTGGACGAGCTGGTGATCAAGCCGGTCGAGGGCTCCGGCGGCTACGGGATCGTCTTCGGGCCCGACGCCTCGCCGAAGGAACTCGCGGCGATCCGGCGCAAGATCAAGGCCAACCGGCGTGGCTGGATCGCCCAGCCGGTGGTGCAGCTGTCCACGGTCCCGTCGAAGGTGGACCACCGGCTCGCTCCTCGGCACGTGGACCTGCGGCCGTTCGCCGTCAACGACGGCAAGGAGATCTTCGTGCTGCCCGGCGGGCTCACCAGGGTCGCACTGCCGGAGGGCAGCCTGGTGGTGAACTCCTCGCAGGGCGGGGGCTCGAAGGACACCTGGGTACTGGCCGCCCGTTCCTCGACGGCCGAGCGGGAGCTGGATTCCCCCTCCCTCGCGGAGGCATCTACTGTGGACGGTCTTGTCGCCGAGCAGGGACCCGAACTGACGACGTCACAGCAGCAGCAACAACAGCAGGCATGAGGAGGCGCCGATGCTCGCACGCAATGCCGAATCCCTGTACTGGATAGGCAGATATGTCGAGCGTGCCGACGACACGGCGCGCATCCTCAACGTGTCCGTCCACCAGTTGCTGGAGGACGCCAGCGTCGACTCCGACTTCGCCAGCCGTCAGCTGCTCGCCGTCCTCGGGATTCCGCCGGACGACCAGGGCGAACTGGACGTGTGGAAGCTGACCGAGCTGGTGGCGTACTCGAAGGAGAACGCCAGCTCGATCGTCGGTTCGATCAACTCGGCACGGGAGAACACCAGGGGCGCCCGCGAGGTGGTCTCCACCGAGCTGTGGGAGTGCCTGAACGCCACGTGGAACGCCGTGCCCGAGCGGCAGCGATATGCCCGCAGGGTGGGACCGCACTCGTTCCTGTCCTTTGTGGAGGAACGCGCGGCGATGTTCGCCGGCCTCGCCGACTCCACCATGAGCCGCGACGACGGCTGGCTCTTCCTGGTGCTCGGCCGGTCCGTGGAACGCGCGGACATGGTCGTGCGGCTGCTGCTGTCGCGTGTGCAGGACAAGGCCTCCTCGCCGGGCTGGGTCACGGTGCTGCGCTCCGCGGGCGCCCAGGACACCTACCTGCGGACCTACCGTGGCGCGCTGGACGCCGGCCGAGTGGTGCAGTTCCTGCTGCGCGACACGCTGTTTCCCCGCTCGGTGTTCCACGCGCTGCGCCAGGCCGAGGAGTGCCTCGACCAGCTCGACCCCGAACTGCACTCGCGGACGAACGAGAAGGCCGAGGCGCTGCGCCTGCTCGGGCGTGCTCGCAGCGAGCTGGAGTTCCTCCGGCCCACCGACCTGCTGGAAGAGCTGCCGCGCAGGCTGAACGCGTTGCAAAGCACCATCCGCGACGTCGGCGAGGCGGTCTCCGTGCAGTACTTCCACTCCGCGCCGTGGGTAGCCTGGCGAGGTACGGAGGTGTCGGTGTGACGGTGTCGGAGAACAGCTGGCAGCTGCGGGTGGTGCACAGCACCGGCTACCACTACGCGTCCCCTGCCACCCAGTCCTACAACGAGGCCAGGCTGACGCCGCGGTCCGACCGGACGCAGAACGTGCTGGCGACCAGGATCGAGACCACGCCCGCCACCAGGGCCTACCGCTACACCGACTACTGGGGCACCGAGGTCACCTCGTTCGACCTGCACGCCCCGCACACCGAGTTCACCGTGCTGGCGACCTCCGTGGTCGAGACGGCGGCGGCCGCCGAGCCGATCCGCGAGGCCACCTGGAAGGACCTCCGGTCGGAGGCGGTGATCGACGAGCACACCGAGTACCTGCAGCCCACCAAGTACACGCCGCGCGACCGCGAACTTGCCTCCGTCGCGCAGGCGCTGCGCAAGGGCAGAGGTCCCGCGGACACGGTGCTGGCGATCGCGAAGTGGGTGCACGACCAGCTGACCTACCGGCCGGGAAGCACCGGCGTGCACAGCACCGCGACCGACGCGTGGCGGGCCCGCGAGGGGGTGTGCCAGGACTACGCACACGTCACGCTGGTGATGTTGCGCTCGATCGGCATTCCGGCGAGATACGTGTCCGGATACCTGCACACGCGGCCCTCGGCCGCCCTCGGGGAGACCGTCGCGGGCGAGAGCCATGCGTGGGTGGACGTCTGGACCGGCGGCTGGTGGGCGTACGACCCGACCAACGCGATGCCGGTCGGCCCCAGGCACGTGTGGGTGGCGACCGGCCGCGACTACGCCGACGTCGCCCCGCTCAAGGGCATTTTCACCGGTGGCGCGGGCTCCACCCCAGAGGTGGCGGTGCAGCTCACCCGCCTCGCCTGAACGAGTCGCGCGTCACGACCTGGCCGGCAAACCTGGCCCAACTTCTTAGCGAAGGCTAGCCTTCCTTCGAAGTCCAGCCAAGTTTGCTACTCAGGGAGTTCGAGTGTTCCACGGCATCAGACGACGGGCGCTGGGCGTGATCGCGGTCGCGGCCTTCGCGCTCACCGCATGCGGATCGACCGGCGACAGCGGTAACGCGGACGGCGCTGAGCCGGCCCCCGGCGACGCGAGCGCCTACCCGGTCACGATCAACACGATGTTCGGCGACGTCACGGTGCCCGAGAAGCCGAAGCGGGTGGTGGCGCTCGGCTGGTCGGACGCGGAGACCGCCCTCGCACTCGGGGTGCAACCGGTGGGCGCGAGCGACTGGCTCGGCTTCGGCGGCAACGGCGTCGGCCCGTGGGCGGAGGGCCGGTACGACGAGCCACCCACCATGCTCGGCACGACGGAGATCAACTACGAGCAGGTGGCGGCGCTACAGCCGGATCTCATCCTGAACACCCGCTCGGACGGGAAGAAGGACATCCACGACAAGCTCGCCCAGATCGCCCCGACGGTCGGCCCACCGCAGGACGTCGTGCCCTACGGCACCACCTGGCAGCAGCAGATGACGATGGTCTCCACGGCACTTGGCCTCGTCGACGAGGGCGAACAGCGGATAAAGGAGGTCGAGACCGCGTTCGACGAGGCGGCCGCGGCGCATCCGGAGTTCGACGGCAAGCAGGTCGGTCTCGGCGCCTACTTCGGCAGTCAGTACGGCGCGTACGTGCAGGGAGACTCGCGGGTCGCCTTCATGAGCGAGTTCGGGTTCCGGAACAAGCCGGAGATCGACGCGCTGGCCGAAGGCAACTTCTACGTCGAGGTCTCCGCGGAGCGGCTCGACCTGCTCAGCGCCGACCTGACCGTCGTCTTCCCGATCGGCGACGAGGCCGCGAAGTTGCGTGCCGACCCGTTGCTGAACGGGATCTCCGCTGCGCAGCAGGGGCGGCTGCTGGTGCTGGACGACCAGACCCTCATCTCGGCGTTCTCCGGTGGCTCGACCCTGGCCACCAAGTACGCGATCGACAACGCCGTCCCGCTGTTCGCGCAGACCCTGGCGGGCTGAGCGGCCCGAGCCGCCCAGCCCGTCCGGTCCGGCTCGGCCCCCGAACCGCTCAGCCCCTGGCGTGGGCGTCGAGGATGTGGGCCACGGCCTCGGTGACGCGCTGGGCGTGCTCCACGTGCAGCCACTCGTCGGGCACGTGGGCGTTGGAGTCCGGGCCAAGTACGCCGGTGACCAGGAACTGCGCCTCCGGGTACTTCTCTCCGAGCAACCCCATGAACGGGATCGACCCGCCGAGTCCCACACTGCGCCATGGTTCGCCGAAGACGCCTGCGCTCACCTGCTCCAGCGCACCGGCGAGCCACGGCGCCGACTCGGGAGCGTTCCAGCCGTCGGCGTGCTCGGTGCCACTGAGCTCGACGGTGGCCGAGTACGGCACGTCCGTCGTCAACACGTTCTCGACGGCCTTCAGCGCTGCCGCCGCGTCGGCCGTCGGCGGTAGCCGGAAGCTCAGGGCCAGCGTCGTCTCGGCCCGCAGGACGTTGCCCGCCTCGTCGGGCGCGGGGAGCCCGGCTCCGCCGATGACCGAGAGCGTGGGCCGCCAACTGTTGTTCAGCAGCAGCTCCAGCTCTTCGTCCGCGACCGGCTTCGTGCCACCGTGCAGCGGGAACGCCGACCTGACGGCGCCGGGAGCGACCTCCGCCGTGGCGGCGGCCTCCGCCCGCCGGTTCGCCGGGATCTCCACGTTCAGCTCGTCCAGCAGGATCGCTCCGGTCTCGGAGTTCTCGATCCGTTCCAGCAGCCCGCGCAGCACCCGGAACGAACTCGGCACGACACCGCTGGCCAGCCCCGAGTGTTGCGCCGAGTCGAGCACGCGCACGGTGACGCGCACCTGCGCCATCCCGCGCAGGCTGGTGGTCAGCCACAGCCGCTCGTAGTCGTTGCCGCCGGAATCGAGGCAGACGACGAAGGTGACCCGGCCGAGCCGGTCGCCGAGGTGCTCCAGGTAGGCGGGCAGATCCGGGCTACCGGACTCCTCGCCGGTCTCCAGCAGCACGATGGTGCGGGCATGTGCGCCGCCGCCCGCGCGCACCGCCTCCAGCGCGGCGGTGGCGGCATAGCCCGCGTAGCCGTCATCGGCCGAGCCCCGGCCGTAGAGCCGACCCTCACGCAGGACCGGGGTCCACGGTCCGAGCCCGGAGGACCAGCCCCCGACGGGGGGTTGCTTGTCGAGGTGCCCGTACATCAGCACGGTGCCCCGATCCTCGGCGCCGGGCGTGGCCGGGACGTCGAGCAGCAGCAACGGACTGCGGTCGGCGAGCCGCACCACATCGATGCTCGCCCCGGGGATCTCCCGGGCGGCGAGCCAGGCGCGCACGTGCTCGACGGCGGCATCGAGGTGGCCGGAGCGCTGCCAGTCGGAGTCGAAGCCCGGCGACAGGGCGGGAATCTCCACCAGGCCGGACAGGCTGGGCAGGATGTCGTTCTTCCACAGCCCACGGACGGTTTCGCGTACGGAATTCTGTTCCACGCCGTCATCCTGCCATCCGCGTTCCTGGAGTCATTGGAAAGGGAAAGACGGATTCCGGCCGAAACACGAAAGAAACCGCCTTGATTCGATCGTTGCGCCGGGACCGGTCACAGTTCGGCCCGGCTATTGCCCAGACGCAACCCCGGGGCTACGTTCACAATCTGCGTGATCCACATCACTCCGCTTTGTCCGGTTGTTCGACCAGGAACGGGGACATCGGTATGGGTAATCGCTCTGCGCCTGCTGCTCACGCGGCGACAACTGAGCGGCCGGTACCGACTCCTGCGGCCTTGTCCGTGAACAACGTCGAGGTCGTCTACGAAGACGTGGTGCTCGTGCTGCGCGGGTTGAGCCTGCAGGTCGACGCCGGGTCGATCGTCGCACTGCTCGGCGCCAACGGCGCGGGAAAGACCACCCTGCTCCGCGCCGTCACCGGGCTGCTGTCCCCGCACCGGGGCAAGATCACCAAGGGTTCGGTGCGCCTTGACGAGGAGGACATCACCGGCGCCGATCCCGCCGATGTCGTCCGCAGGGGCATCGCACAGGTGATGGAAGGCAGGCGCATCTTCGCCGAGATCACCGTCGACGAGAACCTGCGCACCGGCGCCTACACCCGCCGGTCACGCGCGGAGGTGCGGGAGTCCTACGCCAGGGTCATGGACCTGTTCCCGGCGCTGGCCGGCAGGCGAAAGTCCGTCGCGGGCTACCTGTCCGGCGGCGAGCAGCAGATGGTCGCGATCGGCCGCGCGCTGATGGCCGCACCACGGCTGCTGCTGCTCGACGAACCGTCGCTGGGCCTCGCCCCGAAGATGGTCGAGCAGGTGCGCGACATCGTCGTGCAGATCAACGCACAGGGCACGAGCGTGCTGCTGGTGGAGCAGAACGCGACCATGGCGTTGTCCATCGCGCACTCGGGCTACGTGCTGGAGACCGGGAAGGTCGTCAAGGACGGCCCCGCGAGCGAACTGCTCGCCGACTCCGACATTCGCGAGTTCTATCTCGGCACCGCCACCGGTGCAGGGGACTCCGTAGGCGAACGCCGGTCCCTGGCCGACGTCAAGAGCTACCGGAGGAAGAAGCGATGGAGCGCGTGACGAATCCGGAGCAACCGCTGCTGGAGGTGCGGGACCTGACGATGCGCTTCGGCGGGGTGACCGCGTTGGACGGTGTCGGCTTCGAAGTGCGGAAGGGTGAACTGTTCGCGGTGATCGGCCCGAACGGCGCGGGCAAGACGTCCATCTTCAACTGCCTCAACGGTGTCTACCGGCCGCAACAGGGCAGTGTTTCGCTGGAAGGACAGCAGATAGTCGGCCGCACTCCTGCGGCGATCGCCTCGCTCGGCGTGGCCAGGACGTTTCAGAATCTCGGTCTCTTCCAGCATCTCTCGTTGATCGACAATCTGCTGCTCGGCCGCCACCATTTGATGCGCACCGGCTTCCTCACCGGAATGTTGTGGTGGGGCAGGGCGAAGCGCGAGGAGATCAGCCATCGGGCCGCGGTCGAGGAGATCGTGGAACTGCTCGAACTCGAGCCCTACCGCTGGACCCCCGCGGGAATGTTGCCCTACGGCGTGGCGAAGCGGGCCGAACTCGGGCGCGCACTGGCGATGCGGCCACGGCTGTTGCTGCTCGACGAGCCGGTGGCGGGCATGAACCTCGAGGAGACCGAGGACATGGCCAGGTACCTGATCGAGGTCCGCGCGGAGCTGGACCTGGCGATGATCCTCGTCGAGCACGACATGCGGCTGGTGATGGACCTCGCGGACCGGGTGCTGGCGCTGGACTTCGGCGTGGTCATCGCCGAGGGCACGCCGGCGCAGGTGCAGAACGACCCACAGGTGATCGAGGCCTACCTTGGGGGAGCGGCATGAGCAAACCCGAGCAACCTGCGTCTGAGGCAGCAGACCGTGAGAAGCGAATGCCTTGCACGCCGAGCGAGGAACGAGCGAGGCCGATAAGACACGGCATGAGCAAACCCGGCATGACCACCACCGTCGATGCACCAACCACTGTGGACACTCTGCCCGCGCGGCTGCTGGAGCTGGCCCGGGAACAGGGCGACGACGTCGCGATCCGGGAGAAGCACCGTGGCTGCTGGCGCGAGTGGACCTGGGCGGGTTACGCCGAGCGGGTCGCGAAGGTCGCGGCCGGTCTGCGCGAACTGGGCGTCGGCCCCGGCACCCGTGTCGCGATCCACTCGGAGAACCGGCCGGAGTGGGTGATCGCCGACCTCGCCGTGCAGGGCCTCGGCGCGCAGAGCATCGGGATCTATCCGACCTCGCCCGCGATGGAGGTGCAGTACCTGCTCGGGCACTCCCGCTGCAGCGTGTTGATCGCCGAGGACGAGGAGCAGCTGGACAAGACACTGGCCGTCCGGGATCAACTGCCCGACCTGCGCCATCTGGTGGTGATGGATCCGCGCGGTGTCCGGATGGACGCCGCGGGGCCGCTGCTCACGTTCGCCGAACTCGAACAGCGCGGTGATACCGGAGACGCGCTGAACTCTTACACGGACTCGGTGTCCCGCCTCGACCCTGCTGACACGGCGATCCTCGTGTACACCTCGGGCACGACCGGGCCGCCCAAGGGCGCGATGATCTCGCACGCGAATCTGGTGGCCTCGGCACGCGTTTTCGTCGAGGCGCTCGGCAGCGGCCAACGCGACGAGGTGCTCAGCTACCTGCCGTTGTGCCATATCGCGGAACGGCTGATCTCCGTGGTGGACGCGGTGTGGGCCGGGTCGGTGGTGAACTTCGGCGAGGGTGGGCCGTCCTTCCAGCACGACCTGCGCGACGTGCAGCCGACGGTGTTCCTCGGCGTGCCCCGGGTTTGGGAGAAGATGCTGGCGGGAGTGGAGATCCGCATGGCGGACGCCTCCCGGCTCAAACGCTGGTCGTACCGCGCGAGCATGCGCCATGGACGACGGATCGCCCCTCGGCGGATGGCCGGGACCGTCACTCTCGCCGACCGGCTGACCTTCGCGGTGTGCGACACGCTCGTCTTCCGGCCGCTGCGCGAAAAGCTGGGCATGGTCCGGGTGCGGACCGCGATCAGCGGCGCGGCACCGATCGCCCCGCAGGTGCTGGAGTACCTGTGGGCCATCGGAATTCCGGTGCGGGAGGGTTACGGGCAGACGGAGAACACGGCCATCTGCACACTCACCCCGGCAGGCGATGTGCGCCTCGGTTCGGTCGGTGTGGCGATGACCGGCGTCGAGGTGAAGATCGCCGAGGACGGCGAGATCCTGACCCGCTCGGCCGGGGTGTTCCAGGGCTATCTGGACAACCCGGAGGCGACGGCGGCCACCGTCGACGCGGACGGCTGGTTGCACACCGGCGACGTGGGCGAGCTCGACGCCGACGGATTTCTGCGGATCACCGACCGGAAGAAGGACGTCATCATCACCGCGGGCGGCAAGAACGTCTCGCCCTCGGAGATCGAGAACCGGCTGAAGGTCTCGCCGTACATTCGCGAGGCCGTCGTGATCGGGGACCGGCGCAGGTACCTGACCGCGCTGATCGGTGTCGAGCGGGACACGGCCGGCGACTGGGCGACCCGGCGCGGGCTGGCCTACACCACCTATGCCGACCTCTCCTCGAAGCCGGAGATCCGCAACCTCGTGCAGAGCGTGATCACCGAGGCCAACCACGACCTCGCCGCTGTCGAGCAGATCAAGAAGTTCACGCTGATCGACAAGGAACTCGACCACGAGGACGGCGAGCTGACCGCGACCCAGAAGGTCAAACGCAGGGCGATCGCCGACCGGTTCGCGGACGAGATCGAGGCGATGTACCGATGACCGCCCAGCACCGCACTTTCCCGGGAAAGTGCCCTCGTTGCGCACGCAAGTACCGCACTTTCCCGGGAAAGTGCGGGTACCCGTCGCTCGCCCGCATCGCACTTTCCCGGAAGAGTGCGACTACCGCGGAGGCGGCGAGATGACCGCATTCCTGCAGAACTGCTTTGCCGGGCTCGCGCTCGGTTCGACCTACGCACTCGTGGCGCTGGGTTTCGTGGTCATCTACAAGTCGACCGGCGTGATCAACTTCGCCCAGGGCGGCCTGCTCGCGCTGGGCGCGTACCTCGGCTACACCTTCTCCAACAATCTCGCGATCGCGTTCACCGTCGCGGTCGTGCTCGGCTGCCTTTCCGCCGCCTTGGTGGGCGCGGGGTTCGAGCGCCTCGTGCTGCGCAGGATGGTCGGGCAGCCACCGTTCTCGGTCATCATGATCACCATCGGACTGTTGTTCGTCCTGGAACCACTGATCACGGCGATCTGGGGGTTCGAGAACAAGCAACTGCGGAACCCGTGGAACATCCGCACGGTCGAGGTCGGCGGGCTGGTGTTCGGCGTCCGTGATCTGTGGACGATCGGCCTCACCGCCGCGGTGGTGGTCGCGTTCTTCGTCTTCTTCCGGTTCAGCTCGCTCGGACTCGCGATGCGGGCGACGGCCTTCGATCCCGAGGCCGCGCTCGCCCAGGGCATCAGCGCGCGCCGGGTGTACGCGGTGTCGTGGGCCATCGCGGCGGCACTCGCCGCGCTGGCCGGAATCACCATGGCAGCCGGCCCCGGCGGGCTCTCGCCTTCGATCGGGTTCATCGCACTGGCCGCATTCCCCGCGATGATCCTCGGCGGCCTCGACTCGCCGGCGGGCGCCGTGCTCGGCGGTCTGATCATCGGCCTGGCGGAGGCACTGACCCGCGGCTACCAGGACCAGCTCTTCTCCTGGGCAGGCGACAACGTCTCGATCATCGTCCCGTACCTGCTGATGATCGTGATCCTGCTGATCCGGCCCTACGGACTGATGGGCACCAAGGAAGTGAGGCGGATCTGATGGCGATCACTTCCCCGCGCCGACGCCAGGCGTCCAGTGCGCACCGCAATCTCACGCGCTCCTACCGCGAGGACGTCCGGCTGTTCGGCACGCCGTGGGGACGGTTCGGTCTCGTCGCCATGGTCGTGGTCTTCCTGGTGCTGCCCGCCGTCGTGCAGGACGACTTCTGGCTGTCGGTGCTGATCTACGTCGGCATCACCGCGGTCGGCGCGATCGGACTGAACCTGCTCACCGGCTACTGCGGCCAGATCTCCCTCGGCCACGCCTTCTTCATCGGCGCGGGCGCGTACGTGACCGCGCGCGTCGGCGGCGACCTCGGGCTGCCCTTGCCGCTCTGGTTGCTCGCGGCCGCACTGGCCGGCGCGGCGCTCGGCGGCCTGATCGGCCCGTTCACCCTGCGACTGCGCGGGCACTACCTCGCGATCGTCACGCTGGGCCTGATCTTCGTCGGCGAGCACCTGTGGCGAAACCTCACAGGCCTGACCGGCGGCAACTCCGGAACCTCGGTGAATGCCGGGGCGAGTTTCGGCCCGGTGGACTTCAGCGCGCTGACCATCGCCGGCGAGACGTACTCCCGCAACCAGGGCTACTTCTGGCTGGTGTGGGGACTGGTCGCCATCGTCGCGCTGCTGGCCAAGAATCTCGTCCGCACGCGGCCCGGCAGGGCACTGCAGGCGGTCCGCGACCGCGACCAGGCGGCCGAGGTGATCGGGGTCAGGGCAGGCAGGTACAAGATCGGTGCCTTCATGATCTCCAGTGCCATCGCGTCGATGGCCGGGGCGTTGTTCGGCTCGTATCAGCAGTTCGTCAGCCCGGACGAGTGGAACCTGCTGCTGTCGATCCAGTACATCGCGATCGTGATCGTCGGCGGACTCGGCACGATCTTCGGCTCGGTCCTCGGCGCGATCTTCGTCGGCGCGCTGCCCGCCCTGATCGACCGCTACAGCGCGGTCATCCCCGGCGTGCGCACGTCGGTCGGGGGCGACGGGTTCATCAGCGTCTTCGCGCTCAACCAGGCCATCTTCGGCGTGCTCATCGTGTTGTTCCTCGTGCTGGAACCACGCGGGCTCGCCGGGATCTGGCTCCGGACGAAAAACTACTTCAAAGCCTGGCCGTTCTCGTACTGATGACAGGAGGCGTCACCATGCAGGTGCATCGAAGGAAACTCACGGCGGTCCTCGCCGGGGCAGCGCTGGCCGTCACGGCCTGTGGTGGCGCGGGCGACGACGGCGGCTCGGGCGAGGGCCAGGCAGGCGAACCAGGTACCACGGCCGGTTTCGACGGCACGACGATCAAGCTCGGCGTGCTCAGCCCGCTATCCGGTCCGATCGCGGTGATCGGACAGCCACTCACCTCCGGGAACAAGGTGTGGTTCGACCACATCAACTCCGAGGGCGGGATCGCGGGCAAGTACAAGGTCGAACTCGTCCAGGAGGACACCCAGTACAAGCCGGACGTCACCGTCCAGCAGTACAACAAGGTCAAGGGCGAGGTCGCGGCGTTCACCCAGGTGCTCGGCACCGCGCCGACACTCGCCGTGCTGCCGCAGCTCAAGTCCGACAAGATCCTGGCCGCACCCGCGTCGCTCGACGCGCTGTGGGTGCGGGAGGACAACCTCCTGCCGGTCGGGGCGCCGTACCAGATCCAGTCGATCAACGCGATGGATCACTACCTGTCGGAGGGCGGCGGGACACCGGATTCGAAGATCTGCACGATGGTGCAGGACGACGTCTACGGCGAGGCCGGCCAGGAGGGAATCGACTTCGCCGCGGAGAAGTACGGCTTCACGGTGACGAACAGTCAGCAGTTCAAGGTCAGCACCGAGAACTACGCGGGGCAGATCGGCGCCCTCGCCGGAGCCGGCTGCGAGATGGTGTTCCTGACCGCGACCCCGACCGACGCGGGCAAGATCTGGGGCACCGCTGCCCAGGCCAAGTTCGCCCCGAAGTGGTACGCCCAGTCACCGAGTTACGTCGGCGCGCTGGCGAAGTCGCCGGTGGCGCCGTACATGCAGCAGTACGTCACGATCGCCGCCGAAGGGACCGAGTGGGGCGACGCGTCCGTGCCTGGCATGAAGGACATGGTGGAGCGCGTCACCAAGTACGCACCGGACCAGGAGCCCGACTTCTACTTCGCCTTCGGCTACAACCAGGGCCGCGCGATGACCGCCGTGCTGGAGAAGGCGGTGGAACTCGGTGACCTGTCCAGGGACGGGATCCTGGAGGCGTCCAAGCAGCTCGGCACGGTGAGCTTCGACGGGCTCACCGGCGACTACGCGTACGGGCCCGCGGAGAGCCGCAACCCACCGCGGTCCACCACACTGTTCAGTGTCGACCCGGCAAAGCCCTTCGGCCTCGCGACCCTGAAGTACAACTTCACCTCGGATGCCGCGAACGAGTTCGAGTTCAAGAAGGCCGACATCTGAGGCGGTGCCTGTCCGGAGTTCGCCGACGAACTACCGCCTGGTGGCGTGGGCGTGCAGGATGTGGGCGACCGCCTCGGTGACTCGGGCGGTGTGTTCCAGGTGCAGCCACTCGTCCGGCACGTGGGCGTTGTTGCCGGGCCCGCGCGGCCCGGTGACGACGAACTGCGCGTCGGGGTAGGCGCGGGCGAACAGGCCGAGGAACGGGATCGTGCCGCCGAGGCCGATCGCCTGCCATTGCCTGCCGAACACGTCCGAACTCACCCGGTCGAGCGCGGCTTCGAGCCAGGGCGCCAGGGCGGGCGAGTTCCAGCCGTCCGCGCCCTCGCCACGCTCGACGACGACCTGTGCGCCGAACGGGACGTCGGTGGTGAGCGCGCGCCTGATGGCGCTCAGTGCGGCGCCCGAGTCGGCGGTGGGTGGCAGCCGGAAGCTGAGCTTCACACCGGTCTGCGGCCGCAGCACGTTGCCCGCGTCCGCGATCGGCGGAAGCCCCTCCGCTCCGGTCACCGAAAGGGTCGTGCGCCACGTGTTGTTCAGGATGAGCTCGGCCGGATCGTCGCTGAGCGGGCGCACCCCCTCGGCCAGCGGCAGCTCCGGCGTCCGATACCCCCGCCCGACGGCGGACTTCACCTCGGCCAACCGTTCCGACGGCACCTCCACCACGAGTTCGGGCAACCCGAACTCGCCGGTTCGGGAGTCCTCGATGCGGTCCAGCAACTCCCGCAACACCCGGAAGGAGCTCACGACGACGCCACTGCCGTGCCCGGAGTGCACACCCGACTCCAGCACCCGCACGGTCAGATCGAGGAACGCGATACCGCGCAGCGAGGTCGCCAGCCACAGGCCCTCGTAGTCCCCACCGGCGGTGTCGAGGCACACCACCAGCCCGACCCGCCCGATCCGTTCCGAGAGGTGTTCGAGATACGCCGCGAGGTCGGGGCTGCCGGACTCCTCGCAGGTCTCCAGCAACACGACCGTGCGCGCGTGGCTGCCGCCCGCCGCGTCCAGCGCCCGCAGCGCGGCCCCCGCCGCATATGCGGCATAGCCGTCGTCGCCCGCCCCACGGCCGTAGAGCCTGCCGTCCTTGAGTACCGGAGTCCACGGCCCGAGCCCCGGCGACCACTCGCCGGCAGGCGGCTGCTTGTCCAGGTGGCCGTAGACGACGACGGTCTCGTCGGTGTCCGCGTGCCTGCCGGGAACATCGAGCAGCAACACCGGCGTGCGGCCGGGCAGCTCCACCACCTCGGTCCGCGCACCGGGGATCTCCCGCGCGTCCAGCCACGCACGCACGAGGTCCACCGCGGCGTGCAGCTGGCCACTTGCCAGCCACCCGCTGTCGAAGGCAGGCGAAAGCGCCGGGATGGTCACGAACTCCGCGAGGCCGTCCAGCGCCTCGCGCTCCCAGATGGTCCGAACCGTGTCCCGTACGAGTCGCTGATCCATGCCTCGATCCTGACACGCACCCCCCGTGGTGCACGTCACACGAAGCTCGGCTTTGCTGAACCGTTGGGTGCGAAGAGTCGCCGCCAGCGTCGCGAACACGCTGCCCGCCCTGGTCCCGGTGTCGAACGCAGTCCCTACCTTCGGCGGCCCCATCATCGGGAGTCCAAGCGTTTGCGCAGCTCACATACCTTTTCCCGGCAACGAATCGGCTTCGGGGACTCACCATCCCTGGCCGGTTCATGTCAGGATGGCCGCGTGAACCGTCACCGCCGACGGTGACCCGAGCGCTCGGACCCGATGCGCAGGTGGCCGCCGGCGAAGTCGTGGTGGCCGCCACAAGCGGCTGCGCGGCACCGAACCGAGGAGACAAGCGCATGTCGTCCCCCGAACAGTGGACGCGCCCGGAGCCTGGCGCCGGACCAGCCGCAACAGCGGCGGAACCGACTCCGGAACAGGTGATAGCGGGTTTGCGAGCAACAAACGAAGGTGGCACTGAGCTGACTCAGCTGCTCACCCCCGAAGGCGAGCGGGTCCCGTCGTCACAGTTCGACCCCTACCTCGCCGACATCGACGCCGAAGCGCTGCGCGGGCTCTACCGCGACATGGTGCTCGTCCGTCGTGGAGATCGCGAAGCCAATCACATGCAGCGCCAGGGCCAGCTCGGCATCTGGGTTCCGCTGCTCGGCCAGGAAGCCGCACAGATCGGCTCCGGCCGCGCGCTCAAGTCGCGCGACATGGCGTTCCCCAGCTACCGCGAGCACGGTGTGGCCTTCACACGGGGCGTGGACTTCAAGGAGTTGCTCGGCATCTTCCGCTGCTCGGACCAGGGCGGCTGGGACTTCAAGAAGCACGGCTTCCACCCGTACACGATCGTCATCGGCAACCAGGTCCTCAACGCCACCGGCTACGCGATGGGGCAGAAGTTCGAAGGCAAGGTCGGGGACGACGACGGCGAAGCCACCATCACCTACTTCGGTGACGGCGCCACGAGCCAGGGCGACGTGGCCGAGGGCTTCGTCTGGGCCGCGGTCTACGACGCGCCGGTGGTGTTCTTCTGTCAGAACAACCAGTGGGCCATCTCGGAGCCGACCGAGCGCCAGTCGCGGTTGCCGCTGTACCAGCGGGCCAGGGGTTACGGCTTCCCCGGCATCCGGGTGGACGGCAACGACGTGCTCGCCTGCCTCGCGGTGACCCGCTGGGCGCTGGAGGAGTGCAGGCACGGCAACGGACCGGTGCTGATCGAGGCCTTCACCTACCGGATGGACGCCCACACCACCACCGACGACCCCACCCGCTACCGGCTCTCCGACGAGCTGGAGGAGTGGAAGCTGAAGGACCCGATCGAGCGCGTCCGCGCCTACCTGGCCCGCGGCGGCGGCGCCGACCAGGACTTCTTCGACCAGGTGCAGACCGAGTCGGACGAGTTCGCCGCCGAGCTGCGCGACTTCTGCTTCAACATGCCGGATCCACCGCCGGAGCGGATCTTCCAGAACGTCTACGCGGAGCCCTCGCCGGTGCTCGACGCCCAGCGCGAGGAGTATCTCGCCTACCTGGACGGCTTCGCGACCGCCGGGGGTGAGCGCTGATGGCTGCCCCGGTGAAGGACAACGTGAGCGCGGCGAGCTCGTCCGTGCAGAACCTGACCATCGGCAAGGCGCTCAACCAGGGCCTGCGGGCGGCGATGGAGGCCGACGACAAGGTCCTGATGATGGGCGAGGACGTCGGCAAGCTCGGCGGCGTCTTCCGGATCACCGACGGCCTGCAGAAGGACTTCGGCGAGCAGCGCGTGCTGGACACCCCGCTGGCCGAGTCCGGGATCATCGGCACCGCGGTCGGGCTGGCCGTGCGCGGCTTCCGCCCGGTGTGCGAGATCCAGTTCGAGGGGTTCATCTTCCCCGGCTTCGACCAGATCGTCAGCCAGCTGGCGAAGCTGCACTACCGCTCGGAGGGCCGGATCAAGGTACCGGTGGTGATCCGGGTGCCGTTCGGCGGCGGGATCGGCGCCGTCGAGCACCACTCGGAGTCCCCGGAGTCGCTGTTCGCGCACGTCGCGGGCCTCAAGGTCGTCTCCTGCTCGAACCCGGTCGATGCCTACTGGATGATCCAGCAGGCCATCGCCTGCGACGACCCGGTGCTGTTCTTCGAGCCGAAGCGGCTGTACCACTCGGGCAACCTGAAGGCCCCCGTGGACACTTCGGCGACACCGGATCCGCTGTTCGCCTCCAGGGTGGCCCGCACCGGCGACGCCGCGACGCTGGTGGGCTACGGCCCCTCGGTGAAGGTCTGCCTCGACGCCGCGACCGCGGCGGCCGAGGAGGGCCGCTCGCTCGAGGTGATCGACCTGCGCACGCTTTCCCCGCTCGACCTCGGTCCGGTGTTCGAGTCGGTGCGCCGCACCGGCAGGCTCATCGCGGTGAGCGAGGCCCCTTCGGAGTCGTCGCTGACCTCGGAGATCGCCACCCGCGTGCAGCAGGAGTGCTTCTACTCGCTGGAAGCGCCGGTGCTGCGGGTGACCGGTTTCGACACCCCGTACCCGCCGACCAAGCTCGAGGAGCACTATCTGCCCGATCTGGACCGGGTGCTACACGCCGTCGACCGTTCGCTGGCCTGGTAAGGGGGTTCGACAGATGCCTGACTACAAGCACTTCCCCCTGTCCGACACCGCGGAGGGGCTGACCGAGGCGGAGATCCTCGACTGGCGCGTCAAGCCGGGCGAAGAGGTGACCGTCAACCAGATCGTCGTCGAGGTGGAGACCGCCAAGGCCGCCGTCGAGCTACCGATCCCGTGGGCCGGTGTGGTCACCGAGCTGCTCGTGGAGCCGGGACAGACCGTGGAGGTCGGCACACCGATCCTCACGGTCGACGTGGACCCGAACGGCGCACCTGCCGAATCCCCGGCCGGTTCCAACGGCTCGGCACCGGCGCCTGCCGAGGAGACCCCCGCCGAGACCGCCCCCGCCGAGGAGGAGATGAAGCCGCTGGTCGGCTACGGCTCCAAAGCGGTGTCGGCCAAACGTCGTCCGCGGAAGTCGGCGGGCGCTCCGGCCACTCCGGCCGCGGCCGGACCAGCGACACCGGCGGCGCCGGCAGCGCCGGTCGGTGCTCCGAAGGGCGGGCACGTGCCGCTGGCCAAGCCGCCGGTGCGCAAGCTCGCCAAGGAACTCGGGGTGGACCTGCACGACCTCAGCGGATCCGCCGACGGTGGCGTGATCACTCGCGAGGACGTCCACCGTGCCGCCAACGGCAGCACCAGGATCAGCGGAGAGCTCCCGGGAGCGGAGGCTCCGGCCGCGCCCGCGATCGACCCGGCCGCGCGCGAGCGCAGGGTGAAGATCAAGGGTGTCCGCAAGGCGACAGCGGCGGCGATGGTGCAGAGCGCGTTCACCGCACCGCACGTGACGGAGTTCCTCACCGTCGACGTGACGCCGATGATGGAGCTGCGGGCGAGGCTGAAGGACAGCCCCGCCTTCGCCGGGGTGAAGCTGACCCCGCTGGCGTTCGCGGCCAAGGCCATGTGCCTCGCCGCGAAGCGGACGCCGGACGTCAACGCGACGTGGGACTCCGAAGCCGGCGAGATCGTCTACAAGGACTACGTGCACCTCGGGGTCGCCGCGGCCACCCCGCGCGGGCTCGTGGTGCCGAAGATCCGCGACGCCGATTCGATGTCACTGCCCGAGCTGGCCGGCGCGCTCGGTGAGCTCACCGCCACCGCGCGGGAGGGCAAGACGACGCCCGCCGACATGGTCAACGGCACGATCACGATCAGCAACGTCGGGGTCTTCGGCGTCGACACCGGCACGCCGATCGTCAATCCCGGCGAGTCCGCGATCCTGGCGTTCGGCGCGATCCGCGACACCCCGTGGGTGGTCGACGGTGAAATCAAGATCCGCAAGGTGCTGCAACTCGCGCTGAGCTTCGACCACCGCGTGGTCGACGGCCAGCAGGGCTCGGAGTTCCTCGCGGACGTGGGTGCGCTGCTGGCGGACCCGTCGATGGCGATCACCTTCTGACAGACGCGAACACCGCTGCCCGCCGCACGGCATCGTCGTGCGGCGGGCAGCGGCGTGTCAGTCCCGGTAACGGACGTGGCGCTCCGGAAGTTCGGTGTCGTGTAGCGTCAGGTCGCGCACGTTCAGCCACTTGACGTCATCTTCCTGCAGCTCGATTTCCTCCTCGAAGCGCACGGCGTGCAGTTCGGTGTCGACCAGCCACAGCAGGTGCTCTCCCTGCACCGCATCCCGTAGGTCGATCGTGCAGTCCGCGAGGACGGACTGCCGGATCGTGCAGTTGACATGCGGCGCGTCGAGGTCACGTGGACCCTTTCCGAGCTCCCGGAACTCGAAGGTGCAGCCGGAGAACTCACAGTCACGGAAGTTGACGGGGCAGTGCCACCGTTGCGTGCCCCTGAACGAGATCGTGACGTCCTGGAACTGGCATCCGATGAGATCGACGGTGTGGTGCTGCACCCGCTCGGCATCGAGGACGACCGTTCCGCCTCGGAACACGGCCCCCAGAAGTTCTGCCTTCCCGAACTCGGTGCGCTCGGCCAGGAACTCGGCCGCACTGAAGGTGGTATTCGACAGCCACCGCAGGTCGAGGATTGTTCGGCCACCCTCGAACCGGGCGCCGTCGAACCGAGCCCAGCCCGAGGTCGCGACCGAGGTGAAGTCCATGTCCGCAAGCACCGCACCACTGAGATCCAGGTCCACATGCGGGCGTGCCCAACCACCGGACAGCCGTTCCCTGAGTACGCCCACCACCGTCTCGCGTACCTTGACGTCGCTGCCGTCGCCCTCCACGGCGGGCAGCCGCAGGTAGCCGCACAGCACGTCCACACAGATCTGCTGGTTCCCGCTCCAGTCGTCCGCCAGACCCGCCATCGCGTACACGCCGGCCAGGCGGACCGCCGGATGCTCGTGAGCAAGCTGTTCCGCGGCGGTGCCGTACCGCTCGTTGAAGCTCTGCTCCTGCTCGCGCTGGTCTCGTGACTGCGCCAGCCTGTGCTCGGCCTCGGTCACCCGCTGTTTACGCAGGTTGACCGCGAGCAGCACCACACCGCCGAGTCCGGCCACGACAGCGAGCGCGATTTTGAGCAGTTCGAGCAGCTGCACCGGGTCGAACGCGGCAGGCGGGGGCATCTCGGGCCAGTTGAACAAGGCGAGCAGGCCGGTGAGCACACCGGCCGCGACCAGCACGGCAAGCAGAAGCCAGCCCAGCACGGACCCCCGGATCCCGACCGGCTCAGGTTCCGTCTGCTGACTCCGGTCAACCGTGAAGGATGTCCGCCGGGCGGCCACACTCCGTACCCGCCTGCCGACGATGACCAGCACCAACAACGCCACTGTCGTCGCCCCCGCGACGAATCTCGGATCACCATGTCCGTACCAGCTCCACACAACGGGTGACGTTATCGGCCGGGTGGGTTACCTCGGGAGCAAATCGGGCACGTCGGGCGTTGAACCGGGTATGGCTGTCGCGTTACTGCTCTACGTGGTTGCCGAGGTGGCCGCCGTCTGGGCGGTGGGCTCGGCGATCGGATTCTTCCCGACGATCGGACTGCTCCTGGCCGGAGCGTTCCTGGGGTCCGCGCTCGCCCGGCGTCAGGGCGCGAAGGCCGCCAAGGCATTCATGGAGACCGCCCGTTCGGGCAAGTCCGCGCATGCCGAGGTCACCGACGGGATGCTGATCGCACTCGGCGGACTGCTGATCCTGCTGCCCGGTTTCGTCAGCGACGTCGCGGGCCTGTTGTTCCTGCTGCCGCCGTCGCGAAGCCTGATTCGCCGGTCATGGCTGCGCAGGCTGGAGCGCCGCGCTCCGATGATGAACCCGCAGTACCCGCAGTACCCGCATCCGGCCCGGCCGCAGGTGATCGTGGTGGACAGCGAGGTCGTCGAGGACGACCGGCCGTCTCGACCCACACAGCAGCCGCGCCCGATCATCGACCCGCAGTAGGTTCGCGGGCTCAGGGCTGCGGCAGATCGAAGTAGCTGCTGAACCGGACGGCGGGGGCGTACTCGCCCTTCACCTTGACCTTCCCGGTGACGAACATGGCCGCGACCGCGACGCTGCCCGTCGCCATCCGGATGAAGTCCTCGACGGACAGGGTGATCGTGGTGTCCGGCGCACGGTCGAGGTCTTCGCCGGATACGCAGATGCCGTCCTCGATCACGGTCTGGAACCGATCAAATCCGTCCGCGCCGTCACCAGGGGTAAATCTCCATGAAACGACGACGTCAATGTTCCTCGCGCGTTCCGGAACGAAATGGTCCGACATTCTGCGGAAAATCTCGTCGATGAAAACATGGCGTAGCTCGTCGTGTTCGCTGATGGCTTTGATCTGTTCCTTCGACGCGCTCCGCACGATGTCGACCAGCACCTCGGTGGACAGCGAACTCAACTCGATGCCCGCGCCGGTTCTGCCCAGCATGTGCAGCGTTTCCAGCAATTGAACGAACTGATCCCGCGTGAGCGCGGTCACATCGACGTGTCGCGCGAAGGCGTCGATCGGATGCTCGGCTTCCCGCCCGCGGGCCGGAGTTTCAGTGGCACGGGAGAAACGGAAACGCTCGCGCCAGGATTTCGGCTCAGCAGGTTTGGGCACGTCGGCGAATTCTACCGGTTCAGTCCGCCCGCGGAAGATCGAAGAATCCGATCAATCCCGCCGCGAATGCCAGGTCACCCTTCACTTTGATCCTGCCCGTGACGAACAGCACGGCCGGGGTCGTCTGGCGGGTGACCAGCTTGACGAAGTCGGCCGGAGCGATGGTGATGGTCACTCTCGGCTGCTCCCGCAACTCCCTGCGCGCCACGCACGCACTGTCCCGGATGACGGTCTCGACGCGGTCGTAGCCGCCGTCGCCGGTCCCACCGGAGAACCGCCAGTGCACCACCGCGACGAGGTCCCGCGCCCGGTCGGGCTTCAGCTGCGCGCTCATCCGGGCGAAGATCTCGTCGAGCACCCTGGCACACAGGGCCGGCTCTGCCAGCACTCGATCCAGCTGCGCCCTGGACGCGCGACCGACAAGCGTGGCGAACCTGCGCGGACCCACGCGGCCCAGCGACAGCGCGGGAGCCGCCGGTTCGAGCCTGGTCAGCACGAGGAGTAACCGGCGAAAACCGTCCTTGCCCAGTGTCGCGAGGTCGACGCTGCCGAGCACGGTGTCCGCGTCGAGCGCAGGGTCGAGTCCAGCGGGGTCGGCGCGCTCGAGCAGATCAAGCTGGGCGACCCCGCGAACCGCGGTCAGGTCCGCCACCGAAACGCCGGTTCTCTCGGCCATCGCCACTCCTCGCTCTACCTACTGACGCGTAGGCTACCCGTGAGTAGGTAGAGCGGCAAGCGTGCCGAATTTCGGTCCTGACCTCGCCAACCTGTAGCGTTCAAGAGAACAGGAGGTACGGGTGTCAGAGCATGTACAGCGTTCGCCTGAACGGGCTAAGCGCTTACCCCGCGCGGTCCGCGAGAGGCAGATCCTCGACGCGGCCGTGCAGGTTTTCTCGCGTTACGGCTACCACTCCGCGTCGATGGACGAGATCTCGGACGTCGCCGGAGTGTCCAAGCCGATGATCTACACGTATCTGGGCTCGAAGGAAGACCTCTTCGCCCAGTGCATCCGCCGGGAGGCCTCCCGGCTACTGGAAGCCGTGGAGTCCGGCATCCAGCCGGACCTGCCGCCCGACATGCAACTCTGGCACGGCCTGCGCTCGTTCTACCGCTTTGTCGCCGACTACCGGGAGTCGTGGACGGTTCTGCACCGCCAGGCACTCGCCGTTGGCGGCTCCTTCGCCGAGGAGATCACCTCGATGCGGAGCAGGGCCATCGAACTCGTCGCCGCACTGGTCGTCTCGGCCGGTAGTCAGAAGGGCCTCGCCGACCAGGTCGAGAAGTCCGGCGAAGGCCTCGCCGCCGCACTGGTCGGAGCTGCCGAGTCGCTGGCGGACTGGTGGCTGGACCACAGCGAGGTCACCGACGGCGTGCTCGCGTCCTGGCTGATGAACCTGGTCTGGCTCGGGTTCAACGACCTGGTCGAGGGACGGGTCTGGACACCCAGCAGCAGCCCTGCTCACAACGAGTGACCGCACTTTCCCGGGAAAGTGCGATACCTCGCGCGCGCAACTACCGCACTCTTCCGGGAAAGTGCGGTTACAGGGCGGTGATGGTGCCTTCCAGGTGCGGCTTCGGTTTGCGCGCGTTCCACAACTCGAATGCCCACCCGTCGCCCGACCGCCACCCCCCACGGAGACGCTCCGCGCCACCCGCTGAACCGTCGCCCGACCCGTCGCCCGACCCTTCGCCCGAACCGTCGGGCGGACCGTCGTGGTTCTTCCACGTCGTGAAGGCGGCTTTCGCGGGGAGCAGGACCGGGAGCTTGAACCGGACGTCGACGGTGTAGGCGTCGGGCAGCCTGCCCTCGAACGCGGCCAGGCTGTGCGCCTTGGTCCACATCCCGTGCGCGATCGCCGAGGGAAAGCCGAACATCCTCGCGGTCAACGGGTGCAGGTGGATCGGGTTCCGGTCGCCGGACACCTCCGCGTAACGGCGGCCGATGTCGCCCGGCACCCGCCAGATGGCGTTCGGTGACGGCGGTGCGAGCTGCTCCCGCTTTCCGCTCTGTTCGCCGCTGCCGCCACCGCGGCGCAGGTAGGTGCTGACGTCCGTCCACACCGGACCGTCCTCCGGCGCCCGGCTCGGGATCACCTCGCTGACGACGTCGAACTGCTGCCCCTTCTCGTGCGGGCGCAGATTCTCCGCCCGTACCCGCAGCGTGAACGACTCGCCGAGGCGGACCGGCCTGCGCTGGGTGATGCGGTTGGCGACGTGCACCATGCCCAGCAGCGGAAACGGGAACGCCTGCTCCGTCATCAGCGCGATCTGCAACGGAAACGCCAGGATGTGCGGATAGGTCGCGGGCAGGTCGTCGGACAACCGGAACCCGCAGACCTCGTTGTAGGCCGCCAGGTGCGCGGGATCGACCACGACGTCGGGGCGCACGTACTCGGTGTCCGGGAGGGCGCCGCCGCCCTTGCCGCCCGGCAGCAGTCCGCCGAGCGCAGCCTTGGGGTACAGCGTCGAAAGACTGGGCGCGGAGTGCAGTTCCTTCACGACCATGGCGTCACGCACCGATCAGCGCTTGGCCGCACACACGCACGACGTTGCCGTTGACAGCGGAGGAAGCAGGGTTGGCGTACCAGGCGATGGTCTCGGCTACGTCCACCGGCAGCCCGCCCTGGGCGAGACTGGCGAGCCTGCGACCCGCCTCGCGGATTACCACGGGCACAGCGGCGGTCATCTTGGTCTCGATGAACCCCGGCGCGACGGCGTTGATCGTGCCACCGTGCTCGGCGAGCCGCGCGGCGCCGTCGTCGACCATGCCGATGACGCCGGCCTTGGTCGTGGCGTAGTTGGTCTGGCCGACGTTGCCCGCGATCCCGGCGATCGAGGAGACGCCGATGATGCGCCCTCCATCGGTCAGCACGTTGTCGCCGAGCAGCTTGTCGTTGACGGCGAGCTGGGCGTTGAGGTTGACCGCGAGCACGGCGTCCCAGCCGCCTTCGGTCATGTTGCCCAGCGTCTTGTCCCTGGTGATTCCGGCGTTGTGCACGACGATGTCCACACCGCCGTGGCGTTCGCTGAGGTACGTCGCGAGCTTCTCCGGCGCGTCGGCAGCGGTGATGTCGAGCTGCAGCGCCGAGCCGCCGACCCGGTTGGCGACCTGCGAAAGGTCACCGCCCTGGGCGGGAATGTCCAGCGCGACCACGTGCGCGCCGTCCCGGGCGAGCACGTCGGCGATGGCGGCGCCGATCCCCCTGGAGGCGCCGGTCACCAACGCGATCTTGCCGTCGAGGGGCTTCTCCCAGTTGGCCGGAGCAGCAGCCTGCGGCTTGCCCTTCGTGCCGGAGGTGACCGTGCCGACCCGGATGACCTGACCGTCGACGAACGCGGACTTGGCCGAGAGCAGGAAGCGCAGCGTGGACTCGGTCGCCTCTTCGGCACCCTCGGCCACGTAGACGAGCTGCGCGGTCGCCCCGCGCTTGAGCTCCTTGCCGACGGAGCGGGTGAAGCCCTCAAGCGCGCGCTGGGCGATTCGTTCCCCGCCCTCGGTGAGTTCCGGGGGCGTACCGAGCACGACGACCCGCCCGCAGGCGCCCACCTTGCGGATCACCGGGTGGAAGAACCTGTAGACCTCGCGCAGGTCCTTGGGGTCCTTGATGCCGGTGGCGTCGAAGACCAGCGCTCCGTATTTCGTGCCCTCCGCGGCCTCGGTACGCACCTCGATCCCGGCGTCGGCGAGCTGACTGGTCAGCGTCTTCTCCAGCCGTCCGTTCGGCGCGGCGCCCACAAGCGCGGGACCATCGAGTGCGGGCTGTCCCGGCGTGTAGCGGCGCAGCGGGGTCGGGTTGGGCAGGCCCAGCTTGGGCACCACGAACCTGCCGATCGGGGACTTGGTGAACTGCTGGTACCTGTCAGCCATCGACTGCCTCCGTTGTTGCCGCCTGCGTCACGGCCCAGCTTAACCTACTCGCGGGTAGGTTACACGGTCAGTCATTCTGACCGGAGCGGATCCGCGGCACTGGCGCCCCTCGAGCGCCCGGCCGGGTCGAACGCCAACTCCACCGCCGCACCCACCGGCCATCGGACGACGTTTTCGCAGGTGACGCCGACCGGCCGCAGATGGCCTCCGCCACGACCTGGGAATCTCCGGAACCGGCCGCGAACCTCATGGGTACCTCCCGCACAACGAGTCGAAACTGTGAGGATTGGTCCAGATGGTGATCCAGCATGCAAACTCTTCCGAGTATCTCGCAGCCGTTCGAACGGCAATGGACGAGTTCGAGGAAGCCCTCAGGAACCGCTATACAGATAGCTTCAAAAATTGGAAAACCGGGGGAAACGGCGCTCAATGGACGCTAGGCGGCGCCTTACAACCCCAACTCGATCCGGCGATGTCTGACGACGAAGCGGACCGCATATTCCAGGAAGCCACGAGCCACGTTCCAAAATGGGCCGCCGAAATTCGCGCCGATGCGGAATCAGCAATTCCGGTGTACGACAGTCAGGAGCTGAATGAACTGAACTCAGCGGTCGAGCAAATGAACCACATAGCTCAACTGCTCGAGTTCAACGGACCCGCATTGAGGGACAAAGGCGAGATTTCAGATATCACGAATGAGATCAGCAGCGCGGGCGGCGAATGGCAGGGCGTTTCCGCCGACAAGTTCGGCGAAGACTTCGGCAAATCAGCAGAACCAACCAAGGAAAATCAGCGGGATATTGCCGTGAGTCTCGCCAAACTGTATTCCGCACGCGCGGCCGTCATTTCGTCTATTCGCGGACACACGCTTACCTCGATACGACAGGCAACAGAGCAGTTAGGCGCTACCGTCGATTCCGGCGCAGAAAGCGTGCGATGGACGATGGCTAGCGTATTCGCCATCATTGTCGGATTTGCCGGCCCGGTGGCGGCTGTCGCAACATCGGTGGCAGCCATAGTGGGTAGTATCGTCGACCCCGCGGACCCCGACCAGAAATTCGAGAATGACATCGGCAGCGTAGTTGCCGAACTCAAGACGGCGCTCGAGGACGGAAAGAACAAAGCCGTAGAAAACGAGACGGAATATTCCGCCAAGGTGACAGAACTCCAAGATGCGATCACGGAAAAACAAAACGCGGAGCCAAGGAATCTGGAACTGTACGATTTCACCAGCAGTGGCGAAAGCGTGGGGCAAGCCGAGGCCGGGGGATACACCTATGTACGAGCTACCATCGAGCGGCTCGCGAAGGCCTGCTACCTCGCCTCCGAGAAGTACGAGCCATTGATCAACCATGCCATCGCGACAGACGACGCGGACCCACAGTTGAAGGGGATCAACAATACGGAACAGTCGGGTGATGTATACCTGAAGGACACTCGTGACACTTTCGTCTCCTTCTTGCAAACCACGTGCGCACGATATCGCGAAGCAGGTGATCGACTCATGGACGCCGCCCGCGAGTACGACAACGCCGAAACAAACGACGAGGATATCCTCACCGCAATAGGGAAAGAGTTGGACTTCAACGGCGACGAGTCGGGCACCGAGACGGTGACACAGCACGTCGGAGCAACCCCTGGCATCGAGAAGCACTGGAATCAGTGAGGATCCGCGTTGGCCGCCGGGCGAGGATGGCCAGCCAGGCCTGATTCTGGACGAAGCCGGTTAGGTGACAGCCGTTCGCGGTGTTCCTGGTCAACCACAAACCTACTCACGGGTAGGTTACACTGTGGCCGGGTTGGAATCACCGACACATTCGGGCGCTGGAGGAATCATGAGCTCAGCTGAGAAGCCGGCGAGCGGGCGGGCTCGCACGACGCGCAGCACTGCCAAGGGGGCCGCCGCGAAGAGCGGCGGGGCCAAGGGCGGCACCGCGAAGAGTGCGGCACCCAAGGGCGGCACGGACTCCGGCGTGCGCAGGGTGGCCGTCATCGGAGCGAACCGGATTCCGTTCGCGCGCTCGAACGGCCCCTACGCCAACGCGTCCAATCAGGACATGCTCACCGCGGCCCTGGACGGACTCATCAGTCGGTTCTCGCTGCAGGGCGAGCGAATCGGCGAGGTGGCCGCTGGCGCGGTACTCAAGCACTCGCGTGACTTCAACCTCGCCAGGGAGTGTGTGCTGGGCAGCGCGCTCTCGCCCGAGACTCCGGCGGCCGACGTGCAGATGGCCTGCGGCACCGGGCTGCAGGCGATCGTCAACGTCGCCAACAAGATCGCCCTCGGCCAGATCGACTCGGCGATCGCGGGCGGCGTGGACACCACCAGCGACGCCCCGCTGGCCGTGAACGACAAGCTGCGCAAGCTGCTCGTCCAGCTCAACGCCGCGAAGAGCGCGGGGGACCGGCTCAAACTGCTGGCGAAGATCCGCCCCGGCCACATCGTGCCGGAGATCCCCCGCAACTCCGAGCCACGCACCGGCCTGTCGATGGGCGAGCACGCCTCGGTCACGGCGAAGGAATGGGACATCTCGCGCGCCGCTCAGGACGAGCTGGCCGCGACCAGTCACCAGCGTCTCGCCGCCGCGTACGAGCGCGGTTTCTTCGATGACCTGCTGACGCCGTTCCTGAAGCTGTCGAAGGACCAGAACCTGCGGGCGGACTCGACGGCCGAGAAGCTGGGCAAGCTCAAGCCGGCGTTCGGCGGTCCCGAAGGCACCATGACGGCGGGCAACTCCACGCCGCTGTCCGACGGCGCGTCGACGGTGCTGCTGGCCACCGAGGAGTGGGCGAAGGAGCGCAACCTGCCGGTGCTGGCGTACCTGACGTTCTCGCAGACCGCTGCGGTCGACTACGTACACGGGGACGAGGGCCTGCTGATGGCACCCGCGTACGCCGTGCCGCGCATGCTCGCCCGCGCCGGACTGTCCCTCCAGGACTTCGACTACTACGAGATCCACGAGGCATTCGCCTCACAGGTGCTGGCCACGCTGAAGGCTTGGGAGGACCCGGCCTTCGCGAAGGAGAAGCTCGGACAGGACGCGCCGCTCGGCTCGATCGATCGCGCCAAGCTGAACGTCAACGGCTCCTCGCTCGCGGCAGGTCACCCGTTCGCCGCGACCGGCGGACGCATCGTGGCGACGCTGGCGAAGCTGCTCGACGAGAAGGGCTCGGGTCGTGGCCTGATTTCCATCTGTGCCGCCGGCGGCCAGGGAATCACCGCCATCCTGGAGAAATAGCGTTACCTGCGCCATGGCCACTTCGAGGCACCGCACGCCGTCGGAGTGGCCATGGTGACTTCTTTCGCCGTCGGCGGAATTGGCGCGACTTTTGTCGGTGGTCACTCCTAGCATCGGAGTCCTAATCCGAACAGGGGAGTGTCATGTCTCAACCCGACCACCGTGTCGCTGTGCGCGCACAGGCACTGGTGAAGACGTATGGGTCAACGCGCGCACTCGACGGAGTCGATCTGGAGATTCGATCCGGCAAGGTACTGGGGCTACTGGGGCCGAACGGAGCGGGCAAGACCACGACGGTCCGCATCCTGACGACGTTGCTGCAGCCGGACTCCGGACAGGCCTGGGTCGCCGGGCACGATGTGCTCGCCGACCCGGATGCGGTCCGCCGCTCGATCGGCCTCTCCGGGCAGTACGCGGCCGTGGACGAGAACCTCACCGGCTTCGAGAACCTGTACATGGTCGGCAGGCTCTACGGCAAGAACAAGACCGCGGCGAAGGCGCGGGCCAGGGAGCTGCTCGCCCGGTTCCGCCTGGAGGAAGCGGCCGACCGCCCCTCGAAGGGGTACTCCGGGGGTATGCGCCGCAGGCTCGACCTGGCGGGTGCGCTCGTCGCCGAGCCCACCGTGGTCGTCCTCGACGAGCCGACCACCGGTCTCGACCCGCGGGGGCGGCTCGAGACCTGGGCCGTCATCAAGGAACTGGTCGCCGACGGCACCACGGTGCTGCTCACGACGCAGTACCTGGAGGAGGCGGACCAGCTCGCCGACGACATCATGGTGATCGACAAGGGGAAGGTGATCGCCCAGGGGACCGCCGACGAGCTGAAGGGGCAGATCGGCGGCGAACGTCTGGAGCTCGTGGTCGCCGCACCCGAGGACCTCGACGCGACAGCTTCGGTGCTGGCCGACATCGGCATCGGGGAGCCCGCCGTCGACCGGCACACACGCAAGGCCGACGTGCTGGTGGACACCGGCCCGAAGGCACTGATCGAGGCGCTGCGCAGGCTCGACGCGGACAACATCGTGGTGCAGGACGTCGCACTGCACCGGCCGACGCTGGACGACGTGTTCCTGTCGCTCACCGGCCATGCCAGCACCGAGGAAGGACAGGAGGCACCGGCGTGAACACCTTCATGAAGGGCCTGTCCGACAGTGGGGTCATCACGTGGCGGAACCTGATGAACGTGCGGCGCAACCCGGAGTGGCTGCTCGGGGCGACGGCGTTCCCGATCATGTTCGTGCTGATGTTCGCCTACGTGTTCGGCGGCGCGATCGGTGGTCCGGGCAGCGACAGCAGTGAGTACCGCGAGTTCCTGATCGCCGGCATCTTCGCGCAGACCGTGGCGTTCAACTCCTCCTACACGGTCATCGGGTTCGCGAGTGACCTGCAGAAGGGCATCATCGACCGGTTCCGTTCGCTGCCGATGTCGCGGTTCGCGGTCATCGTCGGCCGGACCACCGCGGACCAGGTGCTGAGCCTGGTCGTGCTGGTCGTGATGTCGGTGTGCGGTCTGCTGATCGGCTGGCGGATCCGGGGCAGCGTGCTCGACGCCGTGCTCGGCTACCTGGTGATCCTGATGTTCGCGTTCGCCATGTCCTGGATCGGCGCCTACATCGGCCTGCTGGCCAAGAGCGTGGAGGTCGCCAACAGCGCCGGGCTGATCTGGATGTTCCCGCTGACGTTCGTCTCATCGGCGTTCGTCCCGCAGGAGAGTCTGCCCGGCGTACTCGGCACGATCGCCGACTGGAACCCGTTCACCGCAGCGGTAAACGCGACCAGGGATCTGTTCGGCAATCCGCCGCCGAGCGGCTATCCCGAACCGAGCGGCTGGGCCGCGGACAACGCCGCGTTGTACGCCGTCGTCAGCTGCGTGGTGATCATCGCGATCTTCGCGCCGCTGGCCACGGCCCGCTACCGCAAGGTCGCCAGCAAGTAACCGCGCAGTCGTGGCCGCCGCGGGACTTCACGCGGTGGCCACGACTGAATGTGCACAGGTCAGCGGGGGATGGCGGACTCCACCGCCTTGGAGGCCTTGCCTGCCAGCTTGTGCGTCCTCGTCTGGACGCTCCGGACGCCGTCCAGCGCGTCCTCACCAACGTCGTGCACCTGCTTGCCGGCCACCTTCGCCGTGGTTCCCGCCACCTTCGCGGCCTTGCGGGCCCGCCAGCCGACCGAGGGCCTGCCCTCGGTGTCGGCCGCGGCGAGCAGCAGCCCGCCCGCCAGGCCACAGTTCTTGAGGAATTGGATCTGCTGCTGCTGTTTCTCGCCGGGGTCCTCGATCTCCCAGAACCGATGGGCTGCGGCGGTGGACGGCACAAGGGTGCCGAGCAGGAGCAGCGACGCCACTCGCGGGAGCTTGCCCAGTGCCAGCGCTACTCCCGCGCCGACCTTCACCGCGCCGTCAATCTTCACCAGGGTGACCGGATCCGTTGGCACCTGCTCCGGCAGTGAGCCGGCCTGTGCCTCCACGGTGTCCAGGACGGGCTTGGCCGCCTGCGCGTGCCCCTCGGGCTGGCGCAGCGCGTTCACCCCTCCGGCAATGAAAATCGATGCGAGTAGCGGCCTCGCGACTCGACGGAGAATCACCTTGTCTCGCCCTCCTAGCTAGAAGTCCCTCTCCGCCTAGCTACCCGTTCCCCCCGCACTTCACTCATCGGGCTGTATTCCAATATCTAGCCCTGCAACTAGATTGTCTTAGACAGTACTAGCCTGCCGGGTACTGCCGAGGGAGGCGGAACCCGCGTTCGGCCGCCACCGCACGCAATCGGTCCGGGTAGTCGGTGATAATCCCGTCGACCCCGTCGTCGATCAGCTTGTGCATCGTGGCCGGATCGTTGACGGTCCACGGCACCACCTTGATGCCCGCCCGATGCGCTTCCCGGACCAGCGCCTTCGTCGTGAACGGCTGGTACCCGGGGTCGGTGACCTTGCCACCCTGCGGATTGCCGTGCACGGGAGAGAGCGCGTCGGCGCCGAACGTCTTGACCGCCCGTACCGGACTGCCACCGAAGTCGTCGATGTCCAGACCGCCCAGCCACGGCGACTTCCCCGGCTGCCCCACCTGCAGGAACTCGGGCTGAGTCAGCGCCACCGTCTTCAGCCACGGCGCGGTCCGACGCATCAGCATCAGCGAGCCCCAGTCGAAACTCTGGATGGTGGTGTTGTGCGCGAACCCGGAACGGGTCACCTCCAGCGCCGCCCGCCGGACGAACTGCTCGCGCGGCGCGGTTTCCTCGGGCGCGGCGGCCTCCACCTTGGTCTCGATGTTGAAGCGGATCTTCCACGCGCGCTGCTGCCTCGCCAGCCGGAACACCTCGGCAAGGGTGGGCATCTTCGCGCCGGGCGCGAGCTCCTGGTCCGGGTGGTTCGGCTGCCGCTGCGAACCGCAGTCGAGCGTTCGCACCTGGGCGAACGTCAGGTTCCTGATGTACTTGCCCGCATAGGGGAAGTCCGGATCGCCCTCGGTCACCGGCGCGGTGTCGGCGCACTTGGCGGGATTGATCCGGCGATCGTGAGTCACCACCTCCCGCCCGTCCCGGGTGATCTGGATGTCGAGTTCCAGTGTGGTGACCCCGAGAGCCATCGCCTTGGCGAACGCGGGCAGGGTGCCTTCGACGGTCAGCCCGAGGCCGCCGCGGTGCGCCTGGATGTCGAAGTGGTTGCGCGAGGTTCCCGGTGCCGCGTGTGCAGCGGCCACACCGCTGCCCAGCAAAGCGGTGACGACGGCAGCCGTCGTCACGGATCGGCCCCAGGTCCTTGGTCTGCGAAAGGTCACGTCTTCCTTCTTCCGTTGTCGGGAATCCGAAGACTTTCACTCGATATCCACCAACGGGTGAAGTCGAGACGACAAACGCTTGACCTTGACGCAGCGTCAACTTCTACCGTGGTCATCACCGAACGAGATCAGGGGAGGCCGCGGATGGAGTGGTCCATCCAGGAACTCGCTCGCTCGGCGGGCACCACGAGCCGCACGTTGCGCCACTACGGCGACATCGGGCTGCTCACGCCGAGCCGGGTGGGACGCAACGGGTACCGCTACTACGACCAGGAGTCACTGGTCCGGCTGCAGCGGATCCTGCTGCTGCGGGAGCTCGGGCTCGGCCTTCCGGCCATCGCCGAGGTGCTCGAAGGGCAGCGGGACACGACGTCCGCGCTGCGCACCCACCTCGAACTGCTGGAGCAGGAGCAACGGCGGATCGGGCGGCAGATCGAGTCGGTACGCACGACACTGCGCAAGACGGAGGGAGGTGAACAACTGATGGCAGAAGAAGTTTTCGACGGTTTCGACCACACGCAGTACGAGCAGGAGGTCACCGAGCGATGGGGCCGGGAGGCCTACGAGCGGGGTGACCGCTGGTGGCGCTCGCTCGGCGACGCTGAGAAGAAGGAGTTCCAGCAGCGCCAGCTCGACATCGCGGCGGACTACGGCAGGGCGAAGGCCGAGGGCCGCGGCGCGGACAGCGTGGAGGTCCAGGCGATCACCCAGCGCCTGTGCGACTGGCTGGCGATCACCACGACGCCGACCAAGGAGTACTTCATCGGACTCGGTCAGCTCTATGTCGACGATCCCCGCTTCACGGTCAACTACGACCGGCACGGCGAGGGGACCGCTGAGCTGGTCCGCGACGCGATGACGGTGTACGCCGAGCGGAACCTCTAACTCGCTCCGGTCATCGGTGGGCAGGGCTGCAGACCTGTTCACCGAGCGGCGCGAGTCCCCGCTAGGAACTTCAGCGGGGTTGTTCCGGTTTTCTGTCAGCGCCGTTGCTGGTTTCCCGGCATGGAGGCGGGACGCTGTTCGCGGTCGTAATCGGCCCGACTCCCTACGACATCGACGGGAAAGGCGACACGGAGCGCGGACGGGTCCAGACCCTCGCGAAGCAGCACATCGGCGAGCTCGGTACCGCTGTTGGTCAGAATCGCGTAGTACTTTCCATCCCGAGTCACGACCTCGACGGCGGGCCCGGGCTTACCGTTCGTCAAGTTGCCGAACTTGCTGAACCGCAGTGCGTTGCGCCTGGTGAGACGGACCTGCCCGAAGTATCCGATCGATGAGATCGGGAGTTTCACCGTCCTATAACCGGCGGAGACGTAGAGGGCGCCCGGCTGTACCACGACGGTAACCTGGGTGAGGACCATGCCGACGCCGAACAACACCGCTGCAATGATCACGCCGACGATGGCCACCCACCAGGGTGCGTTTTCGTCGACGATCGCGACGATGATCCCGAAGACGCCGAAGGCAACCGCGAGCAACGACATCACGACTTTGCTGATGTAGGACGTGTGGACTCGCGACCGGTGGATCGGCGTGCCCTTGTCCATCTCCGAACTGATACTCATCGACATCCCATTCTCTGTGTTGACGGCTTCCTCACTGGCTTCAGACCGACAGTCTGTCGACAGCCTCGGCGGTACCGTTTGCAGCGTCCGTGCGCTTCGTGCCGGCCGTTCGGCTTCAGGTGCGCAGGTCAAGCGCGGTTCGCCACTGGCCGGGCTGGAAGGTAAGGATTCGCTACGGAAACCGAGACGGGCGCACCTGCTCTTGATGTCCGAGGTCATGTCCCGCTAGGAATTTCTCTGGACGTATCGCGTGCACACTAGAAAACCCAATACATTGACATGATGGATCCGGTCCGTAACCCGTTCGCCCCTGGCGCCGGGCAGCGCCCGCCCGAACTCGCAGGTCGCGAACGTGAACTCAAGGCGTTCGAGGTCGTCCTGGAACGGGTGGCCCGCGGACGACCGGAACGCAGCCTGGTCCTGACCGGGCTGCGCGGAGTCGGCAAGACGGTGCTTCTCGGCGAACTGCGCTCGATGGCGGGCCGCAGGGGCTGGGGAGCGGGCAAGATCGAGGCGCGGCCGGACGCCGAGCTCCGCAGGCCCCTCTCGGCGGCACTGCACCGGGCCATTCGCGATCTCGCGGTGCGCCATCGCGCCCCGGACCGCGTTGACGACGTGCTCGCCGTGCTGAAGGCATTCGCACTCAGGGCCAACAAGGCCGACGCCAAGCTGCGAGACCGCTGGCAACCGGGCATCGACGTGCCTGCCGCCACCGGAAGGGCCGACTCGGGGGACATCGAGATTGACCTGGTGGAACTGTTCACCGACGTCGCCGAACTTGCCGCCGACGTCGGCACGGGGGTGGCGCTGCTGATCGACGAGATCCAGGACCTCGGCCCGGACGACGTCTCCGCACTGTGCGCGGCGTGCCACGAGCTGTCCCAGTCCGGCTCGCCACTCGTCGTGGTCGGCGCGGGTCTGCCGCATGTGCCCGCGGTGCTGTCCGCGTCGAAGTCCTACTCCGAACGCCTTTTCCGCTACACCCGGATCGATCGGCTCGACCGTGACGACGCGGACCACGCGGTGCTCGCCCCGATCGAACGGGAGGAAGCCGGCATCACCCCGGACGCCATGGATGCCCTGTTCGAGTCCTCCGGCGGCTATCCGTACTTCATCCAGGCCTACGGCAAGGCGGCCTGGGATGCCGCGCCCGCGGATCCGATCACCGTGGAGGACGTGCGCGTCGCCGCGCCCGAAGCCGAGGCCGAGCTGGCCGTCGGCTTCTTCGGCTCACGGTACGAGCGGGCGACACCAGCCGAACGCGAGTACCTGCTGGCGATGGCGGAGCTCACCCAGGGGAAGGACGAGAGCGCGGGCACCTCAGACGTCGCGGTCTACCTGGGCCGCAAGCCGTCGTCGCTGTCGCCCGCCAGGGACAGTCTGATGAAGAAGGGCCTCGTCTACTCCGCGGAACGAGGGCACATCGCCTTCACCGTGCCGCACTTCGGCAACTACCTGCTGACCCGCGGCCTGGACTGACCTACCGCTCTCTAACGCCATCTGGCTGTTGCCGAAGAATCGACCGAACAACGTTCGGCGTTACCTCTTCGTGACCGACGTCACGGACTTTACCCGGAATCTTGCGCCTCTGGCCGATGATTCGTCGGCCCGTGTGCCATATCACCGGATATTCGGTGGAGAGTTTGTGAAAAAAGGTGCATACTTGGGTTATCCGGTCGACAGCCCACGAAGACCGTCAAGACTGCCAAGGGGATGCAGACACTATGAGCAACATCGCCGCCAAACTCCGTGCCCGCCGCGCCGAGGCCCGCACCCGCAGGGCCCTCAGCCGCGCGATCGACACCGCCTCCTCCGCCACCGTGCGTCAGGAGCTGCTCGCCATCGCCCAGGCTCGCCACACCCACATGCGCTGAGCTGCAACGGAACGTACGAATAAACCGTCCACGCTCACCCAAAAGAGTGACGTAGGACACAATTGAGTCAGGGTGTAACGCCACAGCAGGTGGCGTCGATACCCCCTATGACCCCGTGATGCTGGCGGACCCCCGACCTGGCAGCATCACGGGGTTTCCATATGTCCACGGCCCGGATCAGGGCACCCGGCGCGGGCGGGACGACGACCCAGGGTCGTTCGACCGACTCACCTTGCGGCCGATGTAGGAAAATTACTGACGCTACTACTCCCTTTCCCGGCAATATGGAACGATCCTGGCAATTCGTCCATCGATGGATTGGGAGATGCCAGCAGATGATGGTGCCACCGCTCGACAACGGACAGTACCGGCTGCATGCGACTTGCCTGCGCTTCGAGGATCCCAAAAACCCCGTTCCGCGGATCCACCACAATTCCTCCCATATCACGGCTGGGATCGACAAAATCGAGGTTCGCGATGACGGCGACCTTCGGATCTACCTGACGAACTATCCTGACGGCACCACGGGAGCGATCCTGTCAGGTGTTATCAACCCCGACGAGACGTTTTCCATGTCGGGATGGTCCGTCGGATTCAGTGGGGGAGTCGGGCACGCCGATCTGCGTTTCTCGAAGAACGGGAAGCGGTACAAATGCACTCATCCGAACTTCTATTCGAAGTACTGCAACCTCTGGGTATCGTTCTACACGACCCATCGCGACCATGCTGCGAGTCTCGACTACTGCTGCTGAGACCTCAACAGGACACAGATCCCCGAAGATCCCGACCCATGCCGTAGAACTCCGGGTTCGGTGCCAGCGCCGTCAAGTGAGCCAGCCGGTTCGACATCGCGAACAGTGCGGTGATGGCCCCGACGTCCCAGATCTCGTCCTCGCTCAGCCCGGCTTCGCGGGCGGCGGCCAGGTTGTCCTCGCCGAACCCCGCGGAGTCGTGCGCGAGGGCGAGTGCCAAATCGACGATCGCGCGACCACGCTCGTCCAGCTCCACCTGCCACGGATTGCTGGACACCCGATCGGCCAGTTCGGGGTCCTTGGCCCTGATCCGCAGGATGGCGCCATGGGCGACCACGCAATACGTGCAGTGGTTGGCGCCCGATGTGGCGACGCCGACGAGTTCGCGCTCGGCCTTGCTCAGTCCTTCGGAGCTGTCCATCAGCGCGTCGTGGTAGTCAAGGAACGCCCGGAGTTCGGCGGGCCGATGGCCCAGTGCACGAAAGATGTTCGGCACGAAGCCGGACTTCTCCGCGATCGCGCCGACCCGCTCACGCAGGTCCTCGGGCAGTTCCTCAAGTTCGACCGTGGCGAATCTGCTCACTTTGTCAGCCATGGGTGTCACGCTAGTTCGTGTCCATTCCGTCCGTGCTCGTTCGTCTAGGTCATGTCCGAAACGAGGAGGAGACATGCCCAGCTACGTAGGATTTCTTCGCGGCACCGAACAGGACGACCGCAACCTGAGCCCGGACGAGGCGCAACGCCTGCTCGAGCGCTACCTGGCCTGGAACGCCGAGCTCACGGCGGCCGGTAACCCGGTCGGCGGCGGCGGCCTCTCCCGCGGTGGGCGGGTGCTGCGGGGCAGCGGCGAGGAACTCGTCGCAACCGACGGTCCGCACACCGAGGCCACCGAGGTGGTCGGTGGATTCCTGGTGATCGAGGCCGCCGACCTCGACGAGGCGGAGAAGCTGTTCGGCACCCACCCACACCTGGAGTTCGGCCCGATCGAGGTGCGCAAGATCGGCGAGAACGGTTGCGAACCGTAAAGATGAACACCCACGCCGGCGTGGTGGAGCATCTGTTCCGACACAGCGCGGGGCAGATCACCGCCACGCTGGCGCGCACCCTCGGCACCGCAGGACTCGACCTCGCGGAAGAAGCGGTGTCCGACGCGCTGGAACAGGCCCTGCGCACCTGGCCGCACACCGGGGTGCCGGACAACGCTCGCGGCTGGCTGTTCCGCGCGGCTCGGAACCGCGCCGTGGACCTGCTGCGCAGGGAGGCCGTGCTCCAGGCCAAGCTCCCCGCGCTCGTCGAACTCGAAGCCTGTCCGGAGTCCGGTGCCCAGGACGCCGAGCTCGCACTCATGCTGCTGTGCTGCCACCCGGACCTGCCGATGACCTCACAGGTGGCGTTGACCCTGAAGACGGTGGGCGGGCTCGGGGTTCCGGAGATCGCCTCCGCGCTGCTGACCTCGCCCGCAACCGTCGCGAAGCGGATCACCAGGGCCAAGAGCAGCCTGCGGACCGCTGCCGACGCCGTCGAGCTGCCGTCGCCCGAGGCCGTGCCCGACAGGGTGGACAGCGTGCTGGCGGTGCTGTACCTGCTCTTCAACGAGGGGTACGGCGCGAGCTCCGGCGACGCCGCGGTGCGCGGCGAACTGTGTGCGGAGGCGATACGGCTGGCACGGCTGCTGCTCTCGGACCCGAGCACGGACCTGCCGAAGGCGCGTGCCCTGCTCGCGCTGATGCAGCTGCAGGCCAGCAGGCTTCCCGCCAGAGTGGACGAGTCCGGAGACCTGCTGCTGCTCGACGAACAGGACCGGGACCGCTGGGACCACACCCTCATCGCCGAGGGCACCGCCATGTTCGCGGTGGCGTGCACCGGGCCGGAATTGTCGGCCTATCACGTGGAGGCGGCGATCGCCCTCTGTCATGCGGCTGCCGGCGAACCCGGGCAGACCGACTGGCAGCGGGTGCTCGAGCTCTACGAGCAGCTGCTGCGGTTACGGCCGTCGCCGGTCATCCGACTGAACCGGGCCATCGCGGTGGCGATGGTGCACGGCCCGGATGCGGGGATCGCCGAGTTGCGGCTGCTGGAGGGTGACGTCCGGTTGCGCGACTACCCGCCACTGCCCGCCGCTCTTGGCGCATTGTCACTGCGTGCGGGCAGACCGGACGAGGCCGCGAGGTACTACGACCGGGCGCTGGGGCTGCCGGGCTCGGAGCCCCAGCGCCGGTTCCTGCGCAAACGCCTCGCCGAGTGCGCAGCACGCAGTGAATAGGCACCACCTCACTGCGCGCCGATCGGCCGCAGGTTCTCGTCGTGCTCGTCCACCCTGCCAACGCGCCTCCCTCGTTCCTCGCTCGGCGGGCATCCCGTGAACGAGCACCACCTCACTGCGCGCCGATCGGCCGCAGGTTCTCGTCGTGCTCGTCCACGTGATAATCCGGTCCGTTCGTCGAGTCCGTTCCGTTGAAGATCTTCAGCCGCCGGGCGACCACCGTGACCAGGACGGCCACCAGCAGGTTCGCCACCAGCGCCACGATCCCGACGTAGATCTGCACCTGCGACCCCGCGAACGGCTGCCAGCCGAACAGGTTCAGCTTGTCCAGTGCCAGCGCGGAACCGCCGAAGTGTTCCTTGCCTGCGGCCGGGTTCGGGATGCCGTAGAGCAGGATCAGCCCCCAGCCGAGGCCGACGATCCAGCCCGCGACCAGGCCCCACCGGTGCAACCATCTGGTGTAGAGCGCGATCGCCACCGCGGGCAGCGTCTGCAGGATGATCACCCCGCCGATCAGCTGGAGGTCGATCGCGTACTGCGGGTCGATGCCGACGATGAACAGCACGGCACCGAACTTGACCACCAGCGAGGCGAGCTTCGCCTGCTTGGCCTCCTGCTTCGGCGTCGCGCCCCGCCGGAGGAACTCCTTGTAGACGTTGCGCGTCCAGAGGTTCGCCGCCGCGATCGACATTATCGCGGC
This sequence comes from Amycolatopsis marina, assembly GCF_900111885.1. Classification (GTDB taxonomy): domain Bacteria; phylum Actinomycetota; class Actinomycetes; order Mycobacteriales; family Pseudonocardiaceae; genus Amycolatopsis; species Amycolatopsis marina. The sequence goes on from NZ_FOKG01000001.1 coordinate 468,050, forward strand.
CGGGACCAGCGCCCCGATTCCGATCGCGGCATACGCGACACCGGTGAACCATGAGGGGAACATGTCGCTGAACAGCTGCGGCACGATCGTGTTTCCGTCCGGGCGGCCCGTGGCGTTGTTGGTGATCGGTTTCGTGCCTGCCGCGATCGCGGCGAAACCGAGCAGCGCGAGCAGTCCGAGCACCACCGAGTAGGCGGGCAGCGCCGACATGTTCCGCTTGAGCACGTCGCGGCCCCGGGACGCGAGCACCCCGGTCGCGGCATGCGGGTAGAGGAACAGCGCGAGCGCGGACCCGAACGCCAGCGTCGCGTACTGCAGCTGGTTGTGCCCGCCGAGCAACACGCCGTCGTTCGGCGACGGTGTGGCTTCGAACTTCGCCTCGGCCGCCCCGAAGATCTCGCTCCAGCCACCGAGCTTCGCGGGCAGGTAGATCACCGCGACCACGATGACGACGTAGATGAGGATGTCCTTGACGAACGCGATCAGCGCAGGCGCGCGCAGGCCGGACTGGTAGGTGTAGAGCGCCAGCACGACGAACGCGATCAGCAGCGGCAGATGGCCGAGGAAGCCCGCACCGTTGAAGCCCATCGAGCGCAGCACGGCCTCGAGGCCGACCAACTGCAGCGCGATGTAGGGCATCGTCGCGACGATGCCGGTGATCGCCACCAGCAGCGCCAGGACCGGGGACCCGTAGCGGCCGCGGACGAAGTCTGCGGGAGTGACGTAACCGCGGGCCCTGGAAACCGACCAGAGCCGCAGCAGCGGCAGGAACACCAGCGGGTAGGCGATGATTGTGTAGGGCATCGCGAAGAAGCCCATCGCGCCCGCACCGAAGAGCAGCGCGGGCACCGCGACGAACGTGTAGGCCGTGTAGAGGTCACCGCCGATCAGGAACCAGGTGATCCACGAGCCGAACTTGCGGCCACCGAGGCCCCACTCGTCGAGATGGTCGAGCGTCGCTGCCGCCCGCCAGCGCGATGCGACGAACCCAAGCACCGTGACCAGCAGGAACAGTGCGCCGAAGACGATCATTTCCACCCACTGCATCAGGGGGCGCTCCCCTCATCCAGGTCGTCCACGTCCTTGGGCTCGGTACGCGCGGGCACGGCCGGCTTCTTCCGGGTCATCCGATAGACCGTCACCGTGCAGACCACACCGACCGCGATGCCGAGGAACTGCGACCAGTAGAAGAACGGCATACCGAACAGGACCGGCCCCTCCCTGTTGTAGAGCGGGGTGAGCAGGATGACGAACGGGACGACCAGCAGGAGGTTCCACGGACTGAACTGCAGCCCGCTCGGCCTTGTGCCGTTTCGCTGGGGTGACATGTGGCCTCTCTGGACGCTCGTGTGGGCAGAGTCAGAGCGCGTTGACCTTAAATGTTCCGCCCGCTTCCGTCACGTCCCGACCAATGGACGGTTGCCCGCGGCGGGTCCGCCGGATATCAATAACCGTCGCCGGTCGGGGCTGAAAAGGACTTACGCGACACCGAGGACGAATAGAACAAGGGGCATCTACATGAAGAAACTGCGCCTCGCCGTGGTCATCCCGGCGATGGCGGGCAGCCTCCTGGCCGGAGTCACTCCGGCCATGGCGGTCACCCCGGATGCGGAGGACGCCGCGGCACTGCCGCTGAACTCCACCGACATTCCCGCCCGTTACGCGAACCAGGTGCTGGACTGGCACGGTTGCACGGCCGACGAACTGCCGAGCGCACCTCCGCCTGGCGCAGAAGACATCGAATGCGCGACCTTCACGACACCACGCAACTGGGACCGGATCGGCGAGAACGTCGACCTTTCGATCGCGGTCAGCCGGCTCAAGGCGACCGACGGCGAGGCGAAGGCCAGCGTCGTCACCAATCCCGGCGGCCCCGGCGCCCCCGGCCGCAGCTTCCCCGCCCGCCTGCGTAACCAGGACAAGCTGCGTGCGCAGCAGGAGATCGTCGGGTTCGATCCGCGCGGAACCGGCAAGAGCACGAACATCACCTGCGGCGGCGCGATCGGCACCGGAAGCTCCCTCGACCCGCGGGACCGCGACCGGCGCAATCTCAATCTGATCCTGGACGCGACCCGGTATGCGGCCCGCTCCTGCCAGGTGAAGTCCGGTGAGCTCGGCCCGCTGATCAACACCCGGCAGACCGTCCGCGACATCGACCTGCTGCGGGTGCTGCTCGGCCGCGACAAGATCAACTGGGTCGGCTACTCCGCGGGCACCTGGATGGGCGCCCACTACGCCACCGCCTTCCCCGAGCGGACCGGCCGGTTCGTGCTGGACTCGGCCACCGAGTTCACCACCAACTGGCAGAAGTCGTTCGACTGGCAGCCGCTGGGCTTCGAACGCAGGTGGCGCCAGGACTTCCTGCCGTGGATGGCGAAGTACGACTCGATCTATCACTTCGGCACCACCGGCGAGGCCGCACGGCAGACCTATGAGGACCTGCGAGCGGCGCTGGCCAACGAACCGATCGAGCTCGACGGCGAGACCGTCGGCCCGAACGAACTCGACTCGACGATCGCGGGCTCGCTCTACAACAAGCGGGCCTTCATCGGACTGGCCGAGCACATGGTGAACCTGCGCACCCTCACCGGGGACGCCTCGACCGCGCAGAAGGCCGAGGCCGCCGAGGAGGTCCGCGTGAAGGTGGCCGCCGAGCCGGACGTGTTCGGCCCCCAGCCGCTGATGGTGCCCGTCGACTACTCCGACGCCTACGACGCGAGCTTCTGGACCATCCCGTGCAACGAGGGCCACTGGCGTGGCAACCGCGCGAGCGTGATCAGGCAGTCGCAGCACCTCATCGACCAGGACCTGCCGCTGCTCGGTGCGGGCTGGCTGATCCAGCCGTGCATCTTCTGGAAGAACAAGCCGATCGCCCTGCCCGACGTCGACGGTGAAGGTGTGCCGCCGGTGCTCATCGTGCAGTCGGTGCACGATCCGGCGACGCCGCTGGAAGGTGCGCAGCGCGCGCACCGGGCGTTCGAGAACTCGCGGATGCTGACCATCACCGACGAGGGCGACCACGGCATCTACGCGGGTGGTAACGCCTGCGCCGACGACGTGGTGGAGAAGTACCTGGTGGACGGGATCGTGCCCAACGACTCCAGCTGCCCGGGCATGCCGCTGCCGGTCCCCTCCGGCGACTGATTCGAGTTGCCACCATGGCCCCTTCGGGAACCGCACTTTCCCGAAGGGGCCATTGTGGTTTTCAGCTCCGGGCGGCTTCGAACAGCCGTTCCGCGGCAGTCACCGCCTGCGTCAGGACTTCGGGTTCCGACCGCATTCCGGCGATGATCTCGTCGACGCCGCGCGCCGCCAGTACCGCATGCGCGGTCTGCGTCGCCGCGGTGGCCACCGCTCCGGCGACCTCTGTGGACTGACCGCGCCCGACGTACGCGCCCTTTGCGTACCGGCGGGTTGACGCCGCGCGATCACGCCACACCGAGGCTCCACCGTTGAAGACGCCGCCGTCCCAGCCGCCGATCTCGGCGTCCTCGCCATCCCAGCCCACCGCACGGAGGTCGGCCGGTTGGAAGTCGCCGCGGTAGTGCAGGGCCAGGTCCCAGTCGCTGTCCTGGGTATGCGTGTCTCGTCCACAGCCTGTGCACAGAGTTATCCACAGGCTGTGGACGCTGGGGAGAGTTTGTGGCGGGACCGGGCACCCGAGGCAGTAGGATCGGTTCCGTGGTCCGAGTCCCCCTGACAGATGCCGAGCGCGCCCGCGGTGAGCGGCTGGGCGCCGTCCTGCGTGCGGCCCGTGGTGCGCGCAGCATGGCCGAGGTTGCCACCGAAGCGGGAATCTCGGTGGAAACCCTGCGCAAGATCGAGACCGGGCGCATCCCCACCCCGGCCTTCTTCACGGTGGCCGCGGTGGCCGAGGCTGTGGATCTGCCTCTGGACAACTTGCAGACGGCTGTGGACAGCGCTGTGGGCAAGCCGCGGGCCGACCGTGTCCGAGCCGTTTCCTAAGGGACGGTAAAGAACCCGCGCGACCGCTTCCGCTTCCGTTGTGAGCGGCGTTACTTTGCGTGCCATGTCGAACGAAGTTGGCCACGACGCGGTGGCCACACCCCCTGTCGGATGGCGTGCCCGCTTGCGCCAGGTCGGTCCCGGAATCATGGCCGCGGCCACCGGTGTCGGAGCGGGCGACCTGGTGGCCACGATGGTCGCCGGATCCAAGTACGGCTACACCCTGCTCTGGGCGGTGCTGGTCGGCACCGTCTTCAAACTGGCGCTGGCCGAGGCGGTGGGCAGATTCCACCTGACGTCCGGTCGCACCATCCTGTCCGGCTGGCGCACGCTGGGCCGCTGGGCGCTGGTGTACTTCGGCGCCTACGCACTCGTCTGGGGCTTCGTCTACGGAGCCACCGCGATGTCGAGTTCCGGACTGCCGCTGAACGCGCTGTTCCCCGCCGTATCGGTGCGCTACTGGGCGATCCTGTGTGGCCTGATCGGGCTGGCACTGGTCTGGTTCGGCCGCTACTCCGTGATCGAGAAGATCATGACCGTGCTGGTCGGCGTCATGTTCGTGACGGTGGTCGGCACCGCGATCATGGTGGCGCCGAACCTGGCCGACATGGGCTCTGGGCTCGTGCCCCGGCTGCCCGACGGGTCGCTGGTCTACGTGCTCGGACTCGTCGGCGGCGTCGGGGGAACGATCACGATGGCCGCCTACGGCTACTGGACGCTGGCGAAGGGCTGGCGGTCCTCCGGGTGGCTGTCGATGATGCGGATGGACAACGCCGTCGGCTACATCACCACCGGCATCTTCGTCATCGCGATGCTGGTCGTCGGCGCGGAGCTCCTGGCGGGCCAGCAGGTCGTCGCGGGCGACACCGGTCTGCTCTTCCTCGGCGACAAGCTCGCCGCGGACTACGGCCAGTGGGCGAGGATCCCGTTCCTGATCGGGTTCTTCGCGGTCTCCTTCACCTCACTGATCGGTGTCTGGAACGGTGTCAGCCTGTTGTTCGGCGACTGGTGGCGCACGTGGCAGCTGCCGTCCTCCGCGCCAGAGCAGACCACAGAGGACTACGAGCGGACCGCGGGCCAGCGCAGTCCGGCCTTCCGTGGCTACCTGCTGTGGCTGACGTTCCCGCCGATGGCCCTGCTGTTCCTGGACAAACCGTTCCAGCTCACCGTGATCTACGGCGCGCTGGGCGCGATGTTCATGCCGTTCCTGGCAGGGACCCTGTTGTACCTGCTGAACTCACGGCGGATGCCCGCCGAAGGACGGTCGCACTGGGTGTCGAACTTCCTGCTCGGGCTGTGTCTCGCGCTGTTCGCCTACCTCGCGGTGAACGAGTTCGTCGGGTTGTTCGACTGACGACCCGGCCTCGGCGACCTCAGCGCAGCAGTTCGATCACCGGGGCGAACTTCTCCAGGTTGTCCTCCAGCACGGTGACGTAGCTGAAGCCGAACCGCTCACGGCGTTCGCGGAGCTGCTCGGCCAGCTGGGCAGGGGTACCGGCCAGGATGGTCGGTACCTCGCCCAGCTGTTCGGCGGTCAGATCCGGAGCCTCCTCGGCCAGCTTTTCCAGTGTCCTGCGCCGGTCGGTGGTCACGGCTACCCGCTGGACAAGGATGTTCAGCTCGACGTCGTCGGCTCGGTCGCCGAGTTGCTTCCTGGCGAAGGCGACCCGTTCGTCCACGCCCTCGGCGGTGTCCAGCCGGGGAAACCGGCCGTCGCCCGCCGCGGCGCCGGTGAAGCCGATGATCTTGGCGTGCCGCGCGGCCAGGGTGAGCAGGCGGTCCCCGCGCCCGGCGAGGAGCAGGGGCGGCCCGGACGGTTGCGCGGGCCGGGGCTGATACTCCGGGTCGGCGAAGAGCCGCTCGAGTTCGGTGACCGTGCGCGCGAGATGGTCGATCCGGCGGCCCGGCCGCTCGAACGGGATGCCCGCGGTCTCGAACTCCTGCTGCACGTATCCCGCGCCGAGCCCGAGTTCGAGCCTGCCCTCGGTGAACTGGTCGGTGCCCGCGACCTCACGCGCCAGCAACGCGGGGTTGTAGAACGCGGCGTTGAGCACGAAGGTGTTCAGCCGCACGCGCTCGGTGGCCTCGGCGGCCAGCACCAGCGCGGGGAAGGGCGCGGGCATGCCCAGGTGATCGGCCACACCGACGACGTCGTATCCGAATTCCTCGGCCTTCCGGCACTTCTCCACCCAACCCGACCGGTCGGTGGGGACGAGCATGTTGACGCCGAAACGAAAGGGATGCGGGGAAGTCATGGTCCACACCTACACCCGAGGACATGGCGCCCGCACGTGATTTCCGCACAGCGTGACAAGGCCGTCCCGACCAACGTCGAAAACGCGATCGGGACGGCCCCGCAACTAGTCTGATCAGCCCAGTCGCTGCTTGAGTGACTCCAGCTCGTCACGCATGGTCGACGGAACCTTGTCGCCGATCTTGGCGAACCACTCCTCGATCAGCGGGATCTCCTGGCGCCACTCGTCGACGTTCACCTCGAGTGCGGCGTCAACGTCCTCGCGCGGCTCCTTGATGCCGTCGATGTCGAGGTCATCGGCGGTGGGCACGAGCCCGACCGGGGTCTCGGTGGCGTTCGCCTTGCCCTCGATCCGCTCGACGACCCACTTCAGCACCCGCGAGTTCTCGCCGAACCCGGGCCACAGGAAGCGCTTGTCGTCGCCCCTGCGGAACCAGTTGACATAGAAGATCTTCGGCAGCTTGTTGTCCGCGGCGTTCTTGCCGACCTCGACCCAGTGGTTCAGGTAGTCGCCGACGTGGTAGCCCATGAACGGCAGCATCGCCATCGGGTCGCGCCGCACCTCGCCGACCTTGCCGGCCGCGGCTGCGGTCTTCTCCGAGGACATCGTGGCGCCCATGAAGACACCGTGCTGCCAGTCGCGCGCCTCGTTGACCAGCGGAACGGTGGTGGCACGGCGGCCGCCGAACAGGATCGCCGAGATCGGCACACCCTGCGGGTCGTCCCACTCCGGCGCCAGAATCGGGCACTGCGACATCGGCGTGCAGTACCGCGAGTTCGGGTGCGCGGCGGGCTCGTCGGAGTCCGGCGTCCAGTCCTGCTTCTTCCAGGACGTGGCGTGCTCCGGCTTGCCCTCCATGCCTTCCCACCACACGTCGCCGTCATCGGTGAGCGCGACGTTGGTGAAGACCGAGTTGCCCTGATCGATGGTCCGCATCGCGTTCGGGTTGGTGTGCCAGTTGGTTCCCGGCGCGACGCCGAAGAAGCCGTACTCGGGGTTGACCGCGTAGAGCCTGCCGTCCTTGCCGAACCGCATCCACGCGATGTCGTCGCCGAGGGTCTCCACCCGCCAGCCGGGGATCGTCGGCTGCAGCATCGCGAGGTTGGTCTTGCCGCACGCACTGGGGAACGCGGCGGCCATGTAGTAGACCTTGTCCTCGGGCGAGATGAGCTTGAGGATCAGCATGTGCTCGGCGAGCCAGCCCTCGTCCCTTGCCATCACCGAGGCGATTCGCAGCGAGTAGCACTTCTTGCCGAGCAGCGAGTTGCCGCCGTAGCCAGAGCCGTAGCTCCAGATCATCCGCTCCTCGGGGAAGTGGGTGATGTACTTGGTTTCGTTGCAGGGCCATGGGACGTCGGCCTGGCCCGGCTCGAGCGGCGCGCCGACCGAGTGCAGGGCGGGCACGAACTCGCGCTCGGTGCCGTCGGCGGTGACGAACTTCTCGAGTGCCTTGCTCCCCATCCGGGTCATCACGCGCATCGAGGCGACGACGTAGGCGAAGTCGGTGATCTCGATACCGAGCTTCGGGTTGTCGTCCCCGAGCGGCCCCATGCAGAACGGGATGACGTACATCGTCCGGCCTCGCATGCAGCCCCGGTAGAGCTCCTGCATGGTGGCCTTCATCTCGTCCGGGTGCATCCAGTTGTTCGTCGGACCCGCGTCGGACTCGTTCTGCGAGCAGATGTAGGTGCGCTCCTCCACACGCGCGACGTCATCGGGATCGGAGGCTGCCCAGTACGAGTTGGGCTTCGACTTCAGCGGCACGAACGTGCCGGCTTCGACGAGTTCGGCGTTGATCCGAGCGGCTTCTTCGTCGGAGCCGTCCACCCACACCACTCGGTCCGGGTTGGTCAGCTCAGCGACCTCCCGCACCCAGGACAGCACTCGACTGTGCGAGGTCGGCGCGCTGTCCAGCCCGGGGATGGCAACTGCAGTCATCTCTTCTCCTGACTCCGACGACAGAAGCCCACACCGAACGACGAGTCCGGGGCGGGCTCCCTTGCCGGCGACCGAATGGCTATCGCACACCGGGCCGGCCGGTGTGCTGGATTTTTGGGGATTTCCCGAGAGTAGCCGGGTGACCGGCAGGTAACCGAGACCTAGCCTGTCGGTTCTCTCACAAGAACGATCAGGGAATCGATTCAGTTGTCGCTGGATCGGTGCAACGCCTCAGATCTTCCGGCGGCCGAGGAGGACTTTTCACCCGAACAGGAAAAGCCCGGCGCGCGCAACTCGCACCGGGCTTGCTGACCTTCTGGTTGTCACGTGCAGCTTTCTGCTCAGGAGCCGCAGTGAGCGCTGCTCAGTTCTGGCTGATCCACTGGCCGGTCGCCGAGTCGATTCGCGCCACGCCTTCGACCTGTTCGGTGCCCGACTGCTCCGCGCCCCAGGCCGCGTCGCTCGCCCCCGCGGCGACGCCGGTGACCCCGACGGCGTTGCTCGTCGTGTCCAGTTCGGTCCACTCGCCGTCGCCGGTGTGCTCGTAGCTGGTCGAACCGCCGTTCTGGTCGATGATCACCGCGACATCGGCCTCGCCGTCGGAGTCCACATCGGTGAAGGCGGTGGTGGTACCGGTCTCGTCCTGCACGACCGCGGTGTCGTTGATCCCGTCGTCGTTGGTGTCCACGGTGGCCGGACCGACCTCGACCTGCCCGTCGGGCAGATCCGCGGTCATCGGACCCGAGGACCCGGTCTGGGTGTCACCCGAGTCGCCGGAGCCGGGCTCGACCGAGACCCAGTCGCCACTGGCCTCGTCGTACTCCGCGTGCGTGAGGACGTCGCCCTGTGCGTCGAGCTGGATGTACTCGTCGGCCTGGCCGTCGCCGTCGACGTCGACGAACGCCTGCCCGGTACCGTCGGCGTGCTCGATGATCGCCGTGTCGTCGACGCCGTCCTCGTCGATGTCGAAGTTGATCTCTGCGACGTACTCCTCGCCCTCGACGGTGACGGTGATCTCGTCCGAGCTACCGGTGGTGCCGGTGGTGTCCGTAGCGCCACTCTCGTCGACCCACACTGGGAACTCCCCCTCGGGTTACCGGCTACCGCCGGAGTATTCGGGCCTGCGTCGTTCGGTTGTCAGCTGATATGACTCACCGTATGCCGCTTCGGTTCCACCACACAACTGCTCGACAGAGACGCCCTGTCAGCCGTCGCGCAGGCTGCGGATCCTGGTCAGGAAGCTCTCCGCCCGATCTCGGGCCTCGCTGACGTCCTTGATCCGCCTGGTCACGGCCGACAGGTTCTTCGAGCGCTCCTGGGCGTCCATCTTGATCGTTTTGTCGACATCCTTCAACTCGGCCTCGATGCCCTCGATCCGCCTGCCCAGTGCCTCGTCCAGGGCGAGCGACAGCTGCTGCTCGGCCTCGATCAGCTGCTCGGCAACCAGTTGGTCCAGTGTGGAGCGGGCATCGGCGATGGACTCCACCAGCCACTGCTTCATGTGCTGCTTGTCCGCGGCGTGCCTGCGCGTCCGCGCCATCCACCAGCCCGCCCCGAGCCCGATGACGATCGTCGCGGGCAGGATCACCGGATTCAGCAATGCCACCCCGGCCAGCGGCGCGGCGGCCAGCTTGCCCGCACCGACACCACCGGACACGCCCATGAAGACCAGCAGTTTGTCCTCGGCGCTCGGCGGCCGCCGGTCCGGTGGCCGCAGCACGACCGGCGGCCCGCCCGCCCTGGCGAACTGGGCCCGGATCACGTCGAGCTCCTCCGGGGAGAACAGTTCGGCCAGCGCGATGTCGGTCACGCGGTTGAGCCGGTAGGCGAGCATGGTGGACACCCGCTGCGAGATGGACTGCAACGCCGCGTCCACCTGCTGCGGCATGGCGGCCAGTTGCTCCCGCTTCGCCGCGTCGATCCGCTGCCGGAACCACGACTGGGCGTCCCGCATCTGCCTGCTGCCCTCGTGCCCGATCTCCACGCGGGTCCGCTGCACCTCGCCGCGTAGCCGCAGCTGCCAGCCCCGGGTCGAGGAACGCCGTTCGGCGGCGAGCTGGTCCCTCCGCTCGCGCAGCGCCTCGGCCTCCGACTCACCGGCGGACAACGCCCTGCGCTCGGCCTGCAGCCGGGAATGCTGCTCGCCGAGCGCGCTGGACAACGCCCGCAGTGTGTTCGCCTCCCCGAGCATCGCCGAGCGCCCGACCAGCAGCTCCTGCACCGCTGTCTGCAGCTCGGCCACCCCGGACTTCTCCCGCAGCATGGCCGCGGCCTGCTCGTTCGGCGCTTTGCCCGCCATCTCGAACATCCGCGCCGACACCGCGTGGATAGGCGCGTTCGCGAATCTCGGTGCGTGTTCGGCGAGCAGTTCGCGATCGGCGTCGAGTACCTGCCGCCAGCCCCGGAACTGATCGGTCTTCGACAGCGCGAAGACCACCGTCTCGACCCGGTCGCCCATGTCGCGCAGAAACCGCAGCTCACTGGAGGTGAACGGAGAGGAAGCGTCCACCACGAACAGCAGCGCCGTGGCGTTGGCCGCGGCTTCCATGGCGAGCTCTGCGTGCGCGGCATCGAGGCCACCGACACCGGGCGTGTCGACCACGGTCACCCGTTCCAGCAGCGGAACCGGCCCGGCCACCTCGACATAGCGCGGCGGGAGCTGCCCCTCGGGCAGGTCGTGGTTCACCGAGACCCAGCGGACCAGGTCGACGGGTTCGATCGCCACCGGGGCCAGTTGGCCGGGATAGCAGGCCTGCGCCGTCCACTGGTCGTCGTGGTCGAAGACCAGGTATGTGGATGTGGCCACCTCGGCGTCAACCGGCGACAGTCCCGGTTGCGCCAACAAGGCGTTGACCAGCGAGCTCTTCCCTCTGTTCGTCTCGCCGACGACCACGACGGACGGCTTCCTCGGCCGGGCGCGGCGCAGGTCGTCGACCCACTTCGCGGCCTGCGGGTCGAGATCCCGAAGCAGCGCCAGCAGGGCTTCGCGCGCCTGCTTCACCTGAGCGGGCAGCGTGGGTTTACCGGGCGAAGGCGCCGTCACCGCTCACCGCCTGGTGTAGACGGTGACGACGGGAGCCCGCAGCAGCCTGCCACGGTCGGCGAACCCGACGACCTCGGTCTCCGCGACGGTCCCCTCCAGGGCGACGTCCCCGGTCGGCACCGCACCGCCCGCTTCGTGCAGCGCCGGGTCGAACCGCTGGCCGTCGGGGCGCATGGCGGTCACCCCGATCGCGGCGAGCCCCTGTTCCAGCCGTTCCGCGACCCCGCCGCTACGCGCCCGGTCCATCGCATACAGACAGAGCTGGATCAGCGCCTTGCGATCGGCAAGCGCCTGGTCCAGGTCAACGGCGGTGTCGGGGACGGCGAGTCCTACAGGCTGCACATCCGGTTCCGACGCTTCGGCCTGCGACCCGGTTCCGTCCGCCTCCTCGATGATCTTGGACAGGCGGGCCCCGGGGATCTGGCCGGTCGGGGCGTCGAGTGCCTCCTCGCCCTCGGGTTCTGGTGCGTCACCCGAACCGTCGGAATCGGCGCCGGTCTTGCGGAACCACGCGGCCATCATCGGCCTCCTGCCGGATCGCGAAGCTGCTGCCAGATGAGGAAGTACGCCCTGTGCACCACGTGCGCCACGCGGCTCTGGGCGGGGGTGGCGCCGAACGACGCGAACGAGCGCCACCAGCCCGCCCGTTCCAGTGCGTGCGCGGCCAGCTCGGGCCTGCCTGCTCCCGGCATCCCGAGCTGGGCACCGATGTCGGCGTTGCTGCCCACCCGCAGCACCTCCTCGGCCAGGTCCTCGGGCATGTCGACCGCACCGGCGGCGACCAGTGTCAACGCCTCCAGCAGCCGGAGCTGGTGGGCCTCGGGTTTGGCCAGCAGAACCTCGATCGCGTCATGCACCCGCTGACGCTCAGCCGGGTCGCCGGACGCCTGCGCGAGCGCGGTCACCGAGGCCAGCGCCGCTGCGGCCTTGATGCCGTCCGCACGGGCGGCGAACACGACGCCGAGCCGCGCGCGGACCTCGGCAAGGCCGGAGGCGTCGAGCAGTGTGCGACGCAGGGCGCCCGCCGTGATCTCCGAGTCGGTGCGGATCGCCTCGACCGCTCGCCGGATGCCGTAGAGGTCGAGCTTCTCCAGCAGGCGCAGGCGGGTGCCGGAGGGCACATCGCACTCCCAGGTCGTGAAGATGTCCGCGGAGATCAGCATGGTCTCCAGCACGTCGTCCTCGAGGGTCGCAACCTGGCGCAGGGCTTCGGCGTCGGCCGAGGTGAACGCGCCCGACTCCGCCGACTCGGCGAGCAGCCCGATCACCGGCAGCACGTCGGCGACCCTCGGCTTGAGCATCGCGGCCTGCTTCTCCGCGAGCATGGTCGCCGCGGCCCAGACCGGATCCGCCGCCTTGTCGGCCCCGGCCACCGACTCGGGCGCGATCGTGTCGGCCTTGTTCAGCACGGCGATGGCGTTCACCGGCCCCGCCTCCCGGCTGGCCGTTGCGGCGGTGAAGGCCGCGAGCGCCTGCTCGTCGTCGGCGCGGATGCCCTGGGTCACCACGTAGAGCACGGCCTCGGCACCGGCGACGGCATTACGGGAGGTGTCGTCGAGTTCGTCGGATCCGTCCTCGTCGCTGTCGTCGCTGTTGTCGCGGGCGCCGAGCAGTTGTTCGGTCCTGGACACGGAAGCGGCATCGAGGGATCCGAGGCCGGGAGTGTCGATCACGGTCATGTTCTGCAGCACCGCGTTGGTCAGGTAGGCCTCGATGTGCGAGACGGTGCTTATGTCGACACCCAGTTCCGCGGGGATCACGCCGTCCGCCGCGAACGGCAGCACCTGCTTGCGGCCGTCGGTGAAGACCACCTCGATCCGGTCCACCGTGCCGTACTGGAAGCGGGTGACGAGACGCGTGCACTCACCCACGTCCGTGGGCGCGACCCTGCGTCCGATCAACGCGTTGACCAGCGTGGACTTACCTGACTTGATGCGTCCAGCGACGGCGACCTGCAGTGGCCCACCGAGTCGGCGCAGCACCTCGGCGAATCCGGCAGCCGTGCGCGCCGACACCTGCGGCTGCAACCGTTGACACAGGTTGGCCACCGAGGTCGAGAGCGGGCCGGCGACGCGACCCTGCTCCGTTCTCGCTGCCGTCACGCCGTCCTCCCCGTCACGTCGTCCGCGAGCAGAATCGTGCCACGAGCTCATCCTCCGGTCGCATCGACCGTGCTACCGCCGTCTGACGCGCGGGCACCGGTGGACAACCTAGTGTGACTGGATGCGGCGGCTGAGTATGTGGATGCGGGCGCACCCCATGGTCGGCGACAGCCTGATCGCGGGGCTGCTCCTGCTCATCGATCTGGCGATTCTGCTGCTGTCGCGGCTCGGTCCTCCGGAAGACCAGTTCGGCCCCTGGCAGCTGGCACTGCCGCTGGACCTGCTGATGGTGCTTCCGCTGGTCTTCCGCCGCAAACACCCGCTGCTCGTCGCGTACCTGGTGCTGGTGATCAGCATCCCGCACGCGGCATTCGAACTCGGTCTCGCCCCGCTGACGGCAGGAGCGGTCAGCGTCTACAGCGTGGTGGTCTACAGCGGACGCAAGCAGGGCGCGATCTACCTGGTCGCCACGCTCGCGGTGTCCGAGGTGCAGACGTTCATCCAGTACCCCGAACAGTGGCTGATCAACTCGATCATCCTCGTGCTGATCCTCGCGTTCTGCTGGACACTCGGCGAGTTCGCCGGGGCCCGCCGGGCGTACCAGGCGGAGCTCGAGGCGCGGTTGCACCTGCTGGAGACCGAACGCGACCAGGCGAGCCGGATCGCGGTCGCCGAGGAACGCAGCCGTATCGCTCGTGAGCTGCACGACGTGGTGGCACACGCGGTGAGTGTGATGGTGGTGCAGGCCGACGGGGCCTCGTACGCGATCAGATCCGATCCCGCGCTGGCGGAACGGGCGGTCCGCACGATCTCCGGGACCGGGCGCGGGGCCCTCGCGGAACTGCGCAGGCTGCTCGACGTACTCCGCAACGAGGACGCGAACGGTGAACCGAGGGTGCCGCAGCCGGGTACGGAGGCCCTCGGCGAGCTGGCTGAGCGCATCCGGACGGCCGGTGTTCCGGTACGGCTGGACCTGGGCGAAGAACTCGCCGAGCTGCCGACCGGTGTCGCACTGGGGGTGTACCGGATCGTGCAGGAGTCGCTGACGAACACGCTGAAGCACGCGGGGCAAGGGGCGACCGCCGAGGTGCGGGTGTGGCGCAGCGGTGACGCGGTGCGGGTCGAGGTGACCGACGACGGCGCAGGCAAGGCACGAGCGCTGGTATCCGACGACGACACGTCCGCGGTCGCGGGAGGCAACGGCCTGATCGGCATGCGAGAGCGGGCGAACGTGTTCGGTGGCACTCTCGAGGTCGGACCGAACCCCGGCGGGGGGTGGCGGGTGCGGGCCACACTGCCGACACCGTGATGTCCACCGACGTAATTTTCACCGCGGAGGCGGCAATGATCTCCGCCGACGTACTTTTCACCGCGGAGGCGGCAATGATCTCGGTAGTTGTGGTCGACGACCAGGAACTGATGCGGGCGGGCTTCCGGATGGTCCTCGGCGCGCATCCCGACGTGGAGATCGTGGGGGAGGCCGGTGACGGCGCACAGGCCGTGGAGCTGGCCGAACGACTGCGGCCGGACGTGGTGCTGATGGATGTCCGGATGCCGGTGCTGGACGGAGTCGAGGCCACGAAGCGCATTGTCGACGCAGGCACGTCCCGGGTACTGGTGATGACGACGTTCGATCTCGACGAGTACGTGTACTCGGCATTGCAGGGTGGGGCGAGCGGGTTCCTGCTCAAGGACACACCGCCCGATCACCTGGTGTCGGCGCTGCGAGCGGTGGCGAGCGGGGACGCGGTGGTCTCGCCGAGTGTCACGCGCAGGTTGCTGGACCGCTTCATCGGCAAGGGCGGCTCGCCGATCCGGGACAGCACGACGCTGGACGTGCTCACCGAACGGGAACGAGAGGTGCTGTTGTTGATCGCGAAGGGACTGTCGAACACCGAGATCGCGGCGACGCTCTTCCTTTCCGAGGCGACGGTGAAGACGCACGTGGGCCGGATACTGTCCAAACTGGACCTGCGGGACCGGGTGCAGGCGGTCGTCCTGGCCTACGAGACCGGTCTGACCCGCCCCGGCCTGGCCTGAGCCCCGGCGCGCCCTCATCACTCCTACCTCCTACGAAAGTACGAGGGCGGTTCATCCTAAAGGACCACAACACCGTCCTCTCGAGTGATGTGTGAAATTCTCCTACCTTATAATCTCGGGTTCGTGACATGGTTCAAGAATCAACCTAAAGCAATCCTTTTGCTCAGGATCGTTGTTTCTGCGATTTTCCTTGCCTACGGCTCCGTGAAGCTCTCGGGAGGCCAGTACTACTACGGCGATTGGACAATGGACAAGGAAACGGCGAACGGCCCCTCGCTGGTGTGGGCGTTCTACGGATATTCGCCCATTTACGGCCGAATCACCGGCCTCTTCGAATTCATTCCCGCCATCATGCTGCTCTTCCGCAGGACATCACTCGTCGGAGCGGCGGCGTTGTTCGCCGTCAGCCTGAACATCACTTTGATGGACTTCGCGTTCGGCTTCCCGTCGGTCAAGTACTTCATACTGGGATGCACCGTGGCGTGTACGGTGCTGATCCTGCACGAGAAGGACAAGCTGACGGCACTGTTCGCCGGTGCTCCCCGCGAACGAGAAGGCCAGGTCAGCAACTAGTGGCCAAGGCAGTCGTCGTCGGTGCCGGCCCCAACGGCCTGGCCGCGGCCATCACGTTGGCGCGCAGCGGGCTCGAGGTCACCGTTCTGGAAGCGGCGACCAGAATCGGCGGAGGCACGAAAACCACGGAGAGGTTCTTTCCCGGCCTGTTGCACGACGACTGCTCCGCGGTGCACCCCACCGCGATGGCCTCGCCATTCTTCCGATCACTCGATCTCGAGCGGCACGGCCTGCGGTGGTGCCATCCGGAGATCATGCTGGCGCATCCGCTCGACGACGGCTCCTCCGGAGCACTGCACAGATCGATGTCCAGGACGGTTCAGGCCCTGGGACGTCCCGACGGCGCGAGGTGGCGAGCGCTCTTCGGAGCGCTCGCCACGGATCTGGAGAATTCGGCCACGGATGTACTGGGACCGGTGCTCACGGTTCCCGACCACCCGATCCGGTTCGCGCGTTTCGGTCTGCGTGCGGCCATGCCCGCGGCACTGATGAGTCGTATGTGGAAGGGCGCCCAGGCGAAGGCGCTGTTCGCCGGAGTGGCAGCGCACTTGATGTACCCACTCAGCGCTCCGCTCAGTTCGTCGGTCGCGGCCCTGCTCATCGCGGCCGGGCATCGATTCGGCTGGCCGGTGGCACAAGGCGGTTCGCGGTCGATCACCGATGCCCTCGCGCGCGAGCTCGCCGAGTACGGCGGGATTGTCGAGACAGGGGTGCGGGTAAGCCGACTCCGCGATCTGCCTGTCGCCGATGTCGTGGTGTTCGACCTGATGCCCGGCGCCGTGGCGGACCTGATGGGCGATCGGCTACCGGCTCGCGTGTCGCGGAGCTACCGTCGATGGGCACACGGTTCGGGAGCCTTCAAAGTGGACTTCGCCGTCGAGGGCGGCGTGCCGTGGTCATCCGCCGAGTGCCGGGCCGCCGGGACGGTTCACGCCGGCGGAACGGCGCGGGAGGTCGGCCGCACCCTGCGCGCCGTACGAAACGGGGTTCTGCCCGACCAACCGTTCGTCCTGGTCGGACAACAGTACCTGGCGGACCCGACCCGCTCGGTGAACAACATCCACCCAGTGTGGGCCTACGCACATGTGCCGAACGGATTCCACGGTGATGCCACCGACCTGGTCGTGCGACAGATCGAACGGTTCGCTCCCGGGTTCCGAGACCGGATTCTCGCGCACGCGGGCAGGTCGTGCGCCGACCTGGAGTCAGACAACGCGAACTACGTGGACGGCGACATCATCGGTGGCGCCGGTTCGCCATGGCAACTCGTCGCTCGCCCCCGCTTGTCGTTCAACCCCTACTTCACCGGAGTCCCGGGGTTCTACCTGTGCTCAGCAGCGACGCCGCCAGGAGCGGGAGTGCACGGTATGAATGGTCATCACGCCGCACGTGCGGCCCTGAAGGCACTGCGGGTCTGACGACCGCGGCTCGCTCCGCCACCTCACCACACGGCGCGGGCGAAGCCGGCCCCGAACTGGCCCTGGCCCCTGGAGAAGTGAGGGTGGGGTTCAGGGTGGAGTCAGGGTCATCACTGATCGCGCTGCGCGCCGGGATCCGCCAAGCTACGTCTGAAGGCGGGGAGGAAGTTCGGCCCACAGGATGACGCGGCCGGGCCCGATCGTCCGAGAGGATGTTGTCGTCGCGATAAGTCGATGCGGGCGACGCAGCACAGATTTCGAAACAGCGAGCGTTACTGCGGGGGCAGGCGCATCCGAGGAGGAATGATGATCGAGGCACGAGGCCTCACCAAGCGGTATGGCAAGACACTGGCGGTGGACGACCTGTCCTTCAGTGTCGAGACCGGCCGTGTCACCGGGTTCCTCGGGCCGAACGGCGCGGGAAAGTCGACCACGATGCGGATGATCCTGGGGTTGGACAATCCGACGGCCGGCCACGTCACGATCGGCGGCAAGAAGTACCACGACCTGCACCATCCACTCCGGACCGTCGGCGCCCTGCTCGACGCGAAGTGGGTGCACCCGAACCGCTCCGCCAGGGCGCACCTCGCCTGGATGGCCAAGTCCAACAAACTGCCCGCCCGCAGGGTGGACGAGGTGCTCGACATCGTCGGCCTCACCTCAGTGGCGAACAAGCGGGCGGGCGGCTTCTCGCTCGGTATGTCGCAGCGACTCGGCATCGCCGCCGCCCTGCTCGGTGATCCCGAGGTGCTGTTGTTCGACGAGCCGGTGAACGGCCTCGACCCCGAGGGCATCCTCTGGATCCGCAAGTTCATGCACCGGCTGGCGGACGAGGGCCGTACCGTTTTCGTCTCCAGCCACCTGCTCTCGGAGATGGCGCTCACCGCCAGCGAACTCGTGGTGATCGGCAAGGGGAAGCTGATCTCGCAGAGCAGCACCAAGGAGTTCGTGGCCAAGGCTACGGAGAACACCGTCAAGGTACGCAGCCCGCAGCTCGCGCAACTGCGCGAAGCGCTGCAGCAGGCCAGTGCCGAGCTCACCGACGCCGAGGACGGCGTCCTCGTGTCCGGAATGGACAGCGAGAAGATCGGCGAACTGGCCGCCAGCAACGCGGTCGTGCTGCACGAACTGAGCCCGCAGCAAGGCTCGCTGGAGCAGGCCTTCATGCAGATCACCGGGGACTCCGTCGAGTACCACACGGGACTGGAAGCCGAAGTCCAGCAGGTCGTCGGCGCTACTCCCGCCGCGAAGTGACCACCAGTACAGCAACTTTCGAGGATTAGAGAAGATCATGACTCTGCTCGCAGTGGAACGCATCAAGTTGTTCACCACGCGATCCCCGTGGTGGTGTGCACTGATCACCCTGGTGGTCACGGTGGGCTTCGCCGCACTGGTGGTGGGCAACGCCGACGCGCAGTTCCCGGCCACCGTCGCGACGACCCAGTTCGGCTACAGCTTCGGCCTCGCGGTCGTCATGGTGCTCGCCGCGCTCTCGGTGACGACCGAATACCGCTTCGGCACCATCCGCACCACCTTCCAGGCGGTTCCGCACCGCAGTTCGGCGCTGCTCGCGAAAACCGGCGTGGTCGCGCTGCTCGCGCTGGTCATCGGCGAAATCGCCGCGTTCGGCTCGTGGGGACTTTCGGTGCTCATGCAGCCGAACTTCGACCTCTCGCTCAACAGCGCCGCCGACTGGATCAACGTCGCTGGAGTCGGCCCTGTCTACGCGCTGTCGGCGGTGATCGCGATCGCGGTCGGCGTCCTGGTCCGGCACAGCGCAGGCGCCATCTCACTGCTGCTGATCTACAACCTCGCGGTGGAGAGCCTGGTGCAGCTGATTCCGAGCATCGGTGACGACATCTACAAGTGGATGCCGTTCAACGCCGCGAACAAGTTCCTCACCGGTGACGGTGCATCCAATGCGGGCCGGGACGTGGCGGCAGGTGCGCCACTGTCGAGCACTCCGCTGAGCCCGGGGTGGGCGCTGGCCTACTTCGCCGGTATCGCACTGGTCGTGCTGGCCATCGCGCTGACCACGGCGAACAAGCGGGACGCGTGACCGGCTGCACAACCCACACAAGCCACCACAGGAAACTCCGGTAATCGTCGCGGATATTCGGGGCGCGACAGCTTTCGGGGTAAGGGGAAAACAGGCCCGGGTCGCCTTCGGGGGGCGACCCGGGCCTTCCTCGTCACCCGGTTCGCAGGGCCACCGGACAACTGGCAGGATCTGCGGCGACGGGGGCCACATTCGCCGACGTTCCGGGGGTAACTGATGATCGAAGCCAGGGGCCTGACGAAGCGATACGGTTCCACGCTCGCCGTGGACGACCTTTCGTTCACCGTCAATGCCGGCCGGATCACCGGTTTCCTCGGACCGAATGGTGCGGGCAAATCGACCACCATGCGGATGATGCTCGGCCTGGACAACCCGACCTCGGGACAGGTCCGCTTCGACGGCAGGTACTACCGCGACCTCGAGCAGCCGCTGCACACGGTCGGGGCACTGCTCGAGGCGGGCTGGCGGCATCCGGGCCGCTCGGCGCGCAACCACCTGCGCTGGATCGCGGCCTCGAACGGCATTCCCGACAGCAGGGTGGACGAGGTGCTCGACGTCGTGGGACTGACGTCGGTCGCGACAAAGCGGGCAGGCGGTTTCTCCCTCGGCATGCTCCAGCGACTCGGCATCGCGAGCGCACTGCTCGGTGATCCACAGGTGTTGCTGTTCGACGAGCCGGTGAACGGCCTCGACCCCGAGGGCATTCACTGGATTCGCCAGCTCATGCACGCGCTGGCCGAGCAGGGCCGCACCGTGTTCGTCTCCAGCCACCTGCTCTCCGAAATGGCACAGACCGCGCAGGATCTGGTGGTGATCGGCAAGGGAAAGCTGATCTACCAGGGCACCACCGAGGACTTCGTCGAGCGGGCGACCGAGGACAGGGTGCGGGTGCGCAGCCCCCATCTACCCGTGCTGCGGGAGGCGCTTGAACGCGCGGGGACCGTGTTCACCGCCATCGAGGACGACAGTGCACTCGACGTCTCCGGGATGAGCAGCGACCAACTCGGCGAACTCGCGTTCACCGAGGGCGCGACGCTGCACGAACTGAGCCCGCACCGCGGCTCGCTCGAGCAGGCCTTCATGCAGCTCACCGGCGATTCGGTGGAGTACGCGGCACATGATCCGGGAACAGCCACAGCTGCTGCCAACGAAGCGCAGGCGCAGTCATGACCCTGCTCAGGGTCGAGCGGATCAAGCTCTTCAGCACCCGCGCGCCGTGGTGGTGTTCGGCGATCGCGGTGGCCTCCTCGCTCGGGTTCGCCGCCCTGTTCGTGGGCCTCGCCGGGGACCAGATCAACCTGACGGTCTCCACTTCGCAGACGGGTACAGCCTTCGGCCGCGTGGTGATTCTGGTGCTCGCGGTGA
This sequence comes from Amycolatopsis marina, assembly GCF_900111885.1. Classification (GTDB taxonomy): domain Bacteria; phylum Actinomycetota; class Actinomycetes; order Mycobacteriales; family Pseudonocardiaceae; genus Amycolatopsis; species Amycolatopsis marina. The sequence goes on from NZ_FOKG01000001.1 coordinate 488,809, forward strand.
TCGCGGCGGCCAGCGAGTACAACTGGGGCACCATTCGTACGACGTTCCAGGCAGTCCCGAAGCGAGCCCCCGCCCTGTTGGCGAAGGCCGTGGTGGTGGGCGGCTGGTGTGCCCTGCTCGGCCTGCTGATCGGGTTCGTGTCGTGGGCGATGGCAGTGGCTATCCGCCCGGAGGCTGATCTCGCGCTGGACTCCGCCGCGGACTGGCGGGCGGTCGCAGGCCAGGCCGCGGTCTATCTCATGACGGCCGCCGCCGGTGTCGGGCTCGGGCTGCTGTTGCGCAGCACCGCGCTCGCCCTCGGGGTGGCGCTGGTGTGGACGCAGTTGGTCGAAGGGCTTGTCGTGCTGATCCCCGGTGTGGGCGACGACATCTACCAGTGGATGCCGTTCTTCGCCGCTGACCAGTTCATCGGCGCGGAGTTCACGCGGAGTGCGCTGGGGTTGGGCGATATGCCGATGGGGCCGGTGGCCTACGGCGGCTACTTCGCCGCGATCTGCCTCGCCCTGCTCGCGGCCGGTGTCGCGGCCGCGACGAAGAAGGACGCCTGACCCACCGTGTCCCTGCGTCACCCCGGCCTTGCATGAAGTAACGAAATGGCATCGGCCGCCGATATGTCCAGTGCACTACCGCAAGCCGGGGCATTAAGACCACGTTAAGTGGCTGTGGTCTGTCCCACTCGGAGCAGACGGCGTGCCATTGACCAGGTCCTATGGAAACAGGTGACATGGCAGAAGACCCGTCACGGACTCTACGGAGGTGACCCTTGACGGTGGTTGATCTCGGAGAACGTGCCAGACGTCCAGCGCCCGCAGAAGCCGCTCGCCCACCGCGGCTCGAACCCATGCTCGCCCTCGAATGGTCGCAGGCGATCGAACTTCCGCGTGTCGCCGCTTCCGCCACACGACCAGCGGAGATTCGCAAGGCCTGGATACATCGCGCACCTCAGGAGCATGTGCTGAGCCTGTTCAGGGCGGCCTGCGCGGGCGGGGAACCCGTGCCCGCACCATGGTGGCTCCGCGCCCTCGCCGCGGGAAGAATCGAGTCGCGCAGTGATGGTTTCCGTATCGAGGACCGGATAGCGCAACTGCTCGGCAGGCGGCCGGGCTGGGAGTACGTGCCGTGGGCTTCGGACGGCGAGTCCGGCTATTGGGAGTTCATGCCTTCGGAGCACGGTGCCGCCGGGCACGCGATTCCCACGACGGTGCTCAACACCGACAGCCACTCCGGCTGGATCGACGTACTTCCCGCGCACAGCGGCCGCACACCGGAACCGGTCGCGGTCGCGGGTCTCGCCGGACTGCGCGCCCGGCTGGGGGAGTTCGAAGCAGTGCGCTGAGGCCCGGATATCGTCGCCGGGTGGATAACGACGAAGCCCCGCTATCGAGGCGGCCGGAGTCCACGCTGCCGCGGATGCGCAGCGTGGTCAGCTACGTGCAACGCGGTGGCCGGATGACGGTCGGCCAGGAGCGTGCCTGGAAAGAGCTGTGGCCGACGATGGGCCGAGCGGTATCCGAGCTGGGTGACATCGACTCCGAGCCGACCGACTTCGACGCCTGGTTCGGCCGGTCCGCGCCACTGCTGCTGGAGATCGGCTCCGGCATGGGGGAGACCACTTCGCAGCTGGCCGCTGCCGCCCCGGAGCTCAACTACCTCGCCGTCGAGGTCTACCACGCGGGGCTGGGACAGCTGATGCTGCGCGCGGACAAGCTCGGGGCACGGAACCTGCGGCTGCTGCACGGTGACGCCGTCATTCTGCTGACCAGGCACATTCCGCCCGAAACCCTCTCCGGGGTGCGGATCTTCTTCCCGGATCCGTGGCCGAAGAAGCGGCACCACAAGCGCAGGCTCGTGCAGCCGGACTTCGTCGCGCTGGTCACCTCCCGGCTCGCTCCCGGCGGGACGCTGCACCTGGCCACCGACTGGGAGCACTACGCCGAGCAGATGCTCGAGGTGTGCTCGGCCGAACCGGGTCTGCGCAACACCAGCACCACGGAACCGGGCTGGGCGCCGAGGCCGGACTGGCGACCGGTGACCAAGTTCGAGCAGCGGGCTCGCGAGGAGGGTCGCGTCAGCCGGGACCTGATCTTCGAGAAGGTCGTTCAGGCCGAAGCCTGAGCACGGCCTGACCCCCAGGCCGGAGCCGGGACGGGTTCCGGTCGTGCACTCGACTCCAGCGGCAGCCTGTCGTTGAGTTCCACCAGCAGCGGTGCGAGCGCCATCAGCACCAGCACGAACAGCCCCGCCGCGATCCCGATCGTCTCGATCGCACCCATGATTGCTCTCCCTCGGTCCACGCGGGCCCTTCGCGCCCGCTGACTCCAGAATCCGCCGTTGGCCCTGGTCAGCGGATCGGCCGGGCGGCCATGAGCGATGGCCATACGGCCGAACCCCGGGTTGGCCGATCGGCCGAGGTGCACGACGACGCGCCTGCCGTCCTCCCCCCGACGGAAGGCGGCAGGCGCGTCACTCGTGGACGAGCGGTCGCCCCTACTCGTCGGCCAGCGGCTCGGCCCTGACCCGCTTCAACGCCGGAGTGCAGACCGACGCCGCCAGTGCCGCCACACCGGCGCCGAGCACGATCGGCGCGAGGATCCACGGCGTGAGGACCGGTGCCCCCTCCTCGATGAGGATCAGCAGACCCGTCCCGACGAACACACCGACCGCTCCGGCACAGATCGTCGCCACCATCGCGGGCAGTGCGGCCTCCATCCGCAGAGCCCGTGCCAACGTCCTGACCGGCGTTCCCGCGGCGATGAGCGCACCGAACGTGCGCCTGCGGTCCATCACCGAACCGGCCGTCGCGATCGCCGCGCTGCACCCCGCGAGCACCGCGGCCGCGATCAGGCCGATGACCGTGACCCTGCGCAGGTCGGCAAGCTGGATCTGCTCCCGGTCCAGCATCAGCTCACGACTCATCACCGGTGCCCCGTTCGCCGCGCCCACCAGCGCGGTGCGCACCACCTCCCGGTTCTCCTTCGTGGTCGGCACGGCGACGGTGACCGTCCCCGCCGTCAGGGAGTCGGGGACCACCGCGGGGTCGACCACGACGGAGCTGTACATGTCGTCCGAACTGGCGATCGGCCGCCATGGCGTGTCCTTCGCCAGCGGAACGCCTGCGCTGTCGTAGTCCGCCCGCACCTCGAGGCCCTCGGTCTCGATGCGGTACTCGCTGTAGACACCGGGCGCGCCCGCGCAGGACCCCCGCATGTCCAGCCGGAGGAGGTTCTCCGCGTCCGCGCAGTTCAGCAGCAGCGCGGACTGCCCGCTTCCCTCGCCGTTGACCAGCACCACATCGCCGACAGGAGTCGCACGTTCCTGCTGGCCGTAGCGCTCGAGGTCGGCGTTGGCGGCACGCACGATCTGTTCCGCCTGTTCCGTGCCGGCGTTCAGGTAGAGCACGTGGTCCTGGAACTCGCGACCCCCGCCCGCCTTCGACTCGAAGGTCGGCATCAGGGTCAGAGCCATCGAACCGGCGAACACCGCGAGGACCACACCCGCGGACGCCCGGTAGGCACCCCTCGGGTCGTCGCGCAGCCTGCGCCCGGCCAGCAGGCCCGCCGGTTTGCGCCACACCCGGACGAAGATCCCGCCGATCACCGAGGTGACCCACGGCCCGACCACGGCGGCGGAGCCAACGAGGCAACCCAGTGCAACGAACACCACCAGCACGTCAGCGCTACTTTCCGCCGTGTTGACCATGACGAAGAAGAACAGGCCGGCGACGGGTACCGCGAGCAGGCGCCACCAGTGCAGTGGTTTGGGCGAGTGCGCCGCAGCGGCACCGAGCGGGGTGGACATCACCCGCCGCAGTGCGATCACGGCGGCGGCAAGGACCAGCAGCGGCATGGCCACGACGATCAGCGCGATCAGCGGCAACGGCAGGATGAAGTCCCCCGTCTGCCAGGTGCCGCCGTCCCACGGAACGAAGCTGGCGAGTTTGCCGAACACGGGACTGATCGCGAGTCCGAGCAACGCTCCTCCGGCTGCCGCGACGGCGGTCTCGGCGGCGACCATGGAGGTCACCTGACCCGGAGTCGCACCGGCCAGTCGCAGGGCGGCGAGCCTGCGCTCCCTGCGCGCCGCGGTCAACCGGGCCGCCGAGCCGACCAGCACCAGGCTGGGCACCACCAGCACGACCACGCCGACCCCGGCGAGCACCGTCAGCAGCGGGTCCGGCTCACCGTCGTGGATGGCGAAGCCGGCCAGCGGCTGGGCGTACTCCGACATGTCGTCCGCCGACTGACCGACCAGCGCGACCAGTTGGCCCGGATAGCTCAGCGCGTCCTCGCCGAGGGTGCCGACGACCTTGTCACCGAAGCGGTCCCCGAGTTGCGCTGCGGGCAGGTCGGCCACCTTCGCCGCGAGGGCGGGGGAGAGCAGTGCCTCGCCCGGGGCGGGAAACTCCGGCACGCCAGGCGGAAGCTCCGGCACGGTGTGCCAGGTCAGGGCGACGTCCGCCCGCGAGATCCGCTCGGAGCCGATGTAATCCGTGCTGGCGTCCATTCTCAGCACCGGCGCGCCGGTGCTCTGCCCCGACCTCATCGCGAAGTACGGGTCCTGCCAGGACGCGCGGTCGGCCCTGGCCTGTGTCGCGAAGGGCAGTGCGACCAACAGCAGCACCAGCGCCGTCGCCACCGCCACCCCCACAGTGGTGAGGATCGCGGACGTCCTGGTTCGGCGATCGACACGCAGCACGCGTAGCGCGAGACGGAAACTGTTCATCGAGCAACACCAGCGCTCGTGTCGATGAGCCCATCCCGGATGGCGACAGTGCGCGGCACCGACTCCGCCAGCTCCCGGTCGTGGGTCACGATGACCACGGCGGCGCCGGTCTCGGCTGCCGCGTCGAGCAGTGCGTTCATGGTGTCCCGCCCGGTTCGGGTGTCCAGCGCGCCGGTCGGTTCGTCGGCGAAGATCACCTTTGGCCGGTGGGCCAGCGCCCTGGCGATCGCGACCCGCTGTGCCTCACCACCGGACAGCTCACCCGGCCTGCGCTGCTCCTTGCCGGAGAGCCCGAGCCGGGACAACCATTCCCGCGCGGCAGGCAGGGCCGCACCCCGGCTCCTGCCGCCGAGCAGCAGCGGGAGTGCGGCGTTCTCCTCCGCGGTCAGCTCGGCGACGAGCATCCCGGACTGGAACACGAAACCGAACTCGGTCCGGCGCAACTCGCTGCGCTTCGTCTCACTGAACTGGTCGATCCGGGTACCGGCCAGGAGAATCTCGCCGGAGTCGGCGCGCAGGATGCCGGCCAGCACGTGCAGCAGCGACGTCTTGCCCGAACCGGAGGGTCCGACGATCGCCACCGCCTCGCCGGGCTGGATGTCGATATCTACCCCGGCCAGCGCGTGCTGGTTTCCGTAGCGCTTGACCAGTCCGCGCCCCGAAAGCGCGGGAGCGGCGGAAACCGTCCCTGGTGGACGGTGATCGGTGGTCTGCGGGTGCACGAGTGTTCTCCCTCTCGGATTCGACGGCGTCTGCGAACGCAGGACGTCTTGCTCCCGGAGAACACTGGCGGAAGTACCGGGCGGGCCACTTCGGACGGACGGCCAGCATTCGGCGTCCACACATCGGCCGATCGGCCGAGGCAAGGGTGGCTACCTGGCCAAGGTGCGGTGCCGCCGCAATCCTCTACCGTCGCTGTGTGCCCCCCGAAACTCCTGTGCGCACGGTCGGTGACTGGCTGCAGCGACTCGGCCTGCCCGGAGTCGTCCTGCTGGCCGCACTGCTGTGCGATCTCGCCATAGTCGGAATGGCGAGCTTCGACGATGTCGGCCCTGTCGGCAGCGACCTGGCCCTGTTGCCAGGGGTACTGGCGATGGCTGCCTGTGCGCGCTGGGCACCGCGCAGACCCGCCATGGCCGCCTTTGCCGGCGCTGGCGTACTGGTGGGGGCCAGCGTGCTGATCCGGGCCAGCACAGCGACGCCGTACTCGGCGATCCTGTCGAACGTCTCGTTCACCGAAACTGTCGCCGGATTCGAACTCGTCTACTTCGCGGTGCGCGGACTGCACGCCGGAATCGCGTTCATCGCGACCAGTTCACTCGTGGTCGGCGGGCTGATCGCGGTCGGCACGAGGACCGGCTACATCGACCCCGGCGGCGCGGACTTCTTCCAGTCCATGTTCTTCGGGTCGCTGCTGCTGGTCGCAGCCGTGCTGACCGGCCTGCAGAACAGGAAGCCCCGGCAGCGGCCCAAGGACCGGCTGCTCGGCGAGTTGCTGCGGAACCAGTGGCCGGTGATCGGGGTCCTGGCGCTCGCGCTGTTCCTGGAACTGGCTTCGGCCTCCAACGCCGGCCTGCGCGCCGGTCCCACGGTCCTCTGTTCACTGGTGGCCGCGCTGGTCGCGATAACGGCGGCACGCTACCCGGTGCAGGCCGGAATCGCGCTGGCCGCGGTCATGTCCGTCTCCGGCATGGCCACCAATGTGTTCCTGCGGTCCGACAACAGCTATCTGATGGTCGGCGCGGTGCCGAGCACGCAGATCGCCGCGGCACTGGCGGTGGTGGTGTTCCTGATCCGGTTCGCCGACCCACGGCGCGTGTGGCCGGTGATCGGGCTGCTGTCGGTGGTGGTCGCCCTGACCGCGCTCGCCGCGGAGGGCAGCAGGGGAACGTTCAGCGGAGCTTCGGTGCGCCAGCTGTTCGTTTCGGCCGTGCTGCTGCTGGGCATCGCCGTGGCCTTCGGCATGTTCCTGCGGTCCAGGGACATCCAGCGGACCCAGGCCGTGCAGACAGCGGTCAACGACGCCCAGACCTCGGAGCGGATGGCGCTGGCCAGGGAGCTGCACGACGTCGTCGCGCACCACGTCACCGGGATCGTGGTGCAGGCACAGGCGGCCAAAATGGTCGCCGGGCAGGACCCGCGGATCGCGGCCGAGGCGATGGACCGGATCGAGAAGGCGGGCACGGAAGCGCTGACCGCCATGCGCAGGCTGGTCCGCAGCATGCGCGGAGACACCTCTGCGGGCACCACCGAGTTCAGTGAGCAGGCCACCACCGACCTCGCCGCCGACCTGCGCAGACTCGTCGAATCCGCGAACCACGGAGTGCCCACCGAAATCGATCTCGACCTGCCGAGCGGCCTGCCGCAGGAGGTGGCCCGGTCGACGCTGCGCCTGGTACAGGAGTCGCTGACCAACGTCGGCAAGCACGCGACCGGCGCCACGAAGGCGGTCGTGTCGGTCCGGGTCGCCGACGGGGAGCTGCACGTCCGGGTGAGCGACGACGGCAATCACGCCGCCACCCGCCCGGACCGAGCCGCAGCACTCGGATCGGGGGGCTACGGTTTGGTCGGCATGCGTGAGCGGGTCGAACTGCTGCACGGCAGACTCTCCGCGGGGCCGGGTCCGGACGGGGGCTGGCTGGTCGAGGTGTGGCTGCCACTGGAAGGCGGAGAAGAGTGACGATCCGGGCGTTGATCGCCGACGATCAGGACATGGTCAGGATCGGGTTCAGGATGATCCTGGACGCGCAGGAGGACATGGAGGTCGTTGCCGACGTCGGCAACGGTGTGGACGCGGTGCGCAAGGCCCGCGAGCTACGACCGGACGTGTGCCTGCTGGACATCCGGATGCCGGGGCTCGACGGGCTCGAGGTGACGAGGCAACTGGCCGGTCCCGACGTGGCGGACCCCATCAAGGTCGTCGTGGTGACCACCTTCGACCTGGACGAGTACGTGCACACGGCGTTGCGCAACGGCGCGAGCGGCTTCCTCTTGAAGGACGCCGGTCCACCGCTGCTGCTGGAGGCCGTCCGCGCGGCGGTCCGGGGCGACGCGCTGGTGTCACCGCAGATCACCGTGCGGTTGTTGCAGCACTTCAACGGCAGCGCGGCGAAACAGGAGTTCGAACAGCCCGACGAGCCGCTCACCTCCCGCGAGACCGATGTCGTCAAGGCCACGGCACGCGGACTGACGAACACCGAGATCGGCGCGGAACTGTTCCTCTCGCTGTCCACGGTGAAAACGCACCTGGCCTCCGTCCAGGGCAAGATCGGGGCGCGCAACCGGGTCGAGATCGCGGCGTGGGCGTGGCGCAGCGGGCTGATGTCCTAGGGGCTCCCTCCGTAGGATCGCGCCATGACCATCCGCCGACTCCGTGCTCCTGTCGTCCTGCCTGCCGATGCCGCCTGTTCCGTGCTGCGGGACGCCGTCGTCGACATCGACGAACAGGGCCGGATCACCTACTGCGGGCCCTCGGCCACGGCACCCGCACCCGACGACGCACTCGTCACCGACCTGCCGGGCATCCTGCTGCCCGGGCTGATCAACACCCACGCGCACAGCCCGATGGTGCTGCTGCGCGGGATGGGTGGGGAACTGCCGCTGCTGCGCTGGTTGCGCGAGATCATCTGGCCCGCGGAGGCACGGCTGCGCCCGGAGGACATCCGCACCGGGATGCTGCTGGCTTCGGTGGAAATGCTCCGGCACGGGGTGACGACGAGCGCGGAAATGTACTTCCACGGCGAGCAGGTGGCCGACGCGGTGCTGACCACGGGCGCGCGCTCGGTGATCGGCGGACCGATCATCGACCTGCCGGGAATGGACTGGCGCGCGATGACCGACGCGACCGGCCGGTGGATCGACGCCGAAGGGCTGCGGTTCGGGCCGGGTGAGCGGATCGAGCTGAGCTACGCTCCGCACTCGGCGTACATGCTGCCGCGCGAGGCATTGGAGAACGTGGCCGAGCAGGCCGCGGCCCGCGGAGCGCTGGTGCAGATCCACGTCGCGGAGGCCGCCGACGAGGACGAGCGGCAACGGGCCGAGCACGGCTCCGTTCCGCGCCTGTTGGACAAGGTGGGCCTGCTGGGCGGCAGGCTCATCGCCGCACACGCCGTGCATCTGTCCGATGAGGACATAGCGCTGCTGGCGGCACGCGGCGCGGCCGTGGCGCACTGCCCTGGGTCGAACGCCAAACTCGCCTCCGGCATCGCCAGGCTGAGCGAGCTACGGGCGGCCTCCGTACCGGTCGGGCTCGGCACGGACGGACCGGCCAGCAACGACGACCTCGACCTGTGGGAGGAGATCCAGCTCTCCGCGATGCTGACCCGTCTGTCCACAGGGGACTCCACGGCGCTGGGCGCCGCTCAGGCGTTGCTGCTGGCGACTCGCGAGGGCGCCCGCGCGCTCGGCCGCGACGACATCGGGGTGCTGGAGGCCGGGCGCTGGGCCGACATCGTGCACATCGACCTGGACGACCCCGCGTTCGCCACGGGGACCGACGTTCCGGACGACCAACTGCTGTCGAACCTGGTGTGGGCGGCGGGCTCGCGCCGGGTGTGCGATGTCTGGGTGGCAGGCGAGCAGGTGGTGGGCGGCGGGGAGTCCACCCGGGTGGACCGCGCCGCGGCCCAGGCCGCGGTAGCCACGACCGCCAGCCGCATCCGCGGCTGACCCCGAACTCGTTGCGGGCGCGTCAGCGGGTGGGGCGGGGGCGGATGACGAGGTCGGTCAGGTGGGCGTCGGGGGTGGCGGACACGGCCGCGAGCACCGCTGTCGCCACCGAGTCGGGCCGCAGGAATCGCTCGGGGACGTACTCACCGCCCTCCTCGGCGACGAGCGCCTGCTGCATCTCGGTGTCGGTACGCCCGGGATGCACCGAGGTCACCCGGATCCCGTTCGGCTCCTCCTCGGCACGCAGCACCTCGGTGAAGGCCCTGGCCGCGAACTTGCTCGCCGCGTAGGGCCCCCACCCCGCTCGTGCGTTGAGGCCCGCGCCGGAGTTGAGCACCACGACATGCCCCTTGGCGGCCCGCAGGGCAGGCAGCAGGAGCCGGGTCAGCTCGGCGACCGCCACGACGTTGACCTCGAAGTTGCGCCGCCAGTCGGCGGGCGAGGCCTGCTCGACGCTGCCCAGCGTCGCCACTCCGGCGGAGTGCACCAGCACGTCGAGCCGATCGATGTCCTGGATCGCCGCCCGCAGTGCGTCCGGCTCGGTGAGGTCCACCGGCCACGGCGTCGAGCCAGGGATCTCGGCAGCGCGTTCGGCGAGCGCGTCACCATCCCGGCCGCCGAGCAGGACGCGATGGGTGGGTGCGAGCGCGTGGGCGACGGCGGCGCCGATACCCCTGGATGCGCCGGTGACCAGTGCGAGCGGTTCCTGAGCCATGGCTCCACCGTAAGAGCCGGGCGTCCGGCCCGCGCGGGGACCCGGGTACGACTGGCGCGCCGTACCCGGGTGCCCGGCCTCAGCGGTTCAGCCGTCAGCGGGTACCGATGTCACCGGGCAGTCCGAACCGCCCCTGCCGCCAGACGGACACGATGGCCGGGCGCGGAATCGACCTTCCTCCGTCCGGCCAGTGCGACGTCGGGGCGCCGGAGTTGGGCGCGTCCTCACCCGGGTGCTGTACGGCGACCAGCACCAGGTTGTCGGTCACCACGGGGCCGCAGGCCTCCGCGGCGTAGGGCACGGTGAGGAACTGCTTGACGTAGCCGCGTTCCGGACCGTCCACCGGCACGGAGAAGAGGCCGTCGTTCGAGCCGAGAGCGTTGCCGTCGGTGGAGATCCACAGGTTCCCGTGCCGGTCGAACGCGACGTTGTCCGGACAGGAGATCGGCGAGACCTTGCTCTTGTCGAATCCACCGAAGTAGGTGTCGGCGGTCTCCGGGTCGCCGCAGACCAGCAGCAGCCGCCAGGAGAACCTGGTGGCGCCGGCGTCCCCGCCCTGCTCCTCCCACTCCAGCACGTGACCGTTGCGGTTGCCGACCCGCGGGTTCGCCTCGTCCACCCCCGCCTTGCCCGCCTTGCCACGGTCGGAGTTGTTCGTGAGCGCGGCGTAGATGCGGCCGTTCACCGGGTTCGGCTCGATGTCCTCCGGCCGGTCCATCTTGGTCGGACCGACCTTGTCGGCCGCGAGGCGGGTGAAGATGTACACCTCTTCGGCGGTGAAACCGTCCACGAAGGACTTGTTACCACTGGCCAGTTTGATCCACTCGCCGACACCGTCGAACTCACCGTCCGCTGGCAGCTTTCCGGACCCGTCGATCTCGCCTGCCGGGCTGTCGCCGGTGAACCTGGCGACGTACAGGGTGCCGTCGTCGAGCAGGCCCATGTTGTGCCTGCGGGCGTGCGCGCTCCTGCCCCGCTTGTACTTGCCCTTCGAGACGAACTTGTAGATGTAGTCGAACCGCTCGTCGTCGCCGGAGTAGACCGCGACCCGGTTGTCCTTGGTGATCTTCACCGCGGCGCCCTCGTGCTTGAAGCGGCCGAGCGCGGTGTGCTTCACCGGGGTGGAGTTCGGGTCGTTCGGGTCGATCTCCACCACCCAGCCGAACCGGTTGACCTCGTTCGGCTCCTTGGCGACGTCCCAGCGCTTGTCGTAGCGCTCCCACTTCCGCCTGCTCTCGCCACCGCCGAGCCCGTAGCGGTCCAGCCGCTCCCGCTCCGCGGGATCGGTGACCGTTCCCGCGTTCGCGAAGTACTGGTTGAAGTTCTCCTCGCCGGAAAGGACGGTGCCCCACGGCGTGACGCTGCCCGCGCAGTTGTTCTGCGTACCGAAGACCTTCTTCCCCGTCTTGTCCACAGAGGTCTTCAGATACTTCGATCCCGCGGCAGGCCCACGCAGCTCGAACTCGGTGTTGATCGTGATCCGCCGGTTGTATCGGCTCGGCAGCACACGGAGTCCACCCTGGACCGGGTCGCGGTAAGCCTGCACCACGCTCAGACCGTGTGCGGCCCAGGCGATGCGCACCTGCTCCTCGGTCGGGTTCGCCGGGTCGTACTGGTCGACCGGGAACATGTGCGTTTCGGTCGTGTACTCGTGGTTGGCCACGAGCAGGTTGCGGATACCCAGCGGGTCCTGCGGGATCAGGCCGACGAAGTCGTTGTTGTAGCCGAACTGCTGCGCCTGCGCTTCCGCCGTCTGGTTTCGGAAGTCGAACTTGGGCGCGCCGGGCACCACCGGGTCGCCCCAGCCGATGACGACGTTCTGGGCGTACCCGTCAGGGACGACGACCGCGTCGTCGATGTTCGGCGCGACGGCCTCGAAATCGGTGCCGGGCACAGGGCGCTCCGGCCTGCCCGGCCTGCCGTGCCCACGGCCGGGCGCACCATGTGCGGGAGCGGCGGCGGCAGTGCCGGACAGCGCGGCGAATCCGCCCGCTGCCGCGGCCATCACGGCGCCTGCCTTCAGTGCGCCACGGCGCGACACGACATCGGAGACGACGTCGCCGAAGTACTCGTTGGCGGACGTGTTGGGTGCCGGGTGGGCACACGCGTTGCCGCACCGGTACTCACAGGTGACCGCGGATCGGCCACCTGGGTGGGAGGTCGACAGCGGGAGCAGCCGGGGTTGGAAGGACACAGGGGCCTCCGTGGTGGATCACTCGGTCAGGGGAACGCGGCAAACGTTAGGTCGGCTAAACGATGCGCTCCGAAAGTCCAGGTGAACACCTCGCGAACGCGCCGAACCCGGCTCGGCCGATCGGTCGAGCCGGGTCGCGGTTCGCGCGGATCAGCCGATGGACGCCAGGCCGTGCCTGCCGGGCTTCCACACCGCCACGACGGAAGGTCGCGGCCGGTTGTCGCCGCCGTCGGGCCAGTTGGAGGCGGGGTTGTCGGCGCTGGCGCCGTCCACCTCGCCAGGGTGCTGCACGCACACGGTGACGACCTTGTCCCCGATCACCGGACCGCAGGTCTCGCCACCACGGGGAACCGTGAGAAAGAGTTTCAGGTCACCCCGGCGGCTGCCTTCCAGTGGCACCGCGTAGAGGCCGTCGTTGATCCCGAGCGCGCCCGCGGAGTCGGTGGAGACCCACAGGTTGCCGTGGTGGTCGAAGGCCACGTTGTCCGGACTGGAGATCGGACTGACCTGATCCTTCGGGAAGCCGGCGAAGTACGTGTCCGGCGAGTTCGGGTCCCCGCACACCAGGAGCAGCCGCCAGTGGAACGTCGTGGCCAGCGCGTTGCCCCGCTCCTCCTCCAGCTCCACCACCTGCCCGTGCTTGTTGCCGGTCCGCGGGTTCGCCTCGTCGGCGGCGGGGAAGCCCTCCTTGCCCCTGGCCGAGTTCTTGGTGAGGGCGAAGTAGACCCGGCCGGTGCGCGGGTGCGGCTGGATGTCCTCCGGCCGGTCCATCTTGGTGCCGCCGACGCGGTCTGCGGCCTCCCTGGTGAAGACGTAGACCTCCTCGGCGGTCATCCCAGGCACGAACGAGCGGTCGCCGCTGGCCAGCGGCAGCCACTCACCGGTGCCGTCGAACTCCCCGTCGGCGGGCAGGGTGCCGGAACCGTCGATCTCGCCCGGGCTGTCGCCGGTGAACCGGCCGACGTACAGCGTGCCCTCGTCGAGCAGGGTCATGTTGTGCCGTCGCGCGGACCTGCTGGCGCCCTTCTTCATCTTGCGGCTGGAGATGAACTTGTAGACGTACTCGAAAGCCTCGTCGTCACCGGAATACGCCACCACCCGGCCGTCGTCCGCGACCCGGATGGTCGCGCCCTCGTGCTTGAACCGGCCGAGCGCCGTGTGCTTGATCGGCGAACTGCGCGGATCCCGCGGATCGACCTCGATGATCCAGCCGAACCTGTTCGCCTCGTTGGGCTGTTCGGTGAGATCGAAACGGGAGTCGAAACGCTCCCACTTGCGACCGGTCTCGGTGCCGGACATGCCGTAGCGCGCGAGACGGGCACGCACCTCGGGGTCGGCCACCTGGTCGGCGTTCGCGAAGTACTGGTTGAAGTTCTCCTCGCCGGACAGGATGGTGCCCCACGGCGTGACCCCGCCCGCGCAGTTGTTCAGCGTCCCGAGGACTCGGGTGCCGGTCGGGTCGTCCGGGGTCTTGAGCAGGTCACTGCCCGCGGCGGGGCCGGCGACGACGAACGGAGTGCGGGCGGTGATGCGCCGATTGAACCCGGACGTCCTCGGCCGGTAGGCGCCGGAGTTCCAGTTCCGGGTGACCAGGAGTACCGAGAGTCCGTGTGCGGCCCAGGCGATCCGGACCTGCTCCTCGGTCGGGTTCGCCTCGTCGTAGCCGCGGAACATGAACTCTTCCGTGGTGTACTCGTGGTTGGTCACCAGCAGCGCGGCCAGGCCGAGGTGATCGATCGGCAGCAGGGCGGCGAAATCGTTGTTGAAGCCGAACTGCCGCTCCTGCGCGGCGGCCGTCTGGTTGTCGAAGTCGAAGTCCGGAGCGCCAGGCAACACCGGATCGCCCCAGCGGATGACGACCGCCTGCTCGTAACCCTTCGGCACCACGACGGCGTCGAGCGTGTTCGGCTCCACCCGCTGGAAGTTGGTCCCCGGTGCGGGCCCGTCCGGCGGCGCGGTCGCAGCGGCGGCCCCGGCAGGCCGGGCGAGGCCGCCTGCACCGAGGGCACCCGCGGCGAATGTCACCACTGCCGCCGCGCGCAGTGCGCCACGGCGGCTCATCACCTGATCGACGACCTCGCCGAAGTACGGGTTCCCGGTGGGGTTCGACGGCTCATGGAAACAGGCGTCCCCGCAGCGGTACTTGCAGGTGACGGCGGCTCGCCCCCCTGCATGCACGGGCTGGATGGGGAGCAGATGCTGCGGGAGTGGTGGCAACGCGACCTCCGGGTGCTCAGTTCGGGCCCCGACGTTAAGCCACTTTCCACCTGGATGGAATCCACCATTCGTCAGTTCTTCACAAAAACATGGATCAACTCACCGGTACCTTGGCTGGCGTGGACGCGGTGATATTCGATCTTGACGGAGTACTGGTCGACTCGGAGCAGACCTGGGACGAGGTCCGCAGGGCGATGGTCGCCGAGCAGGGAGGTCAGTGGCGGGAGGAGGCCACCAGGGCGCTGCAGGGGATGAGCACCCCGGAATGGTCGCGATACCTGGTGGCGGAGCTGGGCGTGCCGCTGACCGCGGAGGAGGCCGCCGACCTGGTGATCGGCCGGATGGCGCAGCGCTACGAGCAGGGGCCGCCGGTCCTGCCCGGCGCGGAGCAGGCGGTGCGGGCCGTGGGCGAGCAGTGCCCGGTCGCGATCGCCAGTTCGTCACCCCCCGTGCTGATCACGGCGTTCCTGGAGGCCACGAACCTGACCGGGCTCGTCCGGATCGCGCTGTCGAGCGAACAGGTGAGGGCGGGCAAACCAGCCCCGGACGTCTACCTGGAAGCGGCCGCCCGGCTCGGCGTGGCCGCGGATGCCTGTATCGCCGTCGAAGATTCGACCAACGGGCTCCGGTCGGCGCTCGCGGCCGGGATGACGGTGATCGGGGTGCCGAACCCGCACTTCCCGCCGGACCCCGACGTGCTCGCCGAGGTGCCCGTGGTGCTGGCGGACCTGGCCGAACTGCCGGACACCGTCCGCCGACTGCTCAACTGAGCGATCCCCAGAACCACGATGGCCACCTTGGGGAGCGTCAGGCGCCCCAAGGTGGCCACGGTGACACGACTGGAACCTAGCGGTCGAGCTCGCCGGCGATGAACTTCTCCACGGCGTCGTAGGCCTCGGAGTCGCGGTACTGCTCCGGCGGCGACTTCATGAAGTACGAGGACGCCGAGAGGATCGGGCCACCGATGCCGCGGTCCATCGCGATCTTCGCCGCGCGCACCGCGTCGATGATGATGCCCGCCGAGTTCGGCGAGTCCCACACCTCGAGCTTGTACTCCATGTTCAACGGCACGTCACCGAAGGCGCGGCCCTCGAGCCGGACGTAGGCCCACTTGCGGTCGTCCAGCCACTGCACGTAGTCCGAAGGGCCGATGTGGACGTTGCCCTTGCCGAGCTCGCGGTCGACCTGTGAAGTGACGGACTGGGTCTTGGAGACCTTCTTGGACTCCAGCCGCTCCAGCTCCTTCATGTTCAGGAAGTCCATGTTCCCGCCCACGTTGAGCTGCATCGTGCGGTCGAGCTGCACGCCGCGGTCCTCGAACAGCTTCGCCAGCACACGGTGCGTTATGGTCGCACCGACCTGGGACTTGATGTCGTCACCGACGATCGGCACACCGGCCTCGGTGAACTTCGCCGCCCACTCCGGGTCGGAGGCGATGAACACCGGCAGCGCGTTGACGAAGCCGACCTTCGCGTCGATCGCGGCCTGCGCGTAGAACTTGTCTGCATCCTCCGAACCGACCGGCAGGTACGACACCAGCACGTCGGCCTTGGCCTCGCGCAGCGCCGCCGCCATGTCGACCGGCTGCTCGTCGGACTCGTCGATGGTCTCGCGGTAGAACCGGCCGAGCCCGTCGTAGGTGTGCCCGCGCTGCACCGTGACACCGAGCGGCGGCACGTCGGCGATCTTGATCGTGTTGTTCTCACTCGCGACGATGGCTTCCGAGAGGTCGCGGCCGACCTTCTTGGCGTCCACGTCGAACGCGGCGACGAACTCGATGTCCCGGACGTGGTACTCACCGAACTGCACGTGCATCAGTCCGGGCACGCGCGCCGTGGGGTCGGCGTCTTGGTAGTACTGGACGCCCTGCACCAGCGACGCCGCGCAGTTGCCAACGCCCACGATGGCCACCCGCACCTTGCGGCGGTTCTCGCCCATGCCGGTTCTCCTTTAACTCGTGTTCTGTGTTGTAGGTCTTTCCGAGCCGTCCGGTCAGGTCTGCTGCCCGCGTTGCTCGGCCTGTTCATGCGCGATCAGCTCGTTGAGCCAACGCACCTCCCGCTCACTGGTCTCCAGCCCGAGCCGGTGCAGTTCACGGGTGTAGCGGTCGATCTTCTCCTCGGCCCTGGCCATGGCGGCGCGCAAACCTTCACGACGTTCCTCGACGCGTCGGCGCCTGCCCTCCAAAATCCGCATCCTGACATCGGCCGGCGTCCGCGAGAAAAACGTCAGATGGACACCGAAACCCTCGTCGTCCCAGGTCTGCGGCCCAGCGTCGCCGAGCAGTTCGGCGAACCGCTCCTTGCCTTCCGCCGTGAGCTTGTAGACCCGCTTGGCGCGGCGGCCCCAGCCACTTCGGTTCTGCTGTCGGCCAGCCGCCCTTGCCTGACCTGGTGTCGCCGGCGCGGCTGCCGCGGGCTCCGCGGCCCCAGCCGTACCGACCTCGGCCGGTTCTTCCACGATCCATCCGGCTCGCTGGAGCCGACGCAGGGTCGGATACAGCGAACCGTAGGAGAACGTGCGGAACGGTCCGAGCGTTTCGTGTAGCCGTTTGCGCAGCACATAGCCGTGCATGGGCGCCTCGTGGAGCAGACCCAATACGGCGAACTCCAGCACAGCGCACCCCCTTTCGGGAACAAACGGCGCCACCAGCGGATTGAGGTAGTACCCGGCGATGACGTACTGAAACCTACCGCGCAACTATATCGCACCGATACATCGAAGTGGTGTAGCTAACGACCTTGATCCACGATCGGATCAGGCGATGTTTACCGGAAAGTTATCCGGAGTTGGGCGTGTCGGCGCGGTCGCGCACGTCACTCCGCGGATCGGCTCATGGCGTTCACACCGGCAGCACGTACTCTGATGTGGTGCGAAACCAGCGGCAGGTCGTCGACTACGCGTTACAGCGCAGAGCGCTGCTCGCGGAGGTCTACTCCGGTCGAGTCGGCACCATGGACGTGTGTGATGCCAGCCCGTATCTGCTTCGGGCGGCGAAGTTCCACGGCCAGTCCACCGACTCGAGTTGCCCTGTCTGCCGCCGGGAGGCACTGGCACAGGTCAGCTGGGTGTACGGAGACGAACTCAAGCACGTCGCCGGATCGGCACGGGCGCCTGACGAACTGGACCGGATGGCCGGCCTGTTCGGCGAGTTCACTGTCTATGTGGTCGAGGTGTGCCGGTCGTGCAGCTGGAACCATCTGGTGCAGTCATACGTCCTGGGAACCGGAGAGACACAACCTCGCTCGCGGAGGACCGCGGGGCAGTGACGATCCTGACCATGCTGGACACCACAGCTCATGAACACAGGACGGCGACCAAGTCCGCGCCGGTCTGGGAGGCTCATCCGTGAACGACGACCACAACCGCCGCTGGCCGGAGCAGGAACCGGGCCGTGGCAGGCACGAACAGTGGCCGGCAAACGAGGGCGGCGCACCACAGTGGCCGTCCGGTGACGAGCCACCCCCCGCGCCCCGGGCACAGCGTCCGGTGCCGCCGAGGCGCCCGGCACAACCGCCACAGGGTCCGCCGCCGCAACCGCCCCGGCAGCCACCCCAGCAGCCGCGGTGGCCAGGCGCGGAGGATGCCGCCCCCCGGTGGCCAGGCGGCGGCGACCCCGAAGCCGCTGGTCGCGCGGTCCCGCCCCGTCGGCCCGGCCCACAGCATCAGGGCCCGCCGCAGGGGCGGCAGCACCCACCGACGCCACCCGGTGGCGTGCCCGGCAGGCACCAGGCCCCGCCGCCCGGCGCCCGCCCACCCGGCGGGCCCGGCCCGAATGGTCCCGGTGGTCCCCCGCGGGGCGGTCAGCGCCCGCCCGGCGCGGTGCCCACGCCGCCACCACCGCCGCCGCGCCGTCCCCAGGTGGAGCAGCCGACCGGCATGGTCGGCCAGCGCATCGGTCCCGAGGACCGGGAGCCGGAGCTGCTGACCCACCACACCCACAACGGCACGGGCGTCGACGACGACGGCTATGACGCCCACTGGTCGAACGACGAGGAACACAGCCTGCACGAGTCGGGCTACGACGACGACTACTACGACGAGGACCAGGACGGGCAGGAGTACGACGAGAACGGCAAGCCGATCCTGACTCCCGAGCAGCGCAAGAAGCGCCGGTGGCGCCGGGTCCGGCGCACGCTCTACGTGATGACCGGGCTGTTCATCGTGCTGCCCGCGCTGGCGTTCACCATCGCCTACTTCCTGGTGGACGTGCCGACCCCGGAGGAGGTCGCGGCGGGTCAGGACAAGGTGGTCACCTACTACTTCAACAACGGTGATGTGCTGGGCAAGGACATCCCGGCGGGCGGCAATCGGCAGTTGCTCAAGCCGGAGGACATTCCCGACGTCGTCAAGCACGCCGTCTACGCCGCCGAGGACGCGACCTTCGAGACCAACCCCGGGTTCGACGTCACCGGCATCATGCGCGCGGTGTGGAACCAGCTGAACGATCGCGCGGGCGGTGGTTCCACGATCAGTCAGCAGTACATCAAGAAGGCGACCGAGAACGAGGACCAGACCTACACCAGGAAGTTCTTCGAACTCGTCAAGTCGTTCAAGATGAACAACGAGCAGGACAAACGCGACATCATCACCGCGTATCTGAACACGATCTACTTCGGCCGGGGTGCCTACGGGATCTCCACGGCCTCGCAGGCCTACTTCGGCAAGACTGTCGACAAGCTGACGCCACCGGAAGCAGCCGTGCTGGCGGGGGTCATCCAGACGCCGGGCCGATCGGACGAGCCGGGTTATGTCGAGAAGCGGTGGAACTACGTGATGGACCAGATGGTGGCCAACAACTGGCTGCCCCAGGCCGATCGGGACGCCGCAAAGATCCCGGAGATGATCCCGGAGGACGAGGGCAAGCCCGAACGGATCACCGGACCCAACCGGCACATCCAGGCACGGGTGGAGCAGGAGCTGGCGGCCAGGGGCTATCCCGAGGAGAAGGTCAGGGCCGGCGGCTTCAAGATCTACACCACCATCGACCCGGACGCGCAGGCCAAGGCCGTCGCCGCCGTGAACGAGGTGATGGAGGGCGAGCCTGCCGAGCTGCGCAAGGCGCTCGTCGCGGTGGACCCGAAGACCGGCGCAGTGCTGGCCTACTACGGCGGGCCCGCGGATCCCGAACTGGACGCCGTGGACTGGGCCAACACCCAACGAAACCCGGGGTCGGCGTTCAAGGCGTTCGACCTGGTGGCACTACTGCAACGGGGCAAGGGACTCGGCGAGACCTATGACGGCCGCTCCGGCCGGATGTTCCCCGGCAGGCAGGCTCCGGTGAACAACGCGGGCCCTGGCAGCAGTTGCGGGCCAAACTGCACCGTGGCCGAGGCGATGGAACGTTCGGCGAACACCGTGTTCTACGACCTGGTGCTCAACGACACCGGGGTGCAGGGTGTGAAGGACGCGGCACTGGCGGCCGGCATCCCGGAGAAGCACGGGGACAAGGAGACCATGCCGAAGCCCGACGGCAACATCGCCATCGGCGGTGGCGATGTCATGGTCACTCCCGAGGACATGGCCTCCGCCTACGGCACCTTCGCCGCCGACGGCGTGCACCGGGAATCGCATCTCGTCACCCGCGTCGAAGAGTCGGACGGTTCGGTGGTGTTCGACACTCCGGTCGAGGAGAAGGTGGCGTTCGCGGACGACCCGGGCAAGAGCAAGCAGATCGCGGGCAATGTGACGAAGTCCCTCGAGCCCGTGCTGCCGTTCTCCGACCTGACCTGCGCCGACGGTCGCGAGTGCGCGGGCAAGACCGGAACGCACCAGTATGTGGCCGAAGGTGGTGCGCCCACCGACGAGAACGCGCAGGCCTGGATGGTCGGCTACACGCCACAGATCTCCACCGCGACCTGGGTCGGAACCGGCGTGAACGAGCCGATCCAGACCTCGACCGGCAAGAAGATCTACGGCAGTGGGCTGCCCGGGGAGATCTGGCAGAAGTTCATGAACTCCTACCTCGAGGGCAAACCCAAGCTCGAGTTCCCCGAGGTCGATCTGATCGGCAAGCAGATCCAGAAGGAGCCACCGCCCCCACCGGAAACCAGGACTCAGGTGCGCACGACCGAGTCGAGCAAGACCACCGAATCGTCGAAGACCAAGGAGAAGCCGAGCAAGACCAGCGAGTCGGACGAGTCGTCCGACTCCACGAGCAGTCCCCAGGACAGCACGGGCAACCCGGAGGACACTGACGACGGCGGTCTCTTCCCGCCACGACGTCCAGGCGGCGACGAATAGCGGGACGTCACCGGTCGCGGTCAGCAATACCGCCGCTAGGTGGGGCAGATCCTTCCCGGCACGCGGTAAGGGTGGGGGCGGAAATCGCGACGCCGACCTGGACGTGCTAGTCATACCGCGATGAATCACGTCTCGTTCTGCGCGCCACCGGGAGCCGGCCGTATCGGGCCGACTCTCGGTATCGCAGCTGAACTCGTGCGACGTGGGCACCGGGTGAGCTACGCGGCCACCCGGAAGGCCGCCACCCCGGCAGCCAACGCGGGCGCGACGCTGATCGAGTACGACACCAGCCTGGACGAGGACGACGACAGTGTGCCCAGGTTCAGTGCGTTGTTGCGCGAGGCCAGACTCGTGCTGCCCGCGCTGACCCAGCGCTACGCGGCCTACGTGCCGGATCTCGTGGTGTACGACGCTTCGATGGCCTGGTGGGGCCGGCTGCTGGCCGCCCGATGGGGCGTGCCCGCGGTACCGGTGTGGCCCGGCTTCGTACCGCGCGACCACGCCGCGATCCACGCGGGGCCGCTGGCACGCAGGCGGGGTATCGCGAAACTGGCGGCGGAGTTGCGGCTGACCCCTGACGAAGTGCTGCTGGGCAGCGGCACTCCCGCGCAGCTGGTGCTGCTGCCGAAGGACTTCCAGGAGGGGGCCGAGTCCTTCGACAACACCTATCAGTTCGTCGGACACGTCCCGCCGCTGTCGGCCCGCAACCCAGCGGCGCGAACGCCGGCCTCGGGCATGCCCTCCACCGGGCTTCCACTGGTGATCGCATCGACGGGACTGCAGCGACGGTGTACCGAAGCCTTCGCCGACCGGAAGTCGCACGCGGTGGCGCCGGTCGGGAACCGGGCTTCGCAGGAGGCGCTGCAGGCGGCCGTCGCGCTCGTGAGCGACGGCGACCTGGGTCCCGTTCTCTCGGCCCTGCGAGCCGGCGTGCCGCTCGTGGTCGTTCCGCGCAGCCCGGAGCAGCAACACGTGGCCGCTCGCGTCGTCGACCTTGGTCTCGGCACCCGGCTGGACGCGCGCGAGGCCACCGGCGACCGGCTCCGCGAGACGGTGGTCGGTGTGTGCGCCGACGAGGACATAGCGGCCAACGTGCGTGGCATGCGACACCGGATCGAGCGCTCCGGCGGGGTCACGGCAGCGGCCACCGTGCTCGAAGGAGTGCTCGCGACGCACCGTGGTTTGCCCGTCAACCGCCTCGGTTCAACAGGCAGGCGCGGCTGACCGCGGACCGCGCGGTGTCACGGCAGCGGTTTGCCGCTGCCGTCGTATGACCTTCTGGCTTGGGTGACGTCGACGAGGTGCCGGTTGGACCAGGTGACAAGGGCCGCGAAGACGGGTGCGAGGCTGCGGCCGAGGTCGGTGATTTCGTATTCGACGCGCGGCGGTATCTCGGCGTGCATGGTGCGGGAAACAAGGCCGTCGCGTTCCAGTTGCCGCAGCCGCTGGGTCAGCACTTTCGCGGTGATGCCATCGACGAGGTCGCGAAGATCGTTGAAACGCTGCCGCCCGTGGGCGTTGAGCTGCCAGAGGATAGGTGTGGTCCATCTGCTGAAGACGATGTCCACCACCGGCGCGATGGGACACCCTGTGCGGATCAGGTCGACGTCCGATGACGTGATGTGGGTCATGCTCTCCTCAGTTTCTTCTAGGTACCTACGATAAAGAGGTAACTAGCGTCGCCTTCGTCCTGGTTCCACAATCACGCAGGAGACGGCACGTGTCACAAGTCGATCCGCCGGTGTCCGTCGGCGCATCCCCACCGCGAGAACAGACCGCGCAAGGGCGTCCCGGCATCGCCCCGGGGGTACAGCGCACCGGGCTGGTGCTGACGTTCTTGTGTGTTGCCCAGTTCATGGTGTTCCTCGACGTCAGCATCGTGAACGTCGCCTTGCCCTCGATCGAAAAGGGCCTGGGAATCCGGGAGGAGAACCTGCCGTACGTCGTCACGCTGTACGGCACCGCCCTGGGCGGGTTCCTGCTGTTCGGATCGCGCTTGGCCGACACGTTCGGGCGACGGCTGGTCCTGCGAATCGGCCTAACGCTGTTCGGTTTGGCCTCCCTTGCCGGAGGTCTCGCGCAGGACCAGCTCTTGTTGTTCGCCGCACGCGGGGGTCAGGGCCTTGGCGCGGCTCTGATCGCCCCGGCCGCGCTGTCGATCGTCACCACCACATTCGTCGGTGCCGCCGAGCGCGCGAAGGCGTTGGGCATCTGGGGCGCGCTGACGGGAATCGCATCGGTGGCAGGCGTGATCCTTGGCGGAGTTCTCTCCGACGGTCCGGGGTGGCGTTGGATCTTCTTCATCAACGTCCCGATCGCGGTGATCGCGGTCGCCACCGCCACGCGGGTCCTGCCCGAGAGCCGCGGCCCCCGACGACCGTTCGACATCGCCGGCGCCGTACTGCTGACCGCGGGGCTGCTCGCGCTGATCTACGGACTGGACGAGGCGATCAGCCACGGCTGGACCAGCGCTCTGGTGATCACGAGCCTCACCGGCGCGGTGCTGCTGTTGGGCGCGTTCGCCATCGTCGAACGAAAAGCGGAAGCACCGCTGGTGCCGTTCGACGTGTTCGGGTCCAGGACCCTGCGCTATGCCAACATCGCCACGCTGTTCCTCCTTGGCTCCGTCGTCACGACCTTCTTCTTCGCCAGCCTGTTTCTGCAGCAGGTTCTCGACTACAGCCCGATGAACACCGGGTTGGCCTACGTGCCGCTGGCCGTGGTGGTCGCCGTCGGAGCCGGTATCGCGTCCAACGCGGTCGCCAAAGCCCCCGCCAAGGCGATCCTGGCGTTCGGTCTCGTACTGGTGGGCGGTGGTCTGGCGCTTATGGCGCGGATGCCCTCGGACGCCAGCTATCCGACCCAGATCCTGCCGGTGTTCGTGATGATCGGTCTGGGTATGGGGTTGTCGTTCGTTCCATTGCAGATCGCCGCACAGGCCGACGTCATCGAGGAGCGCGCCGGCCTGGCAGCTGGACTGATCAACACCAGCCAGGAAGTCGGTGGCGCACTCGGCATCGCGACCGCAGCGACATTCGCGTTCGGCCAGGTCGCCCAACTGACCGCCGAAGCCGGCGGCGACCCGCGCCTGATCGAGGCTGCCCGCACCACGGTGTTCCACGACGGCTTCGCCGCAGGCGCCGTCTTTGCGGTGATCGCCCTACTGATCGCCGTCGTTCTCCTGCCCCGCATTCGGAAGGACCGACCCCAACTGGCCGCCTGAACCTGCCTGCCCCAGCGAATGACCTTCGAAAGAGAGCTATGACCGACAACACCACTGTGCTCGCGCAAGCCATCGACCAAACGAATTCGCTCGTCAGGGCCGTACCGGACGACAACAAGCACGCGGCGACACCGTGCACCGACTTCAACGTCGCCCAGCTCGTCGAACACCTGGCGGTGATCGCCGATCGAGTGGGCACCGCGATCGCGCCGGAATCCACACCGACCGGTTCGACCTGGGACGACGCGTTCACTCGGCTCCGGCCGTTGCTGGGCGGCGTCGATCCGGACCGAGTCGTCGACCTGCCGTTCGGGCGGCTGCCGTTGGGTGCGGCGCTCGGCGTGTTCGTCGGTGAGTTCGTGACGCACGGGTGGGATCTCGCGGTCGCCATCGGCCGCACTGATCTCCTGGACGACGGGCTCGGCCAGCACGCCCTGGCATTGGTCACCGCCCGTATCCCGCGAGACCCGCGAACGCACACGCCGTTCGGCGAGGTCGTGTCCGTTCCGGCCGACGCACCCGTCTACGACCGGCTGGCCGGGTGGATGGGCCGCGATCCGGTATGGCGATCCGAGTAGCCAGCGAGGCGGGCCGTTTCTAACGATCATTCACACATGGAACGCGAACACCATCCGTCTCCGGTTAGGCTGCCGCCCGTGTCCAGCTCGCCCGACGACGAAGCATCGCCCACGGTGCCGGAGACCGTGTCCCTCACGGCCGATGAGCGCGTTCTCCCCACGAGAAGCGAACCGTTGGCCGCCGCGGCGAGCAGACCCGTCGGCGGGCCGATCGGTGAGCACGCCGCGGTCGGCAGGCACTGGTTCTGGTCGCCGCTGCGTGTCGGACTGCTGCTCGCTGTGCTGGCACTGACGCTGAGCTGGTTCGGCAAGGCCGCGTGTATCCAGCAGTTCATTAACGACAACGGCGATGCCGAGCTCGACTGGCGATCCGGCAGGCCGTACGTCGCGATGTGCTACTCCGACATCGTCCCGCTCTACGGCGCCGAGCGGCTGAACGATCCGAACACGTTCCCGTACGCGACCCAGTGGATCGAGAACCAGGGCCAGCCGGAGGAGCAGGCCCGCTACATGGAGTACCCGGTGCTCACCGGGCTGTTCCAGTGGGTCAACGCCAAGCTCACCCACGCCTGGACCGAAGTCGCGGCGACCGGCTGGTTACCCGGTGCGCTACCGGTGGTCATCTACTTCGACATCACCGCGTTGTTCCTCGCACTGGCCTGGCTCACCACGGTGTGGGCCGTGGCCAGATCGGCGCGCGGCAGACCGTGGGACGCGGTGCTCGTCGCGATCTCCCCACTCGTGCTGGTGCACGCCTTCACCAACTTCGACACGCTCTCCACCATGCTGGCCGCTACCGGCCTGCTGGCCTGGTCCCGGCGCAGACCCGCCGTCGCGGGGTTGCTGCTCGGCCTGGGTGCGGCCGTGAAGATGTACCCCCTCTTCCTGCTCGGCCCCCTGCTGATGCTGTGCCTGCGCGCGGGCAAAATGCGCACGTGGACCGTCGCGGCCGTGACGACCGCGGGCACGTGGGCAGTGGTCAACCTGCCGTTCATGCTGTACATGCGCGAGGGCTGGGAGGAGTTCTTCCGGCTCAACACCGAGCGGGGGATGGACCCGGACTCGCTCTACAACGTGGTCTCCTACTTCACCGGCTGGAGCGGGTTCGACGGCGAACTGATCCGGGGCGAGGCACCGACCCTGCTGAACACCGTGAGCGGCGCCCTGTTCCTCGCCTGCTGTGCGGGGATCGCCTACATCGGGCTGGCCGCGCCGGTCCGGCCGCGAGTCGCGCAGCTCTGCTTCCTCGTGGTGGCGGCGTTCCTGCTGACGAACAAGGTGTGGAGCCCGCAGTACTCCCTGTGGCTGGTACCGCTCGCGGTACTGGCGCTACCGCGCTGGCGGTTGCTGCTCGGCTGGATGCTGATCGACGCCCTCGTCTGGGCGCCACGGATGTTCTACTACCTCGGCGTCGACAACCGGGGGCTGCCCGAGGGCTGGTTCCTCGGCACCGTGGTGGTTCGCGATCTCGCCGTCATCGCCCTCTGCGTGGTCATCGTCAGGGAGATCTACCGACCGGCAACCGACATCGTCCGCGGTGCGGGCGTGGACGACCCGCTCGGCGGGGTGCTGGACCGGGCGCGAGACGTGCGGAAGCTGCCAGGGCGTTCCGCGCGTGCCCGAAAGACTCCACGGCACGCGCGGAACGCCCTGCCGGAACAATCCCCCGCTCATTCGAACCGGTAGTCGCCCTCCGAGACACGGAGTACCGGAACGCCGCTGGTACACGGCAACACGTCGGCGTCGAACCCGCCGTACGCCCAGCTCCAGCCGATCTCGTCGCGGTGCCTCCCGTGGTCGCGGACGGTGAGACCGACCCGCTTGCCGACGAGGTCGAGGCTCGGCATCCCCGGTACTTCGGCCCGTTCGATCACCCCGGTGAGAATGGCGAGCCTGCCGTCCACCGCGAGACAGTCCACCTTGGCCTCGAAGTCGGCGAAAGCGGTGCCGTCCGGCAGCCGATGATTCACGTGGAACCGGCCGCTCGCGCCGGTGGCGGTGCCGTGCGCGTCGATGTCGAACCGCACCGGATGTCCCTCCCAGCCGGGGAACCGCAGCTCACCGCCCGCCGAGCCACGCACCGACTCCGTTTCCTGGCGTGGCGGTGTGCCGCGGTCGGCCGCACTCGCCGACGTGCCCCACGCGGCCACTGCTGCCGCCGCCGACACCGCGGCCCCGAATGCCACCCAACGCCTGACGATCCCTTTGTTCATCGCTGTCCTCCCCACACACCGGACGCGGGTCGTCCGGTCTGCGGAAAGCCTCGCGTGCCGCGACCCCGTCGCGACTCCCCTGTGGGAGGGAGCGGACTCCCTCCCACAGGCGAGTTCAGCCCAGTCGCAGCCGGTCGGGGCCGGGGGAGTGCAGCGTCAGCATGGCGCCGAAGTCGGGTGAGCCGAAGTCGGCGATCGAGACCCGCACCCAGTCGGGCCCGGTCTCGCGAATCTGACACGCGAACCAGTCCTCGTCCTCCGGCAGGTAGACGGACCAGCGATCGGCGAGACAGGCGAGCCCGCGGGCCTCGAGTTCGGCGCGCGAGTCCGCCTCATCAGCGGGGTCCGCCAGCGGGTAGCCGAACACCGTCAACGGCTGCCAACCCTCGCCTGCCGGGCGAAGGTAGCCCAGCAGTTCGCCGTCCTCGTCGCGGTACACCGACCGCGCGCCCTCGATCATCGTCCTCTCCTGCCTGCTCCTTGTCGGACCTCGACAGGATGGGCCCTCACCCCACCTCGGAGACAACCGGTTTTCGTCGCTCACGCGGTCGGCAGCGGCGCGAAGCGCCTCCGTCTGGGTGGTGGCGGGAGACGGGCGGGCAGCGAGGTATCGGAGTTGAGGAACGCGACGAAGAGCCCGGCCAGCAGGGCTGCCCTGCCCCAGACCCCGATCATCACGGCCTGTGCCGCGAAACCCTGGTAGATCGCACCACCGTCACCGATTTCGCCGTACCAGCGGAAGATTCCGATGCCCATCGCCAGGTCCGCCACGAAATAGGCGAGGATCCAGCCCCACCGCACGCGCAGCAGCACGAACATCGGCAGCAGCCAGAGCGTGTACTGCGGGGAGTGCACCTTGTGCAGCAGCAGAAACCCGCACAACATCGCGGCCGACACCGCGAGCATCGGGTATGTGCCCGTCAACCGGTAACGCCGCCAGCCGTACCAGGCCGCCACCGCGAACGAGGCCAGCACCAGCACCGGGGACAGCACGCCGACCAGCGACTGGAAGGCTTCGGTGTCCGACTCCGGCCGGAATCCCCAGTACCAGATCGAGTTCGTGGTGGCGTCGACGTTGCGGTCCGCCTGGAAGAGGTACGAGGCGAGCCAGCCGTCCCAGCCGGCCACCATGAACGGCAGGTTCACCGCGAGCGCCGTGCCGATCGCGGCCCCGCACACCCGGAGAGCTCCCCACGGATCGCGCCGGTGTCTGCCGTCCGCGCCGCCGGTGAGGACGTAGAGGGCAAGCGGGAGCACGAACATCGCCGGATAGATCTTCAGCGCGAACCCGAGGCCGAGCAGCACGGCTGCCCATTGCGCCCTGCGGCGCAACGTCCCCTTGCCGAGGTGGACCACCGCGAACGCGGCAACGGTGGCGGCCACGACGGGGAGTTCCCAGTTGTGGAACCCATAGAGCACCAGCGGCGGTCCGAGTGCCCAGAGCAGCGCCCGCCACCCCGCCATCCGACCCAGCAACCAGGCTGTGAGCAGGCCGAACGGCGTCAGCAGCAGGGCCGAACCGAGCAGGAAGCCAGCATCCGTTTCGGCGAAGTAGGCACCGGCCCACACGAGCACGCCGGTGAGCACCGGGTACTCCAGCGCACCTCCGACCAGCCGGTCCTCCTCGAGATCACCGTGCACATAGGGAAACGTGTGCTGATCGATGTCCCTGCCGAGCCAGAGGAACTGGATGTCGGAGTAGCAGGCGTCGGAGTAATTGCGTTCGGCGTACCCGGGAGTGCTGCGCCCCTGCTCGTCGAACTCGGGGCCGGTGCAGCGGTACTTGTTCGCGAAACCGAGCACGAGGGTCAGCCCGCACAACAGCACCAGCCCGGCCAGCGCCGCACTACCCAGCTGCTTCTTCGATACTCGGTCGATGCACGGTCGCAGGTTCGACCACCGTCCGCGTCTCACCTGCATGCGTCCGCCCCGAGCCGACCTCCGGCCGGCCCCCGTCGTCCGCATCGTGCATGAATGCTCACCGCGCGGTTGCCTCCCGGAGAAACGCGATGTCGTCGGCCTGGCCCTCGGCCGCGGTCTCCACGACGACGGGTGCCCCCGCCTGTGCGGCCACCTCGGCGAGCAGGTCGGGGTCAATGGTTCCGCCGCCGTGTACGACGTTGGCATGCCGGTCCCGTGCCGAACCGAACTCGTCACGCGAGTTGTTGAGGTGCAGCAGATCGATCCGGCCGGTGATCGCCTTGACCTTGTCCACGACGCTGTCCAGTTCCCAGCCGGCCGCGAAGGCGTGGCAGGTGTCGAGACAGAATCCGGCGCCGAACTCGCCGACCTCGTCCCACAGCCGGGCGATCGTGTCCAGTTCCCTGGCCATCGCGTTGTCCCCGCCCGCGGTGTTCTCGATCAACACCGGGACCTCGAACCCGCCCTCGGCCGCCTTGCGCTCGAACATCTTGCGCCAGTTGGCCAGACCCTCGGCCATGTCCTCACCCTGGCGGACATGGCCGCCGTGCACCACGACACCCTTCGCGCCGAGCGCGGCCGCGCCGGTGACCTGCTGCGCGACGGCCTTACGCGACGGGATGCGGACCCGGTTGTTCAGCGAGGCGACGTTGATCATGTACGGCGAGTGCACGAACAACTCGAGATCGGATTCCCGCAGTTCGTCGGCCCACGTGTACGGGGGAGGAACCTTCCAGCTCTGCGGATCACCGAGGAAGATCTGCACCACCTCGGAGCCGGTTTCGCGGGCAGCCGCGAGCGGGTTTTCGTGACGGACGTGGGCGCCGATCAGCATTCGGCGAGGGTACCCGCGACCAGTGACGATCATCGAGTACGGTGACCACGTTCCGTGCACTTAACTGGGGTCACACAGGGCAGTCATGCAGGACAAAGGGGAGTTCATGGGAACGGCACCGCGACACCGCACCCGACGGCCCGGTATTCGCCGCGCGGGTACTGCCGGATTCGTGCTCGCACTGTCGGCCGCGCTCGTCTTCCCCGGGATGGCCACCGCCGCACCAGGTCCCGACCCGCTGATCGTGAACGACTGCGACGCCACCGTGAAGGGCGAGCCCGGCAAGCCGGCCACCCTGGACGTCGGCGCGATCCTCGAGGCGCCCGGCATTCTCACCATCGGCCTCGGCAACGAATCCGAGGGCACCAACGGCAACGAGCAGCCACTGGTCGTGCTCCCGGTGAAGGAGGGGGTCGACACCCTCGGCCTCAGCGGCGCACCGGTGGTTCGCGACGTCACCGGAGAGACCTGCGGAGTCGTCAAGGACGCGGGCAACGCCACGGCAGCGGTGGTCCAGGAGATCAACCCGGTCGACGACCTGGTCACCGGCCCCGATGAGCAGGAGCCGGAAGAGCCCGGTCCTGCGCCCGAGCCCACGCCGCCCGCACCGGGCATTCCCGGTAATCCGGAGGACCCCGCACCTGGTGAGGGAGGAAACGCCCCCGGCCTGACCGACCCCGGTTCGATCGGCGCAGGACTCGGCGCCACGAACGACCCGTTCGTCCCGGCGGGCCGGTTCCAGGCCCTCGGGCCGATCACGGTGCCGCCGCTGGCCGGTCTCCCGCCGGTGCAGGCACCGCCGCAGGCTCCCGACCTGAACGCGCCCAACGCAGAGCAGCAGCCCGACGCGCTCGCCGAGAACTCCGGGACCGCGGAGGCCATTCCGGAGTCGGATCCGCCCGAGCGGCTGCCGTTGCTGCTCGCCGTACTTGCCGTGGTGATCGTCGCCGCACTGCTGGCCCGCACCTGGATCAGGGCACGCAAGACAGCCTGACCCGGTTTAAGAAGCACTCTCCGTCACCACGAAACCACCCGATCGCGAGAGCATTCGGGCGAGCGAAGCGTCACCGTCCTCCGTTAGCGTCGTTGTTCCCGGTGAGTAACCCGGAGCACAACCGCTGGAGGGCGAGTGATGCAAGGGCGAACACAGCGGGCGGCAGCCGTCGGCGCCGCGGCCTTCGTACTGGCCGGTTCGGCGGCACTGGCACTACCCGGCACCGCCACCGCCGAGACCAAGAGCGTGCCGTGCGGCGGCTCGGTCACCGCCAAGCCGGGCGACAAGATCCTCGGCACCACCCCGCTGCTCGGTATCCCACTCGACCTCGGCATCGTCACCGAGGGCACCAAGGTCCTCACCGGCACGATCAACGCCGTGCTCGGCACCGTCTGCAAGGTCACGGTCACCGTGGTCGACACCGTGGTCGCACCGGTGCCGGTGGTGGGCGAGCCTGCGGCGGGAGCCATCAACAACGGAGTCGCGGGCACCACCAACGCGCTGAGCGACGCGGCCGGCGGTACGGCGAACGCGCTCACCGGCGGAGGCAGCGAGCCCGCACCGCAGAACCCACCCGAACAGGGCAAACCCGCTCCGCAGGGCCCGTCCGCTTCCGACGGCAAACCCGGCCGGAGCAGCGGGCCTGCCGCACGGGGCGTGCCCGCGCCGAACAGTCCCGTGCTCGGTGGAGCAGGCGGTCTTCCCGGCTACGCCGGACTGCCGATCAGCTATGGCACCGGCTACGCGGCGATGCGTGACTACAGCGGTATCCCGATGGCCACCGCAGGCCTGTTCGCCCCTTCCCCCGGTGTGCGGTACGGCGGACAGATCCCCGGATACTCGCCGGAGTTCGGCATTCTGGGCGAGAGCGAACCACCGGCCCCGGACGACGGCGTGCGCAACGCGGGTCAGGCGCAGGCACTCCCCGGCTCGCAAGGCGACGACAACGGCGCCACCCTGCCGCTGCTGCTCGCCGTGCTCGCACTCTCCGGTGTCTCGGCCGCACTGGTCCGCACCTGGGTACTGCGCAAGGCCGTTGGCTGAGGCGTGCACCGGAAGGAACTCGGCAAAGCCGAAACGTGAAAGGTCGCGTATCTTTCGCATAGGCGGCTCGTTGTTTGTGCGAGGCTCCCTTCCCCTGTCAGCGAATTGCGGAGGAACACCCCCGTGCGGATTCACCGGACTGCCCTCGCCAGAACATCACGCAAGGTGCTCACCGCGACGGCGATCGCCGCGGCGGTGACCGGATTCTCCTTCGCCGGTGCCGGAACCGCGAGCGCGACGACGCTTGCCGCACAGAGCTGTACCTCCAGCGTGACCGGGCAGATCGGCGATCAGGTCGCGGTCACCGGCCCCTCGATGAAGGGCCTGGTGAAGACCGCGGCGCGGGAGGCGGTCACGATGTGGAACTTCCTTACCGTGCACCCGGACAGCATCGCGCGGGAAGTGGAGAAGAAGGCGACGATCAACGTCGGCAAGATCCCCGACGCGTCAAGCGGCAAGATCGCGGGCGAGGCGGTCGGCACGGCCGTGGCACAGGCGCTGAAGGACTCGCCGGGGCTCGGCTTGCTCGACTCCACCAAGCAGCAGACCCTCGACCACATCAAGAAGAAGGTCTCCGGTTCGTGTGGCCTGACGGTCTTCGCCGCGAACCACCAGAAGCCGACCTCGCAGCAGCCCGCCCCGCGTGGCAGCCAGGCACCCACGACCGGCAACGCCGAGAACAACACCGGCGGTACGGGCGGCAACGGCGCCAACAGCGGCACGGGCTCCCTGCCGTACACCGGCACCGGCGACGCCCGCGCACCCCAGCGCGACTACAGCGGCATCCCCACCGCGACCGCGGGCATCGCCGTCCCGCCCGACCTGCGCTACCCGCCGTCGAACGGGGTTCCCGGACAGACCTCGCCGGAGTTCGGCATCCTCGGCGCGGAAGGCTCCGAAGGCCTCGGGGAGACCGGGCAGCCCGACGTCCGCAACGCCGGTAACGCCGACGCGCTCGCGGCTCCCGCGACACCGGACAACGTCCAGCTGCCGATGCTGCTGGCCGTGGTCGCGCTCGCCGGAGTCACCGCCGCACTGGTCCGCACCTGGGTGCTGCGCAGGGCCTAGAACCTCCCTGGTTACACTGACTCGTTGACAACCCTCCTGCCACGGACAGACCGTGGCCGCGAGCCCATAGGAGGTGAGTGGTTGTGTCACGCCATTACGAGGTAATGATCATCCTCGACCCCACCCTCGACGAGCGTACGGTCGCCCCGACGCTGGACACGTTCCTCAACGTGATCCGCACGTCCGGTGGCAGTGTCGAGAAGGTCGACGTGTGGGGCCGCAGGCGGCTCTCGTACGAGATCAGGAAGAACTCCGAGGGCATCTACGCCCTGCTGGACCTGAACTCCACGCCCGAAGCGGTGAAGGAGCTCGACCGCCAGCTGTCGCTGCAGGAGACCGTGCTGCGGACCAAGGTCGTGCGTCGCGAGGCGCCGCGTCCGGGTTCCCGCGTGGCCCGCACCTCCAAGCCGTCCGCGAAAGCCTGAGGCCGAAGCGATGGCTGGAGACACCATCATCACGGTGGTCGGCAACCTCACCGCGGACCCCGAGTTGCGTTTCACCCCGTCCGGTGCCGCTGTCGCGAACTTCACGGTCGCGTCGACCCCGCGGATGTTCGACAAGCAGTCCGGGGAGTGGAAGGACGGCGAGGCGCTGTTCCTCCGCTGCAACGTCTGGCGTCAGGCCGCGGAGAACGTCGCCGAGTCGCTGACCAGGGGCGCCCGCGTCGTCGTGCAGGGCCGTCTGAAGCAGCGTTCTTTCGAGACCAAAGAGGGCGAGAAGCGCACCGTCGTCGAGCTCGAGGTGGACGAGATCGGTCCTTCCCTGCGCTACGCGACCGCCAAGGTGAACAAGGTGAGCCGTGGCAGTGGCGGCGGAGGCGGCGGCTTCGGTGGCGGCGGTGGCGGTAGCGCCCCCGCCGACGACCCGTGGGGTTCGGCCCCGCCCGCAGGCAGCAATGCCGGCGGTGGCGGCGGTTTCTCGGACGAGCCTCCCTTCTGATCTTTTAGCAACCACACGAATTTCCCCAGGAGTACACAGTGGCCAAGCCACCCATTCGTAAGCCCAAGAAGAAGGTCTGCGTGTTCTGCAAGGACGCGAAGAAGGGCCGCGCGGAAGTCATCGATTACAAGGACACCAACCTGCTGCGGAAGTACATCTCCGACCGCGGCAAGATCCGTGCCCGCCGGGTGACCGGAAACTGCAGCCAGCACCAGCGCGACGTCGCCATCGCGGTCAAGAACTCCCGCGAGATGGCGCTGCTGCCCTACACCTCGACAGCGCGCTAGGAGAACCAGGTCATGGCGAAGATCATTCTCACCACCGACGTGGCGAACCTCGGCGCACCTGGCGACATCGTCGAGGTCAAGGACGGTTACGCGCGCAACTACCTGCTGCCGCGGGGCTACGCGATCCCTTCCAGCAAGGGCGCCGAGAAGAACGTGCGGACCATCCGTCGTGCCCAGGAGTCCCGGCGCATCCGGGACCTGGACCACGCCAAGGAGGTCAAGACCGCACTTGAGGGTCTTGGCGCGGTCACACTGCAGGGCAAGGCCGCAGAGGGCTCGAAGAAGCTGTTCGGCTCGGTCACCACGGGCGACATCGTGGACGCCATCAAGGCGGCCGGTGGCCCGCTGCTCGACAAGCGGACCATCCAGCTGAACGACCACATCAAGACGGTCGGCAAGCACCAGGTCACCGCACGCCTGCACCCGGACGTGCGCGCCGAGGTGCGCCTCGAGGTCGTTCCGAAGTAAGTACACAGCACTGACGGCGGGGCCGTTCCTGATCCGGTTTTCCGGCAGGGACGGCCCTTCGTCATGTTTCGCACTTTCCCGGGAAAGTGCGAAACCCGGCGCGCGCAACTACCGCACTCTTACGGGAAAGTGCGAGCTTGAAGGTGTGGGAACCGTGATCGGCGACCGCACGTCGGAGTGGTTGACTACGGCTCTCGAGCGGCGGGAAGATCTGTTCACCGAGCGTGGCGGCGCCGCTCGGCGACCTGGGGATTTCGGAGGGGACTGGCGAGCATGGTCGAGGCATCGATGGCGGGCGGCGGCAAGCGCATGGTCAGCATGCGGGCGCCGGTGGCCAAGGGCACCGGCGCACCCATGCCGGCAGAAGGCGGCGGCTACAAGTTCGATCCCGAGCAGCTCGACGAGGTCATCCGCAAGTGGAAGGCGCTGCGTGACGATCTGAAGAACGATGCCACCGATGCCGAGTTGATGGCCAGCGTGCAGGCACCCGGCAGGGAATTCGCCAGTGGCGACTTCGAGAAGACCGCCAACCCATCAGGGCAGGCTTTCCTCGAACAGAACCTCCGCATGCAGCAGTACGTTCAGGACTACATCGAGGCGCTCGAGAACGCCAAGAAGGGCACCGAGAACACCGAGGACGACATGCGGGAACAAATCAACAAGGCAGGGGCGGACCAGGCATGAGGATTTCCCGCATCGGTGTCGCCGCCATCGCCTCGCTCGGGCTCCTGCTGGGCGCCTGCTCCAGCGTCGAGCCCGGCTCCGCCGGCTCCATCCCGAGCAAGTCGGTTCCCGCCGGCGACAGCCGCGCGCCTACCGGCTCCACGAACTCCGATGTTCCGGCCAACGGGTCCGCGCCGCCGGTGCACGACCCGGTGGACGCCTCGGCGGCCACCGCCGACGCCTGCGGCGTACTCACCCCGGCCCAGCTCGACGCCCTCGGTCTCACGGAGGGGACGCCACGGCAGTCCGCGGCGGGTCCGAGCTGCTACTGGGATTTTGCTGCCGAGGACGCCAACCGGATCGACTTCGCGATCGTGGAAGGGAACTCGAACGGGCTGAGCGACATCTACGACCAGCGCGCCGAGTACGCCTACTTCGAGGAGACCGAGGTCGGCGGGCATCCAGCGGTCTACGCGTCCGAGGCGGATCACCGGGACAGTGGCGTCTGCTGGATGTATGTCGGCCTGAATGACAGTGTCGCGATGGCGGTCGGCAGCCAGTTCCTCGCCGGTCCCGACCAGAGCGACCCGTGCCCCGTCGTCGCCAGGGCCGCCGAATCGATGATCGAGACGTTGAAGGGCTGAGCACATGCCATTCTTCCTCATTCCCATCGTCGCCGGCGCCGCCGCGTACGGCGCGGCCACCCAGGACGAAGCGGGACAGTACGCGGCGGGTGACGGCGAGCGACGGATCGACGCGTACCAGATCTGGGAGCAGATCACCACGGGTCCCGGCGTCGGTTCGATCAGTGACGGCCAGGGGGCCGCGGGCCGGTTGAAGGGGACCTACGAGCAACGGGTCAGCACCATCGAGGACCTGTCCAAGGACATGGACGCCGCCTGGCAGGGAAAGGCCGGTGACGCGGCGAAGTCGGGCGCACATCCACTGAAGGTCTGGATGGAGGACTCCCGCGACAAGCTGCGGGACAGCGATACGTACCTCGGCGAGCAGCGCAACGCCTTCACCACCGTCCATTCCAGGGTGGAGCCGATCCCACAGCAGCCACCGGAGAGTGGCTTCCTGAACGACATCAAGCCGTGGGAGACCGACACCGACAGGGCGATCCAGGACTACAACAACAAGGCGCAGGCCAACGTCGACGCGTTCAACACGTACTTCGAGGCGAGCAACGAGAACGCCAGCGGCATACCCACCTACAGCAAGGTGGACGGCCAGTTCGGCGACATCGAGGTCGACGGCGACGGCAGTGGTGGCGACAAGGACGGTACCGACCGGGACGGCAGCGACAACGGCCGTGACGGTGGTGGTGGTTACACCCCTGGTCAGATCCCCGGTGGCGGTGGGGGCGGCTACCAACCGGGGAACATTCCCGGGGGCGGCGGCGGGGGTTACACCCCAGGACAGATCCCCGGCGGGGGAGGCTATGGCGACCTGCCCGGCGGCGGTGGCTACAAACCGGGTGACAACACGCCCGGTGGTGGTGGCGGCGGGGGCGGCTATACCCCCGGACAGATCCCCGGCTGGGACGACAGCACAAAGACGTCCGGCTACCAGCCCGGCAGCGTCCCTGCGGCCGATCTGTCCCGCGGTGGTGGCGGTGGCGGTGGCTTCACGCCCGGCTCCGCTGGCGGTATCGGCGGCGGTGGAGCGGGCGGCTTCGGGCCGGGCGGTGCGGGCAGCATCGGCGGCGTCGGTGGTTTCGGCCCCGGCGGCGCGGGCGGCTCGGCCGGCTACGGGTCCGGCACCGGATCCGTCGCACCGGGTTCCGGATCCGGCGCGGGCGGTCCTGGCGGCGGTGCCCGCGGCGGCGCCATCGGCGGTGGCGCCGGTGGTCGCGGCATGGGCATGGGGGGAATGGGCGGCATGATGGGCGGCGGCCGCGGCGGCAAGGGGGCCGAGGACGAAGAGCACCAGACGAAGTTCCTCGTCGAGGAGGACCCGAACTCCTTGTTCGGCAGCGACGAGCTCACCGCGCCGCCGGTGATCGGCGAGTAGCCGACATCAACAGCCCTCCGGGCAGCCATCTCTTCACGAACTGGAAACGGGGACCACACGGTGTTGCACAAGCAGGTGACCTTGACGACGGGCACACTGCTCACACTTCTCCGCCGGCGCGAGGTCGAGCCACACACGGTGCTCGCCAGTACGCCGACCTGGCTCGGCAACCAGGCACGCAGGGCGGAGGACGCACGAGCCGATGCCGAGCTGTCGAAGTACGGCCTGGCCGGTTCCCGCGGGATCGATCCGGGTCTGCAGGCCACGGTCGACGCCATCGCCCGGCCCGCGCTGGAGTACTACGCGTGGATCCAGGGTGGTCACGACGGACAGGCGGTGAACTACACGCTCCTGGCAGGCAGCGCGGGCGGGGAGGCCTTCGTGCTGGCCCGCAACACCGACCATGAGGGAATCGTGCTGGTGAGCGTGCGCCCGGACGAAATGCTGGACAATTTCCTGGCACAGATCCCGAAGCTCGCCCCTGGGAAGGGCCAGCCGTTGCTGGTGCCGAAGAGTGAGGCCACCGGCACCCGACGTGCGAACGTGGATCCGGACGGGGAGTTCGCGGTGATGCGCGATGCCCGGCCCGACCCGAACAGCCGCGCGGCCGAGGAACTGCGGCGTGTACTCGGCCTGCGCAGACTCGGTGGCGGCAGTCTGTACGTCGCGGCGCGAAGCCGGATGGGGACCCGGCAGCGCATCGAGCGTCCGGTGAACTACATCGACACGGTCGAGGGCAGGTGGCTGACCGAGGAACGACCGGGCAGTGGGGAGCCATTCATCAGCTTCACCCCTGGCACTCCGCAACTGCTCGCCGAACGACTACGCAGCGCACAGTCGACGCTGGCCGCCTGACCTCCGCCAGCAGCCCTTTCAGCCTAACGAGTCCGCTCTCTACGCTCCGTAGCATCTATCCACAGGCGCTGGGGATCGGGTTGCGCGGCGAGTCTCGCGACACGCCGATCAGTTCAGTTCGAGCGACACGCCGCGAGTGGCAAAACAAACTTACCCACAGCTTCCACATGCGCCTTGACCAGGTGTTTTTCGGGAATGCTCGAAGTTTGTCCACAGGTAATCAACAGGGGTCCACAGGCCTGTGACTCGTTCTGGCGTTTCATCCACAGGTTGTCCACATGATGGTCCCCAGGCAGAATTGCGCTACTCCTTCTGGGCGCTCTAGCGTGCCAGCCAGGCCGATACTCACTGTCGGCCCCGCAGGGCCGATCGGAGTCGTCGACATCACGGCCGGAGCAGTGAAACGCCGGGCGGAAATGACCTCGATGCGAGCCGGAATCCGGTATAGTCGAACTGTTGTTCGATACGTGCTGTCGGTCCCTGTTGACGCTGGTCGTCGGCCTGGCCTGGTGGGCTTGAGGACGCCGATCGGTTACGCCGTTCGATCATGGAGGTGCCAGCAGCGGTGGCGATCACCGACGACCGAGGTCCCGCTTTCGCTTCCGGGCAGAGCGAGCCACGGCAGGGCGAGTTCGACCGCCAGCCGCCTCAGGACCTCGCAGCCGAACAGTCGGTCCTCGGCGGCATGCTGCTGTCGAAGGACGCCATCGCGGACGTGGTCGAGGTGCTACGTGCCGGAGACTTCTACCGTCCCGCACACGAAGCGGTGTACGACTGCATCCTTGATCTCTACGGCCGAGGTGAACCCGCGGACCCGATCACCGTCTCCGCCGAACTGGAACGGCGTGGAGAACTGGGCCGGGTCGGCGGCGCGCCCTATCTGCACACGCTGATCGCCACGGTCCCCACCGCGGCGAACGCCGGTTACTACGCGGAGATCGTCGCCGAGAAAGCCATTTTGCGCAGGCTGGTCGAGGCGGGCACCCGGATCGTGCAGTACGGGTACGGCGCGAACTCGAACGGCGGCGACGGCAGCAACGTCTCCGAGGTGGTCGACCGGGCGCAGGCCGCCATCTACGAGGTGACCGAGCGGCGCACCAGTGAGGACTACGTCGCGCTGGAGGAACTGCTTCAGCCGACGATGGACGAGATCGACGCGATCGCCTCCCGCGGTGGTTCGGCGCAGGGTATTCCGACCGGCTTCATCGACCTGGACGAGGTGACCAACGGCCTGCACCCGGGTCAGATGGTCATCGTCGCCGCACGGCCCGGCGTCGGGAAGTCGACCCTGGGACTGGATTTCGCCAGGTCCTGCTCGATCCGGCACGGCATGAGCAGCGTCATCTTCTCGCTGGAGATGAGCCGCACGGAGATCGTGATGCGCATGCTCTCGGCGGAAGCACGGATCCGGCTGCAGGACATGCGTGGTGGCCGCATGTCCGACGACGACTGGACCCGGCTTGCCCGGCGGATGAGCGAAATCAGCGAGGCACCGCTGTTCATCGACGACTCGCCGAACATGACGATGATGGAGATCCGCGCGAAGGCCAGGAGGCTGAAGCAGCGCAACGACCTGAAGCTGGTGGTCGTCGACTACATGCAGCTGATGACCTCGGGCAAGCGGGTCGAGTCCCGGCAGCAGGAAGTCTCGGAGTTCTCCCGGCAGCTCAAACTGCTGGCCAAGGAGATCGAGGTTCCCGTGGTCGCGATCAGCCAGCTGAACCGTGGTCCGGAGCAGCGGACGGACAAGCGGCCGATGCTGTCGGACCTCCGTGAGTCCGGTTCGCTGGAGCAGGACGCGGACATCGTGCTGCTGATCAACCGGCCGGACGCCTGGGAACGCGACGACCCCCGCGCGGGCGAGGCGGACCTGATCCTGGCGAAGCACCGTGCCGGCCCGACGAGCACCGTGGTCGTCGCGCACCAGTTGCACTACAGCCGATTCGCCGACCTCGCCCAGGAGTAGCGGTCAGTGGCCGCGCCGCTTGGGAACGCGTCCACGCCGGTGAGTCCGGCCGAGAGTT
This sequence comes from Amycolatopsis marina, assembly GCF_900111885.1. Taxonomy (GTDB): domain Bacteria; phylum Actinomycetota; class Actinomycetes; order Mycobacteriales; family Pseudonocardiaceae; genus Amycolatopsis; species Amycolatopsis marina. The sequence continues at coordinate 528,695 of NZ_FOKG01000001.1, forward strand.
CCCACAGGCGCGCCGCCGCGACGGGGTCGGTTGCCCAGGGCTTCACCCCGCCGACGAGCATGTCGTCGGTGCGCGCGGGTTCGGCGAGGTCGCAGTCCTGGCAGTAAGCCCCGCCGTGGCCGTCGAGCAGTGGTGAGGTCGCTGCCCAGACCGCGGTCGCGGCGCCCTGCCGCGGGGTCTTGAAGCCCTCCGCCGGCTGGCCTTCCGGAGTCACCCAGCCGTGCGCGAGCCACTCCTCGCGCGGTACGTGCCGCTGCAACGGCGTGAGGATGCTGCCGGGGTGAACGGCGAAGGAATGCAGCTCGAGACCGGACTCCGCGGCGAGCCGGTCGAGTTGCAGGGCGAAGAGGGCGTTCGCCGTCTTGGACTGGGCGTAGGCGAGCCAACGGTCGTACCCCGTCCGGAAGTGGAGGTCGTCCCAGCGGATATCGGACAGGAAGTGCCCGGAGGATGCCACGGTCACCACCCTGGCGCCGGGGCGGAGGGCCGGGCGAAGGCGGTTGACGAGCGCGAAGTGACCGAGGTGGTTGATCGCGAAGTGCGCTTCCCAGCCGGGACCGACCCGGGTTTCCGGGCAGGCCATCACACCCGCGCCGTTGATCATGACGGTGAGTGTGCGTCCGGTGGCCAGGAAGCCGTCGGCAAAGGTGCGGACGCTCGTCAGGTCGGCCAGGTCGAGTGGGTGGATCTCGGTACCAGGGATGTCTCGCAGGGCAACCTCGGCGACGGCGGGCTGCCTGGCCGGAACAACGACGTGCGCTCCCGCGTGGACCAGCGCACGTGTGGTTTCCAGGCCGAGACCCGAATATCCGCCGGTGACCAGGGCGGTCACACCCGTCAGGTCGATTCCGGCCAGAACGTCGTCGGTGGTGCTGTGCGCACCGAAGCCGGTGCCGATCTTTCGCTGTGTCATGTCCGGACGTTAGAAGCTAGAGTGAACGCTAGGTCAAGGTAGTGTTTTCGCCATGGGTGCGGACGTGCGGGGACTGTCCATCGGCGAGGTCGCCGAGGCGACCGGGCTGAGCGTCCATGCGCTGCGGTTCTTCGAGCGCGAGGGATTGTTCCTCCGGGAGATCCCGCGTTCCGCGGGCGGACAGCGGATCTATGCACAGGCGGACGTGGACTGGCTCGAACTGTGCGGCCGCCTGCGCGCCTCCGGCATGCCGATCGCCACCGTCCGTAAGTTCGCCGAACTCGTTCGCTCCGGTCCGGGAAACGAGCCCGAGCGGCTCGCACTGCTGCAGGAGCACGAGCGCAGCGTGCGAGCCAGGATCGATGAACTCAACGTCAGCCTCGACGTCATCCACGCCAAGGTCGTCACCTACGAACGGCACGTTCGAGAGGGAACTGCCGTCGGCCTGTGGTCACCCGGTTCCGCTACCGCGAGCCGCTCCGGCTGATCGCCTGCAGTGCGGCCAGCGCCGCCCGGATCCGGGGCAGGTCGGCCGCCACGGTGGTGTCCAGCCCGGTGCGGGCGGCGATCTTGCGCAGCCGGTAGTCGACGGTGTTCGGGTGCAGGTGCAGTTGTTTCGCGGCCCGGCGCCTGCTCAGTCCACTATGGAAATAGGTGCGCAGGGTCGTCAGCAGTTCCGGGGTCTCACCCAACGGATCCAGCAGGGCGGCCAGCTTGGCCCGCGCCGGGCCGGGCTGGGAGAGCTGGAACTCGAGTGCGACGTCGTCCAGCCGGTACAACCCTGGCTGACGACCCGAGGCGACCGCCACTTCGAGCACCTCGCGCGCCGTCTGGGCCGCGGCGGCCACCTCGCCCGGAGCCGCGAAGACGACACCAGCCGTGATCTCCGCGCCCGCCGCCCGCTCCGCCGATCCGGTCAACGCGCGCAGTCTGTGCCAGTCCTGTTCGGTTGGCTCGTCGATGGAGCAGGCAAAGGGAACGAGCGCGATTCCACCGCCGGGATGCAGCGCCGAGAGCACCGGATCGGCGATGTTGCGTTCCAGTTCGCCGCGCAGCCTGCGCAGCTTCCGCCTGGCCGCCACCGTGGGATTCACCGTGCGGCGGCATTCGTCGGCATGTCGACCTATCTCCATCCCGAGCACCGCGTACGCGGGTGCGAGCCGGATGCCGGCGCGAGCCGCGGCTTCGGTCGCCTGCTCCCCGCCGAGGAGCGCCGAGAGCAGTGCCTGCCTTGTGGCGTGCTCCTCACCGAACACCGCCTGCCGCTCCCGGAAGTACGCTCCCGCCACGGCAGCCGTGACATCGCGCAGGTAGCGGAGCTGGACCCCGGTTGATCTCGATCACGCTGGCGAGGTCTTCCGGCTCGGCGAATCCGGCCAGGTAGTCGAGACTCACCTGCACGCCGAGATGGTGCGCGTTCAGCACGGCCTCGATCGGCACACCTTCCTCCGCTCGCTGCACCACCGCCTCGCTCAACGTCGCCAGCGCTTCCGGCGCGGCGGGACCACCGGTGCGCACCATCTCCGCGAACACACGGAGATTTCGTTCGATGATGCGGGAGATGTCGCCGCCGAGTTCCTCGCGGGGCAACTGCGCGTACGCGGGAAGATCCTCGACGAGTCGGTCGAGTACCGCGGCGACGAGCTCGGGAACCGCATCGGCGAGCCGCTGATGCAGCGGCACTCCGCCGAGCGAGGCATTGTGCTCGATCACAACGATCACCCCTCAACTCTGAGAAGGATCCCAGGTCGTCCCGCCCGCAGTGAGCGCCATCATGTTACGCGGGGGAGCGTACCGGTCGGTAACTGGCGAAAGGGAAATCCATGCTCACCAAAAGCCGAGCAGCGGCCCTCCTGGCCACCCTCGCACTCACCGGTGCCGCGGTGTCCCCTGCACAGGCCGCCCCGGAAGCCGCGGCAACCCAGGAGGTGCTGTTCGTCGGCAACAACTGGGAGGGCACCGTCGATGTGCTCTCGCCGGACGAAGGTCTCGACAAGCTGGGGCGTATCAACGTCATCCCGGACATCCGCGAACGGATGTGGGAGATCCGCCTGAACCCCGTCCGGCTGCTCTACTTCCTCGGCGTGCGAGCCCTCATCGGCGAGGGCCACGACCAGTTCGTCGACGACATGTACAGCAGTCCGGACGCGGACACGCTCGTGGTCTCCCGCCCGAGTCTCGCCGACGTGGTGGGCATCGACATGCGCACCGGCGAGCTCACGTGGCGCTTCCGCGTCGACGGTCAGCGCTCCGACCACATGGCCGTCTCACCCGACGGCAGCCAGGTGGCGGTGTCCGCCTCGACCGCCAACGTGGTGCACATACTCGACATCGAGACCGGCGCGGAAGTGGGCCGGTTCGACTCCGGCGACTCCCCGCACGAGAACGTCTACTCCCGCGACGGCGAACTCATCTTCCACGCGAGCATCGGCACCGTGTACACCCCGCTCGATCGACCCTGGCTGGACACCACCAAGGGAAAGCGGTACTTCCAGGTCGTCGACCGCGACACGAACGAGGTCCTCCGCCGCATCGACATGGGCAAGAAGCTCGAGGAAGCGGGCCACCCCGGCATGAGCTCCGCGGTCCGGCCGATGACGTTCTCCTCGGACGAGCGCTTCGTCTACTTCCAGGTCTCGTTCTTCCACGGCTTCGTCGAGTACGACCTCGAAGAGGACCGTGTCACCCGGGTGGCCGAGCTGCCGATCGCCGACCACGTCAAGGACCTGCCGCGTGAGCAGTACCTGCTGGACTCCGCACATCACGGTATCGCGATGAACCCACAGGGCACGGCACTGTGCGTGGCGGGGACGATGTCGGACTACGCGACGATCGTGTCCCCGCGGACGTTCCAGCACAAGGAACTGGTCACCGCCGGAACGAAGCCGTACTGGGCGACGCCGAGCACTGATGGCCGGCACTGCTTCGTCTCATGGAGCGGCGACGACAAGGTCTCGGCGATCTCGTATACCACCGGCGAGGAGGTCGGCAGCGCCGCGGTGGGCGATCACCCGCAGCGGATGCGCCTCGGCAGCGTCCCGGCAGGTTGGACCGGATAGGCCGAACGCCGCCGGGAATATCGGCCCGCCCGGCGGCGTCCTATACTTCTGTAGTTGAAGTTTCAACTCAACACGGGAGTTGCCATGCCAGTCGTCGCCACGCGGATGCCTGTGCTCTACCTCAGCCACGGCGCACCGCCACTGGCCGATGATCCGCTGTGGACCAAACAGCTCGCGGGCTGGTCGGCCGGACTCGACCGGCCAACCGCGATTCTCGTGGTCTCCGCACACTGGGAAGAGGCGCCGTTGACGATCGGTGCCACCACCACGGTCCCTCTGGTCTACGACTTCTGGGGCTTTCCCGAGCGCTATTACCAGGTCACTTATCCCGCGCCGGGCGCTCCGGAACTCGCTGAGCGCGTGCGTGCGCTGCTCCGCGGCGACCAGCACCCCGTGCGCGATGCGCCGGATCGGGGGCTCGATCACGGCGCCTACGTGCCGTTGGTGGAGATGTTCCCCGAGGCCGACATTCCGGTCCTGCAGATCTCCATGCCCTCACTCGATCCACGGCAACTGTTCGAGATCGGCCGCAAACTCGCCCCGCTACGCGACGAGGGCGTGCTGATCACGGGCAGCGGCTTCTTCACGCACAACCTGCGCGAACTGAACATGGGCCGGCCGAGCGACTCGGCGCCACCGTCCTGGTCCGCCGAGTTCGACCTGTGGGGCGAGGAAGCCCTGAACTCCGGGGACATCGACGCGGTCCTCGATTTCCAGCACAAGGCGCCCGCGGCCAGGCTGGCGCATCCGCGTATCGAGCACTTCGCGCCGCTGTTCATCGCACTCGGCGCGGCTCAGGACGAACGCCCGAGATCAGTGATCGACGGGTACTGGTACGGGCTCGCGAAGCGCTCGTTGCAACTGGGCTGACCCGCACCCACGAAAAGCCGGGCCTGGGAGCGATCGCTCCCAGGCCCGGCCTGTTTCATTCGGGGATCACATCAGCGGCCTCAGCCCTGGATGTTCACGCCGTTGTTGCGGGACAGTCCACCGAGCAGCTTCTGGACCATGTTCAGCGGGCCGCTGTCCAGCTGTGCCATCGCGGGCACGTCGGCCTTCGGGGCCAGCCCGGCCGGGTCGACCGACGGCAGGCTGCCGAGGTCGGCCTGCGGAACGAGGTTCGCGGGCAGCAGCTCGACCGGCAGCGTGTTCACCTCGGGCAGGCTCGGCACGTCGGAACGAGCGGCCGACCCACCGAGGGGCAGGCTGTCCACGGAGGGCAGGCTGCGCAGGCTCGGCAGGGTCGGCAGCGAGTCGGCCGGCAGCTCAGCACCGTCGATCGGCAGGTTGATCTGCGGCTCCTGACCTGCGACCGAGATGTCGGTCAGGTTGGTGGCCTCGGCGGTCGCGGCACCCAGCAGGGCGAACGGCACGTCGTAGATCTGCACCAGTGCGCCGATGGGCAGCTGGCCGTCGATGCCCGAAACGGCGGGCAGGTCCTCCGGCCCCGTGGTGGTCTCGCCACCAACGGTGCCCATGGTGACGTTGTGGCCCTCGGCGTCCGCGACACCGAGCACGGCGACGGCGTTGCCGAAGACCTGGGCGACAGCCGCGGCCGGCACGTCGAGGATGTTGCCGGAGAAGCCGCCCTCGACACCCGAGGTCTCGATGTCGCCACCGGAGGTGATGTCGGTCGTGTTGGTGGCCTCGCCGGACGCCTTCGCCATCAGGGCAGCGGCGTCGCCGAAGACCTGGGCGATGGGCAGCGCCTGGGCGCTGATCACGTTGCCGGCCAGTCCGCCACCGTCACCGTTGGTCTCGGTGTCGCCACCGGCCACGGCCACGATGTCGTTGGTGCTCTCGCCACCGACGAGCCCGATCCAGCTGGCTGCCGAACCGAAGACGTTGGCCGCACCCGCGACCGGGGCCTGGATGACGTTGCCGGAAACCGCGCCTTCCTGGCCGTCGGTGCTGGCGTCGCCGCCCGCGATCGAGTCGGTCAGGTTGGTGCTGGTGCCGTGCCCGGTCCCGATGAAGGAACCGCCGAGGCCGTGCAGCTGCGCTGGCAGGGCCACGGGGACCGTGGCGATGTTGCCGGAGGCGCCTGCCTCCTTGCCGCTGGCGTTCAGGTCGCCGCCGGCCTCGGTGATGGTGTCGGACGAGGCCACACCCACACCACGACCGATGTGCGAGGCACCGATGCCGAAGAGCTGGACCGGCACCGACAGCGGCGTCGCGACCAGGTTAGAGCTACCCAGCGCGTCGTCGTCGACGGTGTTGCCCGGGCCGCCTGCCTTGATCCGCTTGGTCTCGGACGCGATGCCCTTGCCCTGGCCGATGTAGGAGCCGCCGATGCCGAAGACCTCGACGGGGATGGCCGCCGGGACCTGGACCAGGTTGCCACCGATGGTGGAGTCGTTGCCCCTGGTGCCGTTGTAGCCACCAGTGGTGACCGTCTTCTCCTCGCTCGCGGTGCCCGAGGCGTTACCGATGTGCGAGCCGCCGATGCCGAAGACCTCGGGAGCCAGCGACAGCGGCGCGTGGACGCTGTTGCCACCCAGGCCGGATCCGTCACCGTTGGTGTAGGTGCCGTCGCCAGCGGTCGCGTCGGTCACGACATCGTGCGCGGCGTGCGAGTTACCGATGTAGGTGCCACCGACGCCGAAGACCTCGGCGGGCAGACCGATCGGGGCGTCGACGATGTTGCCTGAAGCGCCGGAGTGCTGGCCGGAGGTGCTGGAGAACCCACCGGCCTCGACCTCGCTGGAGGAGGTCCCGGCAGCGCCGTCACCCAGCGCGTTGCCCGTGGTGGCGTTGCCGATCCACGAAGCGGCGTTGCCCGCGACGTTGGCGACCAGCGCGCCCTGCGGCTGCGCGATGTTCCCGCTGAGGAACGACTTGTCACCGTCGGTCTGGATGTAGCTCGGGATGCCGTTGATGCCCGGCGTGCCCTCGTTGCTGGCTTCGGCTTCGGCCGAGGAGCTGGACACCGAGTCGGCGTCCGAGCCCCATGCGCCCGCGGCGTTGCCGTTGAGCTTCACCGGCAGCGCGATCGGCGCGCCGACGACGTTGCCGCTGGCGGAGCCCCCCTCACCGTCGGTCTTGATCCAGCCGCCGGAGTCCGCCTCGGTCTCGGCGTCGTAGTCGCTGTAGGCGTTGGCCAGGATCCAGGACGCGGCGTTGCCGGTGACCTGGACCGGGGTGGCGAACTGCCCTGCGACCACGTTGCCGGACGCGCCGGAGCCGGTGCCGTCGGTGGTGATGTTGCCGGTCTCGGAGACGTCCTGGCTGGCGGTGCCGGAGGCGTATCCGCTGCCACCCGCGAGGCCACCCGCGTTACCCGCGATCTGGACGGGCAGTGCCCAGTCCAGCACGACGGCGTTTCCGGCGAGGCCGGAGTGCGCACCGTCGGTCGTGGTGTCCTCGTGGTTCTCGTAGGACTGGACACAGTCCGCGTCCTCGACAGAGGCGTCACCGATGACGCCGATCGCGTTGCCGCAGATCTGGATCGGGACCGTGAGGTCACCGTCGATCTTGTTGCCCTTGAAAGCATCCTCGGACTGCTCGAACGAGCCGCCCGAAACCCCACCCTGTGTGGTGCGCGGCTCGGAAACCGGAGCGACCTTGGCCACCTCGCCTGCGACGGAGGTCGACCTCGCGGCCTCCTTCAGCGGCTTCGTGACGGGGTCGGTGCTGATCTCACCCTCGAACCCAGGGGTGTTGATCTGCCCCAGGGGAGTTCCGACCGCGTTCTTGTCAATCTGGACCGGAACGTTGACGTTCAGGTCCAGCGGGCCAGCAGGGCTGTCCGGGTTGACGTTCTCATCGGCAGATGCGATGCCCGTACCGAGCATCAACAAACCACCCGTGACCAGCGCGGTCTGAATTCCGCGCTTCGCCCAGGTCTGCATGTGCAGGTTCTCCTTTTCCTTGGTTTCCCTTGCGGGATTGATGGGGCGCTCCGGCAGAGGTGCCGAGCACCCGGGGCGGGGAGGAGCGGACGTGTTGAACACGCGGCCGCTGGGGGAGATGGCGGGGAGCCGAAGGACGCACGAACCGGGAAGAAGTGCCGGCAGAGGTGCGTCAGCTACCCCGCGTGAGGTGAATCAGTCAGGCGTGACGCCGGGCTGTGCGCCCGGGCTGACCTGCAGATGACGGACACCGGAACGGATTTCACCGATCACGATGTCGTCGAAAGCGGCGAACGCGCCGGCAGGAACGCCGAACGTCGTGCCGTCGAGGTGGCCAGCACCATGCGTGCCACCGGGAACGGTGGGCGCAGTTATCGGTGCCAGCGGAATACGCACCGGTTGAACCGGTGTCTTGCCCTCACGGTCGTCCCCGGCACCCCGCGCGTCGTCAGCGGAGCCATCGATGGAGAGCCGGACGTCAACGGCCGAGCCGATGGCGTCCAATGCGGCCGAGGGAACTTCGACCGTGAAGATTTCGGGGGTGCCGGTTCCGGAGGAGGCCTGCGCTGGAGCAGGCTGGTCCGGTGTCGGCAGCGCGGGCTGGCCGAGGCCATCGCCCGAAAGCGTGGGGAGCTCTGGAAGCTGCCCGATCAGGTCGGTGCCCGCCCTGGGGTCGAGCAGATTCAGCACGGTCCTGCCGAGTTCCCGGACTTCGGGCGACCCGGAGATGGCGCGCTCGACAACCTGACGGGTGTTCCGCGGATCGCGGACGACCTGCTCGAATCCGCTGAACACGCGGTGGGCGGGTCGTGTTGCGGCGCGCTCGGCGATGTCGCAGATCGCGGCGTTCACGTCGGCGCTACCGCTGACGGTGCGCACCGCACGGCGCTCGTTCACGGCGTCGCGGGCCTCGCGGGGGACGATCGGACCGTGCAGGGCTTCGACGGCCGCACCAGCTCCGGCGCCGGCCATATCCGTGACACCGGTGGTGAGCTCGTTGACGCCGTCGACAGCGGCGTCGCTCACCGGGCTGACGGAAACAGCCGCATCGCTCTCGGCGTCCTTGGCGTTCTCAGTGTTTCCGGCCGCCTTCTCGACAGCCTCTTCGGTGTGGCTGCGAACCTCGGCCGCGATGGTGGTGATCGGGTCGGCTAAGCCGTTTCCGGACTCGTCCACCGCGGCCGCGCCTGCGGTGGACACTGCCCACGCGGCGGCGGTACTCGCGACAACACCGGCGAGCACCACGAAGAAACGGGAGCACCAACGGCCGGCGCGTGCTGCGCGCCACCCCTCGGTCGCTGCCACCGTCTCCACTGTGCTCCTGCCCACGCATGCGTGATCGTTTCGACCATCGCTGAGAGTTCTTGTTGGCGCGCTGTCTGTCCGCGCAACACAGACACTGGCAAATCGCAGGTCCTCCCCGCACGCTGGACACGACTTGACTGCACGATCGTGTGAAGAACACAGAGTGTGCGCACAACTAACTAAATGTGATCATGGCTGCGTGCTGCTGGTTACTCCGGAGTCGGCAGCGCCCATGAACTTCCGGCGCTGTCAAGCCGCTCTTTGGGCTATTCCGGCGCGGCTGACCGCAAAGTCGAGGACGGCCCACCCCTGAGACCGATACGGTAGGTAGGTGAGCGACCGCGATAACGCTGCCGACGGTGCCGGGTCACCGAAACGCCCCCGAATCCCCGTTATTTCCGAAGACCCCGACGTAACCGGCATGGTTCCGCGGGGGCTACGGGTGGGCGCCGCCCTCTCCTGGCGCTTCCTGATGGTGATCGCGGCGTTGTACGTGATCATCTGGATCGTCGGCTACCTCGCGGTGCTCGCCATCCCGCTGTCGATCGCGCTGCTGCTCTCCGCCCTGCTCGCACCCGCGGTCCAGCGGTTGGTGCGGGCGAGAGTGCCCCGAGGCCTTTCCACCGGCATCGTGCTGATCGGCGGCCTCGGTGTGCTGGGTGGCCTGCTCACATTCGTCATCGTGCAGTTCTCCGCGGGCCTGCCCGCGCTGACCACGCAGTTGAACGAGAGCCTCACGCAGATCCAGGACTGGTTGATCAACGGCCCGTTGCACCTGCGTCAGGAGCAGATTCAGGACGCCATCAACCAAACCATCGGTTTCCTCCAGGACAACCAGTCCGCACTCACCGACACCGCGATCACCACCGCAAGCACCATCGGCGAGGTGCTCACCGGCTTCGTGCTGACCCTGTTCATCCTGATTTTCTTCCTGTCCGGCGGAAACCAGATCTGGACGTTCCTCGTGCGCGGTGTCCCCACAGGCGTGCGCGCCAGGGTCGACGTCGCGGGACGACGGGGTTTCGCCTCGCTGGTCAGCTACGTCAGGGCCACCGCCGCTGTCGCCGTCGTCGACGCCGTCGGCATCGGTATCGGGCTCTGGATCGTCGGCGTGCCCCTCGTCGTTCCGTTGTCCACCCTGGTCTTCCTCGCCGCGTTCGTGCCGATCATCGGTGCGGTGGTCGCCGGTGCCGTGGCAGTGCTCGTCGCACTGGTGACCAACGGCTTCATCACGTCACTGGTGGTACTGGCCATCGTGATCGGCGTGATGCAGCTGGAGAGCCACGTGCTGCAGCCCGTACTGCTCGGCAGGGCCGTGAAGCTGCATCCGCTCGCGGTCGTGCTGGCGATCACCGCGGGTCTCGTCGTCGCCGGAATCGCGGGTGCACTGCTGTCCGTGCCGCTGCTGGCCGTGCTCAATGCCGGTATCCGGTCACTGCTCCACGAGCGTGATCCCGATCCGGCCGAGGTGAACGTCCTCGTACCGGAGGGGGCCAAGCCGGACACCACCGCGGCCAATGCCGAGAAGACCGGCGAGGAAGCGCCCGACTCGGACGGCGAGCCTGCCGTCGGCTCATGAGCAGGGCCGAGGTGGCGGCGCGCGATCCCGCGACACCGCTGTGGTGGGGGACGATCGCCCTCCGGATCGTCACCCTGGTCTTCGCCGTCGGCACCGTGCTGGCGCACAGCGACGACTACCAGCGGCCGTGGCTCGCCTGGGCGGTGTGCGCCGCGATGACCGGCTGGACGGCCGTGACCACCGTGGTCTACACCCGCGAACGCCTGCGCAGGCACTGGATCGTGGTCGTCGACGTCGGCCTGACAGCCGGGCTGATGCTCACCTCGCCGCTCGTGCTCTCGGACGTGCAGTACGAGAACCTGCATCCGCTGATCACCACGGTCTGGGCCGCCGTGCCGCCGATCGCGGCCGGAGCGCGCTTCGGCGCCACCGGCGGGGTGCTCGCGGGGGTGCTGATGGCCGTCGCCACCGGTTTCGCTCGCCTCGAGATCAACCTCGACGTCGCTCGCGACGGCGTGCTGCTGACCGCGAGCGGGTTGCTGATCGGCATGGCGGCCACCACCGCGCGCAGGTCACAGGCCGCACTGGCGCAGGCCATGCGCACGGAGGCGGCGACGGCCGAACGCGAGCGGCTGGCGCGGTCGATCCACGACAGCGTCCTGCAGGTGCTGGCGAGGGTGCGGCGAAGGGGAGCGGAGTTCGGCGGGGAGGCCGCGGAGCTGGCCACGCTCGCCGGTGAGCAGGAGATCGCCCTGCGTTCGCTGGTGAGCACCAAGCCGATTTCCGGGAGCGACGGTGGCAGCGCCGACCTGCGGGCCGCCCTCCAGGTTCAGGCGACACCGCGATTCCAGGTGTCCGCTCCCGCTGGGGAAGTTCGGCTGCCCGCGGCCGTCGTGGCCGAGCTTGCCGCCGTGGTCAAGGAGGCACTGATCAACGTCGACCGGCACGCGGGCCCGCAGGCCCGTGCCTGGGTACTGCTGGAGGACCTGTCCGGGGAGATTGTCATCACGGTCAGGGACGACGGCCCTGGCATTGCCGAAGGCAGGCTCGAAGTCGCGGCGGAGCAGGGCCACCTGGGTGTCGCCGAGTCGATCAAGGGACGGGTGGCGGCACTGGATGGCACCATTTCCCTGGAGACCGGACCGGGCGCGGGGACCGAATGGGAGATCCGGGTTCCGAAGCCGGCGGAGGCTGTGCGGCGACGGCAGCAGCGGCGGCAGCGGACAGGGAGGACGCAGCGATGACCACGACGGCTGACTCGATCTCGGTGATGGTCGTCGACGACCACCCGATGTGGCGGGACGGCGTTGCCCGCGACCTCACGGAAAACGGCTTCGACGTGCGGGCCACCGCGCCCGACGGGGATGCGGCCGTGCGCATCGCCCGTGCCGTGCGGCCCGCGGTGGTGCTGATGGACCTGAACCTCGGTGACACATCGGGGGTGGACGCGACCAGGTCGATCACCGGCTCCCTGCCGGGCACCCGGGTACTGGTGCTTTCCGCGAGCGGCGAGCACAACGACGTCCTGGAGGCCGTGAAGGCGGGGGCCTCCGGCTACCTGGTCAAATCGGCTTCGGCCAGCGAACTGGTCGACGCCGTGCGCCGGACCGCGGCAGGCGATCCGGTGTTCACGGCCGGGCTCGCGGGACTCGTGCTCGGCGAGTACCGGCGGATGGCGGACGCACCCGTGGGCGGCGAGCCACCCCCGCAGCTCACCGAGCGGGAGACGGACGTGCTCCGGCTGGTCGCGAAGGGGCTGACCGCGCGTCAGATCGCCGACCGGCTGGTGATCTCGCACCGCACGGTCGAGAACCACGTGCAGTCCACGCTGCGCAAGCTGCAACTGCACAACCGGGTCGAGCTGGCTCGGTACGCGATCGAACACGGGCTGGACCGCGAGGAGGACTGAGCCGGCGGCGGCAGCCCGCCCTCTCAGGGCTCGCTCAGGGGAATTCCCGGATCCGGTTGCCGCGGGACGGTCCTAGGCTTTACCTGTGGCCGAGGAACAGAGCGAAGAGCAGTCGCCGGAGACCGTGACAGCGCCGGACCCGGTGGACGACGAGCGGCAGCGGCAGCGCAACCTGCGCGTGTCCGACAGCGAGCGGGAACACGTGGTCGGCCTGCTCCAGCGGGCGATCGGCAGGGGGATGCTGGATCTTGACGAGTTCACCGAGCGGACCGACGTGGCGCTGGCCGCGCGCACCAGGGGTGAGCTGAACGCCGTGCTGGTCGACCTTCCCGGCCTGGTGCATCGCGACGCCGTGCCGGTCACGGCCGCCCCCGGCACGCCACACAACGCCGGGGCCGGGGGCGGGGCCCGCGCCCCGGAATTCCCCGGCTACCGCGGTGATCGGCTGGAACTGAAGGCACACGGATCGACCCTCAAGCGCAACGGCCGCTGGCACGTGCCCGCAGAGGTGTATGTCCGGAACAAGTACGGCGAGACAAAGCTGGACTTCACCGAGGCGGAGGTGCCGCACCCCGTCGTGCACGTGGACCTGGACACCAAGTGGGGCTCGGTCACCATGGTCATTCCGGAAACGGCTTCGGTGGACATCAACAACATCACCGAGGTGAAGTGGGGCTCGCTCGAGGACAAGACGAACTCCAACGGCAAACTCGGAACCCCCCGCTACGTGCTCACCGGCCGCGTGCACGGTGGCTCACTGACGATCAAGAATCCGCACCGGGGCCTGTTCCGCTGAGTTCGCGGTTCCTGTGGGGCAAACGACCGGCACTCTCGGCGATCACGCCGGGCTAGCGTGCTCCTCGTAAGAGCTTCTTCGAGGAAAGGTCCACCATGTCCGACACCCTTCGCGCCCGCGCGCTGACGGCTTTGTTCGCGGCCGTCGCCGTGGTCGCGACGACGTTCGTGATCTCCGTCGCGTCCGCGCCCGCCGCGAACGCCGCGAGCTGTTACAGCACCTACCTGAGCTACGGCAGCCGTGGCACATGCGTAAAGGTGCTGCAGCGGAAACTGGGTGCGCTCAGTGTGGACGGCGTCTACGGTTCGGGCACGCGCAGCCGCGTCCGGGCGTTCCAGGCTGACGCCGGCATCGGCGTGGACGGCAAGGCCGGACCCCAGACCTGGCGGAAGCTGCGGACCTACGGCAAGGCGGTGGCATGGAAGTCCGGGGTCACCGTGTACCTGTGCGAGGAGAGTTCGACGCGGTTCCGCTACGCCGTGTGGAACAACTCGGGCAAACGAGCCGCCTGGGAGCTCCGGGTGGAGGGCGGTCACGTCTTCGAGAAGTTCGTGGGGGATGACCGGATCGCCATCCAGGGCCGGATGCACGCCGGCACGTACGACAGCAAGAAGCTCACGGTCTGGCTCGGCAACTTCGACAACTACAAGATCACCACCAAGGTCCGCGATTTCTCGCGCCGCACCCTGCCCAACTGCGCCTAGGGCTCAGAGGTCGTCCACGTCAACCAGTCCGTCCTGGATGGCGCGGGCGACCAGGCTGGCCTTGGTCCGTGCGGGGCGGCCGACGTTCGCGTACTTGATCCGTACCCGGTCCAGATACGAGTTGACGGTCCGCACGGAGATGCCGAGACGCTGCCCGACCAACTCCTTCGACTCCGACTGGAACCACTCGATGAGTACGTTCTCCTCGCGCACCGAGAGTTGGGGCCGGTCGGCGCGGGCGTTCGTGCCCAGCGCGCCGGCCAGTGCGGGCGGCATGTAGGGGCGGTCGTCGGCTGCTGCCAGTGTCGCCTCGACCAGGTGGTCCTGGCCCTCGTTCTTGGTCAGAAAGGTCGCGGCCCCCAGGTCCAGGCAGTTGAGAGCGGTCTTCTCGTCGTCCCGCATCGTGTAGACGACCACCTGCCGCCCAGCGTCGACAAGTCTCCGGAGACTGCCGAAGGCGGAACCACCCTCGCCCAGTTGCAGATCCAGGATGACGACGTCGGCCGCGCTGCCCGGCTCGGTCCAGGCTTCCCGGACGGAGCCGCCTGCCGCGATCACGGTGACGGGCCGCCGCGATGCGGCGTACCAGGCCTGTACGCCCGAGAGGATGGCGGGATGATCGTCAATGATGACCACGCTGACGGGTGCGTTGCTGCTCATGTCAGGCAACTCCCGGATGCCGCCGGCTTGCTCCAGTTGGCCTCCACCCACACACTTCCGCCGCGCGTCGTTCTGACCACCGACACCATCCCGTCCGTGGCACGGCCGTGCGGGGCAGCTTCACCCGTGGCGCGGCCGTCGGCGCAGTCCACGCCGACCACGCTCACCCGTACCGCGCGGGACGTCCACACGACGGTCACCCGCGCCGTCGAGCGGGTGTGGCCCAGCGTCACCGCCACCGGGTCGATCAGCTCCCTGCGTACCCCCACGGGCACCGCACTTGGCTGGCCGCGCACAGCCAGGCTCACCGTCACCCCCTGGTGTTCGGCCACCTCGGCACAGGCCCGCAACTCGTTCAGCAGCGGGTCGGCTACGGCGTCGCTCTCCGCGAACAGGCGGCGCATCCGGGCGGCCTCCACGCCGCACCGCAGCCTGACCTCCTCGTCGTGCGGACTCAGCACACCGTGCCCAAGGCCCATGAGCAGCGGCACTGTCGTCGCCGTCAGCGCCCGGTAGCGCTCCTTGTGGTCACGCTGCATGTCCTCGCGGATACGTTCCCGCGTGCGCAGTTCCTCCTCCAACGCGGCCTCGATTCCCGCGGCGGGCGCCGTGCTGTGCAGCAGGCGCGTCAGCAGTACACCGACCGAGAGCTGTAACCCGCAGTTGGTGATCGCGGCGATCCCCATGACGGCCGACTCCGCGGCGGTCGGGGCCCCCGACAGAAACACCGCGATCGCGTTGAGCCCCAGGTGCGCACCGAGAAACCCGGCGAACACCCTGACCGGCTGGTCCGCCAGCAGGAACAGCACGTACCAACCGACCAGGCCGAACGCCCAGTCCGCCGGGCCGGCCAACCGCTCCGGGGAAAGCGTGAACGCGCACACCGCCGAAACGGTCAGCACCGAGCCGAGGCTCCATGCCCGCACCCTCGGCGGGATCTGCCCGCCACGCAGCAGACAGCCGCCTCCGATCAGCGCGACGGCGGCGAGGCAGACGAAGGCCGCGGTCTGTGCCCACGCGGGCTGGTACACGCTCTGGTGGGCGGTGATCTGCTGCAGCGAGAAGACGAACTGGGACAGCAGACAGATCAGGAGCGCGGCCAGCTGTGCGCCGTGCAGCAGCTGCCTGCGGACGAGGCGGACGACGGCGATGTGGGCACGGGCGCGGGCCGACTGCGGCACATCCGCCGCCTGAGCTTCGTGCCCGGTACTCGGCGGCGAGGCCTTGGCGTGCCAGCGCCACCGCACCCGGGTCCCGGTGCCCGGCCGGGAAATGACCGTGGCGGAGCCACCGACCGCGTGCATCCTCCCGATGACGGAACCGGAGACGCCCCGGCGCCGCGCCGGAACGGACTCCGGGTGGAAACCACATCCCGCGTCGGACAGTTCGACGACGACGCCGTCCCCTTCCGGCCATGCCCTGAGCTCCGCTTCGCGCACCCCGGCGTGGCGGGACACATTGGTGACGGCCTCGCGGACCCCGTTGAAAATCGCGAGTCCGGGGCCGGACGGAATGGCGAGCGGACCGTCGATGTGCGTCTTGAGCTGTACCGCGTCCTGTCCCTCACCCCATGGGCCGACGGGCACGCAGCGGAGAAGTTCCGCGAGGTCGACGCGCCCCATCTCGAATCCGGGCACGGCGGACAGCGCCTGCAGATCCTGTCTGGCGCGCTGCGGCAGCCACGACCAGTCCCTGGCATCGCCCTGGGAAACCATCAGCAGCGTCGCGCTCGCCGTATCGTGCAGGGTCGCCAGGTACTCACGCTCGGTCGCCCTCCGTGCGGCGGCGACCTCGGCCTCCCGGCGCGCCGCGGCCCTGAGCGCGGCCGAGCGGTCGGCGGCCCTGGCCCGCGCCCGGACGACGAGGTAGGCAGCCCTTGACAGGCCGGCCAGGACAAGTATGCGCACCAGGTCCGCCAACTCCGGGCTGTGCACTGGCGAGGAAAGGATGTCGCCCAGCGCACAGGCGGCAGTGCCCGTCACGGCCAGCGCGGCCCCGGCCACCGGACGGGTAGCCCACTCGTGCTGGAAGGTGATGACACAGTTGCCGATGATCGCCGCGACCATCACGTCCGCGCCGTGCCCGCCGAGCACCGGCTGAGACAGCCCGGTCAGCACCAGCACGGCCGCGTCCAGCGTCCACAGGATCCACAGCGTCGTCTGCGGGGTGAGCGGGAGCGGGCAGCGCAGCGCGTACAGGTGCACACCGCAGGCGAGGAACGCGGGCACCAGCAACGCCAGCGCCGACGGAATGTTCGCACCGTCCGCCGAGGCGACGACGCCCAGCGCCCCACACGAGCAGACCACGGTGGACCTGAGCCAGACTCCGTACCGCTCGAGAGTCGACGCCACCAGTCGCTCACTGGCCCCAGGACCGTCCGAGGACTCAGCAACGCCGCGAATGTTCGCCGCATACCCCCCAGGCCGCATGGCGCAAAGAGTAGCGCCGCCCGCGCGCATTTCGTTGTGTGACGCTGGTTCGGCTGAACTCAGGGGTGCACGCCGCCCGCGGCCACCCTGGCGGCCTGAGGTGTCGGCGCCGCCAACGCGGCCCGCGCGGCCGTCCTGCACTCGTCCAGTGTCGCCCCGGCAAGACTCGCCCCGACGGCCCGGACCGCGGCGGCGTTCATCGAGAGGCTGGACACGCCGAGCCCGGCCAGCACCCGTGCGAGCAGCGGGTCCGCCGCTGCCTCACCGCACACTCCGGCAGGCTTGCCGGTCTCGATGGCGGCCTCGCCGACGAACGAGATCAGTCGCAGCAGCGCGGGCTGCCACGGGTCGTTCAGCTCCGCGACGGCGCCGAGTTGCCGGTCGGCGCCGAACGCGTACTGGGCGAGGTCGTTGGTCCCGACCGAGACGAACTCCACGACGTCGAGGATCTCCCGCGCCGCGAGTGCCGCGGCCGGTATCTCGATCATCACGCCCGCTCTGGCGATACCCGCGGCGTGCACTCGCTCGGCGAACCACGCGGCCTCCGCGGCCGTGGCCACCATCGGCGCCATCACCGAAACCTCGGCCCCCGAGTCGGCCGCGGCAGCCGCGATCGCTTCGAGCTGGCGGTCGAGCAGGTCAGGCCGATCGAAGGCCACCCGGAGTCCTCGCACGCCGAGTGCCGGATTCGGTTCCTCCTCCTGCGCGAGGAACGCCAGCGGCTTGTCCGCTCCGGCATCCAGGGTGCGGACGACCACCGGCTTCCCGCGAAACGGTTCGAGCACGGCGGTGTAGGCACCGCGCTGCTGCTCCACCGTCGGCTCGCTGGCGGCGTCGAGGTAGCAGAACTCGGTGCGGAAGAGGCCGACACCTTCGGCGCCCGCCGCGACCGCTGCCTCAGCGTCGGCCTGCGAGCCGACGTTGCCCAGCACCTTCACCCGCTGGCCGTCCGCGGTCTCCCCGGTGCCGTTCCATTCCGCGGGGCCGCCATGTTCCGCGGCGAACACGGACTCGGCCGCGCCTGCCACCTCCACCGTTCCCGTGTCGCCGTCCACCAGCAGCGCCGCCGCGTCCAGATCCAGTACCCCGCGCACCGCGACGACGGCGGGTATGCCGAGTGAACGGGCAAGAATCGCCGTATGGCTGGTGGGACCGCCCTCGGCGGTGACGAGCGCCAGCACCTTCGCCGGGTCCAGCCCCGCCGTGTCGGCGGGCGCGAGGTCGCGCGCGACGAGAACGCTCGGCACGCCGAGATCGGGTACGCCGGGCGGGGTGAGGCCAAGCAGCTCCGCGACAATGCGGTCCCGCACGTCCTCGACGTCGCGTACGCGCTCGGCGAGGTAGCCACCTGCGGCCGCGAGCTGCTCGGCGAAACCGCCTGCCGCCACGTGCACCGCCCTGGCTGCGGGCAGCCGCTCGGCCGTGACCAGCTGCTCGGCGTTGCCGACAAGCGCGGGGTCTCCCGCCATCGCCGCCGTGGTCAGCAGAATCGTCGCCGCCTCGCCGGTGGCGGTCTCGGCCATGGCCTCAAGTCTCGCGACGACTGCCTGCGCGGCAGGAGCGATCCGCTTCGCCTCGGCCTGCGGGTCCTCGGGGGCTGGTCCCGCGGGCGGTGCGCCCGGAGCCTCGGCGACCCGGACGACGGGTCCCCGCGCACGACCAGGGCTGACGGCGACTCCCACCAACTGAATCTCAGACATGGTCTAGACCATATCCTGTTATGTGCCGCATCCAGGCCCCTGTCCTGCCATCGACGTGGTCTCGACTTCGAGGGTATCGGCGGGACACCACTCCGGCATTCGACGCCCGCGATCCACACTGCTGGTGGTGTTTCCGATCCGCTCCGTATGCGTATGTGAAGAACTTTGTAACTTTACCGGCCCGCGATGCGACAATCAGCGGAGTGCTCACCACGTGTCACTCGATCGTGGCGGATCCAAAACGGAAACGTCACGTCGAAGGGACAGGCGGGCTCTCCTGTCACACCGGCGCGTTCGCGTGCCGGTGTTGTTCGGCCCAAGGGTCCACCTGGACCCGTCGGGCCGGGCATCGGGTCGCCGGCATCGGTCACGTAGCCCCCCGAGTGATCGGTGCCGGCGGCGCCCGGCCTTTCGTGTCGCCCGCACCCAGGGGTTCTCCCTGGTTCGATTTCCGGGTTCAGCCCGGATCCGGAGAGTGCCGCACGGTCTTAACGTCCTGCCGCATGACGCATCACCGCTCAGTTCGACAGGCCGACCGAATACTTCCGCTGACCGGGGCCGACTGGCGACGTTCTGTGCTGGGACTGACCGCGCCGGTGCGCGCGGTCACCGGCCTGGCACGCGGCAGCGCCCGAGTGGGCGCGCTGCCCGTCGCCGTCGCGATGTTCCTGCTGTCGGCGATGATCTGGTACCTGGTGGGCCGTATCGCGACGTACGGCTTCTTCAGCGGTGACCTGCACAGTTCGTGGGGCGGGCCCACCCTCGCCGGGGCCTGGCTCGTGCACGCGCTCATCGCGCTGGGAATCGTGATCGTCTCGATGTGGGCGCTCGCGCCGTTACACCGGGTGTACCGTCGACTGACCTCATAGACTGCCGGCATTCGAGGCGAACACGGCAGTTCGGACGGGGATGGTCATGACCAAGCCCATACGCAGCGCGAACGGTGACGGCGAGCAGCCGGGTACCGGGCCGGACGAGGTGCGACAACCGCCCCGGCGAACGCGCCGGGAGGGCAGGAGCCGGGAACGTGCGGCCACCGACCACGACATCAAACGGACGGCACGCAAGCTGCTGATGGAACGCGGGCCCGACGCGGTGACGCTGCGGGCTATCGCCAGGGAGCTGGGCATCACCGCACCGGCCCTCTACCGCTACTACGGTTCCCGCGACGACCTCATCGAACACCTGCGGCTCGACGTGATATCCGATCTCGCGGGGGAACTCTCCGCCGAGGTCGCCGAACTGCAGGAGGACGGCGCGCTGCAGCTGTTCGCGATCTGCAAGGGTTTCCGCCGCTGGGCGCTCACCCACACCCGCGAGTTCACGCTGGTCTTCGCCTCGCCGACGGGCGGGGTCGGTTCGGCGGCAGGCAGCGTGGCGACCCTCAACCGGGTGGCCGAACCGTTCGGCCGAATCTTCCTGAGCGCAGCGGGCGAGGTGCTCGCGAAGCACGACCTCGCGATCCCCTCAGCCGACCTGGTTCCCCCCGAGCTGCGGGACGACCTGGCCACGTACCGGGGCGAGCTGCTGGCGGTGATCAACGAGTCCGGGCTGAACATCTCCGCCGACAAGCTGGAACTCGGCACGACCTATCTGATGATCCAGTTCTGGGCCCGCCTCTACGGCCACGTGACCCTCGAGGTGTTCGGCAACTACCCGATCCAGGTGTCCAACCCGGACGCCCTGTTCGACGCGATGCTGGCCGATCTCGCCAGGGAGATCGGCCTCGCCCTCACCTGACCAGGCTCAGCGCACGACGTTGACCAGCCGACCGGGCACCACGATGACCTTGCGGGGCTCGGCGCCAACGAGCAGGGCGGTGACCTTCTCGTCCGCCAGCGCCGCGGCCTTCACCGTGTCGTTGTCCGCATCGGCGGCCACGGTGATCCGCGAGCGGACCTTGCCGTTGACCTGGATCGGATACTCGACGGTCTCCTCGACCAGGTAGCGCTCGTCGACCGCGGGGAACGGGCCGTGGACCAACGAGTCGGGATGACCAAGGCGGTGCCACAGTTCCTCGGCGACGTGCGGACACAGCGGAGCCAGCATCAGCACCATCGGCTCGGCCAGCGCCCTCGGCGTCGCGGGCGCCGAGCCGTAGGCCTTGGTCAGGTAGTTGTTCAGCTCGATCAGCTTCGCGCCCGCGGTGTTGAACCGCATCTCCGTGTAGTCCTCACGGACACCGGCGATCGTTTTGTGCAGCTGCTTCAGGTCTTCCTCCGTCGGCTCCGCGCCGGAGTCGGTCACCCGGATCTCGCCGGTTTCCTCATCGACGATCAGTCGCCACAGGCGCTGCAGGAACCGCTGGGCACCGACGACGTCCTTGGTGGCCCACGGCCGGGACACGTCCAGCGGACCCATGGACATCTCGTAGAACCGGAAGGTGTCGGCGCCGTAGTTCTCGGACATGAAGTCGGGGGTGACGACGTTCTTCAGGCTCTTGCCCATCTTGCCGTACTCCTGCTTCACCTCCTCGTCGCCGATGAAGAACTTCCCGTCCCGCTCCTCGACGTCGTCCGCCGGGACGTAGGTGCCGCGCGAATCCTTGTAGGCGAAGGCCTGGATGTAGCCCTGGTTGTACAGCTTGCGGTAGGGCTCCTTGGACGACACGTGGCCCAGGTCGTACAACACCTTGTGCCAGAACCGCGCGTACAGCAGGTGCAGCACCGCGTGCTCGACACCGCCGACGTACAGGTCCGTGCCGCCGGGGTCGTTGACACCGTGTTCGGCGGGGCGGGGCCCGACCCAGTACTTCTCGTTCTCCGGGTCGACGAAGGCCTTGTCGTTGGTGGGGTCGATGTAGCGCAGCTGGTACCAGCAGGAACCGGCCCACTGCGGCATCACGTTGGTGTCGCGGCGGTACTTCTTCGGGCCGTCCCCCAGATCCAGGGTCACCTCGACCCAGTCGGTGGCCTTCGACAGTGGGGGCGATGGTTCCGAGTCGGCGTCCTCCGGGTCGAACGTCCGCGGCGAGTAGTCCTCCACCTCGGGCAGTTCCACCGGCAGCTGGCTGTCCGGCAGCGCGATCGGCAGACCGTCGGAGTCGTAGACGATGGGGAAGGGCTCGCCCCAGTAGCGCTGCCTCGCGAACAGCCAGTCGCGCAGCTTGTACTGCACGGTCCCGGCGCCGTGGGAGTGCTTCTCCAGCCAGGAGATCATCGCCTTCTTGGCGTCCTCGACGCCCATGCCGTTGAGGATCAGGTCCTCGTTGGCCGAGTTGATCGCGGGTCCGTCGCCGGTGAAGGCCTGGCCGCCGGACTCCTCGAAGCCCGCGCTCGGCTCGACGGTGCGGATGATCTCCAGGCCGAACTCGGTCGCGAAGTCCCAGTCGCGCTGGTCCTGCGCGGGCACCGCCATGATCGCGCCGGTGCCGTAACCCATCAGCACGTAGTCGGCGAGGAAAACCGGGATGTCGGTGCCGGTGGCCGGGTTGACCGCGTAGGAGCCGGTGAAGACGCCCGTCTTGTCCTTGTTCTCCTGCCGGTCCAGGTCCGACTTGCGGGAAGCCGCCCTGCGGTAGGCCTTGACCGCCTCGGCGGGCGTCGCGGCGCCGCCGGTCCAGCGCTCGTCGACGCCCTCGGGCCACTCGGCCGCGGTCAGCTTCTCCACCAAAGGATGTTCCGGAGCCAGCACCATGTACGTCGCGCCGAACAGCGTGTCGGGCCGGGTGGTGAAGACCTCGATGGCGTGCTCGCCGGACTTGAAGGTGACCTCCGCGCCGTGCGAGCGGCCGATCCAGTTCCGCTGCATGGCCTTGACCTTCTCGGGCCAGTCCAGCAGGTCCAGATCGTCGACCAGGCGGTCGGCGTAGGCGGTGATCCGCATCATCCACTGGCTCAGGTTCTTCCGGAAGACCGGGAAGTTGCCCCTGTCGCTGCGGCCGTCGGCGGTGACCTCCTCGTTGGCCACCACCGTGCCCAGGCCGGGGGCCCAGTTCACCGGCGCGTCGGAGATGTACACCAGCCGGTGGGAGTCGATGATCTTCCGCTGCTCGACGCGGGTCAGCTCACACCAGTTGCGCCCGTCCGGGGTGCGCCGCTTGTCCTGCGCGTACTCCTTCTCCAGCTCCACGATCGGCCGGGCCAAGCCCCGCTTCTCGTCGTAGTAGGAGTTAAAGATCTGCAGGAAGATCCACTGGGTCCAGCGGTAGTACTCGGGGTCGGTCGTGGCGATGGACCGCCGCTCGTCGTGGCCCAGCCCCAGCCTGCGCAGCTGCCTGCGCATGTTGGCGATGTTGGCCTCGGTGGTCGTGCGGGGATGGGTGCCGGTCTGCACGGCGTACTGCTCGGCGGGCAGTCCGAAGGCGTCGTAGCCCAGCGCGTGCAGGACGTTGCGCCCGATCATCCGGTTGTACCGGGCGTAGACGTCGGTGCCGATGTACCCCAGCGGGTGACCGACGTGCAGCCCCGACCCGGAGGGATAGGGGAACATGTCCTGCACGAACAGCTTGTCCGAGGGGACCTGACCTTCGGCGGCGGCAGTGCCCTTGCTCGAGAGCGGCCCTGTCGGGTTCGGTGCGTGGTAGGTGCCATGGTCGGCCCAGTAGTCCTGCCAGCGCAGCTCGATCTGCCCCGCCAGCTCAGCCGTGTAGCGGTGCTGTGGCTGATCTGGCTGCTCCGCCGCGGCCGGGGTCTCCGAGGGCTTCACTGCCGCGTCTTCGGTCGTCTTGCTCATCGCCGATCCTCCGTAGAAATGAAGCGACCCCCCAGCCGTGAGGCGTGAGGGGTCGCCGCGCTGAGCCGGTCGGGCCGGTCAGCGCGGCCAGGTAAGCAGACTGGCCGACTTCATGGAACTCATGGTAACCACCCCGACCACCGAGTTTCCGGCCAGCCCAGCTACCGCAGCGCGAGCGCGACGAACTGGGTGACCTGGCTCGGGGAGAAGTTGTCGTCGCTGACCAACAGCAGCGTCCGCTCGCCGGTGGGCAGCCGAGGCCCCCAGGTCATCCCCTCGACGTTGTCGACCGTGGTGAGTCCGAGGTCCGCGAGATCGAGCAGCAAACGTTTGCGGACCGGGCGTAGGCGGTCCACGTCGCCGAGGGAATCAGCGTGCCGGACGTTGGTTCCACCGCTGGTGTCGATCCGGTAGATCCGGATCCGGTTGCCGACTCCTTCGACGAAGGATCGCTCCATCACCAGGTACCGCGTCGGGTCCAGGGCGTTCTCGGCCAGGATCGAGGAGACGCCGGTGGTCGCGAACCCGTCAGCGGGCACCGGCTCGGCGAACACCGGCTCCATCGGGTAGGCGTACTGCGCGAGCACCGGCCCTCGGCGGCCCTGCACGGTGATCCGCGAGAGCGCGCCACGGGTCGTGTCGGCCTCCGGGCCGTCCTGCAGCAGCGGCCCCTCCATCGCACTGGTGACCAGCGCGCCGGACGCGGCGAAGGTCAGGCCCTCCGGCCCGAGGTTGCGGCGGGGTCCGGCGTCCTCGGTCATCCGCGAGTTGTCCGGGATGGGCAGGTCGCGGACGTACCGGCCGTCGCGCCGTGCCTCCCGCACCGAGGGGTCGAGCAGGACGTCCGTGGTCCGTTCGCCCTCCTGTGACCAGTAGTACCGCCCGCTGAACGGGTCCACCCGCAGTTCTTCCGGGTCCACCGACCCTGCCGGGTAGGCGGCTCCGTCCGCGCCCGTGAAGGTGTGGGTGCCGGTCAGCCGGACTTCGCCGAGTTCGTGCGTGCCCACGTCGAGGCGTGCGGTGTAGAAGCGGGCGGACTGCAGCTGCGACCGGTCATCGCTGATCAGCACGTACTCGCCGGTGCGGGGGTCGTAGTCGATGCTGGACAGCCCGCCGACCGTCGTGCCCTGAAAGTCGAGGCGGTGGGGGAGGGTTTGCTCGCCGATCAACCGGACGGATCGGAGCGCACCCGCTTCCGCTGCGCCTGCGGTGCCGTGACCGGGAGAGTGGACGAGGCCGAGCACGAAGGCGCAGGCAAGGACTGCGGCAAATGAGCGTCGTGACATGACGTGCAGCACAGCGCATCAGGGTAGCGACAGGGTTGCCTCCACATGACGCTCTACGCTGAAGGCGTGTTCTTCATCGCGCTGCTTCCGGTCCTGCTCGGCGTCCTGGTCGGCTGGGGCGGCTACCTCGGCTGGCGGGAGAAGCTGCCCCGGGACCGCGGCGCCGGAGTCCGCACCGCCGCCACGCTGCGCAGTGACGAGGCGTTTCGCGTCGCGAACAAGGTCGCCGGGATGCCGACGATGGTGGCCGGAGCAGTCGGCGTCATCGGCGGTGGCGCCGGGCTGCTGATGCCGACTACCGGAGGACTCATCGCCGCATCGGTGATCGGGCTGCTCGGGATGTTCGCCCTGCTCGCGGGTGGCGGCGTCCTCGGGCACCGAGCCGCTACGGCGGTGCCCGCGCCGCCCGCGCCGACCGGCTGCGGCGGCTGCGCCTGCGGCGGGGGCGGCTGTGGTTCCGCTCTCGCGGCGGACGCAGCTCAGTAGGGAGCGCCGCGCACCCATCGCTGTGGCCCTTTGGCGCGTCTGCAAGTACCACCATGCAAGATCCAGTTCGCCCTTTTCCGCTACCGAGCTGACGGTGACTTGGTAGCGGTTGACGATGTTGTCGATCTTGCTTGGTGGTACTTGCAGGCACACCTTCTGCTTAGTTGCGTTGGAGGTCGCCGGGGTGGGTGGCCAGGAGGGCGGTGGGCACGCCCTGCCGGCGCAGCACCTGGCCCCACAGGTCGTGCTTGGGGGTGGCCAGGACGTCGCTGGGCAGTGCGGCCACGATCAGCCAGTCCCCGCGGTCGATCTCCCCGGCCAGTTGCCCCGCGTCCCAGCCCGCGTATCCGGCGAACACCCGTAGGCCGCGCACCTTCGACATGAGCAGGTCCGGGTCGGCGTCGAGGTCGACCAGCGCCACGGGACCGCGGACCGCGATCACCCCGGGGACGCTCGCGGCCGTCTCACCGGTACGCAGCGCCGCGAGACACAGTGCGGTCTTCTTCTCCACCGGGCCGCCGACGAACACCGACTGCGGCTCGACCACATGGGTGCCCCAGTTCGGCAGCACGTCGTCGACCGGCACCTCACTCGGCCGGTTCAGCACCACGCCGAGCGTGCCTTCCTCGCGGTGGTCGATGACGAACACCACGGTTCGCCGGAAGTTCGGGTCGAACATCGTTGGGGCAGCGACCAGGAGTGTTCCCGGCTCAACCTCGGCGTCCGCTCGCACGCGTACATGATCCCATCCGTCGGGGAACACCAGTGCGCCGTGGGCCGTTAACCAGGTGGCCGGCGCACTCCGTGTCCCCCGGGCCCACTTGAGAAGGGCCGTTGTGGAATACCGTTCGGCAGGAGCCACACCGCGCCATGCCGCCGTGAGGCGACCAGGTGCGCCGGCCCACCACTTCCCGGCTCCGCGGCGAGCCGACCTCCGCTCCTGAGCCCCGTAGGCTGGACCATCGTGACCACCAGCGCGCCCTTCGACCAGGAAACCGCGGTCGCCGACGGCGCGGCCGAGCGGATCTCGCCACGCGCGCTCTTCCGGATGGCGGAGTTCCGGCACCTGCTCTGGACCCGCTTCCCAGCGCAGTGGGGTGACGGCGTCTTCCAGGCGGGGCTGGCCGGAGCCGTGTTGTTCAACCCGCAACGGGCGGCCGACGCACTGACCATCGCGGGCGGATTCGCCGTGCTGTTGCTGCCGTACTCGCTGATCGCGCCGTTCGCCGGCGCGCTGCTCGACCGATGGGACCGCAGGCGGGTACTGATCGTCGCCAACGCCCTGCGCGCGATCGCCATCCTGTGCTGCGCGGGCGGAGTGGCGCTAGGCGTGAACGGCATCGGCTTGTTCACCCTCGCGCTGCTGGTGATGGCCATCTCCAGGTTCGCCGGCGCCGGACTGTCCGCGGCACTGCCGCACGTGGTGCCCGAGCGCTCGATCGTCACGGCGAACGCACTGGCCACGACTCTCGGCGCGGTGATCGCGGTGTTCGGCGGCGGTTGCGCCATCGGGCTGCGCACCCTGCTCGGCGCCGGAGACACCGGCTCGGGAGCGACGACCGCCATCGCCGCCGTGGGCTCCGTGACTGCCGCGCTGGTCGCGCTGCGGATCCCGCGCGGTCTGCTCGGACCGACCCGCGTCGACGAACCCGCCGACGCGGTAACCGCCGTCGCGAGGGGTCTCTTCGACGGGGCACGGGCGGCGCTGCGCTGTCCCGGCGTTCGCGCGGGCTTCGTCGCGCTGCTCGCGCACCGGGCGGCCTTCGGGATCGCACTGCTGCTCACGGTGCTGCTCATGCGCTTCTCGTTCACCGACGAGGGACCGTTCAAGGCGGGCCTGGCCGGGCTCGGCCAAGTGGCGGTGCTCGGTGGCGCGGGCATCGTGCTCGCCGGTTACCTCACTCCCCGGCTGGTCGAGCGGTTCGGCAGGCGGCGCGCGATCGTCGGCTCGCTGCTGCTGGCCGCGGTCGCGCAGGCCGGCCTCGGCCTGCCGTTCCTGCTGCCGACCGTGCTGATCGCCTCGTTCGCGGTGACCTCGGCGGGCCAGGTGATCAAGTTGTGCGTGGACGCCTCCGTGCAGCGCGATATCGGGGACGAGTCCCGTGGCCGAGTGTTCGCGCTCTACGACACGCTGTTCAACGTCACCCAGGTCCTCGCGGTCACGGTGGCGGCACTGCTCGCGCCACCGGACGGGCACGCGCCCGCGTTGCTCGTCGGCGCGATCGTGCTCTACCTGCTCGGAGCCGTTGGCTTCGTCCGCGCAAGCCGACGCGCTGGCCCAGCCGGGTGACGGCCGGTGTTTCGCCGGGTACGTCACCTACTAAGTTTGATTCACGTCAAGTTCGATGGGGACTTGTGAGGGTTGTTCACAATCGGTGTGGACGGGGCCGCCCGGCGGGTGGTCGCGGACGCCCCGATGCGGGCGAGAGACCTGCACCAGGTGACGTACGGGCGTGAACAAACCTTGCCGGATTCACGCACTGCGAGGGGGAGCGGACTTTGCGTTACCGAGTCGAAGTGGCCGACCGTCCTGACGGGCTCTACGCCGTGTGGAACGACCAGGTCTACCGAGCGCAGCGATCGACCGCGGATTCGACGGTGTTGCTGGTCGCGCGGTCCGACAAGGACGCAGAGGACGCGCCGGAGGGATTCGACACGCGGTGGCGGGACCTGCCCGCCAAGGTGGTGCCCGAGACCGAGGTCGCAGCCACGTTCACCGTGCACACCCACTGCCTCTACGACGACGAGATCTACCGCATCGCGCCAGAGTCCGGCGACGCCGAACTGACCCTGCGCTGGACCGGGCAGGACGAGGCCATCGCAGGCCAGTTGGGGCTGACCGACCTCACCACGACCACGTCGGATCCCGAGAGCGTCATGGCGCTCTGGCAGGAACGGCACGACTTCACCGCCGCCGGCACCCGGCCCGAACCGGGTGCGGGCGAGCACACCGCACTGCTACGGGCGATCGGGCGGACGATGGTCCGCACGCTGCCGGACGGCTGGCAACGGGTCGCCGCGCAGTTCCGGCAGGTCGGGGACTACTCCGAACTCGAGGTACGGGCCGTGGCCGAGGACGTGGTGGTGTCGCTGTCCTCGCCACCGGAACTCGGCCACCTCTTCGCCAGGCTGCGCTCGGCGATGTACGAGCCGGGCGTGGGCACCTGGCTGCAGGGGACGTTCACGCTCGACTCCGCATCGAACTTCGACTTCGACTTCGACAAGGAGACCGAGCCGAACTGGCGCCTCGCCCCCGGCGCACGGGGCCGCACCTCCGCCCGCTCCTACGAGGCCGAGCTCGAGTACCACCCCCGTGAACGCAAGCAGGTGCCGCAGTGGCTGGCCGCCCGTGCGGGCCTGCCCCTGGACGTCGAGTTCCGGCGGGCGCTGGTGGTGGACGCGCACAACGAGGGCGAGCCGCCGGTGGTCAACCGGCAGCCGGTGGCGCAGGACGAGGCTCGGGCGGTGCTCGGCTACCTGTACCGCGCACCGGTCGCGCTGCACAAACCCGGCCTGCTGCCGGACATCTTCGCCCCGCACAACCCGCCGGACGTGCCGGACGCCTTCCACACGGACGGAACCTGGATCTGGCCCGCGTCCGTACCGCACTACCTGCGCAAATACGGGCTGCCGCCGGAACCCGACCTGCTCGCGCACATCCGCGCCGCCGGGCACCGCCCGCCGTACGTCGGAGAGCGCGTGCGGGCGACCGCCGAGGCGGACATCCTCGGCGCCCCTCGCCCCAAGCAGACCGCTGCCGACCTCGGCGACGTGGCAGCGGACGCCGAGCGCGCCCTCGAAGCGGCAATCGAGCGAGGCGCGGAACCGGATCGGGAGCTGTACGGCTCCGAGGTGCTCGCCACGCTACGGCGACGACTGGCCGAGCAGGGCATCGGCGAGGACGTCTACCGGATCGGTGAGTCCGCCGACGGCGCGTGGTGCCTGCTGCGCACCGGCGAAGGTTGGCAGGTCGCCCGGTTCGCCGACGGCGGGCCCGTGGAGCCGATGCACTTCCCGCGCATCGAACAGGCCGCGCGTGCGCTGCTCGGGTCCCTGCTGCTGTACCCGGGACGCTGCGCCCTTCCTGCCGACGTCGAGGCACGCGAACCTGCCGCGCACGCCACGGACTGGCCCGTGCTGCCCGCGCGCGGCGAACCGCCGCTGACGTTCTACCGCGGCAAGCGGATGGTGGTGCTGCCGGAGGGCACCACCATCACCCGGTACGGCACCGAAGCGGGCAATCTCGCGCATCCCGAGGGAACGCCGTTCCCCGAGACCTCGCTGACCTTCGAGCGCGAACACGACCGGCACAGCTACGTGCTGCGGCGCAGGCTGCGGGTGCTCGCCGGCGTGGCCGTGCCGTGGAACGGCCTGCCCGGCGGTGCGATCACCTATCTGCTGCCCCGCCCGGTGGCCCACCACCTGGAGACGGCCGCGCTCGAACGCCTCGGTTGAGAAGTCACTCAGAACGGAACCCAGAGGGTGACCCTGGTCCCCGCACCGGGAGCCGATTCGACCCGGGCGCTGCCACCGACCTCGGCAAGCCTGGCCTTGATCGACTCGCTGATGCCGAAGCCGGGCGGCCTGCTCTCCTGGCTGAACCCCGCGCCGTGGTCGCGGACGATCGTCGTGAGCCCGCCGTCGCGCTCCTCGACCCGGACGACCACCTTGTCCGTGTGCGCGTGTTTCCTGGTGTTGCGCAGCGCCTCCCTGACGGCATCGCGCACGGCGAGCTGCCGGACCTCGGACAACGCCTCGTCGTCGAGTTCGGCGACCACCACCTGAGCACGCAGGCCCTCCCTGGCCACCTCGGCCGCCAGCGCTCCCAGCTTCTCCCCGAGTGGTCTTCCGCTCCCGCCCTCCGCGGACTCCAGCAGTGTGCGCAACTCACCGGCCTGGGCACCGGCCATCCGCCGCAACTGTTCGGGATCGTCCTGCAACGCCATCGCCTCGAGGGTCTGCAGCACCGTGTCGTGCAGCCTGCGGTGCTGCACCGCCCGTTCCGCCTGCCGACCGGCGCGGATGCCGTGTGCCAGCGCCAGGCGGGTGCCCATCCCGAGCAGGATCAGCGCTCCGGTCGCGGTGAGCAGCACCCCGGCAAGCTGGCCGAGGCCGCCGAGGGCGGCCTCCGGGTCGAACCGGCCCACGTTCAGCCAGGCGCCCGCGAGCTGCAGTGGGAAAGCCGTGAGCGCGAGAGCTCCACCCCAGAGCACCCCGAGCAGCAGGGTGAACAGCGCGACACCGCCGAGCAGGTGCTTGCCGGGCACGGCAAATGCGGCTTCGAACGCGGCGGGCGGGACGGTCGCCGCGACGAACAGGTGCGCCGCGACGGTGAACAGCACGTCGAGACCCAGCAGCCGGGCCGCCCTGCGCTCGTTGAACACGGTCGACCTGAGCAGCCAGACCACACCGAACACGTTGAGCCCGACCGAGCACACCGCCACCAGCAGCACCGGGAGCAGGCCTTGCTCTCCGCCCGCCACGAACGCGGCGAACGCGCCGGGCACCGCGAGTACCCGGTAGAGCAGTGGCACGAGGGCGATGTAGCGGGCGGCCCGCAGCAACAGCCCGTCCCGCTCGACCCGGCCCCCGCGCCGGTTCAGGTGGCGGAACCGCGCCAGCCCCTGCGCCGCTGCGGGATCGGTCGGCTCGTCGGCGAGGTCGATCGGCGCGGTGGCCAGCATGGGAGCGCCGCGACGCAGGAGCGCCGCGAGGAAGTTGCCGCGATGGTTCCCGTCTTGGTCGGGCATCCAGGAATTATCCGTTACCCGGCAAGCCGCTCCCGGCGCGGCGCAATTCCGCTCCGGCCTTTCCGGCGGAATATTGCTCGCACCGAGTAACGGGAGGTAACCGCTGGTGGCAGGAGTTCGGCGTGGAGTCGCGCGGGGCTACGTCTCGCTGGAGGCTGCGACCTCCAGGCCTCCACCCTGTGCCACTACGAACTCGGCCACATGCCTGGACGGTTCCTTCCACGTGCTGGGTTTCGCCGAGAAGGACGAGCCGGCCACCGCCTGGTCGCACTTCCTGCCGATGGGCTTGGAAGCAGGGCGGACCCAGACGGCAAAGTCGCGTGCGCCGACGGCACCCACGTGCGCACAGTTGGCACACAGGTGTGCAGGGAAGGCAAACACGCCTGATTTGGCCCTGGGGTGATCTAGCGCGCCGCGCCGTCAGTCGCTTTCCGGCTGCTCGATGCCCTGATCGGCGGCCCACTTCCGCAGTTCGGCGACCGCGTCGTCGTACTCCAGCGGGCCACGGTCGAGCCGCA
Source organism: Amycolatopsis marina (assembly GCF_900111885.1). GTDB lineage: Bacteria > Actinomycetota > Actinomycetes > Mycobacteriales > Pseudonocardiaceae > Amycolatopsis > Amycolatopsis marina. The sequence continues at coordinate 560,254 of NZ_FOKG01000001.1, forward strand.
CGTCCTTCAGGTGCTTCCAGGCCTTGCCGACGAGCGGGCCCGGCGGCAGGCCGAGCAGCTTCATGATCTCGTTGCCGTCCAGGTCCGGCCGCACCCTGGCCAGGTCCTCCTCCTCGGCGATCCTGGCGATCCGCTCCTCGAGGTCGTCGTAGGTGCGCTGCAACTGGGCGGCCTTGCGCTTGTTCCGCGTGGTGCAGTCCGCGCGGACCAGCTTGTGCAGCCGGGGCAGCAGGTCGCCCGCGTCGGTCACGTATCGGCGCACCGCCGAGTCCGTCCACTCGCCCTTGCCGTAGCCGTGGAACCGCAGGTGCAGGAACACCAGCTGGGACACGTCGGCGATGACGTCCTTGGGATAACGCAGCGCTCGCAAACGCTTGCGGGCCATCTTGGCCCCGACGACCTCGTGATGGTGGAAGCTCACCCCGCCACCCGACTCGAACTTGCGGGTCGCCGGTTTGCCGATGTCGTGCAACAGCGCGGCAAGGCGCAGCACCAGATCCGGTCCCGAGGTGGGCTCGTGCGTGGTCTCCAGGTCGATCGCCTGGTCGAGCACGGTCAGCGAGTGCTCGTAGACGTCCTTGTGCTGGTGGTGCTCGTCGATCGCCAGGCGCATTCCGGGCACCTCGGGCAGCACGTGATCGGCGAGACCGGTGCGCACCATCAGTTCGATCCCGGCCCTCGGCGAAGCGCCCGTCATCAGCTTGGACAGCTCCGTCTGCACCCGCTCCGCGGTGATCCGGCCGATCTCGGCCGACATCGCGGTCATCGCGTCGACCACCCGTTTCGCGGGCTCGAACCCGAGCTGCGCGACGAACCGGGCCGCACGCAACATCCGGAGCGGATCGTCGGCGAACGACTCCTCCGGGGTGGCCGGAGTGTCCAGGACCTTGCCGGTGACCGCCTCCAGCCCGCCGTGCGGGTCGACGAACGTCCTGGTCGACAGATCGATCGCCATCGCGTTGGCGGTGAAGTCCCTGCGCAGCAGATCGCTCTCGATCGAGTCGCCGAAGGCCACCTCGGGATTGCGGCTCACCCGGTCGTAGGAATCCGCGCGGAAGGTGGTGATCTCCAGCGTGACGCCCTGTTTCGTGGCACCGATCGTGCCGAACGCGATGCCCGTGTCCCACAGACCGTCGGCCCAGCCGCCGAGGATCTGCTGCACCCGATCGGGTCGGGCGTCGGTGGTGAAGTCCAGGTCCGTGGACAATCTGCCCAACAGGGCGTCGCGCACGCTGCCGCCGACCAGGTACAGCGAGTGACCCGCCTTGGTGAACCGGGCGGCGAGTTGGTCGGCGACCGGCGACAACCGCAGCAGTTCGGTCACCGCATTGCGCTTCGCGAGGAGTTCGTTCACTCAGATCCCACCAGGACTCTTATTCACTAGTCGGGCGACCGTCGAGAGGCACGGCACAGCCGCGCTTACTACACGGACAGATCAACACGGACACGAGAAGCCAGCGTACCGGCGCGAGCATTTGCTCTAGCATCGCAGCATGTCTGGATCGGCCGGTCGCTCCGGTGGTGGCAAACCGGGACGCCGGTCGCGGCGCCGCCGCGGCAGGAGGCTGACCACGGTCGACGAGACCTCCGCAGGTGGTCTCGTCGTCGATCGGGACCGCACGGAGGCGGTGCTGATCGGCAGGCTCGACCGGCAGGGCAGACTGCTCTGGTCGCTGCCGAAGGGGCACATCGAGGACGGCGAAACCACCGAAGAGACCGCGATGCGCGAGGTGAAGGAGGAGACCGGCATCTCCGCGCAGGTACTGCGGCCGCTCGGCACGATCGACTACTGGTTCGTGGCCGAGCGCAGGCGGGTGCACAAGACCGTGCATCATTTCCTGCTCGAGGCCACCGGTGGCGAACTGTCCGACGAGGACGTCGAGGTCACCGAGGTGGCCTGGGTGCCGGTGGGCGAACTCGAGGGCAAGCTCGCCTATGCCGACGAGCGCAAACTGGTACGCAAGGCCCGCCAACTGTTCGCCGCTGGTGAGATGAATGCCGAGACCGGTGCCGGAACCGATTGCGAAGGGTGAGTCGTGAGCGCGCACAGGGCGAAATCGCCCCTCGCCGTCGCACTGGTGCTGCTGTTCCTCGCGGCGTCGGGCCTGGTCGGTGGCACCGCAACGGCGCAACCGCTGCCGGACACGCCGAATCGGCTGCGGCTGGACATCAACCAGTTCTCGCCACGAGTGCTCGACACCGACTCGGAGACACTGACCGTGTCGGGCACCGTCACCAACGTCGGTGACCGGCGCATCAGCGACCTGACCGCCCGCCTGCAGCTGGGTGCGCGCCAGGACGCCGAGCGGGAGATCGCGGACTCGTTGAGTGAGCCGCCCCCCACTGACGCCTCGATGACGAGCTTCGTCGACGTCGCCGATGTCCTCGAACCGGGACAGTCGGCACCGCTGCGGCTCACCGCACCGCTGAACGCGGGCCCGGACTCGCTGACGATCGAGCAGATCGGGGTCTACCCCCTGCTGGTCAACGTCAACGGCACACCGGAGTACGGCGGTGCCGCCCGGCTGGCCTCGATGAACATGCTGGTCCCGGTGCTCGGGGTGCCCGGCGGCGCCGCCCCGGAGCCGCCGGGGACCACGACCGACGTCACCATGCTGTGGCCCATCGCGGACACCAGGCCACGGATCGTCGCCGCGCCCTACAACGGGCAGGTGGTGCTCTCCGACGACGAGCTGGCCACTGCCCTCGCCCCAGGCGGACGGCTCAACGGCCTGGTCTCGGCTGCCGAGGCCGCGCGAGACGACGGGCAGGTGTTCGACTCGCTCTGCTTCGGGCTCGATCCCGACCTGTTGGAGACGGTCGAGGCGATGGCCCGCGGCTACCAGGTCCGCACCTCGTCGGGAACGGTGGCGGGTAGCGGCACCGAGACGGCGAAACGCTGGCTGGAGTCACTGCGGAACCTGGTGCGCGGCAAGTGCATCGTGCAGCTGCCCTTCGCCGACGCCGATCTCAGCACGCTCTCCCGGGTCCGCAGGGACGGTTCGGCCGACCGGGAGCTGAGCGCCGCCGCCGTCAACGGCGCTCCCACGATCCAGCGCCTGCTCGGCATGCGGCCGCTCGGCGGCGTGCTCTGGCCGTCCGGCCCGCTCGACCGCACCGCGGCCTCGTGGCTCGGGCAGGCCGGGATCAGCGCGGTGCTGACTCCGTCCGGCGAGTTGGAGCCCACGCGGCCGGGCGACTCGGGCGTCCGGCTGACGGACACCTCGCTGCGGGCGCAACCGTTCGACTCACTCGTCGCCCGTTCGCTGTCGGGTACGCCCGCGGCAGGCGGAGCGCTGACCCCGGCAGACGAGCCCGACGTGGCTGTCCAGAACGGGCTCGCGGCCCTGGCGTTCCGCACCGGCCTCGGGGACGAGCGGAGCGGCGGCCCGCTGCTGGTGGCTCCCCCGCACGGGTGGACGGCCCCCGAAGGCGAACTGCGGACGATGCTGGACACCGTCGGCGCGCTGATGACGGCGGGGTACGCGGCTCCGGCTTCCCTGCAGCAACTGCTCGGCGAGGAGCCGTCGGGCGAGGCGACGATCGGCTACGCGGCCTCCGAGGTGTCCGTCGAGGTGTCCGCGGACGTCACGGACGCCATGTCGGAAATCGACACGACGATCGGTGACCTCGTCGACGCCATGTCGGTGGACGCCACCCTGCAGATCGAACCGGAGGAACTGACCCGGCCCCTGCGCAACGGTCTGCTGCGGGCCTCGTCCACCGCCTGGCCAGACCTCTTGAGCAGGCGCAACGCCGTGGCGGACGCCGACGCGCAGGTCGAAGCCATGCGCAAGCGGGTGACCGTGGAAACCCCGGGCCAGCCGCTGACCCTCGCCTCGGGGTCGTCCCCGCTGCCCCTCTATCTGACCAACGACCTGCCCGTGGTGATGACCGTGCGAGTCGAGCTGGCCAACGCCTCCGGCCTGCGCCCCGCACCGGTCGGGGACCTCACCATTCCGGCGGGGGCCAAGGTCACCCAGCGGATCCCCACCGAGGCGCTGCGCGCGGGCCGGTTCAGCGTCGTGGTCTCGCTCACCACTCCCGGGGGTACCGAACTGGGCACTCCCGCCCGATTCGAACTGAATTCGAACGAGTACGGCGTCATCACGCTGGTCCTCACCGCGGGCGCGGCCGGAGCGCTGCTGCTGCTCTCGGGGCGCCGGATCTACCGGCGGATCAAGGAGCGGAAGGCGGCCGCCCAGTGATCGGGATCAGGCTCACGGCGAGACTCCGCCGCACTTCTCGCGTGCGGAGATTACGCTGGGTCGACGAGATGACCGCCGACGATGGGGCACGTGTTGGACAGAGGACCCGCTTCGCGACCTGAGCGCGAGGCGCACCCTGCACGGCCTGAGCATGTGGTGCCCCCTCCGGAAGCACAGCAACCGCCCCCTTCGGCGCAGCCACCCGAGCGCAGACCGCGGCACCCGGTGGACGGTGGTGCGCCTGTACCACCGGTCGACGGCAGGCCGCCGCCCCGCAACCCCCGGCAGCAACCGCCACCGGGGCAGCAGGGCCGTCCTCCGCGACGTCAGCCCCCACCCGGAGGGCCACCGCCGCAGGGAGGGCCACCGCCGCAGGGCGGACAGCCGCCCCCACGCAGGCAGCCGCCGAGGCAACAGCCCCCACGGCAACCGCCGACACCGCCCCGCCGACAGCCACCGGTTCCGCCACCACCGGCGCGGCGCCCACCGCCGCCGGTGCGGCCGTGGCAGCAGGAGGACGCGAAGGGCCCGGAAGCCACGCAGTACATCCCGCGGGATCGTGGCGTTCCGCCCGGTGTCCGCTGGCCCGCGGCCGACCCCGACGTGCTCCGGCCGTACGACGAGCTGGCCACGCGGATGCTGCCGCGCATCCTCGACGGTCCGCGGCACTCCGAGCCGATCGGCGACCGGCTGCCTGCCGTGGGCTACGCCCCGGAGCGCAAGGTCAAGCCCGAGGCGGACGGCGACGCGAAGAAGCCCGCTTCACTGGCCAAGGCCAGCGGCCGGATGGCGATCGCCACGCTGACCAGCCGGATCACCGGCTTCGCGTGGAAGGTGATGCTGGCGTGGGTCGCCGCGATCGGCGTGGTCTACGACTCGTTCACCGTCGCCAACACACTGCCGCTGATCATCAACGAACTACTCCTCGGCGGGGTGCTGACCAGTGTGGTCGTCCCGCTGCTCGTCCGTTCACAGGACGACGAGGACGGCGGCGAGGCCTACACCCAGCGGCTGATCACGATGGCGGTGACGGTGCTGCTGGTCGGCACCGTGGTGTCGACCGTCTGCGCGCCGCTGCTCACGTCGGTGCTGATGGAGGACTCGGGCGGCGCCAACATCGAGCTGGCCACGGCGTTCGCCTATCTGCTGCTGCCCGGTCTGCTGTTCTACGGCTTGTTCGCGGTGCTCTCGGCCGTGCTCAACGCCAAGCAGATCTTCGGCCCCGCACAGTGGGCGCCGGTGGTGAACAACCTGGTCATCTTCGTGACCATCGGGCTCTACGCGCTCGTGCCAGGAGACCCGACGCTGAACGTCGAGTACATGAGCGAACCGAAGGTGCTCGTGCTCGGTCTCGGCGTGCTCACCGCGATGGTCGCGCAGGCACTGTTCCTGTTCCCCGCGTTGCGCCGGTCCGGATTCCAGTTCAAGTGGCGCTGGGGGATCGACGAGCGGCTCAAGGAGTTCGGTGGCCTGGCCGTCTGGATCCTCGGCTACGTCGTGGTGAGCCAGATCGGGATGGTCGTCAACACCCGGGTGCTCAGCGGCGGCGACGAGGGCGGCATCACCACCTACTCCAACGCCTGGCTCCTCTTCCAGCTCCCATATGGCGTCATCGGGGTGTCGCTGCTCACCGCGATCATGCCGCGAATGAGCCGCGCCGCCGCCGACGGCGACACCAAACGCCTGATCGGCGACCTCTCCTACGGTTCCCGGCTGACCACCCTGACCCTGCTGCCGATCTCGGCGGTGATGGCCGTCGCGGGCACGTCGATCGGCATCGCCCTGTTCAGCTTCGGCAAGGGGGACATCGCCGATGCGGAGCGCCTCGGTCAGACACTGGCCATCTCCGCGTTCGGCCTGCTGCCCTATGCGCTGGTCATGCTGCAGATGCGGGTCTTCTACTCGATGAAGGACTCGCGCACCCCGACCCTGATCATGGTCGTGATGACAGCGGTGAAGATCCCGCTGCTCTACCTGGCCGCGGCGACGCTCGACCCGGAGAACGTCGTGCTGGGCGTGATGATGGTCAACTCCGCCGTCTTCGTCGTCGGAGCACTCCTCGGGCAGGTGTGGTTGTGGGTTCAGCTCGGCAACCTGCGCAGCAAGCGGGTGCTGGGCGTGATTCTGTTCACCGTTGTCGCGAGCGGCCTCGGGGTGCTCGCCGCGGTGCTGGTCGGCTGGCTCGTGCCGGACTCGCTCAATCCCGTGCTGGCTGCCTGGATCAAGTTGTTCCTGCAGGGCATCGTGGGTATCGCCGTCTCGTTCGGGGTGCTCATCGCCCTGAAGGTGGACGAGCTGGCGCCGCTGACCAACAGGATCACCCGATTGGTCAAGCGGAGCTGACCCCGCGCACAGTTCGGACACCTCGAATGGACACGAGTTCACGTACCCTCGTCCTACGAGATGTGGACGCAGCGCAGGTGAACAACGAAAGGGAGCGAGCAGGTGGAGGGTCGGCCCCGTTCAGGTGTCCGCACCCGTGGTGGGTCACTTGCACCCGGGGGCGTGGTCGGTGATGGCCGCTATCGTCTGCTCGCGCAGTTCGGCATCGACGAGCGAGCAGGCGCTCACCTGTGGCGGGCCCGCGACGGCCAGCTGCGCCGGGACGTCGCGCTGACCATGCTGGTCGGCGATCCGGCCGATGCGGAGGCGGCCCGGCAGGCGCGCCGCACGCTCGACCGTGCCGCCCATGCGGCCAAGTTCACCCACGGCGGCGTCGCCAGGGTCCTCGACGTGCTCAGTCTCGGCAACGGCATCACCTCCAGCGAGGGCCTGCTCGGGATCGTGGTCGCCGAGTGGACAAAGGGCAGTGACCTGGTGGACCTGGTCACGACGAAACCGGCACCTCCCGCCATCGCGGCCCGAATGGTCCAGGCGCTGGCCGAGGCCGTGGAGACCGCCCACCAGTCGGGCCTCGTGCTGGGCATCGACCATCCCCAGCGGCTGCGACTCACCCCGGACGGCAAGCTCCGGCTCGCGTTTCCCGGCCCGCTGCCGGACGCGACCCTGCGCGATGACGTCAAGGCACTCGGCGCGGTCCTCTACCTGCTGCTCACCGGACGCTGGGCGCTCCCCGGCGGACCGCCGGCCATTCCCGCGGCGCCCCGCTCGCCGAGTGGTGCGGTGGTGCCCGCCCGCTCGCTGGAACCCCGCGTGCCCGCCGAACTCTCCGCACTGGCCGGCCGAACCATCGAGGACGGCGGCCACGGCGGTATCCGTACGGCATCGGCCATTCTGCGGGTACTGGACCAGGTCGCGGAGGCCGAGGAACGGACCCAGTTGATCCAGCAGGTCGGGTCGGAGGAACCGGACGACCGGGTCGACTCCGACGGTGGAATCTGGACCACGAAGAAGCCGGTCAAGGATGCGGCGCGGCGGCGCAAGCTCGCGCTGGGCGTCACCGTGCTCGTCGTGGCCGCCGTCGGCATCCTCGCCTGGCTGGGCATGATGGCCATCAGCTTCTTCCAGGACGATCCGGAATCCGGCGGTCCCCCGGTCAACGTCGCCGAGTCCACCACGTCCGCACCTCCCGCCGATACCTCCGAGCCCGAGCCCCAACCGCCGCCGGAGGGTGCGGTCGGTGATCCGGTCACCCCGGCGAGCGTCGAGGTCTACAACCCCGAGGGTGTCGGCGACAACGAGGGCCGGGCGGGCAACGCCGTGGACGGCGATCCCACGACCATCTGGCGAACCGACCAGTACCAGCAGCAACTGCCCGCGCTCAAGCCCGGCGTCGGCCTGATCGCCGGTTTCGAAGAGTCCATCAACCTGTCCAAGGTGCGGATCGAGGCCGACAGTCCCGGTACCAAGGTGGAGATCCTGGTCGCCGACAGCCCCGACGCCGCGCTCGACGACACCCGGAAGGTGGGCGAGGCCGAGCTGAAGGGTGGTCAGGAGGAGATCAGCCTCGAGCAGCCGGTGCAGTCGCAGTACGTGATCGTCTGGATCACCAAGCTCTCCGGACCGGAGGGGAAGTTCGTCTCGGAGTTCGGTGAGCTGGCCTTTCTGCCCGCGAAGTAAAGCCGGATCACCCCACCTCGGCCTGGGGGATCGTGACCGTCCCGGGTTAGTAGTCTCTTCCGAGTGACCGCAGCCGCACCCACGGACGCCGACCTCATCGCGGCACATGCCGCAGGCGATCCGCACGCATTCAGCGAACTGGTCCGCAGACACCGCGACCGGATGTGGGCCGTTGCCCTCCGTACGGTGCGGGATCCGGAGGAGGCCGCGGACGCACTGCAGGACGCCTTCATCTCCGCCTACCGCGCCGCGGGGAAGTTCCGTGCCGAGTCCCAGGTCACCACCTGGCTGCACCGGATCGTGGTGAACGCCTGCCTCGACCGCATCCGCAGGCGCCAGGCGCGGCCCACCGTGCCGTTGCCCGAGACCGGGCACAACGAACCCGCCGTGGTGCGCGACTCCATGGCCGAACGGGAGACGACCCTGGTGGTCCGCGCGGCACTGGACCAGCTCCCCGAGGACCAGCGTGCTCCGATCGTGCTGGTGGACGTCGAGGGATACTCGGTGGCCGAGACGGCGAAGTTGCTGGACATCGCCGAGGGAACGGTGAAGAGCCGCTGTGCACGGGGGCGCGCCAAACTCGCGAAGGTTCTCGGCCATCTGCGGAACCCGGACACCGACGGCGACGTCCCAACTCACGAAAGCAAACGGAGCGGGGAGGGACGATGACGGACGAGAGCCGGGGGATCGGTGGCACCGTCGGCCCGCCATGGTCTGTCGACCTGCTCGCCGACCTGCACGGGGGAGTGCTGGACGACGCGGAGGCGAACCGGCTGTGGCCACAGGTGAACGCCGACCCGGAGGCAAGAGCGGTACTCGACGCGCTCGACTCCACGGTCGCCGATCTCGGTGCGCTCCCGATGGAGCCGGTGGCCCCGATGCCTCCCGAGGTGGCGGCCAGGATCGACGCGGCACTGACGGCTGAGGTCTCCCGGACAGGTCAGTCGGCACAGCCGGGTGAGTCCGGCGTCGCACCGGTGGTGAGCCTCGACGCGGCTCGGCGCAAGCGCAACCGGATGCTCGGCTGGGGCGGGGGTCTGCTGACCGCTGCCGCGGCAGCCGTCGCAGCGGTCGCGATCATCGTGCCGAACGGGAGCCAGCCGGACGGCGGGCAGCCGGCCGCCGCGCCTCCTACGGACGGTGCGTCGAGTACCCCGCCGTTGTCCCTGCGCAGCGAAGGCGGCCTCGGTCCGGCCCTCGGCGAGATCAGCGGCGTCCGGGACTTCGGGCCACTGGGCGACCAGCAGCGACTCGATGTGTGCCTCGAAGCCGCTGGCATCGATCCCGACGTCAAACCCGCGGGCGTGCGACCGGTCACCCTCGACGGCCGGGAAGCGGTGCTGGTGCTCTACCCGACGGGCGAACTCGCCCAGTTCCGGATGGTCGCCTTCGCCCCGGACTGCGGGCCGGGCAACCCGGAGCTGCTGCTCGACAAGACCGTCGGCAAGGGCGCGGGCGGCTGACGGGGCAGCCGAGAAGACCAACACGAAAGGCCATCCGCGAACCCGTTTGCCGAAGGCACGCTATCTCGGCGGCATGGCGCCCATCGACATCAACGTCAACCGCTCTGGGAAAAGAGTGCTCTGGCGACGTGATCGCGTCACGGGTTCTCAAAAAGACACTGGCGGCTGACGGGGCAACTCGTCCTGCATAGTCGGGCGTTCCCCCGGTCACCCCGGGAACACAACGACCTGCGATCGTGTTGACGGTGGTAGTCACGACGAGCGGAGGTCACGGGTGGCTGCAGAGGAAGTTCGGAACCTGATCATCGTGGGGTCCGGTCCCGCCGGATACACGGCGGCCGTGTACGCCGCACGCGCACAACTCGAGCCGTTGGTGTTCGAGGGCTCGCAGTTCGGCGGCGCGCTGATGACGACGACCGAGGTGGAGAACTACCCCGGTTTCCGGGAAGGGATCCAGGGTCCCGACCTGATGGAGGAGATGCGGGCCCAGGCCAAGAACTTCGGCGCCGAGCTGCGCGCCGAGGACGTCGAGGAGCTCGACCTCACCGGCGACATCAAGTACGTGTCCGTGAACGGGCAGCGCTACATGGCCCGCGCGGTCATCCTGGCCATGGGGGCTGCCGCCCGCTATCTGAACGTGCCTGGTGAGCAGGAACACCTCGGCCGCGGTGTCTCGTCCTGCGCGACCTGCGACGGCTTCTTCTTCCGCGACCACGACATCGCGGTCGCGGGTGGCGGGGACTCCGCGATGGAGGAGGCCACCTTCCTGACCAAGTTCGCCCGCAGTGTCACCATCGTGCACCGCAGGGACGAGTTCCGGGCCTCGAAGATCATGCTGGAGCGGGCGCGGGCGAACGAGAAGATTCGCTGGCGGACGAACGCGCAGATCACCGAGGTGCGCGGCGACGGGACCGTCAAGGGCCTGACGTTGCGCGACACGAAGACCGGCGACGAGTCCACGCTCGACATCACCGGGTTCTTCGTGGCGATCGGGCACGATCCGCGCAGCCAGCTCGTGCGCGGGCAGGTGGACCTCGACGACTCGGGCTACGTGCTGACCAGGGACCGCAGCACCTACACGAACCTGGACGGCGTGTTCGCCGCGGGCGATCTGGTGGACCACACCTACCGGCAGGCCATCACGGCGGCCGGCTCCGGCTGCGCCGCCGCGATCGACGCCGAGCGCTGGCTCGCCGAGAACGCTGTGACCGAGCAGGCGCACGAGGCGCCCGAGCTGGTCGGCGGCGGATACGCCGCCAGTCCGGCGAGCTGACCCGCCTGCCCGACCAACTTCCACAGATGAGGAGACAGACAATGACCGCACCCGTGAAGGTGACCGACGCCAGCTTCGCCGATGACGTCCTGACCAGCGAAAAGCCGGTTCTGGTCGACTTCTGGGCGACCTGGTGCGGCCCCTGCAAGATGGTCGCGCCGGTCCTCGAGGAGATCGCGTCCGAGCACGGCGAGAAGCTGACCATCGCGAAGCTCGACATCGACGAGAACCCGAACACCGCCCGTGACTACCAGGTGATGTCCATCCCGACACTGATCCTGTTCCAGGGTGGCAAGCCGGTGAAGCAGATCGTCGGCGCCAAGCCGAAGGCGGCGCTGCTCTCGGATCTCTCCGACGTCATCGGCTGATTTCGCCCGGCAGGACAACCGAAACCCGGGGGCGTGCGTCTATATACGCGGCTCCCGGGTTTCGCTCGTTCGGCGTGCAGCGCCGAACCTTCGTCACCCAGCGCGTCCCAGCAGGTCACGTCCTGTGCACGGACTACCCGCCGGTGACGTGGGGTGCTGCACAGACCGGCCCTGCGCGCTCACCGAGAGTTCGCAGGGCACAATAGAACCCCGGGTTCGCCCCGGGACCAGACAGCCGCATCGCATCGAGTACGCCATCGGTGCCCAAGGAAGAGCGAGGAGTGCATGCGGGTACTCCGCCGCGGTGACGCCGGACCGGACGTCTCCGAGATCAGGTCCATGCTCGCCGCACTGGATCTGCTCCCGCCCGCGAATGGGGCCAATGGTTACGGGTCCTTCGATTCCGCCGTGGAACACGCCGTGCGCGCGTTCCAGCAGCGTCGAGGCCTGATCACCGACGGCATCGTGGGTCCGGCGACCTACCGCGCCCTGCGGGGCGCCAACTACCACCTCGGCAGCCGCCCGCTGGCGTACCTCATCTCGGCGCCGGTCAACGGTGACGACGTCTTCGCCTTGCAGGACCGGCTCACCGAACTGGGCTACGACGCGGGCCGTCCGGACGGTGTGTTCGGTCCGCAGACCGAGCACGGACTGCGGAACTTCCAGCGGGACTACGGCCTCGTGGTGGACGGGATCTGTGGCGCGGCCGTCGTCCGCGCGCTCAGCCAGCTCTCCCCGAGGGCCAGGGGTGGCAGGCCGGTCTTCCTCCGGGAACAGGAGCAGGTGCGCAGGGCAGGTCCGCGGCTGCGCGGCAAGCGCATCGTCATCGACCCCGGACACGGGGGCTCCGACGCCGGTATCGAGGTCCACGGCCTGCGTGAGGCCGACATCGTCTGGGACCTGGCGCGCAGGCTCGAAGGCAGGATGAAGGCCACCGGTATGGAGGCACTGATCTCCCGAGGGCCGTCGCACGGTCCCGCGGAAGCTGATCGAGCAGCGTTCGCCAACGAGGCCGGAGCCGACCTCTTCCTTTCCCTGCACAACGACCAGAACTCCTCGCCGGACGCGCAGGGCGTCGCGAGCTTCCACTTCGGCAATGGTTACGGCACGACGTCCACCGTCGGCGAGTTGCTGGCCGGCTTCATCCAGCGGGAACTGGCCGCCCGCACCGGCCTGCTGGACTGCCGCACACATCCGAAGACGTGGGAGATCCTGCGACTCACCCGCTGTCCGGCAGTGCGGATCGAGATCGGCTACCTGACCAACCCCGGCGACCGGCGCAGGCTGGCCGACCCGGCGTTCCGGGACGTCGTGGCCGAGGGCATCCTCATCGCGGTGAAGCGGCTGTACCTGCTCGGTGAGGGAGACCAGCCGACCGGGACGTTCACCTTCGCTGACGTGCTCGCCCACGAACTCGCCAGGGCGGAGTAGGGCCGCGGGCCCTGGTGGGAGTCCGCTCAACGCCCTCGCACACCTGACTCGCCAGCCGAGAGCTGCCTGGTCTGCTGGCGCAGCACCTCGATGGTGCGCAGCACGTAGTCCTCGATGACCCGCACTCGTCGTAGCGCCCCATCACCGCGTTCATCGCCGTGCCGAGTTCCGCGAACGCATCGGCGACCTGGCCCGTCCCGCCCGGGATCGCGGTGATCAGCACGCGCCTGCGGTCAGCGGGATCGGGTTCCCTGCGCACCAGCCGGGCCCGTTCGAGGCGGTCGACCATGCCGGTCACCGCGCCGGGGGTCAACCCGATCTCCCTGGCGACGGCGCCCGCCGCTGTTGGCCCCTCCCGCGCGATGAACGCCAGCGCCCGCTGGTCGACCGCGCTCACCCCCAGGTGTGTGCCCACAGCCTCGTGGAAGGCCACCACGCGTCCATGAAGACGTCGTGGTCCGCCGAGGGGCGCCTGGCGCTCACCGCGCCCCGCTGGGCCTTTCGGTGTTACTGGCGCCACCTTCCGCTGATCGGTGGCCTGTCACTGCTGCCCCGTCGGCGGGCTGTTGCCGGAGTCGGCGCGGCAGGGCTACCTCGCCGCACTGTTGTTCGTGAAGAACCCGACGATCATCGCGTTCACGTTCGTCTGGATGGTCGGCGTACTCAGGCAGCTGCTGCTTTCCGGCGCACGGGATCGGGCAGGGGCTTAGGCGCGGGTGATGCTCGGCTCCGCCGTGGTGACCGCCACCTGCCCCAGCAGCTTCTCCAGTGCCGCCTCGACGTCTTCCTTCCAGGAGATCGCCGAACGGAGCTCTAACCGCAGCCTCGGCCAGCGCGGGTGCGGACGCACGGTCTTGAACCCGACGCTCTGCAGGAACTGGGCGGGCAGCACGCACCTGTGCCCCTCGCCACCGTCGTCCCCGTCCGCGGTGTCGGCAGCGCTCGCGGTGCCGGCGTCGTCGGTGCTGGATTCGATCGGGGCGCCCCTCGTGTCACCGAAGGCCTCGATCGCTCGCACGCCACGCTTGGTGAGGTCCTTGGCCACCGCCTGCACGAGCACTCGGCCGATACCGCCGCCGCGGAACTCCGGCAGCACGTTGAACGAGGTCAGCAGGACCGCGTCCGGGCTGGGCGGGGACGTCGGAAATGCGCTCGCCCTCGGTACGGCGGTCGGCGGCGCGTAGAGGACGAAACCGACCGGCAGGTTGTCGCTGAAGATCATCCGGCCGCACGAGCCCCACTCGAGCAGCACCGCGGAGACCCAGGCCTCCTTCTCCACCTCGGTCTCGCCGAACTCCTCGGCCTGCGCCCGCAGATGGGGCGCGAGCTCCCAGTACACGCAGCGCCGGCAGTGCCGGGGCAACTGCTCCAGGTTGTCCAGTGTGACGCCCACGATGCGTCGCGACACCCCTGACCTCCCTGGCTGCTGTGATCCTCGCAAGCGCCGCGAGGGCGCAGGACGAGGATATGCCGATGTGACGAGCGTCGAAAGGCCGGGAGTCCTACAACACCCTCCGGTTACACTCGTCGGAACTACCTTCCGGTAGCCATCCGCCACCTGACCAGCTTGCGATGTGTCGATGACTGACTCCTCAGAGCTCGAGCCCGGGACGGCCGGCGCTGCGCCGGCCCAGTCCGGGCACCACAACCTCGATCCGCACCTCAACCGCTACGCCGCGCGTACCGCGGGGATGACGGCGTCGGAGATCCGAGCGTTGTTCGCGGTGGCGAGCAGGCCGGAGGTCGTCTCACTCGCCGGCGGCATGCCGAATCTCGCAGCCCTGCCGCTGGACACGCTGTCCACGCAGATGGCCGAACTCATCGCCGAGGACGGGCTCGTCGCCCTGCAGTACGGCTCCGCGCACGGCGTGCCCGCGCTGCGCGAGCAGATCTGCGAGGTCATGGCGATGGAGGGCATCTCGGCCCACCCCGACGACGTCGTGGTTACCGTGGGCTCGCAGATGGGCCTGGACATGGTCACCCGGCTGTTCTGCGACCCGGGCGACGTGGTCATCGCCGAGGGTCCGTCCTACGTCGGCGCGCTCGGCTCCTTCGCGGCGTACCAGGCCCAGGTCGTGCACGTCGCGATGGACGAGAACGGCCTCGACCCCGCTGGGCTGACCGAGGCGCTCACCCAGGCCGGCAGGCAGGGCAAACGGGTCAAGTTCCTCTACACGATCCCGAACTTCCACAACCCCGCCGGCGTCACGCTCGCGGTGAACCGTCGCGCCGAGATCCTGGAGATCTGCGCCCGGCACGGCGTGCTGGTGGTGGAGGACAACCCCTACGGTCTGCTCGGCTTCGACGGGCAGACCTACCCGGCGTTGCGCGCCAGCGACCCGGACAACGTGGTGTACCTCGGCTCGTTCTCCAAGACGTTCGCCTCCGGCCTGCGCGTCGGCTGGGTACTGGCACCGCACGCCGTCAAGGAGAAGTTGGTGCTCGCGGCCGAGTCGGCCACACTGTGCCCGCCGACGCTGAACCAGCTTGTCGTGTCGCGCTACCTCGCCACGCACGACTGGAAGGGACAGATCAAGACCTTCCGCGAGAACTACCGGGAGCGCAGGGACGCGATCATCGGCGCGCTGGAGCAGCACATGCCAGCCGGCTGCAGCTGGACGAAGCCGGACGGCGGCTTCTACGTCTGGGTCACGGTTCCCGAAGGTGTCGACACCAAGGCCATGTTGCCGCGAGCGGTGACCGCCCGGGTCGCGTACGCCTCGGGCACGGGCTTCTACGCCGACGGTTTCGGCAGCAGGCAGATGCGGTTGTCGTACTGCTACCCGACACCGGAGCGCATCCGGGAGGGGGTCCGGCGACTGGCCAGCGTCCTGGAGTCCGAAATGGACCTCATGCGCACGTTCGGTAACGTAACCACCCGTGCGGTGTCGGGACCACAGTCGCCGTCACCGGACACGGCGTGATTCACCTGCAGGAACCGCGAAAGCGGAGATCAGCTCTGTCCTGATCGGACAGTACGCAGCAAGATCGAAGGAGACCCACCTGTGGCCGACCGTACCGTTGCCGTACTCGCAGGCGGCCTCTCCCATGAACGTGATGTCTCGCTGCGGTCGGGCCGCAGGCTCTCCGCCGCGCTCCGTGGCGAGGGGCTGACGGTCGAGGAGTGGGACACCGACGCCGGGCTCCTGGACCGACTGCGTGACCACCGTCCCGACGCCGCCGTCGTCGCGCTGCACGGGGGAGAGGGCGAGAACGGCTCGGTTCAGACCGTGCTGGAGATGCTGCGGGTGCCGTATGTGGGCACGAGCTCACAGGGCTGCAGGCGGGCGTGGGACAAGCCGACCGCGAAGGCACTGATCGCCGAGGCCGACTTCAACACCCCGGAGTGGGTGGTGCTGCCACACAGCACGTTCCGGGAACTGGGAGCACAGGCAGTCCTCAACGCGATGGTGGATCGTCTGGGTATCCCGCTGATCCTGAAGCCGGACCAAGGGGGCTCCGCGCTCGGCACCCAGGTGGTGCGCGACGCCGCCGAGTTGCCGGCCGCCATGGTCGGCTGCTTCGCCTACGGCGACACCGTGCTCGCCGAGCGGCTCGTGGAGGGCGTTGAGGTGGCCGTGACGGTCATCGAAGGCGCCGATGGGCCTGCGGCCCTGCCCGCGGTCGAGATCGTGCCGGAGAACGGCGTCTACGACTACACGGCTCGCTACACGGCGGGCCTCACCGACTTCTTCGCCCCCGCACGCGTGTCCGACGACGCCGCGAAGGCAGTGGCCGAACTCGCCATCGCTGCCCACCGAGTGCTCGGCCTGCGCGACATCTCCCGCACCGACGCCATCATCACCACCGACGGGACCGTGCAGTTCCTCGAGGTGAACCCTTCGCCGGGACTGACCGAGACCTCCACGGTGCCCATGGCCGTCGAGGCGTCCGGCGCCTCGCTGGGCAGCGTCTTCACGGAGCTTGTGTCGCGCGCGGTGGCCAGGGCGAGCTGATGTCAGTCCCGCACTTTCCCGGGAAAGTGCCGAGCCTCGACGAGGAAGCGGGTGCTGTGTGCGACGAAGGGGCCGACCCGCTGGATGCGTTCGTGTAGTGCTTCGAGCTGCGGCCGGTACTTCTCGACGGTGAAACCGGGAACCATCCAGATCACCTTCCGCAGGAAGTAGATGACCGCGCCGATGTCGTAGAACTCGGTCCGCAGCGATTCGAACCGTAGATCGACCACCTCGAGCCCGGCCGCCTCGGCCGCGGCTTTGGCATCGTCCGGATGACGTCTACGCCTCACTTCGAGCGGCTGCGGGCCGAGAAAGTACTCGACCAACTCGAAGACACTGGCGGGGCCGACGTGTTGCGCGAAGTAGGTGCCCCCGGGACAGAGAACCCTGGCGATCTCCGTCCACCAGGTGGTGACGGGATGACGACTCACGACGAGATCGAATGCGCCGTCCGCGAAGGGGAGTGGCGGCTCGTCCTCGTCAACGACGACCGCGACGCCACGAGGGTGCAGCAGTTCGGTTGCTCGCGCGATGTTCGGCGGCCAGGACTCGGTCGCCGCGGTGAGAGTGGGCAGGGTAGCGACTCCGGCAAGGACCTCGCCGCCGCCGGTCTGGATATCGAGCGCCGCGGTCGCGTCGGCCATCCGCCTACCCATCGCCTCGGCGTAGCGCCAGGAAGGACGCTCCTCGGTCGCGCGCCCGTCCAGCCAGGAGAAGTCCCAGCCCTCGACCGGAGCGGCGACAGCCTCCGCCACCAGATCGTCGAATCCGCGCACCTGCTACTCCAGTTGCTTAAAGTGATCGAGGCTTACCGCTGCGCAATCATCACCGTGACGAAAGGCCCCTGGGTGATCACTCCTCGATATTCTCCGCCTGATTTGTCCGATTCGGGTCCATGATCGCGACAATGCGTTCGAGGTCGTCCACGGAGCCGAACTCGACCACGATTCGACCTTTGCGGCGACCGAGATCAACCTTGACCCGAGTGTCGAATGTGTCGGACAGTCGCTCGGCCAAATCCTGGAGCCCCGGCGCCTGCATCGGCTTCCTGGCGGGCGCCTTCGGCTTGGCCTTGTTCTCGCTCTTGCTGAGCGTCACCGCCTCCTCGGTGGCCCGGACCGACAGTCCCTCCGCGACGATGCGCGCAGCCAGTTCTTCCTGGCTTCCCGCATCCTCAAGGGAGAGCAGGGCCCTGGCGTGTCCGGCCGACAGCACCCCGGCCGCAACCCGCCGTTGGACGGGGAGAGGGAGCCGGAGCAGGCGGATCGTGTTGGTGATGACCGGTCGGCTACGGCCGATCCGGCCGGCCAGTTCCTCGTGAGTAACCTCGAACTCCTCAAGGAGCTGCTGATACGCGGCAGCCTCCTCGAGCGGGTTCAGCTGCACCCGGTGGATGTTCTCCAGGAGGGCATCGCGGAGCATCGCCTCGTCCGCGGTCTGCCGGACGATGGCCGGAATGACCTCGAGTTCGGCCTGCTGCGAGGCACGCAGTCGCCGCTCACCCATGACGAGCTCGTACTCGTCACCCGGAAGCTGGCGCACCACGATCGGCTGCATGAGGCCGAACTCGCGAATCGAATGCTCGAGTTCCGCCAGCGCCTCCTCGTCGAAGACCTGCCGGGGCTGCTTCGGGTTCGGCTTGATCGCGCTGACCGGCACCTCGCGGTACACCGCCCCCGCGACCTCACCGGACGCCGAGTCCATCTCACCGTTCGCCGCGAACCAGTCCTTGTCTCCTGGCCGCGACGGAGTGTCGCCGGTCCGCACCTCCGCCGTGGCGGTCCCCTCGGTGCTCACCGGCCCGGTCGGAATCAGCGCTGCCAATCCCCGACCGAGGCCACCCCTGCGTTCGTTCATGCCGTTCCCTCCTGCGCACCACGCTCCGCGACTTCACGCGCGGCATCCAGATAGCTCATCGCACCTCGAGAACCGGGGTCGTAGGCAAGAACGGTCTGTCCGTACCCCGGCGCCTCGGACACCTTCACACTGCGCGGAATCACAGTCTTCAGCACGACATCGCCGAAGTGACTGCGGACCTCCTGGGTCACCTGATCGGCCAGCTTGGTCCTGCCGTCGTACATGGTGAGCAGGATGGTGGAGACCGCCAGCTCCGGGTTCAGGTGCCGCTGCACCAGCTCGATGTTGCTCAGCAACTGGCCCAACCCCTCCAGCGCGTAGTACTCGCACTGAATGGGAATCAGGACCTCCTGTGCGGCCACCATCGCGTTCACCGTGAGCAGCCCCAGCGATGGGGGACAGTCGATGAAGATGTAGTCCACGCCCAACTGGTCCAGCGCCTCGTCGGTGAGCGCCTCCTTCAGCCGTGCTTCACGTGAAGCCATCGACACGAGCTCGATCTCGGCGCCGGCGAGATCTATGGTCGCCGGAACACAGAGCAGATTGGGAGACTGCTCGCTGACCGCGGCCGCGTCCGCCAGGGACACCTCGCCAAGCAGCGCCTCGTAGACCGAGGGCGTGCCGGACCGGTGATCCACGTTGAGCGCAGTACTCGCGTTGCCCTGTGGATCGAGGTCGATCACGAGCGTCTTGAGTCCGTGCAGTGCGAGTCCGGCGGCGAGGTTCACGGCGCTGGTCGTCTTACCGACGCCGCCCTTCTGGTTGGCCACCGTCAGCACGCGACGCCGATTCGGCCGGGGGAGTTGGTGCTCCTCGGGGTGCAGCACGCGAGCCGCACGTACTGCTTCTTCCGCGATTGGCGTCCAGGCCAATTCATGGCCGGCACCCGGAGCGTCCTGGGGGGTTCGGGGATTCACCGGGCGCTACGCCTCCTTCGTCATCAAGACGGTCGGTTCTACTGGGTTGACGGGCGCGTGGGTCGCGCACCGTTTCACGTGGAACATCACGCGTGGCCTCTGGTCGTCGTGCACGGACAATCCTTTCACCCGCAGACTCATTCGCTCAGCCGCGGAGTTGACTCCTCGGGCGTCCCCTGCCTCGCCGGTCCTTGCCTGCGGGCGGACGTGCTCGCCGGATCACGACCACGGTGCTCGCAGTCTCCAGCAAGCCGGCGCCGCACAGTCGTACCTCCGGATCGACGCCGCCGGCTTTGGCCACCTCCAGGCGGTCGCGTTCGATCTCGTCATTCGCACTGACTCCCTTGAGCGCGAGCAGTAGTCCGTCCGGCCGGACCAATGGCAGGCACCAGGCCGCCAGTCGAGCCAGGGGAGCGACGGCACGGGCCGTCACCACGTCCGCCTCGGACAACTGCCGGCGAATCTCGCGCTCCTCCGCGCGTCCTCGCACGATAGTCAGATGGAGATCCAGGCGATCGGCCACTTCATGCAACCAGTCCACCCGGCGTGCCATCGGCTCAAGTAGCACGATATCGAGGTCCGGTCGCGCGATCGCGAGCGGCACGCCCGGGAGCCCCGCGCCCGACCCAACGTCGATCACTCGCGCACCACCGGGGATGCACTCGCCGAGGACGGCGGAGTTGAGCACGTGGCGGTCCCAGAGGCGATCCACCTCACGGGGACCGATCAACCCTCGCTCTACTCCGTGCTGTTCGAGCAGGCTGACGTACGCGCTCGCGATCTCCACTCGATCACCGAAGACCCGCCCGGCGGCTTCCGGCACCGGCGTCCCCGTGTTCTCGACACTCACTGATCACTCCCTGTCGCTCGCCGTTTCACGTGAAACGGCTTCCTCGATTGTCCCCGAACCAGGCCGCCGATCGACGCGACAGTCCGCGTACGAAGACATGAGAAACCGAACAGCACCCGCACTGCTCGCGTTTCACGTGAAACTGGCAAGTCTGGAACAAAAAAAGCGGCCCGCCGAATCCGGCGGGCCGCTTGGTCAACTCTGTCCGAGAACTACGAAGCGGGGAACACCACCACGCGACGCTTCGGGTCCTCGCCCTCACTCTCGCTCTGCACGCCGTCCACCGCCGCTACCGCGTCGTGGACCACCTTGCGCTCGAACGGGCTCATCGGCTGCAGCCGCACCCGCTCGCCACTGGCGAGTACCGACTCCGCAGTGGACCGGCCGAGCTCACGGAGTTCCTCCCTGCGGTCCGCACGCCACCCGGCGATATCCAACATCAACCGGCTACGAGAACCGGTCTCCTGCTGCACCGCCAGCCGAGTCAACTCCTGCAGTGCCTCGAGGACGTTGCCGCGCGCACCTACGAGCTTCTCCAGATCCTCGCCCCCGTCGATACTCACGATGGCGCGCCCGGCTTCCACGTCCAGGTCGATGTCGCCGTCGTAGTCCAGAAGGTCGAGCAGCCGCTCCAGGTAGTCACCCGCGATGTCGCCCTCTTGGACGAGAACATCGTCATCCACACCCGAGGAGCGTGCCTCCCGCGTCCCCTTCGTGGTTTCCCGTGAAACCGCGTCGTCCTTCTCCGTGTCGATCGCCTCGACCGTCTCCGCCATGTCTGTCTCCTCTCCCGACCCCGGTCGCGTCACCGACGCTTCCGACCCGGTGCCTTCTTGCCTTGGTTGGCCGGGCGTTGCTGGGCGCCGCCGTTCTTCGCCCAGGCACCACCCTTGGCGCCGCTCCCGCCCTTTGCCTTGGACCCGTTCTTCGGGGTGCCGCCGTTCGGCTTGCCATTCGCGCCGTTGTCGTTCTTGGCTGCGCCGTCCTTCGCCGAACCATCCTTGGGTGTGCCGTTCTTCGACGTGCTGTCGGAGTCGGCGGTCGTCTGCTTCTTCTGGCCCGGCTTCTGTCCGGTTTTCGGCTTCTGCCCAACCTGCGGCTTCTGGCCCGCCTGCGGCTTCGCACCGGGCTTGGGTGCCAGCGAGGTCCGCTTCTCCAGCGCCTCGGTCTTCTTGACTTCCTCTTCCTTGTCGATCTTCGTGTAGACCAACCGCTGCTGCATCAAGGTCCAGCCGTTGTTGGCCAGCCAGTAGAGCAGCAGACCGATGGGGAAGAAGGCACCGAAGATGAGCACGCCACCGGGGAAGATCCACAGCGTCAGCTTGTTCATCATCGCTGTCTGCTGCGTGGCCGATGCCGGGTTCTGCCGAGCCACCGAGTGTCGCGCGGTGAAGTGGGTCGCGATGCTGGCGACGATCATCAGCGGAACCGCGACCGGTGCGACACTCCAGTCCCAGCCGCCACCACCCGCGGCGCTACCGCCCATCATCGAAACGTGGTTGATCGCGTCACCGAGGTTGACGCCGAAGAAGTCCGCCTTGACGTAGGACTCGACACCGCCGGCATCGAAGAAGTAGTTCTCCGACTTCCCCGGCGCGAACATCCGCAGGACGTGGTTCAGACCGATGAAGACCGGGATCTGCAGCAGCATCGGCAGGCAACTGCCGAGCGGGTTCACCCCATGCTCGCGCTGGAGCTTCTGCATCTCCTGCGCCTGGCGCTGTTTGTCGTTCGCGTACTTCTTCTGGACCTTTTTGATCTCGGGTGCGAAGTCCTGCATCTTCTTCATGGACCGCACCTGCTTCACGAACGGCTTGAACATGATGCCGCGAACCGTGAAGGTCAGGAAGATGATCGCCAGCACCCACGAGACGGCGGTGGCTTCATCGAAGATGTATCCGAAGACCTTGTGCCAACACCAGAGGATGAACGACACGGGGTAGTAGATGAAGTCGAGCACTGAGCTACTCCTCGGTAGATGTATCAGGTCTCTGGGGGCGATGCCGGAAGGAGAAGGTCTCCGGAACCGGGTCGCGGCCGGGTGGTGTCCACGGGCCGCAGCGCAGCAACCTGCGCAACGCGAGGTAGGAGCCGCGCGCCGCGCCGTGCCGGGTCAGAGATTCCGCCGCATAAGCACTGCAACTCGGGTAGAAGCGGCAACTGGGCGGAAGGAAGGGGGAGATGGCCTTGCGATAGAACCGAACAGGGAGCAGCAGTACCCACGCGGCCGGGCTCGGCCGGGGCGCTTCGGGCGCCTCCCGGCTCTCGGCCATGTCCCGGCCGTCCACCTGTGGTTCGTTCACATCGCTGGTCCGTTCTCTTCGCCGGCGAAGCCGCCGACGCTTGGCGCCGTACCCACGTCGGTCACGGTGCCGCTCGCGTGGTCTTGTCGCCACCGTCGGCGTTCCGCCGGGACTCACCAGGACCGCCGGCCTGTTTGGCCGGTAGAAGACCGAGCCTGCGCAGTGCCGCGTCCAGGTCCGCGCCGAGTTCGGCACTGCTCGCCTCGGCGGCGGCGGGAAGTGCCCGCACTACCAACGCGCTGTCCCGGTTCAAGGTTCCGAGACGGGATGCCACCAGGTGCCGCAATCGGCGAGCCACCCGATGCCGCACCACCGAGTTGCCAACGGCCTTGCTCACCACAAAGCCGACCTTCGACTCGTCGGCATCAATCGCATGCAGCACAAGGCGGCGACGCCCAGCTCGGGCGCCGCCGCGCATGACTGTGCGGAACTCGTCACTGCGCCGCACGCGAGCGCGGGCAGGAAGCACGTCGTCCCGCCGAGCGGATCAGGCGGAAAGCCGCTCGCGACCCCTGCGGCGACGAGCGGCCACAATGGCGCGACCGGCGCGAGTCCGCATGCGCAGCCGGAACCCGTGGGTGCGCGCGCGGCGGCGGTTGTTCGGCTGGAAGGTGCGCTTGCCCTTGCTCACGGCTAAGTTCTCCTGGTCTCGACTTCGGCACCCGCGGACGGGCGTGTCGTGCGGACAGCACGTCTGTCTGTGGTGTCTCCTACCAACATCGCGGTCCGAACTTGTCGGGCTCGCTGACACAGGCACGCAAAAACGGCCCGCTGTCGGCGGCAGACCCTACGAGGGTACGCACCCGGTCCGGTGACTCGGAAACCGGCCCCTCGGTCGCACAGGGCAACCGGCTACGTTCATGATCGAGGACCACGCAACAGCACCGAGTGGCAACACGCCGTATACCGTGTAACCCTTGCTCCTGCGGGCGTCTTGTGGCAGGGCGCGCAGCTTGTTAGCGTGCCCCTTCTCAGGTCGCCCGGGAGGTGCCTGCACCGCCGTCGGAAGGTGGGAGACTCCGTCTGGCGTACTTTGACCTCGGGTCGAGTAACGGTGCCGACAGCCGGGCGCCGTGTATTAGTGCACAGCTGTGGACAACTATGTGGATACCTGCTGCGCGGGTGACCATGACCGCCTGCTATGACGCTCGATCGCGTGGTCAGCGTATCTGCGGGGTGACGTGCGTGAGCGTTCGAGGGGAGGGGAGCAGAGCAGGTGTCCGAGCACCAGGTCAATCTTGGGGTCGTCTGGGAGCAGGTCGTCAGGGAGCTCTCCGACGGCACCTTGTCGCCGCAACAGCGCGCGTGGATGCGGGTTACCCGCCCGATCGGGCTGCTCGACGGCACCGCACTGCTCGCGGCCCCGAGTGACTTCGCCAAAGAGGCGATCGAGCGCGCCCTGCGAGACCCCATCACCGAGGCGCTGTCACGCAGGCTGGGCCGGGACGTGTCGCTCGCCGTGAAAGTGGACACCGCGGACGCCGCGACTCACTCGATCGGCGCACCGAACCCGGCGAACGTGAACCGGTACTCCGCGTCCCCCAGTCGGGTGGACAATGGCAACAACGTCCGTCCGCAGGCGCCGTCGGCGCCGCAGCGGCATCCGGGACATCCGGATCACCGGAGTCAGCCAGGGTCCGCGGGCAGTCAGAACTCCGTCGGACACGCCGAACCTTCGGCGCCGATGAACCCGCAGCAGGCCCCGCCGATGCCTCCGGCCGAGGGTGGCCGGGTTCCCGCCGCCAGGCACGGCAACAGAACAGAGTCGCCCGACCTGTCGAGGGCGCAGTCGAACCAGCATTCCGTCGCCCCACGGCACATGGGCACCGACCCCATCGACGGTGGCGAGGAAGAAGTCGACGAAGAGGGCGAGGCCCTCGCCGCGGTGCACGAGATCTGGCCGACGTTCTCCGGCAGGCCGCATGCCGGTCAGCCCTACACGGCACCGGCACAACCACAGACGTCGAAGACCAGGCTCAACGAGAAGTACACCTTCGACACCTTCGTCATCGGTGCTTCGAACCGGTTCGCCCACGCGGCGGCGGTCGCGGTCGCGGAAGCCCCGTCCCGTGCCTACAACCCGCTTTTCATCTGGGGTGAGTCCGGCCTCGGCAAAACCCACCTGCTGCACGCCGTGGGGCACTACGCCCAACGACTGTTCCCCGGCATGCGGGTGCGGTACGTGTCGACCGAGGAATTCACCAACGACTTCATCAACTCGCTGCGTGACGACCGCAAGGTGGCGTTCCAGCGTCGGTATCGAGATATCGACATCCTGCTGGTCGACGACATCCAGTTCCTGGAAGGCAAGGAAGGAACTCAGGAGGAGTTCTTCCACACCTTCAACACCCTGCACAACGCGAACAAGCAGATCGTCGTCTCCTCGGACCGGCCACCGAAGCGGCTGGAGACTCTCGAGGACCGGCTGCGCACCCGGTTCGAGTGGGGTCTGATCACCGACATCCAGCCGCCCGAACTGGAGACCCGCATCGCGATCCTGCGGAAGAAGGCCGCGCAGGACCGGCTCGCGGTTCCCGGGGACGTGCTTGAGTTCATCGCCGCCCGGATCGAGGCCAACATCCGGGAACTCGAAGGCGCGCTCATTCGTGTCACCGCTTTCGCGTCACTGAACCAGCAGCCGGTGGACGTCGGTCTCGCGGAGATCGTGCTGCGCGACCTGATCCCGGACTCACAGGCACCGGAGATCAGTGCTCCGACGATCATGGGCGTGACCGCCGAGTTCTTCGATGTCACGCTGGACGACCTGTGCGGCCCCGGCAAGACCAAGGCGCTGGCCACCGCACGACAGATCGCGATGTACCTCTGCCGAGAGCTGACGGACATGTCGTTGCCGCGCATCGGCCAGACGTTCGGCGGCCGCGACCACACGACGGTGATGCACGCGGACAAGAAGATCCGCAAGGAGATGGCCGAGCGCCGCAGGATCTATGACCAGGTGCAGGAGCTGACTTCGCGGATCAAGCAGCGGGCACGACAGTAATTACGTGACGCGCGGACGTCACGTAACGGTCGTGCCCGATGCACGCAACACGGAGCTTGCGGAGTGTTGCCGATTGAACACCGGGCCAGACAGTAAGAACGCAACCGCCCGGACTCGAGGTGAGGGTCTGGCCCGATGCACGCAACACGCAGCTTGCGGAGTGTTGCCGATTGAACACAGCGCGAATGGTGACCTCCGCACAAAAACCAACCCCACCCCGCGCCCTCACTCCACCCCCGCAACCTCTCCCAACACCCGCAGCCCCGCCGCGACCGCCGGCTGCTCCGCGCTACCCCGCCGCACGCACGCCACGATCCGCCGGGCCGGAATCGGACTGCCACGCAACGGAACCCGCATCACCGGATACCGCTCCGGGATCGGCACCAGCCGTGGCAGCAGGCATACCCCGAGTCCTTCGGCGACGAGCGCTGACACCGCGAACCACTCCTTCGCCGAGTGCGCGACGTCCGGGGTGAATCCCGCGGCGGCGCACGCGGCGAGCAACAGGGGAAAGGTGTCGTTGTGCCGTTGCTTGACGATCCACCTTTCGCCCGCCGCATCGGCGAGTTCCACACCGTCCTCCCGTGCCAGCCGATGCCCTCGCGGCACCAGTAGATCCTGTGGATCTTCGAGCAGTGACCGATGCTCGAACCTGGGATCGGTCATCGGCGGGGTGTCCGGAGTCGGCAGGATCACCGCGATGTCGCTCTCTTCGGTGAGCAGCAGCTGAAAACAGTCCGCGCTCTCCTCCTCACTGATGAACACGCGCAGTTCTGGATATACCGCCCGCAGCCGGGTGACCGCAGGAGCGAGCAGCGCGGCGATCGCGGAGGAAACCGCGCACATCCCCAGCCGTCCTCGGGGCACGCCTTCGGAGACGGCAATCTCCGCGCGCACCTGCTCCCACTGTTCGTACAGACGGTCCGTGTGCTCCAACAGGACTCGCGCGGCCGGGCTCAGTTGCACCCGTCTGCCGTCCGGCCGCAGTAGCTCGACCCCGAGCTCACGCGAGAGCTGGCGTAGTTGCTGCGAGACCGCGGACGGCGTCAGGTGCAGTGCCTCCGCGGTCGCCGTGACCGTTCCCCGCTCGGCCAGCACCCGGAGGACCCGCAATCGGCGCAGATCCATCATGTAGTTCAAGCTAAAGCATTTTGTGGCGAAACGTTTGATGGACCTGAACAGTTCCGCCTGCCCAGACTCGAGGCATGACCGCCATCGGCAGCAAGCTCTCCGCTCCCGCGCCGGTGCTCGTGCTGGGCAGCGTGGTGAGCGTCCAGTTCGGACAGGCATTCGGCAAGCAGCTGTTCGACCAGCTGAGCCCGTCCGGCGTGGTGAGCCTGAGACTCGGTTTCGCCGCCCTCGTCCTGCTCGCGATCCACCGTCCCGGGGCACCGTGGTCCCGGGAGCGGTTGTTGCTCGCCTGCTCGTTCGGGACCGCGATCGCCGGCATGAATCTGATCTATCCGGCGCTGCGTCATCTCCCGCTCGGGGTCGCCACCACACTGCAGTTACTGGGACCGCTTGTGCTCGCACTCGTGAGTTCGCGCCGTCCGGTCGACGTGGGGTTCGCCGCGATCGCGGCGGCAGGGGTGTGGTTGTTCCACGCGCAGGACGCGGCCGGGCTGCCAGTGGAAGGTGCGCTGCTCGCACTCGGCTCCGGCGCGGCCATGGCCGGTTACCTCTTGTTGAGCACGCACGCGGGGAAGCACTCCGCCGACGGAAGCCTGCTCGCGATCGCCGTGGCGTGGGCAGCGGTACTGACGATTCCGTTCGGTGTCGCGGAAAACGGTGCCACCCTCCTGAATCCGCCGGTGCTCGCGGCGGGCGCGGGCGTCGCGGTTCTTTCCGCCGTACTGCCGTACTCGCTCGATCTCGCCGCCCTGCGCCGGCTGCCGCCACGAGTGGTCGGAGTGCTCGAAAGCCTGGAACCCGCGGTGGCCGGACTGGCCGGACTGTTACTGCTGCAGGAGTTTCTGGGTCCGCGTCAGTGGATCGGCGTCACCTGCGTGGTGCTCGCCGCAGGCGGGACGTCCTGGCGCGCGACCAGACCACGGGGAACGTGAGCGAGCTTTTGCCGCTGTGCCAACGGATTTCGCCGGTCCGGAACGAGATCCACGACACATCAGAGGCTGTGGAGGAACTTCCTTTCACTCGCCTGAGGGGTTCGTGTTGTGGGCAAGCCGGTGCACTGCCTGGGTACAGGTCGACCCACACCTGGGGATGGTTGTGTGGACAACTGTGGATGAATGTGGACGGTTTGCCCGCCGCGCGAAACTGTCCACCGACGGCCGAATCTGTCCACCGGATGACCACCCCCTGCTCCACAGGCCGCCGCGCCTACGGAGCAGGGAAAGAAGCGGCTGTCCACACAATCCACAGCCCTTATTACTGTCACTGAAAAAACTCCTCTCTAGAAGAACTAAAGAAAAACAGGCGGCGACGAAGTTGGGGACAGTTCGCGATCGGTGTCGATGTGTCGACAAAATTCAGGCCGGGCCCAGATGACGGCCACTGCCGTCACGCTCTACCGTGGAAGTCCACACCAGGGCCGCCAGACGCCGGTGCCGTCGCAAGCTGGGCTTCAACCGCCCCGGATGTCCACCGGCCGTCCCCGCCATCGGGGCGTCCTCGGCGGTGTATGTCGATCTTTCGAGCCGAACCGGCTCGGCTGTCGAAAGGATGGGCGCATGAAGATCCGCGTCGAGCGGGACGGGCTGGCAGACGCCGTGGCCTGGGTGGCACGCAGCCTGCCGTCCCGGCCACCGGTGCCCGTCCTGGGCGGAGTACTGCTCGATGCCGGCTCCGACCCGGACTCCGCAGGTGGTGACGCACTGACCGTGTCGGGTTTCGACTACGAGGTCTCCGCCACGGTCGGCGTGCCGGCGACGATCGCGGACGGGGGACGAACCCTCGTCTCGGGCCGGTTGCTCGCCGACATCACGAAGGCGCTGCCTGCCCAACCCGTCGAGATCTCGGTCGACGGCTCACGCGCCTCCATCACCTGCGGCAGCGCTCGCTTCAGCCTGCCGACGATGCCGGTCGAGGACTATCCCCAGTTGCCTGCGCAGCCCGCACTCGCGGGTGAACTGGCAGGCGAGGCGTTCGGTCAGGCGGTCACCCAGGTCGCCGTCGCCGCGGGCAAGGACGACACGCTGCCGATGCTCACCGGTATGCGTCTGGAGATCGCGGGGGACACCCTCACCCTGGTCGCGACCGACCGGTTCCGGCTCGCCATGCGCGAGGTCACCTGGCAACCAGCCGAAGGACTTGCCGACGCCGCGGTGCTGGTGCCTGCGCGGACACTCGCCGAGGCCGCCAAGTCACTGGGTGCGAGCGGAGCCACCGTCAAGCTCGCGCTCGCCAGCGGTGAAGGACTGCTCGGCCTGTCCGGCTCCGGCCGGTACGCCACCACCCGCCTGCTCGACGCGGAGTTCCCGCCCTACCGCCAGCTGCTCCCCGCACAGCACACGTCGAGGGCCGTGCTCGAGGTCTCGGCACTCGCCGAATCGATCAAACGTGTTTCGCTGGTGGCCGAGCGTGGTACCCAGGTTCGGCTCGAGTTCGCCGAAGGATCGCTGCGGTTGTCCGCGGGCGGTGACGACGAGGGCAGCGCCGAGGAGGAGTTGCCGGTCGAATACGAGGGCGAGCCGGTGACCATCGCCTTCAACCCCGGCTACCTCGTCGACGGACTCGGTGCCCTGCACACCGATCGCGCGGAACTGACGTTCACGACTCCGAACCGTCCCGCGCTGATCAAGCCCGCGGATGAGCAGGGACAGGTGGTTCCCGGTTACCTCTACCTGTTGATGCCCGTTCGCCTGCCCGGCTGAGCAAGGCCCGCGGGCGTTTCGAGACACACACCTTCGCCAACAGAGGGGATCTTCATGGTTCAGCTCGGACTCGTCGGCCTCGGCAAGATGGGGTTCAACATGCGCGAGCGGCTCCGAGCCGCCGGGCACGAGGTCGTCGGTTACGACCGCAACCCCGAGGTGACCGACACCGGATCGCTCGAGGAGCTGGTGTCCGCTTTGGACGCTCCGCGGATCGTCTGGGTCATGGTGCCTTCCGGTGAGCCGACGCGGCAGATCGTCGCCGAGTTCAGCAACCTGCTCAGCGAGGGCGACCTGCTGATCGACGGCGGCAACTCCCGGTTCACCGACGACAAGATCAACGCGGAGTTGCTGGCGAGCAAGGGGGTCGGCTACCTCGACGTCGGGGTGTCCGGTGGCGTCTGGGGCAAGGACAACGGTTACGGCCTGATGGCCGGGGGGTCGGACGCCGACATCGCCAAGGCGATGCCGATCTTCGACGCGTTGCGCCCGGAGGGCCCGAGGGAAGAGGGTTTCTCCCACGCTGGGCCGGTCGGGGCAGGCCACTACGCGAAGATGGTCCACAACGGCATCGAGTACGGCCTGATGCAGGCCTACGCCGAAGGCTTCGAACTGCTCGAGGCATCGGACATCGTGGCCAACGTGCCTGAGGTGATCAAGGGCTGGCAGCGTGGGACCGTCGTGCGTTCCTGGCTGCTGGAACTTCTGGTCCACGCGTTGGACGAGGACCCGGAACTGGACGACCTCGAGGGTTACGTCGAGGACTCCGGCGAGGGCAGGTGGACGCTGGAGGAAGCGATCAACAACGCGGTGCCCGCACCGGTCATCTCCGCCGCGCTGTTCGCCAGGTTCGCCTCCCGTCAGCAGCAGTCCTCGGCCATGCGGGCCGTTGCCGCGCTGCGGCACCAGTTCGGTGGACACGCCGTGAAGAAGGCCGGGGAGTAGCCGGCGCGGCCGAAGGCACCGCCATGTACCTCCGTCATCTACAGGTCACCGACTTCCGCTCCTGGGAGTTGCTCGATCTGCCACTCGAACCTGGCGCCACCGTGCTGGTCGGACCCAACGGTCGTGGGAAGACCAACCTTCTCGAAGCCATCGGGTACACCGCGACACTCAGTTCGCACCGCGTCGCCACCGACACACCGCTGGTGCGGCACGGATGTGAACGCGCGCTCGTGCGTACCGCCGTGGTCAACGAGGGGCGCGAACTGACGATCGAGCTCGAGATCACCCCGGGCAAGGCCAACCGCGCACGGGTGAACCGGGGAGCGGTCGGGCGTCCGCGGGACGTGCTCGGCATCCTGCGCACGGTGTTGTTCTCACCGGAGGATCTCGCGCTGGTGCGTGGCGATCCTGGCGAGCGGCGCCGGTTCCTGGACGAGCTACTGGTGCTGCGCGCCCCGCGCTATGCGGGTGTGCGCAGCGACTACGAGAAGGTGTTGCGACAGCGCAACGCACTCCTCAAAACCGCGGGCAAGCGCCGCGGTGGCAAGGAGGATCCGTACGCGCTGTCCACCCTGGACGTCTGGGACAACCATCTTGCCGCAGCGGGCGCACAGCTTCTGGCTGGACGACTCGACCTGGTGGCCGCACTCGCCCCGTACACCTCCGCCGCCTATGCGGGGGTCGCACCGGATTCGCGGCCTGCGGAGATCGGCTACCGGTCGAGTCTCGGCGACGCGCTTCCCGAGGGGTACGGCGTCGCGGGCGGTTCCGCCGCGAGTGTGCAGGAGTTGACCGAGGTGCTCCTGCACGCGCTCGGCGAGTCCCGCTCGGCGGAGCTGGAACGGGGGGTGAGCCTGGTCGGTCCGCACCGTGACGAACTCGACCTGATTCTCGGCGAGGCTCCGGCCAAGGGATACGCGAGTCACGGCGAGTCGTGGTCGTACGCGCTCGCACTCCGGCTCGGCTCGTACGAACTGCTGCGGGGAGAGGCGGGCGAGCCGGTGCTGCTGCTCGACGACGT
Organism: Amycolatopsis marina; assembly: GCF_900111885.1. Lineage (GTDB taxonomy): Bacteria > Actinomycetota > Actinomycetes > Mycobacteriales > Pseudonocardiaceae > Amycolatopsis > Amycolatopsis marina. Next base: position 591,697 of record NZ_FOKG01000001.1, read on the forward strand.
CTTCGCCGAACTGGACCGCAAGCGCAGGGCCCGCCTGGCTGAGGTCGCCGCGAGCGCCGAACAGGTGTTGGTGACGGCAGCGGTGGACGAGGATGTGCCCACGGAACTGGACGGGATCCGGTTCGCGGTGTCGGAAAGTGGGGTGGCCCGTGCCTGACAGGACCGCTGGGAACGGCAGCGCGCGTGGTCAGGGTGATCCGTGGAACTCGGGCGACGAAGTCCCGTTGTCGAGGCGGCAGGGCGTCAACCGGCAGAGCCGCAAGGGCCCTGGGAGTCAGAGCCCTGGCGACTCGACAGCGGACCCGAGTTTCCAGACACGCACTGACAGGACCGCTGGGAACGGCGGATCGCGTGGTCGTGGCCCCCGAACCGGGACACGCGGGGTGACCGGCGACACATTTGATTCACCCCTATCTGGGGACAAACCTGTGGATAGTGTGGATAACACCGTGAACGGGTTATCGCCCGGAGTAACTAAACGGCCGAACGGGGGGTCCACTCCTCCGTCCGAGCAGGATCGACCGGGAGAGGGCCCGCGGTCGGCCACGAAGAGTGAGAGCGCCGCTGGGCCGATCGAGGGTAGTGGCCGGGATCTCGCCAGAGCTGCCCTCGAGGCGGCACGGCAGAAGGCCAGCACCCGAGGTCACGAACCCGGGGTCCGGCGGGCGAACTTCACCGCCCGAGGCGGCGGCGCCGCAGGCGGGCAACGGCAGAACCCGCGCAGGCGCCGGTGGTCCGGGGCAGGCGCCGACCAGCGCGATCCTCAGCCGTTCGGCAGAATCGTCTCGAGGCTCGCGGTCGAACGCGGGTGGAATTCCCGGCTGGCCACCGGGCAGGTCTTCGGGCAGTGGGCCCGGCTGGTGGGCGAGGAGGTCGCCGAGCACGCGCAGCCGATCGCGCTGCGCGACGGCGAGTTGACCGTGCAGGCCACTTCGACGGCCTGGGCGACGCAGCTCAGGTTGCTGCAGGGGCAGTTGCTGGTGAAGATCGCAGGTGTGGTCGGCAACGGCGTGGTCAAGCGCATGCGGATCCAGGGACCCGCGGCGCCGAGTTGGCGAAAGGGGCCACGGCATGTGTCCGGCCGTGGCCCACGAGACACGTACGGGTGAGGACCTGCCGGAGGACGAGATTGGCGACGCGTAGTTCGACCGGCTGATGTTCTCGGCGTGTCGACGGTAATCCGCCTGCCGTTGTCTGGACGCCGGAGCGCTTCGAGGCGGGCTCCGGGTACCATCGAACACATCCGACTTCACGTTCGTGGCTCTGTGAGCAAATCAGGGGTGTCCTTGGCGCATGTGAGCGAACCTGGCCAAGTAGACTGTTGGGGGAGTGGGCGAACGTCCGCGTTCACGCGTGGGCGAGACGAGGAGATGGCAGCCGGTGGCAGCTAACAGTAACGACTACAACGCGTCCTCCATCACCGTGCTCGAGGGCCTCGAGGCGGTCCGCAAGCGGCCTGGGATGTACATCGGTTCCACCGGCGAGCGTGGTCTGCACCACCTGATCTGGGAGGTCGTGGACAACTCCGTCGACGAGGCGATGGCGGGGTACGCGACGAAGGTCGAGGTCACGCTGCTGGCCGACGGCGGGGTCAGGGTGGTCGACGACGGCCGTGGCATCCCGGTGGGCATGCACCCGAAGGAGAAGCGGCCGACGCTGGAGATCGTGCTCACCGTGCTGCACGCGGGCGGCAAGTTCGACAGCGACTCCTACGCGGTCTCCGGTGGTCTGCACGGCGTCGGCGTCTCCGTCGTGAACGCGCTCTCGCGCAGGCTCGACGTCGAGGTGCACACCGACGGCAGGATCTGGCGGCAGCAGTACGACCACTCCAAGCCGGGTGAGTTGATCGACGCGGGCCCGGCGAGCCGGACCGGTACCTCGCTCACCTTCTGGGCCGACCCGGAAATTTTCGAGACCACGCACTACAGCGTGGAGACCGTCTCGCGGCGGTTGCAGGAGATGGCGTTCCTGAACAAGGGCCTGACCATCGTGCTGCGCGACGAGCGTCCCGAGGCGGAGCCCACCGAGGACGCCGTCGACGCGGCGGGCAAGCCGGCGAACATCACCGAGCGCACCTACCACTACCCCGGCGGGCTCGAGGACTTCGTCAAGCACATCAACGGCAGCAAGGACCCGATCCACAAGAGCGTGATCGGCTTCGAGTCCCAGGGCGACGGCGTCCAGGTCGAGGTCGCCATGCAGTGGAACACCCAGTACACACCGTCGGTGTACACGTTTGCCAACACGATCAACACGCCCGAGGGCGGCACGCACGAAGAGGGCTTCCGCGCCGCGCTGACCAGGGTGGTCAACAGCTACGCGCGCGAAAAGAAGCTGCTCAAGGAAAAGGACACGAACCTCACCGGCGACGACGTGCGCGAGGGTCTCGCCGCGATCATCTCGGTGAAGCTGGCGGAGCCGCAGTTCGAGGGCCAGACCAAGCAGAAACTGGGCAACAGCGAGGCGAAGTCCTTCGTGCAGACCACGACGAACGAGTGGCTGTCCGACTGGTTCGAGCGCAACCCGTCCGAAGCGCGGACGATCATCAACAAGGCGGTCTCCAGCGCGCAGGCGCGGATGGCCGCGCGTAAGGCACGGGACCTGGTGCGCCGCAAGGGTGCGCTGGACATCGGCGGCCTGCCTGGCAAGCTCAAGGACTGCCGATCCACCAAGCCGGAAGAGTGCGAGCTCTACATCGTCGAGGGTGACTCCGCGGGTGGTTCGGCGAAAGAGGGCCGGGACTCGATGTACCAGGCGATCCTGCCGATCCGCGGAAAGATCATCAACGTGGAGAAGGCCCGGATCGACAAGGTCCTGAAGAACAACGAGGTCCAGTCGTTGATCACGGCGCTGGGAACCGGCATCCACGACGAGTTCGATCTGGAGAAGCTTCGGTACCACAAGATCGTGCTGATGGCCGACGCCGACGTCGACGGCCAGCACATCTGTACCCTGCTGCTCACCCTGCTGTTCCGCTTCATGCGTCCGCTGGTGGAGCACGGTCACGTCTTCCTCGCGCGCCCGCCGCTGTACAAGATCAAGTGGCCGCGGGCGGAGCCGGAGTACGTCTACTCCGACAAGGAGCGCGACGCTCTGCTCACGGCCGGTGCCGAGGCGGGCCGGAAGCTGCCGAAGGAAGACGGTATCCAGCGGTACAAGGGTCTCGGCGAGATGAACGCCCAGGAACTGTGGGACACCACCATGGATCCGGCGCACCGGCTGCTCGGCCAGGTGACGCTGGACGACGCCGCCACCGCGGACGAACTGTTCTCCGTGCTGATGGGCGAGGACGTCGAGGCGCGGCGTTCGTTCATCACCCGCAACGCCAAGGACGTGCGTTTCCTGGACGTGTGATCGACCACGTGCCATTGCTGTCCGTATAGGACTGCCCCCCTGAGAAGGACGAAATGACGGAAACCTTGCCGCCGGACCACGACCGCATCGAGCCGGTCGACATCCAGCAGGAGATGCAGCGCTCCTACATCGACTACGCCATGAGCGTGATCGTGGCCCGGGCACTGCCGGACGTGCGTGACGGCCTCAAGCCGGTGCACCGCCGGGTGCTCTACTCGATGTTCGACAACAACTTCCGGCCGGACCGCGGGTACAACAAGTGCTCCCGCGTCGTCGGTGACGTGATGGGCAACTACCACCCACACGGTGACTCGGCGATCTACGACGCGCTGGTGCGCCTCGCGCAGCCGTGGGCGATGCGTTACCCGCTGATCGACGGGCAGGGCAACTTCGGCTCGCCGGGTAACGACCCAGCAGCCGCGATGCGGTACTGCGTCGCGGCCGACACGCGGGTGAAGTTGGCGGATGGCTCGACGACCAGGATCGCCGACATCGTGCCAGATGCGAAGCCCAACAGCGACAATCCCGTCGATCTGAAGGTGATGGGCCGGCACGGCGATCCTGTACGTGCCGATGCCCTCTTCCACTCCGGCGAGCATCCGACGCTGCAGCTCAACACGCGTGAGGGTTTCCAGCTCACCGGCACCCACAACCACCCGGTGCTGTGCCTGGTCAACGTGCTCGGCGTGCCGACGTTGCTGTGGAAGCTGCTGGAGGAGATCCGGCCTGGCGACAAGGTCGCCATGCAGCGCACCGAAGCGCCGCTGGAACCGGTCACCGAGGTCCGGTCGTGGGTGGAAGCGCTCCTGGCTGGAGCGTTCGTTGCCGAGGGCTTCTTCTCGGACAACCGGGCCGGCTTCAACAACATCGACGAAGACTTCTTCAAATACGTGCTCGACTGCTACGACCACGTGGTTGGCGGTCGTCGCTACGTCTCCCAACGCCGTATCGCATCAGGCTCCATGCTGCACGAGTTCGACGTGCACGACCTTTCGGCTCTTCGGGCGAGCGTGTTGGCGGAACTCGAGGGGCAGCGCAGTGCGCAGAAGCGGGTACCGGGCTTCGTCTGGTCCTCGGGCTCGACGATCAAGCGCGCGTTCCTGATCGGCCTGTTCACCGGCGACGGATCAGCTTCGGCGCTTCCCCGCAGCACCGTGCAGGTGAGCTACTCCTCTTACAGTGACCGACTGGCTCGCGAAGTACAGCAGCTACTGCTGGAGTTCGGCGTCGTCGGCAAGCTGGTGCATTACGAAGACGGCGAGCACAAGGTCGTCATCAGCAACCGACGTGATGCTCGGCTTTTCTCGACCCGAATCGGTTTCCATGGCGCGAAGCAGGTCACGCTGGAGAGCATCCTGTCCGCCCTGCCTGCCGACTCACGCTCGATGTCCTCCGACCACGTGCCGTTCGTCGGTGAGTACATCCGGGCGCAGGGTGCGGATCGATGGACCGAGCGGGACTGGCTGCGCAGGCACAACGTGGACCGCATCGCACGGTGGGAGCTGCGCCGCGAAGAGATTACCGAGCGGATAACCAACCGGGAAGTCCTCGACGTTGTCGAACCCCTGGTCGACGGGCGCTTCTACTTCGCCGAAGTCCGCGATGTCACCGACGCGGGACCGCAGGCCGTGTACAGCCTGCGCGTCGACACCGAAGACCACGCTTTTGTCACCGACGGCTTTGTCAGCCACAACACCGAGGCCCGCCTCGACCCGCTGGCCATGCAGATGCTGGCCGACATCGAAGAAGACACCGTCGACTTCTCCGACAACTACGACGGCCGCACGCAGGAACCGGACGTACTGCCGAGCCGCATCCCGAACCTGCTGGTCAACGGTGGTTCCGGGATCGCGGTCGGAATGGCGACCAACATCCCGCCGCACAACCTGCGTGAGGTGTCGTCCGGCGTCGTCTGGGCACTGGAGAACTGGGAAGCCACCGACGACGAGCTGCTAGCCGCGCTGCTGCAGCGGATCAAGGGCCCGGACTTCCCGACCAGGGGGCAGATTCTCGGCACCCAGGGCCTGGAGGACGCCTACCGCACCGGTCGCGGCTCCGTGCGCATGCGTGCGGTCGTGGAGGTGGAGGAGGACGCGAAGGGTCGTGCGGTCCTCGTTATCAGCGAACTTCCGTACCAGGTGAACCCGGACAACCTGGTGGAGAACATCGCCTCGCTGGTGCGCGACGGGAAGCTCACGGGCATCGCCGACATCGCGGACGAATCCAACAGCAGGCGCGGTATGCGCATCGTCGTCACGCTGAAGCGCGACGCGGTGGCGAAGGTCGTGCTGAACAACCTCTACAAGCACACCCAGCTGCAGTACAACTTCGGCGTCAACTTCCTGGCGCTGGTGGACGGCGTGCCGAGGACGTTGCGTCTGGACCAGATGGTCCGGCACTACGTCAAGCACCAGGTCGAGGTCATCGTTCGCCGCACCCGGTTCCGGCTGCGGAAGAAGGAAGACCGCGCGCACATCCTGCGTGGTTTCGTCAAGGCACTCGACATGCTGGACGAGGTCATCGCGCTGATCCGTCGGTCACCGACCGTGGATCAGGCCAGGACCGGCCTGATCGAGCTGCTCGATGTCGACGAGATCCAGGCCACCGCGATCCTGGACATGCAGCTGCGCAGGCTCGCGGCCCTCGAACAGCAGAAGATCATCGACGAACTCGCCGAGATCGAGCGCGAGATCGCCGATCTCAAGGACATTCTCGACAAACCGGAACGGCAGCGCGCGATCATCCGGGACGAGTTGACCGCGATCGTCGATAAGCACGGCGACGACCGGCGTACGACGATCATCCCCTACGACGGCGATGTGTCGGTCGAGGACCTGATCGCGGTCGAGGACGTCGTCGTCACCATCAGCCGCACCGGCTACGCGAAGCGCACCAAGACCGATCTGTACCGCTCGCAGAAGCGGGGCGGCAAGGGAGTGCAGGGCGCGACGCTCAAGCAGGACGACATCATCCAGCACTTCTTCGTGTGCTCCACGCACGACTGGATCCTGTTCTTCACGAACAAGGGCCGGGTGTACCGGGCAAAGGCGTACGACCTGCCGGAGGCCAACCGCAACGCCCGCGGCCAGCACGTGGCGAACCTGCTGGCCTTCCAGCCGGACGAGCAGATCGCCGGTGTCATCCAGATCAAGAACTACGAGGTTGCGCCGTATCTGGTGCTGGCGACTCGGAAAGGCCTGGTCAAGAAGACCAAGCTCACCGACTTCGACTCCAACCGTTCCGGTGGGCTGATCGCGGTCAACCTCCGTGAGGGCGACGAGCTGGTCGGTGCGGTCCTGGTGTCCGCCGAGGACGATCTGCTGCTGGTGTCGTCGGAGGGGCAGTCGATCCGCTTCCACGCGACGGACGAGGCGTTGCGGCCGATGGGCCGGGCGACGTCCGGTGTGCTCGGCATGCGGTTCAACGAAGGTGACGAACTGCTGGGCATCGGTGTGGTCAAGGAGGACAAGTTCCTCCTGGTCGCCACCGACGGCGGCTATGCCAAGCGCACACCCATCGAGGACTACCCGGTGCAGGGGCGCGGCGGCAAGGGCGTGCTCACCATTCAGTACGACAAGAAACGTGGCAGGCTGGTGGGCGCGCTCATCGTCGATGCCGACGACGAGCTGTACGCGATCACCTCCAGCGGCGGTGTCATTCGTACCGCGGCGGGTCAGGTGCGCAAGGCCGGAAGGCAGACGAAGGGAGTTCGGTTGATGAACCTCGGTGAGGGAACAACCCTGCTCGCCGTCGCACGCAACGCGGACGAGCCCTCGGACGTCGTGGTAAATGACGACACCTCGTCGGATCCGTTGAACCAGTCGGAAGAGCCGGAGCAGCAGTAGCGCTCGCTGGGTAAGGAATGACACTTCGTGACACCACCTGAGAACTCCGAACAGCGCGGTAGCGGCGGCGGGGACACCCCGCCATGGCAGCGGGTCGCGCAGGACGGCGGCGGATCGCCCGCCGTCGGCCAGGAGCGCGAGACGTCCGTCGACGAGTACGGCGAGCGGTGGGCCGCGGGGCAGTTGCCCGCGGACGAATCCACCAACGGCGGGTACGAGCACCAGGCGGCCGCCGACCAGACGATGGTCACCGGCACCGCCGCCAACCGTCTGTTCGGCGGCGGGGACTCAGGTCTGCCCGACCAGGAACCGACGGCCCGTGAGCGGGTCGGCATGGGCACCACGGGCTCCCGTGGCCGCGCGACGCCGACGGCATTGCGCCGTCCGGGGCGGGGTCCGCGGCGGGCCAGCCTGCAGATCAAGCGGTTCGACCCGTGGTCGGTGCTGAAGTTGTCACTCGTGCTCGGGCTGGCCTTGTTCTTCGTCTGGCTCGTGGCGGTGGGCGTGCTGTACACCGTGCTCGACGGCATGGGTGTGTGGGACAAGCTGAACGGCACATACACCTCACTGGTGCAGGGCGACGGCGAGGGGGCTGGTGAGCCCCTGATCAGCGTCGGTCCCGTTTTCGGTGTCGCGGCCGTGGTCGGGGCGATCAACATCGTGCTGATCTCGGCCCTGGCCACCGTGAGTGCCTTCATCTACAACGTCTCGGCCGACCTGGCCGGCGGCCTGGAGGTCACGCTGTCCGAGCGTGAGTAACCCGGTGTCATAGGCTGCCGCGCCATCCTGTAATCTTTCCAGGCGTTGCGGGCCCATAGCTCAGGCGGTTAGAGCGCTTCGCTGATAACGAAGAGGTCGGAGGTTCAAGTCCTCCTGGGCCCACAACAGTCAGGCCCCGTTTCCCAGACCAGGGAAACGGGGCCTGACTGCATTCACGGGCAGATCGCCGGCCGGGGCCGGAAATTGCCTTACTCCGTGACCTCGAAGGTCAGCGACTCGGTGAACTCCCGGCCGTGCACGTCGGTCGCGGTGACTTCGGCGGTGTGCTCGCCGACCGCCAGGTCGGACGGCAACCGCAGACGCCAGAGGTGCATGGAGCGGTCGGCCAGGCTGCCGCCGTGGACCAGCTGTTCCTGGACGGCGACCGGGTCGGACCATTCGGCCCCCACGTGCGGGGCTTCGCCGTTCATCTGCTGGGTCCGCTCGGCCGTGCCCGCGGCGGCGCCGTCGATGGCCACCTTGACCTCGGCGCCGGTGGAGCCCATCCAGAAGTTGGTGGTCAGCCAGGTCCCGGAGAGCTCGCCCTTGGTGACCGTCAGCGGATCACCGAACTCCGGCGCGGAGCCCTTGTTGCCGACGTTGTCGGCGTACCAGTCGCGGTAGCGCGGGCTGTTCAGCCCCAGGGCCAACTGCTCGCTGTTGTCCTTGCCACGGACGGTGAATCGCTCGGTGACCTCGGTGTTGCGGATGTCGAGGGTGAGCACGCCGGGGACGCCGCCGTCGCGCTGGATCGCGGTCGGGTAGCCCTGCTCCAGCATTCGGCCGGAGTACCAGTCACCCGAGATCGCACCGGCGGTGATGTGGGTGAACGGGAGACCGTTGACACCGAAGACGTCCTGCCAACCTTTCAGGCTGTCGCCCGCCCGCATGTTCTCGATGCTGTGCGTGTGCCCGCCAAGGGTGATGGCCTCGCGGCCCTCGAGGATCTGGTAGATCTCCTTGACCTGATCGATCTGGTGGGTCGTGCTGCCCTGGTCCGCGAAGTCGAGCAGCGGGATGTGCCCGGCGAGCACGATCAGCTTGCCCTCGGGAACGGCGGCGATGTCCTGGCGCAGCCACTCGAGCTGCCGCTCGTCCAGCGCGCCGTTGTAGCCGTTGCGGGACAGGGGGTACTCGACGTTGCTCAGTGCGACGACATGTGCCTTGCCCGCGTCGTAGGAGTAGTACTCCGGACCGAACTGCGCGCGGAACGAGTCAAACGCGTGCTCGCTGTTCGGGGCGTCGAAGTCCAGGTCATGGTTGCCGGGCAGGAACCGCGCAGGGCCGTTGAGCATGCCCGCGAGTTCCCGGGTCTGCTCGTACAGGTCCAGGTCGTCCCCGACGACGTCGCCGATGAACAGCGCGCCGCAGCCCATGTAGTCGTCACGGTTGGCGAGGTCGGCGAAGGCGCCGGCGCGGGCGTACTCGACCTGCCGCTGGTCGTAGGTCTGGACGTCACCGCCGATCAGGCAGTGTTGCTCCGGGGACTGGGTGAGTTTGCTCTGCGCCAGCGGGAAGTTCACGGCGTCCGGCAGCGCGCCGGTCGGGGCGATGCCACGGAACTTCAGCTCGGGCGAGCCCTGCGGCAGGTGGTGGTAGTAGAACTGGGCGACGTTGTCCTGGTCGACCGGCACCTGGTACCCGCGCGGCTGGGTGACGAAAACGGTCATGTTCTCGAAGGCGGGCAGCTGGTAGCGGCCCTTTTCGTCGGTGGTGACGACATCGCGGCCGTTGGACACGGTCACGCCGGTGATGCCGGGCTCGTTGGTGTCCTGCTTCGAGTTCCGGTTCTTGTCATTGAAGACAGTGCCGTCGAGGAGGTCGGGGTTCTCGTCGGTGCCCTTCACGATGTCGACGGAACCGCGGTAGGCGGAGGTCTCCCAGTCGGCGTCGACCGGCGTGCCGCCGGGGGCCGCGCTCGCGGCTGGGGTGAGGAGCGCGCCGACAGTGGCGAGGGCCACGGTGCCCGCGATGATGCGGGCCGGTCTCAGGGTGGGGGGATGGTGGTTCGGGTTCACTGGCGTCCCTCCGGCTTGACTGCTGGATGACGGCCGACAAAGCGCTCGGCCAGGCGAAACCCTTTCACCCGTTCGTGACCCGCTGCCTACGGTGATCTTTCGTGGATGAAGCGGGACAGTGACGACATGAGACTGCCTGGACCGACGTCGGAGGCCGGTCGACGTTGTCGCCGACCGGCCTCCGAGTGTCCTGTCAGTTGACCTAGTGCCTGTCGAACAGGTTCAGGCCGAGGTTCAGCCCGAGGCCGCGGTCGGCGCCTGCGCCGACGAGCACGGTCTGGTTCCCGCAGGCAGCGGGTGCGGTGGCTTCCAGCGGCAGCGCGGGGTTCAGCTCGCTGGGCGCGTCACCGTCGTAGGTGCCACTGTTGTTGGCGTCGATGCCGTGCAGCACGATCACGGCGTTGCCCGCACGCAGGTTCTGCGCCGACTCGTCGTTGACCGTGATGGTGCGGTCGTATCGCACGAAGCCGTTCGGCGCGGTCGGGAAGCGGTCGACTGCCAAGCCGCTGGCCGGGCTGGTGTCACCGCTGGTGGTGAGCGAGGTGCCGATGGATCCGTAGTCGGGCTGGCCCTCGACCGTGCTGACGATCCCGTCTCCGTTGGTGTCGCGCTCACTGGTCGGACACTGACCAGCACCACCGATGTGGAAGTGCTGGGCGTGTGGATGGTCGGCCAGCAGGCCGGATGCGAAGATCCGGACATCGGCCTGGTTGCCGTTCAGTTTGACGACACCGATACCGCGAGCGCCGCTGTCGTTCAGTTCGTCGAGCTTGAACACGGTGACCGTGCGGTCCTGGTTGCCGTGCCGGCCATCGGACTGGTCGGCCGAGGCGGTGGCAGAGCCGGCCAGAACAAGTCCGGCAGCGGCCGCCAGTCCGAGCCCGGTTCGTAGTGCCTTTCCATGCATGATCGAAAATCCTCCTGGTTCGTGTTCTGCGAAGGCGCAGCAACACCGCCCCGTGTGGACGATCACTGCGCAGGCGCGCATGACGGGTGGTCACACACTTCTGATTCGCTGCGGCGGCGCTCGCGGATTGGGCAGCCGGCCCGGAAAGACAGAACATGGCAGGCAGGTTCGAGGAGTTGATGCGCGGGCTTCGTGACGCGACGGCCGACCGGCGGAGCCTGCGTACGGAGTTGGCCGCATTGCTGGTTGCGCACGCCGAGGCGGAGGAGCAGGAGGTGTACCCCGGGTTACGTCGGTTCGCGTCGTCAAGCGACGAGGAGGTCGAACACGGGGAGGAGGAACACGCCCAGATCAACCAGGCGCTACTGGCATTCCTCGAACTCAACGACGTCGAGGGCGAGACCTACGACGAGAAGCTGGAGGAGTTGGTGGAGGTGGTGAACCATCACACCAACGAGGAGGAACAGACTCTGCTCAACGACGCGCGGACGAAGCTCTCGCCGGAGGAACGCAAGCGATTGGGTTTGGCGTTTCTGAAGGCGCGAGCGGCGGCGGTCGACGCGGGCAGCGGCCGGGTGGAAAGACTGCGGCAGCTGGTGGCGGAAGTAGAAGGCAGTCTCCGCTGAGCGTGTTCCACGTGGAACCGCGAGAACGCCAGCAGGGGTCGCCCGATGGCGCACTCGCGGTGGTTGGGATTACTGCTCGGAGCGTTCGCGGCTCTCGGCGGCGGCGGCCTCTCGCTTGGCCTGCTCCGCCTGGGTCTCCTTCTCCGCTGCGGTCTGTTGGGCGTCGGCCTTCTGCTGCTGGGCCTCGCCTTCCCGCTCCATGTTGTCGTTGCCCAAGAAGGTGCCGGCCGTTTCCTTGACGCGGCCCTTGATGTCCTCGACCGCTCCCTTGATGCCTTCCTGCTGCTGATCCTTGTCAGCCACGGCGTCTCCAATCGTCGAAAGGACGTCGTCGGTGATCGCGTACCCGTGACCCCCACCGGATAAACAGCGCACCGGAAGCGTGCAGTAGCATCACGGGAGCACACTCACAAGTTGTTGAGGGAGGGGCTTCACGTGAAGAAGCTGCTGGCGCTCGCGGCCGTAGCGGGCGGCGTACTGTTCGCCATCAAGCGCAACAAGGACGCCAAGGCCGAGGCCGACCTGTGGCGTGAAGCCACGGCACCAACCAGCACACCGCTGGGGGGAGCCTCCACCAACGGCAGCGCACCGGCGAAGGCAAACTCGTCGGACGCCTCCAGCAACAACTGATCGTCCCGCGGGCAGCCGCCCGCGTCCGGGGCTGTAGCTCAATTGGTAGAGCACCGCCTTTGCAAGGCGGGGGTCAGGGGTTCGATTCCCCTCAGCTCCACAGCGTTTGACCAATGGTTTTTAGGGCCATATCCCACCCGTAAATTTTGTGATGGGACCCACGATGGGTGCGAGTATCCTCGTGTTGTGGTCAAGCGGACGAACGGGAAACCCCGCGCGTAGGGAATGATCGAGCGCCGAGGCAACTCGCTGCGCGTCAAGGTGTATGCCGGGACCGACCCGCTGACCGGCAGGCGGTTATACCTTCGGGAGTCGACGACCGACGAGGCCGAGGCGAAGCGGATCATGAACCGGTTCCGCTCGGAGGTCGACGAAAACCGCAACGCCCGCTGGAGGACAGCACGCACGAGTGTCGAGTCGTGAAAAACAAGCGTCGTCCAGGACGACCGCCGGCGGACGGCTACCCGGACCACGACTGCACGAAGGCCGGCTGCACGGTTACCAAATGCCCGTCGCACCAGTGCCGCCCGCTGTCCAACGCGACGATCTCCAAGTTGCACTTCATCATGCGCGGCGCACTGTCGGCCGCGGACGCGCTGGCCGACGAGCGTGACGGACATGCCTACTACGCAATCAACGCCCTAGGGCGCGACACGAGCGAAGACAAGCTGTTTGAGATTCGTTTCTGCGACGGCGAGTGGATGCTGGCTGTCGAGGCGGACCTCACGCCCTTCGATGAGCACGCGTCGTAGGCGTGTCGCACGTGCGTTCGATCCAAGACCGCGGTACAGTCACCACGTGACTACGCAGCCAGCCCTCTTTCCCGACGCCACTCCTTCCCGCGAGGTGGGCACCAGCATCGAGCTCTTCACAGGGGGTGGTGGGCTGGCGTTGGCCATGCATAACGCGGGCTTCCGTCACTTGTTGGCTGTCGAGTTGGAGAAGCGGGCGTGCGCGACATTGCGCGCGAACCGGGCGGAGGAGTGGGACGAATTCGCCGCACAAGGTCGAGAACTGAACTCGCCGTGGCCGCTGATCGAGGGTGACATCCGTGAAGCGGACCTGTCGCGGTATCTCGGCGAGGTCGACGTAATCGCTGGTGGCGTCCCGTGTCAACCCTGGTCACTGGGTGGCGTGCACAAGGGCTACGACGATCACCGGAACCTATGGCCGGAATTGTTCCGGACCGTCCGGGAGACTCGGCCGCGGGCGGTGATCGCGGAGAACGTCAAGGGGCTGTTGCGGCCATCGTTCAAGCCGTACTACGAGTACATCCTTAACGAGCTGCGAGCACCTTTCGAGCGGCGCGTGGATGGTGAGGACTGGCGCGACCATGACAAGCGCCTCCGCAAGGTATTAGCTAAGGACACCGGGGACGCCAGCGAGCGCTATGACGTCAAGTACTTGACGGTCAACGCCGCTGACTATGGAGTGCCCCAGGTCCGGTGGCGAGTGTTCGTGGTTGCTTTCCGTCGTGACCTCGGCCTGAAAGATTGGGAGTTCCCGCAGCCAACCCACTCTGAGAGCGCGCTGCTACGCGCGCAGGCAGACGGTAGTTATTGGGATGAGCACAAGGTGCCTAAACGCTACCGCCAAACACCGACGTTAGCTGGCGGCGTCGACGATGGCGATGGCACCGCGCGATGGCTCACCCTGCGCGACGCCATCAAAGGACTCGGCGAACCGCTCGGAGACAAGATCGAGCACCCGAAGCACTTGCACCACTATGGCTGGCCAGGCGCGCGGCAATACGCCGGGCACACTCCGAACCTGCTGGACCGCCCGGCGAAGACCGTCAAGGCCGGAGTACATGGCGTTCCCGGGGGGGAGACTGTGCTCAAGCGCGACGACGGGTCGATCCGCTATATGACCGTGCGGGAGGTAGCGCGGGCGATGACCTTTCCAGACGACTGGTTCCTGGTCGGCCCGCGCGGTGAGCAGATGCGGCAGCTCGGAAATGCCGTGCCGGTCAAACTCGGCGAAGCTATCGCCAGTTCTGTCGCTGAGGCTCTGTATCCACATCTGACGTCCCGGCGAGGCTCGTGACACCTCACCCACTCTGGAACGACCAAACGCCGGACCCAGCGGCGTGGAAACCGGCGCCCGGACTTGGTCGACGCGAGCGAGCGGAAGAACAGGATCGCGCCGCGGGTGACCGCGCCGCCCGCGAGATTCACCTGCCGGACGGGCGGACCGGTCACGCCTCTGTCGCACTGCGGGTGTTTCCCAGCGGACGGCGCGTTTACGCCTATCTCCGCTGGTCCATTCGCGGTAAGACGCGAGAGTGCTACCTCGGCGAAGTCCATGCCAGTACTCGCACCGAGAATCTCACCCAAGCCTGGCGGCAGATTCACGCCACGGGATTACTAAACCAACGTCACGCTTCTCCGCAACCGGGCCGCCAGGACTCCTCTGAGTCGGGCTCCTGGGCATCCAGTCCCGCGTCTCGTGCGGTAATGCGCGCCAACCGAGGACGGGATACCCGACCCGAAAGAGCACTACGCTCCGCCGTCCACGCGCTCGGCCTCCGTTACCGGGTAGCCGCACGCCCCATCAAGAACGTCCGACGCACCGCCGACCTCGTGTTCCCCCGCGCGAAGGTCGCGGTATTCCTCGACGGATGCTTCTGGCACGGCTGTCACGAACACCACCGGCCCGCGACCGGGGCAACCTCAGAGTTCTGGAAAACGAAGATCGAAGACAACAAGCGCCGCGACGCCGACACCGACCAACGCCTGCGGGCCGCCGGTTGGGACGTCATCCGGGTCTGGGAACACGAGGCCACCGACCTCGCCGCGCACCGTGTGGCCGAAGCGGTAAAGGCTCGCCAACGATAACGATCAAGGCACTACATACAGCACAGCCTTCCCTGTACGCTCGCCGCGACAGTAAACGATCTTCGGGAGTGTCAGGGATGCCGTCTAGTGGCCAGTTCCGGCTGAGTATTACGCGTGCGCTTGGCGATCAGCTCGCAGACGGGCTAGCGAATCTTGAACCAGACCCACTCCACCTTGGGTACGTCACCGCACTTGAGAAGCGTCCCGGCGTCTACCAACTGTACGAAGACGATGTGCTCGTCTACATCGGCAAAGCCGAGAAGTCACTGCAGGACCGTCTCCGTAAGCACCACGACAAGATCGCGGGACGACTAAACATCGGCATCATAACGTTCACCTGCCTCTACGTCGATGAAGATCTGCATGCTGTCGCCCCAGAAACCCTCCTCATCAAACGTTATAAAAAGGAAGGACTCGCGTCCTGGAATTTCAACGGCTTCGGCAGCAATGATCCTGGTAAGGCTCGCGACGAGACCGTGTTCGAAGACAAACACTTTGACACGCAGCATCCGGCTAATTTGAATTTACATTGTGAGGGAATTTCAGCAGGAACTTATAAAGCTGATAGGCTCTTGAAGGAACTCAAAGCTAGTCTCCCGTATGTATTCCGGTATGAAGCGTCACCGCTACATCACGAGTTAGAGATCGATGTCGCCGAAGATGATCCGATAGCGGATCATCTATTCGAGGACATCGCACGTGCGATCGCCAGTGCAGATCCCTCTTGGCAGATTACTGCGCTGCCTGGGTATGTCACCATGTACCGGAAGCAGGGCCGGTACCCAAGCGCCAGGAAGACGTATCCTTCTACCCGCTAGATGGCCGTATGGCTCGGATGCGCGCCGCGAACGTTGCCATTCCCTTGAGCCGTAGCTAATCGGGGCCGATCTCACATATGGTCACTCTTCATTCTTAAATAGCTCTCCAAGAGCAACCATGGGATCTCGCCCTTTCTCGCGTTCCGAGAACCAAGTATCAAGGATTTTCAGACGAAAAGTTAGGGCGCTGCCATCGTTCGGGCTCTGCGACAACCGCGCAAATTCAAGCATCTCGTATTCGCCCGGGTGAAGCTCGTCATCATTTTGGGCGCGCCTGATTCGCCGTGCCGATTCGAATGCTCTAAGTTCGGATCTACTTGGGAATTGCTCACCACGCATACTTCTTGCCTCAGCAAGAAGGTAATAAACCGAGACCATGCCGATGCTGGACAGAAGCGAATCGCTGTCGACGAACACTTCCGATAGTATGTCGAGGATTTTCTTGCAATCCTCCACGTCTTTTTCTGTCCTTCTTTCTCCTGCTAATCCCAGCTTCTTTATTTCCTTGAAGAAGGCATCCAGGCGGACCTTTTTGGTGTCACGGATGTGTGGAATCGTGTCCGCCGCACCGACCGTCTGAATTGGGTCTTTGTGACGATCTGTCCAGTATAAAAACTTCGCCGCCAGATCGAAGTGACGGTATCGCCTATTCGTAAACGGAAGTTTTTCTTCGAAGAACTGGTGCTCTACCAGCGAACGAACTGCCCGGGGGAGTGGTCCTCCCAAAGCGTTCCGCTTCTCGGCAGCGTTTAGTGGCATAGCCTCGTTTAGACGCGAAAACATTTCCTCGATCAACTCAAGGTCGCTTGTTCTGATTACGACAATATCGAGATTTGCGGCATTGAGGTTGCTTATAAGAAAAGGGTGTGACGTTGTGAGTTCACTGTATGTCTTCCCTGCAGCGTCGGTGCTCTCGTCGGCAAGATATACAAACTCAGAGCCAAGTGGAAATCGGTTCTCTAGGAACCCGAATATAGCTTCAAGTCGCTGTCTACCGTCGATGAGTGCCCAACGCTTGAGTTCTCCGTGTATGCGCCGAGGAGATGGAAACTGGTGGAAATATATTTTGGGCACATCGAAGTCATTGATCAGCGAGTCGATTAGGAGTTGTTGTTTCTCCACGGACCATATCTCGCCCTGCCTCTGGTAGTCAGGGTCCATTTCGATCTCGCCGCTTCGGTTGTGAATGTACTGCACAGAGCTGTTTTTTAATGTCGAAATATCAAGGGAGTATCCCTTATTAGTCATCGTACTCCTCCCGAATGAGCATGGCGAAAGAATCCAAGTCGAGGTAAACGGAGGCTCGGTTAATATTAAGCGCATCCAGTTCGTTTCTAATTCGCTCTTTAGCGGTTACTGGGATAATCCAACTAGACAGGGATACGCCAAGGGATTTCTCGAGAGGCTCGGGGTCCCTATGGTGGCTTAGCGTAAATACGCCGCTTTGTGCAACGATTCTGGCAAACGACTGCTGGGCAATCACGGCTACCGGGCCCTTCGTCTGTTTCGAATTTGACGATAGCAGATAGTCGTCCAAGTCTTGGTCCATGCCTAAGAGGAGTAGGTTCCGGCTACCGAAGTTCTTTCGGTTTAGTTCGTAAGGGTCGAGGCAGAACAGTCGGCCATCGGCGTCCCCCTCTTCGCCTCCGTCCGATTCGACCGCGAAGTAGAGTCCTATCAGTGGGTTGCTCGTCCAGTCTAATAGGCGAGTCGGCAGTCGATGGTGCTGTGCCAGGCAAATCCATTCCCAGTCGTTTACAGGGTTGACGGGTGCCCGGCCTGCGACTTGCTGGCGAAATTGCTTCAGCATGTCGTCCTCGTGGTCCACCCAGCCGGACTTGCGTCTTGCAGAGGGTATGCGGAGCCAACTTTTGTCGATCTGCCCGCGGAACCAGGTTCGTGAATCAACGTGTGATGGGCTAAGCAGCGCAACGAGGTCGCTTACCGAGGAGATCGTCGGTTCCTGATGTGTGGGTTCTTCGCCCGTGGGTGAACCATCAGTTCGCCGGGTACCGTCCACGGCGCCGCCTCCAGTCCCGTCGATTGATCTGCCCTGGCTCCACTCGATCTTAGCCAGATGAACCGGGCTCTCGGGACGGTGGCGCGTATCGGGTGCGCTCGCAGAGTCGTTGGAACAATGCGCGCGCTTGACGACGCCCGACGCGACTCCCGTTGAACAGCCGTGACAACCTGCGCCCCCGTCTGGGTCACTGGCAGCATCGCTGCCGAATTGCCTTCTCCCACGTCAAGGGCGGCGCTAGCGGGGCGTCGCCGGGCACACTGCGGCCTCCTGCTGACGCCCGGGGTCGCGCCGGCCCGCGAAACGCTGCCATGGAGTACACCAGAGGCAACCGCGCCGTACGCCTGCCCAGCGACAGGCAACCGAGAGGGCTTTGACGTGCGCCTTTACAAGGCAGAGTCAGAGGTTTGTTCCTTCAGCTCCCGCATAGTCAACGATCCGGTGGGTTGCGGCGGCCACCGAGCTCGTTAGGTACAACTCGCACCAGGTCCTCACCGCGCCGTCACGAGTCGGCTGCTGACCTATACTCCACGAGGCCATCGAGCGCCGGCAGGCCGAGGAACAGGCCCATGCCGCCGGACTCGCCCGGCACAGCGAGGATCTCGCCGAAGAACAGGCCAACGAGGACACCTCGACCGCGATGCGTGGCTGGGAGGAGTAATCAGTGGTACGCGCGCTCGGCCAACGGGAGCGGTGCGGACCGGAAGCCAGCTGTGATCACCGCTTGAATCCCCCAGTGTGCAAGGTCGGATACTAAGTCGCATGGTTCCACCGCTGTCGGATGACGAGTTGCTGCGCGCTCAGCGCTGTCGGGACTATGCGCGGGCAACGGCTGTACTCATGGAAGACCACGACGTGCCTGGAGCGGCGGGTCTGTTCGAGCAGGCATTATGCAACGGGCTCGCAGTGATCGTGGAGGCCCGATGGCCTGGCTCTGAGGTCGACAGCAAGGGAAGGGTGAAGTCCGCGAAGGTGCTTCTTGAGGTGATCGCGGCTGAGGAGGCTCGGGCAGGTCGTATCGGACCAGTACTCGCGCTTGAGGAGCCTGGGGCTGCTCCGCCAGTGGTGGGCGAGTGCATCCCGTACTGGGATGAGTCCGAATCTGAGCCTGCGGTTCATGTTGAGATTGCGGTGTTACGCGAGGCCCTACGGGCCACCGCGCCCCGTAGGCACGGAAAGCTGAGCGAGAAGCCACTAGAAGTCAAGCACATCGACTCGCTCGCCAAGCTCGACACCCATCCTGCACTCAACTCGTTACACGGCGAGTATGGCGAGTTGAGTGTCGCGAAGGAACAGGTTCGGGACCTGTGGCGACGACACCAGGCAGAGAACTACCTAGGCATGCTCAGCGAGGCGGAAATCGGGCGGCGGGTGCTGGCTGCCCAGGACTTGTTACCGTTCGACCCGAAAGACCGCTTGATCAGCCTTGGTCTGCAGGAGTGTCCGATCTGCGATCAAGAATCGCTCCTGGTGGAGCATTTAGATGACTTCGGGATAGGGATCGGCGCAGGCACCTGCTTTGTGTGCGGTTACTACCGTAGTGAGGCGGTTGTGGACGAGGCGGCCTGGCAGTTCACGTGGTTGAACAGGTGGAAGTACGAGTAGCCCGTCAAGGCCAGCGGTTGTCGATGCGTCTGATAACTCGTGGCGAGTGTGTCGCGTTCGGCACTCAAGGTTGCATGCGCTCAGAGCTACTTGGATGGGACCCACGATGGGTGCGAAAGTCCAGCAACGCCGTCCAAGACAGCCAGTGCAGACAAGCGCTAGGGCAGCTTGACCAGCGGCAGGCGCCCCAGAGGGGCTCACCAGCACGTTTACCAGGCGGGGGTCAGGGGTTCGATTCCCCTCAGCTCCACAGTGCGCACAACATGACTGTCGAGCCGGATCACGGCACAAATACCGGTTGGTCCACGGTCCATAGCCATGACCCGTCCGATTGACGACGGGCGATCTCGACCGTCACTTCTCCGGTGGTCAGCGTGGACGCTGTCAGCGCCAGATCGTCGCTCACCAGCGCTGGATGCTGCCTTCCCGGCGAGAGCACCGGCGCGGCCGCGACGAACTGCTCGTACACTTCGCGGATTTCCGCATGTCCGGTCGCCAGGTTGCCCGGCGGAAACGCCAGTACGGCGTTCGGTTCGTACAACGCCACCAATCCGTCGACGTCGCCCGCGTTGGCGCGCTCGATGAAGTACCTGCCCAAGTCGTTCGGCTCACTGGCCACTGTCTTGCTTGTCATGCGGATAAGACTTCCAACAAATCACGACATCCTGTGTCGCGTATTCCGTTAACGTTTTCGTGTGCGCGCCGACCGGTTGGTCTCATTGGTTCTGCTGCTGCGACAGCGCGGTCGGCTGTCCGCGACCGCGCTGGCTCGCGAGCTGGAGGTGTCCACCCGAACCGTGCTGCGCGATATCGAAGCGCTGTCCGCAGCCGGCATTCCGGTCTACGCCGAACGCGGCAGGCACGGCGGTTTCGCGTTGCTGCCCGGATTCCGAACCGAGCTCACGGGGCTGAACCACAATGAGGCCCTTGCTCTGCTGGTCGCCGGATCACGGCGGGGAGCGCAGGCATTCGGCCTCGGCTCGGCGCTCGCTTCGGCCATGCTCAAAGTGGTCGACGCGCTACCCGAAAGCTATCGGGACACCGCGGCCGGCGTGGCTGAGCGATTGCTGATCGACCCCGAGGCCGACCTCCTCTCGCGTCGGCTGGTCGCTGAGGACGTACCCGACTCCATAGCGGGCGAGGTCCGCGGCGCGGTGCTCGCCGGACACAAATTGCGCATCCACTACGCGGTGGTGGACCAGAGCCCGAAGTGGCGCACTGTGGACCCGATCGGCCTGGTCACCGTCCGCGACCAGGGCTACTTGCTGGCCGTGAGGTCCGGCGCGGACCGCACCTACCGGTTGTCCCGGATCTTGGCCGCCGAGGAACTCGCCGAACCCGCACAACGGCCAGACCGGGTTGATCTGGATCGGGCCTGGCAGGACCGCAGCACGCGGTTTCGAACCGGCGGCGACCAGGTCACCGCGCTGGTGCGAGTGGACCCCGTGCGGCGGGAGGACCTGGTGGGCACCGCAGTGGCCGTCCTCGCCGAAGCAGCCGACGCAGACGGCTGGCTGCGGCTGGAGGTGGCCTTCCAGGATTCGAGGCACGCCGAATGGGCGCTGTGGCAACTCGCCACGAACGCGGAAGCCCTGGCCCCGCAATGGCTGCGCACCGTCCTGCGCGATCGCGCCGCCGCGGTCGGCGCCCGCTACGGAATGCCATCCTGACCGATCAGCTAGTGAAGCTCGGGTCGGCGGGATGCGCGTCCCGCAATCGGCCCTTCGGCTCCTCCCATTCCTCATGGCGCCCCAGCGCGGTGATGTCGAGCAGCCGGTAGGCGTGCATCATCACGTCGACGCCACGGCCATAGGCGGCGTAGGTGTGGAAGACGTCGTCGCCGTCGCGCAGGAAGGCGCTGACCCCGGGTTGCTCGCCGACGTAGTCGATCAGCCAGGCCTGCCCGGCGGCGGTCAGCTCGTCGCCGTTGCGGAAGTTGTAGTTGTTCGGCGTGACCGCCGGGTCCAGCGTGACGTGGAAGTCGTAGTTGAAGTCGCCGCCGTACGAGGAGTACCAGGGAAAAGCCCAGCCTCGCTGCTGTTGGTACGCGGCCAGCTTCGGATACGGCGCGCGCGAGACGGCGGCGAACGCGGTGTCGCGCGCGGCCAGGTGGGCACGGGCCCCCTCGCTGAGGTCGTCGGCCATCGCGCTGCAGCTGCCACAACCCTGGTCCCAGGACGGATCGAACATGAAGTGTTGCAGCACCAGCTGGCGTCGCCCCTCGAAGAGATCCGACAAGCCGACCTCGCCGTCCGGGCCGGTGAACCGGTAGTCCTTCTCGACCCGCACCATCGGCAGCCTTCGCCGGTCGGCGTTGAGTCCGTCGAGGGCCCGGGTCAGCTCCTTCTCCCTCGCCAGCAACTCTCGGCGGGCGGTCAGCCATTCGTTCCTGGTGACAACCTGCGGTAGGTCCATGGTGCCCTCCAGATTGCGCTAACTTTTGTGATGCAAGTACTCTAGACGAGGTAACTTGCATCACACAAGTGAAAGGCGGAACATCGGCCTTGTGCTTGGTCGAACGTACGAAAACGAGAACTGCTCAGCGGCCCGTGCGCTGGAACTGGTCGGCGAACGCTGGAGCCTGTTGATCATCCGCAACGCGGTCTTCGCGGGCATGACGCGCTTTTCCGACTTCGAGCGCAGGCTCGGAATCGCGCCGAACATCCTGGCTAAGCGCCTGGACGGGTTCGTGGCCGACGGGCTGATGGAGCGACGAGAAGGCCGGGAGTACGTGCTCACGGAGAAGGGCCGTGAGCTCGGCACGGTCATCGTCGCGCTGACCGAATGGGGAGATCGCTGGGCCGCACCGCAGGGGCCGCCGATCCTGTACGAACACGAGGGCTGTGGCGGGCCGGTTCATGTGCGTGTCTGCTGCGAGGACTGCGGGCTGCAGCCCGCGGCGGCCGACGTGGTCGCCGTCTACGGCCCCGGATCTGACCCCCAGCGCCGCCCGCCCCGCGCACCGAGCCGCCCGCGCACCGCTTGAGCTATGGGCATCGTGCCCACTCGGGGACCGGCGTGCTGCACCACCCGTGCAGAGCAAGTCGGCACGGGGACCGTTGGGGGCGAACGTTTGCAAGGCGGGGCGGGGGGTTCGATTCCCTCAGCTCCACAATCTGGTGATCGCACGATCACATCCCGCCCGGCCGCGTCGCCACAGCAGAGCATTCACGACGCCAGAAGTCCGGCTTGGTAGGCGAGGATGGCGAGTTGAACCCGGTTGCTCACGTCGAGTTTGGCGAAGGTTCGGGTGATGTGGGTTTTGACGGTGGCCTCGCTCATGTAGAGCTCTTTTGCGATGGTCGAGTTCTGCTTGCCCTCGGCGATAGCGGTGGCGACCTCACGTTCGCGATCAGTGAGCGAAGTGAGTTTGGCCAGAGCTTTGCGGTGGTGCGGGTTGCGCCGTTCGGCGACGAAATGGCTGACGAGTGTCCGAGTGGCCCTCGGGGACAACATTGCCTCACCGGAGGCCGCGACACGGACACCGGCGATGATGTCCTGCGGGGATTCTTCTTTGAGCAGGAAGCCACTGGCACCCGCGGTGAGCGCGTCAAACACGTACTCGTCGAGGTTGAAGCTGGTCAGCACCAGAACTCTCGGTGCGTTCGGTAGTGCGCATACGGCCGCGGTGGCAGCCAGTCCGTCCATGCGCGCCATCCGGATGTCCATCAGCACGACATCCGGTGCATGCTTGATCACCATCGTGACCGCCTGGTCACCGTCGTCAGCGTGTCCGACGACCGCAATGTCTTCGGCACTGTCCAGGATCATGGCCAGTCCGGTACGCACCAACGGGTCGTCGTCGACAAGCAGAACCCGCAATTGGCGCGGGTGGTCGATCGTGGAGCCGGCGGTCACGCGCTTATGTTAGGGCCAGGCATCAAGATTGCTTCGGCCACGGAAGCCAAGCGGACACGACAAATGTGTCATCATCGGTCGGTCCGACGCTGACGTTGCCGTCCAGCGCCGACACCCGCTCGGCGATCCCTGTCAAACCACAGCCCGAATCCGCATCAGCCATGGTGCCGTCAGCATGGGGGAGGGGGTTGCGAACGTCGATCGTGATTCCAACACCCGGGCCGCCGCGAACCGTGACCTCGGCCGTCGTGCCTGCCGCGTGACGGAGCACGTTGGTCAGCGACTCTTGAACGATTCTGTAGCTGGCCACACCGAGTGGTTCGGGAGCGGAGGCCGCGTCGTCGAGCAGCATCGTGACGTTGAGGTTCAGGCCGGCGCGGCGGGAGTTGCTGATGAGGTCGGGAAGGTCAACCAAATTCGGCTGAGCAGGCTCGGCGCGATGGCCGGGCGGATTTCCGCTGGCGAGGCCCCCGCCCTCGCGCAGGACACCGATTACCTTGCGTAGATCATCGAGGGCCTCCCGCGCCGAACCACGCACCGTGCGGGCCACTTCGGCGAGCCGTTCCGGGCCGTTGTGGCTGTTGACCTCCAGTGCCCCCGCCTGCAGCGAAAGCAAGGAAAGCCGATGCCCGAGCACGTCGTGCATCTCGCGTGCGATCCTGGATCGCTCATCCCGTCGTGTCACTTCTGCGAGCAGTTCCTCTTCTTTGCGCTCGCTATGGGAAAGCTCTCTGCGAGTGCCGCGTAGCAGCCCGATTCCGAGCGGAATCGCGGTCATCATTACGGCAATCACGAGCACGGCAGGCACCGGCACATCGACGACCTCGAAATGGCCCTGTGTGCGGTCCGCGGTAGTACTGGCGCCGAAAAGCCACTGCAATGGCGAGACCTCGGGGTCGCGGCCGGCATCGTGCGCCAACGCCACCGCGGTTGCGGCGTAGACGGCGGCTGTGCCCAGCCAGAGGACGTGGTCGCGGCGGCTGGCCGCCAGCGCGGCCAGCGCGATCAGCGCGGCCAGTGCGTCGGCGACGAACACCAGTGGCGGCACCACGGCGATCCCCGTGACAAGAACCGGGTTGTGGTGCCGCCAGCACAATGCGATGGCCGCGCCGATCGCCACGAGCAGCCCGATCCCCGCCCGCCACCCTGGTTCGAGGTCCACTTGGCCCGGCACGAAACTCTCGGCGCCGAACACCCAGAAGCTGCTCAGCACGCTTGCGCTGACGGCCAGCACCGTGACCGCTGTCGCCAGGACGCGCCGTGCACGTGGGCGCACCGCGGGCGCGCGGCCGGTGATGTCGGTCATGGCGACTTAGCGTACGGACAGCTGCGGTCAGCCAGAATCGTCGAGGCGTATTGTTTCCCGTCACTCCGCTACGACCTTTGTCGTAGCCGTCTCGATCTCTTCGAGCGACGCGAGTCGGTTGCCGCCAGTGGTTCTCTCAAGGCCCCGGTTCGACACCGACTTTCCAGGAGTGAATCTCTCATGCGGCACCTGAACCACCTGCTCGCCTGCACCGCAGCACTGGTCCTGCTCACCGGCTGCGACACCGGTCCCGCTTCTGGTACTGGGGCGACTGTCGTCAACGACCAGTCAACTGGCAGCGGTTCGCAGGCCGCCAACGCCGACGCCGCTCTCGGTAGTCGGGAAAGCCCACTGGACCTGGGCACCACGATCGAGATGGGTGATTGGACACTGGCTGTCGTTGACATCACGCGCGATGCCACCGATGTCGTGCTTCAGGAGAACGAATTCAACGAGCCACCCGCCGACGGCCGCCAGTTTGTCTTGTTCTCGGTCGAGGCCACCTACGCGGGGGCGGATTCCGGCACCGCTTGGACCGACTTCAGCTGGGCCATCGTCGGCAATGACGGCAACACCTTCGGTGGCGGGTCGATGAATGACTACTGTGGAGTGATCCCCACTCCGCTTGA
The DNA here is from genome assembly GCF_900111885.1 of Amycolatopsis marina. Taxonomy (GTDB): domain Bacteria; phylum Actinomycetota; class Actinomycetes; order Mycobacteriales; family Pseudonocardiaceae; genus Amycolatopsis; species Amycolatopsis marina. The sequence goes on from NZ_FOKG01000001.1 coordinate 616,909, forward strand.
CGAGACCGGTGAGACTTTTGCCGGTGGCAACGTCAAGGGCAACGTGTGCATCTCGGCGGCATCCGACCAGCTCGACGGTGCGACCATCCGCGTCGAAGAGACCCTCAGCTTCGAGGACACACGTGCCTTCTATGGGCTCCAGTGACCAACGGCCAAGCTGCCTAGCGCTGCTGGGTAGATTGCCTCAATGCGATTTACTTAACCCAAACAGTCCAGATCGGAGCTCGAATTCATGACCCAGCAGGATCCGTATCCATCAACTGACCGGCCGCAGCCCGAACCGATGCCGGACACCATCCTCCCCACGGCAGCGGCGGCTGGACTGGCCATGAAGCGACGGCACCCGGTCACGGTCTGGTTGCTGTGGCCCCTGATCACAATCGGCATCTACCACCTGGTGTGGTACTACAAGATCCACAAGGAGATGGCCGAGTTCGATCGCCGCCGCACGGTGCCGGTAGCAGGCCCGATGCTGGTCCTTCTACTGCTGAGCTGGACGATTATCGCGCCGCTGATCTCCTACTACAACACCGGAAACCGGATTCGTGCCGCGCAACGCGCCGCCGGGCTCACACCCAGTTGCAGCCCGGTCGTTGGACTCTTGCTGACGTTCGTCTTCGGCGCCAACATCATTTACTACCAGGTCGAACTCAACAAGATCGTGGACCACTACGGCGTCCCCGAAGGCACTCAGATCCAACTGGCCGTGTGAGCTGAACTGCGCGCGTATTCAGCGGAGTACAAACGGGAAGCGCCGCGAAGATCGGGAGTACGTGCTCACGGAGAAGGGCCGTGAGCACGGCACGGTCATCGTCGCACTGACCGAATGGGGTGATCGCGGTGTCGCGAATCCGTCCGCTCAGTCCGCGGGGCTGCCAATTTCCACACCGACCGGTTCCGGGCTGACCCGCTTGCCGGACCACGTGGTCACCAGCGTCAGCGCCACGAACAAACCGGTGATCATCAGCGACATCACTGCCACGTGGCCGTAACCGCCGGGCTCGTTCGGATTGAGGAACGGGTAGGGATACCAGTCGGCGAACAGGCCACGGGTCAGCGTGTACGTGACATACGCCAGCGGGAACAGCAGCCACACCAGCGTCCGGCGCAGCGCGAGCCGCGAACGAGGCGGCATCAGCAGCCAGTCCAGTGCGATGACCAGCGGCATGATCCGGTGCAGCACCCAGTTGCTGAACGGCACCGCCTGAACGTTCGCGTTGGTTAGCAGCATCGCGTAAACCAGGCCCGTGGTGACCATGTAGACCACCGCCGCGCCGCGCAGCGTCTCGACGAGCTGCGACTCGACCGGCGTCCGGGCGGCCAGCAACAGCACCACGGCCGCGAAAAGATTGCTCAGCACGGTGAAGAAGCTGAAGAAGTTCGTCAGCTGAAATCCGGGCTCGTTCCATTTGACCGCGATGTTGTGGACCAGCGCCGCGATGATCAGCAGCGCACCGACCACGCGGTAGCCACCGACAAACCCTGCTCTGCTCATGACGTCGACCGTTCGTCCTTCGGGCCAGCGACCCGATCAGCGCTTGTACCTACGGCGGATGGCTTTCATGCCCAGCGCGATCACCGTCGCCCCCGCCGCCACTCCTACCGTCACCAGTGCCGCGCCGACGGCCCACAGTCCGCTTGCGTCGCTTGTCGCGGCATTGACGGACCAGGCCGCCCCGAAGGCCACGGTCATCGTCACCACCACCGGCACCACCGGGAGCAGCCAACCCGCGGCCGCAGCCAGCACGATCAGGCTCACCACGCACCCGATCACCTGCGGCGCCTCGTAGGGACCACTGGTCGTCTGCGTCGCCTGATCGAACTTGTACCCGTTGTCCAGTCCCAGCCACACCCACCACACCGCGACGGTGAGCGCGGCCAGCGCCACCAACAGGGCCACCATGCGCGTCACCGAACGCTGCTGCTGCATACAACGACTCTCTCAGGACGCAACCCGCTCGGCCACATGACAACGCCCGGACGCACAGGGAACGCCCGACCGTGTCGTTACTGCCAGTCAGCCCGCCGCCCGCAGCAACGTGTCCACCGCCGCGTCGTTGCGCGCGGTCTCCCTGGGGATGACCTCGTCCGGCGGGTAGAAGCCGCTGAGCCCGCCACCGCTGCGTGGATACATCTCGAACGTGTAGCTGAGGATCTTGTGCTGCGCCCACATCCAGTCGTTCACCGATCCGTCCGTCACGTACAGATCACTCGACTGCTGTGGCGTGTACCCGTTGCTCCGCGCGATCTGCCGCCCGACGTCCTGGAAGCGCCGCGCCTCGGTCTGCGTCATACCCGGAGCCGTGTCGTTGTAGGTGTAGCCGTAGGGCCACAACACGAGCTCCGAGTACGTGTGGAAGTCGATATGCGCCGTGATCTGCTGCCGGCCACCGACCACCCGCGAGTTGACGTAGTTGGACACCGCCCTGGTCTCCGGTGCGGAGAACGCCGACGGCCCACGGTAGGTCTCACTGCTCGGGCTTCCGCTCGAACCGCCGCAGCAGCCCCACTTGTAGCCCCAGTTGCGGTTCGGGTCGGTGCCCTGTCCCTGCCGGTTCTTCCGCCAGCCCTTGTACCGCCCGCCCGAGATGTCGTACTCCGACCCGTCCGGATTGACGCTCGGCAGCACCAGGATTTCCCTGGTGTCCACCAGTTGCTTGATCGCGGGGTCGGTGTCGTAGCCATCGGTGAACCGTTGCACGATCCGCAGGCACATCTCCGTGGTGAGGTGCTCCCGCGCGTGCTGGTTACAGGTGAACAGCACCTCCGGCTCGTTCTCGTCGGTCGCCACGTTGTCACTGATCTTGATCAGGCGCAGTTCCCTGCCCTCGTACGATCTGCCCACACTGGACACTCTGGCGAGGCTGGCGTGGTCACGCGCGGTGGCCTGCAACTCGGCAGTCATTTCCGCGTAGGTGTGGTATTTCTCGTCCCCGGCCGGAAATTCGTCGATCGCGGCCGAACGCGGCTGTCCGCCACTGCGTTCCGCCAGCATCGCGTCGAAATCGCCGATCTGGTCCAGGGAGAAACCGATCGCACGGAGGCTGCTGGCCTGCGCGGGCGAGGCGACGACGGTCATCGCGCCGTCCCTTGTGCCGAGTACGTCGACGCCGGAGCCGGCGACCGCCGTCCGTTCCGCGGTGTCGTCGGCTCCGAGCACCGTGTAGACACCTCGATCCGGCGCGGTCTCGGTCTGCGGTTGGGCGGTGACCGGCGATGCGGTCGTCGCCAGCAGAGCGCCCCCTGCCATCGCCGCCACGGCGATCAGGACACGACGGGTCAACATAGCGCCTCCGAACCATTACTGACTGTGTTGTTCCCAGAGTGCTCAGGATGCCTTAACCGCAACAACCGTCCTTCGTCGGGAAGGTTCGGCCTTACTTTCGTCGGGTCGGACTGGCGGCCGGCGTTGCCGTCGGTCTGGATACTGTGCGCGGTATGCGACGACTGGTTCTCATCACCGTGGTCACGGCAGGCCTGCTGGTCGCCTGTGGCCAGTCCGACGACGCGGCGCAGGACAACGCCGCGGCGTCCACAAAGGTCACTCCTTCGAGTGATATGCAGGCTCCTGCACTGCCTCCTTCGCCCGAGCCTGCCGTGGAGGAGCCCTGTCCGTACCTCACCGAGCAGTTCGTGGAGGAGGCGAACGGGCAGCGCGTCGCGAAGGTCAGCACTTCCACGGACAAGCCCCATCCGGCCTGCTTCTTCTACCGAGCCGACGGCTCGGAGCAACTGTCCGTGCACGTCTACGCCGGTGACCCCGAGGTGGCGACCGGGCTCGTGGACGAGGCGGCTCCGGTCGGCACGTCCAACCCGGCGAGCGACCCGACCGGCTGGAACGGTGGTTATCAGAAGCTGGAGGACGGTGCCGTGTACGCGGTCGCGAAGGAAGGAGCGGCGGTGATCGTCCGAACCAATCAGTTACAGAGCGTGAAGGCTCGAACCGTTGCCGAGGAGGTTATCTCCGAACTCCAGATCTGATCTGACAGGCTGAAGGAGTAGCTGCGTGAGGGGTAAGTTGATCTTGTACTACCCTGTCCCGCACGCGCAGGCGTCGAGGACCAGCGCGACGTTCGGTGGCCGCCCCAGTGGGCCACACGGATCAGCGCACGACCCCCTGCCGACACACCGCACCGTCGATCTCTACGTAAGAAGGATACGAATCCGTGGCTGAAACCCTCAAGGAAATCCTGCTCGACTCCAGCAGGCGTCCGGCCGTCGTGACCGACCTGCAGACCCTGGTCGACGAAGAGGTCTCGGACAAGAGCGGCGTCTCCGGCGCCGTCGTCAAGACCGGCTACGCCGGCGTCAAGAAGATCAAGCCCGGCATCATCGGCTCTGCCGTCGACAGCCTGCTGGACGACTTCACCGCCGCCCTCGAGCCGTTCTACGCCGACTTCAAGGCCTCCGGTGGCGCCGACTTCGGCGACTACCTGGCCGGCCGTTCGGACGAGGCCGCCGACGCCCTGCTGAACGTCACTGACTCCCGCTCGGAGCAGAGCAGCAGGGACAGCATCAAGAAGGTTTACAGCAAGCTGCGTCCGCAGGGTAAGAAGAACGTCGAGGAGGCGCTGCCCCGCCTCGGCAAGCTGATCGACAAGCACGCCGCGACCGCGTAACGCATCGCAACACGACTGAGGGCCGGGGCGAACGTTCGCCCCGGCCCTCAGTCGTCAACAGATCAGTTCTTCTTCTCGCTGGTCGTCGAGCTGGCAGCCTGCTGGCCGTTGCCCTTGTTCTGCGGGGGTGTCGGCTTGGCCACCGGCTTCGTCGGAGCCGGCTTCGCCGTCCCGGACTTGTCCGAGTTCGGGGCAGCGGCCGGCTTCGACTCCGCCTGCTTGTTCTGTGCCGGGGTCGCTGTGCGCGGGGGTGCGGGCGCGACCGGTGGCGCCGGCTTCGGCCGGGCGGCGTAGGCCACCGCGGCCGCGAGCGCGCCGAGACCGAGCAGCCACGGCCACTTGCGACGGCTCTTCTTCTCGCCCTTGGCCGCCACCTTGGCCTCGGACATGGCGGTCTTGAAGTCCTTCTTCGCGTGCTTGAAGTCCTTCTTCGCCCTGCGCTTGGAGTGCCCGGCGGACTTCGCGGCCTGAATGGCGGCCTTCTTCGCCTTCCGTCCCGGCTTGCGCAGTTCCTCGCGGCGCTCGGCAGCGACCTGCTGGGCCTGCTTCGCACTGCGAGCGAGTTCCTTGCGGGTCTGCTTGGACTTCTTCGCGAGCTTCTTCCGCGTGCGGCGACTGGACTTGCGCGCGACGTCGGCGCTCTCCGCGAACTTGTGCTCGGCGATCTGTGCGGCGTGCGCGGTCACCTCGGCTCCCGCCTTACCGACCTCGGCAGCGCGCTTACGCAGACCGAGCAGGCCGGACTTGGCAGGCTCGTTCACCTGCTCAGGGGCCCGAGTCATGGCCTTCACCTCGTCAATCGTTTCACTTCAGCTTGTCTGCTCGTTACCTATCCTGCCCCTTTCCGGAAGATTTCGCTGCGGATGGCACGATGAACCTCGTGACTGAAAGCAATGGATCCCTCGTTGGGGCGACAGTGACGGCGACCCTGCACACCAATCAGGGCGATATCCACGTCAACCTCTTCCCCGACCACGCCCCCAAGACGGTGGCGAACTTCGTCGGTCTCGCCGAAGGCACCAAGGACTACACCCAGCCGAACGCCAGGGGTGAGAAGGACGGTCCGTTCTACGACGGCTCGATCTTCCACCGTGTCATTGACGGCTTCATGGTCCAGGGCGGCGACCCGACCGGCACCGGTCGCGGCGGACCCGGCTACAAGTTCGACGACGAGTTCCATCCCGAACTGCAGTTCAACAAGCCGTACCTGCTGGCCATGGCGAACGCGGGTCCGGCGACCAACGGCTCGCAGTTCTTCATCACCCTCGGCCCGACTACACACCTGAACTTCAAGCACACGATTTTCGGTGAGGTCGCGGACCAGGACTCCCGCAACGTCGTCGACACGATCGGCCACACCGCGACCGGTCCCGCGGACAAGCCGCTGGACGACGTCGTCATCGAGCGCGTCACGGTCTCCCGCGAGGGTTGATCCACACCCCATGGGTCGCGGACGGGTAAGTTGGGGGACACCGTGAGGGTTATGCACAATCCTGCCGACGGGAGGTAGCTGGAGCTTGCGGAAGCTGCCTCGAGGCGGCCGGATGCAGGTGACACTCGCACGGAAGCAGTACCTGGGAGTGTGCATCACCCGAACATTGCATAGGACACCGTGAGCCAACCTCCGTACCCCCCGCATCAGGACCCACCTCAGCAGCAGGCGGCCTTGCCGACCTGCTGGTGGCATCCGAACAGGCAGACCGGCCTGCGCTGCACCAGGTGTGAGCGGCCGGCCTGCCCGGATTGCCTGCGCGAGGCGTCCGTCGGTTACCAGTGCATCGACTGCGTGCAGTCGGGCCAGCGGCAGCAACGCGCGCAGCAGGGGCAGTACCGCCGCGCCGGTTTCGGTGCGCGAACGGCCGCGGGCGCGCGCCCGATCGAGCGGCCGATCGTCACACCGGTGCTGATAGCGATCAACGTGCTGGTCTTCATCCTGACCGCCGCGCAGGCGCAGGACCCGATGAACAACGGCGCCGCCCAGCTGCATCAGGACGGCGTGCTCTGGCCGATCGCCATCGTCAGCGGCGACGAGTGGTGGCGGCTGATCACCTCTGGGTTCCTGCACTACGGGCTGCTGCACGTGGCGATGAACATGTTCGCTTTGTGGATTCTGGGCCGGGACCTGGAGATGCTCCTCGGCCGGCTCCGGTTCACCGGCCTGTATTTCGTCTCACTGCTCGGCGGCTCCGCGGCGGTGTTCCTGTTCGACGACATCGGCAAGGCCACCGCGGGCGCGTCCGGAGCGATCTACGGCCTGCTCGGCGGCATCCTCGTCGCGGTGCTGAAGCTTCGGCTCAAGGCGACCCCGGTGCTCCTCGTGATCGGGCTGAACGCCGTGCTCACGCTCTCGATCCCGAACATCTCCTGGCTGGGCCACCTCGGTGGCTTCGTCATCGGTGCGCTGATCATGCTGGCCATGCTCTACGCGCCGGAGAAGAAACGCGGTGCCTGGCAGGGCGGGGCGGTCGCGCTGCTCGCCGTCGCGCTGATCGGGCTGGTGTTGCTGCGCGATGTCCAACTCGCCAACGCGACCTGCACCGTGATCGGCAACCAGCTGGTCTGCACCAGCTGAACCGCGCGCGCTTCTGCAACACAGCCTCGGGTCAGTACGCAGGGCGCAACGCGTTGAGCTCGTCGAGCACGTCCCTGGGATCGGCTCCCAGTTCGAGGGCGCCAAGAATCAGCAGCTCGTCAGCCTCGATCTCGAGCACGCTGACATCGCGGCCGAGACGGCGGGTGGTGGTCGACCGCACCCGGACCTCCGGCCACGACCACTGCCGGGTACTGGTGAGGGTGCGAACCCGGATGCCGTCGTGGTCGGCGGCCAGGCGGGGCCGGACGAGGGCGCCGTGCGCGGCGGCTGCGGCGAGCGCCACCGCTGCGACGCCGAAGAGCAGGGCCCCCGTGCGATCGGCGACGAGAGCCAGGTAGGCGGATCCCGAGGCCGCCGCAGCCGCGCCGAGCCACCCGACCACGACGAGCGCCGGCTTCGGTGAATAACTAGATATGGGGTTATCCACAGGGCTTATCCACAATGGGGATGAGTCACAGTGATGTAATTAGCTGTCAAGCGGCCATTCGGCGCAATCATGGCTGTGAGTGACCTACCGCCAGCGCATGGTCATCAGCAGGCCGGAAATCATCAGGGCGAACCCGACGGCGAAGTTCCAGTTACCCAGTTCGAGCATGAACGGGATTTTGTCGCCTGCGATGTAGTTCACCACGAGCCAGAGCAGGCCGAGCAGCATGAGCCCGAACATCACGCCCTTGTAGAGCGGGTGCGACGGCCCGGCCGCGCGCACCTTGACAGGTGTGCGGCGATCGGTCGGCGGCGTGTAGGCCGTCTTCTTGCGGACCTTGGACTTGGGCATCGGAGTCCTCGCGTGCTGGTCGGTCTCTGTCAGGAACAATTCGTTGCAACCTCGTTGTCACGCATCCAGGCGCAACCACGACTATCTGAACACGTTAACGTAATCGAGGGCGCGCAAGTACCGGGGAGAGCCGTCCTCGCAGCCCGAATGTGACTTCGGGGCCCACCTGACGCTCGAAGGGAGCTTGCGTGGCATCGCGCGACCAGCCGAGACCGCGGAGGTATGTCGGACCCCACTCGGTCGATCCCGACACTGTCGTGACTCGCCCTGTGGATCCCAACGCCGACACGACCGTGATGCGCCCGGTACGCCAGGAGCGGCCCGAACGGCCCGAGCGGCCCGTGCGCCGGAAGGAGCCGGGCGGGGCGGACCGGCCGCCTCCCCGGCGCAATCGCACCGCCCCGCCCGCACAGGGCGGTGGTGGCGGTGGCAAGGGACGCATCATCGTCCGCAGCTTCGGCGAGCTGCTGATCACGGCAGGACTGGTGGTGTTGCTGTTCGTGGTCTACGAGCTCTACGTCACCAACCTCATGTCTGCGGAACTGCAGCGCGAGGCAAGTGCACAGCTCGACGACGACTGGTCCCAGCAGCGTCAGTTGCAGAGCGACCTTCTCGAAGGGGAGGCCTTCGCGCGGATCTACATCCCCTCGTTCGGTGCCGACTACCAGTTCACCGTCCAGGAGGGGGTCGGCTCCGACTCGCTGGAGATCGGACCTGGGCACTATCCCGACACCGCCATGCCGGGCGAACCGGGCAACGTCGGTATCGCGGGCCACCGCGTGGGCAAGGGTGCTCCGTTCAACGACCTCGACCTGCTCAAGTCCTGTGACGCCGTGGTCGTCGAGACCGTCCAGAGCTTCTACGTCTACCGGGTACTGCCGATGCAGGACGAGATCCAGGGCTGGGAGAGCGGTAAGGGCATCGAGCCCAAGTGCGCGGGCGTTCCCTCGTTGTTCGACGCCGCCGCGCCGGAGGGCGGGGATTACGGCGAGACCTACGGCCGCCGCATCGTGCTGCCGGGCCGGGGTGACGCCGTGGCTCCGGTGCCGTACAAGCCGGACAGCGACCGGGCGAAGGCCGATCAGGCCGCGTTGATGACGCTGACCACCTGTCACCCGCAGTTCTCGGACAAGGAACGGCTGATCATCCACTCGGTGCTGACCAACGAGTTCCAGAAGCAGCCGGGTGCCACCTACGCCGGTCTGCTCGAGAAGATCGGGGAGGCCTGATGTACGGCTGGATCTGGCGGCATCTTCCCGGACCGGTACCGGTCCGCATCGTGCAGGCGATGCTGCTCGTCGCCGGGGTGGCCGCGCTGCTGATGTTCGTGGTCTTCCCGTGGGTCGAGCCGATGCTGCCGTTCAACGACGTCGCGGTGGAGTGAGCGGCGCCGGGACGCGGTTCGGCGTCTTCCTGGTCAGCGGCCGGTTTCCCGGTCAGCAGGATGCGCAAGTGCTGCGCCGGTCCGTCCGGCTCGCGCTCGCCGCCGAACACGCGGGTTTCGACGACGTCTGGTTCGCCGAACACCACTTCATGTCCTATGGGGTGTGCCCCTCGGCGCTGACGCTGGCCGGGCACGTGCTCGGCCGAACCAGGACGATCGAGGTCGGCACAGCGGTCAGCGTGCTCTCGACGACGCATCCGGTCGCGCTGGCCGAACAGTGGTCGATGCTGGACGCGGTCTCCGACGGCCGGGTCCGGCTCGGTGTCGGCCGCGGCGGGCCATGGGTGGATCTCGAGGTGTTCGGCACCGGGCTCGACCGGTATGACACCGGGTTCGCGGAGTCACTCGACCTGTTGCTGGCCGCGACCCGCGGGCCCACGGTCAGCGCCGCGGGGAGTCAGTTCGCGTTCCGCCAGGTCGAACTCGTACCGCGCGCACAGCAGCCGGTCGCACCTGTGGTGGCGTGCGGGTCGCCAAACTCGGATTCGGTCCTGCTGGCCGCGCGGCGCGGGCTGCCGATGCTGCTGGGCATGCACGCCGACGCGGAGGAGAAGGCCTGCACCGTGCAGGCCTACCGGGATGCGGCAGGTGCGCACGCTGTCCCGCACATCTCCACCGTGCTCTGCCAGGTCGGCGACGATCGCCGGGACGCCGAGCGGGCGGTACTGAGATCGCTGCCCGGCTGGCTGGGTCCCGGCCTGGCGGCGCACCGGCCGGTGGACGGGCGGGCCCGCGCGAGGAAGGACCCCGCTGCCTACGCCGAGCGGCTGTGTGCGATCCATCCCGTCGGCGGCGCCGCCGAATGCGCGGACCGGCTGGCCGGGGACATCCGGCGTACCGGCGTCTCCCACGTGATCATGATGGTGGAAGCCACCGGTACGCCGGAACGCACCCTGGAGAACCTCGAGCGCATCGGCGCCGAGGTGCTGCCCGCGGTGCGGGCGAATACCGTCAGCAGTCCCGCAGTTCGGGGCTCTGGTTGAGCAGCTGACCACGCGGAGAGATGAAGGCCCGGTAGCGGTCGGTGTCGACGGTGCCGTCGGCAGCAGGCCGGAACGCGCCCACCCGATGGCAGTTCTGGAAGGCCAGTTTCACGCCGAAGTGCCGTTCGAGACCACCGCGGATCGCGTCCGAGGCCAGCGCGCGCAGCAGCTGGCCACGCTCGGCCTCGCTCGGCGGTGGCGTCTCGTGGTCGGCGAACCCGTCCTTGGTGACCTCCAGGTCGGCGATCACCGTGGTGATCACTTCCCAGGCGTACGGCAGCGATTCTCGCACGCAGGCGACGAACTCGGCGTCGTCGACTTCGCCGCGCTCGGCTTTCTCGAGCAGGGTTGGCGAAACATCGAGAGACATCGAACCTCCTGTAGTGGCCGGTGCGGCCGCGCTGGCGGCCGCCATCCCTGGCTACTGGACTCGAGAGGTCACCGACAAGTGGAAATGAAGATCTTTACCGATATGGATGCAGGTGATGTCGCTGCGTGATCAACGAAGTCACCCGGTGGGTCAGGCCTGGTGTTCCCTCGAGACCCGAACCATCTCCGTGCGCTCGACCACCTTGACCCGCTCACGGCCCTGCGGCTCGCCGAGTGCGCGCTCGTGGGCGTCCAGCCTGCCCCAGCCTTCCCAGGTGGTGAACGGCACGCCGCGCTCGTCGAGGAATTCGAGAATGGCGTCCGGGTCCGGCTGCTTGGCCTCGGCCAGCTCCTCGACGTCCGCGAGCAGGCTGTCGATCGTTTCGGCCGCGTCGCCCTTGGTGTGCCCGATCAGTCCGACGGGCCCGCGCTTGATCCAGCCGGTGACGTAGATGCCGGGCATCTGCTCCTCGTCCAGGTCGAGCACGCGGCCCGCCTGGTTCGGGACGGTGCCGGTGGTGTTGTCGAAGGGGATCTCGGCGAGATTCGAGGACAGGTAGCCGACCGCTCGGTAGACCGCCTGCACGTTCCAGTCGTGGAACTCGCCGGTGCCGCGCACGTTGCCGTCCCCGGTGAGCTCGGTCCGCTCGGTCCGCAGGCCGGTCACTCCGCTCTCGTGGTCGCCGAGGACCTCCGACGGGGAGTGGAAGAAGTGCAGGTGCAAGCGTTTGCGCCCGGCGTTGGCGCTGTCGGCGGGGTCGCTGTGGTCGCGAATCGCCCATTCCTGGAGCGTCTTGACGACCATGTCGACCTGCTTCGAACCGCGGATGGCGGTCATCGAGCCCTCGTCGAACTCGATGTCCTCCGGGTGGACGATCACCTCGACGTTCGGCGAGTGGTCCAGCTCCCGCAGTTCCATCGGCGTGAACTTGGCCTGCGCGGGTCCGCGCCTGCCGAAGACGTGCACGTCGGTGACCGGGCTGGCCTTCAGGCCCTCGTAGACGTTCGGCGGGATCTCGGTGGTGAGCAGTTCGTCGGCGGTCTTGGCCAGGATGCGCGCCACGTCCAAAGCGACGTTGCCGACGCCGAGTACGGCGACGCTTGTCGCGGTCAGCGGCCAGGTCCTCGACACGTCCGGGTGGCCGTCGTACCAGGAGACAAAGTCCGCGGCGCCGTGGCTGCCGGGCAGTTCGATACCCGGGATGTCCAGCGGCCGGTCGGCGCTGGCGCCGGTGGAGAAGATGATCGCGTCGTAGAACTCGCGCAGATCGTCGAGCTTGATGTCGCTGCCGTAGTCGACGTTGCCGAGCAGCCGGATGCCCGGGCGGTCGAGCACCTTGTGCAGGGCGTTCACGATGCCCTTGATACGTGGATGGTCGGGTGCGACGCCGTAGCGGATCAGGCCGAAGGGGGCAGGCATCCGCTCGAACAGGTCGATATTCACCTCGACCCCGGCCTTCTCGGCCTTGTCCAGGATGTCGGCGGCGTAGATGCCGGCCGGACCGGCCCCGACGATGGCCACACGCAGTCGACGGCTCATGCCCTACCTCTTCACAGTCACGGATCAGGTCCCAACTGTCCACGGTAAAGTAAGGTTGCCCTAAGTTTCACTGTGATCTGACGTACCGTCCAATATCTGGGCTTCCCATTGACCTCCACCTAGGTTGAGGTTGTATGGACGGGCTCCAGTGGTGGCACACGCTAAGGTGAGGGCATGCGCGTGCTCGTCGTCGACAACTACGACAGTTTTGTCTACAACCTGGTCCAGTACCTGGCCCAGCTCGGTGCCGACTGCACCGTCTGGCGCAACGACGTCGTCGACCTCGACCGCGTGCCGGAGTTCGACGGGGTGCTCGTGTCCCCAGGGCCTGGCACACCGGAACGCGCAGGTCAGAGCATGGACGTGATCCGCACGTGTGCCGAGTCCAGCACCCCGATGCTCGGTGTGTGCCTCGGCCACCAGGCGCTCGGTTCGGTCTTCGGGGCCACCGTCGACCGGGCGCACGAACTACTGCACGGCAAGACCAGTCAGGTGCACCACTCGGGAGCGGGAGTGCTCGCCGGACTGCCGGATCCGTTCACCGCGACCCGTTATCACTCGCTGACCGTGCTCCCCGACACGATCCCGGGGGAGTTCGAGATCACCGCGCACACCGAGTCCGGCGTCGTGATGGGTATCCGGCATCGCGAACTGGCGCTGGAAGGCGTGCAGTTCCACCCCGAGTCCGTCCTCACCCAGGGCGGGCACCGAATGCTGGCCAACTGGATGGCATCGGCGGGCCATGTCGTCGCGCCCACCACGGTGAACTCGCTGGAAGCCGCGACGAAGGCGCTGCAGGCCGCTGCCTGACCGTGCTGCGGCTGCGGGGAGTCAGCAAGCGCTACGGCCGTGGCGCGGTCGTGCTCGACAGGGTCGACCTCACACTGGCCGAGGGCCAGGTCGTGGGTCTGCTCGGAGGCAACGGTTCCGGGAAATCGACATTGCTGCGGATACTCGCCGGGCTGTCGGCACCCACCTCCGGCGCCATCACCGGACCGGTGCTGCGCGGTGCCGTCGGGTACCTTCCCGATCGCTTTCCCGCCGCGACGAGGATGACCGTGCGGTCCTATCTGCGGCACCTCGCGCGGATCAGCGGTGTGCCCGCTTCCGTCGCGGACCGACGCGGCGAGAAGTTGCTGGACCGGCTCGCCCTGGTCGGTGGACCCTCGACGCCGCTGCGCGAACTGTCCAAGGGCAACGCGCAGAAGGTCGGTCTCGTCCAGGCCGTGTTGCACGAGCCGAGACTGGTCCTGCTGGACGAGCCGTTCTCCGGCCTCGATGTCTCCGCTCATCACGTGGTCGGGGAGCTCATCGCCGCGACAGCGGGCCGAGGTGGTTGCGTCGTGTTCACCGAGCACCGGTCGGCTGTCGCCGCGGAGTACGCCGACGTCCTGTACCAGGTCAGCGGGAGGACACTGGCACCGTTCACGGCACCGGAGCCCGCCTGTCCACGGGTTCGGATCGTGCTGGCCACCGCCCTTGCCGACGAGTGGACCGCTGAGCCGGGGGTGCTCGATGTGACCGAGCGCGAAGGGCTCGTGGAACTCGTCGTCGACTCGGCACGCTGTGACGAGACTTTGCTGCTGGCGTTGCGCAGGGGGAACTCGGTGCGCGTGGTCGAGCCGCTGGAGGTGGGCGAGTCTTGCTCGCGCTGACCCGCTACCAGCTCGCCGTGCTCGGGCACTCCCAGCGCTACCTGCCACCGACTCTGGTCTACCTGGCGTCCGTCGGCATCGTGTTCAACCATGGGTCGGCCCCGGTCGTTCCGGAGTTCGCCGTCACCGCGGGTGCGCTCTGTGCCGTCGCCTGCTGGCTGACAGTCGCGCTGGTGGACGCGGAGGACCCGATTCAGCGACTGGTCACCAAGAGCCACACGCGCCGCCGCGGCGCGGTCCCGCTGGCCGTCGCCTGCTCCGTGCTGATCTGCTGTGCGGCACTCACGACAGCCGTGGTGCTCTGGGTGCTGTGGCGGCGTGAGTCGGTCGAGGCCGGGTCGCTGGGCTTCGGCGTGCTGGCCCAGTCGGCCTGCTCCTGTCTCGGAGTGGCGATCGGGCTGGCATGCTCGCGGCTGCTCGTTCCCCGGATCGGCTACAGCGTGCTGATCGCGGTGTTCGCCCTGCTGGCCGTGCTGTTCGTCCGACCGATACCGCTGGTCAACCCGATGCTCCGGGCGATGGGTTCGAACGAGAACCTCAGCACCGCCGTCCCGCTCGGCGCGGCCGCGAGTGCTCTGGCACTGGCCCTCACGATCCTGCTGGTCACCGCGGTCTCCGCCCGTCGCAGCTGAACACATCCCCCCGCCGAGAATTCGTCGATGAATTCCCGGCGGGAGCTGGTGCGATCAGTTGTTGCCGCCTCCGCCCGGGAGACCGGGCAGGCCGTTCTCCGAGGACTCCGTGGAGCCGTCCTGCTCGCCGATGACGAACGTGATGTCCTGATCCTTGGTGATCTTGCTGCCTGCCGACGGGTTGGTGCTCGTCACCCGGCCGACCTGGTCGGAGTCGGAGACTTCCTCGGTCTCGACGGTCTTGTTGCCGGACCAGCCCAGCTCCTGCAGCTCGGTCGTCGCCTGGTCCTCGGTCATCCCGGTCAGGTCCGGCATGTCGATCTGCTGCTGGGAGCCGTTGGAGACATCCAGGGTGATGGTGCTGCCCGGGGCGGCCTTGGCGCCGTTGGGCTGCTGGCGCACCACGATGCCCTCGGGCTGTTCGTCGTCGACGTCGTTGCGCTTCACGTCGAAGCCCGCGTTCTTCAGCGCGGCACTGGCTTCCTCGAAGGTCTTGCCCTCGTAGTTCGGGACGTCCACCAGGTCCTGGGACTTGCCAACGGTGATGGTGACGCTGCCGCCCTGCTCGATCTTGGAGTTCGCCTCCGGGGTCTGCCCGATCACCTTGCCGATCAGGTTCTCGTCCGTGACCTCTTCCTCGTTGACCGTGGGGTCCAGCAGCAGTCCCTGCTCGTTGAGCAGCGTCTCCGCCTCCTCGCGGGTCTTGCCGTCGAGGAGCGGCACGGCCACCTCCTTCGGCTCCGCGCCGATGGACAGGGTGATCTCCGTGGATGTCGGTACGGTCGTACCGACCTTGGGATCGACCGCGAACACCTTGCCGATGTCATCGGGATCGCAGGGTGGTGTCTCGCCCTCGGGCACCGCGTGGCACGGGACCATTTTCGGGTCTCCGAAGGCGGTGAAGCCCTCGTTGCGCAGCCGATCCTCGGCCTGCGTCTGCGGCTGGCCGAGAACATTGGGAATCGGGGCCTCTTCGGCCGGGCCCTTGAACAAGCCGCTGAGCCACATCACGAACGCGATCAGGGCGACCGCGAGGACCACCAGCGCCGCGATGAGCCAGTTGCGCTTCCTGCGCCTGCGCCGTTCCGCTTCCTCGTCGTACTCCGCCCCGTCGTAGTCGTCGTAGGCGTCCGGCTGCCTGCGGCCGGCGTTCATCACCTGGGTGCGCTCGTCGTCGCTCATCACCATCGGCGCGGAGGGCCGCTGGCCGGACAGGGTCCGCACCAGGTCGGACCGCATCTCGGCGGACGACTGATACCGGTTCGCCGGTCCCTTCGCCAGTGCCTTGAGCACCACGGCGTCCAACTCGGGGGACACGGCGGGGTTCGCGACGGAAGGAGCCTGCGGGTCCTCCCGCACATGCTGGTAAGCGACGGCGACGGGTGAGTCGCCGGTGAACGGCGGCTCACCGGTGACGAGTTCGTACAGCACACAGCCCGCGGCGTAGACGTCACTGCGGGCGTCCACCGACTCGCCCCTGGCCTGCTCGGGCGAGAGGTACTGCGCGGTGCCGATCACGGCCGCGGTCTGCGTCATCGCCGACTGGCCGTCATGGATGGCGCGGGCGATGCCGAAGTCCATCACCTTGACGGCGCCGTTCTTCGTGATCATCACGTTGGCCGGCTTGACATCCCGGTGCACGATGCCGTGCCGGTGGGAGAAGTCCAGCGCCGCGCAGACGTCCGCCATGACCTCCATGGCGCGCTTCTGCGTCATCGGACCCTCGGTCTTGACGATGTCGCGCAGGGTCCGGCCCTCGACGAACTCCATCACGATGTAGGGGAGCGGACCGTACTCGGTCTCCGTCTCGCCCGTGTCGTACACCGCGACGATCGCCGGGTGGTTCAGGGCCGCCGCGTTCTGCGCCTCGCGCCGGAACCGCTCCTGGAACTGGGGATCCCGCGCCAGGTCGGCGCGCAGGATCTTGATGGCCACCTCGCGGCCCAACCGGACGTCGTGTCCGTGGTGCACCTCGGACATGCCGCCGTAGCCGAGCGTGTCGCCCAGCTCGTAGCGATTTGAGAGCAATCGGGGTGCGCTCATCGATCCGTGCCGTCCTGTCCCGTCCACAGTGTGCCCATCATGCCTTGTGTGCCGTCGTTATCCGGTGAATGCCGCCCGTGTCCCGGCCGGTCGTTCCCATAGGAAGAGGTGCCCTTCGCGTCTCCGAGGGGCAGACGATCGGGTGAGTTCGCGGCTGGGCGCGCCGACGTCCGCAGTAACCCTGCGGGCACCTGCTGTTCCGTCGGATCACCCTGCTCCCGCGTTACGGAGTCACGGAGGTCGCGCCCGGTGCCCGGCCCGCTGTCGTCATCGGGTCGCATCAGGCGGGGCAGCAACAACGCGAGCCCCACGATCAGCACCACCATGACGAGCGCGAGCAGGACCCACAGCGCTGTGTGGTTGCGCTGGCGCGCCTGCGGTACCGGACCGACGCCGGTGACCAGGTGCGGATGCGGTGCGGCGCCTGCGGGCGGGGACACCGGGTGCATGGCCGGGTGGGAGCCCGGCCCGACCGGCGTCTGGCCGGTCATCGGTCCCTGCGCCCCGGTCTGCGCCGACCCCGCGTACCCGGCGTTCACGAGTCCTGCGGGCGCGGGCAACGGATGTCCGGCGCGAACCATGGCGACGGCGTGCGCGAACTCACCGCCGCTGGCGTAGCGCCTGCGCGGGTCTTTCACCATCGTCGCCTCGATAACCGCCCGTGCGTACGGCGGCACGTCCGGCGGTAGCGGCGGCGGAAGGTCGCGGATGTGCATCATCGCCACGGTCACCGCGTTCTCGGACAGAAAGGGGCGGTGACCCATCAGGCACTCGTACCCGCAGACGGCCAGCGAGTAGACATCGCTCGCGGGCTCGGCGTCGTGGCCGAGTGCCTGCTCCGGCGCGATGTAGTGCGCCGTGCCCATCACCATGCCGGAGCGTGTGACGGGGGCGGCGTCGGCGGCCTTGGCGATGCCGAAGTCGGTCAGCTTCACCTGACCGGCCGGGGTGACCAGGATGTTGCCCGGTTTCACGTCCCGGTGCACCAGCCCACGTTCGTGCGCCGCCTGCAGCGCGTGGCCTGCCTGTTCGAGGATGTCGAGTGTGCGCTCCGCCGAGATGCGCCGCTCCCGGGCCAGGATGCCGGCCAGCGGCTCGCCCTCGACCAGCTCCATCACCAGGTAGGCGATGTGCTGCGGCTCGGTCTTGCTCTCGGCGCTGTGGGTGCCCGGCTCCACGGTCTCGCCGTAGTCGTGCACCGCCGCGATCCCGTGATGGTTCAGCGAGGCGGTGGTCCGCGCCTCGGTACGGAAGCGGTGCAGGAACTCGGCGTCGCCGGACAGTTCGGCCTTGAGGATCTTGACGGCCACCGTGCGGTCGAGCCGGGTGTCGTTGGATTCCCAGACCTCGCCCATACCGCCGACGGCTATCCGGCTGGTCAACCGGTAGCGATCGGCGAGCAGCTGTCCGGACGCGAGCATCTGCCTACCCACCCCCGAGCGCGGCATTGATCGTGGACCGGCCGATCGAGGCCGCGACGGAGCCGCCGGTGGCGGCGAGACCGCGGTTGCCGCCGGATTCCACGATCACCGCGACGGCGACCTTCGGGTCCTTGGCCGGGGCGAAAGCCGTGTACCAGGCATGCGGCGGCGTCTCCTTCGGAGCGGTGCCGTGTTCGGCGGTACCGGTCTTGGACGCGATCTCCAGGCCCTCGCGTTTGCCGCCACCCTTGGTGTTGTTCTCCGAGGCGATCATCATGTCGCGGAGGATGGTGGCGTGCTCCTGCGACATCGCGGCTTCGCCGGTCAGCTCCTCCGGGTCGAAGGACTCGATGTCGGACAGATCCGCGGCGATGTAGGAGTCCACCAGATTGGGTTTCATCGGCACGCCGCCGTTGGCGACGGTCGAGGACAGCAGCGCGACCTGCATCGGCGTCAGCCGGACGTCGCGCTGGCCGATCCCGCTCTGGTAGAGCTCCGGATCGCCGGGCAGGTCACCGAGCGCGGAGGGGGCGACGCGCAGCGGTACCCGGAGATCGGTCATCCCGATGCCGAACTTGGCCGCGGCCGCACGCAGCTTCTCGGCGCCGAGGTCGGCCGCTATCTCGGCGAACGCCGTGTTGCAGGAGTAGGCGAGCGCGTCCGCGAGGGTGTCACCGGGGCACGGCTGGTGCCCGAAGTTCTCCAGGTCGCCCACCCCGCCGGGCAGGTCGACCTCGGCGGCTTTGGTGACCTTGCTGTCCGCGGTCATCCCGTTTTCCAGCGCGGCAGCGGTGACCACCAGCTTGAAGGTCGAACCGGGCGGGTAGGTCTCGGAGATTGACTGGTTGAGGATCGGATTCGCCTCGTCCTCGGTGTACTTGGTCCAGGCTTCTTCCTGCACCTCCGAATCGTGGGAGGCGAGCTCGCTCGGGTCGTAGGACGGGGTGGAGACCATGCCGAGGATGTCGCCGGTCTTCGGATCCAGCGCCACAACGGCACCCTGGTAGCCGTTGTCCACCATGGCCTTGTACGCCGCTTCCTGCACCTTGGGCAGCACGGTGACCCGCACGTTCCCGCCGCGCAGATCGCGCCCGGTGATCATGTCCGAGAGCCTGCGGACGAACAGCCGCGGGTCGGAACCGTTGAGAATCTCGTCGGAGACGCGTTCGAGCCCGTACGCGCCGTACCGGATCGAGTAGTACCCCGTCACCGGCGCGTACACCGGTCCGTTCGGGTAGGTCCTGATGAAGTTGTACTTGTCGTCCGAGGGCTTGACCCCCGCGAGGATCTGGCCGCTCTCCGCGGAGACGATCTGGCCCCGCTGGCGCGAGTACTCATCCAGCAGCACTCGCTGGTTGCGGCTGTCCGCGCGGTAGTCGTCCGCCTTCACCACCTGGATGTAGGTCGCGTTGACGAGCAACAGCGTGACCATGACCAGCATGGCGACGCCGACCTTGCGAAGTGGTGTGTTCACTGTGCCCCCTCGTACCCGCCACCAGCACCGCCCGCACCCTGCGGCCGTTGCACCATCACGGTGTGCGCCTCCGCCAGCGGCGCCTGCTGCTGCGGGCGTGGCTTGGGCGGGGCCTGCGGGCGTCTCGCGGCATCGGAGATACGCAGCAGGAGGGCGACCAGAATGTAGTTCGCCAGCAGCGAGGAGCCGCCGTAGGACAGGAAAGGCGTGGTGACACCGGTCATCGGGATCAGCTTCGTGACCCCGCCGACGATGACGAAAACCTGCATGATGATCGTGAACGAAAGGCCGCCGCCGAGCAGCTTGCCGAAGGTGTCGCGCACCGCGAGGGCACTGCGCATTCCCCGCATCGCCAGCAGCAGGTAGATCATCAGGATCGCGCTGAGCCCGACGAAGCCCAGTTCCTCACCGAGCGCCGAGGTGATGAAGTCCGTGTTGGCCGCGGGCACGATGTCCGGCCTGCCCGCGCCGAGGCCGGTGCCACCCAGTCCGCCGGTACCGAGTCCGAACAGGCCCTGCGCGATCTGGTAGCCGCCACCCGCGTCGTAGTAGGTCTCCAGCGGATCGAGCCAGTTCGCGACGCGCTGCTGCACGTGCGTGAACAGGTTGTAGGCGATGATGCAGCCCGCGAAGAACAGGCCCAGCCCGACGACCACCCAGATGATCCGCTCGGTCGCGACGTACAGCATCACCAGCACGACGCCGAAGAACAGCAGCGACGTGCCGAGGTCCTTCTCGAACACGAGGATGCCGAGGCAGGCAACCGCCGCGATCAGAATCGGGCCGAGGTCCCGCGCACGTGGAAGCTCGACGCCGAGCACCCGCTTGCCCGCCGCCATGAACAGATCCCGCTTCGAAACCAGGAACGAGGCGAAGAAGATCATCAGCAGGATCTTCGCGAACTCGGAGGGCTGAATGGAGAAGCCGGGCAGTTTCAGCCAGACCTTGGCGCCGTTCACCTCGGACAACGAGCTCGGCAGCAGCGCGGGCAGCGCGAGTGCGATGATCCCGATCAGGCCGAACGTGTAGGCGTACCGGGTCAGCGTCCGGTGGTCGGAGACCACGATCAGCACCCCGAGGAACAGGGCGAGCGCGACGACGGTGAACAGCACCTGCCGCGGTGCGCTTGCCGTGTAGTCCGGGTCGTTCACGGCCTCCGCGAGATCGATCCGATAGATCATCACCAGGCCGAGACCGTTGAGCAGCGCCACGCACGGCAGGATCAGCGGGTCGGCGTAGGGCGCCCACCGCCGGACGGCGAGGTGCGCGACCGCGAAGATCGTCAGGTACGCCATGCCATACCAGAGCAGCGACCACGAGAGTTCCTGCTCCTGGTTGGCCTGCACCAGGATGAACGCGCTGGTCACGATGAACGCGGCGAAGGCCAGCAGCAGTAGTTCGGTGCCCCGCCGGGTCGGCAGTTCTCGTGGGGGGTTGGTGGCGTACTGGCTGGACTGCGGTGTCGAAATGGGTTGGCCCATCAGCGATCACCTGGTGTGGGCCTGGGGCGGCAGTCCACCCCCGGTTGCCCACCCTGCTGCGGCGCCGAGGACGCGGTCGCCGAGGTCGATTCGTTCGGCTGCTCGGCACCACCGACGAGGCCGCCGGACTCGGACTGCGGCTCGCAGTAGTCCAGCACGTTGTTCCGGCGGAGCGTGTCGATGTACTGCCGGGCTTCGGCGAGCCCGTCCCGCTTGACGCCGTTCGCGACGGCGGCACGGGCGTCCTGCTGGAGGTCAGTCAGGTTCAGCTTCTCGCACAGGGTCGCCTCCGGCGGGCACGAACCCTCCGCCTGCCGGTGCAGGTCGAATCCGAGGATGCTGCCCTGCACTCCCTGGAAGATGACCACCTCGGAGTCGGGTGACGCGCCGACGTAGTACTGCCGGAGGACGAAGTATCTGGTGGCTATCGCCGCAGCGGCCAGCAGGATCAGCGCCAGTCCCAGCGCCACCAGCAGCCGGATCCGCTTACGGCGTTTGGCTTTTGGGTCTGTCTCCGGTTCTTCGGGTTCGACCCGCTGTGGTTGTGGTGGCGGCGCGGTGAGCGCACGGGCCCGCGCGGCGGGGGAATCACCCTGATGGTTGTGCTCGTCACTGCCGTCGCCTGCGGCACCGCCCACGATCGGGGCGTCCTCACCGAAGTCGACGTCGACCACGTCGGCGACGATCACGGTGACGTTGTCGGTGCCACCGCCCTTGAGTGCCAGTTCGATCATCCGGTCGGCGCAGTCCTGCGCGTCGGGAATCTGAATCGCGTCGGCCAGGGTCTCGTTGCTGACCATGCCCGAGAGGCCGTCGGAGCACAGCAGGTAGCGGTCACCCGCCCTGGCCTCGCGCACGGTGAGGCTCGGCTCCACCTCGTGCCCGGTGAGGGCCTTGAGCAGCAGGGACCGCTGCGGGTGGGTGGCGGCCTCCTCCTCGGTGATCCGGCCCTGCTCCAGCAACTCGTTGACGAAGCTGTCGTCGCGGGTGATCTGGGTCAGCTGGCCACCGCGATACAGGTACGCACGGGAGTCACCGACGTGCACCAGCCCGAGCCGGGTTCCGGAGAACAGCACGGCGGTGAGCGTGGTGCCCATTCCGTCGAGGTCGGGGTCACCGGCGACCAGTTCGGAGATGGCGGCGTTGCCGTGCGAGACGGCCTCGCGCAGCTGGGACAGGAGGTCGTCGCCCGGCTCGTCGTCGTCGAGCGGGGCGAGTGAGGCAATGACGACCTTGCTCGCCACCTCACCGGCGGCGTGGCCGCCCATGCCGTCGGCAAGGGCAAGCAGGCGGGGGCCGGCGTAGACGGAGTCCTGGTTGCTGGAACGAACCAGGCCACGGTCGCTGCGGGCCGCGTAGCGGAGGACGAGGGTCATGGGCGAAGCTCGATCACCGTCTTGCCGATCCGGATGGGGACGCCGAGCGGTACTCGGAGGGGTGCAGTGACCTTAGCCCGATCGAGGTATGTGCCATTCGTCGAGCCCAGGTCTTCGACATACCAGTCGTCACCACGTAGTGACAGTCTGGCGTGCCGGGTGGAAGCGTAGTCGTCGTCGAGCACGAGTGTGGAGTCATCTGCCCGACCGATCAGGATCGGCCTTCCGTCCAGCGCGATCCGGGTGCCGGACAGCGCGCCGTGCGTGACGACCAACTGGCGCGGAGTCTTTCCGCCACGGGGTCTCTTGGCGTCCTTGTTCCTGCGGAACCCGGGAACCTGGACACGCAGGCCGGAGGCCGCGTAGAGATCCGAGCGAACCACGCGTAGCGCGGTCAGCACGAACAGCCAGAGCAGGATGAGAAAACCTACTCTGGTGAGTTGAACGACCAGCTCTGGCACCTGTTGTGTCAGCTCCCGCCTCATCGCGCGCCCGACTCGCGGCGGGTGTTCGCCGCGAGTCCCCCTGTGAGGTCGCCATTATGCGCCGACGCCCGCACCCAAGCCCTGCGGGATCGCCGGGTCCGCCTTCCTCCAGTTCACCAACTCCGTGAAATCGACCGTTGTCCAGGCTCAGCCCTGCGTCCGGAACACCAGGGAGGAGTGCCCGACCCGGATGACGTCCCCGTCCGCGAGCTGCCACGTCTGCACGGGGGTGCCATTGACGGTGGTGCCGTTCGTCGAACCGATGTCGGCCAGCGTCGCGCTCTGGCCGTCCCAGGTGATCTCGAGGTGGCGACGGGAGACGCCGGTGTCCGGCAGCCGGAAGTCGGCGTCCTGGCCGCGGCCGACGACGTTGCCGCCCTGCTTGAGCGAGTACGTCCGGTTGGAGCCGTCGTCGAGCTGGAGGCTGGCCGCCAGCTGGCGGTTGCCACCCTGCACGGCGGGCGGCGCGTAGCCCTGCTGGGCGTACGGGTCCGGCGGAGCCTGCTGCGGGAAGCCACCGCTCTGCGGCGGAGGTCCGGGCGGCATCGGCTGGCCTGGCTGTCCGTAGCCCTGGTCGTATCCGGGCGGCTGTCCGTACCCCTGGTCGTATCCGCCTGGTTGGCCTGGTTGGCCATAGCCCTGGTCGTAACCCGGCTGGCCGTAACCCTGGTCATAGCCGGGCTGAACGCCCGGCTGGTCGTAACCAGGAGGGGGTGGCTGGCCTGGCTGTCCGTAGCCCTGGTCGTATCCGGGCGGCTGTCCGTACCCCTGGTCGTATCCGCCTGGTTGGCCTGGTTGGCCATAGCCCTGGTCGTAACCCGGCTGGCCGTAACCCTGGTCATAGCCGGGCTGAGCACCCGGCTGTGCGTACCCGGGGTCGTATCCCGGCTGGCCCGGCTGACCGGGCTGGCCCGGCTGGCCATAACCCTGGTCGTATCCGGGCTGACCCGGCTGTCCATAGCCGTACTGGCCTTGCTGTCCGTACGGGTCGCCCTGGTCGTACTGGCCGTAGCCGGGAGGCTGGCTCATTGGTGGGTCTCCTGCGTCGCTGGTTCGTGCTGACCGTGGTGCGCCACCGGCATTCTGTGCCGAGACGTCGGGATCCACGGTCGAGCGGGTCTTGAACTGTCCAGTATGCAGCGCCTCGTTGCGCTCGAGCGAGACTACGACGTCACCATAGGTGTCCCAACCGTGCTCGGCGAGGTGCTCCGCCACCGCATCGGCGAGCACTTTGGTGACCCGTTGTTCATCGCCTGCCATCCGATCGTGGTCGGCAGCCCCCAGTGACACGATGTAGTGATTCGGGGCGAGTTGCCGGCCGCCCGCCAGCTCCCGAACATTGCCCTCACTCTCACGCTCCAGCGCCTGCGCCACTTCCTGTGTGACGACGTTGCCGCCGAACATCCGCGCAAAGGTATTGCCCACGATGTCCTCAAGGCGCCGATCAAAGCGCTGAACGCGGCCCACCGGGACGTCTCCTTCTCTGCGTATGTGCTTACCAGGCGATCGTATCTGGATTGAGGCCGTTAGACACTGGGGCCGGTGAAACCCGATCCGGGCGCCTGATACGCTTCTCTGGCTGTCGCAGTTGCTCGGGCGAGTGGCGGAATGGCAGACGCGCACGGTTCAGGTCCGTGTGTCCGAAAGGACGTGAGGGTTCAACTCCCTCCTCGCCCACCATGTTCGGAGACCTTGGTCTCCTTCCCTTCGGGGAGGTCGTTCGTATCTTCTGGGGGCCGAGCCCCCAGACCCCCACGGCGCGTTGTCTCGTCCTGGCGCGCATCGAGGGGTCGTCGCCGTACTCACCAGGCCCTGTCGGGTCGCTGATCTTCGCTGTTTTGTGGGGTGTTTCACCCTTGGCGCCCATCCGGCGGGAACTCGTGACGAATTCCCGCCGGGGGCGAGGCCTTAGCTGACGTTGACCAGGTCTACTACGAAGACCAGGGTTTCGCCGGGTTTGATAACGCCGCCGGCGCCGCGGTCTCCGTAGGCCAGGTCGGGCGGGATGACCAGCTTGCGCCTACCGCCGACCTTCATCCCCTGCACGCCGCGGTCCCAGCCAGGAATGACATGTCCCGCGCCGAGGGTGAACTGCAGCGGCTGGCCACGGTTGTAGGACGCGTCGAACTCCTCGCCGGTGGAGAAGGACACACCGACGTAGTCGACACTCACCGTCTGGCCGGACTGAGCTTCGGCGCCGTCGCCGACTGTGAGGTCGACGGTCTGCAGCTCGGTGGGCGGCGTGCCTTCCGGGCGGTCGACCTCGGGCTTCTGCGCCATGCGTTGCTCCTTCTTCGTCAGTTTTTGGGGCACCGTCCGCCAGAGTCGCGGACGATGCCCAACGGTAACCGGGCGCTCGGTCACCTTCCCCGAAGCTAGTGCGCGTGTTCCCGCCTGATCGGCTCGCCGACGCTGTGCAGATGCCCGAGGGCCTCCCGCCAGGAATCGGCGAGTCCGGTTTCGTGGTAGGGCAGGCCCAGTTCCGTGCAGTAGTTGCGGACGACGTGCTGCGCCTTCGGCAGATTCACCGTCGGCAGGTGCGGGAACAGGTGATGCTCGATCTGGTAGTTCAGTCCGCCCATCGCGTGATCGACGAACGGTCCGCCCCGCACGTTTCGGGAGGTGAGGACCTGCCTGCGAAGAAAGTCGAGCTTCTGCCCCGGCTTCAGCATCGGCATGCCCTTGTGTCCGGGAGCGAAGACCGATCCCATGTAGACACCCCAAAGTCCTTGGTGGATAACGAAGAACACCAGCGCCTTGCCCGGTGAGAGTACGAGCAGAAGTGCGGAGAGATAGGCCACCGCGTGGGTGAGCAGCAGGGCGGCTTCCAGGCCTCTGCGCTTGAGGCCGGGCCGCAGCACCGCCCGTGCGCTCGCGTAGTGCAGGTTCAGCCCTTCCAGGGTCAGCAGCGGGAAGAAGAGGAAAGCCTGCCAGCGACCGAAGAACCTGGGTATTCCCTTTGCGACCCGTGCCTGGTCCTCGGACCACACCAGAATGTCCGGCACCACGTCGGGATCGAGTTCCTCGTGGTTGGGGTTGGCGTGGTGACGGGTGTGCTTGTCCATCCACCAGCCGTAACTCATCCCGACACAGAGATTGCCCGCCAGCCGTCCGGCGATCTCACTGGGTTTGCGGGTGCGGAACACCTGGCGGTGTGCGAGGTCGTGCGAGACGAGGGCGATCTGGGCGAACATGATGGCGAAGAACCCCGCGAGCAGCAGTTGCAGCCAGGAGTCGCCGAGGGCGAAGAACGCCACCCAGCCGCCGACGAACAAGGTCGCGATCACGCCGATCCGCGCCGTGTAGTAGCCGGGGCGCCGGTCGAACAGGCCTGCTCGCTGTACCCGGCGGGACAGTTCGGCGAAGTCGCTGCCGGTGCGTACCGCGTTGTCGATCGTCATGTCACCGACTCTCGTCTCCCGCGCGGCCGGTGGTAAGCCCGCTGCCACCCCGATCGGGGGTAGGGCCAACCCCCGGATCGACGTAGTCCAGAAGAGGGGTAGAACGCGAAAAGTCTTCACAAAGTGAAGTACCCGTGGGTAACGTGCGGCTCGTCACGGTGGACACAGCGCGAAGGGTGCGGTCATGCGGGCACTGGCAGCGATCATCTCGACAGCCGCACTCGCCGCGGGGCTGGTGACGGTTCCGGCGCACGCGGCGCCGAGGCCTCAGGCCCTACCGGAGGTCGCGCAGGCCGACGACTTCTGTGTCGGCCAGTGCTCCGACATCCTGCCGCCAGGACAGAACGGCAACGCCACACTCGCGGAGATCCTCGCCCACCAGACGCTGGGTACGAGGCCCGCGCACTCTGCCGACCAACTCGACGAGTACGCGGCGCTGGCGAATTCCTACGGCGGCCTGACCACCGACACCATCAACGACTTCTTCAACGACGCCTCGTTCGGTGTGCCCGCCGATCAGGTGGCCAGCACGATCAAGCCTCGCGAGGACGTCACGATCATCCGGGACAAGGCCACCGGCGTGCCGCACATCTACGGCACCACCCGGTCCGGCACCGAGTTCGGCGCCGGGTACGCGGCGGCGCAGGACCGGCTCTGGCTGATGGACGTGATGCGCCATGTCGGTCGCGGTCAGCTGACGCCGTTCGCCGGTGGCGCCGAGGGCAACCGATCGCTGGAACAACAGTTCTTCAGCGCCGCGCCCTATACGGAAGCGGAACTGCAGCAGCAGATCGAGGACGTGGCGGCGTCGGGCCCGAGGGGGGCGCAAGGGCTCGCCGACGCACAGGCCTATGTGGACGGTATCAACGCCTACATCGAAAAGGCGCACAGCGGCAGGACCTTCCCGGGCGAGTATGTCCTGACCGGACACGTCGACGCCATCACCAACGCAGGCGAGATCAGGCCGTTCAAGCTGACCGACCTGGTGGTGCTCGCCTCGGTGGTCGGCGCCCAGTTCGGCGCGGGTGGTGGCGGCGAGGTGCAGGCGGCCATCGCCAAGCTCGCGATCCAGGAACGCTACGGCTTCGAGGAGGGCGAGCGGATCTGGCAGAGCCTGCGCGAGGAGGACGACCCGGAGACCGTGCGCACCCTGCACGACGGGCAGAGCTTCCCCTATGGCAAGGCTCCCGCCGATCCACAGGGAGCCGCGATGCCGGAACCGGGCTCGGTGAGTGAGCAGCAGCTGGTGTTCGATCGGAGCGGATCGGCGAGTGCGGGAACCACCGCGAAGGCCGATGTGCCCGCGCCCGCCGATCTCGAACCCGCACGCGGCATGTTCGCCGACGGTGTGCTGCCCGAGGACCTGCTTTCGGACAAGCACGGCATGTCCAACGCGCTCGTCGTCTCCGGCCGGCACACCGAGAGCGGCAACCCCGTCGCCGTCTTCGGTCCGCAGACCGGCTACTTCGCCCCGCAGTTGCTGATGTTGCAGGAACTGCAGGGGCCGGGGATCAGCGCGCGCGGCGCGTCCTTCGCGGGGGTGAGCTTCTACGTCCTGCTCGGCAGGGGCCAGGACTACTCCTGGAGCGCCACCACTTCGGCCCAGGACATCATCGACACCTACGCACTCGAACTGTGCGAGCCGGGCGGGGACGCAGCCACGAAGGAGTCGAACCACTACCGCTACCAGGGGCAGTGCCTCCCGATGGACGTGGTGGAGCGAACGAACTCCTGGAAGCCCACCATCGCCGATCCCACGCCCGCGGGCTCGTACACCCTGCGCAGCTATCGCACGAAGTACGGCCCGGTGACCCACCGTGGAATCGTCGAGGGAAAGCCGGTGGCCTACGCGTCACTGCGGTCCACCTACTTCCATGAGGTGGACTCGCTGCTCGGCTTCCAGGAGTTCAACGACCCGGACGCAATCCGTTCCGCAGCGGATTTCCAGCGAGCGGCGGAGAAGGTGAACTACACCTTCAACTGGTTCTACGTCGACTCCGACGACATCGCGTACTACAACTCCGGAGCTAACCCGGTCCGTAACTCCACTGTGGACCCGAGTATGCCGGTGCTCGCGGACGCCGGATTCGACTGGCAGGGCTGGAACCCGGAGGGCAACCAGGTGCGGGTCACACCGGCTGCCGAGCATCCCAACTCGATCAACCAGGACTACTACATCAGCTGGAACAACGCGCAGGCCAAGGACTACGCGGCGGCCGGGTACGAGAAGTCCTCCGTGCATCGGGGTGACCTGCTCGACACCAGGGTGCGGGACCTCATCGCGGGCGGCGGCAAGGTCACCAGGGCCAACCTGACCAGGGCGATGGCCGAGGCCGCGCTCGCGGACCTGCGTGCGGAGCAGGTGCTGCCGCAACTACTGCGCGTCGTCGACACCGCCGAGGTGACTGACCCAGCGGCAGCGGCGGCGCTCGGCAAGCTGCGGGCGTGGCTCGAGGCTGGCGGGCTGCGCACGGAGACCACGCCGGGCAGCGAGGTCTACCACCACGCTGAGGCGATCAAGATCATGGACGCGTGGTGGCCGATCCTGGTGCGAGCCCAGTTCGAGCCCGGCCTCGGCGCGGACGGCTTTGCCGCCATGACGCGAGTGCTGAAGGTGGACGAGGCACCCTCCGACGTGGCCCACCGTGGTTCGGCCTACCAGGCCGGCTGGTGGGGATATGTCGACAAGGACATCCGTTCGGTCCTCGGTGACCCGGTGCAGGAACCGCTCGGCGACCGGTTCTGCGGAGGCGGTGACCTGGCCCAGTGCCGACAGGTCCTGCTGGACACCGTGGCTCAGGCCGCGGCCAGGCCGAGCACCGAGGTGTATCCGGGTGACTCCGACTGCGCTGCGGGGGAGCAGTGGTGCGCCGACTCCATCATCCACAGTGCACTCGGCGGGATCAACCAGGACAAGATCAGCACGCAGAACCGGCCGACCTTCCAACAGGTGGTCGAGTTCCCGGCACGGCGCGGTGACGACGTTGCCAACCTCGCCGCGGGCAAGCAGGTGAGCGCGACCAGCTTCGAGCGCGGCTGGTACCGCCTGCCGCCCGAACGCGCCGTGGATGGTGACTACCGCACCAGGTGGGCCAGCGACTGGAACGACGACGAGTCGATCACGGTGGACCTCGGAAGTGTGCAGGCGGTGGCGAGGGTCGTGCTGCACTGGGAATCTGCTTTCGGCAGGTCCTACCGGATCGGGCTTTCCACCGACGGGACGCGGTGGCGGGACGCGGCCGTCGTGACGGACGGCAACGGAGGTGTCGACAACCTCGCCTTCGCCGCGGGTGACGCCCGGTTCGTCCGGATGGCCGGCGTCGAGCGCGGAACCAGGTACGGCTACTCACTGCACGAGTTCGAGATCCACGCCCACTGAGAGAGCATCTGTTCGCCAGCAGGAGGTATCCGTGCACAGAACCAGGCTCGCGCTGTTCGGTACGGCGGCGCTGCTGACCACGGCGCTGACGACTGCCGCGGGGCAGGCGGCGGCCTCGGGCACGCAGCAGGAGGCCGTCGACTACGTGGCACTCGGTGACTCGTACACCGCGGGGCCGCTGATCCCGTTGCCGCGGCTCGACCCGCTCGGCTGCGTACGCTCCACCAGCAACTACCCGGCCTGGCTTGCCGACCACCTCGACGTGCGCAGTTACACCGACGTCAGTTGCAGCGGTGCCGACACCACCGACATGACCGGGCGGCAGCCGCTGCCCGTGTTCGGCTCGCACCGACCGCAGTTCAGCGCGCTCAACCTGGACACCGACCTGGTGACCGTCGGGATCGGGGGAAACGACTTCGGCGTCTTCGGCGAACTGACCGGCACCTGCCCGGAACTGGCCGAGAGCGACCCCACCGGGTCACCGTGCCAGGACAAGTACACAGTGGACGGTGTCGACACCATGAAGGAACGCATCGCCGGGACCCAGGACAGGGTGGTGGAGGTCCTGCGCGGGGTGCACGAGCGATCTCCCGAGGCCACCGTCGTCCTGGTCGGCTACCCCCGGATCGCCCCGGAAACCGGCTACTGCCCGGACATCCTGCCCTTTGCCGACGGTGACCTGCGCTGGCTGGACAGCGTCGAGCGGACGTTGAACGCCGCCCTCGCCACAGCGGCGGACATCGACGGGGGCACCGTCTTCGTCGACACGTACACACCGTCGGCGGGCCATGACGCCTGTGCGACCGGTGGGGCTGCCTGGATCCAGGGCAAGGACACCGACCTGTTCCGCGCCGCCTCGTACCATCCGCGCAGGTCGGGCATGGTGGGCGTAGCG
This sequence comes from Amycolatopsis marina, assembly GCF_900111885.1. Lineage (GTDB taxonomy): Bacteria > Actinomycetota > Actinomycetes > Mycobacteriales > Pseudonocardiaceae > Amycolatopsis > Amycolatopsis marina. The sequence goes on from NZ_FOKG01000001.1 coordinate 647,477, forward strand.
AGCATCATCGCGCGCACGCTGGCCGGACAACCCGTGGACGTGGCGGCCGCCGAGCAGGCCGTGCACTCGGCGGCGGGCACCGCCCGGCCCAGCAGCACCCGGGACGAACCGGTCGCCACACCACACCGCGCCGGGGAATTCGTCGACGAGTTCCCTTCGCGTCGCTAACGACCTACCGGTAATTCGTCGACGAATTACCGGTAGCGTGGCGGTGTGAGCGAACACGACTGGTCACCGCGAACCAAGGCCATCGCGCTGGGGCGCCCGACGGGTGCGGGCGAGCCGCTGAACGTGCCGATCTATCCCGCGAGCAACTTCGGCGCCGGGACGGACCGGGCGTACTCCCGCGAGGACGGCACGCCGACCTGGGAGGCCCTCGAGGAGACCGTCGGTGCGTTGGAGGGTGGCCACGCCACGGCATTCGCCTCCGGCATCGCCACGCTTGCCGCCGTGCTGGACGTGCTGCCGGTCGGGTCGCGGATCGCGGTGCCCACCTTCAGCTACGCCGGAACCAGGGGCACGCTCGCGCACGCGGAGCGGACCGGGCGGCTGCGGGTCACCCAGCTCGCCCCGACGGACACGGCGGGCTGGATCGACGCGGCGAGCGAACACGATCTGCTGTGGCTGGAGTCGCCGACCAACCCGACGCTGGAACTCATCGACATCGAGGCGATCGCCGCCGCGGCGCGGAAGCAACCGCACCGGCCACGTGTCTGTGTGGACAACACCTTCGCGACGCCGCTGGGCAGGCAGCCGATCGCGCTCGGCGCGGACCTCGTGGTGCACAGCGCCACCAAACTGATCGGCGGGCACAGCGACCTGCTGCTCGGCCTCACCGTCGCGGCTGACGAGGAGTTGGCACGCGAGTTGCGGGACGCGCGTACCCGCGGCGGGGCCACCCCTGGCGCTCTCGAGGCATGGCTCGCGCTGCGCGGCCTGCGCACGCTGCCGGTGCGTCTTGCCGAGGCCACCCGCACGGCCGCGGAGCTGGCCGAACGACTGACGACGCATCCGCGGATCACCGCTGTCCGCTACCCCGATGAGGGCGCGATGATCGCGTTCGAACTGGAAGGGGCGGAAGCAGCCGACGCCGTCTGCCGGTCACTCACGCTGATCCGGCATGCGACCAGCCTCGGCGGAGTCGAGAGTTGCGTCGAGCGGCGCGCGTCCCTTGCGGGTGACGCACATGTGCCCGCGGGACTCGTGCGGTTCAGCGTCGGGCTCGAACACCCCGACGATCTCTGGAGCGATCTCGCCGGGGCGCTCGACCGCTTGACGTGATCCGCCCCCTGTGACCCGGCTGGTCACGCGCAGCGACCGCACCGAGTTGCAGTTTCCAGGGACGGCGACGGCACTGATTCCCGGTCTGTTGCCGGAAATCCCGGCGTTCACCCCGCGCTGCGGGAAATCGGCGGGCTGGTCGTCGCGGGAGGCACTCCTGGACCTTCGGCCTGTCCGATCTGGACAGCACAGTTGCTGGCGGCGTCCACTGTGGTCGTCGCTGGTCCCGGGCCGGGCGCGACCGCCGACCGCGGGGGGAGATCTACCGCGGCGAGCGTCCCGGCCGGACAACGCCGACGAGCTGACGGGTGTACGCGCCTGTCGACCTGCTCTCCTGAAGAGCGACGAGTACGAGGTAACGGTGGGGACACGATCCGGCGAACAATTCAATTCGAATGTCGCTGAGAGCAATGCGCGAATAAACGCAACGCTACTTGAACATTAGATCATTAGACCGATCGGCGTAACGAAATAAACAAAGGGGGGAGGTCGTTCGGGCAATTCCGCTTCTGTGTAGGCTCCAGATCGCTCGACTGGGTGGAATTTACTCAAACGGTGCCCTCCTCTCTGCGACCGGCAGCGGCACCGCACGGCTCTTGATGGACGCAGTCCGGAAATCGCTAAGGAGACACATGCGCGGCAAGAAAATTCTCGCGCGCACCGGCGCCGCCGTTCTCGGCGCGTCGATGGCGCTGATGTCCGGGGCACTGCCCGCCGGGGCGGATCAGGCACAGGGCAAGCTGGACACCGACGCAGGTGTCAGTGGCTTCAAGGTCAACGTCGAAGGCATGAAGAACCTGTCGACCACGCTGTTCGGTCTCCGGCTCGAGGGTGGCGACCTGCTCAAGACGTACTGCGTCCAGATCGAGGTCGACATCCGCGACGAGGACAAGGACCTGGTGCGCGGCGAGGTTCCGTGGGACGAGTTCCCCTACGAGCACTCGCCCTTCCACAAGAACCGCGAGAAGATCAACTGGGTGCTGCACCACGGTTACCCGGTCGTCGAGGCAGATGCGCTCGAAGCACTGCTGGTCAAGGACGGCGCCACGTTCAACGACGGCCTCACCGTCAAGGAGGCCATCACCGCGACCCAGGCCGCCGTGTGGCGCTTCAGTGACGACAAGCCGCTGAAGAAGGACGACCCGCTCAGCGGTAAGGACGACGCCGAGACCGAGGCCGACGTGCTCGCCGTCTACGACTACCTGACCGGCGAGAAGAACGTCGGCATCGGCAAGGAGCCGACCGCGACCCTGGAGGTCAGCCCGGAGGAGGCGACAGGGGAGGCCGGTAGCCGCATCGGACCGTTCACCGTCAGCACCACCGGTGAGATCACCGAGATCGTGTCCGAGTTGCCGGAGGGCGTCACGCTCACCGACGCCGAGGGCGCCGAGCTCAACCCCGAGGACGTCACCGACGGCACCGAGGTCTTCTTCGACGTGCCCGACGACGCCGAGGAAGGTAGCGGCAGTTTCGAACTGACCGTCGAGGCCGCCGTGGACACCGGCAGGCTGTTCGTCGCGGAGGACTACAAGAAGCGTCCCTCGCAGTCGCTGATCGTGGCCTCCTCGGAGAAGACCTCGCTGTCCGCGGGTGCGCAGGCCAACTGGAAGGTGGCGCCGCCGGTCGAGACCACGCCGCCGCCGGTCGAGACCACCGCTCCGCCGACCTCCAGCGAGGTTGCCGCGCCGCCGACCACGGAAGCTCCGGTCAACCCGCAGGCCAACGAGGACGACCTGGCGCAGACCGGTTTCTCCGCGATGACACCGCTGCTGCTCGGTGGTGGCCTGCTGCTCGCCGGTGGTGCCACGCTGCTCCTGCTGCGTCGCCGCAACGCCGCCTGAGTACAGGCACAACCAACCAACTGAACGACACGGGCCTGGGGCCGGCTTCCGCGGAGGCCGGCCCCAGGCCCGTTCCATGTGCCGTCCGCACTTTCCCGGGAAAGTGCGGTAGTTGCGCACGCACGTATCGCACTTTTGTGGGAAAGTGCGCCCGGCTCAGCCGACTCCGGCGGCGGGGTAGGGGTACGCCGTCGGCGGGGGAGCCGATGGCGCGACCCAGCGCCGCATGCCCGCGTCGCAGATCGCGTACCCCCAGTTGATCAGTCGCTCCTGCAGCACCGCCGGTGTCGTGTGCAGCCGGGTGGGCACCTTCGCCAGTTCCAGCGTGCGCTCCACGGGCGCGGCAAGGGTGTCGGGCAGGCCGTAGTTGGCGATGTCGCTGTAGCTGCCCCAGTAGGCTCCGCCGAGTGTTCCGTCCGTGTAGGACTCCAGTAGTGCTCGTTTACGCAGGCTGCGTACCTGGTTGTCCACCACGTCGAGCGTGCGGATCAGCTGCCGCAGCCAGTCCTGCGGTACCCGCCTGATCACCTGCATCCGCAGACCGCCGTCACTGACCAGCACGTTGGGGCAGAAGTCGAGCGCCGGGTCAAGGGCGAGGTTGTCGAAAATCCCGCCGTCGGAGAGTACGACGGCGCCCCGCTTGCTGCGCACGATCACTGGGGAGAGCAGCGGCGGGAAAGCCGAGGACGCGGCGACGGCCGTCGCCAGGAGCAGGGCGGGATCGGCGGGCCGCTGTCCGACGGTCCCGGTTCTGGAGAACCGCCACAGGTCGCCGGTCTGCATGTTCGTCGCGGTGAACACGAACCGAGGGCGCGCTGGCAGATCGCACAACCTGCGGCCACCGAACAGGTGCCGGCGAAAAGACGTCGCCAGTTCCTCACCGACACTGCGCCACGGCTTGACCAACCCGCGCAGGATGGCCCAGACGTCGATGCTCGCGCCGGCCAGTTCCCGTACCGGCCCGACCACCTGCTCGCCGAAGTTCGCCGCGACACCATTGGAGAATTCGAGCTCCGGCCAGGCGTGGGCGAGCACACCCGCCGTGATCGCGCCGCTGGAGACGCTGGAGATCATCGACAGGGTCGGCAGCGTCCCCAGTTCGTTGAGCCGCCAGAGCACGCCGGTGTGAAAGAGCATGGCGCGGTATCCACCGCCGGACAGGCACAGGCCGACGTCACCCGGTCGCATACCGTCACCTTATCGATGCCTACTCCGGGAATTCGTCGACGAACTCCCGGACGAGCGGCTCGAGCATCGCCCGTTGTCCGGGCGGGACGTACTCGGCGTAGTAGTCGTAGAGCGCGCGACGGGCGAGCCTGCAGGCCAGCGGCCCGTCCTGCTCCCGTACCGCGGCGAGTACTTCGGTGTGGTGCGCCAGCGAAGCCCGCATGAGCGCGCGGCGATCGTCGGCCTGTGCCAGCTTGTCCTCGATCAGTTCCAGCACGACCCCCCTGACCACCTCGCCGCACACCACGAGCAACGGGTTCTGCGTCGCCCGCGCGACGATCTCGTGGAACGTGATGTCCGCCTGGCTGAACTCGGTGTAGCCGTGCTCGACGTGCCGTTCCATCTCGGCGAGGGCAGCTGTCAGTTCCGTTAGTTGCTCGTCCGTCCGCAGTTGCGCGGCGAGGAGGAATGCCGAGCCCTCCAGCACCATCCGGAACTGCAGCAGCTCGGCGAGGCCGAGGTGTCGGGCGCGGGTCAGCCGGTGCATCGACTTGTGCAGTGTCGCAGGGGAGGCCGCGAGCACCTCCGGGCCGCGGGGGTCGCCGGGCCGGGAGCGGATCACCGCCCCCGCCTGCAGCACACGCAGGGCCTCGCGCACGGTCGAGCGGCTCACGCCGAACTGGGTCATCAGCTCGCGCTCGCTCGGCAGGCGCGCGCCGGGAGCCAGCCGGCCGTTCAGCACGGCCTGCTCGATCTGCTCGACCACGTGCTCATAGGCGCGAGCGGTCTCGATCGGTTCGAATCGCACAGGGCTTCCTCTGTGTCTTTTTTCTTGACCTTCGCGAAGGCGGGTGCAAGCCTAGGCTACTGGTCCGACCAGCATACTGAGTACACAGGCAATTACCTTGGGGTAATTATGCGAGTTCGAATCGTCGCGGCGGCCTTCGCGCTGCTTCTGCTGGTCCCGTCCTGCTCGGCGGGTTCGACGGCATCGGTCGGCGACGGCGAGTCGACGCTCGCGGTCGGCTTCACGGCGGAGCCGAAGAATTTCGACTTCACCACCACCGACGGTGCCGCCATCCCGCAGGCGTTGCTCTACAACGTCTACGAGGGTCTGGTGAAGCTGGACGCGGAGGGCGAGATCGTTCCGCTCCTCGCGGAGTCGTGGACGATCAGCGAAGACCGCAAGGTCTACGACTTCCAGCTGCGCGAGGGGGTGACCTTCGCCAACGGCGACGAGTTCACCGCCGACGATGTGAAGTTCTCCCTCGAACGGGTCAGCAGCGACTGGACCGTCTCGTTGAAGTCCAAGATGGACGTCGTCGAGCGGGTCGAGGCCGTCAGCCCGACGCACGCGCGGGTTGTGCTGAACAGGCCGAGCAATGCCTGGCTGTTCGACCTGACCGGCAGGGTCGGCGCGATGTTCAGCCCGACCGCCGTCGACGATCTCGCCAACACCCCCGTCGGCACCGGTCCCTACGAGGTCGCACAGCGGCGCAGGGGCGATTCCATCTGGCTGCAACGCCGCTCCGACTACTGGGGCACGGCGCCCGCCTACGAGACGGTTGTCCTGAAGTACTTCCAGGATCCGACGGCGATGAACAACGCCCTGCTGAGCAACGGGATCGACGCCATCTCCTCCATCACCGCGCCGGACTCCATCCCGCAGTTCGAGGCGGACACCCGGTTCAACGTCCTGCAGGGCACCACGAACGGCGAAGTCGTGCTCTCCTACAACAACGCCAGCGCGCCACTGGACGATCCGCGGGTGCGGCGGGCGCTGACACTCGCCATCGACAGGAAAGCGCTGCTCGCGACCGCATGGGCGGGCAGGGGAACGCTGATCGGCAGCATGGTCCCGCCCACCGATCCCTGGTACGAGGACCTGTCCGGCTTCTACCCGCACGATCCCGCGCAGGCGCGGCAACTGCTCGCCGATGCGGGGCAGGAGAATCTGACCCTGCGACTGCGCGTGCCGAACCTGCCCTACGCGTTGTCCTCGGCGCAGGTCGTCGCGTCCGAACTGGACAAGGTCGGGGTCACCGTCGCGATCGAGCCGCTGGACTTCCCCGCGGTCTGGTTGCAGCAGGTGTTCACCGGCCACGACTACGACATGTCGATCGTGCAGCACGTGGAGGCCCGCGACATCACCACGTTCGGTGATCCCGGCTACTACTGGGGCTACGACAATCCCCGAGTGGCGGAGCTGCTCGAGGAGGCTGATGTCGGCACGAAGGAGCAGCAGGTCGAGCGCATGCGCGAGGTTGCCCGCACGATCACCGAGGACGCGGCGGCGAACTGGCTGTTCCTGTTCCCCAACGTGGTGGCGGCCAAGAAGTCGGTGACCGGCCTGCACCGCAACCAGGTCAGCGAGTCCTTCGACCTGACCGGGCTCGGGAAGGTGGAGTCATGATCGTGCCCATCCTTCGCCGCACCGCGATCTTCGTGATCAGCGTGCTGGTGGCCTCGGTGGTGGTCTTCCTCTTCATGGTCGTGCTGCCCGGCGACCCCGCGCAGGTGGCGCTCGGCGTCAACGCGACACCCGAACTGGTCGAACAGACCCGGCAGGAGTTCGGCCTCGACCGGCCGCTGATCTCGCAGTACCTGGACTGGATGGGCGGCATCCTCAGCGGCGACTTCGGCCGCTCGTACGTCACGCGCGAGGCCATCGGCCCGCAGCTGCTCGACCGGCTCGGCGTCACCCTGTGGCTCGTCGGCGGCGGGGTGCTCGTCGCGCTGCTGATCTCCGTGCCGCTCGGCACGATCGCCGCGGTGCGCCATCGCAGGCCCAGCGGCGCGGTGGTGTCCGGTGTGTCCCAGCTCGGCATGGCCGTTCCCGCGTTCCTCGCCGGCATCCTGCTGGTGCAGATCTTCGCGGTCCGGCTGGGCTGGCTGCCCTCCGGCGGCTGGACCCCGCCGGTGCGCGATCCCGCCGAGTGGCTGCGCGGCATGATCCTGCCGGTGCTCTCGCTCGGACTGGTGCAGGGCGCCGTGGTCACCCGCTACGTCCGCTCGTCCGTCCTCGACGTCCTCGGTGAGGACTACCTCCGCACCGCGCGATCCAAGGGGCTGCGCCCGGGGCAGGCGCTGGTCCGGCACGGGCTGCGCAACGCCGCCGTTCCCGTGGTCACGGTGCTGGGGCTGCAACTGGCGACCTTGCTGGTCGGCGCCGTCGTGGTGGAGCGGGTGTTCGTGCTGCCTGGGCTGGGCAGCATGTTGCTCGACTCCGTCTCCTCCCGAGATCTGCTTGCCGTGCAGGGGATCGTGCTCGTGTTGGTGGTCGGCGTGCTGCTGGTGAACTTCCTGGTGGATGTGCTGTACGCGGTCCTCGACCCGCGGCTGTCGGCTCCTAGGAGGTCCTGATGACCATGATCGGTACCCGGCCGCGCAGCGCGAGCCTGATGGTGGGTGCGGCGCTCGTCGGCATCGTGGTGCTGGCGGCGCTGGTGTCCTTCCTCTGGACGCCGCACGACCCGCTCCTGGTCGAGGCCAGTGCCCGGCTGCTCGGGCCGACCGCCGACTACGTCCTCGGCACCGACCGGTTCGGCCGCGACGTCGCCAGCCAGCTGATGGTGGGCGCCCGTACCACGCTCTACGTCGGCATCGTCGCCGTCGGGATCGCGGCGGTGATCGGCACCCCGCTGGGCATCCTCGCCGGCATGTCCCGCAACTGGCTCGGTGAGCTGGTGATGCGGGCGAACGACCTCATGCTGGCCTTTCCCGCACTGCTGCTGGCAATCATGCTGGGCGCGGTCTACGGTGCGAGCACGCTCACCGCGATGATCGCGATCGGCATCGCCACGGTGCCGTCGTTCGCGCGCATCGCCCGGTCCGGGACGTTGCGGGTGATGAGCACCGAGTACGTCCTCGCCGCCCGCGCGGCTGGTCGATCCCGACTGTGGATCGCCTGGCGGCACGTGTTGCCGAACATCTCCGGGCTGGTGCTGGTGCAGTCCTCCGTGTCGTTCGCGATCGCCGTGCTCGCCGAGGCGGCGCTGTCGTTCCTCGGCTTCGGCACCCGGCCGCCGACGCCGTCCTGGGGACGGATGTTGCAGGAGTCCCAGGAACTGCTCGCCGTGGAGCCCCGGCTCGCCCTCGTGCCCGGTATCGCCATCGCGATCGCCGTGCTCGGCTTCAATCTGCTCGGCGACGGCCTGCGCGACCGGTTCGATCCGAAATTGGAGGCGCGGCGATGAGCGCGTTGCTGGAAGTCCGGGGGCTCGAGGTCCGTGCCGGTAGCCAACCACTGGTCGAGGACGTGGGGTTCGCGATCGGGCGCGGCGAGCGGCTCGGGCTGATCGGCGAGTCCGGGTCGGGCAAGTCGCTGACCGCCTCCGCGATCATGGGTCTGTTGCCGGAGGGACTCACCGCGGCCGGTTCCGCCACCCTCGCCGGCACCGAGCTGATCGGCGCGGGCGAGGGCACGCTGTCCGGGCTGCGCGGGCGCGAACTCGCCATGGTGTTCCAGGAGCCGATGACCGCGCTCAACCCGGCCATGCGTGTCGGCAGGCAGGTGGCCGAGGTGATGCTGCTGCACAACACCAGGCCGAATCGCCGTGCCGCACACGCCGCCGCCGTCGAACTGCTCGACCGGGTCCGCCTGCCCGATCCGGAACGCACCGCACGGGCCTACCCGCACCAGCTTTCCGGGGGCCAGCGGCAGCGGGTGGTGCTGGCCATCGCGCTGGCCAACGATCCGGCGCTGCTGATCTGCGACGAACCGACCACCGCGCTCGACGTCACCGTGCAGGCGCAGATCCTCGAGTTGATCCTCGACAGCACCCGCGACCGGGACACCTCGCTGCTGTTCATCACCCACGACCTCGCCGTCGTCGCCTCGGTCTGCGACCGCGTACTGGTGATGTACGAGGGCAGGATCGTCGAGGAGGGCAGCACCCGGCAGGTCCTCTCCGCCCCGGAACACGGCTACACCCGGCGCCTGCTCGCGGCCTCGACCCTGGAGGTGTCGAAGTGACCGAACCGGCACTGCTCGAGGTGCGCGACCTCACCCGCTCCTACCGCCGTCCCCGCACCACCCTGTTCGGCCCGAAATCCGAGGTCTCCGCGTTACGCGGGGTCTCGTTCGACGTCCGGGAAGGGCAGCGCTTCGGCATCGTCGGCGAGTCCGGCTGTGGCAAGTCCACCCTGGTCCGACTGCTGGCCGCGCTGGACAGGCCCACCTCGGGCTCGGTTTCCTTCGAGGGAAGGCGCATCGACAACCTCGCCGAGCGGGACCTCGGTTTTCTGCGTTCCCGGATGCAGATCGTGTTCCAGGACCCGATGGGCTCACTGGACCCGCGGATGCGCGTGCGCGACATCATCAGCGAACCGCTGGGGCGAGCGCGGGACCGGTACGACCGGGTCGCCGAACTGCTGGAGGCCGTGGACCTGCCCGCCGACTCCGGGCGGCGGTACCCCCACCAGTTCTCCGGCGGCCAGCGACAGCGCATCTCCATCGCCCGCGCACTCGCGCCGAGGCCGGACGTGCTCATCGCCGACGAGGCCGTCAGCGCGCTCGACGTGCTGGTCCGGGCGCAGATTCTCGAACTGCTGGCCGATCTGGTCCAGCGGTTCGACCTGACCCTGATCTTCGTCTCGCACGATCTCGCCGTGGTGCGGAACGTCTGCGACACCGTGGCGGTGATGCGCGGTGGCGAGATCGTCGAGCACGGCGCGATCGACCAGGTCTACGACGAGCCCGAGCATCCCTACACCCGCGAACTGATCGCGGCCGCACCGAGCCTGCGCGCTGCGCTGGCGAATCTGGAGGACAGAGCGTGATGTTCGACCCGCCCTACCCGGCAGGGCTGCCGGTCGGCGCAGGCTGGGAACCGGCACCCGCGACAGCACCGGTGGTGTTCCCGTTCGACGGGCAGGTCGTGGCCGGCGCACCCGTTGGCTCCCCCGCGCAGGCCCGGCAGGCGCTGGACGCGGCCGTCGCGGCGCGCCGCGAGGTCGCCGCCCTGCCCTCGCACGTGCGCAGGGCCGTGCTCGCCGACGTGCGCGACGCGATCGAGCAGCGGCGGGCGGAGTTCGAGAACCTGCTCGTGCTGGAGACGGGCAAGCCACTGGTCGACTGCAAGGTCGAGGTCACCCGCACCCTGCTCACCTGGGCCGCGTCGGCGGAGGAAGTGTCCCGGCTGCACGGGGAGACGGTTCCGCTGGACCTGCTGCCGTCCGGGGAAGGGCTGCTCGGGTTCTGGACCCGCAAGCCGATCGGCGTGGTCGTCGGCATCGCCGGGTTCAACTACCCGCTACTGCTCGCCTCGCACAAGATCGCCCCGGCCATCGCCGCGGGCTGCCCGGTGATCGCCAAGCCCGCGCCCGCTACACCGCTGGCGACGCTCTGGCTGCTGCACCTCGTCCGCGAGGCCGCGGCCAGGGCGGGTGCGCCCGCCGAACTCGCACAGCTGGTCACCGGTGACGTCGAGGTGGGCTCCACGCTGGTCACCGACGCTCGAGTGGGTGCGGTGTCGTTCACCGGGTCCGCCGCGGTCGGGCACCGTATCGCCCGCGATGCCGCGCCCCGCAAGGCCCTGCTGGAGCTGGGCTCGAATGCCGCGCTGGTGGTGGCGGCCGACGCCGACCTCGACGCGGCGGTGGACGCGGTGCTGCGCGGCGGGTTCTACGCCTCCGGTCAGGCCTGCATCTCGGTGCAACGGGTGCTGCTGGTCGAACAGATCGCCGCCGAGTTCACCGCGAGGCTGCTCGATCGGATCGGGGAGGTGGTCACCGGCGATCCACGTGACCCGGCGACCCGGGTGTCGGCACTCATCGACGAACGGTCCACCGAGCGCGTACTCGGCTGGCTCAAGTCGGCCGAGGCCGTGGGCTCGCGGTTACTGGCGGGCGGGGTGACCGAGAACGGCGTGCTGTCCCCGACGGTGCTGGCGGACGTGCCCGACGGCACCGACTGCTGGGACGAGGAGGTGTTCGCCCCGGTGGTGTGCCTGCGCACGGTGGGCGACGTCGAGGCGGCGTTCGACGCGGTCAACGACTCTCGATACGGACTGCACGCGAGCGTCTTCACCGCCTCGCTCGCGACGGCGATGCGCGCGGTGGAACAGTTGGAGGTCGGTGGAGTCGTGGTGAACGAGGTACCGGGCTTCCGCTCGGACACGATGCCCTACGGCGGGGTGAAGGACTCCGGAATCGGCCGGGAGGGCCCCCGGTTCGCGGTGGAGGAGCTGACCGTGACCAGGATGGCGGTGATCCGGCCGTGAGCGGCTACTCGAACCTTTTCCGGCTCGACGGGCGCAGGGCGATCGTGCTCGGTGCGGGCAGCGGGATCGGCAGGGAGTCCGCGCTGGCACTCGCCGCGCACGGCGCCGAGGTGATCTGTGCCGACCGGGACCTGGCCACGGCGTCCGCGACGTGCGAGCTGATCGGCGAGCGCTCGCGGCCCTACGAGATCGACCTGCTCGACCCCGCCGCGGTGCATGGGGCAGCGCGGGATCTCGGTGAGCTCGACGTCGTCGTCCTGACCGCGGCGACCAACGTCCGCAAACGTTTGCTCGACTACTCCCGCGAGGAGTTCGACCGGGTTGTGGCGCTGAACCTCGGCGCCAGTTTCGAGGTCGTCCGGGCGTTCGGGGCCGGGATGGTCGAACGTGGTTCGGGCAGCATCATCGGCTTCTCCTCGATCCGCGGCACGACTGTCGAACCGGGCCAGGGCGCCTATGCCGCCACGAAGGCGGGACTCGTGCAGTTGTTCCGGACCGCGGCCGCCGAGTTCGGCCCGGCGGGTGTCCGGGTCAACGCGATCGCACCGGGAGTGGTGGAGACGCCACTGACCGCCCAGATCAAGGCCGATCCCGGCTGGTACCAGGCGTACGCGAGCAAGAGCGCGCTCGGGCGCTGGGCGCGTGCGGACGAGCTAGCCGGAGCCGTCGTGTTCCTCGCCTCGGACGCGGCCTCGTTCATCACCGGCGCGGTACTTCCCGTCGACGGAGGCTGGACCGCGATCGACGGCCGCTACGAACCACCCGCATCCTGAGGAGGGCTAGATGACCGACGCCGTTGACCTGGGCGCAACCGAGCTGGCACGTGAGTTCCGCGGGGGCGCACTGTCACCGGTGGAGCTGACCGAGGCGGTGCTGGCCAGGATCGAGGCCCGCGAGCCCGAGTTGCACGCGCTCTACGCCTTCGACGCCGAGGCGGCGCTCGCCGCCGCGCGGGCCGCCGAGCAGCGCTGGCGGGACGGCGCTCCGCTCGGCCCGATCGACGGAATCCCGCTGACGCTGAAGGAGAACATCGCCACCAAGGGCACGCCGGTGCCGATGGGAACGGCGGCAACCGAACTCGTACCCGCGGCCGACGACGCCCCGGTTGCTGCGCGGACCCGGGAGGCTGGCGCGGTACTGCTGGCCAAGACGACGATGCCGGACTACGGGATGCTCACGTCCGGACTGTCCAGTTTCCACACTTCGGCGCGCAATCCGTGGGACCTGGCCCGCACTCCGGGCGGATCCAGCGCGGGCGCCGGGACGGCGGCGGCGGCCGGGTACGGACCGCTGCACGTCGGCACCGACATCGGCGGCTCCATCCGCCTTCCCGCGGCCTGGTGCGGACTCGTCGGTTTCAAGCCCAGCTTCGGCAGGGTGCCGGTCGACCCGCCGTTCGCGGGCCGCGTCGCGGGTCCGATGACCAGAACGGCCGCCGACGCCGCGCTGCTGATGGACGTCATCGCCCGGCCCGACGAGCGCGACCACCTCAGCCTGCCGCCTGCCGAGCTCCCGTGGGGCGAGCTCGACGGTCACGTGGCCGGTCTGCGCATCGGCCTGCAGCTCGATCCGGGTGTCGGCCTGCCCGTGGAGCCGGAGATTCGCGCGGCGGTCGCCGGGGCGGCGCGGCTGCTGGAGGAGGCGGGCGCCGTGATCGAGGAGGTGCCGCCGTTGCTGACCAGGGAGATGCTCGACGGCCTCGACCGATTCTGGCGCACCCGTTTCCAGGCCGAACTCGAAGACCTCGATCCTCGCCGCAAGGAGCGGATCCTGCCGTACATCACCGAGTGGATCTGGGGTGGCGAACCGGTGTCGGGACTGGACGTCTACCGCGGCTTCGCGCAGATCGACGCGATCAGCGTGGCGGCACTGCGCGCCTGCGGCCCGTTCGATGCCGTGCTGTCGCCGACCTGCCCGGTCTCCGCGCCTGCCGCCGACGCGCCGTCCCCGACGAACGACCCCGCACTTCCGTTCGAGCACATCGCGTTCACCGTGCCGTACAACATGTCCGGTCAGCCCGCGGTGTCGGTGAACTGCGGCTACACGGGGGACGGGCAGCCGATCGGCCTGCAGATAGCGGGCTGCCGGTTCGACGACGTCGGCGTGCTCCGCCTGGCCGCGGCCTTCGAACGCCTCCGCCCCGCTCAGCACCCCTGGCCCAGCTGAACCTCGCACTTTCCCGGGAAAGTGCGGTAGTTGCACGCGCCGGGTATCGCACTTTCCCGGGAAAGTGCGAGATCTCCGACGCGCTCAGCTCTCCTGGGTGGCGTTGATCGCCTCGGCCATGGCGAGGATGCGGCGGGCGTTGTCGACGTGCAGGTTCTCGATCATCCTGCCGTCCACCGTGACCACGCCCCGCCCCTCGGCCCTGGCCTGGTCGAACGCCTCGATGATCCTGCGCGAGCGCTCGATCTCCTCCTCCGACGGCGCGAACACGCGGTTGCACGGTTCGAGTTGCCCAGGGTGGATCAGCGTCTTGCCGTCGAAGCCGAACTGGCGGCCCTGCAGGCACTCCGCCTCGAACCCCTCGAGGTCCTTCACGTCGTTGTAGACACCGTCGAGGATCACCTTGCCGGTGGCGCGCGCGGCCAGCAGGCAGAGTGAAAGGCCGCCGAGCAGCGGTGCCCTGCCGGGGACGAACTCCGCGTGCAGTTCCTTGGCCAGGTCGTTGGTGCCCATCACCAGCACGCTCAATCGGTCGCTCGCCGCGGCGATCTCCTCGGCGTGCAGCATCGCGACCGGTGTCTCGACCATGGCCCAGATCTTGGTGTGCTCCGGAGCCCCGCCGAGTTCGAGCGCGCGCTCGATGTCCCGTACCTCGCGCGCCGAGTTCACCTTCGGCACCACAACGGCCGCCGGTCCCGCCTCCGCCGCCGCGCGCAGATCCGCCTCGTGCCACTCGGTGTCCAGGCCGTTGACCCGGATCGTCACCTCACGCTGCCCGTAGTCACCGGAGGCGGCCGCGGCGCAGACCCGTTCGCGGGCCTCGGCCTTGGCGTCCGGGGCGACGGCGTCCTCGAGGTCGAGGATCAGCGCGTCCGCGGGCAGGGTCTTGGCCTTCTCCAGCGCGCGCTCGTTCGCGCCCGGCATGTAGAGCACCGACCGGCGGGGGCGTAGCTGTGTGTCACTCACCGGCAAGTGCCTCCTTGGTCGCCTTGTCGTACGCCTCGGCCAGTTCGGGGTCGCGGGCGCTGAGCGCGTCGGCGAGTTCGGCCACCACCTGACACTGCTTGAAGGAGGCGTCGTCCTGCATCTTGCCGTCGATCATCACCGCACCCGTGCCGTCGCCCATCGCGGCGATGACCCTGCGCGCCCACGCCACCTCCGACGGCTCGGGGGAGAACACCTTCTTCGCGATGTCGATCTGTGCCGGGTGCAGGCTCCACGCGCCGACGCAGCCGAGCAGGAAGGCATTCCGGAACTGGTCCTCGCAGGCGACCACGTCGCGGATGTCCCCGAAGGGGCCGTAGTAGGGCAGGATTCCGTTCGCGGCGCAGGCGTCGACCATGCGGGCGACGGTGTAGTGCCACAGGTCCTGCTGGTAGGTCGTGCGGCCCGCATTGAGGTCCTCGCCGGTCGGATCGGTGCGGACCAGATAGCCGGGGTGCCCGCCGCCGACCCGGGTGGTCTTCATCCGCCTGCTCGCGGCGAGGTCGGCCGGGCCGAGCGAGATGCCCTGCATCCGGGGGCTCGCGCCGGCGATCTCCTCGACGTTGGCCACGCCGCTGGCGGTCTCCAGGATGGCGTGCACCAGCAACGGCCTGGTCAGCCCCGCGCGCGCCTCGAGTTGTGCCAGCAGCCGATCGACGTAGTGGACGTCCTGCGCGCCCTCCACCTTCGGCACCATGATCACGTCGAGCTTGTCGCCGATCTCGGTGACCAGGTTGGTCAGGTCGTCCAGCACCCACGGCGAGTCGAGGCTGTTGACCCGCGTCCACAGTTGCGTCTGGCCGAAGTCGTTGGCCTTGGCGATCTCGACCAGACCGTTCCGCGCGGCCTCCTTGCGGTCCGCCCGGACGGCGTCCTCCAGGTTGCCGAGCAGCACGTCGACCTTCTTCGCGATGTCCGGCGCCTTCGCCGCCATCTTCTCGTTGCTCGGGTCGAAGAAGTGGATCATGCGCGACGGCAGGGCGGGAATCTGCCGGACCGGTTCGGGCGCCCCCACGGCCAGGGGTGCGAAGAAGTCCTTCGGCGAGCGCAATTGTGCCTCCATCGCTGCGGGCAAGTTACTCAGAGCTTGTCTGAGAACTCGGATCACCATGACCTCGCAATCCGCCGTCTCAGATGTTACTCACCGGTCACCTTAACGCCGAGGACGCGGGTGCGCTGCGGTCCAGCTCACCCTTTTCCGGCGCGGACGTGGAGCGTTTGACGAGTTCCGGAACGAGCGTGGCGATTCCCAGCACCGCCATCACGGCCCCGACCCACAGCGGAGCCCGCAGGCCGAAGCCGCTGATGGCCAGACCGCCGAGCGAGGAACCGAGGATGACGCCGAGGGTGATGAATGAGGAGTGCACCGTGTTCACCAGCGGCCTGGCATTGGCGGTGCGCTGCACGCGGGTGATCATCGCCGGATTCATCGTCACCCCGACCAGGCCGATGCCCAACATGAACGCCACCGCGGGGACGGTGAGGTCGGTCAGCAGCGCGAACCCGACCAGGAACAGCAGGTTGAGGACCAGTCCACAGATCAGCACGTCGATCGCGTACCGGTCGGCGAGGCGGCCGACCACGGTGTTGCCGACCACGGTCGCCGCGCCGTAGGCGACGAGCAGCAGCGGCACTGTTCCCGTGCTGATCCCGGTGACCTCGGTGAGGATGGGGGTGAAGTAGCTGAACGCGGAGAACGTGGCACCGATGATGAGCGTGCTGGTGGCGAACACCAGCCACAGTTTGGGATTGCGGAACACGACCAACTCCTGCCGGAAGCTCCCGCCATCGGTGGCGCGCTGGATGGGAGGCACCACGGCGATCGTGCAGACGGCCGCGAGCACGGTGAGGACCGCGATCGCCCAGAACGCGGCGCGCCAGCCGAACCGAGCGCCGATGAAGGTGGCCAGCGGCAGCCCCAGCAATGTGCCGAGCATGAGGCCGTTCATGACGGCCGCGATGGCCCTTCCGCGCACTTCCGGGCGCGTGAGCTGCGCGCTCAGTGAGATGGAGACGCCGAAAAACGCCGCCGCCGCGGTGCCGGTGATGATCCGGGCGACCAGCATGACGGCGTAGTCGGACGCGGTGGCGGCCAGCAGGTTGCCCGCCAGAAAGATCACGAACAGGGCCAGTAGCGCCTGCTTCGGGCGCAGCTTCAGCACCGCGACCGTCAGCAGTGGCCCGCCGACGGACATGGCCACCGCGAATGCGGTAATCAGGTAACCGATCTGCGGAATGGTGGCGCCCAGCCCCTCGGCCATCTGCGGCATCAACCCCGCGACGACGAACTCGCTGGTGACCATGGCGAAGATGCCCATCGCCAGCACATAGACAGCACGAGGCACGACGGTTGCTCCTTGAGTAGTTTTGGATCGATCAGTTCAGAATTCGGGTACGACGAAAGGGGTGGGAGAGGAGAGTGTGTTCAGCGGGTGAGCGCGTCCATGGCGGTCGCGGCGATGGCTGTCAGCGCGGGACGGTCGGCGCCGCCCTGGCCGGCGACCCGGATGCCGGCGATCACGCTGTTGACGAAACGGGCGAGCGACTCGGCATCCCGCGTCGAGGTGATGTCGCCGTCGCGCTGGCCGATCTCGATCGTGGCGCGCAACGCGCTCAACCTCTTGTCGAGGTCGATCTCCAGCATCCTGGCCGCCTCCGGATCGCGTCCGGCGAGTTCCACGGTGGTGTTGACGGTCAGGCAGCCGATGCTGCCGCCGTCACGCCTGTTCCTGAACTCGCCGTCGATCACCAGGTCGAACACTGCCTGGATGCGCTCGGCCGCCTGTCGTCGCTCGTCCTCGAGTACGGCGAACTGGGCGGCGTTCATGGCGTCGATGTAGCGGGCCAGAACCCGGGTGAACAGCTCGTGCTTGCTGTTGAAGGTGTTGTAGATGCTGCTGCGGCCAAGGCCGGTGGCGGCGCACAGGTCCTGGGTCGAGGTGGCCTCGTAGCCGTTCGCCCAGAAGGTGCGCATCGCCGCGTCCAGTGCCCGCTCCTCGTCGAACCCTTTCGGTCGCGCCATGAGGGCACCGTAGCACGTTCTGGAACGATCGATGCAAAACGGGTCAGCCGCCGAGTCGCTCCGCCAGCTTCGGCTGTCCCGGCCCGGAGAGTTCGTCCACGACGCCACGTCGTCCCGCGATGACCATCAGGAGAGCCTCGGCCGTGCCGTGGACCTCGGGGCCTCGCCCGGTAGACCAGTCGAGGTCGGTCGCGACCAGCCGCAAGCCCCGGACTCGCCAGAAGCCGCGGATGACCGGAGCGAACAGGGCGCAGCGCAGGGCGGGCAGCAGCCGTTCCGCCGGGATGCCGCGTGGCAGTCCCAGTGGGCGCCGGATGTCCTGCTGATGGATCAGCGCGTCGACCAGAGCGATCATGCCGCCGAAGGCCGCGGGAAGCCCGTGTGGGTCCACATGCTCTTTCAGTAACGCCAGCAGCTCCTCCGGGGTCCGGGTGCCGTACTCCGCCAGCCCGACGGCATTGGCGTTGTCCGGATGGAACCGCCCCTTGGCAAGGCGGCCGACCAGGCTGCGCATGTCCAGTTCGTCGTAGCTGACCACGTGCGCCACGACGTCACGCACACGCCAGCCCTCGCAGAGGGTCGGCGCATCCCACTGTTGCGGTGACAGTGTCGCGAGAAACGCCGCGAAGTCCGCCCGTTCGTCCCGCGCCAGACGCTTCAGGTTCATCGGGCGAGGGTAGCTTTTTCGCCCCGCAAGGGGCTGAACGGCGGCTTGCGTTTTCGGGCTTGTTACTGACCGTCCGACCGTTCAGCCCGACATCACCCGTCCGGCCGCACCGTCGGGCTGAAGTCCGATGACCGCCCACCGACCGGTCACCGACCGTTCAGCGCCGTCGATCGCAGGTCCCTCCATGACCCGCAGACCTGGCACTTTCTGGCTGGTAGTCAAGTCATGTGCCGCTTTTCGAGTGGCACAACGTTGATGGCGGCTCGACAGAAGGAGGCGGACCTCGTGGCGACAACACCCGGGCAGACCGCGGTAAACGGCGGCACCAAGGGAACGCACTCGCTGGCGAGTCGGGTCCTGCCTCCCGTCGAACTTCCCGCGGGCGTTGACGAACTCGCGGTGGAAGCCGCCGCGCAGCTCGGCTGGGACGGCTCCGTACTGCCGATGACCGTTCTCGGCAGGCGTGTGTTCGTGGTCGCGAGGTTGCGCATGGAAGCCCACGCCGAGCGCATCGCGATGGGCGTCGAGCCGGTCACCGACCGCGCCACCGTCTCCACCTGGACCTGGCCGGAGCTCGCCAACTCCGCGCCGCCCGCCGCCGCCGAGATCGTCGGCGTGCTCGCGGTGGCCCGGCACTGGCGCACCGGCATGGCGGCCACCGTGCCGTTCGCCCGCTACGGCGAGGCCGCCATGGTGCTGCCCTCCTCGGCCGTGCTGACCCAGGACTACGTCAACAACTGCCTTCCCCGCGCCCGTACCTACGGGATGGCCGTGGTCACCGCCGACGAGGACGCCGTCGTCGACCTCGACCTGAGTGGTCGCACCGAGCGGCTGCTGCTGGACGAGGACGCCGTCTCCCGTTGGGTGAACGAGCTGGTGTACGACCAGCTCGTCGTCGCCACCGAGGGCTGAGGGGCTGCCCCTGCCTCCGTCGGCCACCCGGTGCGGTGTCGGCTGCTGATCTAGGCTGGCCGACATGCGAGTCGTTATTGCGGGAGGCCACGGAAAGATCGCGCTGCAGCTGGAAAAGCTGCTTGCCGCGAACGGAGACGACGCCGTCGGGATCATCCGGAATCCCGAGCAGGCAGCGGACCTGCGCGATGTGAGCGCCGAACCCGCCGTGCTCGATCTGGAGAGCGCGGACGTGGCTGCCGTCGCCGAGGTCTTGTCCGGCGCGGACGTGGCCGTCTTCGCCGCGGGCGCGGGGCCCGGAAGTGGCACCGCCCGCAAGGAGACCGTCGACCGCGCCGCGGCCGCGTTGTTCGCCGAGGCGGCCGAGCGTGCCGGTGTCCGCAGACATCTTCAGGTGAGTGCGATGGGACTGGATCGGGCGGACGAGGAAGGGATGGACGAAACCTTCGCCGTCTACCTCAGGGCCAAGGCCGCGGCCGAGGAGGATCTGCGCGCACGCGACCTCGACTGGACCATCCTGCGACCGGGACGGCTCACCGACGAACCCGGAAGCGGTGCGGTACACCTCGCCGAAGACGTTCCCGCCGGAGCGGTCAGCCGCCAGGACGTCGCCGCGGTACTGGCCGAGCTGGTGGCGGACGAGTCGATCACCGTGCGCCGCACCCTGGAACTGACCAGCGGCAACACCCCGATCGAGGAAGCGCTGAGCCGGCTCTGACTACACCGCGCCGAGCACCCGGTCCAAATAGTCGTTGGTGAAGATTCCGTGCGGGTCGACCTCGGCGCGCATCCGCCGGAAGTCGTCGAACCTCGGGTAGCGCTCGCGGAGCTGTTCGGCGTCCAGCCGGTGCATCTTGCCCCAGTGCGGTCGCCCGCCGACCTCGCCCGCGATGTCGGCGAAGGCGGCGAAGTACTCGCGGTACGGCATTCCGGTGAACTGGTGCACGGCGATATAGGCGGAGTCGCGACCGTAGGCGGTCGACAGCCAGATGTCGTCCGCGGCGGCCACGCGCACCTCGACGGGAAAGGCCACGGGACTCTCCAGTTTGGGCACGGCGCGGCGTAGTTCGCCGAGCACGTGGTGCAACGACTCCCGGGGGACGGCGAACTCCGACTCGACGAACCGGACCGCGCGGTGGGTGACGAACACTCGGTGGGACACGTCGCTGTACTCCCTGGCCGACAGCAGCGACGAGGTCAGTCCACCCAGCGGGCGAACCAGTCTCGGGACCGTACGGCCGATCCGGCACAGCGCGCCGAACGCCCGGTTCTCCACGATCTCGTAGTCGAAGTAGCGGCGAGCGGCGGAAAGCGGGCGGGGCACGGTCCCCGCGGGCTTCCGGTTGTTTCGCTTCACCAGCGCGTTGCGGCCGTACGGGAACCAGTAGAACTCGACGTGGTCGTTGGCATCCGCGGCGGCGTCGAACCCGGCGAGCACCTCGTCCAGCGGTTCCGGGCGCTCCTGGGCGGCGAGCACGAACGAAGGTTCACAGCGCAGTGTCACCGTGCTGATCACGCCCAGCGCGCCGAGCCCGACCCTCGCTGCCGCGAACAGTTCTGGACGACGATCGGCGGAGCACGACACAACGGTGCCGTCGGCGAGCACAAGTTCCAGTGCGGCGATCTGGGTGGCGAGCCCGCCGAGTCTGGCGCCGGTGCCGTGGGTGCCGGTGGAGATCGCCCCCGACACCGTCTGTGCGTCGATGTCGCCGAGATTGCTCATCGCGAGACCCAGCGCGTCGAGTTCGCGATTCAGCGCGCGCAGCGTCGTGCCGGAGCGGACGGTGACGAGGCCGGACTCGACGTCGGCGGAGACGACGCCGCTCCATTGGGTGAGGTCGATGGCGTCGTCCTCGGCAACGGCGATCGGCGAGAACGAGTGGCCGCTGCCGAGTGCCCGGATGCGCCTGCCCTCCACAGCCGCATCGGTGACCGCCCTGGCGATCTCCGCGACGTTGCGCGGTTTGTGCACTCGCGTCGGTGACGCTTGGGCGGTTCCTGCCCAGTTGGTCCAGCCTGCCATCAGCCCACCCGTTCTATTCGACAGCCGCCGCCCCCGAGTCCTCGAACCATAAGTGAATCAGATTCGCGTTTCAAGGCCGATTGTCGTACCGTGATCGTGTGTCCACTCTGAACACCAATGTCTACGGCATCGCGACCGAGGATCTCGATCCTCCGTTTGCCGTGGTCGACCTTGCCGCGTTCGACGCCAACACGGCCGATCTGCTGCACCGCGCGAACGGCAAGCCCATCCGGGTCGTCAGCAAGTCCGTCCGGTGCAGATTTCTACTGGAGCGGGTACTGGAGCGGCCCGGCTTCACCGGGCTGATGTGCTACTCGCTGCGCGAAGCGCTGTGGTTGTCCGGACTCGGGACCAGCGACGACATCGTGGTCGCGTACCCCACGGCGGACCACGCCGCACTGCGCGAACTGGTGTCGGATGAGCGCGCCCGGCAGGCGATCACGATCATGGTGGACTCCGTCGAGCATCTCGAACTCGTGGAGGCCGCGGTCGGCAGTGGGCGGCCGGAGATTCGCGTGTGTCTCGAACTCGACGCGTCCTGGCGGCCACTGCCCGGGCTGCACGTCGGTACTCGGCGTTCGCCGGTCTTCACCCCGCGGCAGGCGGTCCGGTTGGCGCGAGAGGTGCAGGCCAGGAAGGGATTCCGGCTGGTGGGCGTGATGGCGTACGAGGGGCAGATCGCCGGTGTCCCCGACGCCGGGGAACGCGGTGCGGTCGTGCGCTGGATGCAGCGCCGATCCGCCGCCGAACTCGCGCGGCGCAGGGGTGCCGTGGTGCGCGCCGTGCGGGCGGTGGCCGACCTGGAGTTCGTCAACGGTGGTGGCACCGGCAGCATCGAGACCACGGGAGCGGATTCCTCGGTCACCGAGATCGCCGCGGGCTCTGGCCTGATGGGACCGACGTTGTTCGACGGCTACTCGCGATTTCATCCGAGGGCCGCGACGCTGTTCGCCCTGCCGGTCGTGCGCAGGCCCGGCAAGGGAATCGCGACGCTGTACGCGGGCGGATACGTCGCCTCCGGTCCGGCGAGCACCTCCAGGCTGCCACGTCCGTACCTGCCGGACGGTCTCGCGCTCCTGGGAATGGAAGGCGCGGGGGAGGTACAGACCCCCGTGACCGGTGCGGCCGCGGACTCGCTGCGCGTGGGCGATCGAGTGTGGCTGCGTCACGCCAAGGCCGGCGAGCTGGCCGAACGGTTCGACGAGTACCACCTCGTGCTGGACGATCACGTCGAGCGGACGGTACCGACCTACCGGGGCGAGGGCCGCAACTTCGGCTGACTCTCCTCCGGCCGCCACTCGGTCGATCTTCGAGAAGTTGGCACATGATCTTTGGAAGCACGTCCTCGAGCCCGGCCTAGCGCGCGCTTCATGAACACGGCCTAGGACGTCACTCGCCAAGCCTGCTGGCCAGGTATCCCTTGATCAGGTACTTCGTCTCGGCGACCACGTCCTCGTCGCCGTCGGGTGAGCGGCGGAACGCGAGATTGAGCAGTCCGTCCGCCGTTTCCACGGCCACGGCGATCGGCAGGGCGAGCTGCTCCTCCGGCAGGTTCAGATTCGCCGTGAGCAGGCCGGTCAGCGAGTCCGACACCACCTTGTTGTTGTCCCGACGGTCGTCGAGCAGGCGCACGTCGACGGCGTCACCGAAATGCACCTTCGAGAAGCCCGGGACCTCGCGGTGCATCTGCAGGTAGATGTCGAGCAGCGAGTCCACGAGGTCCCACCAGTGCTGGTGGTCCACCCCGCCAAGCCGCTCGCGCACCGCGGCCATGAACTTCTCCAGATTGCGCTGTGTCAGTGCCTGCACGACAGCGCGCTTGTCCGGAAAGAACTGATAGAGCGACCCGACGGCGACCCCTGCCCGTCTCGCGATCAGGGTGGTCGTCAGCGCGTCATACCCGATTTCCTCGATCAGTTCGGCGCTCGCGTCGAGCATGCGTTCGACGCGTTGCGCGCTGCGCTGCTGGACGGGTTGCCGACGAAGCGGGGTTCCCTCTGCGGGCCCCGCGGACTTCGCGGCCTGATTGTCGGACAAGTCGTACTCTACTTTCGCTGTTGCGGTCGCGTGATCAGCGACTTTAGCGCGTCTGTCCACTTCCCTCCGGTCGAGGGAACGGCTAGCATATGAATACTTTTCATATTGCTGGAAACTGTCGGCGACGGAAGGTGCGCAGCCCGTGGACAGATCGACATTTCCCCACGAGTTTCTGTGGGGCGTCTCCACGTCCGCCTTCCAGATCGAGGGCGCCACGCGGGAAGGGGGCCGGGGTACCTCCGTTTGGGACACTTTTGCCGCCACCCCGGGCAAGGTCGCCCGCGGCGAGCACGCGGACGTCGCCGCCGATCACTATCACCGGTACCAGGAGGACGTCGCGCTGCTGGCCGAGTTGGGCGTGGATGCCTACCGGATGTCCTTCGCTTGGCCCAGGATCCAGCCGGACGGCAAGGGCGCCCCGAACGCCGAGGGGCTCGATTTCTACGACCGGCTGATCGACGCGATCTGCGAGGCGGAGATCGCTCCCGTCGGGACCCTCTATCACTGGGACACTCCGCAGCCGCTCGAAGACGCAGGAGGCTGGCTGGTCCGAGACACCGCCGAACGGTTCGCGGAGTACGCGTCGATCGTCGGCGAGCGGTTCGCAGACCGTGTGCACATGTGGATTCCGCTCAACGAACCGATGGTGACGTCGATCTACGGCTACGCCATCGGGGAGTACGCACCGGGCAAAACCCTGTTGCTTGACGCGATCCCCACGGCGCACCACCAGAACGTCGCACACGGTCTTGCCGTGCGCGCGTTGCGCGCGGCCGGAGCAGGCAGCATCGGTACCGCGAACAACCACAGTCCGGTGTGGACAACAGGTGACAGTGCGGACGACCGTGGTGCCGCCAGCTGGTTGGACGCCCTGATCAACCGGCTCTACGCGGATCCGGTGCTGCTCGGGACCTATCCGCCCGAAATGGAACCGCATCTGCCGGAACGGTATGCGGACGATCTACCGGTCATCAGTGAAGAACTCGACTTCTACGGCGTGAACTACTACGAGCCACAGGGCGTTTCCGCCCCTGGGCCGGGAAACCCGCTGCCGTTCGAACTCCGCCCGGTCGAGGGTTACCCGATGACGACGAACGACTCGCCTGTGGTGCCGCACGCCCTGCGCGAACTGCTGGTGTCGATGCACGAGCGCTACGCCGCGGCCCTGCCGCCGATCTACATCACCGAGAAC
Organism: Amycolatopsis marina; assembly: GCF_900111885.1. GTDB lineage: Bacteria > Actinomycetota > Actinomycetes > Mycobacteriales > Pseudonocardiaceae > Amycolatopsis > Amycolatopsis marina. Next base: position 671,992 of record NZ_FOKG01000001.1, read on the forward strand.
GGATGCAGCACCGCCGACGAGGTGGCTGACGACGGTCACGTGCACGACCCCGATCGTGTCGAGTTCCTGGCTGGCCACCTGCGCGCGTTACGCTTCGCCATGGACGACGGCGTGGACGTGCGGGGCTACTTCGTCTGGTCTCTGATGGACAACTTCGAATGGTCGAAGGGGTACGCCCCACGCTTCGGCCTGGTCCACATCGATTACGCGACCCAGCGGCGCACGCCGAAGGACTCCTTCGACTGGTACCGCCGACTGGTACGCGACGGTGGCTGAACCTACGGCTGCGGTTCCGGTCGCCGATCCGGACGCCGAACCTGTTTCGCCGGTGCGACCCAATTGGATATGCCTGCTGTTCGTGGCCAACGTCGGACTCTGGTTCGCGCTGATCACCCCCATCCAGGTGCTGCTGCCCAAACAGGCCGCGCTGCTCGACGCCGCCGACAAGGAACTGGTCTTCGGCGTCGTCACCGGAATCGGCGCACTCGTGTCCGCCGCCGTCACCCCGATCGCCGGGATGGCCTCCGACCGCACCACCTCGCGTTTCGGTCGTCGTCATCCCTGGACGATCGGCGGAGCGCTGGCCAGTTCCGTCGGGTTCTTCGTGCTGGCGAACGCGGGCGACGTCGTGGTCATGACGCTGGGCTGGTGCATGGTGCAGGCGGGGCTGAACGCGACACTCGCGGCACTCACCGCGGCTCTGCCAGACCGGGTTCCGGTGTTGCAGCGTGCCCGGGTGGCGGGAATCGTCGGCATCACCCAGATCATCGGCACACTCGCGGGCACGGTGGTCGTCACCATGCTGATCGCCGGGCTCGGCGGCGGGTACCTCGCCTGCGGCGTGGCGGTGATCGTCGGCGCGCTGTTGTTCGTCGTCCGCACCCCGGACACGGTGCTGCCGCGCGCGATCGCCCCCAGCGAGTCTCTCGGTGCCGCGCTCCGCGGGATCTGGGTGTCGCCCCGCCGCCATCCCGACTTCGCCTGGGCCTGGGCCGGTCACTTCTGCGTCCAGGTCGGCAACGCGCTCGGCGTGATGTACCTGCTGTTCTTTCTGACGGATGTGGTGCGCCTGCCCGACCCGGACGCGGGGCTGTTGATCGCGATGAGCCTGTACGCCTCGGCCGTGCTGGTAGGAGCGGTGGTCACGGGGGCGTTGTCGGATCGCTCCGGCCGCCGCAAGCCGTATGTGGTCGTCGCGGTCCTGCTGATGGGCGGTGCGTCCGTCCTGCTGGTGATCTGGCAGACCTGGGCCGTGACGATGGTCGCCGCGCTGACGCTCGGACTCGGCTTCGGCGTCTACGCCTCGGTCGGGCTGGCGCTGCTCACCCAGGTGCTGCCGGCCGCGTCAGCCAGGGCCAAGGATCTGGGAATCGTCAACATCTCGAACTCGCTGCCGCAGGTCATCGCGCCGTTGGTCGCCACGGTGGTCCTGGCCAACCTCGGCGGCTACCGCAGCCTCTACGCCGTTTCGGCAGTGGTCACCCTCGCCGCGGGCGTCCTGATCACCCGGGTGCGCACCGTTCGTTGAACGTCCCCAATGCCACATTGGGGAACTTCGCGACGCGGCTGCGCCTGACAACGGGGGACCGCGGGCTGTGTGGGATCGGCCTCGCTCCGCTCGGCGTGCAGGGCCCGCGGTGACTTCGCGACGCGGCTGCGCCTGACAACGGGGGACCGCGGGCCGGTGCCGGTCGGGGGAGGGGGAGTGCAACGGCACCGGCCCGCGGAGTTCCGGGGCCGCCTTGTGGCGGAAAACCACAAGTTGCGTTTTGCAGTTGTCCGCCCAGCGGTCGTGATCATCAAGATAGCCGCGGATTGATGCCCCCGCTAGCGTTTGATGGAGGTTTTCTCGATTAATCGAGTCTTACTGCGGTGGGGGATCTGGCGGTTGGCTCATCGCGCTCGGGGGTACGGATGAGCCAACCGCCAGCTGGTGGCGAGAGCTCGACGTCGGCCTGGGTCGGGGGAAGTCGGCCTGCCGAGCTCGCCGTCCGGGGAGTTACTGCACAGGGGCGACAGTGATGGCGTGGCGGGGTGCCGTCATCGCGTGCCGTCCCTGGGGTTGTGGTTCTGGCGTGCGCGAATGAACCGCAGTCGGGGCGGGGGTACGCCTGCGGCTCTGCTTTCGCGCGTCCTGCTGTGGTGCCAGACCACCCGCTACGAGGTGTTCGTGGGCGACCTGCCACACCGAGCACGGCGCCTTGCACCGGTGCCAGCGTGTGGAACAGGTCGGACAGTCGCCGCGCTCGTCCGGCTCGTGTGCCCGCAGCATCGCCCGCCACCCCTCGGTCAGCCGAGGCAACTCGGAGCGGGCGACGGACACCAGTGACGGTGCGTCAGCACGTTGAGCTAGTTCGGAGAGCATGTCGAGGCGTTCCCACACCGCATTGCGGAGAACCTGCCCGAGGATCTCGTCCACCTGGAACTCACCGTTACCTTTCCGCCAGTTTGGCGGCTTCGTTGAGCGCGGCCCTGAGTTCGCCGAGCTGGCCTGAGGTCAATCGCGCTGTCTCGCCGGGCGGCCCAACCAGGACCACCTCGTTCTGGTCGACGAACACCGTCACACAGCGCTCCCTGCTGATCAGGTCGCCGCACTGGATCCGCCACACCGGCTGTCCCTTCTCGTGCCGGCGCACATGCGACGCACGCGGGTCGGAGATGGCGGTGGACTGTCCCCCCAGCGCGGGGCGTGCGGTGTGTCCGTTCGTTCCGTTCACCCGAGAGCCCTCCGTTGCAAGTACGGATCTCGCGACGGTCGCGGTACGTCCGACTGTGATCGAGTCCACGAACTTCACGGCTCCTTCCGCTCTCGGGTCATGCGCCCTTACCTTCGTCGCTCTCCGTGATCGCGGTCCGTATTGAGTCGCTCACGGAGAACTAGGAACTACATTGCGACGAAACCAACGCCGAAAGAAGGTCCGGCGCGCGTCATAGCGGCGACCGGACCTGGTTCCACGTTAAGCGGTCGGTGAAGTTCTGCCGGGCCGATCAGACTCAACAAAACGGGTTTCGCGCGGTTGAATAGGCATGCCTACTCTGCTGAAGACGCCCAAGGGACTGTGAGGGTGCGCACATGGATCACCACGCCGCGAGTGCTGACCGCCAGGTCAGCCCTGTGAAACGGGACGCATGGGACGACCGGGAGATGCGGGACGCCCTTGCTGCCCGGGACATCAGTTCGGTCTACCGACTGTTGCGCAAGCACGGGATCTCGCAGCGCCAGATCGCCGCGATGACCGGTCAGTCACAGTCCGAGGTGTCGGAGATCCTCAAGGGTCGTCAGGTCATGGCGTACGACGTGCTCGCCAGGATCGCCGACGGCCTTGGCGTGCCCAGAGGATTCATGGGCCTCGCCTACGACGAGGCCACGGCGGTTCAGGTCGTCGGTGCTGCCGACGATCAGCAGGCTGAGGAGGACGAGTCGGTGAAACGGCGGAAGTTCCTCGCGCACGCCGCCCAGGTGACGATGGGAGCAGCGGTCTTCGGGCCGAGCTCCGAGGCCTGGGCGGCGAGTCCGGCGAGGACGCCCGCGCCGGGACGTATCGGGATGACCGACGTCCGGCAGGTGGAAGCAGCGACCCGGGCGCTGCGCGCTCTCGACTACCAGTACGGCGGGGGGTTCTGCCGCGACGCGGTGGTGGCCCAGTTGTCCTGGGGGCAGCAGATGCTGCAAGCCAACGGTGCTGAACTCGTGAAGTCCCGGTTGTACGTGGCACTGGCCGACCTGCACAGCCTGGCCGGCTGGACCTCGTTCGACACCGGACTCTTCGACTCCGCACGTGGCCACTTCGCCAATGCCCTCGACCTCGCCAAGCAGGGCGACAACCACCCGCTCGTCGCGAACGTGCTCTACCGGATGGGCCGGGTGTACCTGCACCAGGAGGCCCCGAACGACGCCCTCAAGTTGTTCCAGCTGGGGCAGATCGCCGCGCAGGAGTCCGGGTCCGAACTGGCGGTGGCGGTGCTCTGCGCCAACGAGGCCTGGGCCTACGCGATGATGGAGAACGACGAGCAGGCCGTGAAACTCCTCGGCCGGGCCAAGGACGAGTTCGCCCGCGCGGACCTGGCCAACGCCGAGTCCTGGGTGCGGTTCTTCAACGAGACCGACGTGCATGCCATGGTCGGCACGGTGCACACCGTGCTCGCCCAGAAGGTGGACGTCCGGCACACGAAGTACGCGATTCCGGCGCTGACCAGGGCTGTTGACGCCTATGGCGACGACATGGCGCGCAGCAAGACGTTCAACCTCAGCGCACTGGCCACCAACCACCTGCTCGAGGGCGACATCGACCACGGCGCGAAGGTCGGTGGCAAGGCGCTGGACAGTGCGGAAGGACTCAAGTCGGTCCGGGTCAAGGACCGGATGGAGCCGATGCGGGAAGAGGCGGATCGCAGGCGCAACAACCCTGACGCGCGCGATCTCGTCGACCGGATCAACGCGATCTTCGCCGCATAGCGCGCGGACTTCGCCGGGGGGCAGTAATCGCCGAATCGGTCCCAGATGGCCGCTTCACCAGGGAGAAACTGGACTACGCGCTGGAGCAGGCCTGTGCGATGGTCGGATTGGACGCGCGCGGCGCCACCCTGCTGAGGTTCACCAACAACGCCGTTTACGCACTGGCCGCCGAGCCCGTGGTGGTGCGCATCGTCGGCTCCAGGAAGCTGCGCTACCGGGCGCACAAGACGGTGACCGTTGCCAGGTACTTCGCCGAACACGGCGTCCCTGCCATCGAACTCCTGCCGGATCTGCAGCAGCCGCTCCAGGTCGGCGAGCACCTGGTCACCTTCTGGCGGAGGGTGCGCCACACCGATCGCGCGCCCACCGCTGCCGATCTGGCCCGTTTGCTGCGCAAGGTGCACGCACTGCCGCCTCCGGCCGGCATCGTCTCCTGGTCGCCACTGGACGACGTGCGGGACCGGGTGGCCGACGCCGAGGAACTCGATCCGGGGGACCGCCGCTTCCTGCTCGACCGCTGCGTGGAGGTGGAGGCGGCGATCTCCCGCCTCGAGTTCGCACTGCCGGCCGCGCTCGTGCATGGCGACGCACATCCCGGCAACGTCATCGTCGGCCCGGACGGGCCCGTGCTCTGCGATTTCGACTCCTCCTGCGCCGGCCCTCCCGAATGGGACCTGACCCCGCTGGCGGTAGGCCAGGAGCGCTTCGGTGATCCGGCTGGCCGCTACCGCATGCTGGTCGACGCCTACGGCTTCGATGTAACGAAATGGGCCGGATATGCGGTACTCAGGGCAGCGCGTGAACTCAAGCTGACAACGAGTGTCCTGCCGATCCTGCGCAGCCATCCCGGAGTCCGTGCGGAGTTGCGCAGGCGGCTGGAGGACCTACGCGCCGGACGCACTGGAACACGCTGGGCACGTTTCCGGTGACTCTGTGCTCGCACGGGGACGGGTTTCCGTGACGTTCGGCGACAAGAACTGACCGTTCGTCGTTTGTGGTGCGCGCATTCTCGAAGGGTTATTAATTCGGCCCGACTAATCACCCCGGTTGACGTAGTCGTTCCCCAAAAGTGCAACTTGCAGCTACTCACGGTCATTTCACACCGAACGAGCGTGATTCACGACACGGGAGCACGGCTCAGTACGGCCGCGAAACCGAACGCCAGCCCCATGACGGTCACCTCGAGCGTTGCCCAGGTCGCCAGTGCGGTCCGCTGGTGCCGGACGATTCGGGGCAGCAACCGCCAGCGGATGTGCGCGCCGAACAGCGCGATCAGTACGACGCAGGTGGTCTTCAGCAGCACCAGCAGTCCGTACGGCGTCCCGAGGAGCCCGGCGAACAACGTCACCTTCGGGTTCAACACGATCTCCACGATGCCGTTGAACAGGCCGGTCAGCGCCGTGAGCGCCAGGCAAACCGTCGCCAGCCTGGAGAACCGGGGCAGCGCGCGGGCGAGCAGTGTGCGGTTACCGAGCAGCAGGACCGCCATTGCGACGAGTCCGCCCGTCCAGGTCACCGCGCTCATGACGTGCAGTTCGACGGAGATCATCGTGTAGTCGCGAAAGGCCCAGTTCGACGCGTGCCCGGTGACCGGGAGCGGCAGTAGCGCGAACAGACCGAGCCCGATCCTCAGCTCGGCGGGAACCCGCTCGCCGAGCCGCAGCGAGACCGTCCCGAGCACGGCGTGGGCCAGCGCGAGCGCCGCGACGATCAGCAGTGCCTTGCCCGCGCCGACCGTCACGACGTAGTCCCACACATCCAGGACGCCGATCGTGCTCGCCCGCGGCCGGAATTCCGCGGTCTGCAGGATCAGCATGACCAGGGCCAGCACCGACCACACCACCGCGCTGACCAGCGCCGCCTGCCGCGCCCGGAGCAGCACGGGTGCGGCCCGGCCGGGGCCCTCGCCGCCGACCAGTACCGGCAGCAGCGAAAACCCGACCGTGGCGACAGCCGCCAGGTTCAGCAGCACCCGGTTGATGCCGATGGCGGCCGAGACCACCTCGCTGACGTCCGCCACTCCCGGTATCGGCGCGGTCGCGGTGAGGGCGACACCGATGAGCGCACCGATGATCGCCGCCCCGACCAGGCCGAACGCGATGGAGTAGCGGACGCCGGAGGTGGTCCCGGCCTGGCTCACTCGGCGTTCCGTCCCATGCGGAGCGCCAATGTCAGCCCGACACCGAGCAGAACGACCGCGGCCGCGATCCACACCCAGATAGGCACGCCACCGGAGTCGGTGTCACCTTCTGCGCTGCCGGGGTCAGCGTTCTCCGCCCCGGGATCGGCGCCCGCGGCCGAAGCGCTCGCGCCCGCCGCGGGTGTTCCGGTTCCCGCTGTGGTGAGCGTGAACCGGATCTTCTCCTGCACCGAGTGCCCGTCGGCCGACAGAATCCGGAAGCCCAGCGTGTACTCACCCGCGGGGCCGAGCGGCCGCAGTGGTGCGGTCACCACGTTCTCCTGGACCTCGACCGGTCCCTCGGTCCACTGGCCCCCGTCCGGACCGGTCACCGCCACCTGGTTGACGTCGGCGTCCTGCACGTACTGGTCGAAGGTCAGCGTGACCTGGTCCGGACCGGCGTCCAGCTGCGCCCCGTCCTCGGGATCCGAGGAGATCAGCACGTTGTGCGCCGACGCGGGACCGGCGCCTGCCAGCAGTGCGAACATCGTGATTGCGACGGCGACCAGTGTGGCGAAACCGCGCCTTCCGCCCCGGCTCAGCGTGCGACTCACTGCTCGACCTTCGGTGTCGAAGCTGTCGTCTTCCGCGAACGCAGCAGCGCACCCGCACCGACGCCGAGGCCGAGCGCGCCGACCGCGAGACCGGCACCGCCGAGCCACCGGGCGGTGTCGTCGTCGGCGGAGGCCGCGGCGTGCTCGGTGTCCTCGCCGTCCTGCTCGGTAGCTCCGCCGTGGCCGTGGCCGTCCTGGTCGGCTTCGGCCAGCGCGACGGTCGGCGCGGGGTGCTCCGGCTCCTCGCCGCCCTCGGCAGGGGGTGGATCCTCCCAGTTCACGACCTTGCCGCCCTCGTAGGTCTGGGCGGCGGGCAGCACGAGCGTGTTGACCGTGGTCGGCAGGGGGCCCGCGGTGAAGGCGAACTCCTGATACTCCGTGGTTCCCGCGGCGATCTTGTTCTCCCCCTGCGCGGTCCAGGTGATGCTGGTGGCCACCTCGCTGACCTCGGCGTCCCGGCCGTTGCGCACCGGTTCGGGCAACTGCGTCTTGGTGACCTCCGCGGTCCAACCGGGAACCGGCTTCGTGCGCACCGAGCTGAGCGCGTATTCAGGGGGAATGGTCACTTCGACCTTGGTGGTGCCCGCGTCGGGCTCCTCGTTCGGCACCCGCAGCACGATGGCGCCGTACCCGCCCTTGGCGGGCTGCTCGCCGTAGACGTTGGCGGTGACGTGGGCGGAGGCGAGGCCCGGTAGCCCCAGGGTGAGCAGGCCTGCGGTGCCGAGTGCGGCGGTCAGTAGTCCGGCGCCGCGCAGTGGGCTGGGAATGTGACGGTTTTTAGACATGCGAAAGAAACTCCTGATCAGGATGATTCGACGAGCCGGTGGCTCGTGGGGATGAGGCGTATGGATCAGGAGGGAAGCGGTGGGCCGCGCAGACCGAGCACCTTCGGGACCAGCACCGACACCACGAGGGTGCTGCCCTGTGGCAGTGTGATCGTCGGCAGCGGCGCCGCGGCGGGGATCGGAGCCGGTCGCCACAGGATCGGCAGCAGCAGGCGCACGCTCGCCGCCACGGCGAGCAGCGCGACCTCCGCGCGTGCCAGGATCAACGCGGTGAGGACGGTGGCGACGACGTGAGCCGTGGTCATGGCGAGGCCGTCGTACGTGGGTGCGACGTGCGCGCCGTGGCCGACGAGCAGCTCGCTGAGCGCGAGGTGTGTCAGCAGTTGGGCACAGCCGAGCACCACGAGGATGCCGACGGGCCCGCGCGTCTGCTCGGCCAGCGCGGTCGAGACCCAGCCGATCAGCACGGTCAGCAGCAGGACCAGCGCCGTGTTCGGCAGCCCTCCGTCGGCCACCGCGTGCGCGGTGATCGCGAGCGCAGCCGAGGCGACGGCGAGCAGCGCACCGCGCGCCGCCGCGATCCCCGTTCGCGCAGGACGCGAGCGTCGAGCGCGGTGCGGAGGGAAGGCCGTGATCACCCACCCAGGGTATTCGACCCCGGTCCGTGAGCACGACGGCCGGGAGGGTGGCGCAGGTAACCCTGCGGCCAGGACAGCGAACCCTGTCGAAATGGTTATCTTCGCTGGTGGGAAGCGTCGAACGGGGCCCGGGTGGCCGGTAACACCGTGGACACGGGTTGCTGATCATTCAATCTTGGGCAACTGTATGTCCACCGCTGGCACTGTTGCGCCGAATGGGTGACGCATGAATTTGTTCGAGTACGTGGTCGACCGCTGGGACCGGCTGTCCCTGCAGAGTTGGCTGCATGTCAGCGTGGTCGTGCAGTCCACGATCATCGCCGCCGTGATCGGGATCCTGATCGGTATCGCGGTCTACCGCAGCCCGCTCGGATCCTCCATCGCCACCGCCCTGGCCAGCACGATCCTGACGATTCCCTCGTTCGCGCTGTTCGGCCTGCTGATCCCGGTCGTGGGGCTCGGGGTCGAGCCGACCGTGATCGCGCTGGTGCTCTACGCCCTGCTGCCGATCGTGCGCAACACGATCGTCGGACTCGGCGGGGTGGATCCGGCCGTTTCCGACGCGGCGAAGGGCATCGGCATGAACCGCCTCGGCGTGCTGACCAGGGTCGAGCTGCGGCTGGCCTGGCCGGCCATCCTCGCGGGAATGCGGGTCGCCACGCAGATGCTGATGGGTATCGCGGTGATCGCCGCATACGCGAAGGGGCCGGGCCTCGGATCCGAGGTGTTCTCCGGACTGACCGGCGCCGGTAGTGCGAACGCCCTCAACGAAGCCCTCGCAGGCACGCTCGGCGTCGTCATTCTCGCGCTGCTCGTCGACGGCCTCTATGTCCTGATCGCCCGTTTCACTGTCCCGAGGGGTGTGTAAGTGCCTGATAGTGCGTCTGAAAACGCGGAACTTCCCGGTAACGGCGATGCAGGACCCAGTAACGACACTGAACAAGTTTCCGGCGTCGAGATCCAGCTGGAGCACGTGACGAAGCGCTACCCGGGCAGCAAGGAGCCCGCGGTGGACGACTTCTCCATGGTGGTTCCGGCAGGCAAGATCGTCGTCTTCGTCGGCCCCTCCGGCTGTGGCAAGACGACCACGATGCGCATGATCAACCGGTTGATCGAGCCGACCTCGGGGCAGATCACCATCGGTGGTGAGGACGCGCTGAGCCTGAACCCGGACACGCTGCGTCGCAAGATCGGCTACGCGATCCAGCAGGCAGGACTGTTCCCGCACTTCACCGTGGCACAGAACATCGCCGTCGTGCCCGGCCTGCTCGGCTGGGACAAGAAGCAGATCGCCGACCGGGTGGACGAGATGATGGACCTCGTCGGTCTCGAGCCGTCGGAGTACCGGGACCGATTCCCTCGCCAGCTCTCCGGTGGTCAGCAGCAGCGGGTGGGGGTGGCCAGGGCGCTGGCCGCCGACCCGCCGGTGCTGCTGATGGACGAGCCCTTCGGTGCCGTGGACCCGATCACCAGGGGGCACCTGCAGGACGAGCTGCTGCGGCTGCAGGTGGAACTGCGCAAGACGATCGTCTTCGTCACCCACGACTTCGACGAGGCGGTCAAGCTCGGCGACAAGATCGCCGTGCTCGGGGACCGCTCCTCGATCCTGCAGTACGACACCCCGGAGGCGATCCTCGCCAACCCGGCCGATGACACGGTCGCCGGGTTCGTCGGCGCGGGCGCCTCCCTCAAACAGCTCACCCTGCTGCGGGTGCGCGATGTCGACTACTCGGCGGACGACGTGCTCACGGCGGGTCTCGACGAGTCGCCCGCCGGGCTGCGCGAGCGGATGACCGAGCGGCGCAAGACCTACGCGCTGGTGCTCGACCAGCGCAAGCGGCCGCTGCGCTGGGTGCACGTCCGCAACCTCGGCAAGGCGAACTCGCTGGTCACCGCCGGAAGGCCGGTCGGGGACACGGTGAGCACCCAGTCCACGCTGCAGGACGCGCTGGAGGCGATCCTGGTCGAGGGCGGCAACGCGGTGGTCACCGGAACGCGCGGGGAGTACGTCGGCACGATCGACATCCAGACCGTCACCAACACCATCGCGCAGCTGCGCGAGGAGCACGCCGAGGGTGCGCCTTCATGAGTACGGTCGACACGCAGGGCTTCTCCACCGAATCCGGCTCGAAGCGGGCCGAGCGGATCAAGCTGGTCGCCCAGCCCGCGGCGGTGCTGCTGATCGTCGGCGCGGTGCTGATCTGGGCGTTCGCCGGTGAGTTGAACGCCACGGAGCGGGAGACGCTGAACGTCACCTCGGTGCTGCGACTGCTCGGCGAACACCTGTTGATCACCATCGTGGTCACCGCGATGGTCGTGGGTATCGCGGTGCCGCTGGGCATCGCGCTGACCCGCCCCTGGGCCAAGGCCCTCGCCCCCGTCTTCCTGGCCATCGCCAATATCGGCCAGGCGGCTCCCGCGCTCGGTGTGCTGGTGCTGTTCTTCCTGCTCACCGGCTGGACCGGGTTGTGGGTGGCATCCATCCCGCTGGCCTTCTACTCACTGCTGCCGGTGCTGCGCAACACCATGGTGGGCTTGCGACAGGTCGATCCGGCGCTGGTGGACGCCGGTCGCGGAGTCGGCATGTCCAGTGCGGGAGTGCTCTGGCGGGTCGAGTTCCCGCTGGCGGTACCACTCATGCTGGCCGGTCTGCGGACCTCACTGGTGCTCGCGGTCGGCACGGCCACGCTGGCCCACTTCGTGGACGCGGGCGGCTTCGGCGTGCTGATCGACACCGGATACAAGCTCGCCCTGACGAAGGTGCTGGTCACCGGCGCGGTACTGGCCGTGGGTCTCGCGCTGCTCATCGACTGGCTCGGCGCTGTGGCGGAGCAGTACCTCGGACCGAAGGGACTGCGATGAAACACCGGCTCAAGGCCGCACTGGGGACCGCGCTGCTCGGCGTCTCCCTGGCAGGCTGCGGACTCGACGTCAACGCCGCACTGCCCTACAAGGTCGAACCCGGCTCGATCCAGGCGGTTCCCGAGTTGGCGGGCGTCGACGTCACTGTTGGTTCGAAGGACTTCACCGAGCAGATCCTGCTCGGCTACATGGCCGAACTCGCCCTTTCGGCGGCGGGCGCCGATGTCACCGACCTGACCGACATCAAGGGGTCGAGCAGTTCCCGGCAGGCGCTGCTGAGCGGCGAGGTCGACGTGATGTGGGAGTACACAGGCACGGGCTGGATCAACTACCTGGGCAACGAACAGCCGGTGCCGGGCGGGGAGCAGGCGCAGTACGAGGCCACCAGGAAGGCTGACCTGGAGCAGAACGGTGTCGTCTGGCTGGACTACTCGCCGCTGAACAACCAGTACGGGCTCGCGACCACGGAGGAGTACGCGGCCCAGCACGACCTGGCGACGACGAGCGACCTCGCCGCCTTCCTGAAGGAGAACCCGGCGGAGGCCGTCTACTGCCTCGAAACCGAGTTCATCAGCAGGCAGGACGGCTTCCCCGCCGCGGAGAACACCTACGGCCTTCCGGTCGCCCAGGTGATGCAGTTCGGCATCGGGGCCATCTATGCCGCCGTCGACGGCGGAACCTGCCCGATCGGGGAGGTCTTCACCACCGACGGGCGGATCGCCGGTCTCGGGCTGCGCGTGATGGAGGACGACAAGCTGGCGTTCCCGCAGTACAACGCGGCGATCACGGTGCGCAAGGAGTACCTCGACGCGCACCCGCAGATCGCCGACGTGCTGCAGCCGGTGTCCGACGCTCTGGACAACGAGACGCTGATCGAGCTGAACAAGCAGGTGGACGTCGACGGCAGGGAGCCGGGTGAGGTCGCCCGTGACTGGATGGTCGAGCAGGGCTTCATCACGACTCCCGACACGTAAGGTCCCCGAGTCAGGAGTTCCCCCGATCACCCCGCAGGGTCAGCCTTCCGTGGCTTGTTCGGCATCTGACTCACCCGAGAACGCGATGCGCCAGGTCGGTCAACGCCCCTTTGACCTCGGCGGGCGTGTGTTCGAGGGTTTCGCGCTGATAGCGGTGCACGTCTGGCGCTACCGGCGCGAGCAACTGGTCGACCATGACGTCCGGACGGTCGACGTGCGCGTCGCGTAGGAGCGTCAGCACGTGTGCGCGCCAGAACTGGTAGGCGCCGACGTCGAAGCGGGAGTGGCCGACTTCTGCCCCCAGGACGAGGTGGCCGTGCTGTTCAAGCAGGTCGACCATGACCGAGTAGAACGCCGCGAGGCGCTTCGCTGGCGCCGCGCCCGGTCCCAATGGTGGCGCTCCCGAGATGAGCTTGTCCTGTAGGGCGCGCTCGTGTTCGTCCAGCAGCGCCTCCGCGATCGCGGCGCGATCCGGGAATCGTCGATACAGCGTGGCCTTGCCGACACCGGCGTTGGCGGCGATCTGCTCCATCGACACGTTGGCGGCGCCGTGTTCGGCGAACAACGTCATCGCGGCATCCAGCACGCGGCGGCGATTGCGCGCGGCGTCTGCCCGTTCTGCGACCACGGGATTGAGACTACCGGAATAACCGAGACCACCGTCCGGTTAGGCTTATGTGGACGCATCGTCCAGTTAAGTGGAGCCTAGGAGACCAGCCATGCCCCCGTTGAACTTGTTGCACCTCGACAGCAGCGCTCGCGCGAACTCGTTCTCCCGGCAGCTGAGCCGCGCGTTCGCCGACGCCTGGACATCCGCCCAGCCCGACGGCCAGTACGTCTATCGCGACCTCGCCGCAACACCGACGCCGTCGATCGGTCAAGGCTGGACCGAGATCTGCGACGAGCTGCTCCGGCAGCAGATCACCGACCCCGCCCAGTACCCGGCGGTCGTGCACACCCCCGCCCAGCAAGACGCCTGGGCGATCGTGCGACCACTGCTCGACGAGCTGCTCGCCGCCGACGCCATCCTGATCGGCGCCCCGATGTACAACTTCTCGATCCCGGCGGCGCTGAAAGCATGGATTGACCAGGTGACTTTCCCCAGGATGTCCCTCGCGCCGCGCACGTTCGTCATCGCCGGAGCCCGTGGCGGCTCCTACCAGCCCGATACTCCCAGATTCGCGTTCGACCACCACGAGAGCTACCTGCGCGACTTCATCGACGGCCACTACGGCGTCGACGACGTCACCTTCATCAACGCCGAGCTCGTCAACACTCTCGTCGACCCCGCGCTCGAACACCTGGCACATGCACACGAGGCGTCCGTCGCCGCGGCGACCGCGCGCGTGCCCGAAGTCGTCGCCGACATCACCGAACGGCGGGCCACGTCATGAACTGGCTTATCCTCATCGCCGCCGGGATCCTCGAAGTCGGATTCGCGGTCAGTATCAAATCCACTGAGAACTTCACCCGGCCCCTGCCTACCGTGCTGTGTCTCGTCCTGATGATCAGCTCGGTCTACCTGCTCTCCTGGGCCATGAACACCATTCCCGTCGGCACCGCCTACGTCGTGTTCACCGGCATCGGCGCCGTCGGCGCGGTCACCCTCGGCGTCGTGATCGCAGGCGACGCGGTCACGTTGACCCGCCTCGCTTCGCTCGCCCTGATCGTCGGCGGCATCGCACTCGCACGACTGACCACCACTTCATGACCCCACGCATTTGGCCAGAACCAGCGCGCGCAAGCTCTAGCGGTCTGGAACGTTCACCACAGCTAAAGGCCCAGACGGTGCAGCAGGTTGTTCTCGAGCGTGTCGAGTTCGGCCCCCACCGCACGGTGCGCGGCCTTGCGGCGGGCCGTCGGCATCCGCTCGGCGGCGCGCACGGATGCCGCGAGCTGCTCCAGCGTGGCCAGGCCGTCCACGGCGAACTCCCGGTCGTCGGCGGTTGCGCGCTCCGCGGCTCGTAGCTCGCTCAGCCCGTCGGAGACACCGGCGATCCGGGCGTGCAGTGCCGCGCCCCTTCCGGTGAACTCGTGCAGCCGGTCGACCGCCACACCGAACTTCCGCGCCTGGTAGCGGTCGTACGCCTCACGGGCCGCGCCCGCCGCATGCACCGCGAACGGCGCCACCGCCGGGATGACGACCGGCGCGACGACCTTGGCGACACCGAGGGCGTTGCGGGCCTTTTTCACGGCGTCCTTTTGTGCCTTCTTGTCCGCCTTCTGCTCGGCCTTCGCAGCAGCCCTGTCTGCCTTGCCGGTACCGCGGGTTCGTGAGCGCACTGTCGTCACCTGCCTCTACCTCCGGTGTTGTCCGGACCGAACCTACTGGTCGCCCTCCGGGCGGGCATGTCGGCCGGTGTCGGCGGCACGCTAGTTCAATGGCCCGGCCAGCTGCGAAGTCATCAGCCTCGTGCGTTCCTGCTCATCAACGCCTTCTGCCCTTGCTTGATGCTCCTGCTCGTTTCCCACAGGGGCCCCGCATCGCCAAGAATCCTCACAACGTCCACCTCTGTTACCCATTCAAGCGCTGTCGGCTGTCGCCTTCGGGGCGGGCATGTCGGCCGGTGTCGGTGCCCGCTCTTAGAGTGAACCTATGAGTTTCGAGGTGCTGCTGGACGCGGGTGCGGTCACCCGCTGCAGGCGCAGGGTGCACCTCGAGCACGATCCGGCCATGCGCGCGGTCGAGCTTGGGCCGCCCGATCCGTCCATCGAGCAGCGCATTGCCGACGCTGCGACACACCGCGCGGACATCGCTCGGCGGCTGATCGCGGCCTCGGCGCGGGACCAGAGCGACAACGCAAGGATCTGGGCCACCGTGCCCCGTGACCTGCCCGCGGGTGAGCGGGTGCAACTCACCCGCACCGCGCTGGCCGACGGTGTCCCGTACATCTGGGGTGCGCTCCTGCCCGCCGACCGTGCCGCGGGCCGCAGGGGCGGGTCGGAGCTGCTGGTTCGCACCGAGCAGGGCTACCTGCCCGTGCTAGTGGTGCGCCACCGCATCACCGACCGGGGCTCCGGCGCCCGGACCACACCCATGACCGATCTCGACCCCGAGCATGCGAGCGCCGACCCCGAGCGCAAGGTGCGGTCCCAGCCGCGGGACCAGCTGCGGCTGGCGCACCTGCGGCGGCTGTTGCAGGCCGCGGGACACGCGGAAGGCGGCCGCGCGCTGGGCGGGGTGATCGGTCTCGACGCCGATGTGGTGCTCTGGCACGACCTGGACGCCGCCACATGGCCGGGCGGGCGTACCGCCATGTCGGAGTACGACGCCCGCTTCGCCGACCGTCACGCCGTGGCCATGGCGGCGGCCGAACAGCGGGAGGCGCTTGCCGAACCGTCCAGGATCGTCGAGTGCCGCAGCTGCCCGTGGTGGCCGACCTGCAATGCCGATCTGACCCGGACCCGGGACGTCAGCCTCGTGGTGCGCGGTGAGGACGCGGTCGAGCTGCGCAGGGTCGGCGTGTCCACGGTGGACAAGCTGGCCGCGCTCGAGCCGAGCGACGAGTTGCCGGTGCAGTGGACCGGGACGACGTTCACCGACGCCGTCGCGCTGGCGAGGGCCTGGCTCGCCGACCTCACAGTGGTGCGCAGGGTCGACGAGGTCGCGGTGCCGAGGGCGGACGTCGAGGTCGACATCGACATGGAGAGCTTCGGCGATTCCGGCGCGTACCTGTGGGGCTGCCTGCTCACCGGTGCGGACATCGGTATCGAGCAGGGCTACCGGGCGTTCGCCACCTGGGAGCCGTTGCCCACGGTCGATGAGGCACGTTCGTTCGCCGAGTT
This sequence comes from Amycolatopsis marina, assembly GCF_900111885.1. Classification (GTDB taxonomy): domain Bacteria; phylum Actinomycetota; class Actinomycetes; order Mycobacteriales; family Pseudonocardiaceae; genus Amycolatopsis; species Amycolatopsis marina. The sequence goes on from NZ_FOKG01000001.1 coordinate 688,226, forward strand.
CTGGGCCTGGCTGCGCGAGGTCCGGCGGCGGACCGCCGCGGCAGGTCTGACCTTTCACGCGTACTGCTACAACGCCATGGCGGAGAATCGCTGGCTGTTCGGCTCGGTGCAGCGGTTCGCCGGGATGGACGGGGTTCCCGCACCCGGCGAGGTGCGGGAGTTTGTCGACTCCGACGAGTGGGTCGACCTCTTCCGCAGCGTGTCCGACCAGTTCCTCTGCTCCCATGGCAAGGGGCTCAAGGTCGTCGCGCCGGTCGCCGGGTTCCGCTGGCGGGACCCGGAAGCGGGCGGCGAGGCCTCGATGCGCTGGTACCGCGACGCTGTGGGGATGGACGGGGCGGCGCCGGACGCCGTCCAGCGGGAGCGCCTGCTGCGCTACAACGAGGACGACGTCCGGGCCACCTACGCGCTCCGGGTGTGGATGAGCGGTCCTGCGATCACCGAGGCCCCATACATGGGAGACCTGTAGCCCGGCCGGGGGCATCAGTCCAGGCAGAACTCGTTGCCCTCGGGGTCGGTCATCACGATGAAGCCGCCGCTCATCGGGGGATCGGGCTCGAAGCGGCTCACGCGAGTCGCGCCCAGCGCGACGAGCCGGTCGCACTCGGCCTCCAGCGCCGCCATCCGCTCGTCGCCCTGCAGCCCGGGAGCCGCGCGGACGTCCAGGTGGACGCGGTTCTTGGCGACCTTGTCCTCCGGCACCTGCTGGAAGAACAGTCGTGGGCCGTTCCCGTCGGGGTCCTCGACGGCCGATCCCGAATTCCGCTCCTCTTCGGGGACGCCGATCCGCTCGAGGAACTCGTCCCACGCGGCGAAGGCGTCGGCGCCCTCGGCCAGCTCGACCCCGGGTGGGGCGGGGTGGACGTAGCCCAGTACCTCGCGCCAGAAGGCCGACAGCCCCCTCGGGTCGCGGGCGTCGAAGGTGACCTGGATTTCGCGGCTCATCGTGTTGTTCCGTTCGTCGTGGATTGCGTGTGCAGGTAGAGGTCGCGTAGCAGGCAGACCTCGGCCAGGTGATGGAGCAGCTCGCGGTGGATGTGCAGCACCAGGTCGGCCATGGTCAACTCGGGGTAGGGCTCCTTCTCGCCGACCGGGACCCGGAGACCAGCCTCGCCGAGACCGCGCACCCCGGCCAGCCAGACGTCGAGCTGGGTCTCGAGCTGGTCGAGTGCGGCGGCCGCGCTGCCCGCGTACTCCCAGGTTTCGTACGACGCCTCAGGCGCACCGAAGTGCGACGCGTTGCGCATGGCGAGCACGCCGACGATGACGTGGCCGAGTCGCCAGGCGATCGTGGTGAAGGGCGCGGGGTCCGGCGGGGGAAACGCGTAGTCGATCGTGAAGTCCCCGGCACCGGCCTGCACGGGCGCGGTCGAGCTGCCGCGCGGCCGCAGGCTCCAGGCGTCCGGGACAGGCGACCAGAAGTACTCGTCGTCGGTCAGGCCGTCGAGCCGGCGTCGGACGTGCTGGTTCCAGTGGAACTCCCACTGCTCGCGCAGCGACCGGTTCCAGTCGAGTTCGTTCGTGTCCATGTGGTCACCATGGCACCCATGGCGGACAGGATCGGTCCGCTATTTCTGCCAGGGTGGGTGACATGGGAGTGGCAAGCGGTGACGACCTCGGTACGACGGAGCGCGTGCTCACCCTGCTCGGGCTGCTGCAGCAGCGCCGGGTCTGGACCGGCCCCGAGCTCGCCGACCGGCTCGGGGTCACGCCGCGCACGGTGCGGCGGGATGTCGAGCGGCTGCGCACGCTGGGCTATCCGGTGTTCGCCGATCAGGGTGTCGGAGGCGGCTACCAGCTCGGCCGGGGACAGGAACTGCCGCCGCTGCTGCTCGACGACGCCGAGGCGATCGCCACCGCGGTCTCGCTGCTCGCCGGTGCGGGTGGCGCGGTGCACGGCGCTGGCGATGCGGCACTCCGGGCGCTGACCAAGCTCGACCGCGTGCTGCCCACCCGGTTGCGGCACGAGGTGCGCGCGCTTTCCGCCTCGGTGGAGTCCTTCGGCGGAGGTCGTACCCCGGTCGACCCCGAGGTGCTCATGACGCTGGCCAGAGCCTGCCGCGACGAGGTCGAGGTCGGCTTCGACTACCCCGGACGGGGCGAGGTGCGTCGGCGGCGGGTCGAGCCCTACCGCCTGGTGGCCTCCGACCGGCGCTGGTACCTGCTCGCCTACGACCTCGACCGCGACGACTGGCGCAGCTTCCGCGTCGATCGGATGACCGAGGTGACAGCGCGGACCTGGCGCTTCCAGCCGCGCACCGCCCCCGACGCCGCGACCTACGTGCAGGAGGGTGTGGCGAGCCGGGTATACCAGCACCAAGCGCGCTTCCTCGTGCAAGCGCCGGCCGACACGGTGCGCGCCCAGGTTCCGGCATCGGCGGCCGTCGTGCGCGAGCGAGGGAGTGAGCACTGCGAGGTGCTCAGTGGCGCCGCTGACCTCGACTTCGTGCTCATGCACGTGCTCCTGCTGGGGCACGACTTCGAGGTGCTCGACCCGCCGGAACTCGGACGGCGCTGCCACGTGCTGGCGCAGCGGCTGCGGAAAGCAGGCGGCCCGGACACAACAGGGGTGTCCGGGCCCTCCTCCGACTAGCGCGTGCCCTAGCGCGGAGCCATCCGCAGCGAACCGTCGAGGCGGATGACCTCACCGTTCAGGTAGTCGTGCTCGACGATGTTCACCGCGAGCTGCGCGTACTCGTCCGGCCGGCCGAGGCGCTGCGGGAACGGCACACCGGCGGCGAGGCCGGCGCGGAACTCCTCGCCGACACCGGCCAGCATCGGGGTGTCGATGATGCCGGGGGCGATGGTCATCACGCGGATGCCGTGCTTGGCCAGGTCGCGCGCGGCGGGCAGGGTCATCCCGGCGACACCACCCTTGGACGCGGAGTAGGCGATCTGCCCGATCTGGCCGTCGAACGCGGCCACCGAGGCGGTGTTGATCACGACGCCGCGAGCGTCGTCGGTCAGCGGGTCGGTCTTGGCGACCGCCTCCGCGCCGAGGCGCATCACGTTGAACGTGCCGAGCAGGTTCACCTCGAGCACCTTGCGGAACAGCTCCAGGTCGTGCGGGCCGTTCTTGGACAGGATGCGGCCCGCCCAGCCGACGCCCGCGCAGTTGACGATCGTGCGCAGCGGCACGTCCGCACCAGCCGCCTGGTCCACCGCGGCCTGGACCTGCTCGGCGCTGGTCACATCGGCCTCGACGTAGGTCACGCCCTCGACCTGGTCCGCCTTCTCGATGGAGGCGGCGAGGTCGAGCCCGAAGACCTTGGCGCCCTTGGCGGCCAGTGCCTTCGCCGTCGCGCCGCCCAGGCCGGATGCGCCCCCGGTGACGATGGCCGCGGTGTCCTTGATCTGCATTTTCTTGGTGTCCTTCCTGTTCCCAGTCTGCGGACAGGTTAACGCCCGTTCGCGCCCCCTCGGGGAGTGTGCCTCCTCACCTGTCGCGCGGAGTACGTGGGCAGGTCCTCTTCCGTTTGCGGGGCGGTCAACTGCGGCTGGGACTTTCTGTGCATGAGCTCAGCTCGCATCGTGGTTGTCGGGACGGGATACGTAGGACTCACCACCGGGGCGTGCCTCGCCAGCCTCGGACATCAGGTGACCTGCGTCGACGTGGACAAGGCCAAGATCGCCAGGCTCGCCGCCGGGCGAGTGGACATCATGGAGCCCGGCCTCGCCGAGCTCGTCACGCGGGGGCTGACCTCCCGCAGACTCTCGTTCGTGGTCGGTGCGCGCGACGCCGTCGCCGATGCGGACGGAGTGTTCCTGTGCGTCCCGACGCCGATGGGTGCGGGTGGCGCGGCCGACCTGCGTGCGGTCGAGGCGGTGGCCGCCGAGATCCGCGACGGGCTGCCGTCCGGATGCACGCTGATCACCAAGTCGACCGTGCCCGTGGGCACCTCCGCACGGATCCGGGACCTGCTCCGCCGGGACGACCTGCCGGTGGTGTCGAACCCGGAGTTCCTGCGGGAGGGGACGGCGGTCGCGGACTTCCTCGGCCCCGACCGGATCGTCGTCGGCTCGGACGACCTCGACGCGGCCCGCTGGGTGGCCGAGCTGTACCGGGACCTGGCCGCACCGACAGTGGTCACCGACGCGGCGAGCGCGGAACTGGTCAAGTACGCCGCGAACTGCTTCCTCGCGATAAAACTGTCCTACGTGAACTCCATCGCCGAACTGTGCGAACGCCTCGGTGCCGACATCGACGCCGTGACCGACGGTATGGGCCACGACCGGCGGATCGGCCGGTCCTTCCTCCGGCCAGGGCCGGGCTGGGGCGGGTCCTGCCTGCCCAAGGACACCAGCGCGCTGCTGAACATCGCCGAATCGGTGCGCTTCGACTTCGGCCTGCTGTCGGCGGCGGTGGACGAGAACCTCTTCCAGCGGGACCGGATCATCTCCAAGATCGCCGGTGCCGTCGGCGGGAACCTCTCCGCCGCCCGGATCGGCCTGCTGGGCCTCGCCTTCAAGGCCGGGACGAACGACCTGCGTGACTCGCCCGCCCTGGCCGTGGCCTCGGTGCTGTGCGCGCACGGCGCGGAGGTCACGGCCTACGACCCCGCGGTCGGCGGCGAGCTGCCGGGGATGACCGTCGTCGACGACGCCTACCGCGTGGCGAAGGACGCCGACGTCGTCGTCGTACTCACCGAGTGGCAGGAGTTCCGGAGGCTGGACTGGGCGCACATCGGTGAGCTGATGGCCGGCGACGCCGTGGTGGACACCCGAAACCTGCTCGACCCCGGGGCGATTCTGGACGCGGGCCTGTCCTGGCAGGGCATCGGTCGCCCGCGGCGCCAACGTCGCCTCACCACCGCCTGACCCCGTCTCCGATCTCGCACTTTCCCGGGAAAGTGCGATACCCCGGGTACGCAACTACCGCACTTTCCCGGGAAAGTGCAGGTCCTAAGACTCTCGTCCGAGGTCGCGGGCTTGCCCCCTCGCACTTTTCCGGGAAAGTGCGAGGGGCGGGCCCGGCGAATAAGTTAGTTGGGTAAACGAAAGTCTTCGCCTACGCTGGTGACGTGTTCACGACGAGGCCGGAACTCGCCGGCACCCACGGCATGGTCGCGTCCACGCACTGGCTCGCGTCGGCCACCGCCATGGCGGTGCTCGAGGACGACGGCAACGCCTTCGACGCCGCGGTCGCGGCCGGATTCGTCCTGCAGGTCGCCGAACCGCACCTGAACGGACCCGCGGGCCAGGTCCCCGCGATCTTCGCGACCGCAGCCGACCGTACCCCTCGAGTCCTCTGTGGTCAGGGAACCGCACCCTCGGCCGCGACACCGGAGCACTTCGCCGGACTCGGGCTCGACCTGATTCCCGGCAGCGGCCTGCTCTCCGCAACCGTCCCCGGCGCGTGGGACGGTTGGCTGCTGCTCCTGCGCGACCACGGCACCAAGCGCTTGCGCGACATCCTCGGTTACGCAATCTCCTATGCCTGGAACGGCGTCCCCGTGGTCGATCGGATCACCAGCACGATCGGCACGGTCGCCGACCTCTTCGCCCGGCACTGGCCCACGTCCGCCCAGCTCTGGCTGCCCGGTGGCGAGCCGCCCGCGCCGGGTTCCCTGCACAGCAACCGCACGTTGGCCCGCACGTGGCAGCGTCTGCTGACCGAGGCCGAGACGGCGAGCGGCCGCGAGGCCCAGATCGACGCCGCCCGTAGGGCCTGGTCGCACGGCTTCGTCGCCGAAGCGGTCGACGCCTTCAGCAGGAAGGCGTTCCGGGACGACTCGGGCCGCGATCACGCGGGCCTGCTCACCGGGGACGACCTGGCGAACTGGGAGGCGACCTACGAGGACGCGCTGATCACCGACCTCGGCGAGTGGAGCCTCGCCAAATGTGGCGCCTGGACCCAGGGGCCCGCACTGGCGCAACAGTTGCTGATGCTGAACGGCTTCCGCGACGAGTTGTCGTACGTCGACGGCGTCCCCACGGCGCACACCGTCCACGTGGCCACCGAGGTCACGAAGCTGGCCTTCGCCGACCGCGAGGCCTGGTACGGCGACAGCGACGACGTGCCGCTCGACCTGCTGCTTTCCCCGGAGTACACCGAGGCCAGGCGAGCGCTGGTGGGCGCGCAGGCCAGCGCCGAGCTGCGACCGGGGGCACCCGGCGGCAGGCAGCCGCGGCTGCCGGACGTGCTCGCCCGGACCCGCGGCGGCGGCTCCGGTTCCGGCGCGACCGGCGAGCCGACCGTCAGCCCCACCGGAGCGTCCAGGGGCGACACCGTCCACATCGACATCGTCGACTCGTTCGGCAACATGATTTCCGCGACGCCCTCCGGCGGCTGGCTGCAGTCCAGCCCGACGATCCCCGAGCTGGGTTTCTGCCTCGACTCCCGCGCCCAGATGTTCTGGCTGGAACAGGGCCTGCCCAACTCGCTCGCGCCGGGGAAACGGCCGAGGATCACCCTGTCGCCCTCGATGGCGCTGCGTGGCGGGGAGCCGACGATTGCGTTCGGCACTCCGGGCGGTGACCAGCAGGACCAGTGGCAGGTGTGCTTCTGGCTGGCGCACACGATCGACGAGCTGAACCTCCAGCAGGCCATCGACTCCCCGGCCTGGCACACGACGGCTTTCCCCAGCTCGTTCTACCCGCGCTCGTGGACACCCCGAGAACTGGTCGTGGAATCGCGGCTCGGCGCCGAGGCGATCGAGGAGCTGCGCGAACGCGGGCACGAGGTGGTGGACGCCGGTCCGTGGGCCCTCGGCCGGCTGTCCGCGGTGTCCCGCGATCGGGCCACCGGCATCCTGCGTGGCGCCGCGAACGCCCGCGGCATGCAGGGCTACGCCGTCGGCCGCTGATTTCGGGGAGTGTCAGGCCAGGTCGAACGCGGCGCGAATCGCTTCGGCCAGCTGGGCTTCCTGCTCGGGCAGCAGAAACCCGATATGGCGGCCGAGTGCGTTCTTGGGCACGGTGACGATGTTGTCGCAACTGACGACGCTGTCGTGGTCGAGACCGTTCGCGCCGTCAACCGGCACCTCGGTGGACAGGCCGCGAATCGTGCTGGTGATGGGCGCGACGCTGACCCGCGTGAGATGGGGCCGCACCAATTCCCGGGTAAGGACGAGCACCGGGCGCGCCTTGTCCAGCTTGGCGATGTGGATCGGGCGCATCAATCCAGGTCATTCATGGGAGTACGGGCGGCGTACTCCGCGAGTTCATCCATATCGTGATCGTTGTGCAGGCCGCTCAGGATGGCGGCATCACGAGCGGCGACCGTTCGCCGTCGTTCCCGCTCAACCGCCTGTGCCACGAGCGCGGCCCTGCTGGTGGCCGTTCCATGTTCGACGGCTCGGTCGATGAACTCGACCAGGTCGTCCGGGAGCCGTACCGCGATCTGCTTGCTCATACCACAATGGTACCAGCGCGGTACCAACTTCGATGTCACTCCGAGTACCAGACAGGCCGCGCGCTGCCCTTCGCCACTGTTCAACTCGAATCCGCTACGACGCGGGCCAGGATGACGACACCCAAGGCGAGCACAGCACACGTCGCGGCAAGCCACACGTAGCTCTGCATCGGAGAGTCATAAAGGGTGTGCTCGTCGCGGTACCGGTTCAACCGCGTGCCGATCAGCCTGATGAGGACGGCGCTGAGTACGAACCCCATTGCCCAGCCTGCGTCGGTGATCAGGGATTTCCCGTCGAACACCTCTTGAACAACCGCGCCGAAGACAAGCCCGGCCAGCAAAAGTGGGAAAACGAGGCAGCCCGCCCCCGTCCATCTGACCGCTCCGACCTGGAACATGCCACGTCTCCTCGGACCTGCGGATTCACGTCCTCGCAAGGTTAGTGCGCCGGAGGTCCATGCGATGCTCACGCGCTCAACCGCCGGTCGGGTCCTCGGCGATCACCCAGTACTCGACGAACCGGTCCCCGTCGCGGCGCAGCAGGTCGTGGCCATGGAATTCCGAAGGCGAACCCTGGTAGCGCCCGGTCGCCACCCACCGGCCCGCCACCAGGTCACCCTGCTCGATCGGCCCGAGTTCGATGTCGAAGCTCAGCTCGTCGAACATCTCTCTGCCCTGACGGATCACGGCGGCCAGCTCGTCCGGACCATGTACGAGGCCAGGTTGCCCCGGCCAGTTGCCGACGAAGTCGTCGGAGACCACGCCTCGCGCGATCGCCGGGAGGTCGGCGAGGCTGCCGTTCCACAGTTCGTGGATCCAGCGTTCGTACATCGTCATCAGCCCTCCCACAGCCAGAACTCGACCCCCTGGTTGTCCACGCAGTCGGCAGTACGCCCATAGGGTTCCTGCTTGGTTTCCCGTACCTGTCCACCCTGTGCCAGCACCCGCCCGGCGGCGCTGTCCAGGTCGTCCACCGCGTACATCAGCTTCCAGCCGGGGTACTCCTGCCCGCCCCAGATTCCGGCGTCCGGTAGTCCGCTGCCCTCCACATGCCAGGCTCGCGGCACGGTTCCCGTGGCGAACTGCCAGCCCAGCACGGCGCCGTAGAACGACCGGGCCGCCTCGTCGTCCGGCACGGTGAAGGTGAAGTACGCGGCGTGGCCGTGCCTCGGTGCCGGTGCTCCCGCCGACGACCGCCGCGGCGCCTGGCTGACCATCCAGCGCTGACCGAACGGGTCCCGGATGCTGCCGGTCCGCCCGTGCCCCCGGTCCTCTGCCGGGCTCAGCAACTCGGCGCCCCGCTCGACCGCTCGCGTCAGGGTCGCGTCCACATCGGTCGCCTCCACCCGCAGCGAGGCGCCGCCGACCCCGGCGACGTGGCCGACCTCGGGGAACTCCTCGGCCATCATCAGCACCGAGTCGCCGATCGCCACCTCGGCGTGCCCGATCTTGCCGTCCTCCATCACGATCGGCTCGCCCCTGCGCTCGGCGCCGAACACCTCGACGTAGAAGTTGAGTGCCCGCCGGGCGTTGTCCACGACGAGGTAGGGGCTGATCGAGTGGTAGTCGGCTCGTGGGCCCGCCTGGGCGGGTTCCGTGGTGGTCATGGTGTCTCCAGTCGTGGTCGGGGCAGGCAGGATGAGGCTGCGCAACCGCTCCCGCAGGTCGTCGGCGAACGCCGGGTCCGGGGCGATCGGCTGGTGCGGCCTGCGGAGGGTGGCCAACGGATCGTTGTCAGTCATCACAGCCCTCCTTCCGCTCGTACTCGGCCCGGAACGCTGACCGGGCGCGTACCAGCAGCGCCTCCGTGGCATGCACCGTTCTGTCGAGGATCTCCGCGACATCCGGGACGCCGAGCCCGTCGAGGTAGCGCAAGGTCAGTGCGGCCCGGTGATGCGCCCCCATCGCGGCGAGCACCTGCCGGGCTCGCAGGGCGTCGAGTTCGGCGTCCCATGGGTCCACCGACTCCGGTTCGGCCTCGTGGACCAGCCGCAACCCGCGTTGCTCCCGCTCACGGCGACGCCAATGGTCGGCGAGCTTGTGCCGCGCGACCCCGATCAGCCATGGAATGCTCACCGCGGGCGCGTCCGGCTTGCGCGTCGCGGCGACAGCCCCGAGGAACGTCTCCGAGGTCAGCTCCTCGGCGAGCGCCCGGTTCCCGCACCGGGACAGCAGGTAGCCGTAGACCTCCGGCAGCGCCGCGTCGTAGGTCTCCAGCAGCGCGAATGCCGGATCTCGGTGCACCCGTGGCTCGCTCTGTGTCCGATCGGCGTCACTCCGCAAGCTCCGCTCCACGTGCAGTTCGCTCGCGGGCTGCGGAGGGTCCGCGCCGGTCTCGCTGGGTGGCTCGCTCACGTCCCCATCGTCGTCCGGGGACCGACTTCTCCGACGGGTACGGAGCCGACTTTCTGAGATTTCCACCGAACGCGCACGGTGATGCGGTGCTCGCGGGCGTGGTCGGGCGGCAGCAGCGCGTAGACGCTCACCAGCCAGAGGCCGTGCTTCGCCCGGACCCGGCGCAGGTAGTCCTCCGCGCACGCGCCGGTGTAGCGGACGAGCCAGCCCTCCCACAGCGCCGAGCGGTGCTCCAGCACGAAGCCCATGTCGTCGACGAGTTCGGTGTAGAGGTGTTCGCGGTAGCCCTTCGCGCGCTCGAACCGGTACTCCAGCTCGTGCGGATATCCCCAAACGATCACGCCGCGAGCGTGCGCGGGAACCTGCAGGGTCGAAACCTTCGACTGTCGGGCTTTCGACCTACTATCCGTGCACGCGTGATCTCCAGCGGTAACGACGCGAGGTTTCGAGGGGTGGTAGGGGTGGGGGAGCCGAGAAAACCGAACTTCCGAATGCGCCAGCTCGCGCGCACGCTGCGCAGGCTCCGGGAGCAGGCGCGGCTGACCCAGGAGGAGACCGCGCGACGGCTGCGGCTGTCCGAGGCGAAGCTGAGCCGGATCGAGCACGGGCAGCTGCCGAACTATCACGAATTCCTGGCCATGCTCGATCTCTATGGCGTGATCGTCTCGGACTACGACGAATACGTCCGCATGTACGACCGAGCCGAGGAACGCGGCTGGTGGCACGCCTACGGGCACGACGACAGAGGTTTTGTCAGCATTGAGGCTGAGGCATCGGTGGTGCGGACGTACCAGCTCGGATTCGTACCCGGCCTGCTACAGACCGAGGGATACATGCGGGCTGTTTTTGCGGCAGAGAGGGAACCGCTCGATAGCAACATTCTCGAGAAGCAGGTTGAGGTGCGGCTGCGTCGCCAGCATCGTCTCTTCGAGGAACCGCTGCTCGGTGTGCATGCGGTGGTGGACGAGTCCGCACTGCTCCGCAACGCGTGCGATCGGGAGCAACTGGTCCAGATCGCAGCTCGCGCGGAACTGCCGAATGTGAGCTTCCAGGTGATTCCCAGCCAGGTGAAAGTACACGAGGGGCTGTACAGCAACTTCATCGTTGTAAGTTTTCCCGGCAAGCACGAGCCGGACCTTGCGTACATCGAGTACGGGTTCGGGTCGCTCCAGATAGAGAAGGCGAGTGAGGTTCGCGCTGCTAGGCTTTCGTTCAGTCACCTTGCTGGATTGGCACTGGACGAGCAGCGCTCGATCGCCTGGCTTCGGCGAGTGGCCGACGAACTGTGAGTCGATCCGGGAGGCGCACCTCGTGGAACTGGCCGAAGTTCACTGGCGCAAGAGCAGCCACAGTGGTGGGGGCCAGAACGGTGACTGTGTCGAGGTTGCCTTCGCCGGTTCGGCGGTGGCGTTGCGCGACTCGAAAGCTCCGAATGCGGGCGTGCTGGTCGTCGCTCCGGCTGCCTGGAAGTCGTTCCTTCAGCACAACCGCGAATCCTGCTAGCGCACGAGTAGCTACGGCATTGTCGTGCGAGGGCGATGGGCCCGGACATCCACAGGTCGGCCATCGGGATCGCGAGCCGTCATCGTCCATTGCGTGGGCAGTGTCTCGATCTCCCCGGCAGGCCATCCGGCGACGACGATTCGCTCGCGAACCGCACACAGTTGCGCGTACGTCCCCACGCGCAGTCCCCATCCCGCCTCGCCCAGGGGGTCGAGATCAGTGCCGGGGGCGGTAGTGGTTTCGACGATCATCAGGTGGTCGGCCCCACCGACATCCACGACAGCGATTCGGGGATCAGCAGAGGTCGCGGCGCGCTCGAACGCGAGTGTTGCTCCGAGTAACCCGGTGTAGTACGCCACGAGTTGGTCGAGGTCGGTCGTGGATAGTGTCAGATGATTGATTCCGAGCAGATCGGGCATGGTGCACCGAGCGTAGCGCCGTCGCTGATCACAAGATCATTCTCAGCGCCCGTCTCACGACTCTTTCTTGCGGGCCAGCACGACGACGTAGTCGAAGACGTACGTCGGCGACGGGGCTGTGGGGCTGACATTCGCGCGTGCGGCGTAGTCGAGGAAATCGCGGTCCAGTGCCGCCACCCGCTCCGGGTCGTCGGCGATATCGGCGTAGGTCGCGATGGCCGGGCCGAAATTGGCCTTGTAGTACGCGCAGAAATCCTCCTTGTCCGCGAAGTGCTCGACCACGAGATCACCCGCCATCATGTCCAGGTGGCTCACCCGGTTCCCGAACAGGAGCTCCACGTGCTCGGCCGAGCCCCACAGCATCGGCGACTGAGCACCCGCGGGAGACGGCGGTGCGTACGGCGCGAACACCTCGAAGAACCGCGCGATCGAACCATCAGCGGCCCAGTTGATCAATCCGATCGTCCCGCCGGGCTTGCAGACACGCAGCAGTTCGTCGGCCGTGCGTTGGTGGTCCGGGGCGAACATCGCGCCGATACAGGACATGACCACGTCGAACTCGCCGTCCTCGAAGGGAAGCTGTTCCGCGTCGGCCTCCACCCACTCCAGCTCGAGGCCGCGCTCCAGCGCTCTACGGCGGCCGGCGTCGAGCAGTTCCGGGGTCAGATCCGAGGCAACCACGGAAGCACCCCGCGCCGCCGCGGGCAGTGCGGCGCCACCTGTGCCTGTTGCGACATCGAGCACGCGGTGCCGGGCCTTGATGCCGCACGCCTCGACCAGGCGGTCTCCCAGCCCGGCCAGCACGTCGTCGGCAACCCGCGCGTAGTCGCCGAGCGCCCATACCGATCGGGCCTGCTCCTTGACCGTCGAGTTCTCGTCACCAGTCATGGCAGGCTCCCTTCGCAGGGCGCCCAGTGTGCGCCCGCTCCCATCGGCAAGCAACGCCCGATCAGGCGGATCCGGGCAAAGCAGTTCGAGGTGTCACCCGACGGGGGTACCGTTTCTGGGTGTTCGAGGGCGATTGGCTGCTGGGCGATGTGGTACTCGTCGCCCTCGCTGCTGCCGCCTTGATCGCAACCGTGCTGGTGATGCTGAGCAGGCGCCGCTCGGCGCCACGGTCTGAGCTTCCTCCCGGACTGTGGCAGCGGGAGGAGTTGTTCGAGTACGCCCGATCGGCCGGCCTACACGTACGTGAGCACGGCAGGCCGGGGGAGTTGCCCCAGCAGGTGGACATCACCGCGTACCGCATCCTGCAGGAATCGCTCACGAACGTGATCGAGCACGCGAATCAGCCCACCGAGGTGAACGTGCGATTCGACCGCCGCCACCGCGTGTTCGAACTCGTGGTTCGCGACGACGGCAAGGGCGCGAGCGCCGCCAGGGTGGGCGACGGCTTGCGTGCCATGCGCGCCCAGGCTGCCGCTCTCGGCGGACGGGTGGAGATCAGGACGACCAGCGCGGGCGGTTTCCAGGTGCGCGCGGTGCTTCCGCTACCGGCGCGGGCCTGACCGAGCCGCTCATCTGTGCTTGAGGTGCAGGGCGACCCGCACCACGAACACGACGGCGAGCACGGAGACTAGAGCGATCTCCAACGGCATGTCGAACTCCTTCCAACCGCCCCGATGCTGCGCCCGTGAGCGCGAGCATCCTGGGACGGCGGAGCCCGACACGGCCGATCTCACCCGTTGGGGGACGGCTCGGTGCCCGAACCGCCTCAGTCGCGCTGGGTCGGCGGGGCCAGTTCGAGCTGGTCGGCGAGCAGTTCCTCGAACTTCTGTCTGGTGTCGGCCGGGTCGGTGCCGAACTGCTCGACGATGATGACCTTGTCGTACAGCACGTAGACGCCACGGAACACGCTCTTCTTGGCCGTCTCGCCGGTACCGTACACGGGCACACCCTGCAGCGACAGTTCCGGCCGCGCCGGAATGCCGCCCTCCTCCTGGGTGGCCGCGTACGCCTGGGCGGCGGTCGCGGCGGCCTGCGCGTCCTTCACGGTGAGCGCGAACAGACCGACGATGTAGTCACCGTCAGCAGTCGTCTTGAGCAGGCCTTCGCTCATGTCGGCGTCCTTGAGGGCCGCGATCATCGGCTCCGGCAGCAGTTTGTTCTCGGCCAGCTTGTCCAGGTCGAACTCGCCGCCACCGCTGCGCTCCTCACCCGGCGGGTCGACGAGTGCGGAGTCCAGGTCCTTGGGTTCCGACTTGACCGCGGGCGGCTCCGGCAGCGGCTCACTGGTCGGCGCGGGCGCCTGCTGACTGGTCTCCTGCGCGGCTGGTGGCTGCGATTCCTGACCGTTGTCCTTGATGAACAGCAGCCAGACGGCCACGCCGAGCCCGGCGAGGACCACGACGGCGAGCGCGGAGAACGCGATCTTGCGGCCCTTGCCGGATGACGACTTCGTCTCGAAGGTCTCCGGTCCCTGCGCGACCCATTCGGACTCACGGGGCGGCGGTGCGATCGGCGGGAAGTCCGAGCCGCCCCAGGGCGGGCTGACGTCTTCCTGCGGGGCGTTCCACGGCTGCTGGCCCTGCTGCATGTGCGGCGGCGGAGCGAAACCACCCGCCGGGGAGGCGGGGCCCATGCCCTGCTGCTGGTGCTGGTGCTGCGCGGGGAAGCCGCCGGCGGGGGACGACGGCGGTGGCTGCTGCGGTGGCTGAGCCTGCCAGTTCGACACCACCTGCGTGCGCTCGGCGCCACCGTCGACCGGCGTACCGGCAGGCGGGCTGGGCGGACCTTGCCCCTGACCCTGCTGGGGCGAGACCGGCTGGATGATCTGCGTCGAGTCGGCCGGTGGGCCCGCACTGTTGCCCTGCGCGGGCTGCTCCCCCGAGCTCACCGCCGACGAGAGGATCTGATCGCGACGAGACCGGTACTCATCCGCACTGAGGTTGCCCGAAGCCAGGTCCTCGTCCAGCTTGCGCAACTCTTCCTGCCAGGCCACCCCGGCACCCCCTTTGGGATAATCTCCGTACGCGTTCCGGGCCTCAGCACACCCCGACGATGGGAAACCCAGCACATTGTGCACCGCGGCGACGGGACCACTGCCGCCGACCACCCAGTCGTAACCTACTGTGCGGCCGCTCGCCCGCTCGTGTCCGGCGCGATATCCCGTCCTCCTGGAATCTGGTTGTTATCGAGGGTTCTGCGCGAGCACGCCGCCGATGGCCTCGATCACGTCGTTTCGCAGGAGCGGTGTCTCCCCACCTGCCACATTCCGCTCGGCGAGTTCCACCATCACGACCTCACGGTCGGCGAGCAACTGTGCGGCGCTCGCCGCGGGGTCGTCCGCCACGGTCTCGGCATGCACGATCAGCAGATCCTGGAAGCCGGCCGCGAGGAACGGGCTGGCGAACTGCGTGAACGAGTCAGCGATGAGGCCGGTCCTCTCCGCGATCGTGCCGGTGCCCGATGTGCCGGTGAGCCGCAGCGGCTCCCGGAAGTCGCTGGCCACGTACCGCTCTCGGTTGGTCTCACCGTCCGGGGCCAGCTCGTACTTGCGCATCTCGCGCTGCTCGGACCGGCCGAGCAGCGGCGGCAGGTCGGCGGGCCATTCGCTCAACGCGCCGGGATTGACCTCCCACGAGGACGTGACCCCAGGCGTGAGCTGCTCGGCCAGCGCGTAGGTCATCGTCAGGCCGCCCTCGTAGGTCCAGTGGGTGTCGTTCGGGCCGTAGAGCGGATGCCCGACCCTGGCGGCGGTCCTGGCCAGCTCGGTCCGGAGGTCGACAGCGCCAGCCTCGCTGGTGACCCGGTTCCAGAACCGCCCCGACAATTCGGTCGCGCACTTCTTGCCCGCGTAATCAGCAGGGAGGTTTTCCGGGACGGCGGTGCTCTTGTCCGGGGCGATCACGAGTTCGAACCGCCGCCCGGAGGACTCGACCACGTGGCGCAGCCGCTGCAGCGCGCCGATCACCTGATCGAGCTCCAGGTCCGGTTTGCATTTGTTGCTGACGTCCGCGCCGAGGTACAACCAGTCGCCCTTACCGAAGATCATGTTCGGGTAGTAGGTGTCGCGCTGCTCGTCGGGGTTCTGTCCGCCCGGCACCTGGGGATCGATCCCCACCGGCCCGGAGGGTGTGCCCCGGCCCGACTCCGGCGAGTCGCCGAACAGACCCGTGCTGACGCCGCTCGCCGCGTCCACACCTGCCTCACGCAGCGGCAGATGATCGCTCGCCCATTCGGGAAAGGAGGTGAAGAAGCCCCAGCCGTCGCCTGGGGAGGGGAACGCCTGCAGGTCGCGGTTCTCGAACGGTTGTGGCCGGACACCAAGGACGAAGGCCATCGCGGGCGCGAGAAAGAAGACGAGCGCGCAGGCGAGGGCCGTGCGCTGCCGCCGACTGTGCCGGGGCCGGTACAGGCTGTGCTCGTTCGGCAACCACGCTTCGGGTGTGGCAGGCAGCCCGCCGTTGGCGGGAGTGAGCGGCGGGGGACGACTGACCACGGCACTACGGTATCCGGTGCCCGGAAACGGGGTGGCCGGTTCCGGCATTCTCGAATCGGGGGTGAACACGGTGCGTGTGCAGCACCGCGGATTTGGGCACCTCGATCCGACCGACCCCCCACCTCCCGTAACCTGCCCGCATGGGTATGGGGACCCCGCATCAGCGGCTCATCGAGTGGACCGGGGAACGATGCGTGCCGTGGACGCCCGACATCCAGGTCATCTACGAGCACTATCACCGGTATGCGTTCGCCCTCCGATTCACCGAGGGCAAGCGGGTGCTCGATCTGGCCAGTGGTGAGGGCTACGGCTGCGCGCTGATGGCGGCGAAGGCGAGCTCGGTCGTGGGGCTGGAGATCGACCCGGTCACCGTCGAGCATGCCCGCGCCAACTACCCGCTCGGCAACCTGAGCTTCGAGGTCGGCTCGATCACCGACCCGGACGCGCTCGCGGACGCGGCTCCGTTCGACGTCATCACCTGCTTCGAGGCCATCGAGCACGTCGCCGAGCAGGATCAGTTGCTGGAACTGGTGCGCAACCGCCTCGCCCCGAGCGGGGTGCTCCTGTGCAGCACGCCCGATGTCGCTGTGTACACGGAGGATCACGGCAATGAGAATCCGTTCCACGTGCACGAACTGCACGAGGACGAGTTCCACGATCTGCTGTCCGCGCGATTCGGCAACGTCGTCGTGCTCCGGCAGAACGTCGCCGTCGGCTCGCTGATCCACGACAACGCCTCCGCCGGATCCGTGCGCGAGACCGAGGCCCACTCGCTGCGGAGCAGGCAGGGACAGGACTGGGCCGTCGAGGCCGGCGCTCCGCACACCTACCTGCTGGCCATCGCCTCCGACAAGGAGATCGACGCGCCGACTACTTCGGTGCTGGTGGACCCGGACCTGACACTCGTCGCCTCGGCCGCCGAGCGGGCAGGCGCCGAGCAGCGCAAGGAGACCGAGCAGGTACGCGGCGAACTCACTACCCGGCTGACCGAGGCGGCGGCCAGGGAGCACGAGCTGACCGACGAGCGCGACGCCGCTCTGCATCGCGCGCACCTCACGCGCGAGGAGCACCGGAGGGTGGCCGCGGAGGCCGATCGTCTGCGCCGCAAGAACGAGCACGACGACGTCCGGCTGAACTGGTTGACCGGCAACCTCGCGGACCTTCGGCGGACCGTGCACGAGTTGGCTACCGAAAATGCCACGCTGCGGGCCGAGCATTCCGCGATGGCGCAACGCATGATCGGCCGCTACCGCTCGACCATCGAGCGGGTCGCTCCACGAGGTACCCGCAGGCGCAACGCGTACGAGCTCGCTCTCGGCAGGCAGGCCGGGGTGCTTCCGGAGGCGCCCGCGCAACCGGGTCCGGTCGCCGTGACCACCAGCGGCGAACCGATCGTCAGCGTGGTCATCCCGACCTACGGCAACTGGGCCTACACCCGCCGCTGCCTCGAATCGATCGAGGTCCAGCTGCCGACAACGCCGTTCGAGGTCATCGTCGTGGACGACGCCTCGGTCGACGACTCCGCCGACCGCGTGGCGGGCTGTGCCGGGGTGCGGCTGGTGCGTGCGCCCCGGAACCTCGGGTTCGTCGGCGCCTGCAACCTCGGCGCGGAGCACGCCAGGGGAAGTCTGCTGATGTTCCTCAACAACGACACCGAGGTGCGCGAGGGCTGGCTGGACAAGCTCGTCGAAGTGGTCGAGGACCACTCCGACGTCGGGCTGGTCGGTGCCAAGCTGGTGTATCCGGACGGCCGCCTGCAGGAGTGCGGCGGCATCGTCTGGGCCGACGGAACCGGATGGAACTACGGCAGGGGCGGGTTCACCCACGAGCTCCGCTACCAGACCCTGCGCGAGGTGGACTACTGCTCGGGCGCGGCCCTGCTGGTTCGCACCGATCTGTTCAACCGCATCGGCGGATTCGACACGAGGTACGCCCCCGCCTACTACGAGGACACCGACCTGGCCTTCGCCGTCCGGGCAGCGGGCTTCCGCACCATGGTGCAGCCCGCGTCGGTGGTGGTCCACCACGAGGGCGTGTCGAACGGGACCGATGTCTCCTCGGGCGTGAAGCGCCACCAGGAAATCAACCGGTCGGTCTTCGCGGAGAAATGGGCTCCTGTGCTGGCCAAGCAGTTGAGCGAGGCGAGCCCGCTCAACCTGTGGCTTGCCCGGCAGCGTACGAGCAGGGGACACCACGGTGGCCTGGTCCTCGTGGCGGATCACCAGGTGCCGCGGCCGGACGAGGACTCCGGTTCGATCCGGATGGTCCGGCTGCTCGAGTTGCTGGTCGAACTCGACCAGCGCGTGGTGTTCTTCCCGATGAACCACGCGGTTCCGGAGCGGTACGTCGCGCCGTTGCAGAAGCTCGGTGTGACGGTCGTCGCCGGGCCCGCGGAGCAGGCGGAGTTCCTCCGTGAGGCGGGTGCCGAGCTGCGCCTGACGGTGTTGTCCCGGCCGCAGGTCGCCTGGCAGCTGCTGGAAAACATCCGCGAGCACGCGCCGGACAGCGTCGTCGCGTACGACACGGTGGACGTGCACTTCCTCCGGCTCACCCGGCAGGCCGACCTGGCAGCACAGAACGGCGACACCGCGGCCGAGGCCACGCTGCGCAGGCGCGTCGAGGTGTTGCGGGAAATGGAACTGGGACTCGTGCGAACCGCGGACCTGACGTTCACCGTCTCCGACGTCGAGCGCGACCTGCTGGGCGAGCTGGTGGATTCCGCGCACGTCGAGGTGCTGTCGAACGTGCACAGCCCGGAAGGGACGCAGGCGGTGCCGGACGGACGGTCAGGGGTGCTGTTCGTGGGAAGCTTCGACCACATCCCGAACCGCGATGCCGCACTCTGGCTGAGCAGGGAGATCATGCCGCTCGTGCGCCGTCGCAGGCCGGATGCCGTGGCGCACATCGTGGGCAGCAACCCCCCGCAGGAGATGCTGGACCTGGCCGGAGACGGCGTGGTCGTGCACGGCTGGGTCGACGACCTCGACGCCGCCTACCTTTCGGCCAGGGTGGTGGTCGCACCACTCCGGTTCGGAGCCGGAGTAAAGGGCAAGGTCGGCGAGAGCCTCGGGCACGGCGTGCCCGTCGTCGGCACCGACCTGGCCGCGGAGGGCATGCACCTGGTTCCGGGACGGGACATCCTGATCGGGGACACGAGCGAGGAGATCGCCGAGGCGATCCTCACCCTGCTCGACGACGATGCGCTGTGGCAGCGGATGTCCGAGGACGGGAAGGTCGCCGTGCTCCGCAGATTCGGTCCTGACGTCGCTCGGAACACCCTTTCCGGGGTGCTCGCCCGGACCCGCTCGCACTAGCTCGGGAGGGGCTCAGACGTGTCGACCTCTCGCCACAGGCCCGCCGCGCGCGACCACGCCGACCCCAACACCGGTTTCGCCTGGTTGCGGATGATCGGGGCGACGCTGGTCGTCATCGACCACAGTTCCCCGCTCGTGCATCCCGAGCGCCTCACCGTCTTTCCGGCCAGTTGGCAAGCCTCGCCGGGCTACATCGCGCTGATGGCGTTCTTCGCGATGAGCGGTTACCAGATCAGCGACAGCTGGGCCAGGGACTCCTCTTGGTGGCGGTTCAGCGCCCGCAGACTGCTGCGAATCCTGCCGCCGCTGCTGGTCGTCGTGATGGTCACCGTGTTCGTCATCGGGCCGATCTTCACCGTGCTGACCACGGCGGACTACTGGGCGAACATCCAGACCTGGCGCTATCTGGTGGGAACCTCGCTGTTGCTGCTCCTGCAGCACTCGCTGCCAGGGGTCTTCGTGGACAACCCCTACCCGTGGTCGGTGAACGGGTCGCTGTGGACGCTGCCGATGGAGCTGATCGGCTACGGGATCGTGCTCGTGGTCGGCCTGGTCATCGCCTTCGGGGTGACGCGTCTGGTGATCCTGCCCCTGCTGGCCGGGCTCGTCGTCCTGGACGGCATGTTCCAGGCGACCTTCGGCTACAACGGCGATGCCGGTTCCCTGCTCAGCGTGCCGACCGGTTCGCTGGTCTCCTTCATGGTTCCGTTCGTCATCGGGATGGCCATACACACGTTCCGCGACCGGATACCACTGCGTCCGCTCGCGGCGAGCATCCTCTTCGTGGCTTGGATCGGGGCGCACTGGACCCCGCTGGACCGGTACCTGCTGCCCGCAGCGGCCGGCTACGGCGCGATCGTGCTCGCCCACCACTGGCCCCGGCGCCTCGAGGTCGACGGTTGGCTGATCTTCGGTAGCTACGGCATGTACATCTGGGCGTTCCCGGTGCAACAGATGATCATTCACGCCGGAGTGCGCGACCAGTGGGTACTGATGGCGCTGGCCGTCCCCATCTCGTACATCTGCGGAGTGCTGTCCTGGTTGTTGGTCGAGGCACCCACGCAGAAACTGCGCAGGTTCCTGCGAGCACCCCGGCCGGTGCTGCCGCCGGACGCAGCCGAGGTCACCCAGCCGATCGCCCGGGTCCGCGCGCCCTGACCGGGCGTGACCTGTGGCTCAGGATCTGTGATTAGGGCCCGACAAAGCAGACACGATCTGTAGCCTGGTTCGTCGGCACGCGCACATTGGATTGGGGGAAGCTGGCATGGTCGCGGGAGGCGAACCATTACCCCGTCGATCGCACAGCGGATACGCCGACCGCAATCTCGGCTTCGCCTGGCTTCGTCTCGTGGCCGCCTTCATCGTGATCACCAACCACAGTGCGGGCCTGGCCATGTACAAGGGCGCCTCCCTCGTGCCGCCGTCGTGGCAGTTCGCGCCGGGACACCTCGCGCTGATGGTGGTGTTCGCGATGAGTGGCTACCAGATCAGCGGCAGCTGGCAGCGCGACCCGAGCTGGTGGCGCTTCTGCGCTCGGCGCCTGCTCCGGATCCTGCCTCCGGTCCTGGCTCTCGTCGTGATCACGGTGTTCGTGATCGGCCCGATCTACACGACGTGGTCCCTGGGGGACTACTGGACCGACAAGCAGACCTGGCGGTACCTCGTGGGCACCTTCCTGGTGCTCCTGCTCCAGCACGACCTGCCCGGCGTCTTCGCCGACAACCCCTACCCGTACTCGGTGAACGGATCGATCTGGACGCTGCCGATGGAACTTGTCGGCTACGGGATCGTGCTCGTCGTCGGGCTGCTGCTCGCGCTCCGCATCCCGCGGCTGGTCGTACTGCTCCCGCTGACGGTGGGGATGTTCGTCCTGGACACCCTCATCGAGGCCCAGGGGGGCGACGTCGGCTCACTCATCTCGAGCCTGCCCACCGGTCCGCTGGTCGGCTACATGGTTCCGTTCGTCCTCGGGATGGTGCTGTACTCCTTCCGCGAGACGATCCCGCTGCGACGGCTGCCTGCGCTGGCGCTGTTCGTGGCGTGGCTGCTGCTGCGCACGTCGCCCGTCGAGCAGTTCCTGCTGCCGATCATGGCCACCTACTGCGCCGTCGTGGTGGCCCACCACTGGCCGAAGCGGCTGGAGCGGACCGGGCCGTGGGTGATGGGCAGTTACGGCACGTACCTCTGGGGCTTCCCCGTCCAGCAGATGATCGTCTCGGCCGGAGTTCGCGATCCCTGGGTGCTCGTGGCCTGCGGGGTGGTGGCCGCGTACGTCTGCGGCGTCCTCTCCTGGCGTCTGGTCGAGGTGCCGACTGCTCGGCTGCGGAAGTACCTGCGGAAACCGCGGGCAAAACCCGCTGCGCCGACCGCGGCGATGTCACCTGAGGACGAGGTCAGTCCGGCGGCAGCACAGACTTCAGCGAGTCGATCGTCCGGTTGAGTTCCCCGGTGAGTGCGGCCTGATCGCCGTCGCGGGGCTGGGACACCCAGACGTTGACGGCCGACTTGCCGGACGTGTACCAGGACAGGTGCATGCTCCGGTCGCCGGATTCCGTGCTCAGTGCGGGCTGTGCCGCGTCGAGCCGCTCGTAGCCGCTGCTCGTGCCGAGGTCGCGCATGTCGCCGGCGAGTGCCTTCGCGCTGTCCGCGTCCGGCGTGGAGATCACCAGCAGGAAGTACGACGTGTCGCCGTCGGTGGAACCACGGTGGATCACCTCGGTCGCGCCGTGTTCCTGGAAGATCGCCGCTGCCTTCTCCGGATACAGGTCGAGTTCGACGCCCTTGTCGATTGCCAGGGTGGAGTTGTTCGGGCTCGCGTTGCCCGGCAACGTCGGCAGCCGGTCTGCCAGCGCCACCTCCACCGAGTTGTCCGGCGCCGTGCTGGTGCTCGGCTGCGCGGCGGTTCCGCCGCTGTCGTCGTCACCGCGCCCGAGCCACCACGCTCCGCCGATGATGAGCGCGAGCACCAGCAGTACGCCCAGCGAGATGAAGATCCAGGAGGTTCGCTGCCCACGGGGCTCGGACCGGGCTGGTCTCGGCTGCTGCAGCCGAGGCGGGCGTCGGCCGGACGGTGCCAGCGGCGGTAGCGCGGGTACCGGGCTCAGTATCTGCGTCGGCTGGTCGAGCAGGGGATACGGCATGGATTCGGTACGCCGGTGGTCGGCGGGGCTCGGTGCCGTCGTCGGGCGCTCCGTCCGCAGCAACGCGGCGGCTGGAGACGGGCGATGAGTGGGTTCGGGTGCTGCCGGTGCGACGGGCTCCGACACGGGAGCGGGTTCCGGAGCGGGCTGGGATTCCCGGCCGGGGTTGGTGCTGCGCCAAGCGGCCGTCGCAGCCTGATCGTTCCGGCGGAGCGGCGACACTCGGGGTGACACCATCGCCCCGCCGGACGCCGACGCGAGTAGTTCGTCGCGAAGCCTGCGGTGCTGGTCGTGACTGATCTGCCCGTCGGCAAGCTCGGCATCGAGACGCCGCAGTTCGTCCTGCCAACCCATCTGGACCCCCGCTCGTGACCAACGCGACGTGCTTCCCCGGAGTGTGCCCGGGTGCCGCCCGTACAGGGTATTGTGCGGGCCGATCCGGGACTGTTAAGAGCTGTCCTGCGTACAGTTGAAGTATGTCGTGGTTTGGTCGAGACAAGACACAGTTCGTTACCGCCGAAGAGGCGCTGCCCGGCCGGGAGACGCCGCTGGCGGTCCCAGAATGGCACGCGGTCAACACCGACCGGCGGATCACCCCTCCGTTCCCTGAGGGCATGCGGACGGCGGTCTTCGGTCTGGGCTGCTTCTGGGGTGCGGAGCGCCTGTTCTGGCAAACCCCCGGCGTCTACTCGACGGCGGTCGGTTACGCGGGCGGGTACACCCGGAACCCGACGTACGAAGAGGTCTGCAGTGGGCGGACCGGGCACACCGAGGCCGTGCTCGTGGTCTACGACCCCGCGCAGGTGAGCTACGAGAACCTGCTGAAGGTGTTCTGGGAGGGCCATGACCCGACCCAGGGCATGCAGCAGGGCAACGACGTCGGGACCCAGTACCGCTCCGCGATCTACTACACGGACGACACCCAGCAGGTGGCCGCCGAGACCTCGAGGGACGCGTTTCAGTCGGCCCTGCGCGCGGCGGGACACGGGGAGATCACCACAGAACTGGCCCCGCTGACTGAGTTCTACTACGCGGAGGACTACCACCAGCAGTACCTGCACAAGGTGCCGAACGGCTACTGCGGTCTCGGCGGCACCGGCGTGTCGTGCCCGGTGGGGTTGGGCATCCGGGAGGGCTGAGCCGGACCGTGGGCCGCTACGAACAGGCCCTGATCGGTCTCGTTGGCGAGTAGAACGGGTCCCGAGGGCAAGAAGGAGCCCCAGGCGCTTGCATCAGAGGCGACACTGGGGCGTTCGAGTTCGAAGATAACATTCGTGCATGCCGCCTGTCGAGGTCGACGTGCCTGCCGTGTGGAACATGCTATCTGAGGCTCGGATGGCTCCCTACCTTCGAGACGCTGGGGGCGACAAGAGCAAGGCGCTTGAGTTGTACGAGTGGAGTGCCCGGACGTCGTGTATGGCCTTCGAGGTTGTCGGACACCTTGAGGTTCTGCTTCGCAACGCCCTCGACCGTTGCCTGCGCCAACATTTCCGTGAAGAGCAGCGTGGAATACCTTGGTTTCTCTTGCCCACTCCAGGTGGTGAATACGTTGCGGAAGCGGTGGATTCTGTTCGGCAGCGACTCCGGCCGCTGGGGAAAGAGTCTCGGCACCAGGTCATCGCGGGGTTGAGTTTCGGGTTCTGGTCGGGGCTGCTTGGATCCAGATACGAAGAACTCTGGCGGGACTGCCTTCGCAAGGCTTTCCCCAACTCCTCTGGACGCCGTAAAGATGTCTCAGTTGCCCTCGAACGAGTGCGGAAGTTCAGAAATCGTCTAGCTCATCACGACTCGATGATCAACGTCGATGTCCCTTTCGAGATACGTCAAATAATTGAGATCGCTTCCTACATCGACACGAACGCGGCAGCGTGGTTGGAGCGGTGTAGCGGAGTTATGGACGTATATGGCCGCCGACCGGTCTGTATCGAGGACACTGTCGTGGTCGCGGCGCGAGATGCTTGGCCACAGTACGAGCAGTGCCGCGCATATGTATGTCAAGCTGGTCGTGCCTTTCGGTCAGTGGACCGAATGGCTTTCTACGCTGGTCGGGAAATCAAGCTTGACCTTCCTGCAGTTCTGCATCGGCGTGACAATGTTGAGTGGACTTCAGAGGAAGCTGAACGTTTGCGCACCTCTGGTGACCGATATGATCGGAAGATTGCCGAGGTGATTGACAAGGCACCGCGGGTCGACGGGCGTTGCCAGGTCTTCTTGCTAACTGGGCCGGGACACCCGAAGCATCGGCAACTGAGCGCCTGTCTCCCACACGACGTCTTTGGACGAGGTTCCGCGTTCGTGCAGAGACAGCGGTATGTCTCGCTGCACTCGCTTGAGGTAGCCACCACAACCGCGGAGCTTTGACGACCTTTGTGTCGCTCCCTTGACCCAAAACCGTCGGGCTTCTAGTTCTGTGTCAACCCATTGACACAGGAGTTCTCGTGCTGATCTGGGCGCTGCTCGTCCTGTTTGTCGTGCTCCGGCTACGCGCCGGCGCCGAACCGCAGAGCACAGACCCAGCTGTCCTGCCGATCGTCCGGCGTCGGTCCGCGCTGCTCCTCGGTGGTGTGCTGCTGGCCTGCGTCCTGGCAGGGGTGACCGCACAGTCCGGCCGGTTCGGCCTCGGGCTCGCGCTGGCGGGCCCGGTGTTCTGCCTGGTGCTCGTCGCGGCGCTGCTGGCGGCCGAGTTCGGTGTCAGACCACCCGAAACGGCACACCGGCGCGCCGCCGTCCACTCCCGCAGGCCCTCCGACTACATCCGTGGCACCCAGCTGGTCACGGTGGGCGGACTGTTCACGGCCACCGTCGCGTTCCTGCTCATGTCGCAGAGTGACCGCGATGATCGACTCCGGATCCTTTGCCGAAGGGGAACGTCTGCCGCCCGTCCGTCAGCTCGCGGGTGATCTCGGGGTCGCGCCCGGCACGGTCATGCGTGCTTACAAGGCACTCGAGCGCACCGGCCACGTCAGAGGCGATCGCCGGATGTGAGCCGGATGCTCATGTGATGGTCGCGCGGGCGATCTCACCCGTGTCCGGTCCGGCCTGCGCCACCGCGACGCCGTCGGCGCTCCAGATGCCCGACCGGCCTGCCGTGCGCGCGAAGCCGCCACCGGTGGGTCCGGCGAAGCTCGCCGTCGCGGCCCACACGTCGTGGTCGGCGGCGACCCGGCGGGCACGTTCACCATGGAGCGCTGCCTCGTCCGCGGTGTGCACGACGCCCGCGACATACACGTCCATACCCAGCGCGGCGGTGTCGGCGGCGTGTCGCGCGGTGCCCGTGTCCTTGCAGATCGCGAGGCCCAGCCGCCAGCCGTCGAGGTCGAGCACGACAGGACCGGGGCCCGGTGTGCACCGCGCGGTCTCCGTCGAATGCAGCCAGATCTTGCGATACGCCACGCTCGACCCGTCGCCGTCGACGGCCAGCATCGCGATGTACGAGTGACCGTCCTCAATGGTCACGGCGCCCACCAACGCCGTCGACCCCGTTTCGGCACATGCTTCCACGATGGGTGAAAGCCGGGAGTCCGCAGCGGTGATCGCCTCGGCATCCAGCTCGTAACCGGTCAGGGAGAGTTCGGGAAAGACCACCACTCCGGCGTTCGCGGACCGTACAGCGTCCCCGTGGCGGACCGCGTTCGCCGCGATGTCGTGGCTTACACAAAACGGCTGGGCGACGGCGATGACGAGGGGACCGCGCATGCGGCGAGCCTACGTGCCGCGGTCCGCAGGCAAACCAATTTTCCGGAATTGGCTCTGGGGCCGGGGACCCGGCCCGCCGAGGATGGGATCCATGAGTGAAACAACCAGCACATCCGCCCAGCAGGTCTCCATCACCGCGGCCATCACCGCCCTGCCCGGCCCGTTCCAGCCGCGCGATCTGGCGTTGGTCAACGACACCGTGGTCCGGGTGGCGAGGCTGCTGGGCGAGTTCCCCTGGCATCAGCACGACGAGGACGAGTTGTTCCTCTGCTGGGACGGCAGCTTCCGCATCGAACTGGAGGGGCAGGAGCCCGTCGTGCTGTCGAAGGGCGACGTCTTCGTGGTGCCGAAGGGCGTCCAGCACCGTCCGGTCGCGGAGACCACCGCGCACACTCTGTTGATCGAACGGCCCGAGACGAAGCAGTACGGGAACTGAGCCGGGGTCGCCGGGTGTTCGGGAGCAGGTGATCCATGCCTCGCTAGCATGTCGTCGCGGTCACGATCCCGTGGTCGACGAGGGGGTATGGGTGCAAAACCAGGTCAACTCCGGCAGACCGAGACTGGTCGCCGGCCGGTACGCCGTGCTGGACGAACTCGGCCGAGGCGGCATGGGGGTCGTCTGGCGAGCCGACGACCGGGTCATCGGCCGGCAGGTCGCGCTCAAGGAGCTGCGCGCGCCCATCGGTGCGGGAGCCGCCGACCGGGCGACCTATCTCGAGCGGGTGCTGCGGGAGGCCCGCACCGCGGGCAGGCTGAACGACCCGGCCGTGGTCACGGTGTTCGACGTGCTGCCGGGGCAGGACGTCACCTACATCGTGATGGAGCTGGTCAGCGCCCCCACACTTGCCGACCTCATGGCACGGCAGGGCCCGCTCGATGCCGCACGGGTCGCCGATATCGGGACGCAGGTGCTCGGCGCCCTGCGGACGGCGCATGCCGCGGGGATCGTGCACCGCGACGTCAAACCCGCCAACATCATGGTGCTGCCGAATGGCAGGGTGAAGCTCGCCGACTTCGGGATCGCCAAGGCGATGGACGACCCGAGCCTCACGATGACCGGCGGCATCATGGGCTCGCCCGGATACATGGCGCCCGAGTTGTTCGCCGGCGCGAGCCCCGCGCCGGCCTCCGACCTCTGGTCGCTCGGCGCGACCCTGTTTCACGCCGCGGAGGGCCATGCCCCGTTCCAGCGCGACAGCACGGCGGCCACCGTGCACGCGATCATGTACGAACAGCCGCAGGTGCGCCGCTGCCGGGGACAACTGGCCGTCGTGGTCCAGGGACTGCTGACTCAATCCGTGCAGGACAGGGTGACCGCGCAGCGAGCGTCGGCGCTGCTGTCGGCGGTGGTGTCCGGTGGTCCAGACGCGACCGAGGCCAGGCCGGTCGAGGAGGTGGCGGCCCAGTACGTCGGCACCGCCACAGCCGTGGTGCCGGAGGGCGCTGACACCGCGCCGGAGTCGAAGCGGCGGCGAGGGCTGCTGCTGGTGGGTGCCGCTCTGGCCGTCGTCGCGGTGCTCGGCGCGATATTTCTGCTTCCGCCGGACACCGAGCAGAAGACGACCACCGTGGCCAACGCCGGTGACTCGGAGGCCGCGCAGCAGGCCGAGCAGGCCGATGTGCCCGGAGACGCCGCCGCTCCTGGCGCGGCATCGGGACCGAACGAGCAGGCCACGCCAGGCGAGGTGGCGGAGCGCGCGGAAGCCGGCACTGCGGACAAGACAGGCAGATCCGATGAGTCAGGCGGGACCGGCGAGAGTGCCGAGGACGCGGGGAGCGGTGCCGAACGCACCGAGAGCACGGCCCTCGCGCCACCGCCCGCGTCGAATCGTGAGTTGCTTCCGCTGAGCAGGTACAACCATCCCAGGGGAGCGCACTTCACCGGGACCGCCAACGTCAGGGTGCCGGGCGGCTTCTCGTCCGAGGGGGTACTCGGTTCCCTCGCGGCGGAACCGGAGCAGGGGACGCGGAAGCTGTATGCCTGCACGCTGGCAAAGCGAGGGGGCGACTGGTTCTCCTCCATCGACCAGTCCGGCGGTTGTGAAGGACAGCGGGCCGTCGGCCTGCTCGGCTTCATTTTCGATGCCGCGCCGGACGGCGTTCCCGCGCGCCCGCTGTACCGCTGCAACGCCGGTGACAGCCACTTCGACTCACTGAACGCCAACTGCGAGGGCGAGGTTCGCGAGCTGCTGCTGGGCTACCTCATCACCGGCTGACGGTTGCTCGATTCGTGACCGTGGTTTGAGTAGCGATACTCAAGACTTCGGCCGCTCTTCGGCGCAGGGTGAGGCACATGACTTCATCAGGTCCGGCCACCTCGCCCACCACGAACGCGTTCTTCGCGCAGGCCGCGATCTCCTTCGGCGTCGCGATCGTCGCTGTCGCCGTCGGCATCGCCTACCTTCCGGTGAACGGCTGGGTAAGAGGGTTCCTGGCCCTCGGCCTGCTGTACACCGTCACGTCCGCCTTCACTCTCGCCAAGTGCATCCGCGATCGGCAGGAGGGCAGCTACCTGGTCAGTCGGGTGGACCAGGCCAGGCTCGACAAGCTGCTCGCCGAGCACGACCCGTTCCGAGTGGAGGCCGCGTGAGCCGACGCGGTCAGGGCCCGTTCACACAGGCCCTGACCGCATCTCGTCCGGCCTGTCAGCGGAAGTTGATGTCGCTGCAGGAGTAGAACGCGTTCGTGGTGTCCGCGACGTCCCATACCGCATAGATCATGTGGTGCCCGGTCTTCCCGGCAGGCAGCGTGCCCGTGTGCCGGACGGTGAAGGGCGGCCGCTGGCCGTTGAACGGGACAGTGAGGAACGGCTCCAGCTCCAACTGGGACCGGGTCAGTGGCTGGTTCGGGTTCCAGCCGTTCTTCGTCACGTAGTAGTGGAACTTCGACGTGGCGTGTGCGGCCGTGAGGGTCCACACGAACTCGAACTGCTGGCCGCTGGTCAGCGTGGTCTTCGGCCACGCCTTGCTCTGGTCGTCCAGCGGCGCGAACGCCCTGTGGTTCGCCGCGCAGAGCTGCCCGTCATTCGGCCCACGGCTGGGGAATCCCTTCGGCCCCTCGACACTCTGTGGTTCCCACTGGATCGGCCCGCAGTTGCTGACGTTGCCGAGCTTGCAGTGATAGGAGCGGCTGGGTGGGTTGTTCGTGTAGCCGTGCGCGTTCGCCACACCGGCGAAGGCCACCGGCAGGATCAGGGGCGCCAGGCCGAGTACGCCGATGCCGAACGCCCGCCGGATTCGTTTCCCGAGCATTGTTACTCCTCTCGCAGGGGGTATCGCTGAGTGTCAGCTACCGCGAGATTGGTGTAGACCACTGAGCGGCCCACAACGGACGTAGCTCGGTAGGGGCGATTCGGCCCGCGGGTTACGTCGAATGGAGTAGTGCTTGACGTCTGCCCCCGGTGCCCGTTGCGTTCCCGGCAACGGGGGGGTCAGGCGGACAGAAAACGGACAGGAAACCGCGGCGTCGATTCCCGGGAGGCGTCCCGCGTTCGCCGGGACGAGGCGGCACGGCCGGAGCTCGATTCGCCCGCCGACCTGCTGAGACTGCCTGAGAGCGGATGACGGGACTCGAACCCGCGACCCTCACCTTGGCAAGGTGATGCGCTACCAGCTGCGCTACATCCGCACTGCACCGTTGGCCGGTGCGAGGCACAGTCTATACAGGTCGGTTTCAGCGCTTGTGAGCCACCCGGACGGTGGGACTCTTGTTACGGCGGGCGTACAAGGGGTGACGACGGCCGCTTCGCTCCGTATGGTGTCAACATTCAACCGAAAGGGTTACGGACCCGGAGGGGGTGCCTGGCTGGATGACGGTGTCGAATCCGCGCCGGGACGACATGCGCACCGCGCCCTCGGCGGCAGACGAGCCTGCGCTGCTTCAGCGCCTGCGTGAGGGCGACGACGCGGCCTTCGGGGAGCTGTTCGAGCTGCACGCGGCGGCCGTCCGTCGCCTCGCGCTCGGTATGGCGGCAGATCGTGCCGAGGCCGAGGACATCACCGCCGAGACGTTTTTCCGGGTGCTGCAGGCACTGCGCCGCGGCTCCGGCCCCAGAGACAATGTCCGCGCCTACCTGCTGACCGTCGCCAGGAGGGTCTGCTGGGAGTGGCACGGCGCACGCCGCGACGTGCCGGTCAGCGACGACGAACTCAACACGCGGGCGGGAGCGGGGGCGGACTCACAGGCCAGGGCCGCGGAGCACAACCTCATCTCCCGCGCGTTCTCCAGCCTGCCCGAGCGCTGGCGTTCCGTCCTCTGGCAGACCGAGGTCGAGGGCGAGCAGCCGGCCGTGGTCGCGCCGCACTTCGGCCTGAGCCCGAACGCGACCGCCGCGCTGGCCCGCCGCGCCCGCCTCGGGCTGCGCGCCGCCTACCTGCAGGCCCATCTCGCGGTGCACCGGAGCTCCGACGGCTGCCGCACGGTGATGGAGAAACTCGGTGGCTACACCGCGGGCAGTGTCACCGGCGCCGAGGCGCGCAAGATTCGCGCACACCTGATCATCTGCGCCACCTGCCGCTCCACCCATGACGAACTGCGCGACGTCTGTTCGACGTTGCGCGCGCACGCCGGAGTGGTGGTGCTGCTGGTGCCAGCTTCGG
Source organism: Amycolatopsis marina (assembly GCF_900111885.1). Lineage (GTDB taxonomy): Bacteria > Actinomycetota > Actinomycetes > Mycobacteriales > Pseudonocardiaceae > Amycolatopsis > Amycolatopsis marina. The sequence continues at coordinate 719,046 of NZ_FOKG01000001.1, forward strand.
CATTGGCCTTCGGCTCGGGTGCGGGAGCCGGTATCGGCTCGGCGGGCTCGATCGGCTCTGTCATGTCGATGGCGGGCACCGCGGGCGGGACCGGCGCGGCGGGCACCGTCGGCGCCGGCGCGGCCGGCGGGTTCGCCATGGCCGTCGGGGCCAAGGTCAAGGTCGGTCTCGCGCTGGCCTCGACGGCGGCTGCGGGCGCGTTCGGCGTCGCCGTCGGCCCGGTGGTCGATTCCGGGCCGACCCAGACCATCGGACTTCCCGGTGGCGGCGGTACCGCCGAGCTGAGTATCGAGCCGTCGAAGCCCTCGCCGATCCCGCGGACCTCCGAGGTGGCCGGTACCGGCTGGCGCGTACCCGAGGTGCCAGGACAGTCGAAGCAGCGGCAGGGCCCAACGGAACCCGCGGGGCAGCAGGCCAACGAGTACCAGGCTCCGAAACAGCTCGAGCTTCCCGGGCAGGCCGAGCAGGACAGGACCGTCGTCGGCGGGCACGAACTGCCCGGCACCAGCAGTGCGCCGGAGGACCGCGAGACCTCGGACTCCCAGCCACGCATCGACAAGCCGGACGAGAGTGGCGAGAGCACTGAGGACACCACTGTGCTCGATACCAGCACCGGACCCACCGGCACACCGACGAACCCTTCGAACACGCCGACCAGCGGCACGGGCGACCCCACGACACCGCGGGAAATCGGCACCACTCGGCCGGGTGGTGGCGCGCGCGTGACCGATGAGAGCAGCGCGCACGACGAACCCCGTCCCAGGGACACGATCAAGCGTGACGCCGAACCCGGCGGTGGGCGGGGTGGCGACACCGGTCAGCGCGACGGCGGAGGGTCCTCCGGCGGCCAGGCGCGCAGCGATCTGGAGCCCGCGGGGCAGGCGGACGCGGGTACCCCGGCGGCCGCCACGGCTGGGCAGGCACGGCAGCCGATCATCCGGGTCATCGTGATCCAGTTCACCGTCGCAGACGGTGACGGGCGGACCTGCCGCGCTGGGCTGGACGGGTAACGCCCGTTCTGACGTCGCGCACCAGCAGTTGATCACGGTAACGTTGGAGCGGTTCAGCGATCGCCGTTCCAGGAGGAGACGATGACCCGGCTGGTACAGGGTTCGGACGGTCGGGCCTGGGAAGTTCGCGCCCAGATGGAGTGGCGCAGGCCTGCGACGGCCGACGATTTCGAGCACGACGTGGCGGCGAGCTACGCCCCGGGAATCGCGATGATGATCGTCACGCTGGTCCTGGCGCTCGTCCTGATCATCTGGATGCCCGACGACGTCATCGTGCCCAGCTGGATTCCGCTGGCGCTGCTCGTGCTGGCGCTCTTCTTCCCGCTGCGCTGGATCCTGCGCCGCCCCTGGACGGTGGTCGCCGAGACCGAGGGCGATCCGGACGGGGAACGGCCTTCCGAACGCTGGGTCGGCACCGTGCGCGGTGTCTTCGGGGTACGCGGCGAGGTGAACAAGATCGCCAAGTCGATTCAGCGACACGATCTCCCGGACTTCGAGGGTCCGCTGCATCCCGTGGAGTGAGTCATGCCGGAGTTACCCGAGGTCGAGGCACTGGCGCATCACCTGCGTGAGCATGCCGTCGGACGGACGGTGACCCGGATCGACATCACCTCGCTCTCGGTGCTGAAGACCGTCACACCACAGTGGACCGACCTGCACGGCAGGCCGGTCACCGCAACGGCACGGCATGGAAAGCACCTCGACCTCGTCGTTGACGACGAGCTGCACCTGATCGTGCACCTGGCTCGCGCGGGGTGGCTGCGGTGGTCGGACTCGCTGTCCCCGGTGCCGCCGAAACCTGGCCGTGGCCCACTCGCACTGCGCGTGCACCTCGGCGGTCCCGGCTTCGACCTCACCGAGGCCGGCACCAAGAAAGGGCTGGCCGTGTGGATCGTGCGCGATCCGGCGGAGGTGCCGAGTATCGCCCGGCTGGGTCCCGACGCGCTCGCACTGGACCGGGCAGGGCTGGAGAAGCTGTTCGCGGGGCGCACATCTCGGTTGAAGACCGTGCTCACCGACCAGTCCGTACTGGCGGGAATCGGCAACGCCTACTCCGACGAGATCATGCACGCCGCGAAACTTTCCCCGTACGCGACCGCGGGCAAACTCTCCGCCGAGGCGCTCGACCGGCTTGCCGAGGCCATCGAGTCGGTGCTCACGAGCGCGGTCCAGCGGTCGGTCGGGCAGGACGCCGCGCGGCTCAAGGGTGAGAAGCGCTCCGGTCTGCGTGTACATGGCAGAGCAGGGCTGCCGTGTCCCGTCTGTGGTGACACCGTCCGGGAGATCTCGTTCGCGGACAAGGCGTTCCAGTACTGCGCGACCTGCCAGACCGGCGGCAAGGCGCTGGCCGACCGACGGCTGTCCCGGCTGCTCAAGTAGGCAAGTCAGGCGCGGAGGGCACGCAAGTCGCCGATCGAGCTGTCCACTGTGGAAGCCGTCATCCGAACTCGCACTTTTCCGCAGAAGTGCGGTAGCGGGATCTCGGCGTCCGCGACCCACCTGACCACGGTCTGAGCACGACCGCTCACTGTGGGGTCAGCCTCACCCCCCGCAGAACTTTGCGAAAGACCTTGCAAGTGGCCGCTTCAGCGCAGAGCATTGACGCCGTGACCGGGCTGCCTTTTGCGCAAATCATCCCCTGGGGTGTCGCGACGCTGGCGGTCGTCGTCATGGCGGTACTGCTGATCAAGTCGCGCAGACCCAGCAGTTTCGTCGACGACGCGGTACTCGAGGCCGTCTACCTCATGTCGAAGGCAACGCCGGATCTCCGGCAGGGGCTCGACCAGGTGGCGGCGGACCGGATCACCACCCGCCTGCTCGAACTGCTCAAGTGCGTCGCCGTGGGCATCACCGACGCCGAGGGCACGCTGCTGTCCTGGGACGGCGAGGCGAACGACCACTACGTGGATCTCGTGGACGCCATCGGCACGACGATCCGCAAACACCGCCGCGAGGTCGTGCCGCACGACAAGATGCCGTGCAACCACCGTGGCACCTGCCGGATGCGCACCGCGGTGATCGTGCCGCTGGTGGTCGAGGAGAAGACGGAGGCCACGCTGATCGTCGTCGGCCGGACCAGGGGCAAGCGACTCGTGCAGATGGCCGACGCGGTCGCGCAGTTCGTCTGCACGCACTTCGAGCTCGCCCGGCTGGAGGAGTCCCGGCACCAGCTGCAGAACGCCGAGATCAAGGCGCTGCGCGCGCAGATCTCCCCGCACTTCGTCTACAACGCGCTGAACACCATCTCCTCGTTGATCCGCACCGATCCCGAGGAAGCGCGCGAGCTGCTGCAGGAGTTCGCCGACTTCACCAGGTACTGCTTCCGCAGCGACGGCATGTTCACCACCCTGTCGGACGAGCTGCGCAACATCGACCGCTACCTGACCATCGAGAGCGCGCGGTTCGCCGGCAGGCTGAACGTCCGGCTCAAGATCGCTCCGGAGGTGCTGTCGGTGGTGGTGCCGTTCCTGCTGATCCAGCCGTTGGTCGAGAACGCCGTGAAGCACGGCCTCGCCAAGAAGCCGGGCGGCGGCACGGTCACCGTGACCGCACAGGACTACGGCGCCGAGGCACTCATCAGCGTCGAGGACGACGGCGTCGGTATGGACCCGGACCTGCTCGACGACATGCGCGACTCGAAGAGCAGTGCGCACATCGGGCTCAGCGGGATCAACCGGCGAATGCGGCAGGTGTTCGCGACCGAGTACGCGCTGATGGTGGAGACCGCGCCGGGCGCGGGCATGAAGGTGACGATGCGGGTGCCGAAGTTCGTTCGCGGGATGCGGCCGGACATGCTGGCGCTCGCGGCGCAGTCGTCCGCGGAGGACGATGAGCCCGCGGTTCCGCAACAATCCGGTCGCGGCGCCGTCGCCGGCCGCCTCACCTGAAAGTGAAATACCTCGCGTGCGCAAGTACCGCACTTTCCCGGGAAAGTGCGGTTTACCCGGGCGGTACGTGACTGGCAAGTACGCTGGATTTATGAGTGTGACGGACCTCCTGGCCTCCCGGATCCCCAAACTTGCCGAGCACCGTGACCGCGACATCGTCGCCGTGGTGAAACTGCACGGGGTGATCACCCCGCAGCAGTCCCCGCTGGGGCGCGGGTCGATCAATCTCTCCACCGTGGAGTCGGCGTTGACCAGGGCGTTCGAGCACGATCGGCTGCAGGCCGTCGCGCTGCAGATCAACTCGCCCGGTGGCGCGCCGACACAGTCCGGCCTCGTCGCCGAGCGCATCCGCCAGCTCGCGGACAAGCGGGGCGTTCCGGTCCTCGCGTTCGCCGAGGACGTCGCCGCGTCCGGTGGCTACTGGCTGGCCTGCGCGGCCGACGAGATCTACGCCCACCGCACGTCGCTGGTCGGTTCGATCGGAGTGATCAGCGGCGGATTCGGCTTCACCGGCCTGCTCGAGCGGTTCGGGGTCGAGCGCAGGCTGTACACGGCTGGGGAGAACAAGTCGCGGCTCGACCCGTTCAGCCCGGAGAAGCCGGAGGACGTCGAGTGGCTCGGCAAGCTGCACACCCAGCTGCACGACCTGTTCGTCGACTGGGTCAAGGAGCGCAGGGGTGACCGCCTCACCGATGGCGAGGACCTGTTCACCGGTGACGTCTGGCTCGGCGCGAAGGCCGTGGAGCTGGGCCTGATCGACGGGGTGGGCAACCTGCGCGAGGTGCTGGCCGAGCGTTACCCGGACGCCACGATCTCCGTCGCCGAGCCGAAGCGGCCCCTGCTCGCCCGGCTCGGGGTCGGCGCGCCAGCCGCGGCACTGCTCGACGCGGTGCAGACCAAGGCGACCTGGGCGCGGTTCGGGCTCTAGTGGTTACTTCCTGTCCCCAATCACGGCGCCGGTTCGCCCGCTCGCGGTGTGGACATTGCGGCCTGCACCCGGCAGGATGCTTGTCACTGTGAGTGCTCATGATGACACCCGAAAGCTGCTGGTCCTTGCCGTGGACGACGAGCTTCCGGGGCTGAACCAGCTCAAGCACTGCCTGGACGAGAATCCGCACATCGGGCGGGTGATCCCGGCAGTGGACGCCTCGGAGGCGCTGCGCCTGCTCGGCACAGGGGACGAGGAGATCCGCGTTCGCAAGGAACGAGGTCTGCCTCCGGTCGACGCCGTCTTCGCCGACCTCGACATGCCGGGACTGTCCGGCATGGAGATGTCGCGTGTGTTCGCGTCGCTCAACCCCGCGCCCGTGCTGGTGTTCGTCACCGGTCACGCGGAGGAGGCGGTCAACGCCTTCGATCTCGGCGCGGTGGACTACGTACTCAAGCCGTGCAGGCAGGATCGGCTGGACAAGGCCGTCGGCCGGGTGCTGCAGAAGATGCAGGCCGCGCCGGTCCGTGAACTCGTGCCGGGTGGGGAGCCCGCGCGCGGCGACGAGGAAGTGATTCCCGTCGAGCTCGCCGGGACCACCAAGCTGATTCCGCGTTCATCGGTTCGCTGGGTGGAAGCGCAGGGTGACTACGCCAGGCTCTACACCAACGAGGGCAGCCACCTGGTGCGGATTCCCCTCGCCCAGCTGGAGGAACGCTGGGAGCAGGCCGGCTTCGTCCGCATCCACCGCTCGTTCCTGGTGGCGCTGTCGCTGATCACCGAACTCCGGATGGGGCAGGGCGGCTACCAGGTGGTGATCGGCAACGAGGAGAAGGTGCTCCCCGTGAGCAGGCGGCACACCCGCGAACTGAAGGACAAGCTGGTCGGCTCGTCTCGGGGTGGCTAGTCCGGTGTTCGCCAGGGCGCCATGAGCGAAGACATCTACCGCAACGTCGACGGAGTGCGTGAGCCCGATCCGACGCTGGGTAAGAACCTGAGCAGGCTGCCGGAGCCGCCGACGGAACAGCTCCCCGTCGTCCCCAGCGAGCCCGAGCCGCCACCGAAGGTGCGTCGCAAGAAGGTCGTGCTCGCCGACCCGCGCCAGCAGTCGCACACCCTGCGCGCGAGGGTCGAACTGGAGGAGCAGACGAGCTGGGGCGAGCTGCTGATCAAGGACCTGGTCAAGGCGCAGCTGCGGGCCGCGCTCTGGCTGGCCCTGCTCGTGGTGGTCGTGCTGGGTTCGCTGCCGCTGGCGTTCTTCTTCTCGCCTACGCTGGCCGGGGTCACGTTCGTCGGAGTTCCGGTCTCGTGGCTGTTGCTCGGGGTCGCACCGTTTCCCCTGCTGTTCGGCGTCGGGCTGTGGTACAACCGGCTCGCCGAGCGCCACGAGCGCGATTTCGTCGACATGATCGAGAACTGACTCCGGGACCCGGCCGGAAGCGGGTGTCCCCGCGGACCGGTCCGGCCCGGGCTAGCGAGGACGTAGTTGAACGTGTGGGCGTTGGTCAGCATGGCGCTGGTCGCCGCGATGACCTTCTATCTCGGTCATCGCTCGTCCCGCTTTGCCAACACCACCCACGACTTCCTCGTCGCCCGGCGCACCGTGCGCTCCCGCCGCAACGCCGCTGCCATCTCCGGCGAGTACCTGTCCGCGGCCTCGTTCCTCGGGGTGGCAGGCATCATCCTCAAGGAGGGTGCCGACGCGCTGTGGTACCCGATCGGCTTCACCGCCGGTTACCTCGCGCTGATGTTGTTCGTGGCCGCGCCACTGCGGCGTTCGGGTGCGTACACCCTGCCCGACTTCCTCGAGGCCCGGCTGGGATCGCAGCGGCTGCGCACCGTCTCCACCTGGTTCGTCGTGGTGATCGGCATTCTCTACATGGTGCCCCAGTTGCAGGGTGCCGGCCTCGCGATGACCACCTTGATGCCCTCGGCTCCCGCCTGGTTCGGCGCGGCGGTGGTCACGGTGATCGTGACGCTCAACGTGCTCGCCGGCGGGATGCGAGCGATCACCGTCGTGCAGGCCTTCCAGTACTGGCTGAAGCTTTTCGCGATCGCGGTTCCCGCGTTCGTGCTGAGTGCCGTCTTCATCACCGGTGGCGGGACGGAGACGGCGGGCTCACTCGGTTCGCCGGACGCCCCGAACTTTCCGAACGAGACGACCGTTTCGGTGCAGACCGGCGTCTCGCTGCAGGTCAGGTCGGAGACCCCGGTGTGGGCGCCTGCCGGGGCACCGAACCAGATGGTGTGGCTGCCGGGGTACGAGTACGACATCGAAGCGGGCACGTCGCTGCGTTTTCCCGCGGGAGCGCCGGTTCCGGTCGTCGAGGCCGCCACCGCGGAGAACGCGAGTTGGCTGCGGCCGAGCGCCAGCGGAACCGAAGGGCTGCTCAGCACCTATTCGCTGATCCTCGCGACCTTCCTCGGCACGATGGGCCTGCCGCACGTGCTCGTCCGGTTCTACACCAATCCGGACGGTAAGGCCGCGCGGCGCACCACGGTGCACGTACTTCTGCTGCTCGGGCTGTTCTACCTGTTTCCGACAATCCTCGGTGCACTGTCGCGAATGTACGTGCCGACCCTGCTGATGACCGAGCAGACGGACGCCGCGGTGCTGTTGCTGCCATCGGCCGTCCTACCGGGTGTCGGCGGGCAGATCCTCGGGGCGATCACCGCTGCCGGAGCGTTCGCGGCGTTCCTCGCCACGTCGTCCGGGCTGTTGGTGAGCGTGGCGGGCGTGGTGTCCACGGACGTGCTGCGCAAGGGTCGTGTCCGCGACTTCCGGCTAGCCGCGCTGCTGGTGGCGCTGGCGGCCTGCGCTACGGCCATACTGCTTCGGCCCTCGGACCTTTCGTTGAGTGTCGGCATGTCCTTCGCGCTGGCCGCCTCCACCTTCTGTCCGTTGCTGGTGCTCGGAATCTGGTGGCGCAAGCTCACCTGGGCCGGGGCCATGGCCGGGATCTGTGTCGGGGGCGGACTCGTGGTCGCCGCCCTGGCATCCAATGTGGTCAGTGGATACACCGGCGGCTGGGCGCCGTGGTTCCTGGAGCAGCCTGCCCTGTTCACCGTGCCGGCCGCCTTCCTGGTCACCATCATGGTCAGTCTCGGTACCGCGCGAAGCAGGCCGGACGATCTGAACCTGGTGATGCTGCAGCTGCACGCACCGGACCCGCTCGGGTTCATGCGGGACCGCGCCGTCGCGCGCTTCGGCAAGGCCGAGGAACGCGTGCGCCTGGGCAAGGGCCGCCACCGCAAGTAGCCCCTGACGGCAGCACGGGTCGTGCACTGCGGGTAGTTGGCGGTTGACAGACACAACGAAATGGAAGTCCGGCCCCGCGCCGGAGCCCCTCGGGCGGGCTTTTACACGCGGAAGACGGATGCACGTGCGACGATGGAGGCGTGGTGAACATTTCCGACGTGCCCATGGCCTCCGTGACCGACCTGCCCGCGGACCGCCTCTCGCTGCTCGACGTGCGTGAGCACGACGAGTGGGCCGCCGGGCACGCTCCCGAAGCTTTGCACATTCCCCTCCGTGACCTGCCCGCCCAGCTCGACGAGCTGGCGAAGCTGCCCGACGACCAGCCGCTCTACGTGATCTGCCGGACCGGAGGGCGGTCAGCGCAGGCTGCTGCCTGGCTCAACGCCAACGGCTGGGACGCCGTCAACGTGGCCGGTGGCATGAAGTCCTGGCACACCGAGGGCAGGCCCCTGGTCAGCGACCGCGAGGGCGCAGCCCCCGAGGTGCTGTAGCCGGTGGCGGTCCTCATGCGCTCTCTCGACGTCTGTCTGAGAACTCGGGTCCGCGGTCGAGTCGCCAGGGCTCTGACTTCCAGCGACCGTGCTGCTCTGTTGTTCGACGCCCTGCCGCCTCGACAGCGGGACTTCGTCGGCCGAGTTCGACACATCACCCTGATGACGCAATCCACCGTTCCCATGCGCTCTCTCAGAGACAAGGCCTAGCGATGCAGCCCGGCCACCCGCAGTACCCGCCCATGCCGCCCGTACGGCAGGGCGGGGCCGTGCCGTACGGGCGGCAGCAGCATGCCGTGCATCCGGCACCGCAGCCCGCGCCGCAACGGCCGTCGCGGCCACGGGCCAGGGTGCGTTGGGTGGCGACGGTGCCCCCGGGAGCCCTGCCTCCGCGGCGTCAGGTGCGAGCCGAGCGCTACTCGGGACCTCCTGGCTACCCGGCGCCGCCGCGCTGGGGATTTCCCAACCTCGTGTGGCGCTCGCCGACGGCTGTGCCGGGCACCGCATCCGGTGCGGCACGCCCGATGCAGCGGCTGGTGTTGCTCGCGCGAAACGTGAGTGGCCTGCTCTGGATACTGGCCACGATCGCCCTGATCGCCGCCGGTGCCGAAGTGTGGCGCTACGTCCTACTGGTGCAGAGCAGGAACTCGGCGTTGAGCACCAGTGTGGTGGCGACATCCGACATGCTCGTGCTGATCGCGTCGATGCTGGCGTTCGTGCTGGGCACGTTCGGGCTGGCCGGGACCGTGTGGTGGCTGTTCGTCGCGCGAGCGGCGGCCGCGGAGGAATCCGGCGCCGAACCGGCCCGGCCCGCGTGGCAGGTGCTCCTCGGGACGGTCGTGCCCGGTCCCAACCTGGTGCTGGCCGGACCGATCCTGGCGGAACTCGAACACGCCGTTCTGCGCAGGCCGGTTGGCGAACGCCCCCGTCCGTCCCGGCTGGTGCTCGCGTGGTGGGGCGCCTGGGTGGCCAACGGGCTGCTGCTGGTGCTGATGGTCGTGTGGCGGACACGGGACGGCGTGCAGGCGCAGGCCGACGGGGTCCTGTTGAACACCCTCGTGGATCTCTCGGCCGTGGCGCTGACGGTGCTGACCGCGCTGGTCGTCGGCCGCTTCACCCGGCTGTTGGCGCCGATCGGCGAGTTGTCGGCAGGGCAGCGTCCGCCGCGCGTGCTGGATGTGACCGGGGCGCCCGCACCGCGGCGTCCCCGCCGCCCGGCGACCGCCGCCCGGTAGACCCGGTCAGGCGACCGGGAGCGTGCGCAGGCCGCGGATGACGAACTCGGCCCTGCGCCCGGGTTCGTCCGCGGGGCGCAGGCCGGGCACGCGCCGGATCAGCGCACCGAGCGCCGCGGCGATCTCGATGCGCGCGAGCGGCGCGCCGACGCAGTAGTGGATGCCGCCGCCGAAGCCGAGGTGCGGATTGGGGTCGCGGCCGACATCGAGCGTGTCGGGATCGGCGAAGACCTCGGGGTCGCGGGCGGCCGCGCCGAGCAGGGCGGCGATCTTCTCGCCCTCGGCGACCTGGAAACCGGCGATCTCGACGTCCTTCGTGGCCGTTCGCTCGAACAACTGCAGCGGCGAGTCGAAGCGGATCAGCTCCTCCGTCGCCGTGGCGAGCAACCCGGGATCGGCCACCAGGCGATCCCACTGCGCGCGGTGTGCCAGCAGGGCGGCCACACCGTTGCCGATGACGTTCACCGTCGCTTCGTGACCCGCCATGAGCAGCAGCACCGCGGTGGCCACCACCTCGTCACCGGTGAGTTCGCTCGCCACCAGATGACTGACCAGGTCGTCGCCGGGGTGGCGTGTCCTGTTGCCCGCCAGGTCCCGCAGATAGCCGGCGAACTCCCCGGCCGCGCGCTCGGCGGCGTCCCGCTGCTGCTCGGGCAGCCCGTACTCGTACATCTTCACGATGGCGTTGGACCAGGGGACCAGCAACGGGCGGTCGGCGGGCGGGACGTCCAGCAGTTCCGCGATCACCTCGACCGGCAACGGCGCGGCCAGGTGTTCGAGCAGGTCGGCCTGCCCGTTCGCGGCGATGCGCTCGACGAGCGTGCCGACCATGCGGTCGGCCAGCGCTTCCACGGTCGGCCGCAGCCGCTCCACATGGCCGCGGGCGAAGGCCGAGGACACCAGCCTGCGCAGCCGGGTGTGCGCGGGCGGTTCGTTCTCCAGCAGGGAGTTGCGGTGCAGCAGGTTGAACGAGACGAACCGGTCGGCCGGCGTGGCGTCGGACCAGATCCGGCCGAGGCCGCGATGCCGCAGCACCGCGGAGGCCGCGTTATGGGACACGGCGACGGCGAGGCCGAGCCCTTCGTGCCGGTGCACCTCACCCTCGGCGCGCAACTGGGCGAACGCGGGGTAGGGGTCGGCGAGGAAGGCGGGATCGCGAGGGTCGAACACACCTCGACCTTAGCCGCGGGGCCGCATCTCCACCCAGAAGTTCCCCAATGTGGCATTGGGGAACTTGGATGTCCCCAATGCCACATTGGGGGACATCTCCCCGCCCCCGGGTGCACCCATCTGCTGACCGGCTCGTCCGTTAGGTAGCGTCTGCCGGGACGTCAGCAAGGAGGCGACATGGGCAAGGGTGCGCGCAAGAAGGGTCCCAAGAAGGACTCGACGCGGAAGCCGAAGGTGCGCGATGTGTTCGTCGGGCAGCCGTTCGAGGGGCTCGCGGCCGAGCCGGAGCTGATCGCGCTGCGCGAGTTCGTCCCGTCGGCCACTGCTCGGCTGTCACTCAAGGACAGTCCGGACAGGACGGTGACACTGGGGACCGTGCTGCCGATGGCCGCAGCCGGGTTCGTCCGCACGGACGGTGAGATCTTCGTCGGTATGCAGGTGCAGACGCGGTCCTCCGACATCAGTCGTGACCTCGGGCGTTCGCTGCTGTGGGCGCTGGAGGCCAAGGAGGGCGACGTCCTCTCGGTGCCGGACACCACCAGTCCGCCCGAGCCGGGAGAGCGGCTGCAGGACCTGCTCGTGGCCGACGCCGAGCTCGACATCCAGCTGCACAAGGACTTCTCCTGGTGGTTGCCGGAGGACGCCGACGCGACGGGCGACATCGCCATGTCGCTGGAGCGGGCCAACGCGGCGATCATGCCGACCGAGCGGATCGGCCCCGCCGCCTACTGGGTGGAGGCCGGGGACAAGGCGCACCTGCGCTGGGTCTGGCCCGAGCAGGAGAACGTGTTGCTCCAGGCGCTGGCCCGGCTTTCCGCAGCCGGGGAGATCGGCCTGGGTGAGGGATCCCGCTACGCCGGCTCCTTCCGCGCCCATGGGCTGCTGGTTCCGGTGTGGGACCTCGACCCCGAGGCGCACGCGAGGGAGTGGGAGGAGCCCGCCCGCGAGCTCGGCGAGCGGCTAACGGCTGCGGTGAAGTCGCTGGACAGCGAACCGCTCAACGCGACCGAGCGTCGTGCGCGTGACGGCCTGGTCGGCCGCCAGCTCACCCTGCGGTGATCCTGCACATCTGTCCGCTGGCCGACTGGGCAGCCGTGCCGCGCGGTGGTGAGTATCGTGCCGCCTCGCTGGACGAAGTCGGGTTCATCCACTGTTCGGAGCGGGGCACGGTCCACCTCCCCGCGGATCGGCTCTACGCCGGGCGAACCGACCTGCTGCTGTTGGAGATCGACCTGGCTCGGCTCGACGCCGAGGTGCGCTGGGAACCGGCCGACCCGCCCGCACCGGGGATGCCGTGGTTCCCGCATCTCTACGGGCCGCTGCCGCACGCCGCGGTGGTCGCGACACATCCGTTCCCGCCCAGCTCGGACGGCTCCTTCCGGTTGCCGGAGGCGCTGGCGGCCGGCTGAGCAGACCGCGTTACCGTGACCGCAATCATGGCTCACCATGCTTGAGGATCAGAGGGGACAGGCGGTGCACGGCGAACTCACGGACTTCGGCGAGTTCGTGGAGGCCAGCCTTCCCGGTCTGCTGCGCTATGGGCACGCGCTGACCGGCAATCCGCACGACGCGGCCGACCTCGTGCAGACAGTGCTGGAGAAGATCGGCTCGCGCTGGACCCACGTGCAACGCAAGACCGGCGACCCGCTCGCCTACATCCGGCGGTCAATGGCCAACGCGCACATCAGCCGCTGGCGTCGAGTGCGCAGGGAAAGCCTGGTCGCGGACGTTCCGGAGACCCGACTGGTCACTCCGGCGGACCCGTTCGAGCACGAACCGCTGTGGCAGGCGTTACGCGCACTCCCGCCGAGGCAACGCGCGGTCATCGTGTTGCGTTATTACGAGGGACTGTCCGAGGCGGAAATCGCCGACTCACTCGGCATCAGCACGGGGACCGTGAAGAGCCAGGCGAGCAAGGCGGTGGCCTCGTTGCGGACCAAGCTGTCGTCTTCCGACGAGCCAGGAGGGAGGGAACCATGAGCGGGCCCCAGGACGCCGAGGACCCCCTCGGCGAGGAACTCCGCACCCTGTTCGCCGACGATCGGCTCGATCTGCACCCGGTCCCGCAGGCGCGTGCGTCGATCGTCTCCGGAGCGCGCCGGATCCGGCGCAGGCGAACCGCGCTCAGCGGCGGGGGCGCAGCAGTGGTGGTCGCTCTGGTCGCGAGCACCGTGCTGTTCAACAACCGCACGCCTGGCGAGGACGCGCCACCGGCAGGCAGCGACACCGCACTCGCGATCGAATCGGCCGCGCCCACGCCGACCAGCGCGCGTATCGAGTCGGGCAGCGCCGAGCTGCCGCCCCCACCCGACGTGGCCGACGAGCCGCGTGCCGATTCCAGCGGGAAGCCACAGGGCTCGGTCGCGTCGAGTGCTCCGGCTTCGCCGGAGTCGACCTTCCAGGCTGTCTCCGGTCCGGTGCTCGGCCCGGACGGTTACGGCGGTCTGCGGTTGGGCATGTCCTTCAGCGATGCCGCCGCCACCGGCGAGCTGGCCGTCGACGCGAGCACTGCACCGCCAGCGGAGGGCTGCGGGAGCTACCAGCTGACCGAGGGGGACTCGGCAGTGCGGGAGGTCGTCGTCTCGGCGGAACAGGGAATCGTGACCTTCAGCGCCTCGGCCGCACAGACACCGGAGGGGATCGGCGCCGGTTCCCGCCTCGAGCAGCTGCGGCAGGCATACCCGAAGGCCGCCCGCGGCTCGGTCACCTACTCCGCGCCGACGGGCTCCGGGGGCAGTTACGTCTTCTATGTGGCCGGCGAGCAGGTCGACTCGATGCAGCTGATCGCCGAAGCCGTACCCTGCTGAACGGTTCACACAGGGAAGGCCACCTTGCGCGTGCACACAAGGTGGCCTTGACCTGGCAACGGGAGAGCGTCAGTGTCTGTTGGCAAACGCGCGTCAAGATGGACTCGGCGGGGCTCGGACTCAAGTACGGCGCTCACCACTACCGGTCAAACGCCCCGCCTCGTCACTCGTGGGCTTCGCCGCGCGCGTTCTCGGGGGTATCGCCACGAAACTCCGTTCACCGACGAGCGTCAGATGACGCCACCCGCGACCGGAGGCATCATGGCGTCTTCGCCGCCGTCGCCGACGGACTCGCGGTACAGGAAGGCCTCGACGTCGAACAGGTTGCCGTTCGAGCGGCGGACGATCTTCGCCAGCGTTTCCATCTGCGCGACTTCCTCGACCTGCTCCTTGAGGAACCACTGCATGAACTGCTCGCCCTGGTAATCGTCCTCGGAGCGGGCAGCCTTGGCGAGGGTTTTGATATCCGCCGCGACCTCCTTCTCCTGGTCGAGGGCGAGCTGAACGAGTTCGGCGACGTCGGAGAAGTCGTTGCGGACCTCTCCTGTGCCCGGGATCTCCACGTGGTGGTCGGTGTCCATCATGTACTGGACGATCGCCATCGCGTGGTTCCGCTCTTCTTTTGCCTGCTTGTAGAAGTGCTTCGCGAGCTGGGGGAGGTCCTCGTTGTCGAACCAGACCGCCAGTGCGATGTACTGCTGCGAGGCGTTGAACTCGTTGTGAACCTGCCCCTGCAGTAGCTCGTAGAACTTGGAACGCGGTTGCTTCTTCGTGAGGGCCATGCCTCGAATATAAGCGAATTAGCCGTTCGAATTCCAGTCGAATCTAGTGATGTGAGCCCTGTTAGTGTATCCTTTGTGAGCCAAGGTAAAACTAATTGTGTTTAGCCTACCCTAAGAGCTGAATCAATTTCTCCAACTCAATCGAGCGGTGAATTAGGCTAGGCTTTCTTCCGTTGGTCGCCCGTATTTTTCCGGAGAATCAGGACAGACCGGCCATCGAGTCGCGGGACACCGGACAGGACATGCAGCGCGGGCCGCCGCGCCCGGAGCCGAGCTCCGACCCCGCGATCGGCAGCACCTCTATCCCGGCGTCGATGAGCCGCGCGTTCGTCTCCACGTTGCGCTCGTACCCCACCACCACTCCGGGCGCCAGCGCGAGCGTGTTGTTGCCGTCGTCCCACTGCTCGCGTTCCGCGGTCACCGGGTCGAGACCGGTGTCGATGACCCGCAGGCGGTCGATGCCCATCGCCTCGGCCGCCGCGGTGAGAAACGGCGCGGGGCCGTCCACCCTGACCGACTCCTTGCCGATGTGCTCGTCGGGCCGCAGTGTGTAGGCCACCAGCGACTCGCGGGCCAGCGGGTACATCACCACCGCGTCCTTGTCGACCATCGTGCAGACGGTGTCCAGGTGCATGGTGGCCCTGCTCTGCGCGATCGGCACGACCAGCACGGTGTGCGCGATGTCGTCGGCGAACACCGAGCGGGCCAGCGACTCCGCGCCAGCCGCGCTCGTGCGCTCGCCTACGCCGACGGCGAGCACGCCGGGCGCCAGCAGCAGCACGTCGCCGCCCTCGATGGGGGCCGAGTGCGCGCCGTACGCGCGTCCGCTGCCCTGGAACCTCGGGTGATAGGCGTAGATGAGGTCCAGCAACGCCGTCTCCCGCTCCCGTGCGGGCATCGCCAGTGACGAGATCGCCACCCGGTCGCCGATCCAGACCGAGGAATCCCGGGTGAACAGCAGGTTCGGCAGCGGAGCCACCGCGAAGTCGTGCGGGTGGTGCATCTTGCGGACCAGCGATGGTGTTTCCGCAGCCGGGAGTTCCTCGAAGGTCGCTCCGGACATCAGCACCTCGGCCAGCGTCGTCGAATCCACCCCGGAGAGGTGGGAACGCAGCGAGTCGGCCAGGTCCGTGCCCAGCCGCTTGCTGTCCACAGCCGCGTGCACACCTGCCGCGTGTGCCCGCGGATCGTCGAGCGCGCCGCGCAGCACGTCGGACAGCAGCAGCACCTCGACCCCCCGGCTGCCGAGTACCTCGGCGAAGGCGTCGTGCTCCTCCTGCGCCCGGTCCACCCAGGGGATGGAGTCGAACAGCAGTTGGTCGTTGTTGCGCGGGGTAAGGCGCTTGAGCTCGTTGCCGGGACGGTGCAGCAGCACCGTGCGCAGCGGGCCGACCTCGGTGTCCACGCGGGGATTCGGTTCCTGGGAGCTGTAGGACGTCTTGGAAGTCACGGCGCCAGCGTAATGAGTCGGTAAGCCGGGCGCGGGTGACGAAACGAGACCGCGTGGCGTTGTATCGGTCGACAACATCGCAGCTCATCTGACGAAGGAATGGAACGTCTCATGCGTCATTTGTTGCGCCGGACGCCGGTGCGTGTCCTGCTGGCGACCTCCGTGCTGGCCGCCGTGGTCGCGCTGGCGGTTTTCGAGCCGTGGCGCGCGTTCACCCGCAGTACGGCCGACGAGCCCGTGCCCGTCGCCGCCGCTGCCCCGCAGCAGCCGCGTGAGCTGGCCGCCGGATCGTTCGTCAGTCAGGAGCACACGACCTCCGGCAAGGCCAGGGTGCTCGAACTCGCCGACGGTTCGCAGGTCCTGCGACTCGAGGGCTTCTCGACCTCCGACGGCCCGGATCTGCACGTGTGGCTGACCGATCGGCGCGCGGGTGCCGAGTGGGACTCCTACGACGACGGCAGGGCTGTCCGGCTCGGCGAGCTGACCGCGACAGATGGCAACCAGAACTACGTCATTCCTGGAGGCACCGGACTCGGCGGACTGCGCAGCGTGGTGATCTGGTGCGACCGGTTCAACGTGGCCTTCGGCTCGGCAGGACTGGAGCTGTGAGCCCCAGTTCGGGTCATGGCAGCCAGGACACCCGGCCGCGTAGCAGGGCGTAGCCGACGAACGCGAAGATGTCGAGCATTGTGTGTGCCACGACGAGTGGCCAGATCCGGTTGGTCCGCTGCCAGATCCGACCGAACACCAGACCCATCACCACGTTCCCGATGAATCCACCGAAGCCCTGGTACAGGTGATAGGAACCGCGGAGTACCGCGGAGAGCAGCAACGCGGAGTTCTCCCGCACGCCGAGCTGCCGGAGCCTGGTCAGCAGGTAGCCGACCACCAGCATCTCCTCGGCGAAGGAGTTGCCGAACGCTGCCATGGTTAGGGTCACCGGTCGCCACCAGGTCTCGTCTAGTGTGGACGGTTGTACGGCGAGGTTGAATCCCAGTTTCCAGCCGACAAAGTACAACGCGAGTCCAGGGAGTCCAATGAGGGCTGTCAGGCCGAGCCCCCACAGCAAGTCCCGGCGCGGGTGCCTGCGGTCGAGGCCGATCTCCGCGAGACGCATCCCGCCGCGCCACAACAGATAAACCCCGAGAGCGCCCCAGCCGACGAGCTGCGTGATGCTTAGAAGCTGCTTTAGCAGATCGATCAGGTCTGCGGTGGCCTGCGGCACATTGATGGCGACCCGCTGCTCGCTCAACGGCTCCGGACGTAACAGAGAGTCCACAAGGGAAAGCAGACTGCGCATGCCGGACAGTCCCAGAGTGACCGTGAAGACGAGGACGACCTCGATGAGCACGGCGCGACGCGCCGCCGGGTCGATCAGTGCGACCGGCTCGGCCGGACGCGGCGGGTTCAGCCAGCTTCGGGTTGCGTTGGACACCGTCGCACGGTATCCCAGCCCGTAGAACACCAGGTCAGCCGCGTATGACGAGCGATAGCCGTCGATTCGGATCATGATGGATGGTCAAATCGTTACGGCCAGGGTTTAGGGTGCCACGGCGAACACAAGAAGGTAGCCAGGTAGGTCCGTGGGGGTACGGACCGCAGTGATAGGGAGGACTTTCTCGTGGCGACAACGTCGGATCAAGGGGCCGTAGGAGCCCCTCCAGGTCCGAAGAAGAAATGGCATGAAACGGTCGCACCCAGGGTGTTCTGGCCCGCTGCGGCGATCATCGCGGCGTTCGTTCTGTTCACGGTGATCTTCCCGGACACCATGGGCGATGCGATCAGCGCCATTCAGGACACGATCATCGGCACGGTCGGCTGGTACTACACCCTGATCGTTTCCGGGTTCGTGATCTTCGCCCTCTGGGTCGGGCTGGGTCACTTCGGTGACATCAAGCTCGCGCCAAAGGACGAGGAGCCGGAATTCAAACTCGGCTCGTGGTTCGCGATGCTGTTCGCGGCCGGCATGGGTATCGGTCTCGTCTTCTACGGCGTTGCCGAGCCGCTGGGCCACTACGCCAGTCCGAAGCCGGGCGTGGAGGGCACCCAGACCGAACTCGCACAGCAGTCCATCGTGCAGACCTTCCTGCACTGGGGCCTGCATCCGTGGGCGATCTACGTCGTGGTCGGGCTCGCGGTCGCGTATGCGATCCACCGCAAGGGCAAGGGCGTGTCCATCCGATGGACCCTCGAGCCACTGCTGGGCAAGCGGACCAACGGCTGGATCGGGGATGTCATCGACATCGCCGCCATCGTCGGGACGCTGTTCGGTGTCGCGACCTCGCTCGGTCTCGGCGTCGTGCAGATCTCCGCAGGACTGGACTTCCTCGAGATCGTCAACAACCCGGGAACCTGGACACAGGTCATCCTGATCGGTGCCATCACGACGCTGGCGACCGTCTCGGTCGTCACCGGTGTGAAGCGGGGCATCAAGTGGCTGTCCAACTTCAACATCGGACTGGCCGCCGCACTGCTGCTGTTCGTGCTCATCGCGGGCCCGACGTTGTTCATCTTCCGCGAGGCCGTGCAGTCGATCGGGCTGTACTTCCAGAACCTGGTGCGGCTCAGCTTCGACACCACAGCCCTGCAGGGTCAGGACGGCGTGGACTGGCAGGGTAGCTGGGCCACGTACTACTGGGGCTGGTGGATTTCGTGGGCGCCCTTCGTCGGTGTCTTCATCGCGCGCATCTCGCGCGGCCGGACGGTGCGCGAGTTCGTCGCCGGCGTGCTCGCCGTTCCCACCCTCGTCACGTTCATCTGGTTCAGTGCCATGGGTGGCACCGCGCTCTACCGTGAGCTGTTCCAGGGCGGCGGCTTGGTCAGTGCGGATGGCACTGTGGACACCGAGGGTGCACTGTTCGGCCTGCTGGACAGCATGCCCGCGGGGACCCTGGTGGTCATCGGTGCGGTGATCCTGATCGCGACGTTCTTCATCACCTCGTCGGACTCCGGTTCGCTGGTGGTCGACATGCTCGCCTCCGGTGGCGATCCTGAGCCGCCGAAGTGGAGCCGGATCTTCTGGGCGGTGGCCGAGGGCGGTGTCGCCATCGCCCTGCTGCTGGCGGGCGGCCTCGGGGCGCTGCAAACGGCGGCGATCGTGATCGCGTTGCCGTTCAGCGTGGTGATGCTGTTCATGTGCGTGGCGTTGTGGAAGGACTTCAGCGCGGAACGCACGGCGATGCTCCGGATCCAGCGTCGGTTGCAGCGTGACGAGCTCACCGAGCACGTCTCGCAGAGCCTGATCGACGAGGGGCTGGTCGAACCCAACGGCGATTCCGGCGGCGATGACAAGGACAAGGTCAAGCCGAAGAGCTGACCTTCGGTTCCGGCCGGCAAGGCCCCGGGCGCGTCTCTCACCCCCAGAGCGTGCCCGGGGCCTTTCGCGTCACCACGGCAATTCGTCGACGAATTACGCTCGGGTCATGGCACAGACTCCGAACATCGCGACCACCGACCGGGTCGGTCGCGACGACCTGCTTGAGTTCCTGCGCGACCGGCACCGGTCGATCCTGGTCACCGGCCGCGCCGACGGCCGTCCCCAGCTGTCGCCGGTGACCAGTGGCGTCGACGAGGAGGGGCGCATCGTGATCGCGACCTACCCGATGCGGGCCAAGGTCCGCAACGTCCGCCGGGATCCGCGGGTGGCGCTCTGCGTGCTTTCCGACGAGTGGAACGGACCGTGGGTGCAGCTCCAAGGAATGGCGGAGGTATTGGATCTGCCGGAGGCCGTGGAGCCGCTGGTGGAGTACTTCCGCAGCATCTCCGGTGAGCACCCGGACTGGGACGAGTACCGCGAGGCGATGCGCAGACAGGGCAAGAGTCTGCTGCGGGTGTGGATCGAGAGCTGGGGCCCGATCGCCACCGGCGGCTTCCCGCCCGAGCTGGCCTGAATCGCCCCGTTATCCCGGCCGGCGCAGGAACGGGCAGCCGACGAGCCTGCGCAACTCCATCGCCAGTTCCGGCAGGCTGCTGACCGACCGGGAGAACGCGAGGCGGACATCGTGATCGCCTGCCTCCGCCTCGACCCGCAGGCGCAGCCCGAAACGGTCGACGCCGAGCGGGCGGATGCGCCCGCCCCGCAGTTCCTCCGGTAGGTGCCGGCTGAGCTGGTCGACCACGTCGGCATGCGAGGACTCGAGGTGCCGCAGCCATTCCGCTTCCTGCGTGGCGAACGGGTCTGGTGTCGCGGCGCCGAACATGTGCGGCCGCAGGGAGTGAGTGCCCTCGGCGTCCGCGAGTACCAGCGAGGCCGGGGTCAGCCGGAGCACGCTCAGGCCGTGGCCGACGTCGAGCAGCCGCGGATCAGGACGGTCCTCCACAATGGAAACAGCCCGCGCTCTGGCTGCCCGCTCGTCGAGTCTGCGCAGCCAGCCGGTGATCCAGAGCAGCCCGCGGATGGGTTCGCGCAGCTCGACCGGGGCCCGGTCGGTGAGTTCGAGCATCACGGCGACCTCGGCCCTGCCCGCGGCACCGGTGGCGCGCACGAGGTCGTGCTCGTCGGGCAGCAGCACGCTGACACTCCCGCTGGCATGCACGTGGTGCAGCACCGGCGAGATCCGCGCGTCCCCGCTGCTCGCGCTCTCCGTGGCGGGCATCAGTATCGCCGGTCCGCGGCGGCTGGCGATCGTCTTGGCGCGTTCGGCCGGATAGGGCGCTGGCGGGCGCCGGGTCTGTGTCTCGGTCACCGCTCACCTCCTGGTTAGGTGAGCCTAACCTAGGTGGAGGGTGAGCGGAAGAGGTCGGCCTCTGTGGTGAGAACCAGGGCCTGCCGCGTTCCAAGGATCACCATGACCGCGTGAGCCACAACTCTCAGTCTCAGCGGATGCTGCGCCGGTACCAGACCTGCCGTTCGCCATTGGGTAGTGCGATTCGGGAGATGAGCGTAGTCAGGACCGCGCCGATGGCCAGCCACAACAGCGCTGCGAGGCCCTCGTTCAGCAACACCTGCAGGTTCTCGTCGGCCGGGGTGAACAGGTTGTCCAGGCCGAGGGTGATCCCGCCTGCCCAACTGGTGATGAACTCGGCGAACGCGTTGTCCGGATTGGCGTCGCCGATCACGAGCAGGATGTGGATGGCCAGCACCGCCGCGAAAATGCCGCAGACGATGCTGATCAGCGTGTTGACAATGCGGACCGCGCGCAGCCGGCCGGTACCGCGCTCGACGTATTCGGCGCGTTCCTGGCCTTCGTAAGGTTCTGGATTCGCCATTCTTCGAGTGTCACACAGGGCGGGTCACCTCGCCGGGTTCGCGAAGCTCGCGCTCAGGCGGGACCCCGCCCGGACCAGGTCCAGGCGTAGCCGGGGTCCTCGGCGGCCTCGGCCGCCTCGCCGAGGTCCAGCGGGGCGAACGTGTCCACCATGACCGCGGTCTCGTCGAAGAACTCCGCTCCGATCGAGCCCTCCGCGGCGCCAGGCTGCGGTCCGTGGGTGAAACCGGAAGGGTGCAGCGACATCGACCCGATACCGATGCCCGAGCCCTTGCGGGCCTCGTAGTCGCCCCGCACATAGAACATCAGCTCGTCGGAGTCGACGTTGGCGTGGTTGTACGGCACCGGGATCGACTGCGGGTGGTAGTCCACCTTGCGCGGGCAGAACGAGCACACCACGAAGTTCGGGCCCTCGAAGGTCTGGTGCACCGGTGGTGGCTGGTGCACCCGACCGGTGATCGGCTCGAAGTCGTCGATGTTGAACACCCACGGGTAGAGGCAGCCGTCCCAGCCGACGACGTCGAACGGGTGATTGGCGTAGGTGTAGCGGGTGAGCCCGGCGCGGTGACGCACCAGCACGTCGACGTCCGTGCCCTCGGTGAGCATCGGCTCGGCGGGCCCGCGCAGGTCCCGTTCGCAGTACGGCGAGTGCTCGAGGAACTGGCCCTTCGCCGAGAGGTACCGCTTCGGTGGCCCGACATGCCCGCGCGCCTCGAGGATCAGCAGCCGGACCGTCCCGTCGGCGGAGCCGCCCCGACCAGCGCTGTGCGGCGCGATCCGATAGGTGCACGAGGTCGGGATGACGACGTAGTCCCCGTCGCCGACGTCCAGTGCGCCGTAGATCGTCTCCACGGTCGCGGAGCCGCCCTGCACGTAGATCAGCTCGTCGCCCATCGCGTTGCGGTAGAGCGGGCTTGGTTCGGCCGCGACGGCGAAGGCGATGGTGACGTCGGAGTTGGCGAACATCCGCCTGCGCCCGGTGACCGCGTCGGCGTCACCGGTGAACTTGAGGTCCTGCGTGCGGTAGCTGCGCGGCTTGAGCGGGTGGTTCGGCTGCAGCGGCCCCCGCTCGTCCGGCACCGCGACGGCGTTCACGATCGCCGTCGGCAGGTTGCGGTGGTACAGCAGCGCGGAGTCGGCGGAGAAGCCCTCGACCCCCATCAGCTCCTCCGCGTACAGGCTGCCCTGTGGCGAGCGGAACTGCGTGTGGCGCTTCGCCGGAATGTCGCCGACCTGTCGATAGAACGGCATCGGAGCCTCCTCCTGACCATGACCAGATGCGTTCGTTGGGCGGACACTGTTGTTCTCATGTCGTACGCTACTAGCGTGTCAGTCGTGTCAAGCGCTGTGGAACTCCCGCCACCCGGCCCCCGTGGAATCCCGCCCCTGCTCGCGCGCCTAGTCGACGACTCGGCGCTGTTCCCTCCAGGCAATGCATCCATGCCCGACGCACTCCGGGCGCACTTCGAGGCAAGAGGAGGTGAACACTCCGGCGTCCTCGGTGTGTTCCTCTGCCAGGCCTCGCGACTGCCGGAACTGATCACCGAGCTGATCAAGATCCGGCCGAAGAACCCGCTGCCGTTGTCGCTGATCATCGACACCGGCCTCGGCGGAGTGCCGAAGGCGATCTCGATCGTCGAGTCGCGCAGCGAACTGCTCGCGCTGCGCATGGTGGAGATGCCTGCCCCGTCCGACGTGGACGAGGTGTGGCTGGAGCGCGTCTCGGAGTTCGTGCCAGAGGACGTCGAGCGGGTGGTCGAGCCTCGCCGCGGCGTCGGCTGGCTCGACGGTGTGCGCAACGTGATCGAGCACGGCAGCTGGCCGAAGATCCGCTGCGGCGGCCTGTCCACCGAGAACTTCCCGAGCGTGGACGAGGTCGCGGACTTCCTCTCGGTGGTCAGCACGGCCTCCGGAGCGTCGTTCAAGGCGACGAACAGCCTGCACCGCGCCGTGCGGCACGCGGACCCCGACACCGGCTTCACCCACCACGGGTTCCTCAACCTGCTGGTGGCCTCCGCGCGATGCCTCTCCGGCGGCAACGTGCGCGAAGCACTGGAGGTCACCGACGGCGAGGCGCTCGCCGCGGAGGCCGCGGACCTGTCCGAGGACGCGGCCAAGGCCGTCAGGGCGTTGTTCGCCTCCTACGCCTCCGCGACGTTCGACGAGCCGATCGCCGATCTGAAGGGCCTCGGGCTGCTGTGAGCAGGGAGAGCTCGCTGACGCTGGATCGCGGGCTCGCCCTGCTCCAGGCCGTGGCCGACGCCGGTGGCGAGGCGGCCACGATCTCCGAGCTCGCGGTGACGATCGGCGCCAGCCGTGCTGCCGTCTACCGGCTGCTGGTGCCGCTGTCCGAGCGCGGGCTGGTGTGGCGCGACGGCAGCAAGGTACGGCTCGGCGTTGGCCTGCTCCGGCTCGCGGGCCAGGTGCTGCCGCAACTGCGTCAGGCGGCGCAGCCGGTACTGCGCGAGCTCGCCGAGGGGGTGGGCGCCACGGCGCACCTCTCGGTCGCCGAGGGGGACCAGGTGCAGGCGGTGGCCGTGGTCGAACCGACCTGGACGAGCTTCCACGTGGCGTACCGGGTGGGCAGCAGGCATCCGATCTCCCGAGGTGCCGCGGGCAAGGCCCTCACGCTGCGCCAGAGCGGGAAGCAGTGGGTGCGCACGAGCGGCGAACTGCAGGCCGGCGCGGTGGGTATCGCCGCACCCGTGCGTGGCGTGCCAGGCCTGCGCGCGAGCATCGGCGTGGTCTCACTCGACCCGCTGGACGCGGCTACGGTTGGCCCAAAGGTGGTAGCCGCCTCCGCCCACCTCGCGGAGATCCTCACCCCGGCCCCGGTCCGCCCCTGAGCGAGCCCGCGGTCAGGCCAGCGTCTGCCAGAGGGCGAACGCGGCGAATCCGGCGAAGGCGAACCCGGCCGCGCGTTGCAGCAGTTTCGGACGCAGCCTGCCGCGCAGCTTGTGGCCGATGACGACCGCCAGACCGGCGACGGTCGCCATCCCGAGGAAAGCGCCGATGCCGACCGGGATCGGCTGGGCGAAGCGTGCCGTCAGTCCTGCGGTGGCCAACTGGGAGGCATCGCCCCACTCCGCGGCGAAGAGCACGCCGAACGACGTCATCGACGAGCGCAGGAACGAAACCGGGTAGGGGCCGGTGCGGGAGGCGTCCACACCGCTGTCATCGGTCTCGGTGAAGCCTTCGCGGAGCAGCATGTACGCGCCGAGGCCGAACATCGCGGCCACCACCGCCGAGACCAGGCTCTCCGGTAACAATGTGAGCACACTGCCGAATGCGACTGCGATCACAGCTTGCAACGCAAAAGCGGAGAACACGCCGACGAGGACCGGCAAAGCGCGAAAACGGGTGGTCAGGACAAGGGTGGCAACCATCGTCTTGTCCGGCAGCTCTGCCACGAGAATCAGGGCAAAAGTGCTGATCAGAGCCAGCAGCGCGCTCGACATCGGGTGTGTTCCCCCTTTCACTTCCACGATAAAGGGAGAAACTGCAAATGGCTAGCGGATGGGAATTACGAATCGGCAGTTTCGGTGCCGCTGGAAAATCGCGGATGGGGCGTCTCATAATTAATTTAGGTGCGCCGAAATTAATTATTGGGCTATGCTCGTGGCATTCGCGCACCGAGGGGACGTGAGCTGTGCCAGAACGTGATGTGACGCCGGTGGTGACCGAGGTCTGCCGGCGGATGACCGCGCACTACGTGTTTCCCGACGTCGCGGAGGAGGTGGTGCGGGTGGTGCGGGGCAGGCTGGCCAACGGCGCGTACTCCGGACTGGACGACGCCGGGCTCGCCGACGCGGTCACCGCGGACCTGCAGTCGGTGAACGGGGACAAGCACCTTCGGCTGCGCCATCACGTCGAACCGATACGCGACCACGTCCAAGGGCCGGCGGAGTTCGCCGAGGATCAACGCATGGAAGCGGCACAAACCGGACACGGGATCGCCCGGCTCGAGCGGCTGGACGGCAACGTCGGCTACCTGGACATCCGGGAGCTCTTCGGACCGGAGGTCAGCGGCGAGGCGCAGTGTGCGGCGATGACGTTGCTCGCCTCCGCCGACGCGCTGCTGATCGATGTGCGGAGCAATCGCGGCGGCAGCCCGGCGGCAGTGGCCCTGATCTGCAGTTACCTCTTCGACGGTCCGACGCACCTCAACGACATCTACTTCCGTGAGGGCGACCGTACCGAGCAGGTGTGGACGCTGCCGTACGTGCCGGGCCCCGCCTTCGGCGAGCACAAGCCCGTGTACGTGCTGACCGGTCCGAACACGTTCTCCGCGGCCGAGGACCTCGCGTACACGCTGCAGCAACTGGGCAGAGCACAGACCGTGGGCGAGCCGACCCGGGGCGGGGCGCATCCCCGCGAGCAGTTCCGGGTCGACACCCACCTGGATGTCACGATCTCGTTCGCGCGCTCGATCAACCCGGTCTCCGGAACGAACTGGGAGGGCACCGGCGTCCGCCCGGACGTGCCCGCTCCCGCTGCCGACGCGTTCGACCGGGCCTACCGGCTGGCGCTGGACCACGTCCTGACGCTCGGTGAGACCGGTCGGCGCAGGGAGACCGCAGCAGCGGCCAAGGCGGTGCTCAGTGCTGGAGTTGACCGCTGAGCTGGTGGTGGACGGCGCCGGCGCGTCGAATCCGGCCTGGTGGCAGCGTCGGTAGCGCGAAGAGAGCGCCACTCGGCCAAATGGTCTAATGATTCGCTGATGAATTGGCTTCTGCGCGAATTGGACGATGGAAGTCTTGTGCAGTCGGTATGTTCTGCTGGTGCGTTCACTCGACTTTGCTGCCGGGTTGCCCTTCTTCAGTGACGTGAGCCTTGCCGCGTCGACAATCGTCGCCATCTGCGCCGCAATCACCGCTGTCACGGCGCTGATCGGCGCTGTCCGGTCGAACCGGCGGAAGGACCGCGCCCGGCGACTCAAGATCGGCTGGCAGGTCGGGTCGGAAGCAGAGCGCACGGGCGCCCTGATGTTCAACGAGTCAAAACTGGCCTTCGAAGAGGTCGTGCTGACCGTCACCTGCGGCCTGCACGGACGGGAAGCCCGGCAGGATGTCGGCGTTCTGCCGAGCGGGCAGGATTACCTGTGGGCGAGCGGATCGGTGCACGAGTCGATAAGCTCGCGGCCGGTAGGACGTCCGGTCGAACAAGCCGCTGGGACGTCACACGACAGCCGACCGCACGGTGTGCAGGTCACCTTCCGCAACGGCAGGGGTTTTTGGTTCCGCGATGAGGCGCAGGTGAAACGCGTGCGGTCCTTGGTGATCTGGGCGGAGAAGACCAGGGCGGTCACCCTCTCCCAGTACTTCGGTCGCCGCAGCTACTTCCGGCGGGCCTATCCGGTCTCCGTCAACGTACAGCCGTTCGAGCGAACCGAGGACTTGGAAGCCGCGTTCACGAAGCTGGCCGCGACCGGTGACGCGCCGCGCGGTCACGACATTCCGGACGTGGTGGTCGGGCCGCACGACTGGATCGGCCGCGTCGCGCTCGAGGAGTCGGTCGTCGAACCGCCGATCAGCGCCCAACGGCTGCGACAGATCTCGCCGGTGGCCCTGGATGCCCTGAGCAGGGACGGCAGGCTGTACGGGATTCCGTACGTGTTCGACACGGTGGCGATGATCAGGAACAACGCGCTGACCGGTCCGGGCCCGATGCCGGCAACCTTCGCCGGCGCTGTCGCGGCGGGACGTGACGCGCTCAGATCCAACGGAATCGAGGACGGCGTTGCGCTCGCACTCCAAGTGGGTGCACCCGACGCGAACGGGAACGCCGGTGACCCTTATCACCTGTGGCCGTTGTTCTCGAGTTTGGGCGGGTCGTTCTTCGGTTACCGGGAACCTGGCCACTACGGGGAGGACAAGTTCGACGACATCTCCTTGTGGCGGCCGAGTTTTGTGGACGCCTTCGTCCGGCTCGCCGAACTCGGCCGGGACGGCACGTTAAGTCCCAAGCTCGGCCGAGCCGAAGCGGTCAGTCTGTTCCTGGAGGGACGGGCGCCGTTCTTCGTCTGCTCGTCCAGGGCGCTCTCCGCGATCCGTGCCCGGAACCTGGACGTCACGGTCGGCCCGGTCCCCGCGGCGGGCGAGCTGCCAGCCCGTCCGCTGGTGTCGACCTACGGCTTTTTCATCTATCAGGGTGCGCAGAGCCTGCCTGCGGCGCGCGATCTCGTCAGCAGTTACCTGTCCCAGCCGCGCGCCGGTCTGGATCTGAACCGGATCCAGCCACTCGTGCCCGTGCAGGAAGAGGCCATGTCCACCATTGCCGAGCGGGACGCGGTCCTCAGTCCGTATGTGGACCAGTGCCGTGACGGCCTGATCATGCCGTCACGTCCGGAGATGCGCGAGGCATGGCAGCTTCTAGGGCGCACCGAGTACCAGGTGCTGGCGGGAGATGGTGATCCGCGTGCGCTGGCAGAGGCGGCCGCCACCGCCGGGTGGGAGCTGCTCGGCACCACACGCGGCGTCGGCTAGCTGTTGTGCCGGACACAGCCGTTTCGGGACCTTCGTCCCGGCAAGGTCAGGACCACGGGACCTGACCCTGTGACTCACCGCGGAGGATTGTTCGTGGTGTGGAGGTCCTCGAGTTAGCGCGCTGGCAGTTCGGCATCACGACCGTCTACCACTTCCTGATGGTGCCGCTGACCATTGGTCTTTCGATCCTGGTCGCGGGCATGCAGACGGCGTGGGTGCGCACCGGCAACGAGCGCTACCTCAAGATGACCAAGTTCTGGGGCAAGCTGCTGCTGGTCAACTTCGCGATGGGCGTGGTCACCGGGATCGTGCAGGAGTTCCAGTTCGGCATGAACTGGAGCGCCTACTCCCGGTTCGTCGGTGACGTGTTCGGGGCGCCACTGGCGATGGAGGGCCTGGTCGCGTTCTTCGTCGAGTCCACCTTCCTCGGATTGTGGATCTTCGGCTGGGACCGGTTGCCCAAGCGGGTCCACCTGGCCTGCGCCTGGGCGTTCTCGCTGGCCACGGTGGCCTCGGCGTACTTCATCCTGGCGGCCAACTCGTGGATGCAGCACCCCGTCGGCGTGGAGTTCGTCGACGGGCGGCCGACGATGAACTCCATCTGGGCCGTGCTGACGAACAACACCGCACTCGCTGCCATCCCCCACACGATCGCGGGCACGTTCTCGGTCGCGGCCGCCTTCCTCGTCGGCATCGCCGGTTGGCGACTGGCCCGTCGACGCGGCGAGGACGAGCACCGCGAGGTGTGGCGCTCCTCGCTGCGTCTCGGCGCCTGGGTCGGGGTCGTGGCGTTCGCCGGCCTGGTGATCAGTGGTGACGCGCAGGGCAAGCTGATGTTCGAGCAGCAACCGATGAAGATGGCCGCCGCTGAGGCGCTCTGTCACACCGAACAGCCCGCCAGCTTCTCGGTCCTCGCCGTCGGGGACGTCGCCGACGCCCAGTGCGAGGACGTCAAGACGTTCACCGTGCCCGCGCTGCTGTCCTTCCTCGCGCACAACGACTTCACCACTGAGGTGAAGGGGATCGAGGACCTGGTCGGCGAGTACCAGGCGGCGTACGGCACGAACTACCCCGACGACCCGGCGCTCGGTGAACTCGCCGGTCAGCCCATCGACTACGTGCCGAACCTGCCGGTGACCTACTGGGGATTCCGGATCATGATCGGCTTCGGCGCGCTGTCGGCGGGCATCGGTGTGCTGGCGCTGTGGCTGACCCGGCGCGGTCGCATCCCGGGGTCGAAGTGGTTCCCGCGCATGGTGCTGGGCGGAATCGCCACACCGTTCATCGCGAACAGCGCGGGCTGGATCTTCACCGAGATGGGCAGGCAGCCGTTCGTGGTGGTGCCCAACCCGACCGGTGTGGACGGGGTGTGGATGTTCACCGCACAGGCCGTGTCGAGGGTGTCGGCGGGTGAGGTGTGGACCTCGCTCATCGCGCTCACCACGATCTACGCCGCACTCGGCGTGGTGGAGGTGTTCCTGCTGCGCAAGTACGTCCGCGGCGGAATCGAGGGCGTGATGCCGCCGAAGAAACCCCAGGGGGATGACGATGCCGATCAGGGCTCGGGCGACGACGCGCTCGCGTTCGCGTACTAGAAGGGGCTGCGCGCGATGCTGACGAAACTCACGACAGCCACCTCAGCCCCCACCCTCTCCGGGGGGCGACCCCAGGTCCAGCCTATCCGGGTGTGGGTTATGCACCACCCCCTACCAGCGAGTTGTGGACAACTCGAGTGGTTGTGCACAGTCTGGGGACAACATTCTCGCCCCACTCGCAGTGGTGCTTTCACGCTTGAGGGGAGGGCGTGATGGACCTCCCCACCATCTGGTTCTGCGTCATCGCGGCGTTCTGGCTCGGCTACCTCTTCCTCGAAGGATTCGACTTCGGCGTCGGGATGCTGATGCCCGTGCTCGGCAGGGACAACACCGAGCGCAGGGTCATGATCAACACGATCGGGCCGGTCTGGGACGGCAACGAGGTCTGGCTGATCGTGGCCGCCGGTGCGACGTTCGCGGCGTTCCCCGCCTGGTACGCGTCCCTGTTCTCGGCCGCTTACCTGCCGTTGCTGCTCGTGCTGCTCGCCCTCATCGGCCGCGGGGTCGCGTTCGAGTACCGCGGCAAGGTCGACACGGACCACTGGCGCCGCACCTGGGACGTGGTGATCGTGCTCGGGTCCTGGATCCCGCCGCTCGGCGTCGGACTCCTGCTCGCCACCACCGTCCTCGGTCTGCCGCTCGACGTGGACGGCAACCGGGTCGGCTCCGCGTTCGAGGCCTTCCGCTGGGACACCCTGCTCGGCGCGGCCGCCGTGGTCGGGTTCTCCCTCGTGCACGGCGCGACGTTCCTCGCGCTGAAGACCTCGGGCGATCTGCGTGCGCGGGCGCGAACCCTCGCACTGCGACTGCTGCCGTTCGCGTTGCTGCCGCTGTTCGCCTTCGTGGCGCTGGTGCAGTGGCGGCACGGTTCGCTCTGGACGGCCGGGCTGGTGGCGGTGGCAATGTTGGCAGGTCCCGTGGCCTGGCTCCGGCTGCGGGCCGACCGGGACGGGCAGGCGTTCGCCGCGCTCGGTGTCGTGATCGCCGCCGCTGCCGTCGTGCTGTTCGGCGCGCTCTACCCGAACGTGCTGCCGTCCACCCTGGACGCGGCCAACTCACTGACCGTCGCCAACGCGTCTTCCAGCCCCTACACGCTCACCGTGATGACCTGGGTCGCCGCGTTCGGAGCACCGGCCGTGCTCATCTACCAGGGCTGGACCTACTGGGTGTTCCGCAAGCGCATCAGCACCCAGCACATTCCGAAGGTGCACGTGCCCCGATGAGACTTCCCGCCCGCGCGCCCCTTTCCGCCAGCGTGCCCAAATCGGGTGCGGTGTCCAAACTGGACACGGCGCGGAGCGGGAAGGGTCCGCTCGGCGCGCTGCCCGCCCTCTCGGCGGCGGCGCGCCGGGCGTTGGCCCTCGCTGCCGGACTGTCGCTACTCAACGCCGCCGCGCTGGTCGCGCAGGCGTTCCTGCTGGCCGCCGTACTCGCCGCGATCGTCGACGGCAGCGCCGGAACTGGTGACGAACTCCGCGGCAGGCTCGCCGCGCTGCTCGCGGTGGTCGTGGTCAGGTCACTGGTCAGCTGGGCGCTGCGGGTCGTGTCCGCCAGGGCGGCGGCGAGCGCCAAGGAAGAACTGCGGGCGCGCGCCGTCGACCAGGCGTTGCGCCTCGGACCGGAGTGGATCGCGTCGCGCGGTCCCGGTCAGCTCGCCACCCTCACCACCCGTGGGCTCGACGCGCTCGATGCCTACTTCACCGAATATCTGCCCGCGCTGGTCACCGCCGCCGTCGTCCCACTGGGTGCGGGCGCCGCGATCCTGCTCGCCGACTGGCCGTCCGCGGTCATCATCGCCGCCACTGTTCCGCTGCTGCCGATGTTCGCGATTCTCGTCGGCTCCTACACCGCCGACCGCGTGTCCGGGTCGACCGACGCCCTGCACCGGTTGTCCGGACATCTCCTCGAACTGATCCGCGCGCTGCCGGTGCTCACCGCCTTCCGCCGTGCGGAGGCGCAGGCGGAGGCCGTCCGCAGGGTGTCAGACCGGCATCGGGTGGCGACGGTGTCCAGCCTGCGTATCGCCTTCTCCTCGGCATTCGTGCTGGAACTGGCAGCCACCCTGTCGGTGGCGCTGGTGGCCGTGGTGATCGGGGTTCGGCTGGTCTCGGGCGATCTCAGCCTGGCCATCGGCCTCGGGGTGCTGATCCTCGCGCCCGAGTGCTACCAGCCGCTGCGCTCTGTGGGCACGGCATTCCACGCCGGCCAGGACGGGGCCGAAGCCGTGCGCAGGGTCGCCGACATCCTCGACGAACCGATGCCCAACGCCGGCACCAACACCCCGCGGCGCGGCGAGGTCCGGGTCGAAGGGTTGAGCGTGCGCCGTCGGGACCGGGTCGCACCCGACGGTGAATCCTTCGTGGCCGAACCCGGCCACACGGTGTGGTTGCGCTCGCGCAGCGGTGCGGGCAAGTCCACGACGTTCGCGGTGCTGCTCGGATTCGTCCGGCCCGACAGCGGCACGATCACGATCGGTGGTGTTCCGCTGAGCGAGGTCGACCTGACCGCCTGGCGCGAGATGGTCGCCTGGGTACCACAGTCGCCTGCGTTCGCGGGCGGAACCGTGCGGGCGGAACTGGAACTGGCCGTCACCGGAACCCTGCCCGCCGGCGCTGTCGAAACAGAACTGACCCGGCTCGGCATCGGCGGCTTGGTGGATGAGCCGGTCGACCACTTGTCCACCGGGCAACGCCAGCGGGTGGCCGTGGCCCGTGCTCTGTTGCGATTCCGCCACGGTGGCGCATGGCTGCTGTTGCTCGACGAGCCGGTCGCACATCTGGACACGGCGAGCGCGGACCTCGTCATGTCCGCGGTGCGCGCGGCCGAACACGATGGTGCCGCCGTCGTCATCGCCGCCCACGAACGCCCCACCGCCGACCTTGCCCTCACCCCCGACCGGAATTTGCCGACGAGTTCCCGCAGCTCTCCCGACGACGGGAACTCGTTGACGAATTCCCGCCCGGTGCCACTGCGAAAGCTGCTCGATCGGCGGTTGCTGGCCGGGGCCGTGCTGGGGGCCGCGGCACTGATCGCCGGTGTCGCGTTGACCGCCACCTCCGGCTGGCTGATCGCCAGGGCCTCCCAGCAGCCACCGATCCTCACACTGACGGTCGCCGTCGTCGGGGTCCGCACCTTCGGCCTTGCCCGCGCGGGCCTGCGATACGTCGAACGGATCATCACCCACGACGCCGCGTTCCGGGTGGCCGGCAGGCTTCGGGTGCGGCTTTGGCGGTCGCTGGTCCGGCTCGGACCCGCGCACACGACCGCACTACGGGCAGGCGAGGGACAGCGCACCCTCGTCGACGACGTCGACACGGTCCGGGACCTGCTCCCGAGGGCCGTGACCCCACCGCTGGTCGCGGCGGTCGTGCTGACCGCCGCGATCGGCGTGCAGACCGCGGTACTTCCCGAGGCCGGTCTTGCGCTCGCGGCGGCGGTGCTGCTGGGCGCCTTCCTCGGCCCGACACTCGCGTTGTGGGTCGAGCGGCGGGCCACGTCCGCGCTCGCCGGGGGCCGGCGGAGCGTCGCGGCCAGAGTCCTCGTCCTGTTCGACAGCGCCGCCGAGCTGATCGCGTTCGGCGCCGACCGCAGCCGCAGGGCAGGACTTGCGGCCGACGACTCCCGGCTCGCGGCGGTGGCCCGCAGGCAGGCACTCGGATCGGGCATCGCCGACGCGGTCATTGTCCTGGTGGCGGGTGCCGCGACGCTCGCGAGCACCGCGCTCGCCGCCTCCGCCGTCGCGGCAGGGCGACTCGATCCCGTACTCGCGCCGCTGCTCGCGCTGGTCCCGCTGGCGCTCGCCGAGGTACTGGCTCTCCTGCCGCCCGCCGCTCAGCACTGGAACACCCTGCGCACGGCCCGCACCCGTCTCGGCGCGGTCTCGGAAGTTCCCCAATGTGGCATTGGGGAACTTCAACGATCCCAGATGCCACGCAGCCACATTCGGGAACTTCCCGTCGCGCTCCGCGGCGTCGATCTCCGATGGCCGGGGGCGACCGAGCCGGTGTTGCGGGACGTCGATCTGGAGGTGCCTGCCGGCTCACATGTGGCGGTGGTGGGGCCATCGGGAGCGGGCAAGTCCACGCTGCTCGCGGCCCTGCTCGGGTTCCTCGACCCGGAACGCGGTGAGATCCGCAGGCCCCGCCGCGTCGCCTGGGCGCCGCAGGAACCCCAGCTCGTCTCCACCACGGTCGCCGAGAACCTCCGCCTCGCCGCACCCGAGGCCACCGACCAGGACCTCGCCGAGGCGCTGCGGACCGCCGTCGTCGCTGACCTCGATCCGGCCACCGTCCTGCACAGCGCCGGTGCGGGCCTCTCCGGCGGCCAGGCCCAGCGCGTCGCGCTCGCCAGGGCGCTGCTCGCCGCGCCCGAAGCCGACCTGGTGGTGCTCGACGAGCCAACCGCGCACCTGGACGAGCCAACCGCACGGCTGTTGCGGGCGAACCTGCGCGCCGCGCTGGCCGGCACGACCGTGGTTCAGGTGACACATCGGCCCGAGGAGGCCGACGACGCGGACATCGTCATCGAGGTGTCCGGCGGCAGGGTCCGCCAACTCACCGGGCACACCGCGAGCGCACGGTGACGGCATACGCGGTGGCCACCGCGCGCCGCCTGGGGCGCGGCCTAAACTGGACGGTGCCGATGGAACCGACCCTTGCCGCGCGGGCACTGTCCGCCGCCACCGACATCACCACAGCGGCGCTGTCCGGCGACGACCCCGGCGCGGTGCTGGGATCCGTCGTGCGCAGGGCCGCCGAACTCGCCGATGCCGACCTCGGGCTGGTGATGGTCCGCACCGACGACGGTCGAGTCGCGGTCGAGGCGGCACACCCGGACGTCGAAGGCCTGCTCGGGCTGGAACTTCCGGCGGACTCGGTGGCGGCCGAAGTCGCCCGGGGTGGCGAGCCGGTCGTCAGCGAGGACTTCACCACCGACCCGCGCACCGCCCCGTTCGTGCCCGCCGAGCTGCGGAGGTACGGGCCGTTCGCCGCCGCCCCCTTCGGCACCGGCGGCCGGGTTCTCGGTGCGCTCACCGTCTACCGGCCCCGCGGTGCGGCTCCCTTCGCGGAGGCCACGGTAGATCTGCTGGCGGCGTTCGCCGCGCAGGCCGGGGTGGTGCTCGCGCTCGCCGAGGGAGCCAACGCCCGGCAACGCGTGTCGCTGTACGAGGAGCGCGAACGCATCGCCCGCGAGTTGCACGACGTCATCGTGCAGCGGCTCTACGCGGCGGGAATGCAGCTGGACCGGGTACGCCGCAGGATGCGCAAACGGTTCGCCACGGCCGACGAAGCCCGGCTCGGCGAGGCCATCGATCAGCTCGACGAGACCATCGAGGAGATTCGCGGCACCGTGCGGGCACTACGTTCGCCGGAACCCGAGCAACAGCCACAGCCCGCCGCCGCGACCGACCTGGCCGAGTCCGCCCGAGGGGAGGTCCGCATCGCCGGTGAGTTGCTCGGCTTCCCGCCGACGCTGGAACTGTCCGGTGAACTCGCCGACATTCCCGCCGAACGAGCGGACCACATCAGGGCGGCGCTGCGCGAAGCACTGTCCAATGTGGTCAGACACTCCGGGGCGAGCGAGACACGCGTGACACTGCACCGTGACGCTCAAGAAGTCCGGTTGCGGGTACGGGACAACGGCTGCGGTGTGCCCCAGGACGTCGCCAAGCGCGGGTTGCAGCACCTCGCAGAGCGCGCGACGGGCGCAGGCGGAAAGTTCTTCGTCAACTCCTCACCTAGCCTCGGCACGCTGGTCGCGTTCGACGTCCCACTGGCCAAGCCGCGGCCTGCCGCCGCGGCAGGTTCCGGCTCGCCAGGGCAATAACGGGCGGCCTCGAGTTCGGGGAGGGTGACGGCTTAGGTTTCCGGCGGTGGCGTTGCCGCGGGCGCGGGGGACTGGGTGGTTCGGGAACGGAGCCAAAGCCGGTACCCGGTGAACAGCACCAGGCCCAGGTTCGCTGCCGCCGCTGTCCAACCGGGCATGCTTGCGGGCAGTGTGAGGGCGAACGGCTCGTTCGCGGCGATCGCGGTGACAGGTACACACAGGCCGACCAGGTAGCCGAAGATGAGAAAGGTCAGTCCCAGGAGTGGCTGCTTGCCCCGGTCCTCGACGCGGAACTGGGTGATCGACGCGACGATCACCGCGACCCACGCCAGGACTTGCCCGGCTACCAGCGATCCCATGGCGTAGGCGATCAGCCCGGCCGCGAACACCGCGAATGTGGCGAGCGAAACCGGGTCGGTGAAGGCAGCGCGGGCGAACCGAGTCGTCGCGGGCAGCAGGGCCAACGTGATGAGCAGCAGGCCGCTGAAAGTTGCCGGGTAGATCACGGTCGCGGCGACCAGCGTGGGCAGAAAGTCCTCGACGGGGCCGCTTGCCGCGAAACCGTACGCCTCCCACCAGTCCGTGGCCACGAAGAGGGCCTGCATCAGCAGGTTTGTGATAAACAGAATCAGGCCGATGGCGATCGAACCGAGGAACCGGCGCAGCGTAGACACAGTCGTCCGCCTTCCTTGTCACGATGCTGTTCCCTGCATCGCTGCTGCGCGGACGACAGTTACTTAACGGGACCCGCCGCCCCGGCGCGCCACCCAGGCGGCCGCCTGGGTACGGCGCTGCATGCCCAGTTTCGCGAGCACCGACGTCACGTGGTTCTTCACCGTCTTCTCGGCAAGAAACAGCCGTTCGGCGATCTCCCGGTTGGACAGCCCGTCCCCGATGAGCGCCAGCACCTCGCGTTCGCGATCGGTGAGCGCGGCGAGCTCGTCGGTGGGCGGGTGCCGGAAGGACTCCAGCACCCGTGCGGTGGTGACCGGGTCGAGCAGGGAGTGACCCGCCGCCACCTCGCGTACGGCGTTGACCACGTCCTGCCCCCGGACCTGCTTGAGCAGGTAGCCGGACGCGCCCGCCATGATCGCACCGACGACGGCCTCCTCGTCGTCGAACGCGGTCAGGACGAGGCACTGTGGAGCGTTGGGCCGCGACCGGAGTTCCCGGCACAGTTCGATGCCGTCCTGTTCGCCCTCACCGAGTCGTACGTCCACCACCGCGACGTCGGGTTCGACATGCAGAGCCACCGCGAGGGCCTCGTCCACACTGCCCGCCTCGGCGACGACCTCGATGTCGGGCTCGTCGCCGAGCAGATCTCGCAGCCCACGGCGAACGACCTCATGGTCGTCGACCAGCAGCACTTGAATCGCCATATGTCCAGGATACGGCGTTGCGGCCGAGGTGTGGGAACAGGACAACCATCACCCATCGCATGTCGTCGACAATTATCATCGCAGTTTCCACCATTTGCGAGTAACGGCAGCGGATGCGCGCCGATAAGAGCGAATATGCCGACGCGGAAATCGCGTCCGGCGCCCACTCTCCTGTCCTGCGAAGGGTTTCTCGTGTCTGTACTGCGTCGTACGCTCGTGACCGCATCCGCCATCATCATCGCTGGAATTACCTGCACGACAACGGGATATGCCGAAGGAGAGGTCCGCGCGGAAGCCGGGTTCAATTGCTCGGACTTCGCTACACAGGAGGAAGCGCAGGCAGTACTCGACGGCGACAGGTCTGATCCCCACGGCCTGGACCGGGATAAGGACGGAATCGCGTGCGAGTCGCTTCCGAGTGGCCCCAAGGACACCGTTCCCACAAAGACGGCCCCTCCCGCACCGCCCGTGACCAGTGACGCCCCGCCTGCCGAGCCTGTCTTCACCGACAAGAACTGTGCCGACTTCGCCACGAAGGAGGAAGCGCAGGCAGTGCTGGACGCCGACCGTTCCGACCCGCACCGCCTGGACGGCGACAGTGACGGACTGGCATGTGAGACCCGGTTCGGCGGCGGGCAGGCCGGTCAGCAGGTCCGAGTGCACCCGGTCGGCGGAGTGGCCACCGGCGGCGGGCTCTGACCGGTGACTGCTACATCTGTGCGGCGCCGGTGGCAGGCAGGCACTGCTACCGGCGCCGCCCTGGTGGTTCTCGTCGCGGTTCTGCTGATGGGGTTCCTCACCGGCTGTTCCGGCCCGGCCGCCGCGCCTGCGCCGACTTCGACCGCGCTCACCGATGCTTCGGTAGCCGCAGACGAAGGGACCGCAGAGACCACGACCGAAAGCGGTACGGAGGCACTACCGCGAGCTCGCCCGGCGACCATGGAGATTCCGGCCATCGGTGTGAGCACGGGAGAGATCATCGATCTCGGCCTGGAACCGGACGGTGCGCTGGAGGTTCCCGCGGACGCCGTGACCGCGGGTTGGTTCAGCAAAAGTCCGACGCCCGGCGAACTGGGTCCATCGGTGATCGCGGGTCACGTCGACTACCGGAAGGTGCCGGGCGTGTTTTTCCGGCTGCACGAACTGCCCGTCGGGGAGCAGGTCACGGTGCACAGGGAGGACGGGACCAGCGTGGAGTTCACTGTGGACCGGGTCGAGCGCTACCCGAAGGCGGAGTTCCCCACCGACGAGGTCTACGGCAACACCGAGGTGCCCGAGCTACGGCTGATCACCTGCGGCGGGGCGTTCGACTCCTCGTCAGGTGAATACGTCGACAACGTCGTCGCCTACGCCACGATGACGAGCGTGGCGTAGGCGCTAGGTGCGTCTGCAAGTACCACCAAGCAAGATCAAGACCGCCTCCAACCGCTACCAAGCGGTGGCGGGTTGGTGGTGGTTAGAGGTCGAGATGATCTTGCTTGGGCGTACTTGCAGACGCACCAACAGACGACGGGAGGGCGGGTCAGGGCCGGGCGCTCGCTGAGTCGACGGCGGCTGCACCTCCGCGCCGTACGCGGCCAACCCTTTGGCGTTGGGGTGCAGTGGCGCCGCCGGGGCTACGGGTACCAGGCCTTCCAGGTACCGATCCCGCGGAGCCGCGCAGACATCGTGGCCGACGGTGACCGGCGCCAGATCGACAAAGGTCGCTCCGTGGGCCACCGTCTGCTCGCGCATCGCCGAGCTGAGTTCGTCGATCTTGGCCTGCAGGTAGTTCGCGTCGCGGGCCCAGATCGGTTGCACGGGATGACAGCCGTCTTCGCGCAGGTAGGTGCCGTAGCCCGCCACCACGATCTCCGCGCCGGGCGACCTGCGGCGAACCTCCTCGACGGCGGCGCCGAGTTGGGGAGCCCACTGCGCAATGGCGTCCGAGATCGTGTCGACCGCGCCGGCGGTGTACCGCTCCTTGCACGAGAACCCGGCTGGCTCGGGCAACAGATTCAGGCAGCTCAACGCGGTCTGGACTAGCCCGATGTCGTTGCCGCCGATGGTGAGCGTGACCAGGTCGGTGTCCGGGGTGAGCGCGTCGTACTGCGGTGGAACAACGCCCCATTGCCGGGACGAGAAGTCCTTGACCTGTGCGCTGCCGCAACTGACGTCGGTCAGCTCCGCGCCGAGTTCCGCCGCGACGACCTTCGGCCAGGCCTTGGTCGACCGGGTACACAGCAGACTCTCCTGGATCGGCACCCCTGTGCCGGAGACCGACGAGTCCCCGAGCGCGACGTAGTCGAGAGGCTCCGCGGCCGCGGCCACCGGCCCAACCGGCCCGATTCCGATCAGGACGGCCGACAGAAAAGTGCGCCGCCGAGCACGCGGCCGCGGGATGTCCGCACCATGGATGAACTCCTCGCCTGAGTTGGTGTTCGCGCCGGATGTGCCGAGAAGTCCAAGTCTCGGGTTT
This sequence comes from Amycolatopsis marina, assembly GCF_900111885.1. Classification (GTDB taxonomy): domain Bacteria; phylum Actinomycetota; class Actinomycetes; order Mycobacteriales; family Pseudonocardiaceae; genus Amycolatopsis; species Amycolatopsis marina. The sequence continues at coordinate 758,016 of NZ_FOKG01000001.1, forward strand.
GTGGAGCTGGATTTCACCTGGGAGTTCGGTCAGTATGTGATTCCTCAGTTTGTGACCTGTCACAGCAGCATGGCCGTGGAAACGAGGTACCCGATGGCCGCGGGACAGGAGTTGCGGATCAACGGCGCGCTGGTACATCGGCGCCTGCTGTCCCGGCTGCCCGAACTCACGTCGTCGGTGCTCGACTCGAGCCTGCGCGATGTGCCGTTCTACCGCGAACTGCCCGATGAGGAGGTCGCGGGCGACATCGCCAGAGTGGTCGAGGACAACCTCAGGCTGGTGGCCACACTCGTCCGCGACCGCCGGGTACCCGACGAAGCGGAACTGGCCGTCTTCGCCGAATCCGCGGCGCGCAGGGCCGAGGAGGGCGTCCCGCTCGAGATGGTGCTGCACGCCTACCACGTCGGCGCACACGAGGCGTGGCGAGTAATCACCCAGGACGCGCCTCCTGCCGACGTCGCGGACATGCGGGCCACGACCGACCTCGTGCTGTCGTACCTCCGCGCCGCGGTCGCGGCGGTGTCCGGGGCGTACACCGCCGAGTTGCGGGCGATGTACAGCCAACAACAGAGCGTCCGGCACACGTTGCTCTCCGCCCTGCTCGCGGGAGAACGCGCCGACGAGGCTGCCGAGCGGGCCGGAGTGCGGCTCCCGGCCTCGTACCTCGTTCTTGTGCTGCGGTTCGGCAAACACAAGGACGAGCAGGAGGACGGCGTCGGTGCCACCATCGCGGCCCGCCGCAAGTTACGTCGTGCGCAGGTCGAACTCGACCGGTTCACCGACGATTCGGTGTTGTCCCTGCTCGACCCGGAGTCGGGGACCGTGTTGCTTCCCGGAACGCGCGGGCTCGACGCGGCGTGGGATGACCTCGACCTGTTGGTGGAGCGAATGACCGAAGCGGCAGCCGTCGAGGTAACCGCGGCTGCGGCCCACGCCGCTCCCGACGACGTCGCCGCGGCCGTCATCCAGGGACGCGAAATACTCGACATCGTCCGGCATTCGCGCCGCCCCGCAGGGCTGTACCAGCTCGCCGACGTTCTGCTCGAATACCAGCTCAGCCGTCCCACACCGGCACGTCACGCACTTGGCGCGCTACTGGAGCCACTGGCCTGCAACGACGATCTGCTGACCACGCTCCGGGTGCATCTGACGAACGAACTGAATCGCAGGCGCACCGCACGCATGCTGCACATCCATCCGAACACTGTGGACTACCGGTTGCGCAGAATCGCCACACTGACGGGCTTGGACCCGGCACTTCCCTCGCACCTGCCGGTGCTGGTCGCCGCACTCGCGGCGCGGCGCTCCGCGGAAAGTCCCGCGTAGTGCCTCAGCTCGCCTGGGCGGACTGCTGGGCAATCGAGTGCTGCACCACCGAGATCAGGATGTCCTTGACCGAGTCACGGTCCCTGGCGTCACAGACCTTGATCGGCACGGAGGGGGAGATCGTCAGGGCGTGCCGGACGTCCTCGACCTGGTGGTGCAATGTCTGATCGAAACAATTGATGGCCACGACGTAGGGCAGCTTACGGTTCTCGAAGAAGTCGATCGACGCGAACGAATCGCCGAGCCTGCGCGTGTCCACCAGGATCACCGCTCCGATCGCACCGAGCGTGAGGTCGTCCCACATGAACCAGAAGCGGTGTTGTCCCGGGGTGCCGAAGACGTAGAGGATGAGGTCGGAGTCCAGGGTGATTCGCCCGAAGTCCATGGCCACCGTGGTGGTGATCTTGTTCGGCGTGGCAGTGGTGTCGTCCACGGACAGGCTGGCCGCGGTCATCGCCGCCTCGGTGGTCAGCGGTTCGATCTCGGAGACGGCGCCGACCATTGTGGTCTTACCGACGCCAAATCCGCCCGCGACCACGATCTTGGCCGACGACGTCGGCCCTCTCGGTACGGGGTGGTTCATCGCGCGGCGCCCGCCAACCGGTTACGCAGTTCCGGAGTCATCTGCCTGCTGAACTGGTCCACCAGCAGGGTCATCTCGTACACCACCAGTCCGATGTCGCTGTTCGGCGATCCGAGTACGGCAAGGCAGGAGCCGTCCGACACCGCCATGAGGAAGAGGAAGCCGTTGGCCATCTCCACGACGGTCTGTGCGACCTGACCGCCCTCGAACACCTGCGCCGCACCACGCGCGAGACTGGTGAGACCGGAGGCAACGGCTGCCAACTGGTCGGCACGGTCCGGCGGAAGGGCCTGCGACGCAGCGAGCACCAGGCCGTCGGCGGAGACCACGACGGCGTGTGCCGCCCCTGGCACCCGCGTCGTGAAGTCCGTGACAAGCCAGGCGAAATCGTTCTGCTGACCGGTTTGCTGTACCGGCTTTCCTTGTGGTTGCACTGAATTCGCCCCCGTCACTCGTGTTCCTTCGACCCGTTCTCGGTGGTTCGCCCGTTCGTGCCCGGCCCGGCGACGGCGTCGGACACCCTGGGCTTGCTCGGGTCCTCCTTCAACGCGTGCCTGCCGTTCTGGTATCCGCGCTGGAAGCTGACCATCCGGCGGCGGGCCGCGGCGGCGGAGGTCGCCGGGTCTCCTGCGTTCCCCGTTGTGGTGTCGGCAAACGCATTTATCTCGCTCGCGCCGACCGAACCAGGCACGAGATTCGCGTTCGGCACCCGCTTCGGCAGGCCAGCTGGGGTGGTCTCCGCGACTTTGGACTCCAGCAGTGCCTGTGCGGCCTGCCATCCGTTGTCGGCCCTGCTGGTCCAGCCTTCCTCCGATGTCGCGGGTCCCGGTTCGCGTGGTGCTTCCTCGCGCTTGTCGGGTTCGGCAACCGGTTCCTGCGGAGCAGCCGCTGCGGTCTCGGGTCCGTCGGGTTGCCCGTCCTCGTCGGTGAACCAACGGGACATCACCGACTGGTAGATCGGCAGCCGTTTCGTGGGCTGGTCCTCGTCGGTTGCCTCCGCCTGCTGTGTTCGTGGCGCGGTGGGCACGTGGCGCGGCATCGTCTGTGGCACCGAGAGCGGAGGCGCGGTATCGGTGGGCGAATCCGGACTGACGAACGGGCCTGCGGCGCGAGTGGTTCCGCCCACCATGTCGTCCAGTCGCATCGGTTTGCGCGGCGGTGGCAACGTTCCTGCCCCTGTGGCGCCGAGCAGGTGCTCGTCGGACGGCCACTCGACTGCCTCGGCACCGCTCGGCGCGCCGACGGGTGCGGGTGAATGCGCGCCCGCGTGGGCCATCGCGCCAACGGGTTGCCGCATGGGCTCCGTCAGCGGGAATCCGCCGAGCAACTCGGTCGGCACGACGATCCGGGCGATGACCCCGCCCTGCAGGTCGTCCTCGTTCTCCCGCAGCCGGACCTCGATGCCATGCCGCCGGGCAAGCCGTGCGACTACGTAGAGGCCCATCTGCCTGGTGACCGAGACATCGAGGTCGGGTGGATCAGCCAGCCGCTCGTTGGTCTCGGCGATCTGCTCCTCGCTCATCCCGACACCCCGGTCGGTGATCTGGATGGCCAGCGTGCGCCTCCTGGTGATGGCTGCGCGAAGGTCCACAGTGGTGTCCGGTGCGGAGAAGAAGGTCGCGTTGTCGAGAAGTTCGGCAAGCACGTGCACCAGGTCGCGCACCGCGAGACCCTGCACGGCGATGTCGGGAAGCGAACCGATCTCGACGCGGGCGTACTGCTCGATCTCCGACACCGCGGCGCCGATGACGTCGGCGGCGGGCACGGGTTTGAGCACCGACTTGCCGAGGCCCGCACCGGAGAGCACGAGCAGGCTTTCACCGTTGCGCCGTAGCCGGGTTGCCAAGTGGTCCAGTTCGAACAGGCTGGCCAACTGGTCCGGATCCTGTTCCTCGGCCTCCATCTGGTCGATCACGCCGAGTTGCCGTTCGACCAGTCGCTGGCTGCGCCGGGACAGGTTGACCAGGATGTTGTTGACGTTCTCCCGCAACAATGCCTGCTCGGCGGCCATTCTGAGGGCGCGCTCGTGCACCACGTCGAAGGAGCGAGCGACCTCACCGATCTCCTCGCGGGTGAGTACCGGCACGGGGGCGACGGCGTTCTTGGAAGCCTCCATCGGGTTCGGGTCCGCGAGAATCCGTCGCACGGTCTCCGGCAGCCGCACGTACGCCACCTCGAGGGCGTTGCTGCGCAGAATCCGCAGCGGGCGTAGCAGCGAGCGGGCGATCACCAGCATCAGTGCGAGCGCGGCGACGAGCGCCACCGCCACCATGATGCCGAACTGCCAAGCCGCCGAGATGGCCTCCTGGGTCAGCTGACTGGCTTGCGAGCGGAGGTCGGCGAGGAGGGTGGCCTCCACCTGTCGCTGTTTGTCGACGGTCGCGAGGCCGTTGGCGGTGAGGCCTGGGATTGGAATGTCGAGCGGCTGGCCCTCGTCGGCACGAGCGAAGGCGACGGTGCCGACCCGCTCAAGGTTGTCCACCTCGGGGCCGCTGACGGTGTCGGAGTACAGCCGCTGCTGCTCAGGGGTGGCACTGGCGGTGAAGCTGTTGATCGCCCCGCTCGACCCCGCTTCCGCCGCCCGCGCCTGGTACAGCAGGTCGGCGGGAAAGCCGTTTCGCCACGCCGCGATCTGCAATGCGGCGTTCTCGCGGGCGAGCAACTCCTTGCCTTCACTCAGCGACTGCGTGGTCGAGCCAAGTCGCAGCAGGCCGCGATCGGCGATGCCGGTGTTCACCTCGCGCCCGAGCTGAACGAGTGAGTCCAAAATGGACGTATAGCTGCCCAGGGTGGACAGGTCGGAAAAATTGGTCGAACTGGCGGCATTGCGCAGCGGTTCGAGGGCATCGAGGCGTTGCAAGCCGTTGAAATAGCGTTGCCGGAACGCCTGGTCACCCTCGGATAGGTGGTCGACGGCGACGCTGAGATCGGCCACGGCTCCGTCGACCTTGGCGATCTGCTCATCCAGGTCAGAAGAGTCCCTTCGGCCACCGCTCGCTATGGACGCGACCATTAGCGTGCGCTCGCCCTGTAGTTCGTGCACAGCGGTGGTCAGGCTGGCTACCAGATCAATTCGATCGACCGTCTGGTGTAATTCGTTAGCCCGATTGGTCTCGTCCAGTGCGCGCAGGCCGCCAAGAGCGAGCGCGGTCAGAGTCGGGATGATCAGTACTGCCGCGAGTTTCGAGCGGAGGCGCCAGTTGCGCAATCGCCAGCGCGAAGAATCGGCTGTTCCCGGAGCCTGTTCGGCGCTCTCGTTGTCCGCGACATGATCGGCGTCTTCCTGCGGCTCGTTCTCCTTGGTCCTGCCCCCCAGGTTCCCGGGCACTACCAGCACTCTCCCCGGCGTCCGGCCTGCGCTCTGCGTGCAGCCATCAGGCTCTTCTCCTCGCTTGGACACTCGTTAGCTCACGGCGGACGAAGGTAGCGAAGAACCGGGGTGGATGTAACCCTTCTAGAGAACGGTTCTGGGGGAGATGGCGTAGATGTATTAGCAATATGAGCTACAGCATCGGTAATTTTACCGACGCTGGCCGGGCTTGCTGAACTTTCAGCTACCTGTGGCGTTCCGGATTTCAGAAGATTGTTATCCCCGCCCGTTGTTACCGGGGGACGAGTGTCGTTACTGTGGCGCTCCGTTGCCTGGGGTGGCACTGCGACGCCGTACTCGGCCAGGTTCGAAACTTTCGCGAGGAGAAGGCTTTGTTGCGAGATATGATCAGTACTGTTCGAAACCCTCGACGGCGCGTCAGGGCGGGAGTCCTGGTCGCCGCACTCGGCCTGCTGGCCTCGACGAGCGGATGCGGGCTGCTCGGTTCCTCGGACGAGGCCGACGGGGGCGACGGCGAGCTGGAGAAGTCCACCATCACGGTCTCGATCATGCCGACGACAGACCTCGCGCCGTTCCACCTGGCGATGAAGAACGGGTACTTCACCGACGAAGGCCTCAACGTGGAGACGGTCAACGCGCCGAGCGGGCAGGCTTCGCTGTCCAAGTTGATCGGTGGGGAGGTGGACATCGCCTACAGCAGTTACACACCGTTCTTCGTGGCGCACGGCCAGAAGGCGGCTGACATCAAGTTCGTCGCCGATGCGTCCTCCGCCGGCCCGAGGACGGTCATGGTGGTCGCGATGCCGGACTCCAAGGTGAAGGGGGTGAAGGATCTCGCGGGTAAGAAGATCGCCGTCACCGCGACGAACACGATTTCGGATGTGCTCGTCAAGTCGACTATGCGGGCCAACGGCGTCGATTTCGCTGACGTCGACTGGGTCAGTGTCCCGTTCCCGGAGACGGCCGCCGCCCTGGAGCGGGGCGATGCCGACGCCGCGTTCCTGACCGAGCCGTTCATCACCCTGGCCGCCAAGAGCGTCGGTGCGGTCCCCGTGGTGGACACCGCGACCGGTCCGACCGAGGACCTGCCCACCGCGGGATACGGCTCGTTGGCGAAATTCGCCGATGGCAACCCGAAGACGGTGGCCGCGTTCCAGCGCGCGATGCAGAAGGCCACCGATGAGGCTGCGGCGGATCGAAGCAAGGTTGAGCCGTTACTCGTCGAGCACGGCAAGATCGACGAGGACACCGCTGCGCTGACGTCGCTGCTGACCTTTCAGTCGGCCCTGCATGCGCAGCGCCTGCAGCGGGTCCCGGACCTGCTGCTGGAGTTCGGTGTGATCGAAGAGCCGATGGACGCGGCGGCGATGATCGCGGATCCGTCCGCCGCCTGACGAGTGACGCGCATATTCAGGAACCTGACCGGCCTGGCGGCTTTCCTCGCCCTGTGGGAAGGAGCTGTCAGGTCGGGTCTCGTTCAGGAACGGTTTCTGCCACCGCCGAGTGTCGTGCTCGGTCAGGTCGTGGGCCTGCTCGGGGACGAGTCGTTCCTGCGTGATGTGGTCGCTTCGATACTCGCGTGGGCCATCGCGCTCGGTATCGCGGTCGCGATCGCCGTGCCGGTCGGGCTGGTTCTCGGCAGCGTCCCGCTGGTTCGGGTCGCGACGCGGGCGATCGTCGAATTTCTGCGCCCGATCCCGTCGGTTGCCTTGATTCCGCTGGTGATCCTGTTGGTGGGCGGCGGACCGGAGGCCAAGATCACGCTGGCGGTGTACGCCGCTGTCTGGCCCATTCTGTACAACACCATCTACGCACTGGACGAGATCGACCCGCTGCTGCTGGAAACCGCGCGCTCCTGCGGTACCAGCAGGGTGCGCACCCTGACCGATGTCGCACTACCCCACGCAGCCCCCTTCATCTTCACCGGGATCCGGCTTTCTGGTGCCATCGCGTTGATTCTGGTGGTCAGCACCGAGTTCCTGGCGGGTGCGAGCCGGGGGATCGGCAACTTCATTCTGGAGGCGAGCAGTGGTGCAGGCCGGATGGATCTCGTGCTGGCCGCGACGCTGATAGCCGGCCTGGTCGGGTTCCTGATCAACGACGGACTCGAACGGCTCGGTAAAAGGTTGTTCGGCTGGAGCACGATCACGGCGGATGCGACATGAGTGTGCGATCCCGAACGGTGCATCGCACCCTGCGACACCTGCTCCGTAACTGGGCGCTGTTCGTTGCGCTCGTGGTGCTGTGGGAACTCGTCACCCGAATCGCGGAGGACACGTTCTTCCCGCCGCCCACCGTCATACTCGGAACCGGGGCCAGGCTCTGGCTGAGCGGGCCCGCGGGGCAGTTGTTCCTGACCGACACGGTGTTCGAGGACATCGTGCCGAGCCTTGCACGGGTCCTAGGTGGTTGGCTGATCGCGGCGGTGATCGGGATTGGCGTAGGTGTCGCGCTCGGTCGCTCGCGTACCGGTATGGACTACGTGGGGCCGTTGTTCGCCTTCGCGAGGGCGATCCCACCGCCAACGCTGATCCCGGTGTTCTTGGTGCTGTTCGGGATCGGGACGAGCATGCAGCTGGCGACGATCGTGTTCGCGGCGGTGTGGCCGATCTTGCTCAACACGGTGGACGGCGTTCGCTCGATCGACCGGCTCCAGCACGAGACCGCGCGTTCGCTTCGGACGCCGCGGCACTACTGGATCGGGATGGTCGTGCTGCCTGCGGCGCTGCCGAAGATCTTTGCCGGACTGCGGCTGAGTTTGTCCATCGCGGTGATTCTGATGGTGGTGTCCGAACTCGTCGGTGCGGTGAACGGAATCGGCTACGAGTTGTTGTTCGCGCAGCGCCAGTTCGACTTCCCGGTGATGTGGGCGTGGATCGTGCTACTCGGCGCGCTCGGCTACGGACTCAACTCACTGCTGCTTGCGGTCGAGCGTCGCGCGTTGCGCTGGCAGCCGGCGCGTAACACCCAGCAGGCCCAACAATTGGAAGGCGCATGACATGCCGGCCATGCTTGAAGTGAACGGTCTCCACCACGTCTTCTCCACAGCGGACGCTGCGGGCATCGCGGTGCGCGACCTGTCGTTCACGGTGGAAACCGGGCAGCTTGCCTGCATCGTCGGTCCTTCGGGTTGCGGGAAGTCGACTCTACTGCGCTGTATCGCGGGCTTGATCGAGCCAAGCGGTGGCGAAGTACGCCTGCACGGTGATCCGGTTTCCGGAGTGCCCGACGATCTCGCGGTGGTCTTCCAGGACTACAGCCGATCGTTGTTCCCGTGGTTGTCGGTGCGGCAGAACGTCGAGTTCCCGTTGCGGTGGCGGGAGTTGAACCGCGCCGAGCGCAGGGAGCGCGCGCTGGAGGCGCTGGGCTGGGTAGGGCTGCCGGACGCGGGCACGAGGTATCCCTGGCAGCTCTCCGGAGGTATGCAGCAGCGGGTGTCGATCGCCAGGGCGTTGGCGAGCAGGCCTGCCCTGCTGCTGATGGACGAGCCGTTCGCGTCGGTGGACGCGCAGACCAGGTTCGAACTCGAGGACCTGTTGCGGCGGGTGCAACGGGAGCTGGGTAGCACTGTTTTGCTGGTCACCCACGACATCGACGAAAGCGTCTATCTCGGTGATCGGGTGTTGGTGCTGTCGCCCTCGCCGGCGTCCATTGTGGCCGACCTCCCGGTCGACCTGCCCGCGGAGCGGGATCAGATCGACACGCGGGAGTCGGCTGACTTCGTGGCGTTGCGGGGCGAGGTGGCCCGCCTGCTCCGGGGTGGTCCGCAGGCGGCCAAGGCGCACTGAGGCGCGAGTCAGAGCTCCTTCGGTCTGCTGTCGGGGCCGGTCTCGTCGTAACCGACAACGGGTGCGACCTGGAAGTCGAGGGCGCTGGCACCGATCAGCCTGCGGGCCGCGAGGTTGCCCATGGGCATGAAAGTACCGGCCTGCGCGTCTCGCCACATGCGCTCGAACGGCAGGGCCTTGCTGTAGGAGGCGCCGCCGACGACGTCGACCAGCCGTTGCAGTACGCGTACGGCGTTGTTGCTCGCCACGTACTTGACCAGCGCGCAGCGGGAGATGCCTTCCTGGACGCCGAGTTCGAACAGCCTGCGGCTGCTGACCTCGTCCGCGTGCCGGTAGATCAGCGCGCGCGAACTCTCGACGAGGATCTCGCATTCGCCGATGGCGTCCTGCAGAACAGGGTCACCGGTGCGGCCGCGGGCGGTGAGCTGACGGCAGGCCCAGTCCAGCGCCCCGGCCGCGATTCCGGTGTAGACGGCGGCGAAGGCGGGCATCGCCCACGCCCACACCGTTTCCAGCACCCTGGCGTCCAGATGTTTGACGGGCAGCGAGTGCACCACCGCGGAGTCGTCGACGAGTACGTCGGAGAGTTCGAGGTCGTTGCTCTGGGTGCCGCGCATGCCCATGGTGTTCCAGGTCTGGTGGATGCGGACGCCGGGCTGATCTAAAGCGATCTGACACAGCAACAGGCGGGGCCCGCCTTCGGCGTCCTCGTAGCGCGCGGTGGTGGAGCAGTGGGTCGCGACGGAGGTGTTGGTCGCGAAGCTTTTCCTGCCGGTTAGCCGAAAACCCTCCGGTACGCGAACCGCCTTGGTCCGAGCATCGGTCATGTCGTTGCTCAGGCCCATCTCGCTGGTGACCGAGGCCCAGACCAGGGTTCCTTCGGCAGCCTGGCGAAGCAGGCCTGCGAGGCGAGGGCTTCCGGTGCGACGCCAGACGCCTGCCCACTGACCGAGCGGGGAGATGTGCATGGTGACAGCGAGCGCGGTGGCGCCGTCGCCCATGGCGAGGCGTTCCAGCACAGGAAGGATCTCGGGCAGGCCGGCGCCGAGTCCACCGAGTTCGGTGGGAACGGTCAGCCGGAGGAAACCGGCGTCGCGCAGATCGTCGTAGTTCTGGAAGGGAAAGGTGTTCTTCTCATCGAACTCGGCCGCCCGCTCGGCGAAGGTGTCCGCGAGTGCGGCGGCCTTGTCGACAAGGTGACGTTGGTCGGTGGTGAGGCATGATTGCATGAAAATCCCCAGAGGTTCTCGTCAGTACAGGGTCTGTGGGTCGGGTTCGATGCGAACGTGGATGAGGTTGGGCCGGTCGTCGGCCAGCGCGGTGATCAGCGCGGTGGACAGTTCGCCGGGCTCGGTGACCTGATGGGTGCGGCAGCCGAGCCCGCCGGCGATGGCGACGAAGTCGATGCCGTGCAGGTCGACGCCGGGGAGCTCCTCGCCGCCGACCGCCTCGCCGAGGATGCGAACGGCGGCGTACTGCGAGTTGTCCATGATCACGAACGTGACCGGCGCGTGCTCGTGGGCGGCGGTCCAGAGTGCCTGGACGCTGTACATGGCTGAGCCGTCGCCGATGATCGCGACGACGCGTCGCTCGGGACGGGCGATCGCTGCGCCGACCGCAGCGGGTAATCCGTAGCCGAGGGTCCCGCTGGCGACGGTGAGAAAACCGGTGTCGCGCACGGTTATCGGCAGGTGCTCGTGCAGTGCGGTCCGGTGACTCGGCGTCTCCTCGACGACGATAGCGTTGTCGGGCAGTACCCGCGCCAGCACGGAGTACACAAAGGACGGTGATAAGGGTACGGCCGCCTCGGGTTGCGCGGGCCTGGCCATCGGGGCTGGTGGTGTGCGTCGACTCGGCGGGAGGCGGTCGCGGAGCTGACGGATGGCGAGCCGGGGCGTCGAGCGGATACCGACGCCCTCCGGAGCGCGCGCGAGTACCTGCTCGTCGTCGCTGATCAGGAACAGTGGTGGTAGCGGGAGATCCGGTTCGCCGCGGTACACGTGGTAGGTGAAGGCGGGCGCGCCGAGGACGACGACAAGGTCGTGGTCGGCGAGGGTGTGGGTCAGCGCGCGCCGGTCGGGGTGGAGGAACCCGAGGAACAGGGGATGGTCCTCGGGAAACGAGCAGCGCGAGGACATCGGGCTGGCCCAGACCCCGGCGTCGAGTTGCTCGGCAAGCCGGACCAGGTCGTCCACCGCAGCGTCGGCGTCGACGGCGGGCCCCGCGACGATGCCAGGCCGACGGCTGCTGTCGAGCGCGGTGGCGAGTTCCTGGATGGCGGCGGGGTCCGGACCGAATCCGGGAATCCGCGGCCGAGTGCTCACGGGCGTCGTTTCCGCGTCCCAGTCGTCGGCGGGCACGGAGACGAACGTCGGCCCCTGCGGATGCTGGGTGGATACGTGAAAAGCGTGCGCGATCGCGGCGGGCACATCCTGGGCGCGGGCGGGCTCGGAGGACCATTTGACGTAGGGCCGGGGAAATGTGGTCGCGTCGGTCGCGCCGAGAAACGGTTCGCCGGGCAGGAGTGAGCGCACCTGCTGACCGGCGAGCACGATCATCGGCGTGTGATTGCGGTACGCGGTGAAAACGTGCCCGAGCCCGTGTCCGACCCCGCCTGCGGAGTGCAGGTTGACCAGCACCGGCCGCCTGCCCGCCTGCGCGTACCCGTCCGCCATCGCCACGACCACGGACTCCTGCAACCCGAGCACATAACGGAAATCCCCTGGCCAGCCGGTCAGGAACGGAATCTCGGTGGTCCCGGGATTCCCGAACACGGTCGTCAGCCCCAGTTCGCGCAGCAGATCACGGGTGACGTCCCGTACCGTGCCCATGCCCGATCAGCCCCAGTCGTATGCGGAAAAGGTCTGGTCCACGACACTAACGGGTTAGGGCAGGTGTTGGTCAGGGGTTAGCGCAAAGATTCAGGAATACCCAAACCTTTGTGGACCCCCGTGGTCGAGTCAGCCCGTGGACACGAATGCGTCCATGCGTGGCGTCCCGTCGGAACCGCCCTCCGGTTCGCTCAAGCCGAAGAGCTTGCCCACAGTTGGTGCGACATCCACCGTCCGCGCCTGCGCCGAGGAGACCGCCCCGCGGCGGACCATGGGATGCCCGCCCGCGACGAAGAACGGGATCGGCTCGGTGACCGGATGACCATGGTTACCGGGAATCGGGTTTGACAGCACGACAGGCTCGGTGAACCGCCACCCCGCCCTGCAGTAGGCGACGAGGTCGCCCGCCTCGGGGCCAAGCCGCAGCTCGCCCGGCTCGTGCACGGACAGCACGCCGGGGGTGGCAGCGGCCAGCTCGCGCATCAGGGCGAGCGCGGCCTGGCGTCGCTCGGCCGGCCCGGTGTAGGCGAGCAGGTCGGCGCCACCGTTCTGGGCGACCACCACCGCGCCCGCCAGCAGCGGCTCGGCGTCCATTCGTGGCTGCAGCGAGACCACCCGGTGCGGTAGTGACCAGTCCATGGAGTGGTCGGCCAGTACGAGCAGCACGCTGGACGCCCAGCGTCCGGTGCCCTTCAGGTGGGCGACAAACCGGCCCACCTGCTGGTCGGTGGAGGCCAGCGCGGCCGTGCGAGCCGCCTGCAGCGTTGTGCCCGTGAGATCGCTGTGGCCGACCCGGTCCACGTCGCCGAGGTTGACGAACACGAGTTCGGGATCGGCGTGCTCGACCATGGAAATCAGCGCGTCGGTGCTGGCGAGGTCGGGCGCGTGCTCGCTGACCGGGACGATCGGGAAGGGTTCCCAGCGCACACTCGCGCGCTCACCGAAAATGCCGTACAGGTAGGTCTTGCTCAGTACGGTGCCAGTCACGTGGCCACTCTCGCGCAACCTGTCGAGGAGCGTGGGTGCGCGGAGGTCTGCGGGCCGGTCGAGGGTGCGAATTCTCGCCTCGGCCCGGTCGTACACCGAGTTCGCTGGCACGCCGGAGCGGTCGGGACGCAACCCGCTCATCATCATGGCGTGGTTGGGAATGGTCTCCATGACCGGAAGCGACCGGGCCGCGGGAAAGTGGGTGCCCCGTCGCGCAGCGCAAGCAGGTTCGGGGTGCGCAGCGGGCCGATCTCGTCGGGCCTGCAGCCGTCGACGACGAGCACGTACACGCGTAGGGATCCCGCACGCTGCTGGGCGAAGGCCGAGCGCGAGCTCGCGGAGAACACCAACCCGGCGCCGGTGCCGGTGGCGAGGCGGAGGAAGTGCCTGCGATCGACGGTCATCGCAGCGGTTCCTGCACTTGGTGGACCCGCTGGGTGCCCGCGGCAACGGCGAACGACACGGCGTGCCGGGCGCTGCTCTCGGGATCGGTGCGGTCGGCCAGTTCGAACCAGTCCATCTGCACTTGCCGCGGAGACACCTCGATCACGGAGTAACCGTGTGAGTCGAACTCGACGTGCTTGATGTGCGGGTTGTTGGCGCGAATAGCAGCCTCCACCGACAGCGATGCCGTCCGCGGCGGCACGCGGAGGATGTCGTCGAGGTTGTCGCTGGTGACCGAGGTGCAGACGAGTTCGGTACCGACGGAGTTGCGGTTGAACGGGTAGGTGAGTGGGTCCGCGGGTAGCTCGCAGGCCCAGGCCGAGTGAATGTCGCCGGTGAGGAACACGGTGTCCCGCACGCCGTGGTCGCGCAGAGTGTTGAAGAGTTCGGCGCGATCGGCGGTGTAGCCGTCCCACTGGTCGACGTTGTAGGGTGCGCCCTCGACCGGTGGCCCGGTGAGCTGGGAGAGCGCCTGCAGCTCTCTGGTCGACAGCGTCGACGGGAAGCGGACCGGGGCGATCATCACCGGGTTGCCGACGAGCTTCCACTGTGCGTCCGCGGCCACCAGGCCGGAGGTCAGCCAGCGCATCTGCTCGTCACCGGTGATGGTGCGATCGGGATCGTCCGCAGCCCGATCGAGCTGGTCGCCGACCTGTCTGCTGCGGTAGGTGCGTAGATCGAGCATCGAGAGTTCGGCCAGCGAGCCGAAAGCGAAGCGGCGGTAGAGCTGGCCGCCCGCCCCGTAGCGCACGGGCATCCACTCGGCGTAGGCCTGCTGCGCCGCCGCGCGCCGCTCAATCCAGCTGCCTTCGGCGGGCTCGGTGTGGTTTTCGGCGCCGCCGGACCAGGCGTCGTTGGCCGACTCGTGGTCGTCCCAGGTGACGACGAACGGCACATGCGCATGCAGTGCCCGCAGGTCCGGGTCGCTCTTGTACTGGGCGTGCCGCCGCCGGTAGTGCTCGAGCACGGTCATCTCGACCGGGGGGTCGTGCGGACGCACCACGGTGTCACGGGCCTGGTACTCGCCGGGTGCGTATTCGTAGAGGTAGTCGCCCAGATGCAGGACAAGGTCCAGGTCCTGCCGGTGCGCGAGGTGGCGGTAGGCGGCGAAGTGGCCTGCCTGCCAGTTCGCGCACGACACCACACCCATCCGCAGCCGCTCGACAGCCGCGCCTGCCGCCGGCGCGGTCCGGGTCCGCCCGGCCGGGGACAGCACCCCGCGAAGCCGAAAGCGGTACCAGTACCAGCTGTCCGGGTCGAGCCCGCGGACGTCGACCTTCACAGTGTGATCCCGGGCGGGACCGGTGGCGACGCTGCCCTGCGCCACCACGGTGCGGAAATCCTCGTCCAGCGCGACCTCCCACTGCACGGGCACGGTCGGGCCGGCACCGGAGCCGGGACGAGCCTTCTCGGTGGGAGTCACCCGCGTCCACAGCAGTACCCCGTCCGGCAGCGGATCGCCTGAGGCGACACCGTGAGCGAACGATGCGGGCACACCGCCGGAGGAAGCCGCGAAGGCGGCCCCGCCGATCAGTCCCGTTCCGGCCACCGCGGCCAGCGTCCCACCGGCTCGCAGTACGTCCCTCCGACTCAACGCGCTCACGCGCGCACACCTTTCACGATCGCCCGCCGGAAGTCACTATCGGTTGACACTCGTTCAGGAAGAGTTCAGTAGCGGGATGTCAGGAAGCCTGGATCCAGTCCTGGCATCCGCTGGTCTCGAACAACTCGCCCTTGTTGATCGTCACAGTGCCCGGGCCTTCCAGGATGCTGTTGTTGATGATCGAGCCGAGGTCTCCTGAGGTGTCGTTCAGCCGCGCCCAGTAACACGGCAAACCACCGTCGGGACCGCCCGTCTTGTACTTGCCTGGCTGGACGTCGACGCCGACCTCCCACGTTCCGGGCCCGAACTCCACCTTCGGGCCGGGCGGAGGTGGAGGTTCGGTGGTCACCGTTTCGGTGACGGTTTCCGTCACGGTCGCAGTGACGGTGGTCGTTTCGGTCGGCGCGGTGCTGACGGCGCCTGCCGCGACTGGTGAGCCAGGGGCGGAGGCACATCCGGTGAGCATTCCCGCGGCGAGGAGGGTGGTCAGCGGGCCGAGCATGGCAGTCGCTTTGCGGTTCATCGACATGGTTTCGCCTCTCATAATTCAGTTCTGCGGGGCGTTCGGGTACCAGGAGGTGACGGTGGAGACGAGGTGCAGCAGGTTCTGCGTGCGCATGATCGGCGCGGAGGCCTCCGGCTCGAAGTCCCGCCTTGCCTCGGTGCGGCGCCAGATCCCGGACTCCGAAACCGGTGCGCTCATGTGCGGGGCCAGCGTGGCGAAGTAGGCGGTGATGTCGTCCTCGTCGATCTCCTTCTCGCGCAGCGCGTGGAAGCTGCCCGCGAGCACGCGGAGCATGCCGACCGAGCCCAGCAGGGAGCGGCTCCGCAGGTCGGAAGGGCTGAGGGTGCCCTCGGCGACGTCTGCGAGTTCGGTGAACGCACCGGTGATGCTGTCCAGGAAGCTGTGCACGCCCTCGACCACGGCTTCGTCGGAGAGTTCGGCCTCCCTGCGCTTGCTGATCCGGCCACCGACGCCGACCGCGACCGCCTTCGTCAGGTCCGCGACGTGTTTGGCG
Source organism: Amycolatopsis marina (assembly GCF_900111885.1). Classification (GTDB taxonomy): domain Bacteria; phylum Actinomycetota; class Actinomycetes; order Mycobacteriales; family Pseudonocardiaceae; genus Amycolatopsis; species Amycolatopsis marina. The sequence goes on from NZ_FOKG01000001.1 coordinate 773,928, forward strand.
CCGATCAGGTTGACGTTGTTGCGGGTCATCCGGTCCTGTTCGAGGTCGACCCGGCCCTTGAACAGTGCGTGGTCGAGGACCCGGTCCAGCGTCCGGTTGGCAATCTTGGAGCCGTCGAAGCGGGCACGGAGCGCGGTGGAGATGCCTTTGGCGTTGTCGGCGACGTCGACGAACATCTGCCGGGCGAGCACCGAGTTGGGTTCGACGTAGATGTCCAGGCCGATGGACTCCTGCTCCAGTCGCGTCAACGCCGCACGGAGTTCGGCGAGCTTGGCCTCGATCTTGATGGAACGATCGGCAGAGCGTGCTCGGGTGAGGTCGCGTTCGGCCTTGGCGACCTCCTCGGAGAGCCTGCGCATCTCCAGCCGCGTCCCGAGAATTCGGTGCTGGCCGTCGATGGTGCTCAGTGCGCCGAGGGCGCCGGTGGACCACGGAATGTCGAGGTAGCCGACCTTGTCGTCGCTGTTGTCCAGCGGTTGGAAGACGCAGCCGCCGTTGTCCCTGGCCAGCAGGGCGGGAGCGACCCAGTTGTCGTGCTTGGTGACGTACTCGCCGAACGCCTTGGCATGGCGGGTGTCGACCTTGCGATTGTCCGGGTCAGGCTGGGCCGGGTCCGGCACCGGCAGGATCTTGTCCAGGTCGAGCAGCGGGACTCGGGTGCTGTAGACGGTGCGGCCGCCCTGCACGCTGCGCATCGCGAGGTAGGTGTCGTAGCGCCTGCCTGCGGTGATCCGGGTGGTGTCGACGGTGAGTGACATGGCGTTCCTCATCTCTTGGGGTGGTTGGGCAGTTCGCCGTCGGCGTTGAGCAGGCGACGAAGTTTGGTGAGCGCGCGGTGCTGGGTGACCCGGACCGCGCCGGAGGTGGAGGCCACGGCGTCGGCGGTCTCCGTGCTGGTCAGTCCCACGGCGAGCCGGAGGACGACGATGTCGCGGTGCTCGCGGGGAAGGGTGTCGAGTAGAGTGCCGAGCCGTTTGCCGAGTTCGTCGCGTAGGGCGGTCTGCTCGGGGCCGGGGCTGTGGTCGGGCACGTCGGGCGCGTCGGCGATCAGGGTCGTCCGCTCCCGCATGTTCCTGCGGTGGAAGTCGGCGACCTTGTGTGCGGCGATGCCGAAGACGAAGGACGTGAACCCGGCGCCGGTCGCCCGGTATCCGGGTAGCGCCTTCAACACGGCGATGAGCACGTCCTGTGCGATGTCGTCCGCCGAGGCGTAGGTGCTCTGTGCCCGCCCGGTGTGCGCACGGCAGTACCGGATGATCTTCGGCCGTAGCTCGGCCAGCAACTCGTTGAGCGCTGCCCGATCGCCGGCCACTGCGGCCGCGACCAGCGCCTCGTCCGGGGCATCGGTGCTACGCGAAGTCATGAGCACACCTTCAGGTGGAGAGAAACAATCCGTACTTCAGCGGATTGTCGGCAGTTAGTGAATTCAGTGAAAACTAGTTTGGTCGAGTCTTGCTGGCGGTATTTAGTTCGACCACCAAGTTGATCAGGTGAAGAACTTCCCCGACTGTCGGAGTGAGTTGAAATGCGTGGTGGTGGCACGCGTTACTGAGGCCGTTCCACGCGACGCAGGCGGTGCTGGCGGTCCAGCCGTCATAGAAGGTCGACAACACGATGAGCCGGGATTTCATTTTCACCGGGTGTTCGAGCCGGTTCCCCCTCGCGCCACACAGGTCGCGCACGATGTCCTCGAGTGCCTGTCGAGCGAGGACCGCGGCCAACCTTGCGGAATGCCCGCCCGGCACAGGGATGCTTCCATTGAGCACGTCTTTGGCATGGTCAAGCAGGCCGTCGCTCGGTGGCAGGTTCATCGGCTGCCTCCCAGGATGTCCTCCACGGTTTCCGCAAGGTCTTCCGTGACGAGCCTCGGGTCGGACGAGATGCCGATGTGTACCCCACCGCCACACGTACTCAGAGTCCGTCGGCGTGCTGGTTTCGCATCGCGCCACGAATCGACCTTTGCCGTACAGTCGTCGCGGAAGGCGAGCGCGAGTTTCTGTAGAGCCCCCTTGGCTTCGACCCAGTTGGCCTCGGTGGTGTTGCGGTCCGCGCCGTCGCTGTAACGCTTGTTGTAGTAGACATCGCGTGCTGCTGCTTCCACAGCCAGTCGGCACAGTCCGGGCAGCACCTTTGCCGTGACATCAAGGGGAACATTCGTGTCGCGGGCCAGAGCGAGGGCGTCATCGACATACCGCCGCGCCGGGGATGATGACTCCATGACTTTGACGACCGAGCCGGCCTCCCTGGTTACTTCGATAACGCGGGCGGATCCGCCGATCTGACGCACGGCATCAGCCAGCCGGTCATCGTGTGAGAAAACCACCACCTGCCGATCTCGTGCGATCTCGTTCAGAACGCGGACGAACCCGTCGACCTTCGCCGGGTCCATGGCCTGAATGGGATCGTCCAGCACTACGAATCTCAGCGGGCTGGCAGGCCGGGTCGCCCTGGGGAGAAAGAGCGCAAGCGCGAGAGCGTGCAACTCACCCTGGCTCATCACGGTCAGTGCCTGCGCGGGTTCGTCGTCCACGGTGGCGTTCAACTCGACTCGTCGACGAGTGCGCTGTCCAGTCAGCGAGATAGTTCCCAGATCGACGTTGCTTTCCTGGCGCAGCGCCGCCCAGATCGCCCGCGCTTCGTCAGCGAGCGGCTCGAGTCGCTGATTTCGCAGGACAACGTTGTTGGCCCTGACCCATCTCACGGCCTCCTGAACTTTGCGCCCGACCTCCTCGTTGGCCAGCGCACGCCGCTTGAGGCGCACCCATTCCGCCAACTGCTGGGCCACCGGCGCCCACTTGTCCTCTCGCTGGGTAAGCGAGGCGCTCGCTTCGGCACTCAGAGCCGACACCGCCTCTGCAAGCTCGGGGTAGACGTTCAGCAGGTGCTCCGCCAGGCCCAGGTCATCCTGCGGTGCTTCTACCCACCTCCGCTGGACCGCGGTGACCCGGCCAAGTGAGGTGAGCTCGACCTCTCGGTGTGTGTTTTCCAGCAACACAGGCTTTGTGAGTTCGCGAGCGGACTGCCGACACTGGGTGAGGTTCCGCTGGGCATCCCGGACCGCGATCAGCGCTTCGCTTTCCTGGGTCTGCTCAGTAACGACCCGCTGGCGCCACTCGTCATCGAGAGCGCCCTCTCCGCAGACAAGGCACGGCATATCCCCATGCGTAGCGTGCAGTTTCAGCACGTGATCGAGTAGCGCCGCCCGCTGCTCGGCGAACTCGAGGGAACGGGTGCTGTGCGCCGCCATGTCCGCGACCGCGGCCCGCAGGTCATGAGCGGCGCGCTCGACCGCCACTTCGCCCGGGGTGGTGACGTGCACCAGCGCCCGCAGGGCCACCAGCAGATCGTCCTGTTGTGGGGCAGTGCCGGTCGCGAGTCGGAGCATCTCGTCGAGATCCGGCTTGGTCTTGCGCAGCTGAAGCAGGGCCGCCTTCGCCCGTTCGTCGTCAAGCCCTTCGAGCGCCGGTTTGAGCGCGGCCTTTGCCGTCTTGCACTCGACATCCGGCTGCTGGAGCCGCTTCTGGGTGGCGGTAAGCCGCTTCTCGGCCTCGTTGAGCTGCTCAAGTCCGAGAATCCCTTCCAGCGCGTCGTGGAGCCGGCTCGGTTCAGCCGTCAGCAGTCCCCCCAGCTCGTCATAGGAGAGGATTGGCCGGTAGAGCTCGATAGCTGATCCCCAGCCAAGGGCGGCCAACGAAGGTTCCCGCTTCTGCCCCGCACGCTGCACCCACGACTTCCGGTCACCGAGTTCCGCGTCTCGGTCCCAGTCCAGACCCACCACGGTCTCGCCGCTGGCTTCCTCGGCCAGGCGGATGCGGATGTGGCACGGACTGTCGTAGTGCATGTTGCGCCATGACCCGGACCAGATCGCTCCCTTCTTCTCCGCCCAGCGGTAGCTGTCCCCGGTCAGGGCGATTTCGAGTGCCTCCGCGAAGCTCGACTTGCCTGACCCGTTGCGGCCCGCGACCACGGTGAGCCCAGGTCCGGGCGCCAGCGGGAGTGTGACGGCGGGTCCGATTCCCCGGAATCCGGCCACCTCGATCCCAACCAAGTAAGCCCCGATAGGTTCGGGCTCTTCGGCTTCCGTCTGCCTGTCGTCACGTTCGATCGGCGGCGAAGCGGGCGGCGACTCGCCGCCTACGGCACCAGCCAACGCCGCATCACCATCCAACGCTGCGAGAACCAGCAGTTTCGCGTCCTCGGAGAGGGATGCGTCGTTCTCGGCGACATCAAGCACGGTGTCGGTAAGTCGAGGTTCGGCCATGGTGGTCCGCCTTTCGGTCGAGGGCCTTGACCGTAGAACCATGGCTGCTGGTCAGATCTAGAGTGCACTGATAACCGGGGTTATCAAGACACTAAGGCAGTTTCACTCAAGTTTGCGATAGGTTGTGCAGAGCAACGATCACGACGACCTGAGGGGGTGCCCGTGTCCGACCAGACACCTGTCATCCCGGACACCGACACGTTCCTCATGTCGCTTCCCGAGGTCGCCGAGTTAGCCCAAGTGCGCCGCCCGGTGGTTACGAACTGGCGACGACGCCACCCCGACTTCCCGAAGCCGGTAGTTGTTCGCCAGGGCCGGCCGATGTTCGACGGTCAGTCGATCTGTGCGTGGCTGGTGGAGACGGGCCGCGCACGTCGTGACGACATTTATGCCGACCTCCGGCTGTACACGCTGTCCGCGACTGCTGACGAGGGCGACCCGAAAGCACTGTTCGGTGTCCTGACCTCGCTGATCTGTCTGCAGCATTGCGACGGCGAACCTCTCACCGATGCCACTGCCACGGAACTCGCGCAGCGGGCTGACCAGGTGGACCCCGGGGACGAGATGGTCCGGTCGGAGCTCGCGGAGCACCCGGAGCTGCTTCCTCGACTGGCGGGCTTCGCGGACGAGTTGATCGAGGCGGCGTGGGGAGCGAAGGGCGCTCTTGACCGCGTCGTCCGTCTGTACGAACGGCGCGGTGGCGTTATCGAACTCCGCGATCGTGCTGTGCACCCACAGTTGGCCAGCCTGATGGCGGAGTTGTCCGGGGCGGCCCGGCACGCGGAACGACTGGGCACGGTCAGGATCGCCGACGCTGCGGCAGGTACCGGAGACCTGCTGCTCGCGGCGGCCGGTTCGATCGGAGAGGCATTTGCCCCGGTCTTCACAGCGGCGGAGCCCGACCCGTTCCTCGGCAGACTCCTCATGCGCCGGTTCCTCGTGCAGGGAGTGCCGAGGGAGGACGTCACGGTCGCGCACACTCTGGCGGCGGCGGAGACTCCCGACGTCATCGTGACCGCGCTGCCGGTTCAACCGGGGGAGTCTCGCTCAACGCTCGACGTGCTGCACGCTCTCGACGACCTCGCCGTCCGGCTGCGCCCAGGATGCACGGCCGTTGTGCTGGGACCTGCGGAGGCACTCGCGTCCGCCTTGCGCTCGTACTCGCCAGAGGAACGGCTCCGGGCAAAGTTGTTGGCCACTGGGATGGTGGAAGCGGTCATTCGGCTCCCTGGCGGAATGGTGCCAGCGCGGCCGGGCTACGAGTCGGCGCTGTGGGTGCTCACCGCGACCAAGGACGAGCGATCGAGAGGGTGGCTGCTGCTCGGCGACATCGCCGATCGCGAGTTGACCCCCGAGGTGGTGGACGCGTGCGTCACGGATGTCGTCACCTGGCGCCGAGACGGCTACCGGCCGATAGCGCACACCCGTACCTACTGTGTGCAGGCGCAGGTCAGTGAGCTGGTGGAACGTCCTCGCGCGCTCACGCCGCGGATGTTGCCGACGGTGCGTGAATACAACAGTGTCATCCCGGGGACGGTCGCCCGCATCAATGAACTGGAGGTCATCCTCGCCGAGTTCGCCGACTCGGCTGATCGTCCGACCGAGGTGACCAGCGGGATTGGCGTGTCTGATGCTGGCGCCGGGGCGCGCGACACGATCGCCGGTTTGGTCAAGCGCGGATGGTTGCGGGTCATCAAGGGCAGCCGCATCGCGGACGGTGATGCCACAAGCCAAGGGCACCACCGGGTACTCGGTAGGGCGAATGTGTGCGGCGACGGTTTCTTCGGCGAACGTCGGATCGACCGCGCCGTGCTGGCCAGCTACCCGCGAACCCGGCTCACCGAGCCGGGCGATGTGCTGGTCACTCTCGTTCCGAGACCAGCTGTCTACCTCGACGAGCGAGGGTTCTCCGTCGCGGAGTTCCCTGTCCGGATCCTGCGGGTCACTGATGACGGGGACGAGTACTTCACCCCGCGCGTGCTGACGGCGCTGCTGCAGTCGACGGCGCGCGCTCGTAGTCCGGGAGCGGTACGGCCTCCCCGAAAGCTCACCGAATGGGAGCTACCCATCCTCGAACCGCAGACAGTGTGGCGGTTGGATCGGTTGCTGGATTCGTTGGACCAGCGCCAAAAGCGTGCAGAGGCCGAACTGGACGCCATCACGGAGTTGCGGCGGCTCGCCAGTGCTGGCGTCGCGAACGCTACGTTGACCTTCCCTCACTGAACAGGAGCGCAATGCCACCCCGAAAGAAAAAGGAACAGGCCCCGCAGACGATGCGGGAGTTGCACGACATCCTGTGGAAGTCGGCAGACAAGCTGCGCGGCTCGATGGACGCTTCGCAGTACAAGGACTTCGTCCTGGGGCTGGTGTTCCTCAAGTACGTGTCCGACGCTTTCACTGAGCGCCGTGAGCAGATCCGCGCCGAGCTGGTCGAGCAGGGGGTGCCGGAGGACCGGATCGAGGACTTCCTCGACGACCAGGACGAGTACACCGGCCACGGGGTGTTCTGGGTGCCGGAGGGCGCCCGCTGGGGGCAACTGGTCCGGGAGGCCGCAGGCGGGGAACCGGGCGAGCTGATCGACGCGGCGATGGACGACATCATGGCGTCCAACAAGTCGCTCACCGGTGTGCTGCCGAAGATCTTCAACCGAGACAACGTCGACCAGACGCGGCTCGGTGAACTGCTGGCGTTGATCAGTGATGCCCGCTTCACCGGTCATGGCGAGAAGTCGGCGCGGGACGTGCTCGGTGAGGTGTACGAGTACTTCCTGGACAAGTTCGCCAAGGCCGAGGGCAAGCGCGGCGGGGAGTTCTACACGCCGAGGCCGGTAGTGCAGCTGTTGGTCGAGGTGCTGGAGCCCTATTCGGGACGGGTGTACGACCCGTGCTGCGGGTCGGGCGGCATGTTCGTGCAGGCCGAGAAGTTCGTACTCGCGCACCGCGGCCGGATCGACGACCTCGCCGTGTACGGGCAGGAGGCCAACGAGCGCACCTGGCGGCTGGCGAAAATGAACCTCGCCATCCACGGTGTCGGCGGCAACCTCGGCCCGCGCTGGGCCGACACGTTCCGCGAGGACAAGCACCCCGACATCAAGGCCGACTACATCCTCGCCAATCCACCATTCAACATGTCGGACTGGGCGCGCCGCGAGGACGACGACCGCTGGCGCTATGGCACACCGCCGGCCGGGAACGCGAACTTCGCCTGGCTGCAGCACATCGTGTCCAAGCTGCGAGAGAACGGCACAGCCGGAGTGGTGCTGGCGAACGGCTCGATGTCGTCCAAGCAGTCCGGTGAGGGCGACATCCGGGCGGCCATGGTCGAGGCCGACCTGGTGGCGTGCATGATCGCGTTGCCGCCGCAGATGTTCCGCACGACCCAGATCCCGGCCTGCCTGTGGTTCTTCGCGAACAACAAGAGCCCGCAGGGCGGAAAGCGGTTGAAGGAGCGGCGCGGGGAAACGTTGTTCATCGACGCCCGCAACATGGGCACGATGATCAGCCGCACCGAGCGAATCCTGACCGGCGACGAGATCGCCAAGATCGCCGGGACCTACCACGCCTGGCGCGGCACCGAGTCCGCCCGCAACGCCGGCGTGACATACGCCGACGAAGCAGGGTTCTGCTACTCGGCGACGATCGAGGAGATTCGGGAGCACGACCACGTGCTCACCCCCGGAAGGTACGTCGGATCGGCAGCAGTGGACGACGCCGACGACGAGCCGATCGCCGCCAAGATCGAGCGGCTGACCAAGGAACTCTACGCACACTTCGACGAATCGGCACGCCTGGAAAAGGTCGTCCGCAAGCAACTGGAGCGCCTCGATGGATGAGTGGGCGAAGCTAGGAAATATTGCGCATTTCTCTAATGGAAAATCCGCATCTACTACAACTCGCAGTGGATCGTACCCGGTTTACGGTGCTAATGGAATTATCCGCACCGGCGGGGCCATCAATGCTTGCGCAGGAGTTTCCATTGTTGGTCGCGTAGGTTCATACTGTGGTGTAGTTCACTACAGTCCGCAGGACTGTTGGGTTACAGATAACGCCATAATTGTAACCGCGAAGGACGGTGTGGATAAGCGCTATTTGTACTACGCGCTCAGTTCGAACGATTTGCATTCGCATCGGATAGGTTCTGGGCAGCCACTTCTTACCCAGTCTATTCTTCAAGGTATTGGGACCGTATGGCGCCCTTTGTGTGAGCAGCGGGCGATTGCGGGGGTGTTGGGGGCGCTCGACGACAAGATCGCCGTCAACGAGCGCGTCTCAGTCACTTGTGACGAGCTTCGGCGCATTAAATTCGCCAGTTGCCTAGGTGGCTCCAGTGCTCTACCTCAGTCCAATCCGCTTTCCTCTGTGGCCGAATTCGTCAATGGGCGTGCCTTTACCAAGAATGCGACTGGAACGGGTCGTATGGTAGTTCGTATCGCGGAGGTAAACTCGGGTCCTGGGTCTTCCACGGTATACAACGATATAGATGTTCCTGAAAATCATTTGGCTCGTGCTGGCGACATACTTTTCGCTTGGTCTGGATCTTTGACAGTCGCGCGCTGGTTCCGTTCAGAAGCGATCGTGAACCAGCACATATTCAAGGTTATCCCTAAGGCGGGCTACCCGGCATGGTTGGTGTTTGAGCTTGTGAGGTCGAAGCTCGGCGAGTTCAAGCGTATTGCCGCCGACAAGGCCACAACAATGGGACACATACAAAGGCGTCATCTGGACGAGGCTGTGCCGATGCCTGACCCCACTGACATTGAGGGGTTGGATCGGGAACTCGGGCCTTTGTGGGACCGCGCGCTACTCGCGGAGACTGAGAACCTGGTTCTCGCCCAAATCCGCGACACCTTGCTTCCCCAACTCATGTCCGGGGCGATTCGCGTGAAGGACGCCGAACGACTTGTGGAGGAGGCGACATGAGCGGGGGCTTCTCCGAGGCCGCGTTGGAGGAGCATGCCCTCGAATCGTTGGGTGAACTCGCCTGGTACGTCGCCGAGGGCAAGAAGATCGCGCCCGGCTCTGGGGAGCGGGATTCCTGGGACGACCTCGTGCTCTACGGCCGACTGCGGGAGGCCGTGGCACGACTCAACCCTCTCCTCCCTGATTCAGCCGTCGACGAGGCCGTAAGCATCGTGACCACTCCGACTTCCCGGGACGCGAAGGCGGAGAACCGGCAGGTGCATGAGTACCTGACCAAGGGCATCCGCAAGGTCGTCTACACCGATGCCTTCGGTGTCGAGCAGAACCCGACGATCCGCCTGCTCGGCCGGGACCCCGCCGACAACGACTGGCTCGCGGTCAACCAGGTCACCGCGACCGACGGCGAGCACAAGCGGCGCTTCGATCTTGTGTTGTACGTCAATGGAATGCCGCTGGCGATGTTCGAGTTGAAGAACGCCAGCAACCCCTATACCGACCTTGCCGGTGCGCACGCACAGATCATGACCTACGTCGAGGAACTGCCGATGGCGTTCCGGTACAACATGGCCTGCGTGGTGTCCGACGGCATCACCGCCCGCTACGGCACGGCGTTCAGCCCGTTCGAGCAGTACCTGCCGTGGAACGTTGATGACGAGGGAAAGCCGGTCAAGCAACCCGGCCAGGACTACACCGAGCTGCCGCTGAACCTCGTCACCTACGGGCTGTTCAACCAGCAGCGCATGCTCGATTTGCTCGTCGGTTACGTGGCCTTCGCCGACGACGAAAACGGAGTCGTCAAGCGCATCGCTCGCCCGCACCAGTACTTCGCCGTCACGAAGGCTGTGGGCAAGACAGTGGAGGCCGTGCGCGGGCACGGCCTGGCCGGCGTTGTCTGGCATACCCAAGGCTCCGGCAAGTCCATCGAGATGGAGCTCTACACCAACCAGGTGCTCAAGCATCCCGCGCTGGGCAACCCGACAATCGTGGTGATCACCGACCGCGCCGACCTCGACGACCAGCTCTACTCCACGTTCGCCACCAGCGGCCTCTTGACCGCCGAGCCGGTGCAGATGTACTCACGGGAGCAGCTTCGCACCGAACTGAGCAACCGCACCATCGGCGGCATCTACTTCACGACCTTGCAGAAGTTCGGCCGCAGCAAGCAGGAACGCGAAGCCGGGCGCGACCACCCGCTGCTGTCGGAGCGGCACAACATCATCGTGATCGTCGATGAAGCCCACCGCAGCCACTACGACGATCTTGACGGCTATGCCCGGCATCTGCGTGATGCCTTGCCCAACGCCACCATGATCGCGTTCACCGGCACACCGATCTCCGGAGTGAAGGACACCCGCAAGGTCTTTGGCGACTACATCGACATCTACGACCTGTCTCGTGCCGTCGACGACGGTGCCACCGTGCCGGTGTACTACCAGAGCCGGTTGATCCAGGTGAACCTGCCGGACGACCTCGACCCGGAGATCATCGACGAGCGGGCGGATCAAGCCACCGCTGGACTCGATGACGCCGAGCGCGAACGCATCCAGCAGACGGTCGCCGCGATGAACGCCCTCTACGGAGCGCCGGACCGCTTGGAGAAACTCGCCCGGGACCTGGTGGAGCACTGGGAGGAACGCTCCCAGCAAATGCGCAAGTTCATCGGCGGCCCCGGCAAGGGCATGATCGTCGGAGCGACCAGGGAGATCTGCGCCAACCTCTACGCGCAGATCAAAGAGCTGCGGCCGGAGTGGCATCACGACGACCTGGACAAGGGCAAGATCAAGGTCGTCTACACCGGGGACGCCAGCGAGAAGAACGCGGTCATCAAGACCCACATCCGGCGGCCATCGGCGAACAAGGCAATCCAGCAGCGAATGCGGGACGCCGATGATGATCTCGAGCTGGTGATCGTGCAGTCGATGTGGCTGACGGGCTTTGATGCGCCACCCCTGCACACCATGTATCTGGACAAGCCCATGCGGGGCGCTGCTTTGATGCAAGCCCTCGCCAGGGTCAACCGGACGTTTCACAGCAAGGATGCGGGTCTGCTCGTCGGCTACGCGCCGCTGACCGAGAACCTGTACGCCGCGCTCGCCGAGTACACCGCAACCGACCAGGAGACCAAGCCGCTCGGTCGCGAGCTCGACGAGGCCATCGCTCAGGCCCGGGAGCTGTACGAAACGATCGACAAGACCATCCTCGCTCGATACGACTGGAAGGCCGAGCTGGCGTCTGGACATCCCAAGGCGTTCATCAACGCCGTGTCCGGTGCGGTCAATTACCTCCGCGATCCGGAGAACCCCGACAACCAGGTCGGGCCGGAGGAGCTTTCCGCGGGGGAGCGTTTCCGCCAGGCGTCGGCCAAACTGTCCCGGTTCTATGCACTGTGCTCTTCGAGCGGTGAGATGAACGACTACCGGGACGGCATCGCCTTCTTCGAGGCAGTCCGGGTGTGGATGGCCAAGTGGGACGCCGAAGAGCGTGCCGCGAGCGGACAGCCGATCCCGGCAGATGTCGCGCTCTACCTGCGCCAGCTCACCGCTGGTGCCATCGAGGCGGGCGGCGTCACCGACCTGTATGAGGCCGCCGGTATTCCCCGCCCGAACCTCGCGCACCTGGACGAGGCGTTCATCGAGCGGATGCAGCAGTCCCGCAATCCACACCTGGCGATCGAAGCGCTGCGGCAGCTCATCGAGCAGGAGATGCGCAAAGTCACCAAGCACAACGTCGTCCGTCAGCAGAGCTTTACCGACCGGCTCATCGAACTGATGCGCAAGTACACCAACCAGAACCTGACCGCCGCCGAGGTCATCGCCGAGATGGTGGCCATGGCGCGTGAGGTGTCCGCCGACAGCCGACGCGGAGAGCAGTTCACTCCGACGCTGAGCCCAAACGAACTGGCCTTTTATGACGCGGTGGCGCAGGACGAGACCGCAGTCAACGTGATGGGTACCGGCAAGCTCGCCGACATCGCCCGGGACCTCGTGAAGTCGCTACAACGGAACGTGACGACCGACTGGGTGTCACGGGACGACGTGCGGGCCAAGCTGCGCAGCACCATCAAGCGGCTGCTTGCGATTCACGGCTACCCGCCGGACGCAGAGCCGGAGGCGACGCAGCTGGTTCTCAACCAGATGGAAACCTTCGCCGAGGAGTGGTCTCCTGCTAAGGGTCATTAGTGACAGCGCGTCAGCGTGTGCTGTAGGGCGTGCCACTCGACGGGCGAGAGGACCAAGGCGGCACCGGAGGCGGGGGACGGGTGCTTGCTGTCGTCCAGGAGAACGTAGGCGTCGTGACGGGCAACGCGAACGCAGGCTCCCTGATTGTCGCTGGCTGGGGCCTTCCGCCAGACCGAGGCGGCGAGGTCTACGTCTTGGATCGACGGCTTTCGCCCGGTGACCACAGCTCCTCCGCGATGTTCTCGATCAACGCCACCGAGCGCTTCGGGCTCAGTGCCTTACCGCGGAGATGCTCCCACAGGCGGGCTGCGCGTTCGATCTCGGACATGTTGGAGGTCGCCATGCCGCCGGAGAACGTGTCGACATAGAGGACCGGCTTGTCATCCGGGCCGTCGAAGGCGAGTAGATGAAAGTTGTGCCCGGGTGCTCCGTGTGGCTTGTCGACCGGGATTACCTGCACCACGATGCTTGGCAGTTTCGCACTCTTGACCAGGGACAGGAGTTGCTCGTACATCACCGCTGGCCCGCCCACCTCGCGCCGCAGAGCGATCTCGTCGATCACTGCCCAGAGTTGGAGCGGCTCGGGCTCGACCAACCGGCGTTGTCGGCCCAGCCGGACTTCCGTGCGGTGTTCGACTTCGAGCGGGGTGATGTCGATGGCGGTTTCGAAAACCTCGCGCGCGTATGCCTCTGTCTGCAGCAGCCCCGGAACCATGTACGACTCGAAGTTCTTGATCTCGGTGGCTTCGGCTTCGTAACCCACGTAAGGCCGGAAGCGGTCCGGGAGTGACTGGGCAGCCGAGTGCCACCAGCCGGTGGACTTCGACTCGCGGGCCAGCTCCTTGAGTCCCTCCACGGTCTCGGCGTCCGCGCCGTACAACTCGGCGAGTGCCTGGACGTCGCGCACCTTCGGCTTGGCCACGCCACGTTCAAGGCGGCTGACCTTGCTCTGTGAGAAGTCCTCGGCGGCTTCGGCCGCGGTCGTGGTGGTGTAACCGGCACGTTCGCGGAGCTTGCGCAGCTCCGTGCCCAGGCGTCGTCGGCGCGGGTTCGAGTCGTTGCGTTCGGCCACGTCCCCACCTTGACGCAGGTGAAGACCTGTTGGTGGGAATCCGGCAAGCCTTCACCCGATCTGACGACTATTCGCTGTAGCTAGTATCGCTTAGATTGAAATGACTAGCTACAAAGGCTAGTCGAAGCGGTGACTCTGTCATGATCCCCGACTTGGCAGGGTCACCGCCGTCCACTTCAGGGGGGACCGTGCGCCGTCGTATCCGATACCGAACCCCAACCGGTCAGCGACGCAGCCTCGCGGTCCATGCTCGCCGCGGGCGGGTTTGCCTGGTTTTCGAGGACGGGTCGTGGTGCGAACTACACGGCCTGGACGTCGGCCGAGTGCGAGCGGCATTGAAGGAGAAAGCGATCCTGTCGGCCAACGAGCCGCAGCTGGACGAGTTGGCGTGAACGAAGAATTCGCGCCGCATCTCGCCGCGCTCCGGCGCTGCGTCGATGCGGGTTTCCAGTTCCAGCAGTTGCCAGAGGGTCTGTCCGGTACACGTACCCGGCTGGCCACCATCGAGGTGCTGCTCGTGCGGGATACGCACGATTGCGTCGCCGCCCGCTACCGGCTGGATGACTTGGAACGGCCACGGCCACACGCGCTCTGGTCTGCGATGGGCACCGTGGCTGAGGTTGTCAACGGCTTGCTCAGCCTTCCGCCGCACGGAGAACCCGGCGCCCCCAGACTGGCGCTGGAGTGTCCCGACGTGCCCAGGCAACTGTAGGAGCCGGGCGGTCTGGCCCCTGAGAATGCCGGAGCAGGTAATAGAGTCGAGACCATCGTTCGCGACACATCAATTGAATGTACTGGTGAACTGGCCGTGACTGAATACACCGCAGTCAGTTCGCTGACTGGGCTCTATCTCGAAGACAGTTTCGTCCTGCAGCTTCTCGAAGAGCCGAACACTGTCAAGTTCAGGTTGGAGGCAGTGCTGACCGCAGCCCACCCGCTGTACCGGGATCCTAAACCGGGTGAGCGGTACTGCTACGCCGAAGGATGGTTGGTATTCGCAGGTGCATCACGCATCGAGTGGGTACGCCGGTCTGAACAGCAATATATCGATGCGAGTGGTGATGGGGACTTGGGAAACATTGATTACCTCAAGCAAGAGAACGACCACTGGCTGGTAGGAGGCGACTGGGGCGAAATGCGGATATTTAGCCAAGTAGTGCCTGAGCTATTTCTTGAACAGGGCGGAATCTAGCTAATCGAGTTCGCCACCAGGTCGCCGGTAACTGGGGAGCCACTGATCACCGGCGTGGAGCTTGAAGTGGGCCACCGAGCAAGTGCGGACCGTTTCCTGGTGCGTGGGTTTATCGGAAGGCGCAGCACGGGAAAGAGCGCTTGAAGCTGAAGTGTTAACCGGAATCGAATGAGAAATCGATTCGACTGTTCGGGGGTCGACGGGTGCGTGGTGATCACTCGGACTGGTATAGCTACTGTGGTCAATGTCAGCCAGGAGGGGGTACTCGTGGTCGCCGCGCGGGAAACGACGCTGCAGGAGCTCTTGGAGGGGTCAAAGCAGTACAAGGTGCCGCTCTATCAGCGCACGTACTCATGGACGCATGCTCACCTGGAGCGGCTGTGGGACGACATCATCCAGCTGGCGGAGGACCGGGCGGCCGATCCCGCGGTGACTCACTTCATTGGTTCGCTGGTTCTGGCGCCGAGCCCGACGAACGGGCCAGCCGGAGTGCAAGAATTTCTGGTGATCGACGGTCAGCAACGACTGACAACCCTGTCGATCCTGCTGTGCGCCTTGCGGGACTACCGTGCTGAGCGCGAGACTGCGGAGCATCGTGAGCGGATTGATCAGCAGTACCTGATCAACAAGTGGAAGCCTGAGGAACACCAGCTCAAGCTCGTCCCGACGCAGGCGGATCGGCCGGCATATCTGGCCTGCCTCTACGCAACACCGCAAGCAGGGGGATCCGACCGGGTCGGCGGTGCATACCGGTTCTTCAAGGCCCAGCTTACCAGCGCTGACGACCCCGACGATCTGACTGATATCCAGCGGGTTGAGGACACCGTGATTTCCGGTCTGTCGCTGGTCTCGGTGACAGCTCAGGCCGGGGACAACGCCCACCGAATTTTCGAGTCGCTGAACAACACCGGTTTGCGATTGACCCAGGGTGACCTACTGCGCAACTACCTCTTCATGCGACTGCCCACCCGAAGTGAGGCCGTATACGACTCGCTGTGGCTGCCCTTGCAGAAGAGCCTCAGCAGCAGCGAGCTCGAGCTGCTGTTCTGGCTCGACCTGGTCCAAAGTGACCCACGGATCAAGCAGGCCGACACCTATGCGGGACAGCAACGACGCCTCGATCGGATGCGTACCGAACAGGAGATCGAGCAAGAGGTGGCGAGGTTCGCCCGCCTTGGCGCACTTCTGCGCACGATCCTCGACCCCGCACACGAGGCCGACCCACCCGTGCGGCATCGGCTACAGCGTCTCGGCGCTTGGGGCACCACTACCGTCTATCCCCTGCTGCTACACCTCCTCGACCGGCGGCAGAGCGGTACAGCCGACTCGGCACAGATCGCTTCCGCGATGCTCTATGTGGAGAGCTACTTCGTGCGGCGACTGCTGATCGGTCGTGCGACGGCCAGCATCAACCGCGTCCTGTTGTCCGTCGTCACCGAGATGGACACGGCACTCCCCGTTGACGAGGCTGTTCGCCAGTATCTGTCGGCCGGCCGGAAGTACTACGCCAGTGATGCCGACGTGCGGGCCGCGGTGCGCACGATCCCCTACTACCTCAATGGGCGACCGCACCAGCGTGCTTTGGTCCTCCGGTGGCTGGAGGAGTCCTACGGCAGCAAGGAGCCGGTCGATCTGACCTCGCTCACCATCGAACACGTGCTGCCACAAACTATTACGCCGGAATGGCGAGACACGTTGAGCGAGGATCTGGAGCCCGGCGAGGAGTTCGGCCAAGTACACGAAGCACTGGTCCATACGCTCGGCAACCTGACGCTCACCGGCTACAACGCGAAGCTGAGCAACAGTTCGTTCGAGATCAAGCGGCAGCAGTTGGCCGCGAGCGGTGTGTTCATGAACCAGGAGATCGCCAGGGAAGAGCGCTGGGGGCGACCGCAGATACATGCCCGCGCTGACGCGCTGGCGGAGCGGGTGATCGAGGAATGGCCGGGGCCCACCGCTCAGGGACAAAACCGGATAGGTATGGCGTGGGACGTGATGAACCGCGCACTTGCCGAGTTGCCTGCCGGGTCGTGGACGACATATGGCGATGTTGCGGCGCTCATCGGCACCCATCCGGTGTCGATCGGGCAGCGCCTGGCCACCACGTCGGCACCGAACGCCCATCGTGTGTTGCAGACCGACGGCAAGGTCTCGCCGAACTTCGCGTGGCTTGAGTCCGACCGGTCAGATGACCCGCGGGAGGTGCTGGAGGCGGAGGGCGTCGAGTTCGACGCGCACGGCCGCGCCAACCGATCCCAGCACATCACGACAGAAGAACTCGCCTCGCTCAGCAGCAGTGAGGTGGCCGGAATGCTGCCGGAGCCCGATCCTGGGCAGGATCCGGATCTGCGTGATCGGTTTCGCGACCAGCTCGCCGAGCTGCAAGGCCCGGATATCGCCCGGGCCACGTTGCTGGTGCTGGATGCCTGGGTCGCGGCGGGTGGCCAGCTCAAGTACGGGGTCGCGCCTAGCGAGACCTCTTGCTTCCTGCTGTCCCGGACCCAATCGGCGGACGACGGAACCATCTGGCCTGCGACCATCTACCCGAGTGGCAAGTTCGAGGTGGTGTTTCAGCACCTTCGCACGCGCCCACCGTTCGACGAGCCCGCGCTTCGGGAGGAGCTCAGGCAGCGGTTCAACAAGGTCGACAGGGTTGAGCTGTCCGCAGCGAAAATCGACCTTCGGCCCGGGTTCGACCTCAGCATCCTCGTCGATCAACAGGCGCGGGAGGTCGTCGTCGAGACCCTCGGCTGGTTCCACGAGCTGTCGCAAACACAGCAATCAAGTAGCCGATCGAGAGCCGAATAGGCGGCCATCAGTGCCATACGGCCGTCTCTTGTCTGGCGAAGCTCGATTGTGACGTCTCCGTTCTTTGTGTGCCGTTCTGTGCACGGCAAGTACAGAATGGGTGTGAAATTCGCTGGAACCGGAGTCCCCCCGAACGCTCTCAGTGACCTACTCGTGCTCCCGTGCCCCTCAGGTCTCGAGTCGGACACGGTCCCGGGATCCGCGCCGGATCGTGCTAACGGGAGACGCCTTCGTTGCGCTGTCTGGGGTACGGCTATGCAACCAGACCGGCGGGGTTCACATGAAGAAGACGTTGTTCGCGCTGTTCGCGGCGTTGGCCTTGCTGTTGCTGAGCACGCCCGGCGCGTCTGCCAAGCCTGTTCCGGGGAACGTCACCGTTACGGCTGAGCCAGGGGCGGAGTGTGGCACCGCCGTGGTAACGCTGATCAACACCACCGACTACTACTTCGGCGCCACGTACGCCTCGACGGTGACTCCCACGAACGGCTCGGGCGACAAACTCGCGGTCGACAACCGTGCAGGCCGCGAGCTGGACGGCGACCACTCCAGGCTGATGAAGTTCGCCGAGGACGAGGGCGCGAAGCGGCAGGCGATCGTCACCGTGTGGGTGATGGAAGGCGCCGAGCAGGACAACTACAAGGACGACACCAACCTTCTCCCGTCGGCGTTCGACGAGGTCATCGTGAACACCGACTGCCTGCCGAACCCCGGCGACGACTGCTCGGTCGGCGAGGCACCTGGCACCGTCGGCGACGACGGCATGTGCGTGCCGAAGCCGCGGCCGGGGGACGATTGCGTGACCGAGGACGGCGCCGACGGCACCCTCGACGACGACCTGACCTGCGTGCCCACGCCTGAGCCGATCTCCACCACGCCACCGACGCGGGTCACCGACCAGACCACGACCGCGCCGGCCGTCCCGTCGACCACGACGCCTGCCGGTGGAAGCACGCTCGGGTTCCAGGACAAGGACTGCGGCGAGCTCACCACCCAGGAAGCTCGCTCCCTGCTGGCGCAGGATCGCACCGATCCGCACCACCTGGACGCCGACAACGACGGCGAACCGTGTGAGATCGATCAGGTCTCGTTCGCCACCGGCAACCTGGCTGCGACCGGCGTTTCCGGCGTCGGCTGGATGGTGCCACTGGGCGTGCTGCTGATCGCCACGGGCGTCGGAGCGGTGCTCCTTCCGTATCTGCGGCGCAACTGATCAGCGGCCGCCTCGCCAGCCGCCTGTGCGGGCCGCTGTGGCGAGCTGGTCCGCCAACTCGGCGTGGCCCTCCGCGACCAGGCCCACGGTGACCCTGATGTGCCCGGCCTGGTTCGGCAGCACCGCGAACGGCGCACCCGGCGTCACCCCGATTCCTTGGCTGGCAAGGCGAACGATCGCCGCCGACTCGTCCAGCACGGGGACCCAGATGTTGATTCCGTCAACACCCTGCACCTGAATCCCGCGGTCCGCGAGGGCGTTCACCACGGCTGCCCTCCGCCCGCGGTACTCCCGCACCGCGTGCGCCACCTGTTCGATCGCGCGATCCTCGGTGAGGAGTTCGAGCAGGATCCGCTGTAGCAGCCTGCTCGTCCACCCCTGCCCGAGCTGGCGCCGCCCGTTGATCTCCCGCAGCGTCTCCGCAGGCCCGCTCATCGCGGCAAGCCGCAGGTCGGGGCCGTGCGACTTCGAAAAGCTGCGGACATGCACCGTCTGGTCCGGCACCCACTCACCCAGACTGAGCGCGGGCGTCGCGGCGACGTAGCCCGCCGAGTCGTCCTCGACGATCGGCGTTCCCGTCTCGCGCACGATCGCCGCCAGCTCCCGCGCCCGCTCGGGCGTCATCGACACCCCCGTCGGATTCTGCGCTCGTGGCTGGAGGAACACCGCCGCCGCGGGCGAGGTCAGCGCCTCGGTGAGGGCGTCCGCGCGCATGCCCTCGGCGTCGAGCGGCACGCCGGCCACCTCGGCGCCTGCCGCCACGAGCAGATCCGTCAGCGGAGGAAAGCCGGGATGTTCGACGATGACCCGGTCACCGAACCGGACCAGGGACTGCGTGACCATGCTGATCGCGTCCATCGCACCGTCGGCGACGGTGAACTCCTCCGCGTCGTAGGGCCAGTCCGCGCGCAACGTCTGCACCAGCTCCGGCAGCACCGGGTCGTCGAGGTATCCACCGGGCGTTGCCGCCGTCGTCAACTGCCGGACCGCGGCGCGCAGGTCCGGCAGCAGCTCCGGGTCGGGAACCCCGGTCGAGAGGTCGAGATCGAACGTCGTCGCGCGTTCCATCGCCTGCCGGTAACGAACGGAGCCGCCCGTGGCGATGTCCGCGACTGTCGTGCCCCGCCGCCCATCGGTCCGGATCGTTCCGGAACGGGCCAGCAGTGCCCATGCGGAACTGACCGTCGTCGGCGAGAGGCCGAGCTGCTTCGCGACCGTGCGAATCGGCGGCAGTTTCGTGCCCGCGGTGAGCACTCCGTCGCGAAACGCCCTGCTCACGGCGTTGGCCAGGCCGCGGGCGTTCGGCTCGTCGAGCCGCCACTCAAGATCACTCAGCAGGTCACTCATATTTGTAACATAGCAAAATAGGTATTGTTCGTACCTCGCATGGCACTTAATGTCCAATGTATGACGAAGCGAATCGCGCACTGGATCGACGGCCGTGAGACGCCGGGCCACTCCGGCCGAACGTCCCCTGTGTTCAACCCGGCCACTGGGCGGCAGACCGCGCAGGTGGACCTCGCGAGCAAGGACGAGATCGATGCCGCGGTCGCGAAGGCCGCCGAAGCCGCGAAGCAGTGGCGGCACGCTTCGCTCTCCAAGCGCTCGGCCGTGCTGTTCAAGTTCCGCGAACTGCTGCACGATCGCGCCGACGACCTTGCCGCGATCGTCACCGCCGAGCACGGCAAGGTGCTCGCCGACGCGGCCGGGGAAATCGCCCGTGGCCTGGAGAACGTCGAGTTCGCCACCGGCGTCCCCCAACTGCTCAAGGGAGACTTCTCCGAACAGGTCTCCTCCGGGGTGGACGTGTACTCGATCCGCCAGCCCCTCGGCGTCGTCGCTGGCATCACCCCGTTCAACTTCCCCGCCATGGTGCCGCTGTGGATGTGCGCCAACGCGATCGCCTGCGGCAACGCCTTCATCCTCAAGCCGAGCGAGAAGGACCCGTCGGCCTCACTGTTCCTCGCCCGGCTCTGGCAGGAGGCGGGGCTGCCCGACGGCGTGTTCAGCGTGCTGCACGGCGACAAGGAAGCCGTCGACGCCCTGCTCGTCAACCCGGACATCGCGGCGGTGAGCTTCGTCGGCTCGACACCGATCGCGAAGTACATCTACGAGACCGGCACCGCGCACGGAAAGCGCGTCCAGGCCCTCGGTGGCGCGAAGAACCACATGCTGGTGCTGCCCGACGCCGATGTCGACCTCGCCGCCGACGCGGCGGTCTCGGCGGCCTACGGCGCCGCCGGTGAGCGCTGCATGGCGATCTCGGTCGCGGTCGCGGTGGGTGCCGCGGGGGACAAGCTTGTCGACGCCATCGCCGAACGGCTGCCCAAGCTGACCGTCGGCAACGGCGCCGACCCCGGCACCGACATGGGCCCGCTGATCACCGCCGAACACCGCGACAAGGTCGCAGGCTATCTCGACGCAGGCGCCGAAGCGGGCGCGACACTTGTCGTCGACGGCAGGCAGGCCGAGGTCCCCGCCGAGGGCTTCTTCCTCGGCACCACACTGATGGACCACGTCACCCCGGAGATGTCGGTCTACACCGACGAGATCTTCGGTCCCGTGCTGTGTGTGGTGCGCGCGGAGACCTACGACGAGGCGATCGAGCTGGTCAACTCGAACCAGTTCGCCAACGGCACCGCCATCTTCACCCGAGACGGTGGCGCGGCTCGCCGCTTCCAGTTCGATGTCGAGGTCGGCATGGTCGGTATCAACGTGCCCATTCCCGTTCCCGTCGCCTACTACTCCTTCGGCGGGTGGAAGGCGTCGCTGTTCGGCGACACCCACATGTACGGGCCGGAGGGTGTCAACTTCTACTCACGGGCGAAGGTCGTCACGTCACGCTGGCCGGATCCGTCCACGTCCAGTGTGGACCTCGGATTCCCCCGTACCCGCTGAGCAGCACGCGACCGTCAGGAAGGAAAACCAGTAAATGACGGATACTTTGTCCACTGTAGAATCTGTGGACGCACAGCGGATCCGCCGGGACGACCGCGCACACGTCTTCCACTCGTGGTCCGCGCAGGGGCAGATCGATCCGCTCCCGATCGCCAGCGCGTCCGGCTCGTACTTCTGGGACTACGAGGGCAAGCGCTACCTCGACTTCTCCTCCCAGTTGGTGAACGTCAACATCGGCTACCAGCACCCGAAGCTGGTGGCGGCGATCCAGGAGCAGGCCGGCAAACTCACGACCGTCGCACCGTCGTTCGCGAACGACGCGCGCGCCGAGGCGGCACGGCTCATCGCCGAACTCGCCCCAGGTGACCTGGACACGGTGTTCTTCACCAACGGCGGCGCCGAGGCCAATGAGAACGCCATCCGGATGGCCCGACTGCACACCGGGCGACACAAAGTCCTTGCCGCCTACCGCAGCTACCACGGTGCGACGGCAGGCGCCATCGCCCTGACCGGCGATCCCCGCCGCTGGCCGTCGGAGCCGGGGATGTCCGGCGTCGTGCGTTACTGGGGCCCCTACCCGTACCGCTCGGCGTTCCACGCGGAGTCGCAGCAGCAGGAGTGCGAACGCGCGCTGGAGCATCTGCGCAGCACCCTGGCCGTCGAAGGCCCCCAGACCGTCGCGGCGATCATCCTGGAAACCGTCGTCGGGACCAACGGCGTGCTCGTGCCGCCGGACGGCTACCTCCGGGGCGTTCGCGAACTGTGCGACGAGTTCGGGATCATCCTGATCGCGGACGAGGTGATGGCCGGGTTCGGCCGGTGCGGTGAGTGGTTCGCCGTCGACCACTGGAACATCACACCCGACCTGATCACCTTCGCCAAGGGCGTCAACTCCGGTTACGTCCCGCTCGGTGGCGTGATCATCTCCAGGGCCATCGCGGGCACCTTCCAGGACCGGCCCTTTCCCGGTGGACTCACCTACTCGGGACATCCGCTGGCGTGTGCGTCGGCGGTCGCGTCGATCGGTATCTTCCGCGAGGAGGGGATCATCGAGCACGCCCGCGACCTGGGTGCGAACGTGATCGGCCCGGCGCTGGCCGACCTGGCCCGGCGGCACCCGTCCGTCGGTGACGTCCGGGGTCTCGGCGTGATGTGGGCAATGGAACTCGTGCGCGACCGGGACACCCGCGAGCCGCTCGTGCCGTTCAACGCGGCAGGTGCCGACGCCGCACCCATGGGCGAGTTCGCTGCCGCCTGCAAGCAGCGAGGACTGTGGCCCTTCACACACTTCAACCGGACGCACGTCGTGCCCCCGTGCACCACCAGCGCGGAGGAGGTGCTCGCCGGTATCGAGATCCTGGACACCGCTCTCGACGTCGCGGATCGTTACTACACCGGCGGTTAGTTCCTGGAAAGGACGGCGGATGAGCGAGCTGCGCGAGGGCACCTCGTCGAAGTCCGGTGGCCGGGTGCGGGTGTTCACCGGTCGCCGGATCCTCGCGCTGGACGGCACCGAACCGGAGGCCTTCGCCACCCGTGGCGAGTGGATTGTCGCCACCGGCTCGCGGGCCGACCTCCTCGCCGGATTCCCCGACGGCGAGCGGATCGACCTCGACGGCGCGCTCGTGGTTCCCGGATTCAACGACGCGCACTGCCACCCTTCCCAGGCCGCTCTGGCCCGAATACGGGCTGATCTCACCACGGCGCAGGGGCCGGATGATGTGCGGGAGGCGTTGCGGGCCAGAGCTTCCGCTGTTCCCGAGGGGGAGTGGGTCGTCGGGCAGGCCTTCGACGCACACCGAACCGGAATGGGCGAGGTCGATCGCGCCTTCCTCGACGAGGTGAGCCGCGAGCATCCCGTCGTGGTCGTGCACTACACCTTTCACAAGGCGGTGGTGAACAGCCGTGCGTTGGAGATCCTCGGTTATCGCTGTGCCGAGGACGCTCCGTACGGCGGGCAGTTGCTGACCGATGTGGATGGTGAACTCAACGGCTGGCTGATCGAGCGCGCCTGGCTGGACCCGTGGCTGCCCGGGGTCGGCCGGGCCTCGATCGTCCCGGCGGGGCAGGAATCCGCGCAGGTCGCGGCACTGGCCGAGGTCAACAAAGAACTGCACGCCGTCGGCATCACGTCCTACTGTGACGCCATCGTCACTCCGGCGGAGCAGGCGATGTACGCGGCCGCGCTCGACCGCGGCATGCTGACCCCGCGTGTCGCGATGTTGTTGTGGCACAGCTACTTCGACGAAAATTCGTGGGCATCGTCAGCGAGGCCGGTGGATCGGCTGCGGCTCGCCGGGGTCAAGCTGATGCTCGACGGCGCCCTTTCCGGGGGCACCTGCCTGTGCCAGCAGTCCTACGCCAGCGCCACGGGCCGGGACAACGGACTGCAGATCGTGTCCGATGAGGACTTCACGGACACCGTCCGCCGGGTGCACGAAGTGGGCGCCAGGGTCGCGGTGCACGCGAACGGCGACCTTGCCATCAGCAAGGTGCTCGACGCGGTGGAATCGTTGCCCGCGCACGAGAAACCAGTAAACCATCGGATCGAGCACTGCAGCATCGTGGACGACCGGATCATCGATCGGCTCGTGGCGGCAGGCATCACGCCGGTGCCGTTCGGCGCGTTCATCCACTGTTACGGTGAGGCGATCGAAGCGTTCTACGGAGCACAGCGAGCTGAGCGTGCCTGTGCACATCGGACGATGCTGGACGCCGGGCTGACGGTCGCGGGATCGTCCGACTTCCCGATCGTGGCGATCGATCCGTTGCTCGCCGTGCAGAGCATGGTCACCAGGCGGTCGCGTGGCGGCGGGGTGTTCGGCGCGAGCCAGCGGGTGTCGGTCATCGAGGCGCTGGGTGTCTACACACACGGGTCCGCACATGCCACCGGCGAGGCCGCCACGAAGGGCAGGTTGGTACCGGGGCAACTGGCGGACTTCGTCGCCCTGGACCAGGACCTGACGGCGATCGACCCCGGAGAGCTGAGCGATGTCGCCGTGCGCTCCACCTGGGTCGGCGCGGAATGCGTCTGGTCACGCTGAGGGGGCAGTCAACGACGGCGGTCGCCCTGCTCGTGGACCACTGAACCTGCGGACCAGGGCGTTGTCTCACCGCCGTTGCGCCTGATTGGACCCGCCAGGCTTGCCGGAAGTCCGAAAGCGGGAAACAGCCGGTCGTCGAAGGTGGTGGTCTCGACGATCTCGCCGTGCTCGACGTGGAGCACGTCGAGCTTGAACGCCCGGAACCGCGAGTCGCCGGTTCGGCGCAAGTAACACGCGGCGGCGGGCATCCGGTTGGCGCGAGTGGGCGTGAGTAGCCAGGTGCCTGGGCAGGCAGGGCCGAACGCCCGGTCGAGCAGCGGCTCCAGCGCCGTCCGACCCTGGTAGCAGACCGGCTCGGGCGGCATGGTGACACGCACGTCTTCGGCCAACAGCGCGGCGAGTCCTGCGGCGTCTCCCCGCTCGTGTGCCTCGATGTACCGGCGCAGCAGCGACTCCTCGTCCTCGCTCGGCCGGTCAGGAGAAGCCGAGGGAGCGCCCCGCAGTCTCGCCCGCGCCCGCTGCAAAGCGCTGTTCACAGCCGCAACCGTGATCTCCAGCAGGGCCGCGGTTTCCGCCGACGAGCACCCGAGTACTTCCCGAAGGATCAGCACGGCTCGCTGCTTCGTGGGCAGAAGTTGGATCGCCGCCAGGTACGCCAGCCCGATGGTTTCCCGGCTGACGGCCACCGCCTCCGGCTCGGTCGCCTCCGGGGCGGCTTGGTCCAGCAGGCGATCGGGGTACGGCTGCAGCCACGTCACGTCACCCAACGAGTTCAGCGACGGTACCCGTCGCGCCCTGTGCCGGATCGCGTCGATGCAGGCGTTGGTCACCACCCGGTACAGCCATGGCCGCACTCCCTCGGCCTCCGGCAGACTCTCCCTGGCGCGCCAGGCCTTCAGCAGTGCCTCCTGCAACACATCCTCGGCGTCGTCGAACGAACCGCTCATGCGATAGCAATGCACGTGTAGCTCGCCGCGGTAGCGGTTCACCACCCTGGCGAACGCCGTCTCGTCACCGTCGCGCGCGGCGCCGAGCACCCGCTCGAGTCCCGGCTCAGGCATATCCTGTCTCCATATCCATGTGACGTCACCAACCTCGCTGACTCATCGGTCTAGCGATGAGTTCGGCCGGTCCCCGTCGTGTGAACCTGTACCGGCACAGATATCAGGAGGTTCATGATGGGCAAGGTCTTCTCACACATGACGATGTCACTGGACGGTTTCATCGCCGACCCCCGTGACCGCGCGGACGAGTTGTTCGACTGGTACTGGACGGGCGAGGTGACCGTGCCGAGCCGCGAGGAGGGCATGTCCTTCCAGGTCGACCCCGCCAGCGCGGACATGCTCCGCGAGATACTCGCCACCACAGGGGCGCTCGTCTGCGGCCGCCGCTTGTTCGACCTCACCAACGGTTGGAACGGCAGTCACCCCGTGGGCGCCCCGGTCGTCGTGGTGACCCATCGGGCCCCGGGGGACACCGAGGGGTGGAAGTCGGCCACGGTCGCGGGCAGCGTGGAGGAAGGGATCACCAGAGCCAGGGAGATCGCGGGTGACAAGGACGTCACGATCGCCAGCGCCGACATCGCGGCTCAGGCGCTGGACCTCGGCCTCGTGGACGAGGTCCACGTCAGCCTGGTGCCCGTGTTGCTCGGGGAGGGGATCCCGTACTTCGCGAACCTCACCCGCGCGCCCCACCGGTTCGACGATCCGGTCGTCATTGCGGGCTCACGCGCCACCCACCTCAAGTACGCCGTACGGCGTGGTTGAGGGCACGCCGAGCGGTCACAGCTGGCCGGCGAACATTCCCAGCCGGGCCAGCGGTTCGAGGAGTTCACGTTCCTCGTAGGCGAAGTGGGACAGCAGTGTGTCGGTCAGCAGGTCGACGGCCTCTTCGAGACCGGTGTAGTCGCCGGGATGTGCCACGAGTTTCACCAGCGCCCGGTCGACTCCTTCGAGCACGTCGTGGATGGCCAGGTGCTCCTGCTCCAGACGGTCCAGCACGGGGCCGAGGGTGTCGTCACCGCTGCGCAGATGACGGAAGATTCCCTCGTCCTCCAGCGTATGGTGCTGGGTGACGATCCGGCAGTAGGACTCGCAGTAGGCCCCCACCGTCCAGTTGTTCTGCCGCATGGTCATCTCGTTGATCTGTGAGCGCGCGGCTGCGACTTCGACCGCACCCTTGCGTACCTGGTCCACCAGGTCACGGACCTGCTGCAGCTCCGTCCGGAGTCCGTTGTGGACGTTGACCAGGTGCCGGCTGACGGCCCGGCCCTGCTCGGTGTAACCGTGCTCGCCGGGCTCTGCCGCACGGCTGGGCCGGGTGCTCTCGTCCCAGGGCAGGTTCGCGGTGTGCCGGGTGCCCGGGGCGGGGGTCGGGACCACCCCGAGTTCGCCCGGCGCCGGAGCCTGCTCGGGTTCGACGGCGTGGGTGGTTCCCGCCCGCTCGTCGGCGACGATCTCGCGGACCGCAGGGGCGATTTCAGCGCCGAACTCCTGGATGAGCCGGGGATCGTCGGTGGCGAGAATGAACGCCGAGATGCCGTACTCCAGCGCGAGTTCGGCCAGAGAGTCCGGCGTGACGTCCTGCGGTCCGACGTTCAGCAATCGGCGCACGGCGTACGGGTCGCGGCCCGACTCGCCCGCGCTCTCGTCGATGATCGCGTTCAGTTCAGTCAACGCCTCCCGGCCGGGCAGGTAGCCCAACGACGGCAGCCAGCCGTCTGCGACCCGCCCCAGCAGGCGCAGCATCCGTGGCTTGTAGGCACCGAGCCAAATCGGGATCGGATGGGCCGGCGCCGGGCCGCGCTTCGCGCCGAGCACCCGGTAGTGCTTGCCGTCGACCCGCACCCCGCCCCGCTCGTCGGCCGCCCACATGGCACGGATGACCCGGATCGCTTCCTCGGTGGCCTCGACGGACTCGCCCGGGGTCAACCGTCGCCCGCCCATCGCCTCGATGGCGTCCCAGAAGCCACCAGCGCCGAGTCCGAGCTCGAACCTTCCCCCGCTGAGCAGGTCGAGGCTGGCAGCGGACTGCGCGAGCACCGCCGGTGGCCGCAGCGGCAGGTTGACCACGTTCGTCGCCAGCCGCAGCCGCTCGGTGCGCGCGGCGATGTAGGACAGCAGTGTCCAGGTGTCGAGGAACTTCGGCTGATAGGGGTGGTCCTGGAGGGTGGCCAGGTCGAGCCCGGCCTGCTCACTCGTCTGCGCAAGCGCCACCGCGTGCTGGGGCTGCGTCGCCGCCGGAGTGATGAAGGTGCCGAAGAGCAACTCGTGCCCGTAGTCCGCCATCGCATCTCCTATTGGTTGAGGGCTCAACCATAGCGGGAACGCGAGTTGTGTGCCAGGTGCCGCGTGTAGCGCAATCGGCACCGAGAGCGATGGGATGGAAGCCGGACAACCGGTCCGGTAGTAAACGACGTGGAGAGCGAGCCTGTGAAGACATTCGCACCGTACTTGCCGGGAACGAGCAGGTCGACCGGACGTCTGGCCCCTGCTGTGGTCGTGATTGCGGTGGGAGTCGTTGGCGCCTGTAGCGGCGGCGCGGCCGATCCGACCCCGCCCACCGGTCCGCCACCAGGTTCGAACTCCACCGAACTTGTGCCGGCCTCGCCGACCGCCGTGACTCCCGAATCGCCGACCGCGAAACCGGCCGAGGCCGCGACACTGCCCGACGTGGTGGGCATGAACCATCAGCGTGCTCAGGACACCATGCAGGCGGCGGGGTTCTACGCCCTGCGCGAGGTCGACGCCAGCGGGCAGGGACGCGCGCTCGTGTGGGACCGGAACTGGGTCGTGGTCTCCCAGTCGCCCGAGGGCGGCGCAGACGTCCCCGTCGACACCGTTGTCACCCTGAACTCCAAGAAGGCAGACGAGTAGGGAGCTACTGTCCCGCGTCGGCCGGGGGTGTCCCGTCCGGCCAGATGCACGGCGAGGAAGCACCGAGGGAGAGGTCTCCCTCGGTGCTCTCTGTCACTGACATTCGGAAGGCGTCCTCGTTGTGCTCCACCGAAATGAAAAGACGATCGGGGCGGAAATCATTCAGCACCCGGAAGTTATTCGTTGTCCAGAATTCGTGCAAGGCAGCGACATACTCCTTGTTGCGATCTGAACGTAGATCGTCTAACCAGTAGGTCTTGCCTACCTCGTACCTGCCACGGGGGCCGCTGTCCGTAGGATCGAGGCATTCTGCCGAGTCATCTCGTTGCAGAGTCAGCGTCGGTTCCTCCGGAAGTGCCGCCACTGCACGCTGGATGTGTTCCTCGGCACGTTGAGCCGCCTCCTGCTCAGTCATAGTGCGCATCTGTTCTCCATTCGCCGGTGGTGTGTCCTGGTCGCCGCAACCTGTGAGCACAAACAGCAGGCAGATGAGCACACTTGCTGTCCGGTACATCCGCACACCACCTCGATCTGTAGTGCTCAATTTGGTCGCTCGCCAACGACGATACGACCCATGTTCTCCAGTGAGGCTGAATCCTTGTTCCAATACTCCGAGTGGGCTGCGGTGGAGTAACCGCCGGTATACCAATCCCCTTCGGTCCCTGCGTCCGACGTGAATGACTGAGCGCCGAAATCATCGCCGATCGGCTGCGGGCCGTGGATGAATGGTGGTGTGCCGCGAATCATGTCGTTCTCAGCGGTGCTCGCGTAGATGTTGGTGTCGTCGGCGACCTGTAGTTCTGACGCGTTGTCCACGCCCACACCTGGACTTCCGATGAAGACCACATTGTCGACGTTCAGTTGGGCGTTCTCGCCCTGCGCCGAATGCCCGATCACTGTCGAGCCGTAGCTGTGTCCGATCACGGTGTTGTTGGATGCCGCGCCTTCGTGAGTGGCTCGAAGTCCTTCCTGGAAGCCGCGCAGGTCACCGGCAGCGTCCTCGGCATAGTGCGCGTTGGTTGCCTGCCCAACGTCCTGCGGGGCGTCATACCCGACCCAGGTGATCGCGGCGGTTTCGGCGTTTCTGGACAGCTGGTTGGCCTTGTCCAGGATCAGATCGCCCCGGTCCAGTTCGCCGCCGATGCCCGCGAGGTTCGAGCCTGTGCCCGGTATCGAGGTCACCACGTTGTCGGCGGTGTCCGGGTTGCCGGTCGCGACGATGCCCCGCCCGTTGCCCTCGGTGGAGTAGTCCAGCAGATACGACTGCGGCACCGTGTCGGTCGGCTCGCGTTCGAGCCGTTCATCGATCGCGTCCAACCCGCGCAGGGTCTCGCCGAGGCGCTCGTACTCGCGTTGCTGGTCGGAGTTGCGCGCATCGCCCAACTCTTCGAGTTCGGCGTGGCGAGTGCTGATCTCGGCGTGCTCCTCCGCGAAGCCGATCCGGTTCGCCCGGTCGCGGTCCTCGACCGGGATGCCGTCCATGCCGCCGATCACGTCGCCGTGCGTGTAGATCGCGGACTCCTGCTGCATGGGCGTGAGGCTGTCCCACCACTTCTTCACATCCTGAGCCGACGCATCGTCGCCCGGGATGTCGCTCGGCGTGATGATGTTGCCCGCGCCGACGGCCTCCAGTGTGAGGCCCGCCGCCGACGGCAGTGTCTCGCCCAGCGCGGAGGCCGCCGCCCGGTCGGCCTCGCGGACGTCCTCGAGGGCACCCTGGATCGTCTCCGTCAGCTCGCTTGCCGTCTGCCGGGCCGCCGCCTTCTCTTCGTCGGTCCGCATGTCGCCCGGCCCGCCCGCGCCCGCGCGCACCTCCCCGGTTTCCGGGTTGACCGACAGGATGTAGGTGGAGTCCACCGTCTCCATCACGCCGTTGACGGTTGTCTGCGCTTCGGTGATCGCGTCGGACAGGTCCCGAAGTGCGGGCGGGATCTTCTCGATGTACTCGGCCGCGGTGCCGTACTCCGCGCCGACGTCCTCGAAGTGGGCGCGGGCCGCTTCGCCCGCGTCGCCGGTCCAGCCGTCGAGCTTGCCGAGTGTGGTCTTGATGTCGCTGGCCGTTGCGGTGAGTTCACCTGCCAGCCGCGACCACCTGTCCGCGATGCCGTCGTACGCCCCCGGGTCGGCGTCGCGAAGGTTCCTGAAGGACACCATCCGCGATCAGCCTCCCGAGTCGAGGGGGCCGAGTGAATCGATCACGGCGTCCTCGACCTTTTGGTAGCTGGTCGAACTGTCGTGCAACAGCCCGCCTGCCATCGCGGTGCGCTTACAGATGTCATCGATCTGGAACTCCCACTGCCCGGCCAGCGAGCTGGCCTTGCCCGTGGTGGCGAAGCCCTCGTTGGCGCCTGCGTGGACCTCGATCCCGCCGCTGAACTCCGACATCGCCTCCCGCGCCGCGTCGGCGAGATCGATGAACTCGTCGCCCGTGGCGGACAGCTCGCTCAGCTCGACGCCGTACCCGTCCATGCCCACCCCCCGTCGGCCAGGTGCTCACCAGTCGGTGATGTTAGCCGGGAATCACTCGCGCGGCCCGACTTGTTCGGCTCGTCTTTCCTGGTCATCGGTCCTCCGTCGGATGCAAGTTCAGGACAGGGCGATCATCGTGGTGCGTTCGCCCGTGGCGACGACGGTGGCCGGCGCCCGATGCAGCCGGAACCCGATATCGAAGTCCCTGCCTCGCACGACGATGTCGTTCAGCTCCTCGCCGTTCGCCGCGTCGATCGTGGTGAGCGCGAGACTTTCCCGTGGCTTCAGTGCGTTCGTCTCCAGCACCGCCGCTGCCAGGAGCCTGCCGTCGTCGAGTCCAAGCACTGGGCCGGTCATGCGCGGGTTCTCTTGCATGCCGTACGGAATCCGCCATCGGTCCGGCTGCTTCCGAGTCCAGGTGGTCGACCCGTCGGAGGCATCCAGTCCGACGAGAACGAACCGGCCCTCGGTCAGTTCCGACTCCGCGAGGACCGGAGTCGGGCCCGCCCAGGTGATCGTCGACCAGTACCAGTCGTCACCGTTGGGCTCGTCTGCCGAATCGTGCTGGAGTCTGAGGCGCTCCCGTTGCCAGCGCGCTTCGCCGCTGGCGGTGTCCAGCGCGTACACGGATTGTTCCGGGTTGCGGTTGTCGCCGAGCCGTACCTGGACCAGCACCGTGTCCTCGTGCTCCGCCTCCCCGGGTCGAATCGTCATGCGACCGGCCTCGGGTGGCTGCCAGCGCCAGGCGAGTTCGCCGGTCCCGGCATCCAGTGCCAGCACATGAGGTGATGTGTCGGTGGTCCAGACGTCGCACCGCACGCTGAGAACGATCCGATCCCCCGGTACCGCGTGTGCTCCGCCCAGCTCACAACCTTCCGGCAGTGGGTGCTCCCAGCGCTGTTCCCCGGACCACGCCCGCGCGTTGACGCGACCTGAGCCGCCGTGCAGCACCTCGTTCGTCGACAGCACCAGGTCGCCCGCGATCGCCACGGCGCGATCGCCGTCCGTCTCGCTCAGGACCTGCCCGGAGATCGTGTCGAACACCCATGTACGGGTGTCCGCCTCGGTGTCTTCTCCGTCGGCGACGCGGGTCATGTTCACCGCCGCGACCCGGCCGTTCCCGGCCACGATCAGGTTGGTGTCGTCCCACGACTGCCCGACATCGGGACCACGGAAGTACGTGTTCTCGTAGTGGAAGTAACGCCAGTCGTAGCGGTAGTGATGCCAGTGTTCCTCGCCGGTGCTCCCGTCGAGCATCCGTACGCCCGCGGAACTGGCGACCAGCAGCCCTCCCGCTGTGGCGATCGCGTCCCGACCTGGCCCGGCCGTAGACGGTTCCGAACCTTGGTCGGTGTCCCAGGCCTGCCCGCCGTTCAACACGGGTTCCTCGGCAGGTGGCGCCTCGCGCGCCGTCGTGGTCGCGTCGGTGTTGGCCGCGACAACCACGTGCGGCGTCGTGACGGTCAGCAGTCCCGCCACGACCAGCGTTGCCGCGGCGCTCGCGGTTGGGGCACGCCAACCGGTCGCCGTCGGCGTCACGCTCGGACTGGGATGGGCAAGTACGAGCAGGACGCCGGCGATCGCGAGCCAGCCACAGCCCAGCAACGCCCAGGCTCCGGCGGAGCCGATCCCGCCGGACGGCGACGGTATGGGTAACTCCTGGAACGTGCGCACCCCGCCGGCCACGGCGAGACCGAGCAGAACCGCACCACCGCGCCAGCCGGCGGGCCGTCCACGAAACACGACCCACGCCGAGATCGCCGCGAGCACACTCGCCACCACGACCACGACTATGAACCAGTCCGCCGGTGGGGGGATGTAGCCGTTCTTCACCGTGGTGGGCTGGAAGGCCGCGACGATCAGCAACGTGGCCGCGATCAGCATCGCCACCGCATGAGCCACTCGCGTTACCACAGCCCGGCGCGTCGTACGTTCTTCAGCTGACTGCACGAGACCTGTGACGACTCGGGTCCGGCTGCCGGTTCCAAATGAGCGCGGGGGGACTTCGGGCGCAGCTGGTGATCGTCCGAGTGCCGCAACGATCCGGCTACGATCCGAGGCATGACCCAGGAGCCTCAGACAACCGAAGGCCGACTGCGCTACCGGCTGCTCACCGGTCCCGACGACGCGCAGTTCTGCCGACGTGTGAGCAACGCGCTGGCGGACGGCTACCGGCTGCACGGTTCGCCCGCCCTCACGTTCGACGGGGAGCAGGTCATCGCCGCACAGGCGGTCGTGCTTCCGGAGGACTGACTCGCCGCTCGCGGTCGTGGCAATCCTTCCGGTTCGGTCGCTACGGTGGGACGGGTCGTGTCCAGACCCTGCCACCGTGCCCGTGGCGAAGGTGAGGTTTCCTGCCCGCATGTCACCCGTTCCGGAGTTCGCACTACGTCAGGTGGAGCGGTGGTGTGCACAGAAGGTTCCCGAGCGGATGCGCGACGAGATTCGCGTGGAGTGCAAGCGCCGCGGGCGTTCGCTGACGATCGTGGAGCGGCGCGCGCCGTCTCCGCTGCTCGGCTCGGACTGGACCGAGCAGAAGGTCGCGCAACTGCGACTCGGCGAGGACGACGTCTGGTCGGTCATGTGGGCCGATCGCAACGGCCGCTGGCGGTCCTATCCCGAGGCGCCGCGAGCCGCCCAGCCCGTTCCCCTGCTCGAGGAGATCGACAGCAACCCACACGGTGTTTTCTGGGGCTGACGTGCCCTCATCGGTAGGCTTCTCCCATGCCCACTCTGCATGAGGAGGTCCTCTCCAAGCTCGGCCCGCGTATCGCCACCGGGGGCCTGGCGGCCGGGTCGACCATCAACCTCGAGTGGGTCCAGCAGGAGTTCGACGTGTCCCGCACCGTGGCTCGCGAGGTCGTGCAGGTGCTGGCGTCGATGCGCCTCGTCGACAGCCGCCGGCGCACCGGCGTGACCGTCCTGCCCTCGCAGCAGTGGGACATCTACGATCGTGCCGTCATCCGCTGGCGC
Source organism: Amycolatopsis marina (assembly GCF_900111885.1). Taxonomy (GTDB): domain Bacteria; phylum Actinomycetota; class Actinomycetes; order Mycobacteriales; family Pseudonocardiaceae; genus Amycolatopsis; species Amycolatopsis marina. The sequence goes on from NZ_FOKG01000001.1 coordinate 807,829, forward strand.
CTCACCGGGCCCGAGCGCGAGTCCCAGCTCCACCAGCTCTCGCAGCTGCGGGCCGCCATCGAGCCGCCGGCCGCCGCGCTGGCCGCGCGGCACGCCGACGACGGTCAGCGCGGCCGGATCGTCGAACTCGGCGAGGCGCTGGAGGCCACCGGCTCGGCCGGGGACCTCAAGACCTTCCTGGAGTACGACATCGCCTACCACCGGCTGTTGCTGGAGGCCTCGGGGAACAACATGTTCGCCGGTCTCGCACACGTGGTGGAGGAGGTCCTGCGCGGCCGCACCGACCACCACCTCATGCCGCCGCAGCCGAAGCCCGAGGCGCGCCGACTGCACTCCGTGGTGGCCGAGGCCGTCTCGGGCAGTGAACCCGAGGTGGCCTCGGCCGCCATGACGGCGATCTGCGCCGAGGTCGTCACGACGCTGGGGCAGCTCGCCGATCCTTCGGTCAGGTAACCACCCAGAGCAGCGACGCGATCGCGAACGCCGACAGCCCCAGCGTCGTCTCCATCACGGTCCACGTCTTCAACGTGGTCTTCTCGTCCATCCCGAACAGCCTGCTCACCAGCCAGAAGCCCGAGTCGTTCACGTGCGACAGCACAGTCGCGCCCGCCGCGATGGCCACGACGAGCAATGCCACCTTGAAGTCGCTCAGCCCCGCCTCGGCCACCGAGCCGGCGATCAGGCCTGCCGCGGTCGTCAGGGCGACCGTGGCCGAACCCTGCGCGACCCGCAGCAGCGTCGCGATGATGAAGGCCTGCAGGATCAGCGATATCCCGAGGTCGGAAAGGCTGCCGCTGAGCGCGGTGCCGATACCGCTCAGTTCGAGCACACCGCCGAACATCCCGCCCGCACCGGTGATCAGGATGATCGAGCACACCGGGCCCAGCGCGTTGTCGACGATCTTGCTGATCGACGCCATCGACGCGTTGGGCTTGCCGAGGACGACGATCGCGACGATCACCGTGATCATCAGCGCCACCGGGGTCTCACCGAGCAGGCTCAGGAAGTCGACCCAGGCCTCGCCCTCGGGCAGCACGCCCGCCGTGACCAGGGTGGAAAGCACAGTGTTGAAGGAGATCAGCACCAGCGGGATGAGCAGCAGCATCAGCACGGTGGCGAACGACGGTGCGCGCTGCGCCAGCTTCTTCTCCGGCGTGTCGGCGGCGTCCTCGGTCGCTTCCGAGGCTTTGTCGTCGCGGCCGTCGTTCATCTCGCCGAACACCACATTCGACACCGGCACGTGCACCCGCTTGCCGAGGAAGCGGGAGACCAGCATGACACCGACGTACCAGGCCACGATGGCGACCGGGATCCCGACGAGCAGGGTCAGCCCGACGTTGCCGCCGAGCGAGCTGGCCGCGGCGACCGGGCCGGGGTGCGGGGGAACGATCGCGTGCATTGCCGCGAACGCACCGGCCGAGGGCAGGGCGTAGAGCAGCAGCGACCCGCCGAAGCGCCGAGCGACCGTCAGGATGATCGGCACCAGGACCACGAGCCCCGCGTCGAAGAAGATCGGAAAACCGAACAGCAGTGACGCCACGCCGAGTGCGAGTGGTGCACGTTTCTCGCCGAACCGGGTGATGAGGGTGTCCGCGAGCACCTGTGCTCCGCCGGTCACCTCCAGCAGCCTGCCGAGCATCACGCCGAATGCGACCAGTAGCGCGACCGAGCCGATGGTGTCGGCGAAGCCGAACATCAGCACGTCGGGGATGTCACCAGGGCTGAACCCGACGGCGATGGCCGTCACGACGCTCACGAGCACCAGCGACACGAAGGCGTGCAGCTTCACCTTCATGATCAAGAACAACAGCAACGCGACGGCACCGGCTGCTATCAGCAACAGGGTGGCGGTGCCGAATTGTGGGTCGATGGCTTCCACGACGACAACTCCGTACCTCGGTTACCCAGTCGGTCCTGGGCGTGTGGGCCAGCACACTGCCTCAAAGGTAGTACTTTTGGCAAGCCCTCCGGCAACACGGAGGTAACAGTTGCCCGCTAGTGCTGCTCGGTGCGTTCCCCGGCGGCCTTCCACTCGCCGCTCGACTTGGCCGCGGCGCGCGCGATCCAATTGTCGAGGAGGTCGCGGTAGTGCGCAGCCCGCACCGATGTGTCTCCCGCCGGGATCCGCTCATAGAAGTCGAACGGCCGGATCCTGCCCGCCTCGGACCACTGCAGATAGGACAGGAACATGTCCCCGTTCCCGAATCGGAAGCCGTGCACTATCGGCACGCAGGAGTAGGGGACGAGGCTGACCCGCAGGCGCAACCGGTCGAAGTCTTCGGCCTCTCTGGCGAGCATCTCGCGCATTCGTTGCTGGCTTCGCGCCGACTCGGCCGCCCAGTCGGCGGGCAGTTCTGCGCAGTCGGCCAGGAACTCGGGATCGAGGTAGTACAGCGTCAACCGCCAGTCCGACGGCGGGTTGTGCGAGGTGAGCCACGCCGCGATCTGTGGCCAGGTGGTGTTCAGCGTCAACCCGAGCACGTCCAGGGTGCGTTCCCTGCGGCGCCCCCGGTCGGCGATCTCGTCGACGGTGTCGAGCACGCTGCCGACGTTGTCGGTGATCTGGTTCTCCGCCTGCGCCACGACCGTGCTCCGCAGTGCCCTGACCTGCCTGCCGAGTTGGTAGATCGCCACGAGCACGACCTCGAGCATGACCGCGACGATGGCGGCGAGCACCTGCCCGTCCAGCGTCACCACATAGCGTTCCAGGAAGGCACGAGTGGCGCCGATCGTGTTGAGGATCAGGTAGATCGCGGTCAGCAGGGCGAGGGCCGTGGTGACCACTTCCCAGGCACGTCCCAGCCGGGTGGAGAGGGTCGGCTGGGAGACCTGTCGCTTGCGCCCACGGCGCCGCTGCACACTCACACCGTTGAACTTGGCATACGGCAGGACGTTCTCGGCGGATCTTCAGCCGAATGCCTGCGTCCGAGCGCGGTGCACCGCCTGCTCTGTGCCCAGTACCGCACGTGCCTGCCGATTCTCCAGGTAGAACCCGGCGAGGTGGTAGACCAGCAACGGATCCACGGCCAGGAACCCGCCGGGTATGTCGATCATCGGCACCGTACCCTGCCGGTCCTGGCGCGGCACGTCCGGCAGCCGGTCCTGCCGCCACAACCTGGTGATCTGCAACGGCATCGACGCGAAGAACAGCGCCAGCAGGCCGTACCCGTTCCGCTGTCGCTGGTCTCGTGTCTCGAAGTCGAGCCACGAGACCAGCGTGCCCAGCACTGCGAACGCCAGTGCGTACCTGGCTCCTGCGGACGAGCCGATTAACAGGTAGTACGCCCCGATTCCCAGTGGCGCGAGCACCAGCAGCGCCACGGTGAAACCGAAGGTCACCCGGTAGCGCGAGTTGCTCGCGGGCCATTCCGGTGGCCGGCGCGGAGCAGGCGTCATATGGACGAGTCTGTCACCTATTCGCAGGCGACGCCGTCGTCGTCGCGGTCGAGGCCGGATCGGTACCCGGCATCGCCCCGGTACAACGGTGCGGCGCCTGCGGCTCGTGCCGCAGAGCAGTTCGGGTAGTACGCGGCCTGCGGTTCCGGCTCGGGTTCCGGCTGCGGCTGCGGTTCGGGCTTTCTGGTCTCGACCGGTTCGGGAACCGTGACTTCCTGACGCGGTGGCTGCACTGTGGTGGGCGGGGGCGGTGGCGCGTCGATGGTGCCGTTGCAGGGTTTGCCCCAGAGGCCGTCGCCTGCTTTGCGGGCGGCGCTTTCCGCGGCTTTGAGCGTCGTCGCCGTTGTCGAGGCCACCCCGTCGGCGACGTACTTGGCATACCCGGCGGTCAGGGCGGTTGTCGAGTAGTCGGAACCGTCGGCCAGCGTCAGGTAAGCCAGTGTTCGTCCCGATGAGTCCACAGTAGACTTGGCGCCTTCGAGGATCACCGTTTTCCCGGCGAGAAGATCTTTCGCCCAGGACATCGTCTCGGTGCCGAAGCATCCGCTTTCGTCAGCCGGGGCGGTGTCGATGCCCAGTACTCGGACGACCTTTGTGGCGCCACCCGCGCGCAGGGTGACGACGTTCGCTTCTTGGATCGCGCGCACCTCGAATTCGACCGGCGCGGGCGGGGTTGTTGTCGTAGGCGTAGTGGTGGTCGTGGACGGAGCCGCGATCGGCTGGGGCTCCGTTTCTTCCGGTGCCTCACCGAAGATCAGTCCGAGGACGAGCAGGACACCGAACGCGGAAAGTACGGTTTTGAGCCAAGCCGGCATTCGTCGCCTTCCGCCAGTCGGCGGTATTGGCATTGTGCTCATAAGAATTCCTCGGGGTCGGCGCCTGATGTTGCTTGGCGTTCCTGTCGGCCCGGTGTGCAGGACTGTTACAGGTTGAATGGAAAAACCTGGTGGCACCCACTCTTCTGGATGAGAGGTGCCAATTGCGGTTCGGCAAATGGGTGAATCAAGCGACGAGGTGTCACATTTCCCGCGCGTGATCGATGCCCCATCAGACGATAGATAATTCAGCTCACGCATCCACAGCAGATGAAGGCGACTCACGATGGCACTCATCGAACCCCTGCCGCTCGCCAGACAGGGCCGGTTTTCCGCGGACTCGACCGAGTTCACCGCGATCGACTTCGAGACCACCGGGCTGGCTCCTGGTCACATACTGGAGGTCGCCGCTGTCCGGATGCGGGCCGACGGAACCGTCCTGGGCGAACTGTCCACCTTGGTCAATCCCGGTAGCGGCATCGACCCGGGACCCACCCACGTGCACCACATCACCCGTACTGAGCTGGACCGGGCGCCCTCGCCGAGCGATGTGCTCGCACAGCTCGTGGAGATGTGCAGGGGAAGCGTGCTGGTGGCCCACAATCTTGCCTTCGAGACACGCTTTCTCGAAGCCGAACTCGACAGGCTGGGCGTGCGGCTGCCCCCGTTGCGGGGAATCTGCCTGCAGGCCGTGGCCCGACAACTGTTCCGCCTTCCGAACTACCGGCTCACGACGATCGCCGGTGCGCTCGGCATCGGCGACTTTCCCGCACACCTGGCTCTCGGCGACGCGCGGGTCAGCGGACGGGTGCTGGCCGCGCTGATCACGGTGCACGGCCTCGGCTTCACCGAAGAGCCCCGCCTGCCGAAGCTGCCCCGCCTGCCGGGTGGCGGTCGGCTGCTACCCCGCGCGGACCTAGCCCCTGCCAGGCAGGGTGGCTGGCTGGCGGAGCTCGTCGACCGCCTCCCCGAGGACCTGTCCGAACGGCCTGAGGGAGGCACCGCCGAACTCGGCGTCGCCTACCGTGAACTCCTCGCGGATGCCCTCGCGGACCGACACCTTTCCGAAACCGAGGCCGCCGCACTGGCCCGCCTGGCCGAGAGCGCCGGAATGTCACGAGCGGATGTCCGCCGTGCGCACGTCGAGTTCGTCAAAGCGCTACGACTGGTAGCCGAGGGCGACGGAGTCGTGACCACCGAAGAAGAACGCGACCTGCGCGCGGTGGCAGGCACGCTCGATGTGGGTGAAGTGCTCGTGGATCTGCGGTCCGGCGCCGCGGACACCACACGCGCCCGCCCGACGCGAGTGCTCGTGCTCGGCGAGTCCGCGGCGGCCGACGAGTTGCGTGCGGAGATTCTGGACGCTCGAATCCAACTGGCCAAGAAACTCACGTCGTCCGTCACGCACCTGATCGTCGGACGAGACGTCCCCGCTTCCGAGCCGCGCATCGAACGGGCGGCCGAACTCGGAGCCGCGGTGGTCGAACTCGGGAATGCGCGTGAAGCGCTCGGCCTTGTCACCGCGCAAATCCCGATCCAGACCGTGGTGCTGCCGAGTCCGCAGCCTCCGCTGCAGGCTTTCCCGCCGCCGCCACGGATCTCCCGGTCGTGGGATCCCCCGGCACGGCAGGTCGACCCCGTGGACCGACTGGGCACCGTGGCCGGCTGGGTGCTGGTCGGGATCGGTCTGCTGATCATGTCCAGCACCGTGCTCGCGGCTTTCGGCGGTGTGGAGGTCGCTCCCGCGCTTGTCGCGTCGGTGCTCGGGGTCGGGAGTCTGCTCGGCGGCTGGTGGCTCACCGAACGGCACCGGACGCGGACAACAGCACCTGGCTGAGAGCCGGAGCGTTCCGTCGGAGCAAAGTGGACGAGGTCGGGCCGACCTGAATGTGGGCAATTTTGCCTAACCCGTGCGGCGGAACAAACAGGACTTGAATTGGTGAATACTGAACGGCTTGCCGCGGAACGGTGGGCCCTGACTCGCGAGTGCGGCTCAGGCCACGAGCCGTTCAGGCGAAGGGGAGAACGACATGTACGGCAAGGTGTCCGGCTCTGGGGAGACGCTCGCACCGCTGCTCGCGATACAGGGGGACCCCGGCGAGCTGGAGGCGCTCGGCCTGCTCGTCGCGGGCCGTTCGACAGATCCGATCGTGCTGGTGGAGCTGGTCAACGGGGCGGGTGACCGGCAACAGCGGGTCATTCCCAGGCTGGCGGAGGCTGCCGCGCAGGCGGTGCGTGCTCGACGTCCGTTGTGGATCGATGCGACCTGGCTGCCGGAATCCACGGCGTTGGACGGGATGTCACGGGGTCTGCTGGAGTACCTGGACGAGCGGGTTGTTGCTGCTCTCGACAGGCACTCGGGGACGATCGATCCGCGCGTCCCGCCGCTGATTCCGGTGCTCGGCACCGCGCCGAGCGATCGCGTGTTGCACTGGGTGCGGGTGCTGCGCGACCGGCATCCTCGTCAACTGGTGGTCCGCGCCCGCAGGAACCCGTGGCTGGCTCGGCGCAACCTGATCGACCAGCTCCTGCGTATCGCCAGGACAACCGGCGTCCCCACGCGCAGCATGCACGTCGTACTCGACGAGGGGCACCTCCCGTCCCTGACCGCGGACCGGATCGACGACCTGGTGCACACCGTTCGCTCGCTCGCACACCGGATCGGCCCGGCTTCCGTTGGGTTGCTCGTGGGGTCGGCGTCGCAGGGGGACGCCGACCCCGGAGGGCGCCGGGAGCTGGCGCTGTGGCAGGCACTGTCGGCGCGGTCCCCGGTCCCGGTGCGCTACGGCGACTACGGTGCCGGTGTCGCGGGGCCGCGGTTGGAGAGCGCGGCGGCGATGAGCGGCGGGTGAGCGCTCAGTTCCCGCCGGCTTCGCCCTCCCGGTTCGCCTTCCTCGGGAAACGCACCTCGTTGCGATCGATCTTGGCGTTCGCCGCATCGAGTAGATCGACGCCGAGCATGTCGGCCAGCCGGACCAGGTAGAGAGTGACGTCGGCGATCTCGTCGACCACGTCCGGCCGCAGCTCCGGGTTCCGCATGGCGGCGGCCGATTCCTCGGGTGTCAGCCACTGGAACAGCGCCGTCAGCTCGCCCACTTCGCCGGACAGGGCCATGACCAGGTTCTTCGGTGTGTGGAACGGTTCCCAGTCGCGTGCGTCGGCGAACTCGCGCAGCCGCTGAATCAGATCGTCGAGTGTCACGCGCTCTCTTTACCACGCCGTCGCGACACGACTCCGCTACTCCATTTGGACTACGCTCTGTATTTGAAACGGCACAGTTGGTTTACTCAGGGTGGATCAGCGCGATGGAGCAAAGGGGTGGTGATGACCGATTGGCGGCACCAGGCTGCCCGTGCGGTCGAGCAGGAACTCGCGCACGCTCGCGAGCTCGGCGAGTGGAGTCTGCTCGGCGGGCTGACGCCGCTACCGGAGCCTGGCCACTACTCGGTTGACCTGCGCGGGAGACGCATCGAATCGGACAACCTGCGCCACCTCTGCCTCGCGGGCCCGAAAGGCCCGCGACTGGGCCTTGCCGTGCCCGCCGACTCGACGCGGTTCACCGACGGAGTCCTGTACCTGCGTGTGGAGGGGCCGGTCCCGGTTGAATGCGACCATGTCTGGACCGCCGCCCTGAGTCCGCGATTCCTGCTGAGCAGGCTCGCGGAAGGCCTCCGCGGACTCGCGGGGACATCGCTCGCCGACCGCCTCGCCGCGGGATCGCCGGACGTCGTCCCTTCCCGTGGCCCCACTGCCGCACAGCTCACCGACGAACAGCAGGCCGCGTACCGCGCGTGCCTCGCACCAGGGGTGCGGCTCGTCTGGGCGCCACCGGGCACCGGCACCACCTCGGTGCTCTCCGCCGCGGTCGAGGAGTTGGTCGCGCTCGGTAAACGAGTTCTGCTCGTCTCCCCGGTCGGCTCCGCCGTGGACGACGCGGTACTCGCGCTGCGGCCGCGTCTCTCGCCGGGCAAGGTCGTGCGTGCCGGTGTGCCCGCCGCGCCAGGACTCGCCACCACGCGGCCATGCGAGAACGATGCCGAACGCAGATCCGTGCAGGACGATCTCGCCGACCTGGACGGCGCGGAGGACGCGCTGGCCGTGCTCGACGCCGAACTCACCGGCTACGACCACGAAGCGTTCCTCGCCGCGGGAAGGCGTCTGGATCAGGCGAGCCGGCTACTGGCGTTGAGCAGCGAGCTCATCGTCATCGAGGAACAGCACTCCGCCGCCGCGAGGGAACTCGAGGCCGCGCAGGCCGGTCTGCGCGAGGCGCGCGAAAACTGGGCGGAGGTCGCCGAGCAGCGCGAACATCTCGCGCGGCTGACCGCCCTCGCCAGCGAACTCGAAGGTCTTGGCGCCGTCGGCGCGGGCTGCGCCCGTGGCCGCTGGGCCCAGCGCAGGAACCGGCGTGCGCTGGCGGAACGGCGCGCCCGGCTCGCGGAGCGGATCGAGGAGTGTGCCGCCGCCGCGGGCCCGCTCACGCCTGCCGACCTCACGCGCCTGGACGACGAACTCACCACCGCCGAACAGGTGCTGGACCTCGCCGCGCGTACGGAGACCGAGCTGCACACCGCCGCGGAGGCGCTGCGCCGCAAGATCACGTTGACTCGCGCCGCGGGTGTCGCAACCGAACAGGATCGCCGGTTCCACGCCGACTGCAGGCGGCTCGACCTGCCGTCGCGGCATCAGCAACGGGAGATCCTGCGGAGGCGGGCTGCCGACACCTCGTCCCGGGAACGACTGCGGAACCGGCTCGGCTGGCTCACGGAGCGGACCCTGCGGCTGCGTACGGAAGCCGAGGCGGCGGCCATCGCCGGTGCCCAGGTCGTGGCCACGACGCTCGGCACAGCCAGATCGCACCACGTCATAGCCCACCAGAAGTTCGACGTGGTGCTCGTCGACCAGGCAGCCGCGGCCAGGCTCGCCGAGGTGCTGGTCGCCGTGTCCAGGGCGGCGGAGAGTGCGGTCCTGTTCGGTGACTTCCTGCAACCGGGCCCCCTCGTGCGGCCTTCGACGATCCGCGCTCTGCCGGAAGTGCGTACCTGGCTGACCGCGGACGTCTTCACCCACTGTGGGATCCGTTCTCCCGAGGAGGCGCAGCAGCACCCGGGATGCGTCGTGCTGACCCGGCAGTTCCGCTTCAGCGGTCCACTGCGCACGCTCGCCAACAACCTGCACTACGGAGTTCTGCACTGCGGCAGCTCCCCGCGACGCGATCCGGGACCTCTCGCGGAGATCGTGCTGGTGGATGCCTCGACCCTGGGGCCGATCCCGGGCGGGGCCACGTCCTGGCCGCTCGGTGCGGTGCTCGCGCGGACCCTCGCGGCCGAGCACGCGAGAAGTTTCGGCGTGCTGACCGCGCAACGGGAACAGGCAGGCGCCGCGCTCGCCGCGTTGCGGGACGGCGAAGCCCTTGGCGTCGGAGTCGGCACGGCCCGCTCCTGTCACGGTCGTGGCTACGACACGGTGCTGTTCGATCTGACGTGCGGCGGTAGCTGGACGGGAGCCGCACGGGCCCGCCAGTTCGGCGCCGCGATCACCCGGGCCCGCCGCACGCTCTACCTGCTCGCGGACCTGGCGACGGTGAGTTCGGCTTCGACAGCCAGTCCCCTCGGCGTGCTGAACGGCGTGCGGCTGGACCAGCAGGTACCGGTGGTCGGTGCGCACAGCCTGCTCGACCCGGCCGCCGTCATGCCGGCGTGCGGCCTGCCCCAGCGGCTGGACGAGGCGACCGAGTCGATCTGGCTGTCTCCGGGGCCGGCGAGCCCGGGGCCTTCCGAGGAAGTTCTGTCCGGCCTCGCCAGGGCCGTGTCCAGAGGCGTCACGGTGCGGGTGATGCTGCCGGAGGGCCGGGGCGAACTGGAATCCCTCGTCCGGGACTGCGGCGCGATTGTCCTGCGCACGCCCACCGCTGGTCGCGGCGTGGTGGTCCTCGATCAGCAGGTCGCCCTGCTCACCGCGACCCGCCCCGCGCCCGGCGACGGCGAGCCGGAGCGGATCCTGGTCGAGCACGCCGGACGGCACCTCGCGGCGAAGTTGAGCACCGGCCTGCGCGGGAAGGCGGTCTCGCCACCCGCGAAGCTGGTGCCCCGCCAGGCCCGGCGCGACACACCGGCTCGGACACTTTCCCGGGAAAGTGCGATCACCACCCGCCCCGCACGCTCCAGGAATGGAGCGTCTGCAAGTACCCCCAAGTAAGATCAACATCCGCGCCAACTACCCCCATCCGCACTTTCCCGGGAAAGTGCGAGGCTCGGTTACCGCACTTTCCCGGGAAAGTGCGGCGCTCTGAGCGCCGCTACCTGCGAGGTTGACTTTGCGTGCTCGCTGCAGGGGAAAGTCCACGCTCATGGATGAGGGTGTCAACCGTTCGGGTGCGGCACTATGGGCCAAGTGGACCCCGCCCTGCGTTCGTACCTGCACTCCCTTGATGCGGAGTCCCTGGTCGGGTTGCTCTGCGAGCAGGCAGACCGCAGTCCGCATTTCCGTCGCGAGCTCGAGGTGCGGGCCGGGCTGACCGGCAACCAGGGCAGTGACGTCGCCGAGGCGCACCGGCTGCTCGACGATGCCGTGCCCGCCAGTCTCGAACCGCACGGCGCGGGCTTCGACCTCGCCACCAAGATGAGCGCCGTACTGGACACCCTGCAGCGTCTGCTCGACGCGGGCACGCAGGCGGACCTGAGCCCCCTGGCCCGGCGGGCAGTGGACGAGATCAGCTCGGCGCTCGGCGAGCTGGACGACGCCAGTGGTGCGGTCGGCGCCGAACTCGGCCGTGCCGTCACGCTGTACGCCCGCGCCTGCGCCGCGCATCCGCCGCCACCTGACTCCCTCGCCGACTGGATCCTCGGCATCGAGCTCGACGGGCCCGGCTGGCCGGAGATCCACCTGGCCGACTTCGCCGACGCGCTCGGCGAGGCCGGTCTGCAGCGCATCTCCACCACCGTGGACGCGCTGCTCGCGGACGGACAGGCCGACGGCAACCGGCTCGTGCGGGCCGAGCGGTTGCACGAGCAGGTGGCCGAGGCCACCGGTGATGTCGACCTGCTGGTCGACATCCTGTCCAGGAAGCTGCCCCGTCTCGACGTCAGCCTGAAGATCGTGCGCGTCCTGCGCGGCGCGGGCAGGCACAGCGAGGCGATCGCGCACGCGGCTCGGGCCTTCGCCAGAGACAAGCAGCCCCAGCGGGATGCGGCGGAGGAAAGTCACGACGAGGCGGTCGCGCTGCTGCACGACCGGGCGGGCAGGGGCCCCGACGAGGCCGACGAGCTGGTGCGGGTGTTGCTCGCGGAGGAGCGGGTCGAGGAGGCCTGGCAGGCGGCGGACCGTTACGGCTGCTCCCTGGAACTACGCCTCGAGGTGGCCGACAGCAGGGCCGCGGAGCACCCCGGCGAGGTGATCGGGGTCTACCGGTCCCACGTCGAGGCGCTCATCGCGCACAAGGAACCGCACTACTACCGCGAGGCGGCCAAGCAGTTGCGCAAACTGCGCACCCTGCACCGGCGGGCCGACACCGCCGAGGAGTTCAGCACGTACCTGGCCGAGCTGGTGCAGACGCACAGGCGCAAGACCCGGCTGCTGGCCGAGGTCAGGGCCGCGCGCATCGCCCTGCCGAAGGCGGCGCTGGCCAAGACGGCCCTCGCCAAGGCCGCCAGGTAGCGCTGCCCCTGCTGCACTTTCCCGGGAAAGTGCGATCCATGCGCGCGCAACTAGGGCACTTTCCCGGGAAAGTGCGAGACGAGTGAAACGGCTAACCCCGGGGAATCCTCCCTGCGGACCGCTGGTTGCTTTCGGTGACAGCGGGATACACCAGATGTGAGGAGCAGTACCAGTGAAGGCCATCACCTACTCGTCCTACGGCGGCCCCGAGGTTCTGGCACTGGCTGACGTACCCGAACCGAAAGTCGGCCCGGACAGTGTGCTCATCAATGTCAAGGCGGCTTCGGTGAACCCGGTGGACTGGAAGGTGCGCGAGGGCTACCTCGACGGCGCGCTGGACGCGTTCTTCCCGGTGATCCCCGGCTGGGACGTGGCCGGGGTGGTTGAGCGCCCTGGTGCCGCGGTGCCCGAGTTCGCCGAGGGTGACGAGGTGATCGGTTACGTCCGGGAGGACGTCGTGCGGCGCGGCACCTTCGCCGAGAAGGTCGCGGCCCCGGTGCGGACTCTGGCGCGCAAGCCGAAGAACGCGACGTGGGAGCAGGCGGCGAGCCTCCCGCTGGCCGGACTGACCGCCTACCAGTCCCTGGTGCACACGTTGCAGATCACCGAACAGGACACTGTGCTGATCCACGCCGCCGCGGGCGGAGTCGGATCGCTCGCCACCCAGATCGCCGTCGCCTGCGGGGCCAGGGTGATCGGCACCGCCTCCGAGCGCAACCACGACTACCTGCGCTCCATCGGAGCCGAGCCGGTGACCTACGGCGACGGCCTGGCCGAGCGCGTCCAGGAACTCGCCCCGAACGGTGTCTCCGCCGTGCTCGACCTGGTCGGCGGTGCCGCGTTGACCGTGACCGCGGATGTGCTCGCCCCGAAGGGCCGGGTCGCGTCCGTCGCCGATCCCGGGGTTCTCGAGCTCGGCGGGCACTACGTCTTCGTCCGCCCGGACACGGCCGACCTGACCGCACTGGTGGATCTGGTCGAGCAGGGCAAGGTGACGATCGAGGTCGCCGAGACCTATCCGCTCGCCGAGACGGCGGCCGCGCACAAGGCCAGTGAGCAGGGGCATACCCGAGGCAAGATCGCGGTAGTGGTCGACCAGTAGGTGTGCACCGGCGGCCGCGATGACAGCATGGGGCCATGACCTCGCAGAGCCGTGGACGCGACACGACGCCGGTGCCCGGGCCGGACGGAATCAACTCCTTCGTCAAGGACGTGCTGTCCGACTTCGCCGCACTGGCCGCCGAGCCCGATCTCCTGCAGATCGAGGTGCTGGCCTCTGAGGTGGCGGGCGCCTGGTGGGAGGACCCCGAGGGTGAGGACGTCGCCAGGGAGCTGATCGACAGGGCGAAGAAGAAGGCCAGCCCCGGCTCGGCCGCGCTGCTGACCTCCCTGAGCGTCCTCGCTCCCGATCCCGCCGTGCGCGAGGCCGCGGCCGTCGGCCTGCGTGCCGTGCTCGGCCGCGGCATTCCGGAACCGGAGTGGGCGCCCGGGCTCGGTGCCGTCGGCGTGGACGAGTGCTGGCAACTCGGTGATGTGTACGGCGACACCGCCTCGCTGCTGGCCGTTCTGCATCGGGACCAGGAGCGAATCGGGATCTTCGCCCTGCTGCACCTGACCGACGGCTCGCTGCCCGACGTCACCATCGTGGACAACCCGGACGAGCTGCTCGCCGGGATGCGTGGTCAGGCCGAGGAGAACGACGGGTTGCTGCTGGTCGAGCGGATCGAGCCCGCGCGGCTGCGCGGCCTGCTGGAGCGCGGCATCGCCGTGCTCGACACGCTCGAGGAGCCAGAGGTCACCGAGGAGTTCGTCCGGTTCAGGGCGCTCGCCCTCGCCTACTGCAGGGTGCTGCCGGATGCCGAGCCCGCTCCCGGACCCGAACCCCTCGGGGACTGGGACGCGGTGATCGAGGAGTTCCTGACCGCGAACCCGGAGCTGCCGGACACCGACGACACGCGGTACTGCGTCCGGTTGCTGATCGACTTCGGCGTGCAGACCGAGCCGAGCAGGCCCCTGCGGATCAGCCCGGAGCGGATGGTCGCGTTCCTGGAGGACTGGCTGCCCGGTGAGATCGAGCTGTCCGAGAGCGAGCAGGAGGTCCTGCCGGACGTGGTGCTTGCCTGGACCCGTTGGACGGCCATTCGCCAGGGGCTGCCCGAGCTCGCTCTCGCGGAGCTGGACGAGGTCGTGCAGGAGAGCCTCGCCGGGCTCGGCGACGACTCGCTGGAAATCTATCTGGACGGGGATGAGGACCTGGACGACCCGGTCGCGCTGACCGAACTGCTGGAGCGGCGAATGTTCGCCGTGCCCGCCACCATCACCGAGCTGGGCGATACCCAGCTGGAGCTGGAGCCCACCGATCCGGAGCAGCGCAGGCTGCTGGTGATCGGCGAGCACCCGGAGTACCACGAGGCGCTCACGGAGGACTCGGACATCGCGGAGATCGACGGCGTCGATCCCCGGGAGTACCTCGCGCTCAAGGCCGCGGTGGTGGACCAGCTGTGGGACAACGAGCCCCAGGAGCTGTGGGCGGCCGTCGTGCGCATGCGCGACACGGGGCGCGAGCGCGACGAGATCCTGGACGAGCTGGTGACCGTGCTCTCCGAGCAGGCGGATACCGCGGGCGAGCCGGGTGCCGAGGAGTTCGAGTTCGATCTCGATGCCTACTGTGCGGCGCTCGAAGCCCTGAACTGACACCCAGGCCGACCGCTCACACCAATGGCGCGGTCTTCTGGTCCGGCTCCTCGTTCTCGGCGGGCCGGGCCGCACGCCGGGAACGGCGGCCGAGCGCGTCGTCGAAATCCAGGACGAAGGCACCGAACGCCATCGCCAGCAGCACCACGATGCCGAGCATCGCACCGATCCAGGTCATGATGATCGAGAACATCGGCGGCTACCCCCTCTGCAGGGTGCGGTTGGTACTTCTCAGGGTCACCGCGCGACGTTCTGGTTGCTATCGGCCAACCGGTTAGTGCTCATGACCTGGCATCGGCCGATCGGTTGAGTGCCGGTAGCAGAGGGCGACGAGCCGCGGCTCAGCCGGCCGCCTGGTCCACGGCGTCGATCAGGCGGTCCCCGGCCAGCAGTGCCAGGTCGTTGTGTCCGGCGCCGGGCACCTCGACGATCTTCGCCGCACCCGCTGCCGCCACCTCACGGCTGAGTTCCGGTGGCACGATGGCGTCCGCGGTGCCGTAGACGACGGTGAGCGGGGCCTTGCTCGCCGAAACGTGCTCGGTGACCGGGAACCGGTCGCGCAGCAGCAGCTTCACCGGCAGGAACGGGTAGTGACGCTGCCCGACGGCGGCGAGTTCGGTGAACGGGGAGCGCAGCACCATCGCGGCAGGCGGGCGCTCGGTCGCGAGTTCGGCGACGACGCCGCAGCCGAGGCTCTCGCCGTAGTAGACCAGCTCGTCCGGCGCGATCCCGGCCTCGCGCACGAGGAAGTCGTGCGCCGCGCGTACGTCCAGCGCCAGCCCTTCTTCACTCGGACTGCCCGGGTTGCCGCCGTAACCGCGATAGTCCAGGAGCAGCACCGACAGCCCGCGCTCGGCCAGGGCGCGGGCCAGTGGCGCCCGCATCGACCGGTCGCCGCCGTTTCCCGGTGCGACGAGCACCGTCCCCCGCGACTCGGGGACCGGCAGGAACCAGGCGCCGAGATCGAGGTCGTCGGCCGTGCGCAGGGTGACGTCCCGGCCGCCGGGCAGCACGTCCGCGGCTGCGGGCAGCGGGCCACCCGTGGGCAGGTAGACGAGCTGGCGCTGGAAGACGTACGCGGCGCCGAGCACCAGTGCGACGACGGCGACCACCGCCGAGAGTCCGATCAGCACTCTGCGCCGCACGCTGGTCAGAGCTTGCGCAGCCGGACCCGGTTGATCGAGTGGTCCGCGTCCTTGCGCAGCACGAGCGTGGCCCTCGGCCGGGTGGGTTTGATGTTCTCGACCAGGTTCGGCTCGTTGATCGTGTGCCACAGATGCCTGGCCTCGGCCCGCGCCTCGTCGTCGGGCAGTCCGGCGAAGTGGTGGAAGTGGGAGGCCGGGTCGGCGAACGCCGTGTGTCGCAGTTCCAGGAAGCGGTCCACGTACCAGCGCTCGATGTCCTCGGTGTGGGCGTCGACGTAGATCGAGAAGTCGAACAGGTCCGAGACGGTGAGACGCGGCCCCGGCTGCAGGACGTTCAGGCCTTCGATGATCAGGATGTCCGGCTGCCGCACGACGTTCTCCGCGCCGGGAATGATGTCGTAGGCCAGGTGGGAGTAGACGGGCGCGCTGACCCGCTCCGCGCCGGATTTCACCTCGGTGACGAACCGCAACAGGGCCCTGCGGTCGTAGCTCTCCGGGAAACCCTTGCGGTGCATGATCCCGCGGCGCATCAGTTCCTGCCGGGGGTAGAGGAACCCGTCGGTCGTGACGAGGTCGACCCTGGGGTGATCCGGCCAGCGGGCGAGCAGTGTGCGCAGCACACGAGCGGTGGTCGACTTGCCGACCGCGACACTGCCCGCGATCCCGATCACGAAAGGCACCTTCGTGCCCCGGCAGTCCTCGCCGAGGAACGTGGTCGTCGCCTCGTACAGCCGCTGACGGGCCGCCACCTGCAGATTGATGAGCCGGGACAGCGGGAGGTAGACCTCGGCCACCTCGTCCAGATCAACCTGCTCACCGAGACCACGCAGCTTCAGCAGCTCGCCTGCGGTGAGTGGAAGTGGAGTGGCTCTGCGCAGCTCGCGCCACTGATCCCGGTGCAGTTCGACATAGGGGCTCAACTCGCGGACTCGTGGCATACGCACACTCCTCGCCCGTCGGTGGGCCAGCGCCGAAGAATCGTTCGCGTCGAGGCGGCGACGGCGAACCGTCGATCACTTCAACGCGAGTCAACGGTAGGCCTTACCGGCGCGCAGCGCGCTGTGACGTTCTACACCCCAACCGGGCACCAGCCCGCTGACGTGCGAAATCAGGTCCGGAGGGCGAGGTCACGGTGGAGTCACGTGGTGGCGAAGACCTCGTCCCATGCCGCGCACACCTGTCGTGCGCAGGTGCGCGGGGAAACGCCACCGACGCCCGTGCCGAGGCCGGGCATCGCGATTGTGTCGACAATCTGGTGGACGTATGTTCCCTGTTCGAGCCTGCCGTCTCGCCAGAGCTGGAACACCGCCCGCGCTGCGAGGTACGGGTGCACCGTGTCCGGCGGCAGCTGCTCGCCGGGCTCGCGCATGGTCGGCGCGCTGATCAGCCACGGCGGCCGCGGGACACCCGTGGGAACGACCAGTGCCTCGCCGATCGGCAGTTCGCCGCCGTGATAGGCGAGTACCTCGCTGCGGACGTTCTGCTCCACCTCCGGGAATGCCTGCGCGTACACCGCGTCGATGCCGCCGCGCATCCAACCGTAGGAATTGGCCGGGCTGACGACGGCCTGTGCGGGCACGTCGAGGGCGGAGCCGCGGTGCACCCGAACCCGGCCCCGCATCTGGTGGAGTGCCTCCTGCCAAGCCTCGGCGAGTGGCGTGTCGATGGCACACAGCACCAACTCCGGCATTCGGGGTGCCACGTGTTGCCTGTGCGGGGTGTGCGTGCCCGATTCAGCCGTCACGCCTACAGCATGACAAAAAACGCCATGCCTCGTAACCGGGCCGCCTACCGGCTATGCGAGTGAAACTCGCGCCGTCGGAACTGCGTAACCTGGCGTCGTGCCGCTCATGTCGACCATCGCCTACTTCGGGCCGCGAGGAACGTTCACCGAGCAGGCTGCGCGCAGCCTCGCCACGGACCAGGAACTGGTACCGGCGGACACGATCGCCGCCGCTCTCGCCGCCGTGCGGGCCGGAAC
This sequence comes from Amycolatopsis marina, assembly GCF_900111885.1. Lineage (GTDB taxonomy): Bacteria > Actinomycetota > Actinomycetes > Mycobacteriales > Pseudonocardiaceae > Amycolatopsis > Amycolatopsis marina. The sequence goes on from NZ_FOKG01000001.1 coordinate 825,516, forward strand.
CGCCGACGCGGCCTGCGTTCCGGTGGAGAACTCCGTGGAAGGCCCGGTCAACGCGACCCTCGACGGGCTCGCGACCGGCATGCCACTCGTCGCGGTGGCCGAGGCCCTGCTGCCCGTGCACTTCAGCATTCTGACCCGGCCCGACATCACTGAACCGGCCGAGATCCGCACCGTCGCCAGCCACCCGCACGCCCTCGCGCAGGTCCGGCAGTGGCTGGCGGACACGCTCCCCGACGCGCAGACGGTGGCCGCGGCTTCCACGGCAGCCGCGGCGGTGGCGGTCCAGCGGGGCGAGTGCGATGCGGCGGTCACCGCGCCGGTGGCCGCCGAGCACTATCCACTGCGGATTCTCGCAACGGGTGTGGCCGACGTGCTGGACGCGAGGACGCGCTTCCTGCTGGTGCGCCCGCCCGGCCCGCTGCCGGAGCCGACGGGCGCGGACCGCACCTCGGTGCTCGCGTCCACCGCCAACCGGCCCGGCGCGCTGGCCGAACTGCTCACCGAACTCGCGTTCAGGGGAATCAACCTGACCCGGCTCGACGCCCGGCCCGCACGCGGCAATTTCGGCGAGTACCGCTTCTTCCTGGACTTCGAGGGGCACCTGGCGGAACAGCGGGTCGGTGACGCGGTCGCGGCGCTGTACCGCCGCTGCAGTTCCGTGCGCTTTCTCGGTTCCCATCCGAGGGCCGATCGCGTGGCGGACACGATCGCTCCCGCCGCGGCCAACGACGACTACTCGAACGCGGCCGCCTGGGTGGCGGCGGTTCAGGCAGGGGAGACCGCATGAGGTTGTTACTGATCAGACATGCGCAGAGCACGGCGAACATCCTCGGCGCGCTGAGCACCCGGGTGCCGGGTCCGCCGTTGACCGACCTCGGGCACGAGCAGGCGGAGGCACTGGCCGAGCGGCTGCGCGAGGAGCGGGTCGCCGCCGTCTACGCCTCGCAGGCTCTGCGGGCCCAGCAGACCGCCGCGCCACTGGCCGACGTGCACTCGCTGGAAGTGCAGGTCATCGAGGGGGTGCAGGAGGTATTCGTCGGCGACCTCGAGGACCGCACCGACGATCACGCGATCAAGACGTACGTGAACACGGTGGCACCGTGGCTGCGCGGCGATCTCTCGGTTTCCATGCCGGGCGGCGAGAGCGGCGAGCAGGTCCGCTCCCGCTACCTCGGCGCCATCCACGAATTGCGCGCCAAGCACGTCGACCTCGACCCGGACGGAGCGGTTGCCGTGGTCAGTCACGGTGGCGCGATCCGGCTCGGAGCGGAGTGGCTGTCGGACAACGTCCGCCCCGAGGTCGCCGACCGGGGCTTGCTGCCCAACACCAGCATCGTGGAGCTGGAAGCCCGTCGCGACGGCGGCTGGACGTGCCTGACCTGGGCCGACCTGCGTCTGTGAGCGGCCGGCTCGCTCGCCTCAACCGTTGGTCAGGGTGCGGTCGAGCAGGGGGAGCAGTCGGTCCCAGTGACGCTGGAGTGCGGCGGGGTCGAAGGCGTCGGTGTCGGCCATCGTGAAGCCGTGGGTGGTGTCCGGGTAGATCTCGGTGGTGTGGTCCACCCCTGCCGCGTCCAGGGCCTGATAGAGCTCGGCGGGGGCCTCGGCCGCCTTGTCCTTCTCGGAGATGCCGAGGTGGACTCGGGCGGTGATCTCGGGGACGAGGCGGTGCGGGCTGTCGCGCGCGTCGGTGAGCAGGGGGCCGGGGTGGAATCCGGCGAGGGCGGCCACCTGGCCGGGATGGGCCGCTGCGGTGCGCATCGCGTAGGCACCGCCTATGCAGTAGCCGATCACGGCGACCGGCCCGGTGCTGACCTCAGGCTGGGCGGTGAGGAACCTGAGGTAGGCGTCGGCGTCGCGCAGGATGCGTTCGGTGGTGTGCGCCTCGATCAAGGGCATCAGCTGGGCGATGAGCGCGGGCCGGATCTCTTCGCCGATGTGCTCGGGAAGTTCGACCACCGGCGCCGGGCTGTGCCGGTAGAAGAGGTTGGGGACGAGGACGTAGTAGCCGTGGCCGGCCAGTTCGCGGGCCATGTTCCGCAACACGGGACGCACCCCGAAAGCGTCGGTGTACAGCAGCACCCCCGGGTGCTGTGCGCCGTGCTCGGGGTAGGCGGCTAAAGCGTCGGCCTGGCCGTCCGAGGTGGGAATCTGCAGTGTCCTGATGGGCAAGCGGGTCTTCCTTCCTGGGTTTTCCTTGTGCTGATACCAGTGCACAACCTCTACCAAGGCCGAGGTCAAGTCGGGCCCGCGTCGGTGGAGCAGCCGAGGCGTTCACCGCAGGTGGGTCGTGGGCCAGGCCTCGAGTCGGTACGCGCTGTCCCAGAACATCCACTCGTACTCACAGGCCCGGACGAAATGCGCGAGCATCCGATCCCGGGTCGCGGCGTCCGCGGTGGCTGCCGCCCTGTCGACCGCGGCCTTGCAGGTCTCGACCGCCTGGGCGAACTCGTCGTCGGCGTAGGTGTCGATCCACGCCTGGTACGGGTTCTCCCCGCCGGTGTTTCCGCTCTCCGCGTGCTGTCGCAGGATGTCGGTGCCGACGTGGTGGTACACCCAGAAGCAGGGCAGCAGCGCGGCGACGAGTTCGGGATAGCCCTCGGTCTGCGCGACCGCCAGCAGGTACGAGGTGTACGCCAGGCAGGCCGGCGAGGTCTCGATGGCGTCGAGTCCCTCCTGGCTCAGCCCGAACCGGCGGAAGTAGCTCTCGTGCAGCTCCCGCTCGACGACCACGGCCTCCCGGGCCGCTCCGGCGAAGAACGGCAGGTCAGCCGGATCCGGAGACCTGGTGGCGGCGACCGCGAGCGCCCTGCCGAAACCGACCAGGTAGCGCGCGTCCTGGGCCAGATAGAACTGAAATCGTTCCCGGGAGAGTGAACCCTCGGCCAGTTCCTTGTTGAACGGGTGCTCCAGCACTGCCTGTTGTAGTTTCACGGTGTGCTGCCATGCCTGGTTACAAAATCCCGCCACGCGTCTCACCTTTCGTCGGGCGTCAGCTCCGCCGCGACGCTACCGACGCAACCCTGTGTGTGGCACGCACGTCCTCAGGGTAGTCACCCAGGACAGGGAGGCAGGAAATGATGCGAGCACGAGCACGCCAGTTGGCGCTCGCCGCCACTGCGGCCGCACTGGTCGCCGGGGCCGCGGGCTGCGGAGAGGGCACCGAATCAGCGGAGCCGGTCTCGGCCACCACGGAAAGCTCCACGTCCGGCCCATCATCCACACCAGCAACATCGCCGAAGACGGAATCCGGTAAGTCGGGCGAGGCGAGCAAGGACGACAGCGAGGTCGGGTTGTGCAAGTCCGCCGACCTCAAGTTGTCGTTGGGCAGGGGCGACGCTGCTACGGGTACTGCCCACAAACCCTTGCAGTTCACCAACACCAGCGACGGGCCCTGCGTGATCCAGGGATTCCCTGGAGTGTCCTATGTAGCCGGTGAGGACGGTCATCAGGTCGGGCCCGCCGCATACCGCGAGGGAGAGGAAGGCGCTCCCGTCACGTTGAAGAAGGGCGAAATGGCGCACGCCCCGGTCGGTTTCGTGCAGGTGCGCAACTACGAGGAGTCGGTCTGCGAGCCACAGCCGATTCGCGGCCTTCGGGTGTACCCGCCGCAGGAGACCGCCTCGATGTTCATCCAGTTCGACGGCACCGGCTGTGCCAGCAAGGAAATTCCGGGCAATCAACTGGTCGTCCGGACCATCCAGCCGGGCTCCGGCGAGCGCTGACGCGGTCGGCGGCGCGGAGCGTCTCGTTGGGGGGTGGTGGTTGGGTGACGGGCGGGCTGGCGGCGCGGAGCGTCTCGTTGGGGGGTGGTGGTTGGGTGACGGGCGGGCTTAGACGAGGGCACAGTGTTTCCTGGCCTCACTGAGGTGCCATCTGCCACCCTCGTCGGCCAGGTTCAGGCTCACCACCATGCGGCTCACGCCGTCGAGGTGGTCGGCCAGTTCCCGGTACTGCGGCCGGAATTCCGCGGCGGCCGCGGCGAGTTCCCTGGCCGCGAGAATTCGGGGGAGAACGCCCTGGGTGAGCGCACTGCTCGCCGGGCCTTCGGTGGGCGCGGGCAGTTCGCCGACCCGCTCCAGCGCGGCGCACGCTGCCCTGGCGTCCGCGGCGGGCCCGTCGGTGGAAGCCGAGAGGCCCCACAGCAGGCCCAGTGCTCCGCTGCCCACCGCGAACCCGCAGAGCGCGGCGAGCACGAGCTTGCCTCGGCCGGTGGGTGGGGCAGGCGCGTGGTCCGGTGTCGTTGCCATCGGACCTCCTTGCACGGGTGATCGGGGTATTTCAGCACCCGAGACTCGGCCCCGACGGCAATTCGTCGACGAGTTACCACTTCGTGTCCGGCTTGCCGTCGGTGGGGTCGAGCAGGTCGACGGCGGCGTGGTGGCGGCGCAACAGCAGGAGCGCCGCGCCCGCCACGAGCAACTGCAGCACTCCGGACAACACGAAGGTCGCACTGGGGCTGCCAAGTACGCGGGTGAGGACGCCGCCGAGCAGTGCGCCGACCGGAATCGCACCCCACACCAGTGTCCGCCACACGCCCAGTACCCGGCCGAGCAGTTCACTCGGCACGATGGCGTGGCGCACGGTCCCGAGCACCACGTTGACCGCGACCACCCCAGCCGCGAAGAGACCGAACAGCACGGCCGAGACCACCGGTTGATCGCTGAGTCCCATGCCGAGGAAGGCGAGGCCGGACAGCGTCAGCCCGGCCGCGAGCACGGCTCGCCTGCCGGAATGCCGAACCAGCCGGGGCGCCACGCCCGCGCCGAGGAGGCCACCCGCACCGCCGACGAAGGCGAACAGGCCGAACGCCGCCTTGTCCAGGTCGAGGTCATCGAGCGCGTAGAGCACGAGTTGTGCCTGAGCCATCTCGGTAACCAGGCTGACCAGCGACGCGATGATCACCAGCCGCAGCACGACCGGGCTGCGGCGCACCCAGCGAAGGCCGTCGGCGAGCTGGTCGCGAAGCCGGAGCACCGTCTCCGACGCCGACGGGTCCTGACGCTGCGGTCGATAGCTGCCCGCGAGGCCGACGAGCAACGCCGCCGCGACCGCGAAGCCGATCGAATTCAGCAGGAACGGGAACGCGGCGAAAACCACGAAGGTGAGGCTGCCGATCGGGCCGCCGAGGAACGTCTGCCCGACGATCTCCACCGACTGCAGTTTGCTGTTCGCCCGTTCCAGGCCGCTGCGCTCGACCACCGAAGGAATGAGGACGTTGGCCGCGCTGTCCGCGACCGTCTCCGCGGACCCGATCAGCAGCGCGGCGAGGTAGACCAGCCAGATGGAGATCGAGTCGAAGTGCACCAGCAACGCGACCCCGCCCACCACCGCGGCGCGCGTCAGGTTCGCGACGATCATCGCCGTGCGCCGGTCGACCCGGTCCAGCATCGCCCCGGTCAGGAGCGCGAACAGCAGCCACGGTAGGAACTGGGTCGCGGAGAGCCCGGCGATCAGCACCGGGTCCCTGGTCAGGGTCGCCGCCAGCAGCGGGAAGGCCACCTTGCCGATGCCGTCGCCCAGGTTGGACAGCGTGCTGGACGACAGCAGCCACCTCAGTCTGCGATCGGGGTGATCGCTCACCGCAGCACTTCCTCGCCCATGGGCCGGGTCATCTCCGGCCGGAAGTGGTTACGGGTGTTAACGCCGTGCACTCTCCCCATGACACTGCGTCAGCCTACCCGAAAACATCTCGCGAAAAGTGCGCAATGGATTACTGAATGTTCACCTTCGTGAGCATTCAGCGCGGGGTCGCGGACTGCACTCCCGGTATCTCCCCGTTGCGGAAGGCGTTGACGAAGAGCCGGTGATCTTCCCTGGTCTGAACGGCGTAGCGCATCCCGAACCGGACCAGCGATCGGACGAACTCGGTTTCGTCCTGGCCGATCGCGGCGGCGATCGCCTCCTCGCTCTGGAAGTCGACCAGCGTCTGTTCGGAGTCGGTGTCGGACACGCAGTGCATCTTGGCCGTGGCCCTGCCGAGGTACTCCAGCACCGGCTCCATGTCCGCGGGTTCGGTCAGTTCGGACCAGTCCAGATCGCTGACGTAGGGCGAGAGTTCCGAGACGACGAAGCCGGTGCCGTTCAGCTCGGTGTGCCCCAGCCACGGGTCGGCATGGGCTTGCAACGCCCGCTGCGACACCGCGGTGCGGTGCCCGTGGTGCAGGAAGTAGTCCTGGATCCGATCGTCGTGCACGATCCGGCTCGGCGCGGCGACGTTGCCCTGCTTCATCGACAACACCACGTCGTTCTCCAGTGCCTGGGTGTTGCCCTCGACCAGCACGTTGTACGCGGGCAGGCCGGCCGATCCGATTCCGAATCCCGTGCGGCCCACGATGCTCTTGACGCCGTAGGTGATGCTGCCGAACCGCTTGTTCTCGGGAATGGTGCTCAGGTAGGCGTCGAACGCGGCGCAAGCCGCGTCGTGCTCCTGCTCGCCGAGTTCCCGCACGCCTGGCCCGAGACGGAACCGGCGCTCGTAGTCCTCGATCGAGGTGACCGCGTCGAGCAGCGCCACCCGCGTGTTCATCCGCGCCCGCAACAGCACGTCGTGGATCAGCCCGTCGGTGGTGTCGAGCTGCAGTTTGAACATCTCGTCGCCGGGGTTGTCGGCGAAGTGCCGCACCTGGTCGACATAGGCCCGCACATAGGTTTCGATGAGCCGTTCGATGTCGTTGTCGCTGATCGCCTTGGTCCACGCCATCAGCGCGACGCTCGCCACCAGCCGCTTGAGGTCCCAGGTGAAGCTACCGAGGTAGGCCTCGTCGAAGTCGTTGACATCGAACACCAGGGCTCCCGCGGAATCCATGTAGGTGCCGAAGTTCTCCGCGTGCAGGTCGCCCTGGATCCAGACGCGGCTGGTGCGCTCGTCCGCCCACGGGTCTTCCTCGACGGCCATGTCGTTGTAGAACAGGCAGGCCGCGCCCCGGTAGAAGGAAAACGGGGCGGCCGCCATCTTCCGGAACTTCTTCCGGAACGCCGTGGCGTCCGCCTGCATCAGGTCCTCGAAGGCATCGACGAGCACGTTGACGATCTCCGCCCGCCGCTGCTCGCTGCCCTGTTCGCGGATTCTGTCGACCAGATCGGTCATGAAGTAGGTCCTGCCCCTCCGTCGCGGTAGTCCTCGTGGCCAGATCGTGCCATCCGATGGTGAAATCTCGAGTGAGGTGTCGATCCGCGGAGGCGCCGTTCGTGTAGAGGATGGAGACCGATCCGAGGAGGAGACCGTGACGCACTACCTGCTCAGCATCTACCAGCCCGACGGTGGCCAGCCCGAGCCGGAGATCCTCGACCCGATCATGAAGGACGTCGCAGCCTTCCAGGAGGAGGTGCGGTCCGCGGGCGCGTGGGTGTTCAACGGCGGCCTGCATCCGCCGAGCAGCGCGACCGTCATGCGGCCGCAGGGGGACGACGTGCTCGTCACCGACGGGCCGTACCTGGAGGGCAAGGAGCACATCGGCGGGTTCACCGTCGTCGAGGCCGAGGACCTGGACGAGGCGCTCGAGTGGGGCCGCAAGCTGGCCCGGGCGACCACGTTGCCCATCGAGGTCCGGCCGCTGGTCGACGGGTCCTGCGGTTGACGGAGGAGATCGAGCGCGTCTTCCGCGAGGAGTACGGGCGCGCGGTAGCCGTCCTGGTCCGCGTTTTCGGCAGCATCGACGTCGCCGAGGAGGCGGTCCAGGACGCGTTCACCGCCGCGGTGCGGCGGTGGCCCGACGAGGGCCGGCCACCGAGCCCGGCGGGCTGGATCATCACCACCGCGCGGAACCGTGCCATCGACCGATTGCGGCGCGAGGCCGGCCGAGACGACCGCCAGGCCCGCGCGGCCCTGCTGCAAGCCCGCGATCAGCCGGTGGAGGAGGACATCGTGCCCGACGAACGGCTTCGGCTGATCTTCACCTGCTGCCACCCGGCGCTCGCCCCGGCCGCGCGGGTCGCGCTCACACTGCGGCTGCTCGGCGGTCTGACCACCACCGAGATCGCCCGCGCGTTCCTGGTGCCGGAGAAGACCATGGCGCAGCGGATCGTGCGCGCCAAGGGCAAGATCCGCGCGGCGCGCATCCCGTACCGGGTACCGGGTGAGGCAGATCTGCCGGACCGACTGCCGGCCGTGCTCGCGGTGCTCTACCTGGTGTTCAACGAGGGCTACGCGGCCAGTTCCGGCGAGACGCTGACGCGCGCGGACCTGTCCGCCGAGGCGATCCGGCTGGGGCGGTTACTGGCCGGACTGATGCCCGACGAGCCCGAGGTGCTGGGCCTGCTCGCGCTGATGCTGCTGACCGAGTCCCGGCGGGATGCCCGCATCGGCCCGGGGGGTGAGCTGGTGCTGCTGGCCGATCAGGATCGCGGCCGGTGGGACCGGGGTCTGATCGCCGAAGGCCAGGCGCTGGTGCGGCGCTGCCTGCGGCGCGGACAGCCAGGGCCGTACCAGATCCAGGCGGCGATCAGCGCGGTGCACAGCGACGCCCCAACCGCTGCCGACACCGACTGGCGGCAGGTGGTGGCGTTGTACGACCAGCTGCTGGCGGTCGCGCCGAGCCCGGTCGCGGCGTTGCACCGCGCCGTCGCCGTGTCGGAGGTGCACGGCCCGTCGGCCGGACTTGCCCAGGTCGAGTCGCTGGACCTGGACGGGTACTACCTGTTCCACGCGATCCGGGCGGATCTGCTGCGCCGACTGGACCGGCGGGAGGAGGCGGCACGGGCGTACGCGGCGGCGCTGGCGCGAACCGGCAATGCCGCCGAGCGGGAGTTCCTCACCCGCCGGTTACGCGAGTGCGGCGGGTAGGGCGTTCGTCGGGGATGCGAACCGACCACCCAGTGTGATGCAACTTCCTACCTCCAACCGCACTTTCCCGGGAAAGGGCCGCTTTGCAGTGGGGGCACTTTCCCGGGAAAGTGCCGTTGGGGGTAGTTAACGGTGGTGTCGATCTTGCTTGGGCGTACTTGCAGACGCACCATCCCTGGACGGGAGGGTTGCTCTCCGCCCGGGTCAGCGCAGGTTGGTGAGGAACCGGGACCAGGAGGCCGGGGTGAAGGTGAGTGCCGGGGTGGCCGGGCTCTTCGAGTCGCGCACGCCCACGGCGGCGGAGGTGACCGCCACCTCGACGCAGTTGCTCTGGTCCTCACTGCCGCCGTCGCTGAAACTGCTCTTGCGCCATGCGGGGAACACTGCATCGGCCATGTCCGGCTCCTCGGTCGCTACTGCAGATCCTCGGCCAGCCGCTGCAGGAACGCGATGCTCGACGCCTCGTCGAGTGCCATTCCGCGGAGCCGGTCGAACTTCAGCTTAGCCCGATCGACCTCGTGTTTCTTCTCCGTGTCGGAACCGCCGAAGGCGTGCTCGACGTACAGCGTGTCCGGCAGCACCCGCCGGGGAAAGCGCAGGATCACGAACCCGCCGGCCATGCTGACGTGCGCGCCCGCTTCGATCGGGACGATCTGCAGGGACACGGTGGGCAGCTCCGCGAGTTCGGCCAGGTGGGCGAGCTGGCCGTACATCACCTCGACGCCGCCCACTCGGCAGCGCAGGGCGGTCTCGTGCACCACCGCCTCCAGGCTCAGCGGCCGCCGGGCGTCCCGCAACCGCTCCTGCCGGATCATCCGCACCCGCACGCCGTTCTCGATCCGCTCCGGCCGGACCTCGCCCTGCGCCTCGAAGATCGCGCGGGCGTAGCCAGCCGTCTGCAGCAGGCCGGGTGCCAGCAGCGGCTCGAACGTGCGCGCCGACTCCGCGTCGCTCTCCAGCGTGATGTAGCCACGGCCGTGGATGCCGTAGGCCTGCCACCAGCCCTTTCTGTGCGAGCGGCGGCAGAGGTCGAGAATCTCCTCGTAGCGGTTGACCTCGTTGTAGACGTCGAGCATGCTCTTGGCGACGTGGATGTTGAGCCCCTGCTGGCCGTTCTCCAGCCTGCTCAGCGACGCGGTGGTGTACTCGATGGCGCGGGCCGCCTCACCGAGAGACAGCCCGGTTCGCTCACGCAACTGCCGCATGATCCGGCCGAGCCTGCGGCGCGTGATCGTCGGGCCGTAGTCGTCCTCGGCCACTTCCCCCGCGTACTCCCCGGTCACCGATTACCTCCCGCGTACGGTCCTGTACGCAGTGTCCACCAGGGATGGCGAGCGTGTAATTACACGTCCTCAGTCCCGGCCGAGTTTGCGACGCCGGGCGTGCTGCGTCGCCAAGGCTTCGAACGCCTTGCGGAGCGGTGCTCGGATTTCCGGAACCAGGGAGCAAGTCCGCCCGTCGATCTCGATCATGGGCACGAATCCGAACGCTTCGGCCGCCCTATTGAGAAACGTCGCCCGGATCTCCTCCTCGGGGGACATCGTGTGCGGCTTCCCATCGGCAATTATCCGCAGTAGCTCAATGCGTTCGGGCGCTAGCGATTTGACAAGCAGATGGAGCTCATCAACGGTCTCCGGAGTGTCCTGCCAGCGGGTTGTGGGATTCAGTGCCGAATTCTCTGTCCAGTGCCAATTTGCGTCACGCTCGCGTCGTTCCATGTCATGTCTCGCTTACCTAGACGGAAGCACGCGGCTTCGCTACCGGTCACCGCGAATTGATAGATGGCCCTGATACGTGCGTACACGTTTCGCGAACTGAGGGCAGCCCGCAGCCTCCAGATGCTCGGCCAGCGGCGCCTTGCCTTGTTTCTTACGCCGCCAGTACTCCGTCTGCTCCAGGGTCACCGCGCACACAATCTCCGGGACGCTCTTATCAACAAGAACGAAGAAGTCATCGGGTGTGTAGACCTCGTACGGCAGCAGATCCGGATTGACGGGGCCGCCGGAAAAACCACCGTCGCAGGTCAACAGGATGTCAGCGTCGCAAGCGAGGGCGGCCGCGTGGACATGTTGGTCATGCGGGTCCGTGCCTTGAAACGAACCGTCGACCACGAAATCCTCCACGCGGCCGCCCTCGAAAGTTCTCGCGATCGTGTCACGTATCGCTCTGGTCTGCCGACCGTCCCAGCTCGGGTGGTTGCGTCTGAGCTGATAGACCGCCTCCGCGAGGATGTCCTCCGTCCAGTAGACGTTGTAGACCTCGCCACCGGGGTTGATGTAGATGAGGGCCAGCCAATCGCGCAGAGTCCTGGAGAACAGAACATTCGCGTCTACGAGAACTCTCTGCGCGGACATGGGCCCAGGCTAACGAGCGCCAGGCCCTCGGCGTGGACCGGCTGATTGTTCAGTCCTCATCCTCCAGTGCGCGCAACTCATCGAATGCCGCGCGCCGACGCTGCTGGCGCTGACGTTGAAACTGCAGTACGTCAGCCGTGCGCAACCTTGTATGCGTGCCCACTTTGTGTGCGGTGATCTCACCTGCTTTGATCATCTTCATCAGGGTCGGCCTCGACACGCCGAGTTGCTTCGCCGCTGTCGTCGTGGTCAGTTCCTCAGGCATCGCGCCCACGGTGACCGTGCCTCCAGCGGCCACGACACGCAGAATCCGGCCGACGATCGCGGACAACTCCGGTGGAAGTGCCACCGCCTTTCCACCTGTGGTGGATGCGGTGAACTGTTCGCTGTCGCGTGGCAGCTCCTGCACGACGTCACGCGCCTGAGTCAGCGCGCGTTCGTTCGCCATCAGCACGTCACGCTCGCCCAGAACCGCAGACACCGCTGACCTCTCTCCGCCGTGTGAAGATTTACAGATACAAGTGTGCAGGCTTTCAGATGCAAGTGCAAGCCTGACCTCGTTCTGCTCCGCCTCCAGCATGCTGTGATGCATCCGCGGCCGATCGCCACCACTCGGCGCTCAGCCCCAGCCGAGTTCGTGCAGGCGGGCGTCGTCGATGCCGAAGTGGTGGGCGATCTCGTGCACGACGGTGATGACGACCTCCTCGACCACGTCCTCCTCGCTGTCGCAGATCGCCAGGATTGGTTCGCGGTAGATGAAGATCTGGTCCGGCAGCACGCCGCCGTAGTCCGCCATCCGCTCGGTCAGGGCGATGCCGTGGTACAGCCCGAGGATGTCCGGCTCCTCGGGATTGCGGTCCTCGACCAGCACCACGACGTTGTCCATCGCCTCGGCGAACTGGGTGGGCACCAGGTCAAGCGCGTCCGCGACCAGTTCCTCGAAGCGGAGCAGGGGCATTTCCACCGGCATCCCGCCTCAGCCGCCGGTGCCCGGCTCGCCGGACTTCTCCGCGCCGGAGGACTCTGCGGGCTTCGACGGCGACGTGGTCTTCTCGGCCTTTTTCACGCTGCCCTTCACGACAGCGAGACCGCTGTCGTCCTCCAGCGTGGCGCCGACCTTGCAGTTGACCTTGGTGGAACCGACGTCCCAGCTCTCCTGTTCGCGCACGTCCCAGCCGAGGATCAGGCCCTTCTCGTCCAGGTCCACGCCACCGGTGTACTTGTCGGCGGCCTTGTTGCACTCGACGTCGAGCCAGGTCTGCTGGTCGTCCTGATTGGGCCAGCCGTCCTTGAACCGGTCCTTCAGGTCCAGCGTCGCGACGATCTCGTAGGCGTGCGGGCCAGCACAGTCCACCGGGTCGCCGACCGTCTTGCCGGTCAGCGCGAGGCAGGTGCCGGGCTCCCAGACCATCGACTGGTCCAGTTCCTTCGCCGGGCCGGTCAGGGGTTGCAGCTGCCCACCGGGGCCCGCCCACTGCACGCCGCACCGCAGCTGGCGATCACCTTCGGCCCACTTCGTCTCGGGCGGCCGGAGCAGGCCGACGGTCAGCTTGCCGAACGGGTCCAGCTTCGTGCCGAGGTACTTCTCCGCGGGCTCCGAGCAGTGTTCCTGGGCGATATGCCGCCAGAGGGTGAGGTCCGGCGAGGGAGCGCCCTGCGGAAATTTGTCCGAGATGTCCACCACACCGACCACCTCGAACAGGTGCGGCTCGGCGCAGGGAATTGTCCTCGCGTCGGCGGCATCGGGCTTGGACCAGGTGAGGCAGCTGCCCGGAGGGGACTGGAACGCCTGCTGCCGGGCCTGCTCCCGGGCGACGAGGACCGGGTCCTCCTGCTCGATCTGCCAGGAAAACACCCAGCTCAGGGCGAGCGCGACGATGGCTCCGACGGCCGCGGCGGCCATCAGCAGTTGAGTGCGCAGGGCTCCACCGTTCGACCGGAACCGCGCGTCGTCGTCGGACATCTATTCCATGATGCCAGTGCGACTCGAGCGGGTGGACCGAGCGACCCGTTACGGGACCGAACTCGGCGTTGCACGTTCTTCACCTCACTGGAGTAGATAGTGTGGTGACGGGGGCCGGCAGCTCAAATTCGTGGTGCCCAGCGGTTACGGAGTGCTTGATGACAGAAGACAACACCCCCGGCGGGGAGCAACCACGCAAGCGCGGGTCGATGCGGCGCCAGGACGCCGAGTCGACCAGCCCGCGCGAGCCGACGCTCGCCGAGCAGCGCGCACGCCGCAAGGCGATGATCGAAGAGAAGGAGCGCGAGGCCGCAGAGCACGAGGCGCGGGAGGTCGCCGAACAGAAGGCCGCGACCCGGCGCAAGGTCCTCATCGGCGGCGGCGTGACCGTCGGCCTCGTCGGGCTGATCGCCACCTTCTACACGGTTGCCCAGCCGGAGACGGTGACCGCGGTCTGCACCGACGCCGACGGCACCGTGGTGGACGAGCAGTACTGCGACGAGGACTACGCCCAGCAGCAGGGCGGTTACACCAGCGGCGGATTCATCTTCCTGCCGATCGGCGGCTTCGGCGGTGGTAGTGGCCAGTACCGCTACAACTACGGCGGCAGCGGCACCGTGGGCAGCCAGGTCTCCGGCGGCAGTTTCAGCAAGCCGTCGAACGCGAACATCTCCACCAAGTCGGGCAAGTCCGTCCAGCGCGGTGGGTTCGGGATCAGCAGCAAGTCCGGTGGATTCGGCAAGAGCGGGGGCTCGTAATTGCGCAGGGACTCGCACGCTCCGCGCCGGAACTGGCAAAGCACCGTCGAGGAGCAGGGGCTGGTCTTCGGCACCCCCGCCCGGTACGAATCGGGGCAGGCCCGGCCCTACTGGGACGAGTCGGTGCACTACGTGCTCGAGATGGACGAGGTCCTCTCGGTCGAGGCCGACGTCGAACTGCTGCACTCGATGTGCCTCGAAGCCGTGGACAACGTCGTGCTCACCGAGCGGTACGCGGACTTCGGCATCCCCGAGTGGATCTGGCCACACATCGCCGAGTCGTGGAAGCGGCGTGACCCGCACGTCTACGGCCGGTTCGACCTGCGCTACGACGGCCGGAGCCCGGCCAAGCTGCTGGAGTACAACGCCGACACCCCGACCTCGCTGCTGGAGGCCGCCGTTGTGCAGTGGCACTGGAAGACCGAGGTCTTCCCCGACGACGACCAGTGGAACTCCATCCACGAGCGGATGGTGGAGCGCTGGGAGGAGATCGGCGGCCTGCTTCCTTCGAAGGAGCTGCACTTCTCCTGGTCCAGCGCCGACACCAGCGGTGAGGACCACATCACCACCTCCTATCTGCAGGAGACCGCGGCGGAGGCCGGGCTGGACACCGTCGGTCTGGCCATCGAGGAGATCGGCTGGGATCCGCTGCTGAAGCGGTTCGTCGATCTCGAAGAGGCGCCGATGAACACGGTGGTGAAGCTCTATCCGTGGGAGTGGGTGGTCGACGAGGAGTTCGGCCGCTACGCCGTCGAGTCGCTGCCGCAGACGCTGTGGGTCGAGCCGTTGTGGAAGATGCTGCTGTCCAACAAGGCGATCCTGGCGCTCCTGTGGGAGAACTATCCGGGGCACCCGAACCTGCTGCCCACCTTTCTGGATGACCCAGGCCTGCTCACCGAGTACGTGCGCAAGCCGAAGCTCGGCAGGGAGGGCGCGAACGTGCAGATCGTCGCCACCGGCTACGAGACGCAGACCGGCGGTGTCTACGGCGCCGAAGGCTTCGTCTACCAGGCGTTCGACCCGCTGCCGGAGTTCGACGGCTACCGGCCCGCGCTCGGTGCGTGGATCGTCGGCGACAACTCCGCTGGTCTCGGTATCCGGGAGACGGCGGGGCTCGTCACCGACGACGGTGCCGCGTTTGTCCCCCACCGCATTCCCGAGTCGTGATAGAAGCACCACCAAACAGCACAATTCACCCGCTTAACCACAGCCAACACTGGGAGTACCTGTGACGACCCTCGCGTTGTCCGAAAATTTCGGCACCGACCTCGTAAACGGGATCGGCGCGATCCTGCTCTACGGCATCATCGGCCTGCTGATGATGCTGGTCGGCTTCTACGCCATCGACTGGACGACGCCGGGCAAGCTGTCCGAACTGGTCCGCAGGGGCCTGCCGAACGCGGTGATCGTGACCGCCTCGGGACTGCTGTCGATGGCGTTCATCATCGTGGTGGCCATCTTCAACTCGGCCAGCGATCTCACCGAGGGCCTGATCACCTCGCTGGTCTACGGCCTGCTCGGGATCATCGTCCAGGTGCTCGCGGTGCGGCTGCTGGAGTGGGCGACCCGCATCGACCTGCGCTCGACCATGGAGAGCGAGACCTTCGCCGCGGTGAGTGTCGTGGTGGCATCCGCGCACCTCGCGCTGGGTCTCGTGGTCGCCGTGGCGATCTCGTAGCCACTTGTCAAGTACGTCGTAAGGTAAATGTGACCTCTCCGTGAGGTTTCGACTAAACCCCCGGTGACCAGGAAAGACGTCACCGGGGGTTTGTCGTGCGGAGTGAAGTTGATCTACAACGGGTCGGCTCGGGCGGAATCCGCCACTAGCGTGATGGGTGTGCGCCTACTGAGGACACCGGACGACCGGTTCGACGACCTGCCCGACTTCGACTACGACCCGCAGTACGTGGACATCCCCGACCCGGACGGGGGACTGCTGCGGATCGCCTATGTGGAGGCGGGCCCCGCGGACGGGCGACCAGTGCTGCTCCTGCACGGCGAGCCGAGCTGGTCCTTCCTGTACCGCAAGATGCTGCCGGTGCTCGCCGAGGCCGGCCTGCGCGCGATCGCCCCCGACCTGGTCGGGTTCGGCCGGTCGGACAAGCCGGCCGAGATGGTCGACCACACCTACGCCAAGCACGTGGAGTGGATGCGTTCCCTCGCCTTCGACGCGCTCGACCTGCGCGATGTCACCCTCTTCGGACAGGACTGGGGCGGACTGATCGGGCTGCGCCTCGTGGCGGAGAACCCGGAGCGGTTCACCGGGGTCGTCGCCTCGAACACCGGGTTGCCCACCGGCGACCAGGACATGCCGAAGGTGTGGTGGAACTTCCGCGAGGCGGTGGAGAACGCGCAGATCTTCGAGGTCGGGCGGGCCATCGACGCCGGCTGCGTGACCGATCTGCCCGAGGAGGTGCAGGCCGCCTACGACGCGCCGTTCCCGAACGAGATGTACAAGGCCGCGCCGCGCACCATGCCCACCCTGGTGCCGACCCGGCCGGACGACCCGGCCACCGAGGCGAACAGGGCCGCGTGGGCGAAGTTGTCCACAATGGATATCCCGTTCCTGACCGCCTTCGGCGACAGCGACCCGATCACCGGGGGGATGGCCCCGGTGTTGCAGCGGTCGATGAAGGGCGCCGCGGCGCTGGAGCATCCGACGATCTCGGGTGCGGGCCATTTCCTGCAGGAGGACAAGGGCGAGGAGCTGGCCGAGGTGGTCGCCACCTTCGTCCGTGGGCTGCCCTGATCGCGCCGCTCGGCCGCTGGGTACGCTCGGGTCCGTGATTGACCCCAGGATTCTGCGTGAGGACCCGGACGTCGTGCGCGCATCGCAGCGCACCCGTGGTGAGGACGAGGGCGTGGTGGACACGCTGCTGTCCCTCGACTCCCGCCGCCGCTCCGCGATCGCAGGCGCGGACACCCTGCGGGCCGAGCAGAAGCAGCTCGGCAAGCAGATCGGCCGGGCGAAGGGGGAGGAGCGCGACGCGCTGCTGGCCAAGGGGAAGGACCTCGCCGCGCAGGTGAAGGCCGCCGAGGCGGAGCAGGGCGAGGCGTCGGAGCGGTTCGAGGAGCTGCACCGGGCCGTCCCCAACGTCGTGCACCCCGACGCACCGGCGGGCGGTGAGGACGACTACGTGGTCCTCAAGCACGTCGGCACGCCGAGGGAGTTCGACTTCAGTCCGCGCGACCACCTGGAACTCGGCGAGGGCATCGGCGCGCTGGACATGGAGCGCGGCGCGAAGGTCTCCGGATCACGGTTCTACTTCCTCACCGGAATCGGCGCCCAGCTGCAGTTGGGCCTGCTGAACCTGGCCGCCGCACAGGCCATGGAAAACGGATTCCAGCTGATGATCCCGCCGGTGCTGGTGCGCCCGGAGATCATGGCCGGTACCGGTTTCCTCGGCGCGCACGCCTCGGAGATCTACCGGCTGCGCGACGACGACCTGTACCTGGTGGGCACCTCGGAGGTGGCGCTGGCCGGGTACCACTCCGACGAGATCCTGGACCTGTCGCAGCAGCCGTTGCGCTATGCGGGCTGGTCGTCCTGCTTCCGCAGGGAGGCTGGCTCCTACGGCAAGGACACTCGCGGCATCATCCGTGTGCACCAGTTCGACAAGGTCGAGATGTTCACCTACTGCCGTCCTGAGGACGCGGAGGCGGAGCACGAGCGGCTGCTCGGCTGGGAGGAGCAGATGCTCGGCAAGATCGAGGTGCCGTACCGGGTGATCGACACCGCGGGTGGCGACCTCGGCACCTCGGCGGCGCGCAAGTTCGACTGCGAGGCGTGGGTGCCGACCCAGCAGGCCTATCGGGAGCTGACCTCGACCTCGAACTGCACGACGTTCCAGGCACGCAGGCTCAACATCCGCTACCGCGACGAGAACGGCAGGCCGCAGACGGCGGCCACGCTCAACGGCACCCTGGCCACCACCAGGTGGATCGTCGCGATCCTGGAGAACCACCAGCAGGAGGACGGTTCGATCCGCGTCCCCGAGGCCCTGCGGCCCTACGTCGGCAACCGCGAGTTCCTCACCCCGAAGTCCTGACCAGGTATCGCACTTTCCCGGGAAAGTGCGATACCCCGCGCGCGCAAACATCGCACTTTCCCGGGAAAGTGCGAGGGTGGGGGCGGGGCGCGGCAACCGTCGAGGAGGCAAAGTGCGAGGACGCGCATGCACTGCGCTGCTGGCTGGCCTGCTGCTGCTGGCCTCCTGCGCGCGGGTGGAGCCGGGCGCGGCGGTCTTCCCGCCTGGCGCGCAGCCGGTGACGAAGGGACCGTTCGAGGACCCGTGCGTGCTGCTGTCCGAGGAGCAACTGGCGGAGTTGGGCCTCGCGGCGGGAGAGTTCACCGAGGCGAACCCCAAACAGCGCGTCCCGCAGGGCTGCGACTTCCGCTCGGCCGACCCGGATCTGAACGACAACACGCTGACGCTGGTGATCAGTGACGAGATGTCGATCGCGGAGTACCGGGGGATCGACACGCCCCCCGACGAGGAGTTCGAACTCGCCGGCCGCACCTGGGGCCGCTACGTGGGCGTGTTCGGCGAGGAAGCCTGTCATCTGATGCTGCCGCTCGGCGAGTCGTCGTTCGTCGCGCTGCTCAGCCTCAATCTCACCG
Source organism: Amycolatopsis marina (assembly GCF_900111885.1). Taxonomy (GTDB): domain Bacteria; phylum Actinomycetota; class Actinomycetes; order Mycobacteriales; family Pseudonocardiaceae; genus Amycolatopsis; species Amycolatopsis marina. The sequence goes on from NZ_FOKG01000001.1 coordinate 843,994, forward strand.
ACAAGGCCAAGGCCTGCGACCTGCCGAAGGTCGCAGCACCGATGGTGGGCGAGAACCTGCCGTAAGGCGGCGGAGTCAGGCTCCGGGGGGAACGGCCGTGCCTCGTAGGTTGAACTCGAGGCCGAGTTGTTCGGCCAGTCCGGGCACGGTGATCTCGGTGATCGGGTCTGCGGTGGCGCGGTCGAGCTGGGTGATCTTGATGGGTGTCTCGCCGTCGAACGTCTCCTGGATGAGGTGAATCGACCGGTCGGTGAAGATCGCCTGGCTGGATTTGTCGCTGCCGGAGGTGAATCCGGTGTCGATTCGTGGTTCGGTGGCCCCGGAGGTGATGTCGGTGCTCATGATCCGGCCGTCGGCGGCGAGCCATTCGAGGTGACCGTCTCGGATGGCTCGCGAGTCGTAGGACTTCTGGGAGAACGCCTCGGGGTCGATCAGTTCCTCGGTGATGGACCGTCCTTGTGTGTCGGTGAGGGGCTGTTCGGTGTACTCGCCGTT